>NZ_LS483370.1:3333333-4745000 GCF_900475285.1 Pseudomonas taetrolens | reverse complement strand
AGAAAGCGTAATAGCTCACTAGTCGAGTCGGCCTGCGCGGAAGATTTAACGGGGCTCAAACCATACACCGAAGCTACGGGTATCACTTAGGTGATGCGGTAGAGGAGCGTTCTGTAAGCCTGTGAAGGTGAGTTGAGAAGCTTGCTGGAGGTATCAGAAGTGCGAATGCTGACATGAGTAACGATAATGGGTGTGAAAAACACCCACGCCGAAAGACCAAGGTTTCCTGCGCAACGTTAATCGACGCAGGGTTAGTCGGTCCCTAAGGCGAGGCTGAAAAGCGTAGTCGATGGAAAACAGGTTAATATTCCTGTACTTCTGGTTATTGCGATGGAGGGACGGAGAAGGCTAGGCCAGCTTGGCGTTGGTTGTCCAAGTTTAAGGTGGTAGGCTGGAATCTTAGGTAAATCCGGGATTCCAAGGCCGAGAGCTGATGACGAGTGTTCTTTTAGAACACGAAGTGGTTGATGCCATGCTTCCAAGAAAAGCTTCTAAGCTTCAGGTAACCAGGAACCGTACCCCAAACCGACACAGGTGGTTGGGTAGAGAATACCAAGGCGCTTGAGAGAACTCGGGTGAAGGAACTAGGCAAAATGGCACCGTAACTTCGGGAGAAGGTGCGCCGGTGAGGGTGAAGCATTTACTGCGTAAGCCCACGCCGGTCGAAGATACCAGGCCGCTGCGACTGTTTATTAAAAACACAGCACTCTGCAAACACGAAAGTGGACGTATAGGGTGTGACGCCTGCCCGGTGCCGGAAGGTTAATTGATGGGGTTAGCTAACGCGAAGCTCTTGATCGAAGCCCCGGTAAACGGCGGCCGTAACTATAACGGTCCTAAGGTAGCGAAATTCCTTGTCGGGTAAGTTCCGACCTGCACGAATGGCGTAACGATGGCGGCGCTGTCTCCACCCGAGACTCAGTGAAATTGAAATCGCTGTGAAGATGCAGTGTATCCGCGGCTAGACGGAAAGACCCCGTGAACCTTTACTATAGCTTTGCACTGGACTTTGAATTTGCTTGTGTAGGATAGGTGGGAGGCTTTGAAGCGTGGACGCCAGTCTGCGTGGAGCCAACCTTGAAATACCACCCTGGCAACTTTGAGGTTCTAACTCAGGTCCGTTATCCGGATCGAGGACAGTGTATGGTGGGTAGTTTGACTGGGGCGGTCTCCTCCTAAAGAGTAACGGAGGAGTACGAAGGTGCGCTCAGACCGGTCGGAAATCGGTCGTAGAGTATAAAGGCAAAAGCGCGCTTGACTGCGAGACAGACACGTCGAGCAGGTACGAAAGTAGGTCTTAGTGATCCGGTGGTTCTGTATGGAAGGGCCATCGCTCAACGGATAAAAGGTACTCCGGGGATAACAGGCTGATACCGCCCAAGAGTTCATATCGACGGCGGTGTTTGGCACCTCGATGTCGGCTCATCACATCCTGGGGCTGAAGCCGGTCCCAAGGGTATGGCTGTTCGCCATTTAAAGTGGTACGCGAGCTGGGTTTAGAACGTCGTGAGACAGTTCGGTCCCTATCTGCCGTGGACGTTTGAGATTTGAGAGGGGCTGCTCCTAGTACGAGAGGACCGGAGTGGACGAACCTCTGGTGTTCCGGTTGTCACGCCAGTGGCATTGCCGGGTAGCTATGTTCGGGAAAGATAACCGCTGAAAGCATCTAAGCGGGAAACTTGCCTCAAGATGAGATCTCACTGGAACCTTGAGTTCCCTAAAGGGCCGTCGAAGACTACGACGTTGATAGGTTGGGTGTGTAAGCGCTGTGAGGCGTTGAGCTAACCAATACTAATTGCCCGTGAGGCTTGACCATATAACACCCAAGCAATTTGCTGACTCGAAAGAGCACCAGATTGCGGTGTGTGAAGACGATACAAACCGAAAGTTTGCAATTCACAAAACACCGACTCTATTACATACCCATTCGCTGGAGCGTGAACCGAAAGGTAAACGACCTGGCTACCGAATTTCTTGACGACCATAGAGCATTGGAACCACCTGATCCCATCCCGAACTCAGCAGTGAAACGATGCATCGCCGATGGTAGTGTGGGGTTTCCCCATGTGAGAGTAGGTCATCGTCAAGATTAAATTCCAAAATCCCTGTCTGCTCGCGCAGACGGGGATTTTGTTTTTATAGAAGTCCCAAGTTTTCACAGACACGTTTTTACTAACGGATCTGTCACAGAATTTCTTGACGACCATAGAGCATTGGAACCACCTGATCCCATCCCGAACTCAGCAGTGAAACGATGCATCGCCGATGGTAGTGTGGGGTTTCCCCATGTGAGAGTAGGTCATCGTCAAGATTGAATTCCGAAACCCCTGTCTGCTTACGCAGACAGGGGTTTTGTTTTTGCGTGCCATAAGCTTCTCAACCTCCCCCCCTCTAGCTTCGGCTTTTATCCCAAAGAATCACGCTACTGCCACCAGACCTCTGCTTTCGTCGGATTAAACTAATTGTCGTTACAAGCGGCTAATTTTTCCGTAATTGCTGCCGACAGCCTGTTGAACAATGTGTGCATTTCGTAGCAGGGCTTCGAAAAAATGTCTGCGCTGACATATGAAATGCCGCCTTCGTAAGCATCCCTCCTTTTGGCATAAGAAGTCCCATGCAATGAATCTCAAGTTCAGTCATAAAATTCTTCTGGCGGCTTCAGGCGTCGTGGTTCTGGCGTTCGCGTTGTTCACTTTGTACAACGACTATCTGCAGCGAAATACCATCAAGCAGAATATCGAGTCGTCGGTGGAGCAAGCGGGCAACCTGACTGCCAGCAGCGTTCAGAATTGGTTGGGTGGTCGTATTCTGATATTGGAAAGCCTTGCGCAGAACGTGGCTCATCAGGGCAGCGAAGCTGATTTGCCGGGACTGATCGACCAACCGGCATTCACCTCGAACTTCCAGTTCACATACGTGGGTCAGGTCAATGGCGTATTTACCCAGCGACCCGACGCTAAAATGCCTGAAGGATATGACCCTCGTCAGAGACCTTGGTACAAGCAAGCTGTGAGTGCGGGTCAGACCATGCTGACACCGCCTTACATGGCTGCCGTAGGTGGTTTGATTGTGACGATTGCCATGCCGGTCAAGAAAGACGGCCAACTATTGGGTGTGGCGGGTGGTGACCTGAGCCTGGACAGCCTGGTCAGCATTATCAACTCTGTTGATTCGGGTGGGTTGGGGTACGCATTTTTGGTCAGTGGCGATGGCCAGGTCATCGTCAGCCCTGATAAAGATCAGGTCATGAAGAACCTGAAGGATATTTATCCATCCAGTTCCCTGCGTGTTGAGAGAGGGATTCAGGATGTAACGCTTAATGGTAATGAGAGGATTATGTCCTTTACGCCAGTGACAGGTTTGCCATCGGCCGATTGGTATATCGGTCAATCGCTGGACAAGAAAAAGGCCTATGCACCGCTGTCTAAATTTCGGACATCTGCAGTCATCGCAATGTTGGTTGCTGTAGCAGCGATTGCGGCATTGCTTGGTTTGTTAATCCAAGTATTGATGCGCCCATTGAACACCATGAGTCGGGCCATGCATGACATTGCCCAGGGTGAAGGGGACCTGACGCGTCGCTTGGCGATTGAAAGTAAGGACGAGTTTGGTGATTTGGCTGGGGCCTTTAACCAGTTTGTTGAACGGATCCACGCATCTATTTCCGAAGTGTCTTCCGCGACTCGTCAGGTCCATGACTTGTCCCAGCGTGTGATGACCTCGTCCAATGCATCGATTGCAGGGTCGGACGAACAAAGTGCGCGCACTAACAGTGTTGCGGCAGCAATCAATGAGCTGGGAGCCGCTACTCAGGAAATAGCCCGTAACGCCGCCGATGCATCACAGCATGCGAGCGGCGCGAGCGAACAGGCAGATGATGGCCGTAAAGTCGTTGAGCTGACCATCCAGGCCATGACTGAGCTCTCGCAGAAGATCAGTTTGTCTTGTGCCCAGATCGAGATCCTGAATGCCAGCACCGATAACATTGGCCACATACTGGATGTTATCAAAGGTATTTCTCAGCAAACCAACCTGTTGGCCCTCAATGCGGCCATTGAGGCCGCGCGTGCGGGTGAAGCGGGTCGAGGGTTTGCAGTGGTGGCAGACGAAGTACGCAACCTCGCTCACCGGACTCAGGAGTCGGCTGAAGAGATCCATAAAATGATCACCTCGCTGCAAGTGGGCTCTCGCGAAGCGGTAAGCACCATGAATGCCAGCCAGGCTTCCAGTGAGGAAAGTGTTGAGGTGGCGAACCAGGCGGGTGCCCGTTTGATCAGCGTGACTCAGCGTATTGAAGAAATTGACGGGATGAACCAGTCAGTTGCCGCCGCAACGGAAGAACAGACGGCTGTGGTTGAAACACTCAACGTGGACATTAACCAGATCAATTTGCTCAATCAGCAAGGTGTGGTGAATCTCAACGAAACCCTTAAAGACTGCGATGCGCTCTCACAGCAAGCCAGCCGCCTCAAACAGTTGGTCGATAGTTTCAAAATCTGATACGCGGATAGGTGGTCCGCGCAAACGTCTTTACGCCGCTCATTGATTCATTAACAGCTCTGTCGTTTCAACGACCGGGCTGTTTTTGTTTCTGGCTGTGGAGGAAGGAAGTAATCGCCTGAACCCCGCGTTGTAAATGGAGTTCCAGCTCCTTGACGCTCGACTCAACATCATTCGCTTTTGCATGACGCAACAATGCCCGATGATCGTCCTGACACAATTTACCCAGATTCATCTGTTCAAGGTTGAAGCGCAGAAAACGCTCTTCTTCGATGAGGCCTGTTTCAATTAATGCCAGTAGTTTTTTATTGGGCGCCTTGCGGTAAAGCGTCTGATGAAAAAGTCGATTGAGTGTGCCGATTTTGCTGAAATCCTTTTCCACTTCAAGCGCCTCGATATAGCCAGCAGCGTCTTCAAAATCCACTTCACTCAACAACGGCAGTGACATGCGCAAGGCCTGGGCCTCGAGTAATAGCCGCAGCTCATAGGTTTCCAGCGAATTGTCTTCGATCAAGGGTGCTACGACGGCTCCCTTGTGTTGTATGACATTCAATAAGCCTTGAGCTTCAAGCTGACGTAATGCCTCGCGGACAGGCATGCGGCTGACGCCAAACAAACTCGCTAATGCCTGCTGTCGAATAGCTGTGCCGCAGGCCAGACGACCATCAAGAATGGCACTGCGCAGGACTTCTTCAATGGTCGATCGGGCCAAATGGGCAGGTATGGGGCCATGTACTTCGATATTGCTTAAAGGATTATGTTTTGCGGCCACGGCGGCACTACTCACGGGAGAAAATCAGCATATTGGGTTGGATCCAATTCAAGCTAGGTACTGACTCAATCCCTGTCAAACCTTGTTACGCATAGTTTAGCGTGACTGAGTACAGAGTGATTGCAGCTAGCCACTAGTTTTTTCGGTACCAGTTTTCTCATCTGCCAGTGGCTAATCTCCTGCCATGCAGGGGAGCTTAAGCGATACACATCGGTAATACGCGGGCTCGACTATATTGGAAGGATGTGCCGTTCAAAAGGCCATGAACCTGACGGGAGTCCACTCCATGCAAGCGCCTATCCATAGTCTCCCAGCGCTGTTCAAACAGCTGGGGTTGCCAGCCGAACCTGCTGACATCGAGAAGTTCGTCTCTTCCCATTCACCACTCAAAGCTGACCTGAGGCTGGACAAAGCTTTTTTCTGGACCCCAAGCCAGGCAGATTTTTTACGCGAGGAAATACTTGAAGATGCTGACTGGGCCGAGGTAGTCGACCAATTGAATTTGATGTTGCGCACAAAACCGATCACAGGCGCTAAGAATTAATTTGCAACACTTGACTGAGATCATTGGGCCGCGCAAAATTAATAGTTAGCAAACTAACATTGTGTGATACCTCTTGCCTGACACTCTTGATCTACTGCAAATGAGCATCAGCACCGGGATGGTGGTCGCGACTCGCCATTGGCGACGCGTCTGTCAGACCACGTTGGTCAACTACGGGATTTCCGAAGCCTGCGCCATGCCGTTACTGATTATCGGCCGCTTGGGTGAGGGCGTACGTCAAGTGACTGTGGCCCATGCTGCCGGAATGGAAAGTCCATCATTGGTGCGCCTGCTCGATCAATTATGCAGTGCGGGCTATGTGCGACGTAGTGCAGATGCCAGTGATCGCAGGGCCAAGACCTTGAGTCTGACCGAGTCCGGTCGAGTATTGGCTCAATCGATCGAGGCTCAGCTTGTACAACTGAGGCGCGCGGCTCTGGCCGGTGTCTCGCTGGAGGACCAGCAAGCTGCGTTGCGCGTGATCAATGCCTTTGAGGCTGCTGGCCAATTGCGTGATGGAGAAACCTCTTGAAAGGTTTTTTCAGCAGCGTGCCGCCTGCCCGCGACTGGTTCTATGGCTTGCGTACTTTCGCAGCGTCAATGATTGCGTTGTACATCGCGCTGTTGATGGAAATGCCTCGTCCCTATTGGGCCATGGCTACGGTCTATATCGTATCCAGCCCTTTCGTTGGACCTACCAGTTCCAAAGCCGTCTACCGTGCTCTGGGTACATTGATAGGTGCGGCCGCAGCCGTATTTTTTGTCCCGATGTTTGTGCAAACACCGTTTCTTCTGGTGCTGGTGATCGCGCTCTGGACGGGTATTTTGCTGTTTTTGTCGTTGCACCTGCGTACTGCCAACAGCTATGTGTTCATGCTCGCGGGTTACACCATGCCGATGATCGCTTTGCCGATTGTAGATAACCCACTGAACGTGTTCGATATCGCAGTCTCGCGGACAGAAGAAATCATGCTGGGAATCGTTTGCGCGGCAGTGGTGGGCAGCATGTTCTGGCCGCGTCGTCTGGCCCCTGTGTTTGTTGCTTCGGCAGCCAAGTGGTTCGATGATGCGTCCAATTACAGTAAACACTTCCTGGCCCGTGATGTAGAACCCGGCAAGGTCAGCGGTCTGCGCTCCTCAATGGTGGCAACCTTCAACAGCCTGGAGATGATGATCGGCCAGCTTCCCCATGAAGGTGCGCTACCGCAAACAGTGCGTAATACCAAAGAGTTGCGTGGGAGGATGATCCACCTGCTACCTGTCGTCGACGCGCTGGATGATGCGTTATATGCCCTGGAGCGTCGCACTCCCGAAGGAGTCGAGAAAATCACGCCTCTGCTGGCGAAAACACGAGACTGGCTCGAAAACACCAAAACAGACGCGTCTGTCGAGTCCTGGAAAGCGTTACGCCATGAGCTGGAGCAGCTACAACCGAGTGCCGAAGCGCTGGATGACCGACGTCAGCTTGTGTTCTCCAACGTGCTTTACCGATTGGGCGAGTGGATTGATTTGTGGCAAGACTGCCGCAGCTTGCAGCAGGCCATATCGACCGGGAGTCAGGATGTCTGGCGCGCAGTTTATCGACACTGGCGGCTGGGCCGGCTGACCCCGTTTCTTGATCGTGGCTTGATGTTCTACTCAGCGTTTTCAACCGTGACCGCGATCGTTGTTGCGTCGGTGTTGTGGATCTTGCTCGGCTGGACTGACGGTGCCAGCGCGGTGATTCTGGCTGCTGTCGCCTGTAGTTTTTTTGCGGCGATGGATGACCCGGCACCACAAATCTACCGTTTCTTTTTCTGGACCTCGCTGTCGGTGGTGTTCGCCAGCTTGTACCTGTTTGTGATCCTGCCCAACCTGCATGACTTCCCTATGCTAGTGCTGGCTTTTGCGGTGCCGTTTATCTGTGTCGGCACGCTGACTGTGCAGCCGCGCTTTTACTTGGGCACCTTGCTGACCATCGTGAACACCGCGTCGTTTATCAGCATTCAAGGTGCCTATGACGCGGACTTTATGATGTTCATGAACGCCAACCTGGCCGGCCCTATCGGGCTGTTGTTTGCCTTCATTTGGACCTTGATTGCCCGACCGTTCGGCGCCGAGCTGGCGGCAAAGCGCCTGACGCGTTTTAGCTGGCGCGACATTGTCACACTGACTCAGCCCGCGACTCTCGCCGATCATCGGCATATGGGGGCGCAAATGCTGGACCGCCTGATGCAACACCTGCCGCGTCTGGCGATGACTGGACAAGATACGGGTACGGCGCTGCGAGAGCTGCGCGTGGCTCTAAACCTTCTGGATCTGCTCGCTTACTCGCCACGTGTCAGCGGAGAACGGCAACAGTTGCTGGATCAAGTCGTCAACGAAGTGGGCGAATACTTCAGGGCCTGTCTCAAGGCAGGAGAGCGTTTGCCAATGCCGATGGGTTTGCAAATGACGATGGAGCGCACCCGTCGTGCATTGAACGTTCATGACTTGCAAGACGAAGGCGACGCCCGGGTGCACTTGCTGCATGCCCTAAGTGGTTTGCGTTTGGCAATCTTGCCGGGTGTGGAGTTTATCGTTGATCAGGGTGACCTGCCCCAGTCCCAAAGTATCGATGGAGCACCGCTATGATCGGCGAGGTAGATATCAGTGGCGTTTTTCTACCCACCTTGCTGGTCCTGATGGGCATTACGTACATCCTTTTTTTGCTGGTTCACGCGCTACTTACGCGCGTGCACTTTTACCGCCTGGTCTGGCACCGGGCTTTGTTCAACGTCGGTCTCTACGCTCTGCTTCTCGGCGTTGTGGATTCGTTTAGTCGATATCTGATGACATGAAAAAACCTTTACTGACCTTGGGCCGAGTGGTTCTCACCTTACTGGTGGTAGCGTTTGCCTGCGTCGTGGTCTGGCGCATGACGATGTATTACATGTTTTCGCCATGGACGCGAGACGGACATATACGCGCCAATGTGGTGCAAATAGCTCCTGATGTATCGGGCCTGATCAAGCAAGTAGACGTACGGGACAACCAGCCTGTCGTTCGGGATCAGGTGCTGTTTATCATCGATCAGGACCGATTCAAGCTGGCTTTGCGCCAAGCTCAAGCGACGGTAGCTGATCGCAAGGAAAGTCTGGCTCAGGCCCAGCGAGAAAATCGACGCAATCGGGGCTTGGGCAACCTTGTTTCCCGCGAGATGCTTGAAGAAAGCCAGTCCCGTGAGTTGCGAGCCCAGGCAGCGCTGACTGAAGCCGAAGTTGCGGTAGACAGTGCTCAACTCAACCTGGATCGCACGGTGGTACGTAGCCCGGTAGAGGGCTACGTCAATGATCGAGCGCCCCGGGTCAATGAATTCGTCACCGCAGGTCAACCGGTATTGTCGATTGTCGACAGCAGCTCGTTTCACATTGATGGCTATTTTGAAGAAACCAAGCTGGGTGGTATCCATGTTGGCCAGAGCGTTGATATTCGTGTGATGGGTGACAATGCTCGTTTGCGTGGTCATGTGGATAGCATCGTGGCGGGTATCGAGGACCGGGACCGCACCAGTGGTCGCAACTTGCTACCCAACGTCAACCCGGCGTTCAGTTGGGTGCGCTTGGCGCAGCGGATTCCTGTACGCATTGTGTTCGATGATGTCCCGGCGGACTTCCGCATGATTGCCGGGCGTACCGCCACGGTGTCGATCATCGAAGATTCTGCTTCCGCCAAGCCTACCCAGGAGAGCGCACCATGAAAGCCGTTTACCTGGCAGCTGTAGGGCTGGGAGTGCTGCTGTCTGGTTGTCAGTTATTGGGCCCCGATTATCACTTGCCCGAAGATGCCGCCATTCAACGCCCCGATCTGCAGGGCGAGCTGGTCGCGGAAGGCGCCAATGTGGTTTCGGCCCCGGTACCCGCCGACTGGTGGAAGCTCTATCAGGACCCGAAACTCAATGAGCTGGTGCACCAGGCGCTGGTTTCCAACACCGATTTACGGGTGGCTGCGGCCAATTTGTTGCGAGCGCGGGCTCAGGTTGAGCAGGCTCAATCGGCGGGTGGCTGGAGTGGTTCGGTAAAGGCGGGTGCACAGCGTCTGCAAGAGTCTGGCGAAGCTTTTCTGTTGGCGGATAAAGTGCCGGTGGCAAACGTTGGCGACTTGGGTATCAGCACGTCTTATCAGTTTGACTTGTGGGGTACGTTGCAACGAGGCATTGAAGCTGCGCAGGCCAACGCCGATGCGACTCAGGCTGCGGCAGACACCGCTCGTATAACTCTGGTGGCTGATGTGGTGCGTGCATACACCCAAGTATGCTCGGCGAATGAAGAATATGAAATCGCCAGAGAGTCACTGCATTTGCAGGCACAGAGCACCGACCTGACCCAGCGTCTGCGTGATGCCGGCCGGGGAGATGAAACGCAGGTGACGCGCTCCGAAACCCAATTCAGATCGCTGCGGGCGGAATTGCCACGCTACGAGGCCCTGCGTCAGTCCGGGCTGTTCCGTTTGTCGATGTTACTGGCTAAACCGCTGGATCAACTGCCGGCGGGTGTTGCCACCTGCGCCGAGCTGCCACATATCGCGCAATTGCTACCCGTGGGGGATGGTGCCGCGCTGTTAAAGCGTCGCCCTGATATTCGCCAGGCCGAGCGCCATCTGGCCGCGGCAACAGCTGAAATCGGTGTGGCCACCGGCGCGCTCTACCCGGATATCAGTTTCGGTGCGAGCATTGGCACGGTCGGGATCCTGGACAACCTGGGGACTGCACCCACCAACCACTGGGGTTTTGGCCCATTGCTGAGCTGGACCATTCCGAAAAATGGCTCGCGAGCGCGTATTCGGGAAGCCGAGGCGGTGACACAGGGAGCGCTGGCCAAATTTGATGGCGTAGTGCTTAACGCGATTCGTGAAACCCAGACCAGCCTGGTGCAATACACCGCTTTACTTCAGCGGCGTGAGGCACTGGCTGAAGCAGAAGCTTCTGCCAAAACGGCTGCCGATCAAACTCACCGGTTCTTCATGGCGGGACGTGAGTCGTTTCTGGCTGACCTGCAAGCCACCCGCACCTATACCGACATGCGTGCACAGCTTGCCACTGCCAACACCCAAGTTGCCATGGGCCAGATTGATCTGTTCCTGGCGCTCGGTGGCGGCTGGGAAAATGGACGAACGCCGCCCTCGGTCAGCGCGAAACCCTGACAGCGTTGCTATGCTTTGAGCTATCGGTACAGGAACGATGGCTCAGGGCTGTGCGGGTCTCAGGCCCTTCCCATCGCGCAAGCAATGCTTGATGGGGATACTAATAATGAAAAACCCTTATGCTCCCGGTTTCTGGTGTGCAGTTGCCGCCTTGGTGCTGCTCTCGGCGACCTACTTCTACGGCATCATGCTGGCTCACCAGATCGACAAGGCGATGATCTTTCTCGACAGCGCCAGTGCATTGATTGCGGTGTTGGCTATCGTGGTCGTGGCCTGGGCTTCGGTGCAAACCCGACAAATCAAAAAGCGCCAGATAGACCAGGGCCAGACGCGGGTCATGATCTGGGATACCAAAGTTGCGCTGCGTCGCGTCGAAACCGTATTCGACCGGTATTTCTGGGGCAGTTACTGGCAGCCTGGTCGTACCTTCCAGGAGTTCATGGGCGAGCTCACGGGCACCCCGCTGGAAAAAAGCCTCGAAGCCCTGAAAATCCAGTGCCTTAAGCTCGATAAGGCGTTGCCATCCGAAGATCGCCAATGGCTCGACAACGCCCGTGAGCTTTCCGACGTCGCCGCCGCAATGGCGCGTGAGCGTTATCAATTGGACTACTCAGACGTTACGTTTAATTCTGTAGGGGAAACCTGCCTGGATCATGACCTGGAAGTGCTGGTCTATACATGGAGTGCCAGCCTCAGGAGCTTTGACCATCAGCTTGACGAAATCGAGCAACAGTACGCCTGATACCCCCTCGATTCTTGCGCTCTACAGCCGCCGCCTCTGGCTAACAGCCAGTGTTAACCTGCACCCACTTTTCGGCCCATGACGGGTTCAGCAAAGACCGCATATCTTTCAACAGAACGGACATTGAACGGGTCAATTGATGAAAAAACCTTTAGGCGTATTGGTAGGGATTGTCGTTGTCGTCGGCGTTATAAGCACGGCTGGCGCGTGGTACACCGGGACCAAAATTGAAAGCGTTTTACAGGCGTCGATTCAGAAGGCCAATCAGGAGCTTGCATCGCAACTGGAGGGTACCTCGGTCCACGGTACTGTCGAGCTGGTTTCACTGGAGAGTCGTTTCTATAGCAGCACGGCACGCTATCGAGTCAACGTACAAGACGACGCTTCCGGCCCGGATGCCCAGCCGCTGGAATTGCTGATAGTCGATGAACTCGAGCATGGCCCCTTGCCCTGGTCACGTATCAAGACCTTCAAGTGGCTACCTGTGATGGCGAGTAGCAGCTATGTGCTGGAGGAAACGCCGTCTGTAGAGAAATGGTTCGCGGCCGCCAAAGACCAGTCGCCTCTCAACGGCCGGGCAACCCTGAATTATGACCGCTCTGTGGTTGGACATATGGAGTTGCTGCCACTGGATGCCAAGCTGGATGAAAGCTCCAGCCTCACCTTCTCGGGCATGATCATGGATGGCCAAATGGATGCCGATGGTCAAAACCTTAAAGCCAAAGGCTATATGGAACACCTCAAGGTTCATGCCGACACACCAGGCAAGCCACCGGTGCTGGTTGAGTTAAACGGCCTGACGATTGCCAGCGATCTGAACAAAAGCACTTACGGTTTCTACCTCGGGCAGAACGTTCTTCAACTGAGTGACGGTCAGTTGACGTTTGGAGAGCGGCGATCGGAGCTCAAGATCAAGGATTTCGAGTATGCGGACTCTGCGTCTGCTACCGACAACCTGCTGTCCGGGCGTCTTGCCTATAACGTGGGCGACATCACCTTGGACGGTAAACCGGTGGGCAGTGCGAAAATGGTCATGACGGCCAACAGCCTGGATATTCCGGCCATGCAATCGCTGCTGCAGTTGTATCAGACCAAGTTTCAGCCGCAAGCCGATGGCACTTTGCCCGAAACTCCTCTGACGTTGGCCGAACAAACCCTGATGCAAGCCGGTGTCGAAAATTTTCTGTCTGCAAAACCCCAGCTGGCGCTAGAAGACCTCACGCTTAAAACAGTTCATGGAGAAAGTCACTTTAACGTCACGGTAAGTCTGGCCAAGCCGGCTTCGTTTGAGCAGCCACCCATCGAGATCGCCAAGCAGATGATGACCGCTCTGAACGCCAAGCTTCAGCTGTCCAAGCCCATGATCGCTGACTTGTCAGCCGTACAAGCTCAACTGGCCGGGCAGAGCGATCCTCAAGCGATCGCTGAAGCAGCAAGCATGAACGGTGAAATGGCTGGGGTCATGGCGGTGCAAACGGGTCTGGCAAAAGTCGACAGCAACAACATTCTTGCGTCACTCAGCTACAGCGGCGGGCAAGTGGATTTCAATGGCCAGAAAATGAGTCTTGAAGATTTTGTCAGTGTGCTGATGACGCGTATCGAGGGCATGAGCGGCGAGCCTGTGGGCACTACTCGGCAGTAAGGTTTTTCGTCTATGGGGGCGGGCTGCCGGCTACGCTCTCATAGCCTCTGAGGCGGGAAGATGATCACCGGCCTTTCCCCTTTTGTTTCGACTTGGACGATCAGCGGATAGTCGTCAGAGTTCTGGATAAATACGTAAAAATTTCAATGTATAAGCGCGCAATAAAAAACAATACAAAATGTTACAGCTCCATATTTTCCAACTAGCCGCACATTATAAAAGTGTCTGGTACGCCTCTAATGTATTCCAGATAATATCCTATGATAATGAAATTATCATGCGGGATTATTAAGTTATACCTTGAAAGACATCCAACTATCACTGGCTGTGTCTCTGTATATTTTACGTGTCTAGCATTGAACTTTTCGCTTTAAGGAAATCGTCGGCCCGACTATTATCCCTGCTAGCGAGCCGTTCTTGATGAGGGCTAACGCTCTGTTACGACGGTTATTCGCTGATATCTTGCATCTTTAATAGGCATGCTTGATTTGCTTAACGTAAGGATGCGCACCCCGGTATTTTCGGGCAAAAGGACATGGAGCGTATACGGTGATCAAGCCTCTGCGTAAGCACCGCTTCTACGGCTTGATGCTGTTACAGTATTTCGCTGTCACTCCCTTGTGCAAACACCACTCCCGTCTTGCTGGCCTGCCTCGAAACCCGGCGCCCAGTGAGCGCGCAGGTGTGGGTTGAGCACTGTGCGTTGATTTAAAACTTTTACATAACCTTCGCGGATTCGAATGCTCAGCTTCTTATTAAGAGGCTGCGCTGCCGTTCGACTCGATTTTGTTATTGGTTTTAATTGGCTTAATAAAAAGGTGTGCAATGAAGAACATAGTCATAGTCGATAAGTCGACGGGGGCGGGAGCCGAACATGCGTTCGGTAATGTCGCCCTTAATGAGACCAGTATTGTAAAACTCCCCATAAGCCCGGCTAGCGTCCAATCGATGCAACAGTCGGGCAAGAACCTGGTGGTTACTCTTAAGTCTGGCGAAACCGTTACTATTCAAAACTTCTTTGCAGTGGGAGAGGACGGTGCGACGAGTCAGCTGGTCCTCGAAGATGAAGACGGCACGTTGTACCTGGGCCAGTACTCATCTCCCTACTCTGGTTTCACCTTTAGTGAGATCAGTTCTCTCGAAGAGCTGACACTGGCGGCGCAAGCGGGAACCGGTACACCAGACTGGTTGGTCTGGGGTTTGAGCCTGTTGGGTGTCGGTGCCGCTATTGCAATATTGAGTCGTGATGGCGGTGGTGGTGGCGGCGGTGGCGATGGTGATACAACAGCGCCGACGGCTCCTACGGACTTAAGTGTTTCCCCTGATGGCGCGACTGTTTTTGGCAAAGGCGAAGCGGGCACGACGGTTACCATCAAAGATGCCCAAGGCAATACCGTCGGTACAGGTACTGTCGGCTCAGATGGCAACTTCGCAGTTGGGCTGAAGCCCCCGCAAGTCAATGGCGAAACCCTCGACGTGACACTGACCGATCCTGCCGGCAATGTGTCTGACCCTTCTCAAGTGGTAAGCCCGGACATCGATCCTGCTGATACCACTGCCCCGGATGCGCCTACAAACCTGAGCGTTTCCCCTGACGGCGGTACCGTGTCGGGTAAAGGTGAGCCGGGCACGACAGTTACCATCAAAGATGCCCAGGGCAACACGGTGGGTACAGGTACGGTTGATGCCGATGGAAACTTTGTAGTTGAGTTGAGTCCCCCTCAGGTCAATGGCGAAACCCTCGACGTGACACTGACCGATCCTGCCGGCAATGTCTCTGACCCTTCTCAAGTGGTAAGCCCGGACATCGATCCTGCTGATACCACTGCCCCGGATGCGCCAACCAACCTGAGTGTTTCCCCCAATGGCGGAACTGTCTCGGGTAAAGGTGAGCCGGGTACCACAGTTACCATCAAAGACCCACAAGGCAACACGATCGGAACAGGTACGGTCGGTGCCGATGGCAACTTCGCAGTTGGGCTGAACCCTCCTCAAGTCAATGGCGAAGTCCTTGACGTGACACTGACCGACGCGGCCGGGAATATCTCGGATCCTGCGCAAGTAGTGAGCGCGGACATCGACTTCGTGGATACAACCGCTCCAGATGCCCCGACAAACCTCGTGGTCACCCCAAATGGCGTGAACGTTACGGGTAAAGGTGAAGCAGGTACCACCGTCCACATCAGAGACGACCAAGGCAACCTGCTGGGTACCGGTACGGTGGGGGCCGATGGCAACTTCTCAGTTGACATGGATACGCCAAAAATTAACGGCGAACTCCTGAGTGTGACGCTGACGGATGCCGCCCGTAATATCTCGGACCCTTCGCAGGTAAATAGCGCGGACATCGATGAGACCGACGCTGATGCTGATGCTGATGCTGATGCCGATGCCGACGCCGATGCGGATGCGGATGCTGATGCCGACGCAGATGCTGATGCTGATGCCGATGCCGATGCCGATGCCGATGCCGATGCCGATGCCGATGCCGATGCCGACGCCGATGCGGATGCGGACGCCGATGCCGATGCCGACGCAGATGCGGACGCCGATGCTGATGCTGATGCTGATGCTGATGCTGATGCTGATGCTGATGCTGATGCTGATGCTGATGCTGATGCGGATGCGGATGCGGATGCGGATGCCGATGCGGATGCTGATGCTGATGCTGATGCTGATGCTGATGCTGATGCTGATGCTGATGCTGATGCTGATGCTGATGCGGACGCTGATGCCGACGCCGACGCCGACGCCGACGCCGATGCGGATGCGGATGCGGATGCGGATGCGGATGCGGATGCCGACGCTGATGCCGATGCCGATGCCGATGCCGATGCCGATGCCGATGCCGACGCTGATGCGGATGCCGATGCCGATGCCGATGCTGATGCTGATGCGGACGCCGATGCTGACGCCGACGCCGATGCTGACGCCGATGCTGACGCCGATGCGGATGCGGATGCGGATGCCGATGCCGACGCGGATGCCGATGCCGACGCCGATGCCGATGCCGACGCTGATGCGGATGCGGATGCGGATGCGGATGCGGATGCGGATGCGGATGCCGATGCGGATGCGGACGCCGATGCGGATGCCGATGCCGATGCGGACGCCGATGCCGACGCCGATGCCGACGCCGACGCCGACGCCGATGCCGATGCCGACGCCGATGCTGATGCCGACGCTGATGCCGACGCCGACGCCGACGCCGATGCCGATGCCGATGCCGATGCGGATGCGGATGCGGATGCGGACGCCGATGCGGACGCCGATGCTGATGCGGACGCCGATGCCGATGCCGATGCCGATGCCGATGCCGATGCGGACGCCGATGCCGACGCCGATGCCGATGCCGACGCCGACGCCGACGCCGACGCCGATGCCGATGCCGACGCCGATGCTGATGCCGACGCTGATGCCGACGCCGACGCCGACGCCGATGCCGATGCCGATGCCGATGCGGACGCCGACGCCGACGCCGATGCCGATGCCGATGCCGATGCTGACGCGGATGCGGATGCGGATGCGGATGCCGATGCCGATGCCGACGCCGATGCGGACGCTGATGCCGACGCCGACGCCGACGCCGACGCCGATGCCGATGCCGATGCCGATGCGGATGCCGACGCCGACGCCGACGCGGATGCCGACGCTGATGCGGATGCTGACGCTGATGCGGATGCGGATGCCGATGCCGACGCCGATGCCGACGCCGATGCCGATGCCGACGCTGATGCGGATGCGGATGCGGATGCCGATGCGGATGCCGATGCGGATGCCGATGCGGATGCGGACGCCGATGCGGATGCCGATGCCGATGCGGACGCCGATGCCGACGCCGATGCCGACGCCGACGCCGATGCCGATGCCGACGCCGATGCTGATGCCGACGCTGATGCCGACGCCGACGCCGACGCCGATGCCGATGCCGATGCGGATGCGGATGCGGATGCGGACGCCGATGCGGACGCCGATGCTGATGCGGACGCCGATGCCGATGCCGATGCCGATGCCGATGCCGATGCGGACGCCGATGCCGACGCCGATGCCGATGCCGACGCCGACGCCGACGCCGATGCCGATGCCGATGCCGATGCCGACGCCGATGCCGACGCCGACGCCGATGCCGATGCCGACGCCGATGCTGATGCCGACGCTGATGCCGACGCCGACGCCGATGCCGATGCCGATGCGGATGCGGATGCGGATGCGGATGCGGACGCCGATGCGGACGCCGATGCTGATGCGGACGCCGATGCCGATGCCGATGCCGATGCCGATGCGGACGCCGATGCCGACGCCGATGCCGATGCCGACGCCGACGCCGACGCCGATGCCGATGCCGATGCCGATGCCGATGCTGATGCCGACGCTGATGCCGACGCCGACGCCGACGCCGATGCCGATGCCGATGCGGACGCCGATGCCGATGCCGATGCTGACGCGGATGCGGATGCGGATGCGGATGCCGATGCCGACGCCGATGCGGACGCTGATGCCGACGCGGATGCCGATGCCGATGCCGACGCCGATGCCGATGCCGATGCCGACGCTGATGCGGATGCGGATGCGGATGCGGATGCGGATGCGGATGCGGATGCCGATGCCGACGCTGATGCCGACGCTGATGCGGATGCGGATGCGGATGCGGATGCGGATGCGGATGCGGATGCCGACGCTGATGCCGATGCCGATGCCGACGCTGATGCGGATGCCGATGCCGATGCCGATGCTGATGCTGATGCGGACGCCGATGCTGACGCCGACGCCGATGCTGACGCCGATGCTGACGCCGATGCGGATGCGGATGCGGATGCGGATGCCGATGCCGACGCGGATGCCGATGCCGACGCCGATGCCGATGCCGACGCTGATGCGGATGCGGATGCGGATGCTGACGCTGATGCCGACGCAGATGCTGATGCTGACGCTGATGCGGACGCTGATGCCGACGCCGACGCCGACGCCGACGCCGACGCCGATGCGGATGCGGATGCCGATGCGGATGCCGATGCGGACGCTGATGCTGATGCCGACGCAGATGCTGATGCGGACGCTGATGCCGACGCCGACGCCGACGCCGACGCCGACGCGGATGCCGATGCCGATGCGGATGCGGATGCCGATGCGGACGCCGATGCCGATGCCGATGCGGACGCCGATGCCGATGCCGACGCCGATGCGGATGCGGACGCCGATGCCGACGCAGACGCTGATGCCGACGCTGATGCGGATGCGGATGCGGATGCGGATGCCGATGCCGATGCCGATGCGGACGCCGACGCCGACGCGGATGCCGACGCTGATGCGGACGCGGACGCGGATGCGGATGCCGACGCTGATGCGGATGCGGATGCGGATGCGGATGCGGATGCGGATGCCGATGCCGATGCCGATGCGGATGCCGATGCGGACGCCGATGCCGACGCCGATGCGGATGCGGATGCCGATGCCGACGCAGACGCTGATGCCGACGCTGATGCGGATGCGGATGCCGACGCCGATGCCGATGCCGATGCGGACGCCGACGCGGATGCCGACGCTGATGCGGACGCTGATGCGGACGCTGATGCGGACGCGGATGCGGATGCGGATGCGGATGCCGATGCGGATGCCGATGCGGATGCCGATGCGGATGCGGACGCCGATGCGGATGCCGATGCCGATGCGGACGCCGATGCCGACGCCGATGCCGACGCCGATGCCGATGCCGACGCCGACGCTGATGCCGATGCCGATGCCGATGCGGATGCGGATGCGGATGCGGATGCGGACGCCGATGCGGACGCCGATGCTGATGCGGACGCCGATGCCGATGCCGATGCCGATGCCGATGCGGACGCCGATGCCGACGCCGATGCCGATGCCGACGCCGACGCCGACGCCGACGCCGACGCCGATGCCGATGCCGATGCCGATGCCGACGCCGATGCTGATGCCGACGCTGATGCCGACGCCGACGCCGACGCCGATGCCGATGCCGATGCGGACGCCGACGCCGATGCCGATGCCGATGCTGACGCGGATGCGGATGCGGATGCGGATGCCGATGCCGATGCCGATGCCGATGCCGACGCCGATGCGGACGCTGATGCCGACGCGGATGCCGACGCCGATGCCGATGCCGATGCCGATGCCGATGCGGATGCCGACGCCGACGCCGACGCGGATGCCGACGCTGATGCGGATGCTGACGCTGACGCTGATGCGGATGCGGATGCGGATGCCGATGCCGACGCCGATGCCGACGCCGATGCCGATGCCGACGCTGATGCGGATGCGGATGCGGATGCCGATGCGGATGCCGATGCGGATGCCGATGCGGATGCGGACGCCGATGCGGATGCCGATGCCGATGCGGACGCCGATGCCGACGCCGATGCCGACGCCGACGCCGATGCCGATGCCGACGCCGATGCTGATGCCGACGCTGATGCCGACGCCGATGCCGATGCGGATGCGGATGCGGATGCGGACGCCGATGCGGACGCCGATGCTGATGCGGACGCCGATGCCGATGCCGATGCCGATGCGGACGCCGATGCCGACGCCGATGCCGATGCCGATGCGGACGCCGACGCCGATGCCGATGCCGACGCTGATGCGGATGCGGATGCGGATGCGGATGCCGATGCCGACGCTGATGCCGACGCTGATGCGGATGCGGATGCGGATGCGGATGCCGACGCCGACGCCGATGCGGATGCGGATGCGGATGCCGATGCCGATGCCGACGCTGATGCGGACGCGGATGCCGATGCCGATGCCGATGCTGATGCGGATGCCGATGCCGACGCCGACGCCGACGCCGACGCCGATGCCGATGCCGACGCTGATGCCGATGCTGATGCCGATGCTGATGCCGACGCTGACGCTGACGCGGATGCCGACCTGGAAGCATTCGATGATGTTGCTACTGCCGAGCTCACTGTAACTCCGGTTACGACCAACACGGCGCTGGATGACATGAGAGTGTTCACGCTGCTGGGAGTGGGCGGAATTCAGCTCGGGGTGACTACGCGGTCGCAGGAATTCACTGTGACAGGCGATAACACTGGCACCTTGAATCTGTCCTTCGGTGAGGGCGAGCTGGTTTCCCTGTTGGGTGGCGGGTTCACTGCAACACTTGAAGTCAGCGACGGTGCTGGCGGTTGGACGCCTGTGGATGTGGGTGGTGTAAGCGGTGGCTTGCTTGATCTGCTAGGTCTCTTCGGCTCGAGTTCCAGCGCTGAAGTTGACGGTCTGGCGGCGGGTCAGTATCGCTTTACGCTCGCAATGGACCCTGCAGTCGTGGCAGTGGGTGCAAGTGCTACCGCGCAACTGAGTGTCGATAACGAAAGTCTGGTTGATTTCGATACGACAGGAGGCGATGTCAGCGGTAACGTCATCACGGATAACGGCGTGACCGGTTTGCCGGACTCTCCTGGTACTGGCGCAGATGCGACGGTTCAGACAGTCAATGGTGAGCCTGTTGATTCCGATCCAGCTGTCGGGACGGTCGTGCAAGGTCTGTACGGTGAACTGACGATCTTTGCCAATGGCGATTACAGCTACTCAGCCAATGGCGATCCGGCGAATATCGGTAAGGTCGATACCTTTGCGTATCAACTGACGACGCCTGCGGGCGGGACGGCTTCTGCCAACCTGTACGTACACATCGACAGCACTGACAGCACGGTCATCTGGGATCCTGCCGATCCGTCGGCTCCAGGTGTGATTGAGCTGGTGGCAACCGATGACATCGCAACGGCACAGATTGCTATTGATAACGTGGTAGAGACTGAAAGCGTTACGGCGCTCAGCTACTCGCCGCCAGTAGTCGGTAGCCGTACAGCGAATGGTGAAGCAGTCCTGATCGATGCAGATTCGACGGCAGAGCTAGTTGTCAGCCGTAGCTTCGCGGGCATCGGGGTACTTCCTACAACAACGATCGTCCTGCAGCATCTGGAGAATGGTGTCTGGACTAACGTGGCAGGGCAGTCCACAACCAACGCGACACATACCTTCACCGGTCTGATGGCTGGTGAATCGTATCGAGTGTCGTCCACCACAGGTGCATTGATATCTGCGGGTACGATTACGGTTGCACAAACGCTGAACACCACTCACCTGGATCAGTTCGTCACAGGTGCAGCAACTGCCGCGACAGGTAATGTCCTACTGGCCGGCGATCACTCTGTAGCAGACAGCCTGGGTTCTTCGCTGACTGTGCTGAGTGTGCTGGTGAACGGGGTCTATGTGATGCCGGGTCAAGTTGGTTCGGTAGTGCAAGGGCTTTACGGCACTCTGATGTTGCATGCAGACGGTAACTACAGCTACACCACTACGCCGGGACTGGCACTTGCAGATGTCGGCAAAGTGGATAGCTTTACTTACAAACTCACCACACCAAGTGGCCAAGAGGACACTGCCACGCTGTATGTACGTGTTGACTCACCTGATCGTGATTTGGTCTGGGACGATGCCAACCCTGGCGATCCTGCCACCGAAGCCCCTGGCTTCGCAGCAGCCTCGATTGCGGAAGACTCGTCACAAGCCACTATCACTGAAGGTACCGACGGTGCTGATCAGATCGCGATCCATGACACCGAGTTTGCAGCGGTGGATGGCGGGGCTGGTTTCGACACCCTGTTGTGGAACGGTGGAGATGCGACGGTTGACTTGAGCTTGCTGGTTGGCAAGGTCAGCGACATCGAGAGCATCGATCTGAACGACTTCAGCGCAGTCGATCTGACTGTGAGTCTGGAAGACCTGTTGGCAGTGACGGCACCTGAAACGGATAGATTGTTTATCGAGGGTGACGAGCAAGACAGCGTCCATCTGACGGGCAACTGGTCGGTGGGTACCACTCAACTGGAGAACGGGCAGGAGTACGTGGTGTACACCAGCCAGGAAGATGAAACCCATCAACTCTGGGTGCAGAGCGGTATCAACGTGGTTTAACCACGTTGTGGGCGGGGAGGGTCAGGCCTTAGGGCCTGGCACTCTCCCTTTCATCCCTTTGATGTCTACTGTAACGGTCCAGGCGGTGCAGATTGCACCGCTCTGGCGTTACACACCGAATTCTAGTAATGCTGTGCATGTCGCTGAAATTCATCCGACTGCATGGTGACTAGGCATCTATCTTCTTTTTGACTGTAAGCCGTTTTGGAGCATTACTTGAAGCCTAAGGATCGGTTCGGGTTCCTGTTTTTGGCTTTGTTGGCTAGCGCCATACAGCCATTGACGATAGAGCAGGCCGTAGCGCTAACACGCGACTACGCACCTGAAAGTATCAACACCATCAGCCCAAAAGATGTGGGCAAGAATTTACCGGGCGATTCGTTCGGCGCCAGCCTGCCGGCTGCCCCTCGAAACGAGATCCCCGACAACCTCGACTTGACGCAAGCCGTGCAAATGGCAGTTAGCTGGCATCCAGCCATCGCTGAGTCGATCAGTCTTCTGTATCAGCAAAATGACTTTGTGACCGTGGCGCGGGCAGGGTATTACCCGCAGATTAAAGCGGGGCTCAACTCCGGCTATGACAGTGGTCTGACCGGCAATGGCCAGAGCCAGGCCTTTACCTTGTCCCTGTCACAAATGCTGTATGACTTCGGCAAGGTGGACAGTAGGGTAGATAGCGCAGTGGCACGGGTGAACGGCAAGCAGGCTTCGGTCTTGCTGGCGATCGACCAAGTCGCGCGCGATACCGCTTTTGCTGTCATCGAGCTGCAGCGTTATCAAGCCTTGCTCGAGATTTCCAAGGCACAAGTAAAAGGCCTCACGGCCATTGCCGATCTGGCGCAAAAGCGCAGCGACATGGGTGCCAGCACCCGTTCTGACCTGATCCAGGCGCGCTCGCGGGTTGAGGCGGCAGTGGCGACACAGTTGCAATTCACTGCGCTCTATAACCGCTGGCGCAGTACGTTGGCCAGTTTACTCGGCGCGCAAACGCCGGTCAGTGTCACAGCCACTGTACCCGCTACGTTGAGTCAGTCCTGCGAGGGGATTAATCCGGACGAAGTCCTGACACCTTCGCTGTTGATCGCTCAGGCCCAGCAGGTGGATGCCATGGCGCAAATAGCCTTGGCCCGTGCCGAAGGGCTACCGACACTGTCGCTGGATCCGTCGGCCACTCAGTATCTGGACAGCAACGACGATGATGGTACTTCCGGCGGTCGCGACCGGACCCGCTACGGGGTGTTCCTCAACGTTGAAGTGCCGTTGTATCAGGGCGGTGCCATCAATGCCCGTAAAGCCGCCGCGGGACAAGCCCTGCGTTCTGCCGAATCGGCCAATGATGCCGCACGGCTAGCTGTGCGCCAGGGTTTGCTTGAGGCTCGTGACCAGACCTCCAGCCTTGTGCAGCGTCTCTCTACCCTGAGTTTTCGCGAGCGAAGCATTTCTGAAACCCGTGATTTGTATCGCCAGCAATACCTTGAGTTGGGCACACGACCGTTGCTCGATTTGCTGAACGCTGAGCAGGAAATCCACCAGGCTGCCATGGATCGGGCTAACACTGCAGCTGATCTGCACCGGTTGGAAATCGATTGCCTCTACAACAGTAGCGGCTTGCGCACGGCATTTAATCTGGATAGCAGCACTATCCAAGGTGTGGAGATCCGACCATGAACGATGCCGTAAAGCTGGAATCCAAAGAGACCGCCGAACCCCAGACGCTTGAGGAGAACAGCGCTCTGGATTACGAGGGCTGGCTTGAAGCAATCCTGGCGGTCGCGCGCCATCACCGACTGGATTGTTCGGCGCAGAATGTGCGTATCGCGGCGCAATGGAGTAAAGACGTCAACGTTGACGAGGTGCTGCGCCAGATGGCGCGGCAGGCCGGGCTCACCCTGAAGATTGTTGACTTCACCCCGTCGTTGCTGGTGCAGCGGCGTTTGCCATTGGTGCTGCAGTTCAGCGACGGTCAAATCGGAGTGCTGCAGGCGCTCAATGACGACGATGAGCTGGGCATTGTCTACAGTGGCGACCAAGGTCTGCAAAGTCGTATCAGCCGGGCCGAGTTGTTGAAGTCTGCGACCAAGGCGCTGATTTTGCGGCCCAACCAGCAGGCCAAGGACTCCCGGGTCGATGACTACGTAAAGCCCTACGACAGGAGCTGGTTCAAAAGCATCGTATTGCGTGACATGCGCCCCTATGGGCACGTCATGTTGGCGTCTTTGGCGGCGAACATCCTCGGTCTGGCCGGGGTGCTGTTTTCGATGCAGGTGTATGACCGGGTCATTCCAGCCGAATCAATGCCGACGCTGTATGTCTTGTTTGGTGGCGTCATGCTGGCGCTGTTTTTTGACTTCATCCTTCGGATCATGCGTGTACGCATTACTGATCTGCTGGGCAAGCGTGCAGATATTCGCGTCTCAGACCTGGTGTTCGGGCATGCCATCCGGTTGCGTAACAGCGCTCGGCCGAAGTCCACGGGGTCGTTCATTTCGCAGTTGCGCGAGCTTGAACAGCTGCGCGAATTGATTACATCCAGCACGGCCAGTGCCTTGGCGGATTTGCCTTTTTTCCTGATGTTCCTGGTGATTTACTGGTTTATTGCCGGACCTCTGGTGGCTGTTCCGTTGACGGCGCTGTTGTTTCTGGTGGTTCCAGGCTTGCTGGCGCAAAAGAAGTTGGCGCGGCTGGCGAATCAATCGATGCGTGAAAGTTCGCTGCGTAGCGCCATGCTCGTGGAAACGGTTCAGGGGCTGGACGACATCAAGATGCTCCAGGCCGAGCAGCGCTTTCAGCAACAATGGAACCACTACAACGCGACTGCGGCCGATGCCAGCCTGCGCTCACGGGTACTGACCAGTGGTTTGGTGGCCTGGACTCACAACGTACAGGGGGGGGTCTTCGCTGTGGTCGTGGTGTTTGGCGCGCCTATGGTCATGCTTGGGGATATGACCACCGGTAGCCTGGTGGCCGCATCGATTCTGGCTTCGCGCATGATGGCTCCGATGTCGCAGCTCACCCATGTTCTGACGCGTTGGCAACAGGCCAAAGTGGCATTGGAGAGCATGCACCGGATCATGCAGCTGCCGGTTGATCAGGCAGAAGGCAGCAAGCGTGTACATCTGCCTGTGATAAGTGGCAACTATGAGTTTAACCAGGCCGCCTTTAAGTACTCGGAAGACGCGAAACTGCCGGCCTTGACCGTTAAAGCCTTGAAGATCAAACCGGGCGAGCGCATCGCCGTGTTGGGGCGCAATGGGGCTGGCAAGTCGACGTTATTGCAGGCGATGGCCGGCATGATCGACCTCAGCTCGGGGGCTCTGACGCTGGATGGCGTCGGATTGAGCCATATCGATCCGGCCGATGTCCGTCGTGATGTGGGTCTGTTGACCCAGAACTCCAGGTTGTTCCACGGCACCTTGCGCGAAAATCTGATGCTGGGAGCACCCCACGCGAGCGATCAGCAAATTCTCGAAGCCCTGGAGTTGACGGGTGCGATGGAATTCATCAGTAAATTTGCGCTGGGCATGGATCACATGATTCTGGAGGGCGGGCTTGGCTTGTCCGGCGGTCAGCGACAGTCATTGTTATTGTCCCGGTTGATCATTCGCCAACCGCAGATTGTGCTGTTGGATGAGCCCACTGCGTCCATGGACGATATCACCGAGCGCAAGCTGATTCAGAGCCTGGGCCAGTGGGGCGCACAGCGCACACTGATCATTGCGACACATCGGATGAGCGTATTGAGCCTGGTGGACAGGATCATTGTTGTCGACAACGGTTTGGTTGTGATCGATGACACCAAGGACAACGCGATTGCACGGCTTTCAAAACCCAGGAATCAGGCGCAGTGAGTCGGCTGCCCATGCAATTGACTGCGCGAAAGGATGGCTCTGATGTTTAATAACAATAGTTCTTCGGGTTTGAAGCAGCAGCCAGGCGTGCCCATCGCGGGTGCTTCACCAAGCGATGATCATGCTGGCGACGATAGCCTCGATGACGCTGCAGTGGTGCGCTCAACGCGGATTGTCTGGTGCGTTGCATTAATGCTGCTGGCGTTCGGTATATGGGCCTATCTGTTTGAAATAGACGAGGTATCGACCGGTACCGGCAAGGTAATCCCGACCTCTCGCGAACAGGTTATTCAGTCGCTGGAGGGCGGTATTGTTGCGGAGCTCAACGTCTCCGAAGGGGATATCGTCAAGCAGGGCGAGATCCTTGCCAAGCTCGATCCGACCAAGACCGAATCCAACTTTGGTGAGAGTGCGGCCAAGTACCGGGCTTCGCTGGCCAGCGTGGCGCGGTTGCAGGCCGAAGTGAAAGGCGTAGCACTGAAGTTTCCTGATGAGCTCAAGGACTATCCGGCACTGATGGCCGCCGAAACCGATTTGTACCAGACCCGGCGCAAAGGGCTTGAAGAGTCTCAATCGGGGGTACGTGCATCGCTGGGGCTGGTACGCAGTGAGCTGGAAATCACCGAAAACCTGGCCAGGATCGGTGCGGCGAGTAACGTCGAGGTGTTGCGCCTGAAGCGGCAAAAGTCAGAACTTGAGCTGAAACTGACCCAATCACGCTCCGAGTACATGGTGCGGGCGGGTGAAGAACTGGCCAAGGCCAACTCTGATGTGCAAACCCTGTCTTCAGTCCTCAAGGGACGGTCCGACTCTGTCACCCGGCTGACATTGCGTTCGCCGGTAAGAGGCATTGTCAAAGACATCGAAGTGACCACGATCGGCGGGATCATCCCGCCCAATGGCCGGCTGATGCAGATCGTGCCCATGGACGACCAGCTATTGATCGAGGCCCGTATTTCGCCACGGGACATTGCGTTTATTCACCCCGATCAGGATGCCAAGGTCAAAATCACCGCCTACGACTACTCCATCTACGGCAGCATGGATGGCAAGGTCGTGATGATTTCGCCCGATACCATCCAGGATGAAGTCAAGCCAGAGGTGTTCTATTACCGCGTATTCATCCGCACCAACGCCAATGAACTGCACAATAAGGCCGGCAAGTCCTTTGCCATTGTGCCGGGGATGATCGCGGCGGCGGATATCAAAACGGGTCAAAAAACAGTGCTCGATTATTTGATCAAGCCGATGAACCGTGCGCGCGAAGCCTTGCGCGAGCGCTAAACCAGGGGCAGCGGCGTGATGCCGGCCTGAAAGCGCACTTGAAGTGCCGGCCATCGGGCCGGCCTTCTATCAACGACGCAAAGGTAGGGGGAAGGAAGCTGCGAAGTGTGTCTATCCGTGATGGCGCTGTTGGCTGGCCCGTTCAGGCGCCCGCCAACAACTTCGGCAATTACCGGCTCTAGAGTGCCTGGACGGCTTGCTCAGATGGCGTGAGGGACTCGACCAGTTTCGAGAGACGGGTGCCTCCCGAGCTTTTTACCAGCACCTTGTCACCCGCTCGGAACCACTGCTCGGCCCGCTCTGGCAGTTTGGCCAGCAGGGCATCGACGTTCTCGAACCACTCAATACTCAACTGATCGCGCAAATGCACATAAAGGCCGTGCATGAGCGGGCCGCAGAGGACTGTGTGACGAGGTGCGGCAGCCAGCAGGCGCGGGGCCAGCTCCAGGTGATAGCGTTGTGTGTCTGGCCCGAGCTCAAGCATGTCTCCCAACAACGCGACGCGCTGGGCGGGCGAACCTGGCAAGCCAGCCAGCATGTCCAATGAGGCCATCATCGACCCCGGGTTGGCGTTATAGGCATCATTGATCAGATGGTACTCACCGCCGTCGCACGGGATGGTGAGCGTGTTGCCGCGGCCGGAAACTGCCTCGAACGATTCCAGTGCTGCCAGTGCTTCGCTTGTGGACAAGCCAGCGGCACTCAGAGAGGCCAGCACCGACAACGCATTGAGTACCATGTGCTGACCACGGACCTGAAGTTTGAATTGCACGGGAGTGCCCTGAAAATTGGCATCGACCTGCAGACCGGACGGTTGGGTCAGGCACTTGATCACTCGCAGATCTGCCTGGGGGTGCTCGCCGTAGCTGATGACAGTCAGTTGTGCACGCTCGGCTGCTTGAGCGAAGACAGAATAGTAGGGCATGTCATGGTTCAGCACGGCATGGCTGCCGGGCGCCATGGACCTGAAAATTGCACTTTTCTTGCGTGCCAGATTTTCCAGGGTGCCGTGGTATTCAAGGTGCGCTGGCGACAGGCTGGTGACGATTGCAATGTGGGGGCGTACCAGGTCGGAGTTGAGGGGCATTCTGCCGACTGCCATTTCCAGTACCCAGAATTTCGCCGGATCCGTCATGCTGGCCAGGTTCCAGGCGATGCCATGGGGCAGGTTGGCGTTGCCTTCGGTTTGCGCCACTGTGCCCAGCTGTTGCAACGCATGAGTGAGCATGGCAACCACGGTGGTCTTGCCGGCGCTGCCGGTGACGCCGAACACCTGTCCGCCGAACGCTTGCCTGGCATAGCGGCCCATTCTCAGCATGGCGTCTGCAGTGTCCGCTACTTGCAGCACTGGCAGGCCGGTATCCAGATAGGGGGCCGGGTCGACGCACATAAAGGCAGACGGGCGTTTCGCCTTATCCGCTTTTGCCCAAACCTGAGCCAGTCGTGTTTCATTGGGGCCGACCCAGCTTAAAGGGCGGGTCAGCATGCGCTGCGGTTTGAAATGCAGCATGGAAGGAGTGAGGCCCGAGGCTTGCCAGCCTGGCGCTGGCGCAACTGCCCAGGTGCCGCCGGTCGCTCGTGCAACCGTTGCTGCGTCCCAGCGCCAGCCGTCGGTACTCTGCTGCACTGTTTGAACCTGAGGGGCGCCATCGAGCAGGTAGCGGTGATAAGCGATAAGGCCTGAGAGGTAGTGTTCGACATCATCGATACGGACGCGGAAAGCGTGATGGCGGATGAAGAACGAGCCCACAATGCGGGCCGGGTTGCGAAAGAACATGGCCATTTCCGGCCAGAAATAACCGTTGAGCAAATGCCGGGCGCGATGATGCAGCGCGCGATAGAACGCATCCAGGTTGACTTCGTTGAGCAAGTTTCGCAACGCGGGCTGCTTTTCGATGCGTTGCAGCATCTGCTGTGCAGCCATCATTAATTCCAGCAGCGTCGGGAACGTCGTGATGCGTTGTTGTACAAAATCCAGGTAGTCGACGAAGTTGTTCAGGCCAAAGCGAAAGTATTTCTCTTCAGGACGGTAGCGAGTCAGCTCATTGACGCAGTAGCTCAACCAGTGGTCGTGTTCGCGCCAGTGCTCTTTGGCAATGAAGTAGTCGAACGCTTTTTCGACGATGTTCAGCCAGCGTTCGTCGCCGCTTAAACCATAGAGACGCATCAACCCGAAGGCGGCCTCACCGTCATAGTAAATAATTCTGAAAGGCGCTTTGACGCTCAGGTCTTTAGCGTGCAAGACGTGGTTGAAACCACCAGCCTGGACGTTTTGCATCCAGGCAATGCCATTGGCCAGGGCTTCCAGCAACGGCAGATAGTCTCGGGTATCGGTCACTTCGCAGTATTTGACCAGTGCCAGCAGGCAGACCGCATTGCCTCCCAGCTTGATCTCGTCGCCGGTGTCGACCAGGAACGCGGCATGGCTGCCGTCGGGCAAGGTGTAAGGTTTGATCAGGTGTTGTGTAAGGTAATCGAGGGATCGGTGGATGGAGGCTTCGAGCTCAGGGTCCTTGACCAGTGCCCAGGCCTCGATCATTGAGTACGTGGTACTGGCATGACGCAGTGTGTTGTAGTTCTGGATCGTGCGATCAAAACAGGGGAACTGGCCGTAGACAAACTGGCCGCTGTCTTTGACTTGATGGCGGAGAAAGTCGGAGGCCGTCTCAATCTTGCTCCTGACATCGGCTGCGTCCAGCAACCCCGTAGTGCGTCGACCGACATCGGGCCCAGAGCTGCCGAGGGCATAGGCTTTTCCGTCTTCTGCACAGAAAACACCTTGAGTCTGGAACAGGTACACCGGGGTTTGAGGAAAGGCCTGCGCGTTCATGGCGGCGGCCTGCGCAGCGGAATCCTCAAACCGTCTTTTCGCGTAAACCGAGAAATTGTTCATGTTGAAGCTGGCGAGGGGAACCGTTGGGCCACCGTAAAGAATGGCGTTTCCATTAAGCTCCTGCTCGGTCAAGGCAGTCTCCAGCGCCGGGTCGAAAGCGAGCCCGTACCTGAAGTAGTTGCGCTTGTAGCGTTTAAAGCGCTCCTGCAATTCATCCCATGACAGCGACGTGATGTTGACGGCTCGCTCTACCCTTAACCACAGGCGTTCCGGTGGCTGCTCTTGATTGGGTGGCGTCTTCGGTTGCGCCAGCCTCAGCACGCCTGCGCTCCACGCCTCCTCGAAGGTGTCGCCGCTGGACTGAATCACCTCCGCCCGCTGAGCGCCGTTGCTGATGGAGAAAAAGAGCGTACAAGGTGTTTTCGCTTCATCGCGGACACTCGTGCCTGCATCAATGTTGACCAATAAAGTGTGGCAGGCGTCGAGTTGCTGTATCAAAGACATAAGAAAATCCATAGTCAACGTCACATGAAAACAGAGAGCGCACGGAAATAAGTGTCGGGTATTGCTCGTAATTTCTCGTTCCACCTGGGCGATGATGACACTCATGTGCGGTGCGTCACATAAAAGGCCCGTGCGTCACGAGTGGAAAACAGTAGTAGCGATGTGTGGCGATAGAATTTTAATTCTTTAGTATGGGTATAATTCTTTAGTACTAACTCAAGCTAACTAGTACTGATGTACTAGTTAATTGTATGTAATGGCCCCTGCAGTGTTTCCTTGATAGGCATGTCTCTCGGCGTTTCTAGAGTGTTCAGGTGGTTTTTTATGAGTTTTCTAAGAATTTGTGACACCGTCAGATCGACCGTTGCAGACAGCGCCTCTAATTTTTCTTTAGTTGGCGCATCAATCAATATAGTCAGTCGTGCAGATTTCTTATCCATGATCGGCCCTTCATATTACGCCGCTACGCCGAGGGCAGCGGACGACTGTTATTTCAGCAAATGATACATTTATATAGTAGCTTTGAAAGACTTAGCAAGTGCCCTAGTTACTGAGGTCTAAAACTTTACACGGAAAAGCCGTAAAAACGTCGGCCGTGCGCTGCCTCATGAACTTGAGGTCTAGCCAATACTTCAGTAATGCCATTGTGATATTACGGAGCGCTAGTTGAAACGCTGGAGTGTCCAGCGGGGGTTAACTTTTAGTCGACTCCGGTAGGGCCCATATCTGTCGATATGAAGCGATAGCTTTTTCTAAGCGCGTTTTAAGGTATTCGAACGAATGGTATTGGTTCGTCCGGCAACCTGATGCTTATGTCTGCGGAAGGCGGCTTTATCAGGTGGGGCTGGGTTAAAAAATGAGCGTGCAGGAAGTAACAAAGCGTAGTCAGGATGATCGGGCAAAGAAGGGGAGAAGCAGATGTTCAGAGGGAGTAGCCAGAAATCGGCAGGACTGTCAGGGCTCACCCTTGCGGTGGCTCTCTGAAAACACTTGGCAGTGCTTTGCCGGTCAGTAGCGACACTGTTTGTCGGAAAGTCAGCTTCCGACCCGCAGTTAAAGAAAATGGTGCACCAGGCGGGATTCGAACCCACGACCCCTGCCTTCGGAGGGCAGTACTCTATCCAGCTGAGCTACTGGTGCAACGCGGCGCCATAATACTCATCTGCGTGTCGCTCGTCCATGCCGCTGATTCGTCAGGTGTTTCTTATCGCGTTATGAGCTATTAATGAGGCTTGGGTCAGCAAACCACAGCAAACCACAGCAGACGACCGCTTGTTCTTTTTTTCGAACAGCCTATTGTCCTTTACCCCCTTTAACCCTAGGATTCGTTTGAGATTTCAAACGCTCTTGTCTGAGTGCTAAACCGCACGGCTTCTACTTTGTGCGTTTTCTAGATACTTTGGCCGGTGTATGACTTCCTGACGGCAGCCTTTTACGGCGCCTTTCACTTCTAATAATTCGCTCCGCCCTCGTGCGGTGCTGTTAAGGAAAGCCCACATGCAGCTCAAAGACGCACAATTGTTCCGCCAGCAAGCCTACATCGATGGTGCTTGGGTTGATGCGGACGGTGGTCAGACGATCAAGGTCAATAACCCTGCGACCGGTGAAATCATCGGTACAGTGCCTAAAATGGGCGCAGCTGAAACGCGTCGCGCCATTGAAGCTGCAGATAATGCGTTGCCGGCCTGGCGTGCCCTGACTGCCAAGGAACGTGCGACCAAGCTGCGCCGCTGGTTTGAGCTGTTGATCGAAAATCAGGATGACCTCGGTCGCCTGATGACGCTGGAGCAAGGCAAGCCATTGGCTGAAGCCAAGGGCGAGATCGTTTACGCCGCTTCGTTCATCGAGTGGTTCGCTGAAGAAGCCAAGCGTATTTATGGCGATGTGATTCCGGGTCACCAGCCAGACAAGCGCCTGATCGTGATCAAACAACCGATCGGCGTGACCGCTGCCATTACCCCGTGGAACTTCCCGGCGGCCATGATCACCCGTAAAGCAGGCCCGGCGCTGGCGGCGGGTTGCACCATGGTGATCAAACCGGCTTCGCAAACCCCATTCTCGGCACTCGCCCTTGTTGAGCTGGCGCATCGTGCCGGTATCCCGAGAGGTGTGCTGAGTGTGGTGACCGGCAGCGCCGGTGACATTGGTGGTGAGCTGACCAGCAACCCGATCGTGCGCAAACTGTCTTTCACCGGTTCGACCGAAATCGGTCGTCAACTGATGGCTGAATGTGCCAAAGACATTAAAAAAGTGTCGCTTGAGCTGGGCGGCAATGCGCCGTTTATCGTGTTTGACGACGCAGACCTGGATAAGGCCGTCGAAGGCGCGATCATTTCCAAGTATCGCAATAACGGCCAGACCTGCGTCTGTGCCAACCGCCTGTACATTCAGGACTCGGTTTACGATGCATTTGCCGAAAAACTGAAAGTAGCGGTCGCCAAGCTGAAAATCGGTAACGGTCTGGATGAGGGGACCACCACAGGTCCGCTGATCGATGACAAGGCAGTGGCCAAGGTCAAGGAACACATTGCTGACGCACTGAGCAAAGGCGCGACCTTGCTGACCGGCGGCAATAGCCTGGAAGGCAGCTTCTTTGAACCGACCATCCTGATCAATGTGCCGAAAAACGCAGCAGTGGCGAAGGAAGAAACCTTTGGCCCGCTGGCTCCGCTGTTCCGTTTCAAAGACGAAGCAGAAGTGATCGCGATGGCTAACGACACCGAGTTCGGTCTGGCGTCGTACTTCTATGCCCGTGACCTGAGCCGTGTATTCCGTGTGGCTGAAGCTCTGGAATACGGCATGGTGGGCGTCAATACCGGTCTGATCTCCAACGAAGTCGCACCGTTCGGTGGTATCAAGGCGTCGGGTCTGGGCCGTGAAGGTTCCAAATACGGCATCGAGGACTACCTGGAAATCAAATATCTCTGCCTGGGCATCTAACCCGGCGGGTGGTTCAACAGACGGGACACGAGAGCGATGTCTCGTCTGTGTTTCAAACAGTTAATTCCTGTGGCCGGGAGCGCCATGCCAGTCGATCATCGCATGCTGGCATCGTCGTCTCCCTGGCGCGTCAGCCTTGAACCACGCCGCACGATGAGCGGCGAATGAGGACACCATGAGCAACAAGACCAACGCATCCCTGATGAAACGCCGTGAAGCCGCTGTTCCGCGCGGCGTTGGCCAGATTCACCCGATTTTTGCCGAGTCGGCGAAAAATGCGACTGTCACCGACGTAGAAGGTCGTGAGTTCATCGACTTCGCTGGCGGCATTGCAGTGCTGAACACCGGTCACTTGCACCCGAAAATCATTGCCGCCGTGCAAGAGCAACTGACCAAACTGACCCACACGTGTTTCCAGGTGCTGGCTTACGAGCCGTACGTTGAGCTGTGCGAAAAGATCAACGCCAAGGTGCCGGGTAACTTCGACAAGAAAACCCTGTTGGTCACCACCGGTTCTGAAGCTGTCGAAAACGCCGTGAAAATCGCCCGTGCCGCCACGGGCCGTGCAGGCGTGATCGCCTTCACCGGCGCGTATCACGGCCGCACCATGATGACCCTGGGCCTGACCGGTAAGGTCGTGCCGTACTCGGCCGGTATGGGCCTGATGCCGGGCGGTATCTTCCGCGCCTTGTACCCGTGCGAACTGCATGGCATCAGCGTTGACGACTCCATCGCCAGCATCGAGCGCATTTTCAAAAATGATGCCGAGCCTAAAGATATCGCCGCCATCATCATCGAACCGGTTCAGGGTGAGGGTGGCTTCTATGTGGCGCCGAAAGCGTTCATGGCCCGCTTGCGCGAGCTGTGCGACAAGCACGGCATTCTGTTGATCGCTGACGAAGTACAGACCGGTGCGGGCCGCACGGGCACTTTCTTCGCCATGGAGCAAATGGGTGTCACCGCTGACTTGACTACCTTCGCCAAATCCATCGCGGGCGGTTTCCCGCTGGCGGGTGTGTGCGGCAAGACCGAGTACATGGATGCCATCGCGCCAGGCGGTCTGGGCGGCACTTATGCCGGTAGCCCGATTGCTTGCGCTGCTGCTCTGGCGGTACTGGAGGTGTTTGAAGAAGAACACCTGCTGGACCGTTGCAAGGCCGTCGGCGAGCGTCTGGTCTCTGGCCTGAAGGCTATTCAGGCCAAGTACCCGGTGATCGGCGACGTCCGTGCACTGGGCGCCATGATCGCAGTCGAGCTGTTCGAAGGGGGCGATACCCACAAGCCGAACGCAGCCGCGGTGGCTCAAGTGGTTGCCAAGGCGCGTGAAAAAGGCCTGATCCTGCTGTCGTGCGGTCCTTACGGCAACGTACTGCGTGTGCTGGTGCCACTGACGTCACCAGACGAGCAGTTGGACAAGGGCCTGGCTATCATCGAAGAGTGCTTCGCTGAACTGGCTTGAGCCCTCCCGCTTTTAGCGGGATGACCTGAAACGCAAAAAAACCGCTTCGGCGGTTTTTTTGTGTCTGGCGTATTGAGTTGTGTACCTCTGTCTGCAACCGCTGACGGGTTGAATTCCGGTAAGGGACGCAACCCGTCGCTGGAGAGGTTCAGACCGCTGCAGGACGCAGTGAGTAGGTCTTGAGCTGATGAGCAAACTCGCGCAGCGAGTGGATCCCGCTGGCCTCCGCTTCGTGAACCCACTCTTTGATCGCAGCCAGCATGTCATGTCCGTTGGAGCTGGTTTTGACCCAGATCTGCTGCAGGGCCAGACGCTTCTCGTAAATCACTTTGAGCGAGTGGCTGTGCTCAAGCAAGGTCTCGATACGCTGATGATGGCGTTCTTCCAGCAGGCTGGTTTCACGGGAAAGCAGGCGCTTTGCCCGGCGGAACTGATGTCTTACCGAGTGATCGACCTTGGCCAGCTCTTGCTGAACCAGCGGAGCGATCACCAGCTTGCGGTACTGCGCCATGATCTGGAAGCGGTTGTTCAGGATCGCCATCGCGGTGTCCATGTCCAGATGGCCTTTGCCTTCGACCCTGTGGGCGATAGGTGCAACACGCTGAACCTTGGCCAGGCGCAAAGCTGAACACTTTGATCCATGCCCAGCCCAGGTCGAACTCCCACTTCTTGACCGATAGCTTGGCCGAGTTCGGGTAGGTGTGATGATTGTTGTGCAGCTCTTCGCCACCAATAATGATCCCCCACGGCACCAGATTGGTCGCAGCGTCGCGGCATTCAAAGTTGCGATAGCCCACGGCATGCCCCAGCCCGTTGACCACGCCTGCGGCCCAGACCGGGATCCACATCATCTGGATGGCCCAGATCGTCAAGCCGATGGCCCCGAACAGCAGCAGGTCGATGACCAGCATCAACGCCACGCCCAGCATTTTGTACCGCGAATAAAGATTGCGCTCGATCCAGTCTTCAGGGCAGTTTTTGCCGTAAATACGCAGTGTCTCGGGGTTCTGTGCCTCTTCGCGGTACAGCTCGGCACCTTTTCGCAGCACAGTCGACAACCCTTTGATGACCGGGCTGTGGGGGTCATCGACGGTTTCGCATTTAGCGTGGTGTTTACGGTGAATGGCGGTCCATTCCCGTGTGTTCTGCGCCGTGGTCAGCCACAGCCAGAAACGGAAGAAGTGTTTCAGACCACCATTCAGCTCCAGAGAGCGGTGAGCTGAGTAGCGGTGTAGATAAACCGTGACACCGATAATGGTCACGTGGGTCATCAACAGGGTGACTGCCACCAGTTGCCAGGCTGACAAGTCGAGAAAACCGTTGTACCACATAGGCTGTTTGGCCCTCGGAAAGATAAAAAAACTGCAACACGCATTATCACCATGCAGCCGGATAAAACCAGTCGACCTTTCAGATAAGAGTGCCGGGATGTTTCTTACTCTATAATTCCTCTTTTTTTGTAGGCGCTTTAATTTTCTTATGTCGGTTTCTTCTCGCGACGCTTTGCGCGCGGCCTTGATGTACGGCGGCCTGTCGTTGCTCTGGCTGCTCTCCACTGATTATTTATTGACCAGTTATTTCGATGGTTCGGAGCAATTGACGCGCTGGCAGCGGATGAATGGCTACATTTGGGTGCTGTTCAGCGCCGTGATGATTTTTCTCGTTCGCGCTCGCCTGTTCCGTTTTCTGGGGGACGGGGCTGACTTGAAGCGTCAGCGTGAAGATCAGGAGCGCCTTCGGCAGGCGGGTGCAGTGTTTGATTGCACCCGGGAAGGAGTGCTTGTCAGCGACCGCAGCGGGGTGATTGTGCATGTGAACCGCGCCCTGGTTGAAATCACTGGCTATACCCCGGAAGAAGTACTGGGGCGAAGACCCAGCATGTTCAAGTCGGGACGCCACGGCCCTGAGTTCTATCAGGCCGTGTTCAAGTCATTGCAAGACCACGGTGATTGGCATGGCGAGATCTGGAACCGACGCAAAAGCGGTGAAATTTACCCGCAATGGCAGACAGTTCGCGCAATTACCGATGCCAAAGGCCAGGTCAGTCACTACGTGGCGGTGTTCTCGGATATCTCCGCGATAAAGAAATCTCAGACCGATCTGGTGCGTCTGGCACACCATGACCCGCTCACTGACCTGCCTAATCGCCTGCTGTTTACAGACCGTGCCGAACAGGCGCTGGCATTTTCACGGCGCCACAATTGCGGCTGTGCACTGCTGCTGATCGATCTCGACCATTTCAAAATCATCAACGACAGTCTTGGTCACAATGTAGGCGACCTGTTGCTCAAGGCCGTGGGTGATCGCTTGCAGAGCGTGTTCGGTAAAAACTTTACCGTCGCGCGCTTGGGAGGCGACGAGTTCGCCGTACTGGCCGAGAGCTGCGCTCAGGTTGCTCAGGCCGTCGTCATGGCGCAACAGGTGCTGGAGCTGATGAAAGGCGCATTTGAAGTCGATAAGCACCCATTATTTGTCAGCGCCAGCATCGGCATCAGTGTGTTCCCCGGTGATGCATTGAACGCTGAGCAATTGCTGCGCAATGCGGACTCGGCTTTATTCAAGGCCAAAAGTGCCGGGCGCGAAGGCTATGCCCTGTACACCGAAGAGCTGACAACCCATGCGCAATATCGTGTTGAAGTGGCCAGCGACCTGCGTCGGGCCCTGGAGCGACATGAGCTTCGCGTGTTCTACCAACCGGTGCATGATTTGAGTACCAGTCGCTTGATCGGAGTTGAAGCGTTGGTGCGATGGGAGCACCCACAGCGGGGATTGTTGGCCCCGGGTGAGTTTATTCCGGTCGCGGAGCGCACCGGGTTAATTGCTGAAATTGACGCTTGGGTGCTGGAGCAGGCCTGCTTGCAAATGAAGCAATGGCAATCGTCGGGCATTCATCTGTCGTTCGTAGCAGTGAATATCTCGAGCCGATTGTTTACCCGTCCCGAGCTATACACACTGGTTTCGACAGTATTGACCGATACCGGGCTGGATCCGGCGTTGCTGGAGCTGGAAGTGACCGAAAGCGCGGTGATGGAGGATTCACATGTCGCGCTCGAGCAAATGCACCGCCTGCGAGCATTGGGCTTGCGACTGGCTATTGATGATTTTGGCACCGGGTTCTCATCGCTGCTGCGGCTCAAGCAATTGCCGGTGCAAAAGTTGAAAATCGATCAGGGATTTGTTGCCGGATTGCCGGAAGACAATGACGATGCGGCCATTGTGCGTGCAGTCATCGCGCTCGCACAGAGCATGGGTCTGCAGGTGCATGCCGAAGGGATAGAGCAAGTCGAGCAGGCGCAATTCCTGCTCGACTTTAATTGCGACCTGGGCCAGGGCTACTGGTTTGGCCGGCCGATGCCAGCCAAAGAGTTGGACTGGCAGCGAGCCCCGGCGATTCGCCCCTGAGTCGCGACTCAGTTCTTCTCGGGTGGCAAGGTCGGCAGCGCACGCAGTGCGGTTTCGTACCATTCGGTGTTGAAGGCGCGGTCTTCTTCGAGGATCGCGTCAATCTCGATGGCCAGAACATGGGCCATCATGTTCAAAATATCGTCACGCTCATAGCCGACCAACGTCAATTTGTTGAACGTGGCCTTGGCGGCGGGCGGGTTGTCACTTTCGATCTGATTTTCGATCGCCTGAATCAGGGTGGACTCAGCGAACTCTTCTTCTTCGTTATCGATATCTGTTGGCTCGCTCATGGCAGGCTCCTCAAGTTAAGGCCGGCAGTTTAACTGTATTCGGGCCGGTGGCTAGCCAGCTTGGCGACGAAGCTCTATAACAGCGGTTGCCAACCCCGACATGGCCTGGAGGCTTTGCAATGCTCAAGCTTTATGGATTTGCAGTCAGCAATTACTACAACATGGTCAAGCTGGCGTTATTGGAAAAGGGTGTACCGTTCGAAGAGGTTCCCTTCTTTGCTGGCCAAACGCCAGAAGCGCTTGCGATCAGCCCGCGTGGCAAGGTCCCGGTGCTGGGTGTCGATCAAGGCTTCATCAATGAAACCAGCGTGATCCTCGAGTACATCGAACAAACCCAGCCTGGCCCAAAACTGCTGCCGGCCGATCCGTTCGAGCGTGCCCAGATACTGGCCCTGGCCAGAGAAATCGAGTTGTACATCGAGTTGCCCGCCCGCGCGTGCTATGCCGAGGCATTCTTTGGCATGCCCGTGCATGACGCGATCAAGGAAAAAGCCAAGGGCGAGTTGCTTCTAGGGATTGCTTCGCTGAGCCGTCATGGCAAATTCACGCCTTATGTGGCGGGCGAAACCCTGAGCGTGGCGGATATCTACTTCCTGTTCAGCATGGATCTGGCCTGTGCTGTCGGTCATAAAGTATTTGGTCTGGACTTGCTGGCGCAATTCCCTGCCGCCAAAGCGCTTCTGGAGCGTTTGGAGCAGAGCCCGCACGTGAAAAAAATTGCAGCGGATAAAGACGCTGCCATGCCGCAGTTTTTAGCATGGATCAGCAGTAAGAAGTAATCATCTGGCCAGCAGGAGCGAGCAGGCCCGCTCCTGCTGATCAGTGTTAGCGGCTGGCCAGCAGGGCCTTGCCGCGAACTACTGCGGCTTTCACCTGTTCAGGTGCCGTGCCGCCGATGTGGTTGCGCGCATTGACCGAACCTTCCAGCGTCAGCACAGCAAACACGTCAGCTTCGATCTGATCGCTGAACGTGCGCAGCTCTTCGAGGCTCATTTCAGCCAGATCCTTGCCCGTGTCCACGCCGTACTTCACGGCATGGCCGACGATTTCGTGGCAGTCACGGAACGGCAGGCCACGGCGTACCAGATAGTCTGCCAGGTCTGTTGCTGTGGAGAACCCGCGTAGCGCCGCTTCACGCATGATTGCGTGCTTGGGTTTGATCGCCGGGATCATGTCGGCAAATGCACGCAACGAGTCACGCAGCGTGTCGGCCGCATCGAACAGTGGCTCCTTGTCTTCCTGGTTGTCCTTGTTATAGGCCAGCGGCTGGCCCTTCATCAGGGTCAGCAGGCCCATCAGCGCACCGAATACACGGCCACTTTTGCCGCGCACCAGTTCAGGAACGTCGGGGTTTTTCTTTTGCGGCATGATCGAGCTGCCGGTGCAGAAACGGTCCGGCAAGTCGATGAACTGGAATTGTGCGCTGGTCCACAGCACCAGCTCTTCGGAGAAGCGCGACAGGTGCATCATGGCAATACTGGCTGCTGCACAGAACTCGATGGCGAAGTCGCGATCGGACACGTTGTCCAGCGAGTTGCCGCCCACAGCATCGAAACCCAGCAATTGAGCGGTGAGTTCACGATCGATCGGGTAAGTGGTACCGGCCAGTGCTGCGCTGCCCAGTGGCATGCGGTTGGTGCGTTTTCGGCAATCTACGAGACGCTCGTAATCGCGGCTGAGCATTTCGAACCACGCCAGCATATGGTGGCCGAACGTGACCGGCTGGGCCGTTTGCAGGTGCGTAAAGCCGGGCATGATGGTCTCGGCTTCGCGCTCGGCTTGCTCCAGCAGGCCTTTTTGCAGGCGGGTGATTTCCGCCAGAATGATGTCGATTTCATCCCGCAGCCACAGACGAATATCGGTGGCCACCTGGTCGTTACGGCTGCGTCCGGTGTGCAGTTTTTTACCGGTCACGCCGATGCGGTCAGTCAGGCGCGCCTCGATGTTCATGTGCACGTCTTCCAGATCGATGCGCCAGTCAAAGGTGCCCGCTTCGATTTCGCTCTGGATGGTTTTCAAGCCTTCGATGATGCTGTCGCGTTCGGCATCGGTCAGCACGCCGACCTTGGCCAGCATGGTCGCGTGGGCTACAGAGCCCATGATGTCGTGGCGATAAAGGCGCTGGTCGAATGTGACGGAGGCAGTGAAGCGCGCAACGAAGGCGTCGACGGGTTCACTGAAGCGGCCGCCCCAGGACTGATTGGTCTTGTCGGTGCTCATGGATTCGCTCGTAATCGGCTGAGGGGAGTTACACAAAAAGTTACTGCGATCATAACAGGGTTGCCAATCGTGGCGTTGACGCAGGTCGGCCGGTTTTGGCGTGAAGTGACGTATTAATAAATTTCCGAAACGAAATGTATCGATTGGGCACTTTCGTCTTGGCAACCGTCTACAGTTGGTCGTATGGATCAGTCGCTGCAAGTCTCTGTAGATTGTCAGACGTATCCGGTATTAAATCGAACAACAGACACAGGTGAATTTTGCTGTGAGGGTTGCGGCACTTTTTGGTCTTCGCGCTAGTCTTAGCGTGGATCGCCGTGACAGTTGTCACTTCACCTGTCTACGCTATCCTTGTGCGAGACTCACGCAGGAATACAGCGCTATATGAATGTCCTGATCGTTGATGACGAAACCCTGGCCCGCGAGCATCTGAGCAATGTGCTCGGTGCGCTTGGGGGTTATAAGTTGCTGGAACCTGGCGCCTCTCATGGTGAAGAGGCCTTGGGCCTGATTGAAAGCCTCAAACCGGATGTCGTTTTGCTTGATATCCATATGCCGGGCCTCGACGGGTTGCAGGTTGCAGCCAAATTATGTGAGCGCGAGCTACCGCCCTCAATCGTGTTTTGCGTGGCGCCGGACGAGTTTTCAGTGCAAGCACTGCAAGACAGTGGTGTCAGCTACGTGCTCAAACCGGTCAGCGCCGAGGCCCTTGGCGTTGCATTGAAAGAAGCGCACCGGCCGAATCGCGTCCAGTTGGCAGCGCTTACCCGCCCCGCTGCACAAACGGGCAGTGGTCCGCGCAGTCACATCAGCGCCAGAACCCGTAAAGGCATTGAGCTGATCCCCATCGACCAGGTGATTTACTTTATCGCCGACCACAAATACGTGACCCTGCGTCATGAAGGCGGCGAAGTCCTGCTCGATGAGCCGCTCAAGGCCCTTGAAGACGAGTTTGGCGAGCGCTTTGTGCGTATTCACCGAAATGCACTGGTGGCACGCGACCGGATCGAGCGCTTGCAGCGCACACCGCTGGGGCACTTTCAGTTGTTCCTCAAAGGCTTGAATGGCGATGCACTGATTGTCAGTCGGCGTCATGTGGCCGGTGTTCGCAAGATGATGCAACAGCTGTGACCCGCGACTAACAAGGCGTGTGGACGCGTTTATGGCCAGGGAGGCCACGTACTTTCTGATACAAGTCAAAGCTGTTTTGGCTGAGCTGTTATTATCAGCCGTATCTTTTCAGTACGGATTGATCCATGTCCTCTCGCGAAATCCGCATAGCTACTCGTAAAAGCGCCCTGGCTCTGTGGCAGGCCGAATACGTAAAATCCCGTCTAGAGCAGGCCCATCCTGGTCTTGTGGTGACGCTGGTGCCCATGGTGAGCCGTGGCGACAAGCTACTGGACTCGCCGCTGTCGAAAATCGGTGGCAAGGGGCTGTTTGTCAAAGAACTGGAAACAGCCCTGCTCGAAAACGAAGCCGATATTGCCGTGCACTCGATGAAAGACGTGCCGATGGACTTTCCTGAAGGTCTGGGGCTGTTTTGCATTTGTGAGCGCGAAGACCCGCGTGATGCCTTCGTATCCAACACGTTCTCCAGCCTTGATGACTTGCCCGAAGGCAGTGTGGTCGGCACCTCCAGCCTGCGCCGCCAGGCCCAGTTATTGACCCGTCGTCCTGATCTGCAAATCCGTTTTCTGCGCGGTAACGTCAACACTCGTCTGGCCAAGCTCGACGCAGGTGAGTACGACGCGATCATTCTTGCCGCGGCCGGTTTGATTCGCCTCGGTTTCGAAGACCGCATTACCTCGGCGATCAGCATCGAAGACAGCCTGCCAGCGGGCGGCCAGGGTGCCGTGGGTATTGAATGCCGTAGCGCCGACCACGAAATTCACGCGTTGCTGGCCCCTTTGCATCATGCGGAAACAGCCGTGCGTGTGACCGCAGAGCGGGCGCTGAACAAGCACTTGAATGGCGGTTGCCAGGTGCCGATTGCCTGTTATGCGGTGCTGGAAGGCGAACACATATGGCTTCGCGGCCTGGTCGGTGAGCCGAGCGGGGGGTTGCTGTTGAGTGCTGATGCACGCGCACCTCAGAGCCAGGCCACTGAGCTGGGGGTGCGGGTTGCTGAAGACCTGTTGGCCCAGGGTGCCGGCGATATTCTGAAAGCCGTTTATGGTGAGGCAGGTCACGAGTGACCGGCTGGCGCTTGTTGCTGACCCGGCCCGTCGAAGAGTCAGCTGCGCTCGAGAGTGAGCTGGAAGCCGCCGGGATTTTCAGCTGCAGCTTACCGCTTTTGGCGATCCGCCCGTTGGCGCTGGCTGTCGAGCAGCGAGCGCTGATCGCTCATCTTGATCGTTATTGCGCGGTGATTGTGGTCAGCAAACCCGCGGCACGCCTGGGCCTTGAGCTGGTCAGCCAGTACTGGCCGCAAGCGCCGGCTCAGAAGTGGTTCAGCGTGGGGGCCGCCACGGCGCAGATTCTCACCGACTACGGCCTTGATGTTAGCTACCCTCAATCCGGTGATGACAGTGAAGCGCTCTTGGCAATGCCGGAATTCCACCAGGCAGTAGGGGGCGATCATCCGCGGGCACTGATCCTTCGCGGCGAAGGGGGAAGGGAGATGCTGGCTGAACGCTTGCGTGGTCTTGGGGCCAAGGTCGACTACCTTGAACTGTATCGTCGCGAGTTGCCGTCCTACCCGTCGCAGACCCTGATTCAGCGTGTGAAAGAGGAACACCTGAACGGTCTGGTGGTCAGCAGTGGGCAGGGTTTTGAACATTTACACCAGTTGGCCGGTCATGACTGGCCGCAACTGGCATGCTTATCGTTGTTTGTTCCAAGCCCCCGGGTGGCGGAGATGGCCCGCCACGCCGGGGCCAAACATGTTGTGGATTGCCGTGGTGCGAGTGCCACGGCTTTGCTGGCGGCGCTACGGGAGCGTCCCGTACCTGCTTTCTAATGCAAAGGATGGATACGTGAGCGAAACAGACTTGCCAAAAGAACACGTGCAGCCCGCGCCAGAAGCGCCGGTTGAAAAGCCAGTCGCCGTGCGGGAGCGCCGGGGCACTGGTCTGGCCGCGGTGGCCTTGCTACTGGGCGCCGCCGGAGTCGCCGTTGGCGGCTGGAGCCTGTGGCAGGTACGGCACCTGCAGGCCAGCACCGAGCAACAGCTGACCGAAGTGCAGACCTTGGGCACGCAGACACTGTCCATCAAGCAGGGTGAACAAAAACTGCTGGCACGTCTTAACCAACTGCCTTCTGCTGCTGCACTGGATGATCAGCGCCAGTTGATTGTGCAGTTGCAAGGTGATCAGCAGCGACTGAACCAGCGCCTTGAAACAGTGCTCGGCGCAAGTCGCAAGGACTGGCGCCTGGCTGAGGCCGAGCATTTGTTGCGGCTGGCCAGCTTGCGCTTGTCAGCGCTGCAAGACATCAGCAGCGCGCAAGCATTGATGCAGGGCGCCGATACGATCTTGCGCGAACAGAACGATCCGGGTGCTTTTGCTGCACGTGAACAGTTGGCCAAGAGCCTGACAGCCCTGCGCAGTGTTGAGCAGCCGGACCGCACCGGGCTGTTTCTGCAATTGGCAGCCTTACGCGACCAGGTCGCGCAGCTCAATGCCCTCGCACCTGTCTATCAGGATAAGGGTGATTCTTTGCTGGGGCTGACGGCTGATGGCGATGGGGCCAGCCGATGGGAACAGTGGTGGGACGATATCTCGCACTACATTCGTATCGACTTCAATGCCGACAAGAACGTACGGCCGTTGTTGGCCGGTCAGAGCCTGACTCAAGTGCGTCTGGCGTTGAGCCTGGCCCTTGAACAGGCCCAATGGGCCGCCCTCAACGGTCAGGAGTCGGTATACACCCAGGCCTTGGCGCAAGCTCAGGACGTGCTCAAAGGCAACTTCAACCAGGACAACCCGCAAAGTAAAAAAATCCTGGAGCAAGTGGTTGAGCTCAGCAAGCAGCCGGTTACGGTGAAAACCCCAGACCTTGCCGCGACATTGAGCGCGGTGCAGGCATATCTTGAGCGTCGGCATGTCAGTGCCGATGAACAGGGGGCGGTGGCCAATCCTGCGCAGGAGACCAGCCCATGAAGCGTTTCTATGTGATTGTGTTTTTGTTGATTGCAGCCGCGGCTTGCGTCGGCCTGGCAATCGCCGAAGACGCAGGCTATGTGCTGATCGCCTACAAAAATTTCCGCTACGAATCCAGCCTGTGGGCCACCCTTGCCCTGATGGTCATCCTGGGGTTGCTGCTGTGGGGCATAAAGTTGCTGGTGGAGCTGGTCACGGCCTCTACTGGATTGGTCAACCCATGGTCGCGGCGCAATCGTAGTCGTCGGGTGCAGATTGCCATCGAGCAAGGCCAGATGGACCTCGCCGAGGGGCGCTGGGCCAGTGCGCAAAAGCATCTGGCGCGTGCCGCAGAAGCCGAACGCCAACCCTTGCTCTTCTATCTCGGGGCTGCCCGTGCCGCCAACGAGCAAGGACGTTATGACGAAAGTGACAACTTGCTTGAACGCGCTCTGGAGCGTCAGCCACAGGCCGAGCTGGCCATTGCCCTCAGCCATGCGCAACTGCAGGTGGACCGGGCTGATACAGAAGGCGCGCTGAGCACGCTGCAAGCCATGCACGAGCGTCATCCACACAACGTTCAAGTGTTGCGTCAGCTGCAACGCCTGCACCAACAGCGAGGGGACTGGGCAGCCTTGATCCGCTTGCTGCCGGAGCTGCGTAAAGACAAAGTGCTGCCTGCCAATGAACTGGCGGAGCTTGAGCGCCGGGCCTGGGGCCAAAACCTCAATCTGGCGGCCCAGCGTGAGGCCGGAGGGGACGTGGGCCTGCAATCGCTCACGCGTGCCTGGCAGCAATTGAGTTCGGCGCAGCGTCAGGAGCCGACACTGGTCCTGGCTTATGCCGAACAGCTACGCCAACTGGGAGCGCAAGCTGAGGCTGAGGAAGTCTTGCGTGGCGCCCTCAAGCGTCAATACGACAGCCATCTTGTGCGGCTTTATGGGTTACTGCGCGGCAGTGATCCGGTCAAGCAGCTGCAGACCGCTGAAGGATGGCTCAAGGCCCATCCAGGTGACGCCAGTTTGCTTTTGACCCTTGGACGCTTGTGCCTGCAAAACAGCTTGTGGGGCAAGGCCCGGGACTATTTTGAAAGCAGCCTGAAGGTTGAGCGCAACCCTGAAACCTGTGCAGAGCTGGCGCGATTGCTGGCTCAGTTGGGGGACACGGCGCGCAGCAATCAGTTGTTCCAGGAAGGCTTGAACTTGCTGGATGAGCGATTGCTGGCCTTGCCTTTGCCTGCAACGGGTACGAGCCTTTAAGAAGGGCGTCCGGTAGGTGTCAGCGCGCACCGGACGCTTCAGGGTAAGTTGGCGACATGGCACGTAAGCGAGTAAGTCTTACACGATTTGCTCGCTTGGCTTTCAAATGTTGTTGGTAATTCCCTACATCCTTCAGGAAGGATCCGCTGGGGACCACCTTGAAAGCGCCAATGGCTTTCATCTACCGTAACCAACTGTCTCTTTTGTTACGGAAAAGCCATGTTTTTGGCCTACTCACGTTTCATTTTTTTCTTGGCTTTTTTTGTCGCCGCCCTCGTGATGGGGGCTTCGTTGTACCTGGAGTTTGGTGTCGGACTGGAACCGTGCTGGTTATGTTTTGTGCAGCGCGGTTTCTTGCTGGTGTTCGGTGTCGTCAACTTGATGGGGTATGTTCACAAGCCTGGCCGTACGGGGGTTTTGATGTATTCCGTGGTGTCGACATTGCTGGCACTGGGAGGCACCGCGAGCGCCTTGCGACAGGTTGTCATACAGAGCGCGCCACCTGAGCGTCTGATGTTCTGCCAGCCTGACCTTGCCTGCATGTGGCGGATCCTGTCGCCGGGCGACATGTTCTCGGTGATCTATCGCGGCAGTGAAGCGTGTGCACGTATTCGCTGGACCCTGTTTGATCTGAGTATTGCCGAGTTGAGTCTGCTGGCCTTTGTGGGGCTGTTTGTGCTGAGCAGTTGTCAGATACTTCGTGCGATTTTTTACCGATAATTACCCGGTTCCTGCGACGCGAGGTAGCAGTCAGCATTAAACGCTTGTATGAACTTTCTCTCGTGCGTACCTTGAAGGTGTTGTCGTGCGAGCATAATCTGGCCCGCACGCATTATTGGAAATATGCCGCCCATTGTTGGTGCGCTTGCGCACATTTGGGTTCAGACAGGCCCGGCTGACGCTGGGTGGCATGGGCCCACAAGGGAAGAGAGATCATCATGCTCGAGAGTTGCAGTAATGCCCAGGAACGTTTCAATGGCGTCCACAAGCTGATTGATAACTGGCTGCATGATCGCGGCGAACTTGTGAAAGCCTATGAGGCGGTGAAGGTCGAGCAGAAGACCTCAAATCCCAAGCGCAAGACACAGCGGGAGTTTTGCCAGATTCTGGTGGACTACGTCTCTGCGGGGCACTTCGAAATCTACGAACAACTTAACGACGAAGCCAAAGCGTTCGAGGATGATCGAGGTCTGGAGCTGGCCAACACTATCTACCCCCGAATTGATGCCATCACCGAAGCCGCCCTGGCCTTCAACGATCAGTGCGATGGCAAGGATCATCGGCCTGACTGTGAAAAGCTCGCGGCGAAATTTCAGGCACTGGGTGCCTTGCTTCATGAACGCTTCGAGCTGGAAGACTGCCTGATTGAAGTGCTGCACAACGCGCACCAGCAGAAAGAAGCGCAAGTCGTCCAAGCCTGACCTGAGTCCTGGATCGATCATTAACGGTGCGCATGGCGCACCGTTTTTGTAGGTGACAGTTCACTTTTTGATGTCGAGCAACTCGATGTCAAACACCAGGGGTGTGTGGGGTGCAATCAAACGTCCTGCACCGTCTGCACCGTAGGCCTGCCCGGAAGGTATCACCAAACGCCATTTAGCCCCGATCGGCATCTGTACCAACGCAGTGCGCCAGCCTGCGATAACGCTGTCCAGGCGAAACCATTGAGGCTCAACGCTTTGATCGAATGGAGTGCCGTCGGGCAAGCGTCCTGCATAATTCACATAGACCGAATCATGGAGGCCAGGCTTTGCGCCGTGGCCAGGCCTGAACTCGGTCAGGATGATGCCGTCAGCCAACTCGCGTGCCCGAGGCTGTTGCTTTTCCTTGAGCAGGAAGTCGCGTTCGGCAGCGAGTGCCCGCTCACTCGACGGTAAGGGTTGAGTCGCATCAGATTGGGCCTGGTGTTGAAGCAAAATCTGTTCGATACGCTCATTGCTGAGTGCTAACGGTTTATCTTGATAGGCTGCCCGCAGCCCCTCGATCAAGGCTTGAATCTGCAGTCCGGGGACTTCTTCACGCAAGCGCTCACCCAGGCTGACCCCGAGGCTGTAAGCGAGATCGTGGGCATTATCGGTGTCGGTTGCCCAGGCTTTAGGGAGGAGAGGTACCAGGCACAATAACGTCAATAAGAGGTAGCGCGGCATGGGCATTCTCCAGCCTGAAATGCAGGCGATTATGCCAGTGCAGGCGCGGATTTCCGTGGTTTATTTGGCGGCCAATAAACGTTGAACCATTTGCAGGAATTAGTCGGATCGCAGCTTAAAGGTTGATCCGGAACAAGTTTTTTAACGACATGCAACCCATGACGGTCGTTAGTGTCAACATGCTCTAGCGGCGGTAGTTGCAGAGGTCTAGTATGAGCCGCACTCACTTCAGCCAGGAGGTAAACCATGTCGGCCAATAAGAAGCCCGTAAATACGCCGTTGCACTTGCTCCAACAGCTCTCAGGCAGCTTGCTTGAGCATTTGGAAAACGCTTGCTCCCAAGCGTTGGCTGATGCTGAGAAACTGCTCGCCAAGCTTGAAAAGCAGCGCGGTAAAGCTCAGGAAAAACTGCATAAGGCGCGTGCCAAGTTGCAGGATGCGGCGAATGCCGGCAAGTCCAAGGCGCAGTCAAAAGCCAAGGCTGCAGTCAAAGAGCTTGAGCAACTGCTTGATGCACTCAAAGAGCGTCAAACCGAAACCCGCGATTACATTCTGCAACTCAAGCGCGATGCGCAAGAGAGCCTGAAGCTTGCCCAGGGTATTGGTCGAGTTAAAGAGGCCGTGGGCAAAGCGTTGACGGTCCGCAATGCCAAGCCTGCAGCAGGCACCAAGAAGCCCGCTGTCAAAGCGAGCGTTAAAGCTGCGGTCAAGGCTCCTGTAAAAGCCGCTGCCAAACCGCCCGTAAAAGTAGCAACCAAGCCTGCGGCCAAGGCGCCAGCCCAAAAGCCGGCAGCCCGCACGGCTAAACCGGCTGCCAAGCCTGTAGCTACTAAAACTGCAGCCACCAAGCCCGCTGCCAAAGCAGCAGCTGCCAAACCGGTTGCTGCAAAAGCACCGGTGAAAGCACCTGTGAAAGCACCTGTGAAAGCGCCGGCTAAAGTAGCTGCCAAGCCTGCTGCCAAAACGGTAGCCGCCAAACCAGCCACAGCGACAAAGCCAGCGATCAAACCGGTTGCTAAACCTGCCGTTAAAGCCCCCACCAAGCCTGCTGCAAAGCCAGCCGCTAAAAAGCCTGTAGCTGCCAAGCCTGCTGCTGCGACACCTGCCAAGTCAGCTGCAACGCCGGTCGCTGCAACACCGGCTGCGACCTCTGCGTCGACGGCAACGCCAGTGCCGGCTACGACCCAGGCCACCCTCCCGCCCAGCGCTTCTTAAGCTGGGTTGATTGCGGCGCGCAGCTTCTGCAGCGCGTCGCGATCAGGCAGGGCAACAACGCTTGCCATTCTTTGCAGCCAGTCGCAATCCGTATCGGAATGGGCGGATGGCCAGCCGTGTGTCACTGACTCAAGGCGTCGCAGCACTTCACGTTCCGCATCTAACTCCAAAGCCTTGATCTGCGTCCTTAGCATGGCCAGCACCTCATCGTGCAGGGCAGCTTCGCGCCATTGCGTGCGCAACTGCCGTAGCGGCTGCACCACCTCGCGTTGCCAGGGTTCAGCACACGCTTTCAATTGCGCCAGACGGGCCTCGTCACAGGGCACACACCGGTATTCCAGCCAGGCGGCACTCAGCAACAGGCACACGTCCAGCCCCTGGGCCTGGAGGCTCAAACACGCCTGTTCCACCCCAGGTCGGGCGTAGAGGTTTAAACAGTAGTTCCACAGGTCAATCTGCATAGTGCAATTCGCGCCAGTTAAGAGGGAAGCTGGTAGACTCCGCGGCCATTATGATCCGACTTCAGAACCTGACTTTACAGCGTGGCCCGCAACGTCTGCTAGAAGACGCCGAGCTGACCCTGCACGCCGGCCACAAAGCCGGTCTGGTCGGCGCCAATGGCGCCGGTAAATCCACTTTGTTCGCCTTGTTGCTGGGTGAGTTGACGCCTGATTCCGGGGATTGTCTGCTGCCGGCCGACTGGCGGATTGCCCACATGCGGCAAGAAATCGACACGCTCGACCGCATCGCGATCGACTACGTGCTCGATGGCGACCAGCGCTTGCGCCAGGTGCAGGCCGATCTGGCCAAGGCCGAAGCCGACGAAGATGGCGCCGCCCAGGCCCGCCTGCACTCCGAGCTGGACAGTGCCGATGGCTACACGGCAGATGCCCGCGCACGCAAAATGCTTGCCGGCCTGGGGTTCACCAACGAGCAAATGGACCGCCCGGTTGCCGACTTTTCCGGCGGCTGGCGGATGCGCCTGAACCTGGCGCAAGCCTTGATGTGCCCGTCGGATCTGTTGCTGCTCGATGAGCCGACCAACCACTTGGACCTCGATGCCATCCTGTGGCTGGAAGACTTCCTGAAAAACTATCCAGGCACCTTGCTGCTGATCTCCCACGACCGGGATTTCCTGGATGCCGTGGTCGACAATATCGCCCACGTCGATCAGCGCAAAATCACGCTCTATCGCGGTGGCTACAGCGCCTTTGAGCGTGCCCGTGCCGAACGTCTGGCCCAGCAGCAACAGGCCTACGAGAAGCAGCAGGCGCAACGTGCGCACATGGAAAGCTACATTGCCCGCTTCAAGGCTCAAGCTACCAAGGCGCGCCAGGCGCAAAGCCGGATCAAAGCCCTTGAGCGCATGGAAGAACTGAGCGCGGCCCACGTCGACTCGCCGTTCGATTTCGTATTCCGTGAGGCGGTCAAGCTTTCCAGCCCACTGCTTGATTTGTCCGATGCGCGTTTGGGCTATGGCGACAAGACCATCCTGGAGAAGGTCAAGCTGCAGCTGGTTCCGGGCGCGCGTATTGGTTTGCTCGGGCCGAATGGCGCGGGCAAGTCGACCCTGATCAAAAACCTCGCGGGCGAGCTGGAGCCGATCTCGGGCCGTCTGGCCCGTGGCGAAAACCTGGTGGTGGGTTACTTTGCCCAGCATCAGCTCGACTCGCTGGACTCCAAGGCCAGCCCGCTGTTGCACATGCAGCGTCTGGCGCCGACCGAGCGTGAGCAAACCCTGCGCGACTTCCTCGGTGGCTTCGACTTCCGTGGCGCACGCATCGACGAGCCGGTATTGAACTTCTCGGGTGGCGAAAAAGCCCGCCTGGCGCTGGCTTTGATTGCATGGGGCCGGCCGAATCTGCTGTTGCTCGACGAACCGACCAACCACCTTGATCTCGAAATGCGCCTGGCGTTGACCATGGCCTTGCAAGAGTTCAGTGGCGCGGTACTCGTGGTGTCTCACGATCGGCATTTGCTCAAAAGCACCACCGATGAGTTTTTGCTGGTAGCCGATGGCAAGGTGCAGGAGTTTGACGGCGACCTTGAAGACTACGCGCGCTGGCTGGCGGATTACCGTTTGCGCAATGCGCCGGTCAGCAACACTCCGGTCAACCCGGACAAAACCGATAAGAAGGCTCAGCGCCAGGCCGCAGCGGCCTTGCGCCAACAATTGGCGCCGCACAAGCGTGAAGCCGACAAGCTCGAAAGCGAGTTGGGCAAAGTCAACGAGAAGCTGGCTCAGATCGAAACCAGTCTTGGGGACAGCGCCGTGTATGAAGCGGCCAACAAAGACAAGTTGCGAGAACTGTTGGCCGAACAGGCCCGGCTGAAGGTGCTGGAAGGCGAGCTCGAAGAACGATGGATGGAGGCTCTGGAGCTATTGGAGAGCCTGCAGGCAGAGCTTGAGGCGCTTTCCTGATGGAGGCCCTCAACCTGCCAGTTCCTGCCGAGTTGGTCGCGCCGCTATGGATTGGCATCCAGATCTTGCTGATTCTGTTGGCGGGCTATTTCTCGCAACGCTTAGTGGCTCGCTTCCTGACACGCCTGAGTGAGCGTTATCCGTTCCCGCCGCAGTTGCTGATGCCGCTGCGCGGTGGTCTGCGCTGGTTCATCATGGGCAGCGCGGTGATTTTCGTGCTCGAGCGCCTGGGTGTCTCTGCCACTGTGTTGTGGACGGCACTGTCGGGCTTTGTCGCAGTCGCAGCGATTGCCTTCTTCGCCATGTGGAGCGTGCTTTCCAATCTGTTGTGCGCGGTGTTGATCTTCACCGTGGGGCCGTTTCGCATCGGTGATGTGGTGGAGTTGGTCGATACCCTCGACAAGCCGGGCATGAAAGGCCGGGTCGTGGCCATTAACCTGCTGTACACCACCTTGATCGAAGCCGCCGAAGCGGGATCGGGCAGCAGCATGGTTCAGGTGCCCAACAGTTTGTTCTTCCAGCGCTCGGTTCGCCGTTGGCGCGAAGGCGACTTTTAACGCCTCATTTCTTTCGCAGCCTGCGGTAGCGGCTACAAAAAGTAGTGGTCAATTTTTAGCCAGCGCATTAGCTTATTGGACTTGTTACAGCTTTTGTCCGGGGTGAGCGATGTCGTTGGAAACGTGGTTGGCCTTTTTTGCGGCTTCCTGGGTGATCAGCCTGTCTCCAGGCGCCGGCGCAATTGCCTCAATGTCGTGCGGCCTGCAATACGGTTTCTTGCGTGGCTATTGGAACGCGTTGGGGCTGCAGTTGGGACTGGCGCTGCAAATCGCGATCGTCGCCGCGGGCGTGGGCGCAATTCTCGCGGCATCATCCACCGCCTTCTATGCGATCAAATGGTTTGGTGTGGCCTACCTCATTTACCTGGCCGTCAAACAATGGCGTGCCCTGCCGGCCGATCTTAGCGATGACGCCGCCGTGCGTCCCATTGGCAAGCCGATGGCGCTGGTGTTCCGCGGCTTCCTGGTCAATGTGAGCAACCCCAAGGCGCTGGTCTTTATGCTGGCGGTATTGCCGCAGTTTGTTGATCCGCACGCACCGCTGGTTGCGCAATACCTGATTCTGGGAGCGACCATGATCAGCGTGGACTTGATTGTCATGGCCGGTTACACCGGGCTTGCCTCCAAAGTCCTGCGTCTGCTGCGCACGCCTAGACAGCAACGGCGAATGAACCGCACATTTGCAGGGTTATTTGTCGGGGCTGCGGGATTTCTGGCGACATTGCATCGGACTACCACTTAAAAATCTTGAGTGAAAGAGATGGGAAGTGAACAATGTGTTACTTCTCATTTCCATCCGGATGTATCGATGACCGCCCGCTCGCGTTTTTTGGCATGGCTGATGTTGCCCGTACTCGCCTTATGCAGCCTTGCTGTATCTGCCAACTCCCCGGAAGGTGCCTCACAGGCGCTTCACTTAATTGACTACATCGGCGCGGACTATCCGCCCACCGTTGATGGTGGCAAGGTTGTTGATGAAACCGAATACCGCGAGCAGCTGGAGTTTCTGGCTGTCCTCAAGGGGTTGATCGCGGACTTGCCGGAGCGCCCTGAGCGTGCCGAGCTGGCACAGGGCGTCACTGCTTTGCACAAAGCGATTGAACAGCACCAGGACGGTGCAGATGTGGCCCGTTCAGCACGTCAGCTGGGCGCCAGGCTGGCGGTGGCCTATGAGGTCAGTCAGGCTCCGGCCATTACCCCCGACCCTGTACGCGGTGAGCCGCTGTACGCCCAGCACTGTTCGGTGTGCCACGGGGCAACAGGTGTAGGTGACGGGCCTGCGAGTGTCGGCATGAGCCCTCCACCGGCCAACCTGCGTGATACGCAGCGTCTGGACCGCCTGAGCCTCTATGCCATCTTCAACACCTTGGGCCTGGGTGTCGAAGGCACCGACATGCCTTCGTTTGCCGACCAGTTGGACGAGCGTCAGCGCTGGGATCTGGCCACTTATATCGCTGGGCTGAGTGTTGATCCGGCTGCCACCAAAGCCGACAAAACCTACAACCTTGCAGACCTTGCGCGTCAAACCCCCAACGAGATACTGACCGCAGAAGGTCCGGAAGCGACGGCGACTTTCCGTGCTCAACGGGCCCGGCCGCCGCAGGTTCAGCGCGGTCCTGGGCAATTGCTCGACTACACCAGCGAGACCCTCGACAAAAGCCTGGCGGCTTATCGGGCGGGCGATCACGAGCAGGCGTATGACTTGTCCGTTGCGGCCTATCTGGAAGGGTTCGAACTGGTTGAAAGCTCGCTGGACAACGTTGACGCCAATGTCCGCAAGAACAGCGAAAAAGCCTTGATGGCTTATCGACAGTCGTTGCAAGACGGCTTGCCGATCGAGCAGGTCGAGCAGCGCCTGGATGCGGCAAAAGCCTTGCTGAAAGAGGCGGCCGGCCTGTTGGGCAGCGATGGCCTGAGCTGGTCGCTGAGCTATATCTCGGGTTTGCTGATTTTGCTGCGTGAAGGCCTGGAAGCCATTCTGGTTTTGGCCGCAATTCTTGCCTTCTTGCGTAATACCGGCCAGCAATCGGCGGTACGCAGCGTCAACATCGGCTGGGCCCTGGCCTTGGTCGCAGGTCTTGCGACCTGGGCGCTGGCGGCCTATGTGATTGACGTCAGCGGTGCCCAGCGCGAATTGCTCGAAGGTTTCACCGCCTTGTTTGCCAGCGTCATGGTCCTGTGGCTGGGCGTGTGGATGCATGACCGGCGTCATGCAGCTGCCTGGCAGGACTACATCAAAAGCAGTCTGGTCAGCGGAGGCGGGCGCTTTGGCTTCGCCATCCTGGCGTTCTTCTCGGTGTACCGCGAGCTGTTCGAAGTGATCCTGTTTTACGAGACCCTCTGGCTGCAAGCGGGCCCGGCCGGTCATAACGCTGTCCTGGCGGGCGGCGCGACGGCACTGGTGTTGCTGATGGGGCTGGCCTGGATCATCCTGCGCGGCTCGGCCAAGTTGCCGTTGGCCCTGTTCTTCGGGATCAATGCCGCGCTGCTCTGCGCGTTGTCGGTGGTCTTCGCCGGACATGGTGTGAAAGCGCTGCAGGAAGCGGGTATCTTCGGCACCCGACCTGTGGCGTTCTTTGACTTCGACTGGCTGGGCATCCACGCTGATGCCTATTCGTTGTTCGCCCAGGCCGTGGCCATCCTGGCCATTGTGGTGCTCTACAGCCGCAGCAAGCGCGCTGAAAAGCGCCGGTTACAGGCCTAGCCTTATAACGGTTACCGCCCGCGGGTTGCGATCACAGCGGGCGGTAATCGCGACGAATGATCATTCCCCATCATTATTTGGAGCTTATCCATGCGTGTCTGGATCGACGCAGACGCCTGTCCCAAGGCGGCGAAGGATCAAGTCATCAAGTTCGCGCTCAAGCGTCAGTTTGAGGTGCTGCTGGTGGCGGGGCAGAGTCAGATCAAGCCGGCGTACGCGCTGGTCAAGTTGATTGTGGTGCCCAGCGGCCCGGATGCCGCCGATGACTACTTGGTGGAACACGCGGTGCCCGGTGAGTTGGTGATATGCAGCGATGTGCCATTGGCCGATCGGCTGGTAAAGAAGGGCGTGGCGGCGCTGGACCCACGGGGCAAGGAATTTGATCCGCAGAATATGGGCGAGCGGCTGGCGGTGCGTAACCTGTTCACTGACCTGCGTGAGCAAGGTCAGATGAGCGGCGGGCAGGGCGCATATGGCGAACGTGAAAAGCAGGCGTTCGCCAATGCGCTGGACCGGATATTGACCCGGCTGGCACGAGGCTGATCAATCTTCGTGGGTCAGTTCCAGCACGCGATCGACCATTTTATTGATGCCTGAAGCCGCTTCACTGATGGATTTGGCAAGCATATAGGCCGGAGTGCTGACCAGTTTCCGGGCTTTGTCTTCGACAATGTCGCTGACTTCACACTCCTGGTGGGTGGCGCCCATTTTGCTCACCGCGGCGGCTGTCTCAGGGTCTTTACCGATGGTGCAGGTCACGCCGGGGCCATAGATTTTGGCGGCGATGGCTGGCGTGATGCACATCAGGCCAACAGGCTTGCCAGCTTCGGCAAATGCTTCGGCCACCGCCAGTACATCGGCCTGAACGCTGCAAGCGCTCCCTTCTGAGGCAAAGCTGGAGAGGTTCTTGGCCGAGCCGAACCCGCCAGGCACGATCAAGGCGTCAAAATCTTCCGCCCTGGCTTCGCGAATATCCTTGATTTCGCCGCGCGCGATACGCGCCGACTCCACCAGCACATTACGCGACTCGGGCATTTCTTCGCCGGTCAGGTGATTGATCACATGCAGCTGCGCAACATTGGGGGCAAAGCATTGCACGATGGCACCGCGCTGATCGAGGCGCAGCAGGGTGATAACGCTTTCGTGGATCTCGGCGCCATCGTAGACACCGCAGCCAGACAGAATCACGGCAACTTTTTTGTGGGTCATATTAGGTCTCCTTGTTCATGGCGCTAATGTCGCCTGATTTGGCGCGTGATGCCATAGCCATTTGACTGCGCACGCAGGGCGATTGACGCTCTCTACATGGATCGCAATTTGGCTCTGGCGTTCAGTTTAGTGCGGGATCAGAGGCGAAGGCATGGCGCTGCACGGGCAGCGCCTGGAGGGTGTGCGAACGCAGACCCCGATTACTCAGTTGGCGGGTTTTCAGCCTCGGCTGCGGGCTTGTTTTTTTCGTCGAGTGCAGTCTGTTTGGCCACGCGCGCATTTTTGAAGCGGCGGCGGGCCCACAGGCACAAACCCAGCAGCAACAAGGCGCCCAGCACCCACAACTCATACTTCTTCACGCTGCCCAGCATGCCTTCGAGCACGGCGCCAAAGTGGTAGGCGGCAGTTGCCAGGGCAATCGCCCAAATGGCTGCGCCAATACCGTTCAGCAACAGATAGCGGCCCGGCGGGTAGCCCGAGAGGCCGATGGCTACAGGCATGACGGTGCGCAGGCCGTAAACAAAGCGGAAGCTCAAGACCCAGATGTCCGGGTGCTTGCGGATATGTTCCAGAGCCTTGTCGCCCATGAGTTGCCAGCGCGGTTTGCGCGCCAACAGTTTGCGGCCGTGCTTGCGCCCCAGAAAGTACCAAAGCTGATCGCCGGCATAGCTGCCGAGGAACGCCACGATCATGACCAGTTTGAGGTCCATGTATCCGCGAAACGCCAAGAAGCCTGCGAGAACCAGAATGGTCTCACCTTCAAAGAACGTCCCTAGAAACAGGGCGAAGTAACCGAATTCTTGAAGAAATTGTTGGAGCATTGTCTGGATGCTGGCGAAATGAACGCGCAGCCTACGCCTTAAGGCACTTTCATGAAAGTATCGAAATGTGTCTTGTCGTTAACATTTCCTACAATGGTTGTGCTTTTGCCTGACGTTTTCAGGATGTGTCATCTAGTGTTCATCGACATCAGTTATAAATAGCGCGCGCGTATCTGCAGGGCGTCAGAACAATTTTCACAAATTACCCTCTAATGGGCTTCAGCCCGCATAAAGCGTTGTTGAGCGGTTTAATCCCACTGGCGTTGGTGGCATTCTGGCAGCTTGACTGCCCGTGTCGCTTAACGGTTACGAGAGTCAGACTCGCTCTTACAGGAACATTCAATGAATACCGAAGGACATACAGAACTCGTTGCCACTGAAGCTCAACCGATTGTTGAGTCAGTCACCGAAACCCCGCCAGTCCCGGAGACACACGCGCCTGCCGTGGCTGAAGCCCATGTGGCGGCGCATCCGGTGATAACCATTCCTGGCCTGGATGACAGCAGCCTGTATATCCATCGTGAGCTGTCACAATTGCAGTTCAATATTCGCGTGCTGGAACAGGCGCTGGATGAGTCCTATCCGTTGCTGGAGCGGTTGAAGTTCCTGCTGATCTTCTCGAGTAATCTGGATGAGTTTTTCGAGATTCGTGTCGCGGGCCTGAAGAAACAAATTACCTTTGCCCGCGAACAGGCTGGCGCTGACGGTTTGCAACCACATCAGGCGTTGGCCCGGATCAGCGAGCTGGTTCACGGCCATGTAGATCGCCAGTACGCGATCCTCAATGACATCCTGTTGCCCGAACTTGAGAAGCATCAGGTGCGCTTTATCCGGCGCCGACACTGGAACACCAAGATCAAAGCGTGGGTACGCCGCTTCTTCCGCGATGAGATTGCGCCGATCATCACCCCGATCGGCCTCGACCCGACGCACCCGTTCCCGTTGCTGGTGAACAAGAGCCTGAACTTTATCGTAGAGCTGGAAGGTATCGATGCCTTCGGCCGAGACTCGGGTCTGGCGATTATCCCGGCCCCGCGCTTGCTGCCGCGGGTGATCAAGTTGCCTGAAGATGTCGGCGGTACAGGGGACAACTATGTGTTCCTGTCATCGATGATTCACGCGCACGCCGATGACCTGTTCCAGGGCATGAAAGTGAAGGGGTGCTACCAGTTCCGCCTGACCCGAAACGCGGACCTGGCAGTTGATACCGAAGATGTCGAAGACCTGGCCCGCGCCTTGCGTGGCGAGTTGTTCTCGCGTCGTTATGGCGATGCCGTGCGCCTGGAAGTGGCCGACACTTGCCCGAAACACCTTTCCGACTACCTGCTCAAACAGTTCAGCCTGCACGAGACTGAGTTGTATCAGGTCAATGGGCCTGTGAACCTCACGCGTCTGTTCAGCATCACCAGCCTGGACAGCCACCCCGAGTTGCAATACACCCCGTTTACTCCGGCGATCCCCAAGCTGTTGCAGAACAGTGAGAATATTTTCAGCGTGGTCAGCAAGCAGGACATCTTGCTGCTGCACCCGTTTGAATCGTTTACCCCGGTGGTGGATTTGCTGCGACAGGCAGCCAAGGATCCTCATGTATTGGCCGTGCGCCAAACGCTGTACCGCAGTGGCGCGAACTCGGAGATCGTGGATGCGCTGGTCGACGCCGCGCGCAACGGCAAGGAGGTCACAGCGGTGGTTGAGCTGCGCGCGCGGTTTGACGAAGAGTCCAACCTGCAACTGGCCAGCCGTCTGCAAGCGGCCGGCGCCGTGGTTATCTATGGTGTGGTGGGTTTCAAGACCCACGCCAAGATGATGCTTATCCTGCGCCGCGAGGCCGGCGAAATTGTGCGTTACGCTCACTTGGGTACCGGTAACTATCACGCCGGCAACGCCAAGCTTTATACCGACTACAGCTTGCTGACCTCGGATGATGCATTGTGTGAGGACGTAGGCAAACTGTTCAGCCAGTTGATCGGCATGGGCAAAACGTTGCGCATGAAAAAGCTGCTGCATGCGCCGTTTACCCTGAAGAAAGGCATGCTCGACATGATTGCCCGCGAAACCCAGTTCGCGTCTGAGGGCAAGCCGGCGCACATCATCGCCAAGTTCAACTCCCTGACCGACCCGAAGATTATTCGCGCCCTGTACAAGGCCAGCCAGTCCGGAGTCCGTATCGACCTGGTGGTACGTGGGATGTGCTGTTTGCGTCCGGGCATTCCCGGGGTTTCGCACAATATTCATGTGCGCTCGATCATTGGCCGCTTTCTGGAGCACACGCGGGTCTTCTACTTCCTCAATGGCGGCGAAGAGCAGATGTTCCTGTCGAGCGCGGACTGGATGGAGCGCAACCTCGATAAGCGCGTCGAGACGTGCTTCCCGGTCGAAGGCAAAAAGCTGATTCTGCGCGTCAAGAAAGAGCTGGAGTGCTACCTCACCGACAACACCCATAGCTGGACACTGCAGTCTGACGGGCGATATGTGCGCAACACGCCAACCGGTAACCAAAACCCGCGCAGCGCCCAGGCCACGTTACTTGACCGTTTGAGCCTGCCGGTGTTGACGGTGAGCACCGGGCCGTCTGTTTGACTCAACCCGGTAGGTACTCTGCTGCCAGTCAAACATCGCAGCCTTCGTGCCTCGGCAGCGGCTACAGACCGTAGCAGCTGCCGAGCTCAGGGCTATGTCCGGCTGCGCAAGTGCGGTAAAGCCCCTGGGCAGCGGCAACAACAAGCGTCTTAAGACACCGTCAGCACAATCCCGACGCGAGTCAGCCACTGTGCTTCTTGTTCGAAGTCGGCCTGTGTCAGCGGGTTTTTCTCCAGCCAGCCCTCGGGGAAGATCACGTCGAGGTGATCACCCTCTGCACGCAGCTTCACTTGCGAAGCTTCCTGGTTACCGCGGATGTGGTAGAACAGGATCGCAAAGCGCAGCAGCACGCACAGGCGAATCAGCTTGGTGCCGTCCTTGCCGAACTCGGCAAACTTGTCTTTGGGAATGTTACGGCGATGCCCGCGCACCAGCAGCGCAAGCATTTGCTGGTCTTCGCGTGAAAACCCGGCCAGGTCTGAGTGTTCGATCAGGTAGGCGCCGTGCTTGTGGTAGTGATAGTGGGCAATGTCCAGCCCGACCTCATGCACCTTGGCGGCCCAGCCCAGCAACTCACGCCAGATCCCGTCCTTGAGCTCCCACGACTTGGCGACCTGATCAAAGGCCAGCAGGGCTTTGCGTTCAACCCGGGCGGCTTGCTCGAGGTCCACGTGGTAGCGGTCCATCAGCGAGCCCAAGGTGCGCTCACGCACGTCTTCGTGATGATGGCGACCCAGCAGGTCGTACAGCACGCCTTCGCGCAGCGCACCGTCGCAATGGTCCATGCGCTTGAGCTCAAGGGCGTCGAAAATGGCTTCCAGAATTGCCAGGCCAGCCGGGAAAATGGCCCGGCGATCGGGTTTGATACCCTCAAAGTCGATTTTCTCGACTTCACCCATCTTGAACAGTTTGCGCTTGAGCCATGCCAGACCTTCGGCATTGACCTCGCCATTCCCATGACCGCCGGCCTTGAGTGCCAGACCAATGGCGCGGATGGTGCCGGACGAACCGATGGCCTCGTCCCAGCTCAAGCGGTGCAGGGCGTGTTCAATGCTCATGATTTCGAGGCGTGCAGCGGTATAGGCCTGAGCATAACGGGCCGGGGTGATTTTTCCGTCACGGAAATACCGCTGGGTAAAGCTGACGCAGCCCATTTGCAGGCTTTCGCGCAGCAGCGGCTCAAAACGCTGGCCGATGATGAATTCGGTACTGCCGCCACCGATGTCGGCAACCAGGCGCTTGCCCGGGGTGTCGGCAAGGGTGTGCGAGACGCCCAGATAGATGAGGCGCGCCTCTTCACGACCGGAGATGACTTCAACGGTGTGTCCCAGGATATCTTCAGCGCGCTCGATGAATTCATTGCGGTTGCGTGCTTCACGCAAGGCGTTGGTCCCAACGATACGAACAGCGCCCAATGGCATACCGTTGATCAGTTGAGCGAAACGTTTCAGGCAATCGAGCCCGCGCTGCATGGATTCTTCATTGAGCTGGCGTTCTTCGTCGATGCCGGCAGCTAACTGCACTTTATCGCCAAGCCTTTCGAGAATACGGATTTCACCGTTCTGGGCCTTGGCCACCACCATATGAAAGCTGTTAGAACCCAGATCAATGGCGGCGATCAGGGACGGATTCTTGGCTTGGGATTGGGGCATGGTTGAGGGGTCTCGGTCGATAACTTCGCCATCGTGCCACGATCAAACGCTCGCGCCAACGCGTGATATCAGATGCATTGATATGGAGCATGCAAGCCATGACATTAGCTTCTTTATGACAAAGCGCCGTTTTTGTGGATATGAACTTACCCATAACGGCATCGATACGCAGCGCGTTTGGGCTTGTCAGCTACATTGCGTACAACCAATTCCTATATTAAGAACATCGCAGATCATGCATCCCGGGCTCGTCAGGGACGGCATCGATATCCGCGCTCATAAATCATCATAGTGAGAGTCAATCAACCCTCACCTTCCTGAACGCGAGGATGACAGCTATGATGTGCTACGTTTTTGCTTACAACTACGGAGACTTCCATGAGCAGCGATCTAATTAAACACGTCACCGACGCTAGCTTTGAGGCCGAGGTTCTCAAGGCTGAAGGCGCTGTATTGGTCGATTACTGGGCTGAATGGTGTGGCCCATGCAAAATGATCGCGCCAGTTCTGGACGAGATCGCCGAGACTTACAAAGGCAAGCTGACTGTTGCCAAGCTGAACATTGACGAAAACCAGGAAACCCCGGCCAAGCATGGCGTACGCGGTATTCCTACGTTGATGTTGTTCAAAAACGGCAACGTCGAAGCCACCAAGGTCGGTGCGCTGTCGAAGTCGCAGTTGGCTGCATTCCTTGACGCCAACATTTAAGCGTCAATAAAGGCCCCGCAAAATGCGGGGCTTTTTCATGGCTCAAGGACTAGACGCTGTGAAACTCAAGTGTTACATTCGGCCCCGCACTGGTTTCTCCATTGCCCCCTGCAAGCCGTCGCCGACGCACTCCTTATCGAATTAGTACGCGATCCTGTCGCCTTCTCTGCGGCGCGGCCTCATTAAGCCAAAAGCTTAATTTCCCCCTCCATAAATGATTACGTCATTCCTATATGAACCTGACTGAACTCAAGCAAAAGCCGATTACCGAACTGCTCGAATTGGCCGAACAGATGGGCATAGAAAATATGGCCCGTTCGCGCAAGCAGGACGTGATTTTCTCCCTGCTGAAAAAGCACGCGAAAAGCGGCGAGGAAATCTCCGGTGATGGCGTGCTGGAGATCCTCCAGGACGGCTTCGGCTTCCTCCGTTCTGCTGACGCCTCTTATCTGGCCGGCCCGGACGATATTTACGTCTCGCCTAGCCAGATTCGTCGCTTCAACTTGCGCACTGGCGACACCATCGTCGGCAAAATCCGTCCGCCAAAAGAAGGCGAGCGGTACTTCGCACTGCTGAAAGTCGACACGATCAACTACGATCGTCCCGAGAACGCGAAAAACAAGATTCTCTTCGAGAACCTGACCCCGTTGTTCCCGACCGTACGCATGAAGATGGAAATCGGTAACGGTTCCACTGAAGATCTGACCGGTCGCGTTATCGACCTGTGCGCTCCGATCGGTAAAGGTCAGCGTGGTCTGATCGTTGCTCCGCCAAAAGCGGGCAAGACCATCATGCTGCAAAACATTGCGTCGAACATTTCGCGTAACAACCCCGAAGTGCACTTGATCGTTCTGTTGATCGATGAGCGTCCGGAAGAAGTAACCGAAATGCAGCGCACCGTGCGCGGCGAAGTGGTTGCTTCCACCTTCGACGAGCCGCCAACCCGCCACGTGCAGGTTGCCGAAATGGTGATCGAGAAGGCCAAGCGCCTGGTCGAACACAAAAAAGACGTGGTGATCCTGCTCGACTCCATCACGCGTCTGGCTCGTGCCTACAACACCGTGATCCCGAGCTCCGGCAAGGTATTGACCGGTGGTGTTGATGCTCACGCCCTTGAGAAACCAAAGCGTTTCTTCGGTGCTGCGCGCAACATCGAAGAAGGTGGTTCGCTGACCATCATCGCGACCGCGCTGGTTGAAACCGGCTCGAAGATGGATGAAGTGATCTACGAAGAGTTCAAGGGCACCGGTAACATGGAGCTGCCTCTGGACCGCAAAATCGCTGAAAAGCGCGTCTTCCCTGCGATCAACATCAACCGCTCCGGCACACGCCGTGAAGAGTTGCTGACCGCTGATGACGAATTGCAACGCATGTGGATTCTGCGCAAGCTGTTGCACCCAATGGACGAAGTCGCAGCGATCGAGTTCTTGATCGACAAGCTGAAACAGACCAAGACCAACGATGAGTTCTTCCTGTCGATGAAACGCAAGTAAATCGCCGGAAGCCAAGCAAGAGCCGGGGAAACCCGGCTTTTTGCTGTCTGACCTTTCTTGAAGCGGGCAGCTCTCTCTTCTGAATAGCCGGCTTGGGCGCTAAACTCAGCCTCCCAACGCCACGGCCAACATGAGGCTCAAGCATGCAATATCGCGACTTACGCGACTTTATCAGCGGCCTGGAACAGCGCGGTGAACTCAAGCGCATCCAGGTTCCGGTGTCTCCCAAGCTGGAAATGACCGAGATCTGCGACCGCACATTGCGCGCCAAAGGCCCGGCTTTGCTGTTCGAGAACCCGGTGGGTTACGACATTCCTGTATTGGGTAACCTGTTCGGTACACCTGAACGTGTTGCCTTGGGCATGGGGGCCGAAGCGGTCAGCGAGCTGCGGGAAATTGGCAAGTTGCTGGCGTTCCTCAAAGAGCCAGAGCCGCCTAAAGGTCTTAAAGATGCATGGTCCAAGCTCCCCATCTTCCGCAAGATCATTGCCATGGCCCCGAAAGTTGTCAAAGACGCGGTGTGTCAGGAAGTGGTCATTGAGGGGGATGACGTCGATCTTGGCCTGTTGCCGGTACAGCACTGCTGGCCGGGCGACGTAGCGCCCCTGATAACCTGGGGCCTGACTGTGACCAAGGGTCCGAACAAGGAGCGTCAGAACCTTGGGATTTATCGCCAGCAGGTGATCGGCCGCAATAAAGTCATCATGCGCTGGTTGAGCCATCGCGGCGGCGCGCTGGATTATCGCGACTGGTGCGAAAAGCATCCCGGTCAGCCATTCCCGGTTTCTGTGGCGCTGGGTGCAGACCCTGCGACGATTCTGGGTGCGGTCACTCCGGTGCCGGACAGCTTGTCCGAGTACGCATTTGCCGGCCTGCTGCGCGGTAATCGCACGGAGCTGGTGAAGTGTCGCGGCAATGATCTGCAGGTACCGGCTACCGCTGAAATCATCCTTGAGGGTGTGATCCATCCCGGTGAGATGGCACCTGAGGGTCCTTACGGCGATCACACCGGTTACTACAACGAAGTCGACAGCTTTCCGGTGTTTACCGTTGAGCGCATCACCCATCGGGTCAAGCCGATCTATCACAGCACCTACACGGGCCGTCCACCGGATGAGCCGGCGATTTTGGGTGTGGCGCTCAACGAAGTCTTTGTGCCGATCCTGCAAAAGCAGTTCCCGGAAATCACTGACTTCTATCTGCCACCTGAAGGCTGCTCGTACCGCATGGCCATCGTGACCATGAAGAAGCAGTACCCGGGGCACGCCAAGCGCGTAATGTTGGGTGTTTGGTCGTTTTTGCGCCAGTTCATGTACACCAAATTCGTTATCGTGACCGACGACGACATCAACGCCCGCGACTGGAATGACGTGATCTGGGCCATCACCACGCGCATGGACCCCAAGCGCGACACGGTGATGATCGACAACACGCCCATCGACTATCTGGATTTTGCTTCGCCGGTTTCCGGTCTTGGCTCGAAGATGGGCCTCGATGCAACCAACAAATGGCCGGGTGAAACCACCCGCGAATGGGGTCGGGTCATCGTCAAGGATGAGGCTGTTACTCGCCGGATTGATGACATTTGGAATCAATTAGGAATAGATTGATGCGTGTAACCTTGCAGCCATCAGGTGCGGTGCTGGAAACCTTGCCTGGTGAGCGGATACTGGATGCAGCGCAGCGCTTGGGCTATGAATGCCCGCAAAGCTGTCGCAATGGTAATTGTCACGTGTGCGCGGCCTTGCTGGTTGAAGGTCAGGTGGAGCAGGCAGGTGAAGTGCGCGATCAGGGCGAGGTCTATACCTGTCTGGCAGCGCCGCTTGAAGACTGTGTGGTGCTATGGGATGGCGTGCTTGCGTTGGGAGAGTTACCGGTGCGTAGCCTGGCATGTCAATTGATCGAATGTGTCGATATGGGTGGCGATGTGTGGCGGGTGCGCTTGCGGGCTCCCGCAGGCAAGCCGCCGCGTTATCACGCCGGGCAATACCTGATGCTGGAGCGTGAGAACGGTGAGAAATCAGCGTTTTCCCTGGCCAGTGCTCCGCACTCCGGGCGTGATCTTGAGTTGCATGTGCTGGTGCGTGAAGACAGCGCCCGCAGCCTGATCGAGCAACTGCAGCGCAACAGAATGGTCCGCGTAGAGCTGCCATTTGGCGACACGCATTTGTCGGAGCTGCCGGACGGCCCGCTGGTCTTGATCGCGGCGGGTACCGGTATGGCGCAAATGCACAGCCTGATCGAGCATTGTCGCAAAGAAGGCTTCCGGCATCCGGTTCATCTGTACTGGGGTGTCCGTCGTCCTGAAGACTTCTACACCCTGGAAGAGTGGGACGCGTGGCAACAGATCCCCAACTTGTTCCTGCACAAGGTGGTGAGCGATCTGTGTGGTTGGGAAGGGCGTTGCGGGCTATTGCATGAAGCTGTGTGTGAAGACATAAGCGACCTCAAGGCTGTGCATGTTTATGCCAGCGGCTCACCGGCCATGATCTACGGCACGCTGGATGCACTGGTCAGTGCCGGGATGGACGCGCATCAAATGCGCGCTGACGTGTTTGCCTACGCACCCCGGGGCTGATCCGTCTAGAAGCGCAAACCGGTTGTAATCATGGCTGCATTGGCGCCGAGCAGCACCAGCTCGGCGGCCACCGGGCCGTAATGGGCGCCCACGGACGGGATGATGACGGGCGCGACGCCGAAACGGTTGAGCGGGATCTTGTCCTGATATTCACCGTGATAGCCCTCCAGCAAGCCACCGGTCAGCTTCAAATAGACCGGGTAGGTGTCACTCTCAAAGCGTTTACCGGCGTAGGCGTAATACGAGCGTTGCCTGAATGAATTGCGAAAAGTTGCGCCCCCCACAAGCCAGCCTGAGCCGTCGTGGTATTCAAGGCCAATCAAATCCTGATTGTTGTTGTGCTCCGGGTCGGGCGAAAAGTGCTTGGTATAGACGCTGGTTTGCACATACCAGAAGTCTTTGTCGCGGGTGGGCGTGTCGCTTTGCGCCAGTGCCACACTGGCGTAAGCCAGCATTAACAGGCCGCAGATCCCTGTTTTTTTCATCAAAAGCCTTTGTCGACAGACAGGTACGCGAGAGGGCGGCCACTATAAAGTGATCTTTAATTCACAACCTGAACATAGCCTTTACAGAGTTGGCCGCTCATGGGCAATTCAGTCCGGGTTCTGGAGTTGCCAGGTCATCCGTCCTGCGACGCGGGCGAATTCATTTTTAGTGCTATAAGATCAGCAACGCCCTTTCTGTTTATATCCATGTATTGCCTGCAGGACCCTTCACCTCCCGTTATGACTGCCATTGAATCTGCCTGTTTAAACTCACCCTATCCCCCGCGACTCGATCTTGGGGCGCCATTGACGCCCGAACAGCTTCAGCACTCCTTGCAAGACACACTGGCGCGCCATAAAGGCGGACCGATCTGGCTTTTCGCCTATGGTTCTCTGATTTGGCGTCCTGAGTGTCCGGCAGTCGAGCGTGTCCGGGGCCGCGTGCATGGCTACCATCGAGGGTTGTATTTGTGGTCCCACGAGCATCGCGGCACGCCGCAATGGCCCGGCCTGGTATTTGGTCTGGACCGTGGCGGTTCGTGCAGTGGCTTTGCCTACCGCCTGCCTGAAGAAAACCTCGACACTGCGCTTGAGGCTTTATGGCGACGTGAAATGCCGGTGCCATCCTATCGACCGCACTGGCTAAGCTGCCGGCTCGAAGATGGGAGTCGGGTACAGGCATTGGGATTTGTGCTGGAGCGACATTTGCCCAGCTACGCGGGCAACCTGTCAGACGGCATACTGAGCCAGGTATTGGCCAATGCCAGCGGACGCTATGGCACCACTCGCGATTATGTCGAGCAGACCATGAGCGCCCTGCGTAGCCACGCCATGCCAGATCGAAACCTGGAGGCGCGGCTCAAGCGCTGTCGTTCAGTCGAGCCTTAAGCTTCGACTGCACGCCCTTCACTGGCTACATTTTTGTGGCGCAGTGTCGGGATCATAAAGGCTATTGCTAACAGGCATGCACTGATCAGCAACACAAAACCGCCATCCCAACCGAAGTGGTCAACCAGGTAGCCCATTGCCGCACTGGCCGCCACCGAACCGCCGAGGTAGCCAAACAGCCCGGTGAACCCTGCGGCCGTACCGGCTGCTTTCTTCGGTGCCAACTCCAGCGCCTGCAAACCGATCAGCATTACGGGTCCGTAAATCAGGAAGCCGATGGAGAACAGCGCGATCATGTCTACCGTCGGATTGCCCGGTGGGTTAAGCCAGTAAACCAGTGTGGCGACGGTCACCAATGACATGAAGACGATGCCGGTCAGGCCGCGATTGCCCCGGAAGATTTTGTCCGACATCCAGCCGCACAGCAGCGTGCCCGGAATACCTGCCCACTCGTAAAAGAAGTACGCCCACGAGGTTGTATCTACGGTGAAGTGCTTGGCTTCCTTGAGATAAGTAGGTGCCCAGTCCAGAACGCCGTAGCGCAGCAGGTAAACGAACACGTTGGCCAGGGCGATGTACCACAGCATTTTGTTGCGCAGCACGTATTTGACGAAGATCTCTTTGGCGCTGAATTCGTCTTCATGGCTGGAATCGTAACCGGCCGGGTAATCATTCTTGTACTGCTCAATCGGCGGCAAACCGACCGACTGCGGAGTGTCGCGCATGGTGATAAAGGCAAACAACGCGACTAGCAGGGCAACGGTGGCCGGAACGTAAAACGCCGCGTGCCAATCGTTGAACCAGGCCATGCCCAGCAAAAACAGTGGGCCGATCAAACCGCCGCCCACGTTGTGCGCCACGTTCCACACGGACACTACGCCGCCGCGTTCTTTCTGCGACCACCAGTGAACCATGGTCCTGCCGCTTGGCGGCCAGCCCATGCCCTGTGCCCAGCCGTTAATAAACAGCAAGATGAACATCATGGTCACGCTGGATGTTGCCCAAGGTGCAAATCCAAAAATGAACATGACCCCGGCTGAAATCAGCAAGCCGAAGGGCAGGAAAAAGCGCGGGTTAGAGCGGTCAGAGACCAGTCCCATGAGGAATTTTGATAGCCCGTAAGCGATGGCAATCGCGGACATGGCGAGACCCAGCTGCCCGCGGGTATAACCCTCGTCAATCAGGTAGGGCATGGCCAGCGAAAAGTTCTTGCGCAGCAGGTAATAGCCCGCGTAGCCAAAGAAAATACCAGCGAAAATCTGCCAGCGCAGGCGTCGGTACGTACTGTCTATTTTTTCTTCGGGCAGAGGTGCCCGGTGTGCGGCAGGTCGGAAAAAAGCAAACATTCAAGAGCTCCAAATTTCTTGTTATATCAGCGAGCTCGAACATTACATTTTCGTTACTGAAAATGACAGGCGTTACCTCCATCTGATGGGGGAAAAATCAGTTCGTGAATTTTCAGTAGTGAACATTTTGTGCAGCTGCTTTCAGCCGATCTTTTTAATTTTCTAGCGTGTTCTGTCGCCGACAGGCTATTTTCCCAACCGCTTTGGCCGATAACGTCATGAACAGAGGGGCAGGGCGCTGAGCTATGTCCTTTTCTTAAAGGCATGGTTTCCCATCCGTGCAAAGAAAGGAGCGAATTGTGAACGCGTGGATCGTATTGATGCTGGCCCTGTTTTTGCCGATGGCGGCGGTCGCTGAAGAGGCAGAGGACGCCGCTGCAAAGATCAGCTATATCACTCTGAGCCCGCCGTTCGTGGGCAATTACGGGTTGGATGGCGGCTCGAAACTCAAAGTGTATAAGGCCGATATATCACTGCGGGTGACAGGTGCCGATGCAGCCAAAGCGGTTAAAGCCAATGACCCGCTGATCCGCAATCAGTTGGTGGGGTTGTTTACCCAGCAAGCCAGCGACGGGATGAGCAATGTCGAGGCCAAGGAGAAGTTGCGTCAGGAAGCCCTGAAGCAGGTCCAGCAAGTGATGAGCGATGAGACAGGCAAACCGATGGTAGATGACTTGCTGTTCAACAATTTGATTGTTCAGTAACGCTTCTCGGCCCGGCCTTCCCAGGGAGGCTCGGGGTGAGGGCGCCGCCTAAGATGCCAGGCTCTTGCGGAACCGCGCCAGCGCAATGGCGAAGAACACCAGGCCAATACCGGTCAGCGCCAGCAGGTCCGGCCACACCACGTTTATGCCGGCATCACGAAACAGAATCGCTGCGCTCAAGCTCACGAAGTGGGTCGATGGCGAGCATTGCATCACCCATTGCAACCACTCGGGCATGCTGTCCAGTGGTGTACTGCCCCCCGAGAGCAAGAGCATTGGGATGATGACCGGGATCGCCAGCAAGCCGAACTGCGGTGTTGAGCGAGCCAGCGTGGCGAGGAATATCCCCAGCGCGGTACTGGCGAACAGGTACAGCGCGGTCACCAGCAAAAACAGGGTCAACGACCCGGCCAGGGGCACGCCCAGTGCCCATTTCACCACTACTTCCAGTGATATCCAGGTGCACAGCACTACCACCAGCATGTTGCTCCAGATTTTCGCCAGCATAATTTCCAGCGCAGTCAGCGGCAGAACCAGCAAGTGATCGAGAGTGCCATGCTCACGTTCACGCAGGAGTGCAGTGCCGGTCAATACGATGGCCAGAATGGTGATGTTGTTGACGATCTGGATCACTGCCAAAAACCAGCCCCCTTCCAGATTGGCGTTGAACAGGGCGCGGCTGCTGATTTTCACTGGGGTTTTCGCGCCAGCGTCGGCCTGACTGGTGTAATCGAGCAACTCACGCTGGAAAATCCGGCCGATATAGCCCGCGCCCATGAACGCCTGGCTCATGGCCGTGGCGTCGACGTTGACCTGTACACTCGGCTCGCGTCCGGCCAGCAAGTCGGCTTGAAAGTTGGCCGGCACGTTGATGACAAACGTGTATTGGCCGCTGTCCATCGACGGATCGAGTTGATCGTAAGGCAAGGGCTGTGGTGGCTGGAATTCAGGTGGCAACAGTGACTCGCCGAGCTTGCGGGACAGCGTGCTGTGGTCTTCATCGATAATGGCAACGCTGGCGTTATGCACACCAATGATTGAGCCCGCGGCCGGCATATAGATCGCCACGGTGAAGGCATAGACTAAAAACAGCAGCAGAACGCTGTCGTGGCGCAGGCTGGTCAGCTCTTTGAGGCCCAGGCGCAGGATGTGCGAAAGCTTGTGCATCATACCTCCTGCTTCTTGAGCATGATCAGGCTCAGCCCGGTAAAGGCAATAAAGAACCCCAGCAGCGCCAGGCATTGTGGCCACAGCTGGCGCAGGTCCAGCGCTTTGGTGAAGGTGCCCACGGCAATGTCGAGAAAGTGCCCGGCCGGAAACAGCATGCCCATCAGCGCTGCCGAGCCGTCGAGGGATGAGCGTGGCACGATCAGCCCCGAGAACTGAATGGTCGGTAAGCTGGTGATGATCATGGTGCCGAGAATCGCCGCGATCTGGGTACGGGTAAACGCGGATATCAGCAGACCCATGCTGGTGGTGGCCAGTACATACAGCAACCCGCCGACAGCCAGAGTGAGGCCGCTGCCTTTAAACGGAACGCCGAACAGCCAGCGGTTCATCGCCACCAGCAATCCCAGGTTTATCAGGCTGACAGCCAGATAGGGCGCCTGTTTGCCGAGCAAGAATTCGAGCCGAGTGAGTGGCGTGGCATAGAAGTTGGTAATTGACCCCAGCTCTTTCTCACGCACGATGCCCAGGGCGGTCAGCATGGCCGGAATAAACGCAAGGATCAGCGCCATCACGCCTGGCCCGATGGCATTCACGCTGATCACGTCCTGGTTGTACCTGAAACGGGTTTCGAGTTTGGCCACTGCCTGCTTGTTTTGTGCAGGACTGCTTTGCGCCGCCAACTGTCCAAGATTGGCGGTGTGTACTGCTTCAACATAGTTGCGGCTGGTTTCGGCACGAAATGGCATGCCGCCGTCGAGCCATGCCGCGACGGTGGGCTGGCGCCCGGCATAGAGATCACGGCCGAAGCCAGGCGGGATCTCCAGCGCGATTTTGATCTCTGAGCGTTGCAGGCGTTTATGCAACTCGTCCGCGCTTTGAATGGGGGCGTGTTCTTCGAAGTAGCGTGAACTGCGGAAGGCTTCGAGGTAAGCACGGCTTTGAGGGCTTTGATCCTGGTCATAAACGGCAAAGGCGAGATTTTCGACATCCAGCGAAATGCCGTAGCCAAAAATCACCATCATGAATACCGCACCCAGCAAGGCGAAGGCCATGCGCACCTTGTCGCGCAATAGTTCTTTGGATTCGCGGCTGGCGACTGCAGTTAAGCGGGCCAGGCTAAAACCGTTCTTGCTCGGAGGAGGGGGTGCGTTGGGGGTGGAGCTGGTTGTGTCACGCGGCTCAGGATCACGGGCTGCAGGCTCGCTTTGCGCGCGTTCCAGGCAGGTGACAAAGGCGGCTTCCAGCGTTTCTCCCTTGAACTGCTGCTGTAGTGCCGCGGGTGTGTCGCAGGCCAAGACCTGGCCCGCGTGCATCAGCGAGATTCGGTCGCAGCGCTGGGCTTCGTTCATGAAGTGGGTGGACAAAAAGATCGTCACACCTTGTTCGCGCGACAGTTCAATCAGCAAGCGCCAGAAGTCATCGCGCGCGGCCGGATCCACACCAGATGTCGGCTCATCAAGGATCAGCACCTCAGGACGATGCAGCACCGCTACCGCCAGCGACAGGCGCTGACGCAGACCTAGCGGCAACTCACCGGATTGCTGGTCAGCTACGTCGCCCAGGTCGAAGCGCAGGATCAGCTCTTCAATGCGGGTCTGGCTTTCAGCCTTGGGCATATCGAACAACTGAGCATGCAGCACCAGATTTTGCCGCACGCTCAGTTCGCCATACAGCGAGAAACTCTGGGACATGAATCCCACGCGCTTGCGGGTGGCCAGATCCTTGGCGTTCACCGGGTTGCCCAGCAGTTTTGCGCTGCCCTCAGTGGCCGGCATCAACCCCGTGAGGACTTTCATGGTGGTGGTTTTGCCGCAGCCATTGGAGCCCAGAAAACCGAAAATCTCCCCCCGGCCAATGGCAAAACTGACCTTGTTCACCGCCGTAAAATCGCCAAACCTGAGCGTCAGGTCATGGGCTTCGATGGCGATGTCGCTGTTGTCTTGAGCACGTGGCGGAATTACCAAGGGTTCACTGTTATGCCCACTGTCACCCTGGAAATGGGTGAAGGCATCATCGAGCTTGCCAGTGGGCGTGGCGTCAACCAGTTCGCGGCTCAGCCCGGCCGCAATCAACTGGCCGCGGTCGAGCATCAGGCAGTGTTCAAACTGCTCAGCCTCTTCCATGTAGGCGGTCGCTACTAGCAGCGTCAGTAGCGGTCGCTGCCTGCGTACGTCGTCCACCAACTCCCAGAACCGTCGGCGTGACAGCGGATCGACGCCGGTGGTGGGCTCATCGAGGATCAACAAGTCCGGCTCATGAATCAGCGCACAGCACAGCCCGAGCTTTTGCTTCATGCCACCGGATAATTTTCCTGCCGGACGTTCGGCAAAGCGGTCAAGGTCAGTGGCCCTCAGCAGGCTTGTCATGCGCTGCTCGCAGTCATGATTGGACAGGCCGAAAAGGGTGCCGAAAAAGCGGATGTTTTCGCGGATCGACAACTCTGGGTACAGATTCCCGCCCAAGCCTTGGGGCATAAAGGCGATCAGCGGGTACAAGGTGTTGCGATGGCGGCGGTCATCAATTGGGCCGCCGAGCACTTCCAGACTGCCTTGTTGAAGCTTTTTGACCCCGGCAATCAGCCCCAGCAAGCTCGATTTGCCCGCGCCGTCCGGGCCGATCAATCCGCAGCGCGTACCTTTGGGCAAGCTGAAGGTGATATCGAGCAGCGCCTGTTGCTGACCGTAGCGGTGACTGATGCCGCGGGCATTGAGCACCAGGTCATTCATTGCAGATTAGCCGGCCAGTCCACGTCGGCTGTGCGTACATAACCAGCGCCCGGCATGCCCGGCTTGGCTTGCGGTACGGCACTCGGGTCATTCAGGCGCAGCTTGACACGGAACACCAGCTTTTGGCGTTCATCGCGGGTCTCGACTTCTTTGGGGGTGAACTGCGACTTGGCAGCGACAAAAGCAATTTTGGCGGGCAGGGGCTGCTCGGGCAGGGCATCGAGTACGATGCGCGCGTCAGCGCCGACGGTCAGCTTGCCGACCACCGACGCGGGCAAGTACAGGTTCATGTACTGGTCACTGGGGTCGATCATCATAAACACGCGTCCGCCTGCTCCGAGTACTTCACCGGGTTCGGCCAAGCGCAGCTGGATCACCCCGTCGATAGGGGCGCGCAAGCTGCTGTCATCGATTTCGCTGGTGAGCTGCGCAACCCTGGCCTGGCTGGCACCAATCGCCGCCCTGGCTGCCGCGACCTGAGCTTGGGCTGCCGTTACGGCGGCGTTGCTGGTGTCGAAGCGTGCTTGTTGCTGGTCGAGTTGCTGGCCGCTGGCAAACCCGCGCTCGGACAGTTGGCGAAAACGCTTGAGTTCCTGGCTGGCCAGTCGCTTTTCGCTCTGGCGCAGTTGAACATTGGCCTCGTTGGCAGCCAGGGTTTCACGGGCACGCAAGACTTCGGCCTCGGCCTGGTTGCGAGAGGCCTCAAGGGTTCGGGTGTCCAGGCGTGCCAGCAATTGGTCGCGGACAACGCGATCGCCTTCATCCACCAGAACCTCAGCCAAACGGCCCGGGATTTTGCTGGCGATCTGGACTTCTGTGGATTCGAGTCGACCGTTGCCCATGCTGATGCCTTCCGGGAGGCGGTCTTGCAGAGACTTCCAGTAACCGAACCCGCCTGCTGCAATCAGCAAGAGGGCCAAAGGAATAACGAAATAATGGGAAATACGGTGATTCTTTGACATGACCACATCCTGTGTCACAGAGCACTCTAGTTTGACGGCTTCAATGCCGGGGCAACTTGATGCCAGTCAAAGGAAAGATAGAGCCTAGACGCTAAAGCAGGATGTTGCCGTGTGGATTCCGATCCTCTGCTGCTGACACGGGCCAGTCCGCGATCGGGAGAGACGCGGTGGCGTTATCGCGAGCAAGCACTGTCCTGAGGGTGATCGGTTTTTTCAGAGCAAGCCCAGCACGGCAGCCCATTGATCATCCGTCACCGGCATGACGGAAAGCCGACTGCCTTTTTGCACCAGGGGCATGTCGGCCAAGGCACTTTGCTGTTTCAAGTAGTCGAGCTTGATGACCTTGGGGAAGGTTTGCACGTGGGCCACTTGCAACGCACTCCAGGGATTTTTCTCGACGCTGGCCTTGGGGTCGAAATAATGGCTCTCTGGATCGAGTGCGCTGGGGTCCGGGTAAGCCGCCTGGACGATTCGACCAATCCCGGCAATTCCGGGCTCGGGGCAGCTTGAGTGATAAAAAAAGAACGCGTCGCCCTCGGCCATGGCTCGAATAAAATTGCGAGCCTGGTAATTGCGCACGCCGTCCCAGCGCGCTTCGCCGATTTTCTGCAAATCCTTGATCGAGAACTCATCAGGTTCGGATTTCATCAACCAGTAGGCCATTTTCACTGCTCCTCAAATCCTGCTTGGTCATTTTGTCTGGCAACATTTTGTCAAACCGACAGTCGGTTGATGCCAGTGTTTGCGTGTGTGTTCCTGTTACCGCAGAATGCCGGGCTTTTAAGCTTGACGCTGCTGCACGGCCGATAACAAAAACCGTTGCTGTCATCGTGTTGATTTGCCTGGAGGGGGGCAATCGATGAAACGCAAACCGGATTTACTGTGGGTTTTGGTTATTTTGTTCGGTTTGGGCGTGGTTACAACGGGTTATACACAAAGTCTCTGGACAAACCCGTCCGATGCGCCGATTGAGCTGACACAACAGCAAGTACAACCATTCAAGCGCTAATCACTGATTGAATGGCATCGCTTTGACCGCGATGCCATGGCGTTCAGTGCGCGACGTACCAGTGCTCGTCCGAGACGGTACCTTGTAACGGTACATCCCAGCTGGCCTGAGCCAGACGCTCGACTTTCTGACATTCGTGGGCCAGCCCCAGCAATATCGGCTTGCGCCAGCTTTGGCGTCTGCTTTGGTACGCCAGGCTGCGGTCATAAAAGCCGCCGCCCATGCCCAGCCTTCCGCCCGTTGCATCAAAACCCACCAAGGGCAGCAGTATCAGGTCGAGTGCCCAGATCTTGCGTTGGCGTGCGCGGTTGATGCGCGGTTCGAGAATGCGATAGCGGTTGGGGATCAGCTTTTCGCCGGGGGAAATTCGCTGAAAGACCATTTTGGTTCTGGGCCATGCGCTCAACACAGGCAGGTAGGTAATCTTGCCCCGTCGCTGAGCTTCACGCAGCAGCAAATGCGGGCTGATTTCACCGTCTGTGGGTAGGTACAGCGAGATGTGTCGGGAGCGGCGGAACAGCGGATGTTGCGCCAGCTGCCGGTACAGGCCGCGGGCGGCCCGACGTTGCTCGCAGGGCGATAGTTCGCGGCGGGCTTTGCGCAGCATTCGGCGAAGTTGCGGGCGGGTAGGCGGCGCAGGTTCGATCATGGTGGCGTGCTGTTCAAGGTCGAGTTCACCGGGCGGTTGGCTCGTGAAAGCCAATGCCAGCAAGTGGCTGGCATTGTGCTAGGAAATCAGGCTCCCCGACGTACCGCTGTCGGCTTGGCCCTTGAACCCGAAAGTTCAAGGTGGAAGTTGCAGTAGACCTTAAGGCTTTCCGTCAAGCGGACATGCACACCGGTCCAACGTGCAAGCTCCAGGGTAGTGCGAATCGGCTCAGGGACATCGCTAACTGGCGAATACTCCAGGGAGTGCCGCGAGTATACCCCAAAGAAACCTTTTGAATCAGCTTTGACGTTCGTTCGGATCAGTGGCGAGCACCAGATCAACACGTTCGAGCAGGTCTCGCACTTGCTCGCGAGTTGAGCTGCTGGTCTGAACTTCGGCGACTTCCTGCTTGTGCAGCAGATCGTGGGTGATATTCAGGGCGGCCATGACGGCAATGCGGTCGGCGCCGATCACTTTTCCGCTGCTACGGATCTCGCGCATCTTGCCATCCAGATAACGGGCGGCGCTGACCAGATTGCTGCGTTCTTCCTGGGGGCACATGATCGAATATTCTTTATCGAGGATATGCACGGTGACGCTACTGCTTGAAGTCATGAGTCTTGCTCCAGGGCTTTGAGGCGCGAAATCATCGATTCGACCTTGTGTCGGGCGATTTCGTTCTTTTCAATGAGGTGCGCGCGTTCCTCGCGCCAAGTCTTTTCCTGAGCAATTAAGAGTCCGTTTTGACGTTTAAGTTGCTCGACCCGGTTAATCAACAACTCGAGTCTAGCCATCAGTGCATGCAGGTCGGTATCTTCCATTGTGTCCTACTGTGTATTTTCTGATGGATGGTGACTGTCAAACGAGTTGACGCCTCGATGGTCTTGGAACGTCTGCCGATGCTAGGATACAAGGCCTCCATTCTAGACATTGCGCCGCTTGGCGCCTAGCAGCCCATGCCCATTCAAAATTCCCCGTATCAAGCCTTTGTCACCCTGCTGACCGCCAGCGGCCATTCTGTTTCGCCTGCTGAACTGCATGGCCACTTGCTGGGCCGCAGTTGTGCTGGTGCCGGCTTCGATGCCGACGGCTGGTTGGCCGATGCCAACGAGCTGCTTTTAGGCGAACCGCAAGACAACGTACGCAATGCCCTTATCGGCTTGCAAGAAATGGTTAAAGGCGAGCTGACCAGTGACGACATGACGGTCGTTCTGTTGTTGCCGACCGATGACGAGCCGCTGACCGAGCGTGCTATTGCGCTGGGCCAATGGTGCCAGGGCTTCCTGTCCGGTTTTGGGCTCAACTATCGTGACAATGCCTTGAGCTCTGAGGCCAAGGAAGTGTTGCAGGACCTGGCGGCCATTGCTCAGGTTCAGGATGCCCTGGAAGAGTCTGAAGATGGCGAAACCGACTACATGGAAGTGATGGAATACCTGCGCGTTGCGCCGTTGTTGCTGTTCACCGAAACCAAGAAAACCGTTGAGCCCGCTGCCAAGCCTTCGCTGCACTGATTGATCGTCAAGAGGGAACCCGTCTGCCCATGATTCATATCCCGAAATCGGAATACACACGTCGCCGCAAGGCGCTCATGGCGCAGATGGAGCCCAACAGCATCGCGATTCTGCCCGCCGCTGCGGTGGCCATTCGTAACCGCGATGTTGAACACGTTTACCGTCAAGACAGCAACTTCCAGTATTTGAGCGGTTTTCCCGAGCCCCAGGCGGTGATCGTATTGATCCCTGGCCGGGTGCACGGTGAATACGTGCTGTTTTGTCGTGAGCGCAATGCCGAGCGTGAGTTGTGGGATGGCTTGCGCGCGGGGCAAGAAGGCGCCATCCGTGACTTCGGCGCTGACGACGCGTTCCCGATTGCCGACATTGACGACATCCTGCCCGGCCTGATTGAAGGTCGTGACCGGGTGTACTCGGCAATGGGCAGCAATCCCGAATTCGACCGTCATCTGATGGAATGGATCAATGCGATTCGCTCCAAGGCCAGCCTTGGGGCCCAGCCGCCTAATGAATTCGTTGCGCTGGATCATCTGCTGCATGACATGCGGCTGTATAAATCAGCGGCAGAGATCAAGGTCATGCGCCATGCGGCGCAGATTTCAGCCCGCGCCCATATCCGTGCCATGCAGGCCAGCCGTCACGGCTTGCATGAGTACAGCCTTGAAGCCGAGCTGGATTACGAATTTCGGCGAAGCGGGGCAAAAATGCCGGCATACGGTTCGATCGTCGCTTCCGGCGACAACAGCTGCATCCTGCATTATCAGGAAAACGACGCCCTGCTCAGGGATGGCGATCTGGTCCTGATTGATGCGGGCTGTGAAATCGACTGCTACGCCAGCGACATCAGCCGCACGTTCCCGGTGAGCGGCACCTTTTCGCCGGAACAAAAAGCCATTTACGAATTGGTGCTGGCAGCGCAAGAAGCCGCTTTTGCCCAGATCGCCCCGGACAAACACTGGAATCAGGCGCACGAAGCGACGGTTCAAGTGATTACCGAAGGTCTGGTGACGCTGGGCTTGCTGGAAGGCGATGTCGACCAGTTGATTGCCAGCGAAGCCTACAAAGCGTTTTACATGCACCGCGCGGGTCATTGGCTGGGGCTCGATGTGCATGATGTGGGTGAGTACAAAGTGGGCGGCGAGTGGCGCGTGCTGGAGGCCGGCATGACCTTGACCGTGGAGCCCGGCATTTACATCAGTCCGAACAATCAGCAGGTTGCCAAAAAATGGCGCGGCATCGGTGTGCGCATCGAGGATGATGTAGTCGTGACCAAAGGCGGCTGTGAAATTCTGACCGGCGACGTGCCAAAAACCGTTGTTGAAATCGAAGCCTTGATGGCAGCAGCACGAGCGAGCGCGGCATGAATCGAGTCACTCTGGCAATCATCGGCGGCGGTCTGGTTGGCGCCAGCCTGGCTTTGGCGTTGCAAGCTGGAGCCAAGGCCCGGGGCTGGAAGATCGTATTGATTGAGCCGTTTGCCCCCGGTAACAGCTACCAGCCCAGTTACGATGCCCGTTCATCGGCACTGAGCTATGGCGCGCGGCAAATCTACGAACGCCTCGGTCTTTGGACTGCCATTGCCGAACGCGCCGAGCCGATCCTGGATATTCACGTGTCCGATCGGGGGCGCTTCTCGACGGCGCGCCTGTCGGCTGGCGAGGAAGGTGTTCCGGCGCTGGGTTATGTGGTCGAAAACGCCTGGCTCGGCCAGTGCCTGTGGAAGGGGCTGGACCCGGACGTGATCATTTGGCGTTGTCCGGCTGAAGTGACTCGCCTGCAGCCGCTTGAAGACGGGTATTGCCTGACGCTCAATGACGAAACCACGCTGGAATGCGACCTTGCGGTATTGGCCGACGGCGGCCGTTCCGGGTTGCGCGAGCAACTGGGTATTAACGTGCGCCAGCGGCCCTACGATCAAAGTGCGTTAATCGCCAACATCACTCCCAGTCAGCCCCACGCCGGGATGGCCTTCGAGCGCTTCACCGACGAAGGCCCGATGGCTCTGCTGCCCTTGTCGGATAACCGCTGCGCATTGGTGTGGACCCGTCTCGGCATGGACGCCCAGCGCCTGGCCGGACTGGATGAACGCAGTTTTCTGAGTGAGTTGCAGGGCGTGTTCGGCTATCGCCTTGGGACCCTCAAGCAGGTAGGTGCCCGGCACCTGTACCCGCTGACGCTGATTGAAGCTGAAGAACAGGTACGCCCGCACCTGGCGGTACTGGGCAACGCGGCTCATAGCCTGCATCCAATTGCCGGGCAGGGCTTCAACCTGTCGTTGCGTGATGCCCAGGCCCTGGCAGATGCCTTGCTGGCGAGTGACAAACAGCCTGGTGACCTGGCAACGCTCTTGAGTTATCAACAGCGCCAACAGTTGGATCAACAACTGACGATTGGTTTTTCGGATCAAGTGACACGTCTGTTTGGCAGTGATCAGACACTGCTCTCGTTTGGTCGTAACCTGGGCTTGCTGGGGCTCGATTTATTGCCGCCGGCCAAGCGCTGGTTTGCCCGTCAGGCCATGGGCCTGGGCACCCGCCCGGACAGTTGATAGCGACCGGGGCGAGCAAGCTCCGTGTCGATTCTTTTTTCAGGTGCGGCCCAGGCCGCTAGCGAGACAGGCTTAAAGCATGGAAATGCGCGCAGATCTGCTGATTGTTGGGGCCGGAATGGTCGGAAGCGCACTCGCGTTGGCGCTCAAGGACAGCGGGTTAAACATCCTGCTGCTCGATGGCAGCCCGCTGAGTGTCAAACCCTTTGCTGCCGAGCTGCCGTTTGAACCGCGTGTCAGCGCCTTGTCTGCCGCCAGCCAGCGTATTCTGGAGCGCCTTGGCGCCTGGGCAGGCATCACCGGTAGGCGCACCAGCCCGTATGCACACATGCAGGTGTGGGACGGCAGTGGCACAGGTGAGATCCATTTTTCGGCGGCCAGCGTGCATGCCGAAGTCCTGGGGCATATCGTCGAAAACCGCGTGGTGCAAGACGCCCTGCTGGATTGCCTGCACGGCACCGCCATCGAAATGCTGTCCAATGCGCGCCTTGAACAAATGCGCCGCTCCGGCGACGACTGGCTTCTGACTCTGGCCGATGGCCGAACGCTGCGCGCGCCGCTGGTGGTGGCTGCCGATGGCGCCAACTCGGCCGTGCGCCGCCTGACAGGCTGTGAGACCCGCGAGTGGGATTACAAGCATCACGCCATCGTGACCAGCGTGCGTTGCTCCAGGCCGCATCAACAGACCGCGTGGCAGCGCTTTACTGACCACGGGCCCTTGGCATTCCTGCCGTTGGCGCGCGACGGGCAACAGGACTGGTGCTCGATTGTCTGGTCGACCACACCTGAGCTGGCCGAACGGGCGATGGCGATGGACGATGCAGCCTTTTGTCGTGAGCTCGAACTGGCCTTTGAGGGGCGTCTGGGTCAGGTGCTCAGCGCCGATCCGCGGGTGTGCGTACCCTTGCGTCAGCGTCATGCCAAGCGCTATGTCGCCGAGGGGCTGGTGCTGATCGGAGATGCGGCGCATACCATTCACCCGCTGGCCGGGCAGGGCGTTAACCTGGGGTTCCTGGATGCGGCTGTCCTGGCACAGGTGCTGCTGCACGCCGCCGATCGTGGCGAACGATTGGCCGATGTCCGCGTGCTGAGCCGTTACGAGCGCCGCCGCATGCCGCATAACCTGGCGCTCATGGCCGCAATGGAGGGCTTTGAGCGATTGTTCCAGGCCGACTCGTTGGCCGTGCGCCTGCTGCGTAACACCGGTTTGAAATGGGTCAACAACATGCCCGAGGCCAAAGCCGTGTTTGTGCGCCAGGCCCTTGGCCTGACCGGTGATTTGCCGCCGCTGGCCAAACCCTGACCGATTGCGGCAGCGGCTGTCGCAGGCTTTTGTCGGGCCTGTAACATCTGGTAACGCCTCGGGGGCGAGTTAGGTTGAGCTGGCAAATGTGATTCACTACCATTTACGCCCGATTCGCATTAAGAGAGACCGCCCTCCATGTTGGCACCCAAGCGTCTACTGACTGCCCTGGCCCTTACCCTTTTCGGGAGCAGCGTATTTGCTGCCGACGAAGTGGTGGTCTATTCCTCGCGTATCGATGAGCTGATCAAGCCGGTATTTGATGCCTATACCGCCAAGACCGGGGTCAAGGTCAAGTTCATCACCGACAAAGAGGCACCATTGATGCAGCGCATCAAGGCTGAAGGCGAAAACGCCACGGCCGACCTGTTGCTGACCGTGGACGCCGGCAACCTCTGGCAAGCCGAGCAAATGGGCATCCTGCAGCCGCTCACTTCTGACGTGATCGACAAGAACATTCCTCCGCAATACCGCTCTTCTTCCCACCAGTGGACCGGTCTGAGCCTGCGCGCCCGTACCATCGCCTATTCGACCGACCGCGTTAAACCTGAAGAGCTGTCGACCTACGAAGCCCTGGCTGGCAAGGAGTGGGAAGGCCGCCTGTGCCTGCGTACGGCCAAAAAGGTGTACAACCAGTCGCTGACCGCCACCATGATCGAAGTAAACGGTGCGCAAAAAACCGAAGAGATCCTCAAGGGCTGGGTGAACAACCTGTCCACTGACGTATTCTCGGATGACATCGCGGTGCTGGAAGCGATCAACGCCGGGCAGTGCGATGTCGGCATCGTCAATACCTACTACTACGGTCGCCTGCACAAGCAGAAGCCGGATCTGGCGGTCAAATTGTTCTGGCCGAACCAGGCGGACCGGGGTGTGCACGTCAACCTGTCGGGCATTGGCCTGACCAAATATGCGCCGCACCCGGAAGCGGCCAAGGCACTGGTCGAGTGGATGACCACACCTGAAGCCCAAGCGATTTTTGCCGGCACCAACCAGGAATTCCCGGCCAATCCAGGCGTTGCCCCTTCGGCTGAAGTCGCCAGCTGGGGGAGTTTCAAGGCCGACGCCATGCCCGTTGAAGTTGCAGGCAAGCGACAGGCCGAAGCGATCCGCATGATGGACCGCGCTGGCTGGAACTGATAAATACACAAAACGCACAACCTTTGTAGCCGCTGCCGCAGGCTGAGACAGGGGCCGCAGGACTTTCAAATTATTGAGGGTACTGCGCGACCCGTCGCATTCTGCGGCAGCGGCTATATGCTTTCTGCGTGTTGTACCTCCACCCACCTTCCGAGAGTTCTTCGTGGCCCATCCTGCCCAACGTCGCTGGTATCCGCTGGTCTTTGTCATTGCAGCTCTGGTTCTGTTGCCGCTGAGCGTCTTGCTGCTGTCCTGGCAAAGCATTGATACCCAGATATGGAGCCATCTTTGGGACACGCAAATGCCACGTTTGCTGGGTAACACCCTGACACTGATCGTGGGGGTCGGCATTGGGGTGACGCTGCTCGGCGTGAGTCTGGCGTGGCTGACCAGTTTGTGCGAGTTCCCGGGCCGGCGCTGGCTGGACTGGGCCCTGATGCTGCCGTTTGCGATTCCGGCCTATGTGCTGGCATTCGTGTTTGTGGGTTTGCTCGACTTTGCCGGGCCAGTGCAAACCCTGCTGCGTGAATGGTTTGGCATGGGGCTGCGATTGCCGCGGGTGCGTTCTACTGGTGGCGTGATCATTGTCCTGATTCTGGTGTTTTATCCGTACGTTTACTTGCTGGCGCGCACCGCCTTCCTGGCGCAGGGCAAGGGCCTGATGGAAGCCGCCCGAGTGTTGGGCCAAAGCCCCTGGCAGGCATTCTGGCGCGTGGCATTGCCGATGGCCCGTCCGGCGATCGGGGCCGGGGTGGCGCTGGCGTTGATGGAAACCCTGGCTGATTTTGGCGCCGTGTCGGTGTTCAATTTCGACACGTTTACCACTGCCATCTACAAAACCTGGTACGGCTTTTTCAGTCTGTCGACGGCTGCGCAACTGGCCAGCTTGCTGTTGCTGGTGGTGATGGTGGTGCTCTACGGTGAACGCAAGGCCCGCGGGGCCAACCGTGCCAGTAACGAACGACCACGGGTCAAGGCCCTGTATCACCTGCGGGGGCTGAAGGCCTGGTTGGCCAGTGGCTGGTGCTTGCTGGTGTTCGCCTGCGCTTTTGTGATCCCGATGCTGCAACTGGTGGTGTGGTTCTGGCAGCGCGGGCGCTTTGACCTGGATGAGCGTTACACCGGTTTGATCGTGCATACCCTGTACCTGGGCAGCATGGCGGCCTTGATTACCGTCAGCGTGGCGCTGGTGCTGGCCTTTGCCCGGCGCCAGGCACCGACCCCGACCATTCGCGCCGGTGTCAGCCTGGCGAACCTGGGGTATGCCTTGCCTGGGTCGGTGTTGGCCGTGTCGATCATGCTGGCGTTCAGTTATCTGGACCGTGAGTTGGTCATACCGGTGTCCGGCTGGCTGGGCGGCGCGGGGAAACCGCTGTTGCTGGGCAGCCTGTCGGCCTTGCTGTTGGCCTATCTGGTGCGATTCATTGCCGTCGCTTATGGCCCTCTTGAAAGCAGCCTCGCGCGGATTCGACCGTCATTGCCGGAAGCTGCCCGTAGCCTGGGCGTGAGTGGGCCACGACTGTTTTTCAAAGTGTATCTGCCGCTATTGCTGCCGGGCACCTTGAGTGCGGCGCTGCTGGTATTTGTCGATGTACTCAAGGAAATGCCCGCCACCTTGCTCATGCGCCCGTTTGGCTGGGATACGTTGGCGGTGCGCATCTTTGAAATGACCAGTGAAGGCGAATGGGCGCGGGCATCATTGCCGGCCCTGACACTGGTACTGGTTGGCTTGTTGCCCGTGATCGGGCTGATCCGGCGCTCGGCACATCGAATCGGCTAGGTGTCAGTCCTTCCCCATGCGGATACAATGCGCGGCATTCGGTGCGGTCTGTCTGTCAGATCAGGTTCTCTGCCAAGCGTAAGATAGCCACCTTTGGCGGCTTTAAATGCTTGATAAGCCTGTCCGCACCTTCGCCAAGCCCGGAAGGAGAAACCCATGGGACAGCGTACGCCTCTGTATGACCTGCATCTCGCCCTTGGCGCGAAGATGGTCGATTTTGGCGGTTGGGATATGCCTTTGCATTATGGCTCGCAAGTCGAGGAGCACCATGAGGTGCGTCGAGACTGTGGGGTTTTTGATGTCTCGCATATGACCGTGATTGACGTCACCGGGGTCCAGGCCAAGGAATGGCTCCAGTATTTATTGGCTAACGATGTCGAACGTCTTAACACGCCCGGCCGCGCGCTCTATAGCGCCATGCTCAATGAAAAAGGCGGTGTGGTCGACGATATGATCGTCTACCTGATGCCCGCGGGTTATCGGCTTATTGTCAACGCCGCCACTCGCGATCAGGACCTGGCGTGGATGACCGCCCAGCTGCAAGGCTATGACGTGCAACTGCGTGAGCGTCCCGAATTGGCCTTGCTGGCGATTCAGGGGCCGCATGCACGGCATAAGGTCGCCGAGCTGGTGGATCAGGCTCGCAGCCAGCTTATCCAGCAGCTCAAGCCCTTTGAAGGACAGAGCAGCGGTGACTGGTTTATCGCCCGCACCGGCTACACCGGCGAAGATGGCCTTGAAATTGTGCTCCCGGCCGATCAGGCCCCGGCCTTTTTTAACGACCTGGTAGGTGCCGGTATCTCGCCGATTGGCTTGGGTGCCCGCGATACCTTGCGTCTTGAAGCGGGCATGAACCTTTACGGGCAGGACATTCACCTGGCGGTGTCGCCACTTTCCGCCAACATGGCCTGGACCATCGCGTGGGAACCTGCCTCGCGAAAATTCATTGGGCGCGAAGCGCTGGAAGCCGAAAAGGCTGGCGGCGTACAGCTTAAACTCGTGGGGCTGGTGCTTGAAGAACGAGGCGTTTTGCGCGCTCATCAAGTGGTTCGTATCGCCGATGTTGGCGAAGGGGAGATCACCAGTGGTAGTTTCTCTCCTACGCTAAGCAAATCGATCGCTCTGGCGCGAGTTCCGATGGCCACGGCTGACCGGGCCGAGGTTGAGATCCGTGGCAAGTGGTACCCGGTTCGTGTAGTCAAACCGACTTTTGTTCGTCAGGGCAAAGCCTTGATCTAACGTTTACTGGCGGACTCGCGCAGAGTGCGGGCTGCTGACATTTCTTCTTGAGGACACTGAATATGAGCGAAATTCCTGCTGACCTGCGCTTTGCTGAAAGTCACGAGTGGGCGCGTCTGGAAGCGGATGGCACGGTTACCGTGGGCATCAGTGATCACGCTCAGGAAGCCTTGGGGGATGTGGTGTTTGTTGAGTTGGCCGAAGTCGGCAAGGTGTTCGCGGCAGGCGATACCGCGGGTGTTGTTGAGTCGGTAAAAGCGGCCTCTGACATCTACGCGCCGGTGTCTGGCGAAGTGATTGCGGTCAACGAAACCCTGGCGGACAGCCCTGAAGAGCTGAACAACGCGCCGTACGCAAGCTGGATCTTCAAGCTCAAGCCAAGCAACATGGCAGAGCTGGAAAAGCTGCTGGACGCTGCCAGCTACAAAGCCGCTATCGGCGAGTAAGCCAGACGCCCTGACTCCTGCAGGAGCGAGCTTGCTCGCGATAGCATCACTGCGGTGAAACACACTGCGTTGTATGTTTCGTGAGCAAGCTCGCTCTTACACGGCGTTAAGCACAGCTTTTACCGCCGCCACTGAGCGCTCGACATCTGCCTTGGTCATCGCTGTAAACATCGGCAGTGACACGATCAATCGCCCGACACGTTCGGCAATCGGCAACATCCCTTCGGTAAATCCGCGCGCACGATAAAGACTCAGCAAGTGAATGGGCGGGTAGTGATAACCCACGCCGACACCCAGCGCCTGCATCTCTTTCATGAAGGTGGCGCGAGCCGGCTGACCATCCTTGCGTTCTGGCAACACCAGCTGGAATAAATGCCAGTTGGTGTTAGTGAAGTCGGCCACCGGCAATTGCGCGCCGTAGGTGGCTTCGAAATCGGGTCCGAAGCAGGCGAAATAATGCTTGGCCAATTCCCGGCGATGGGCCGTGATTGCTTCAATGTGGGCAAACTGGCCCAGCCCGATGGCTGCAGCGATATCCGTCATATTGAACTTGCCACCCAGCACGTCGACATCCAGCCCGTCGAAGCCGCTACGTGTCACGCCCTGCAAGCGGTATTTCTCGGCCAGTCTGGCCTCGTCTTCATTGTTCAGCACCAGGCAGCCGCCCTCGGACGAGGTGATGTTCTTGTTGGCCTGAAAGCTGAACGAAACCAGATCGCCGCGAGCACCGATGCGCTGGTCTTGCCAGTTCGAGCCCAGGGCCTGGGCGGCGTCTTCGACAACACGCAGATGATGCTTGTCGGCCAGGGCGTACAACGCATCCATGTCGACCGGCAGGCCTGACAAATAGACCGGGATGATGGCTTTGGTTCGCGCCGTTATGGCCGCCTCGACCTTGGCCAGATCGATATTTCGGGTGACCGGGTCGATATCGGCAAACACCGGGGTAGCGCCTACTTCCAGAATCACGTTGGCGGTGGCGACCCATGAAATCGGGGTGGTGATCACTTCATCGCCAGGGCCTATGCCCGCGATGCGCAATGCGATTTCCATGGTGCACGTGCCGGAGTTGAAGGTCCGTACCGGGCGTCCGCCGAAGTACTCGGACAGTTGCGCTTCGAATGCCTGAACCTTGGGGCCGCTGGTGATCCAGCCGGAGCGCAGCACGTCGCCTACGGCGGCAATGGTGGCTTCATCGATGGAGGGTTTGGAAAACGGCAGGAAAGGCAGCGAGCTCATAGAGGCAAGGCGTCCGATGTGAGATGAAGAGAGGTGATCCGTAACCACAAGATCATACCCAGAGCATGGCTCACATCAGTTGAAAATACTGTATCAACGCTGAATGAAGTGGCTTGCAGGAGCGAGCTTGCCCGCTCCTGCAATTGGCCGGGCTTACTCGGCGGTGGCGTTTTTCGCCAGAATGGCGTTTGCCAGATCCATATCGGTCGCTTTCAGACCTGGATTGTCGGCACGCACTTGCTGCATGGCGGACTCCAGGTATGGACCACGGATCGAGCCGTTACTGGCTACGAAGCTGCCAGCATCATCCTGGGCTGCGATCACTTTACGGTCCTTTTTGAAGGTCAGATAAGTGGACCCTGTGGTAGCACCCGAGGACAGGACGTTACGCCAGAACGTATCGGCCATTGCAGAACCAACAGGAAGGGACAGTAGTGCGATAGCAGCTACAGCATATTTAAGGCGCATGACGGGTGACTCCGATATTAGTTAACTGCCAAGTTTGATCCTGGTCAGGCCAGTCTAGTTCCGCAAATCAACGGCCAGACGCAACATTTAGCCATATTGCCTGAGGCTTATCCCACAAAACTGTTGGGTGTCACCCTCAGGGCTTCCTCCAGCGTCGTCATTCCCGTCGCCACTTTGTGCGCCGCCGCGAGCCTCAAGGGCTGCATGCCTTCGCTGCAGGCCATGTGGTACAAGGCGTTGACGTCTGTTTGCGAGCTAATCAATGCTTTGAGCCGGGGGCTCATGAGCATCATTTCATACACCCCCGTCCGCCCGCGATAACCGGTGTCTCGACACTCCACGCAGCCAACAGCCCTGCAAGCACGAGCAGGTGACGGCTCAGCCCAGCCCGGGGCAAAACTTTGCCAGTCACTGCGCGCCAGCGCCTGCTCGGTCTTGCAGTGAGGACACAGGACTCTGACCAAACGCTGGGCCATGACGCCCAGCAGAGTGGCTTTGATCAAGTAGGGGGCGATACCGAGCTCTTGCAGGCGATTGATCGCGCTCGGTGCGTCATTGGTGTGCAGCGTCGACAGCACCAGATGCCCGGTCAAGGCGGCCTGGATCGCCATTTCAGCGGTTTCCAGGTCCCGTATCTCGCCGAGCATGATGATGTCCGGGTCCTGGCGCATCAGGGCCCGTACGCCGTTGGCGAAGGTCAGGTCGATACCGGGTTGAACCTGCATCTGGTTGAAGGCCGGTTCGATCATCTCGATGGGGTCTTCCAGAGTGCAGAGATTGATCTGGGGTGTGGCGAGCTGTTTGAGGGTGGCATAGAGGGTGCTGGTTTTGCCCGAGCCGGTAGGCCCGGTGAGCAAAATGATGCCATTGGGCTGGGTGGTCATCTGTTGCCAGCGATGCATGTCTTCGGGGGTGAAACCCAGCTGATCGAAGCTCTTTAGCAGTACCTGCGGATCGAAAACACGCATGACCATTTTTTCGCCAAAGGCGGTGGGCAAGGTGCCAAGCCTTAACTCCACCTCGGCCCCGCCAGGCGTTTGGGTTTTTATCCGGCCGTCCTGAGGTTTGCGTTTTTCGGCGACATTCATTCGGCCCAGGCTTTTCAGGCGACTGACAATGGCGGTCGTGACGGGAGGTGGAAATTGGTAAACGTTATGCAGCACTCCGTCGATGCGTAAACGCACGCAGCCCTGTTCTCGGCGCGGCTCAATGTGGATATCGCTGGCTCGCTGCTCAAAGGCGTACTGCAACAGCCAGTCGACGATATTTACGATATGCGCATCATCGGCGTCGGGCTCCTGGTTGCTGGTGCCAAGGGTGAGCAACTGTTCGAGGGCGTGCTGCTGAACGCCTTTCTGGTCATTGAGCACGGCCCCGGTGACCGATTTGGCCAACTGAAAAAACTCCACGCTCAGGCGCTGGATTTCCTGGGGGTTGGCAATGACCCGCTTGATCGGCCGCTTGAGCACCTGCCTGAGATCGGCCTCCCAACTGCTGATCCAGGGCTGTGCGCTGGCAATGGTGACGGCCTGTTCGTTGGCCGCCACCGCGAGGATTTCATGGCGCTGGGCAAAGGCAAAAGACATCAGCCCGGTGACGCTGGCCACATCGATTTTTAGCGGATCAATGCGCAGGTAAGGCTGCTGGCACTGTTCGGCGAGCCAGGCGGTGAGGGTTTCAAGGTCAAGAGTTTTGCCGGGACGGCTGAGATCCTGGAGGCGCTGTTCGGCCAGAAGCACCAGCGGGTGCAACAGATTGCACGGGGCGTTGCGGCCCGTGATCAACACCTGTTCGGCGCAGGTTTGCCGGAGCCGGCCTTGAGTGAGCAAGGTGGATACCAACTGCTGGAGGTCCAGTGGCTGGTCATGGGAGAGGGGGTTGCGCATAAAGGCTCCTGGGTGACATCGGCTAAGCATCGGCCCGGACATCTCCTTGTCCTGACCGTGAAACCCAAGCCTAGTAGTGTCGTGGATATCCCGAAGCGCTCAATGATTGCTGGCTATTACCCGCCGGTTCAGCAGTGTCTGATGGCGATATCCGCAAATTCTGCCGTCTTTGCAGCATGCGCCGGTTGTACTTGCAGGTCGAAAACGCTGACCAGATTGCGCAACTTTTCACCGATCACCTGGGCCCGATGCCAGCTCTGTTCGTGGCTGAGTATCTCAATGCGCACGGTATCGCCGTTGCGTATGGACTCGACGCGTTGAGGCATCAGTTGCTGCAAGGCAAACAGATTGAGTACCCGGCAGACCACATCAGCATCCGCCTCGGCCTGGATACGAAACAACACGGGGCAGGGCGCGGCATTGCTGGCCCAGACATCGGGGCGGGTCGACGTGTGAACGGCTTCCAGGTGCGGCATGAAATAGCTCCTCTCAAGACTGGAGAAATATTTACACGCCGCGTGGGAATTTTTTTATCTAAGATGGAATGAATTCGCCAGAAATAGACTTGTTCAAGTCGGTGTTTATCAATTTTCAGGAGTTTTTATGCACGGCAGTCTGGATGTTTACGACCGGCGTATTCTCGCGCTGTTGCAAGAGGACGCTTCGCTGTCCAGTGCGCAGATCGCAGAAAAGGTGGGGTTGTCGCAATCACCGTGCTGGCGCCGTATCCAGCGGATGAAAGACGAAGGCATCATTCGCGGGCAGGTGACCTTGCTGGATCGCAAGAAAATCGGCCTCAATACGCAGATTTTTGCCGAAATCAAACTCAATGCTCACGGGCGGTCCAACTTCACCGAATTTACCGACGCGATCCGCGGTTTTCCCGAGGTGCTGGAATGCTACGTGCTGATGGGGGCTGTGGATTTCCTGCTGCGCATCGTCACTGCCGATATCGAAGCCTACGAACGTTTTTTCTTTGAGAAACTGTCCATGGTGCCTGGTATTCAAGAAGTGAACTCGATCGTTGCGCTCTCCGAGATCAAGTCCACCACCTGCTTGCCGGTGTAACGCATGCCATAAAAAACGGCCTTCGCGAGGAAGGCCGTTTTTTAGTCGGTCAGTGCACAAACAGGGCGATCAGAATGATGATCGGGATCGGGATCGGGATCGGGATACCGAGAAAAAACAGCAGAAGTGAGCGCATTTTTATTCTCCAGAATCAGTAGGCTGCAGAGGATGGGGGGAATAGTTGCCAGAGACGTCACGGCATCGCGCCGACGGCCGCCAACGGTGGCGCACAGGCTGGCAAAGAAGGCGCCGATCAGCAGCGTGATGAACATCCACAAGGTGGTCCAGGCGGCTACTTTGGCTGCGGTATCGGCTGCTTCCTTGGCTTTGACCTTGGCGTCTTCAACGGCTTGATGTGCGTTGGCATAGACCTGACCAACCCGCTGCTCGGCTTCAGCCAGGCAGGTACGGTCTTCGGCACTGAGTTGTCCGTCATTGCCCAGGCTGCGGACAAAGATGCGCGTCACAATGCCGTGGGCAGCATCTTCGCTGACAGCCGTACCGCGCTCATCACGAAACAGCGTGTCGCGAAAGTACACTTCATCACCGTGTACGCTGGTCCATTTGACCTGCAGGCGACCGGCCAGGTAGCCGCCCATGTTGTTGTGCTCCTGAAGTGGGGAAGTGCGGTGTTCACTCAGGAGATTGGAATAAATCAGTTATTTATCAGCGCGTTAAAAAACTGAAGCGTCCTTGCGGTCATGCAGGTTGCATGGTTGACGCATTTTGTTACGGGCTTAATGCATTAAAGTGCCAGCATTGACCCTGCTGTACTGGGGCCAAAAAAAACGGGAGCCTTTCGGCTCCCGTTCTTGTGCATCAATGACGATGCTTGTTGCGCTTGCGGTGGCCATACGCATGGCCACGGCCAGGGTGGTCATCACGGTAGTAGCGACGGTCGCGGTCACGATAACGATGATCATCGTTATCGCTCTTATTACCCATGTAGTTGCCCAGGGCACCCCCTGCACCACCACCAGCAGCCGAGCCTACCAAAGCGCCGGTGCTGCCGCCGACACTGCGGCCCAACACGTTGCCGCCTGCAGCGCCCAGTGCGCCGCCAATGGCCGCTTCGCCACGGCTGCGTCTGTCGGCACCCACGGCACTACCGGCTGCGCCGCCCAGGCCTGCACCAATTGCAGAGCCAGTGGAGCCGCCTATTTGTTGACCGACCACGGCACCCAGAACACCTCCTAATGCGCCGCCTACACCGGCTTCGGTGGAGCCACCGGCCGAGGCTACGCCACTGACCAGGCCAAGGGACAACAAGAGAATCGAGGTGAGCTTCATAAGTAAGCCTCAAAGGGATGACGACGCGATCCTGAGGCTGCAGGGCGTTGCTGACAATCAAAATCCGACCAGTAACACGAGTTGTACACAATTTTCTAAGTTATTGTTTTTAGTCGGGAACTTAATCAAATTTCGATGGTCTGTTTATTAGTTCGGACAGGCCGCTTTCGCAGGAAAGCGGCCTTTTTTGTGCCTGGAATATGACCCGTGGGCGCTGCGACGGGTTATCCCGCGTTGGCCGCGATCAGTACCGAAGGGCTGGCCGCCTCCAGACAAATGGCCACGAACTTGGATGTCGGTGTGTGGCTGCCGGCGCCGGTGCTTTCCAGAGGCACCAGCGGGTTCACCTCAGGGTAATAAGCGGCGGCTTGTCCGGCCGGGATATCAAAGGCCAGCAAGGTGAAGTTCTTGACCCGGCGCTCATGCTGGTCGTTCCAGATTGAAACGATATCCACTTTCTGTCCCGGCTTGAAGCCCAGTCGAACAATGTCGGCTTCATTGACGAACAACACATCACGCTGACCCTTCACCCCACGGTAACGGTCATCAAGCCCATAAATCGTGGTGTTGTACTGATCATGTGAACGCATCGACTGCAGGATCAGGTCGGGCAGCCGGCCTGTGGCACGGGTGCGTTCGTCTATCAGGTCACCTGGCAACACGTTGGGGCGGAAGTTGGCCCGTTTTGTCGGAGTGTTCCACTGCCGGGCCCCGGCCGAGTTGCCGAGATAAAAGCCGCCCGGGTGCTGCAGACGGGTGTTGAAATCCTTGAAGCCGGGAATGGTGTCGGCGATCAGCTCGCGAATACGGCTGTAGTCAGCCACGACCCAGTTCCAGTCGATGGGGTGGGTGCCCAATGTGGCAGCCGCCATACCGGCGATGATTGCAGGCTCCGAACGCATCTGGCTGGACAGCGGCTGCAGTTGGCCGTTGGAGGCGTGCACCATGCTGAACGAGTCCTCCACGGTGACGGCCTGCGGGCCTTGAGCCTGGATATCGATATCGGTGCGGCCAAGGCACGGCAAAATCAGCGCTTCCTTGCCGTGCATCAGATGGCTGCGGTTGAGTTTGGTACTGATCTGCACCGTCAGATCGCAATTTCGCAGGGCTTGCGCGGTTCGCGGGCTATCCGGGGTGGCCTGGGCAAAGTTGCCGCCCAGACCGATAAACACCTTGGCCCGGCCTTCGAGCATGGCGTGGATGGCTTCCACCACGTTGTGGCCGTTCTCTCGGGGGACCTTGAATTTGAAGCGACTCTCGAGCGCGTCAAGAAAGGCCACAGGCGGGCGTTCATTGATGCCCATGGTGCGGTCGCCCTGCACGTTGCTGTGACCGCGCACCGGACACAGGCCGGCTCCCGGGCGGCCGATGTTGCCGCGCAGCAGCATCAGGTTGGCGATTTCCTGGATGGTCTGTACGGAATGACGATGCTGGGTAATCCCCATCGCCCAGCACATGATGACGTTTTTGCCCTTGAGGTACATGCGCGCGGCACGTTCGATATCGACCAGCGTCAGGCCGGACTGCTCGACAAGATGATCCCAGGCGGTGTCATCGAGGCTGGCGGTGTAATCAAGGATACCCGTCGTATGTTCATTCAAAAAACCATGGTCGAACACGGCTGGTTCGCCAGCGGCCTGGGCATCGCGTTCCCACTGCAAAAGAAACTTGGCCATGCCGCGCAATAGCGCCATGTCGCCGCCCAATGCGGGACGCAGGTAGGCGGTGTTGGTTGGACGGTCGCCGTTGGTGAGCATCTCGAGCGGGTGCTGCGGGTGCTGGAAGCGTTCCAGGCCGCGCTCTTTGAGCGGGTTCACACACACCACCTGAGCGCCGCGTTTAACCGCTTCTCGCAGCGGTTCAAGCATGCGCGGGTGGTTGGTGCCCGGGTTCTGGCCCAATACGAATATGGCGTCGGCGTGTTCAAAGTCGTCGAACGTTACCGTGCCTTTGCCGACGCCGATACTTTGCGCCAAGGCCACACCGCTGGCTTCATGGCACATGTTCGAGCAGTCGGGAAAGTTGTTGCTGCCAAACGCACGTATAAACAGTTGGTACAGATACGCAGCTTCGTTGCTGGCACGTCCTGAGGTATAGAACTCGGCCTGATCAGGGCTGGCCAGGTCCTGTAAATGCTCGGCGATCAGTGCAAACGCGGCCTCCCAGCTGACGGGGGTGTAACGGTCGGTTTCTGGGTTGTAGCGCATCGGTTCGGTCAGGCGGCCCTGATACTCCAGCCAGTAATCGCTTTGCTCCAGCAACGCGCTGACACTGTGCTTGGCGAAAAAAGCGGCATCGACGCGACGTTTGGTGGCTTCCCAGTTCACCGCCTTGGCGCCGTTCTCGCAAAATTTGACCAAGCCGCTTTCCGGGGAATCGCCCCAGGCGCACCCCGGGCAGTCGAAGCCGCCATTCTGGTTGGTCTTGAGCATCATGCGCAGGTTCTTCAAGGCGTTGTCACTGGTCAACCAGGCTTGCGCCACACTGATCAGTGCACCCCAGCCGCCGGCCGGCCCTTTGTAAGGCTTGTAGCGCGGGGTCGGGGTTTTGTCTGCTTGATGATGAGTGCTCACGCTTGATTCTCCTGCGCGGGGCTGTACACCCGTGGCGCACTTTTTTGTGGCAGATGAATAAGGTTGAGGTTGTGGCGGCGAGCCCATTGCAGCGCAAGGCCTGTAGGCGCGGACAGGCTGATCAGGGTCTGGATGCCGGCACGCAACACTTTTTGGATCAACTCAAGGCTGCAACGGCTGGTCACGATCGCAGCTCCGCCGTCCAGGTCAATGTCCTGGCGTATCAGAGCACCGATCAGTTTATCCAGCGCGTTGTGGCGACCGATGTCTTCGCGGCCCAGCAGCAACTCACCTTGGTCATTCATGAAAACGGCGGCATGCACCGCCCCGCAATGTTGGCCCAGTGGCTGAAAGGCACTGATACGCTGACGCAAACCGTCGAGCCACTGCGCGGGTGGCAGGGCTGCCCCGGCCAGGACCTTGAGCTCAGGCAGTGCCTGCTCCAGGGCTTCGACGCCACACAGGCCGCAGCCGCTGGTGCCCGCCAGTTGCCGGCGTTGCTGCTTGAGGTTCCAGAACGCACGGCTGGCAATTTCGACGTCTGCGTATTGGGCAGAGCCGTTACCTGTGAGCCTGAGATCGTAGATTTCGCTGGCATCGTGAATGATGCCGCTGCCCAGGCTGAAGCCGACGATAAAGTCTTCGAGGTCAGTGGGGGTCACCAGCATTACGGCCTGGTTGATCCCGTTGAAGGCAATCGCCAAAGCGACTTCTTCGGCCAGGGCGGTTTCAGCGCCACTGCTGTGATCCAGCGTAACGTAGTGATAAGTCTGACTTGCAGCGGGCGCGGACGAAACAGAGGCAGGCGCCGCGCACTGGGGGGGCTTGGCGTTCATAGGACTTTACCGAGATCAATCTCAAGCGCTTAGCCTAGGCGCGACACCGTGTCACGTCTAATTGCTAGTACTGATCTATTGATAGATGGCGTCGATCAAGAACACTTTCAGCGTGCGTGCCTCGGAACCCGCTTTGGCAATATTGGTCTACGCTCATGTATCTGGATATTCCAACCCTAGGAGCGTGACGAATGAGTATTTTTAGCTTTGTGAAAGAAGCCGGCGAAAAACTGATCGACCTGCTGACACCGGGCAACGCCAATGCCAGCGAGCAACTCAAAGAGCACGTACAAAAAGTAGGTTTGGGAAACCCTAATATTACGGCCACCGTTGAAGGCGACAAGGTGACGGTGAGCGGCGAAGTGGCCACCCAGGAAGAGAAAGAAAAAATCATTCTGGCGGCCGGTAACATCGAAGGCGTTGGCAGTGTTGACGACCAAATTACCGTGACGGGCCCGTCCGTTGTGGCTTCGCGTTTCGTCGTGGTGAAAAAAGGCGACACCCTGAGCGCGATTTCGCTGCAGGTCTACGGCAACGCCAACCAGTACAACAAAATTTTCGAAGCCAACAAACCGATGCTCAAGGACCCGAACAAGATCTACCCGGGTCAAACCCTGCGTATTCCTGAGTAATCCCGCTCTCTGACAGGCGCGGCCAAGCTCGCACCTGTCAGAGGCTGCAGGTATTAAAGCCCTTCCAGCAACTCGCGGTAATCCCCCAACGCTGCAAACTCCTGAGTGTCTTTCGGGCCTTTTCGGCTGTCCGGCTGTTTGACAGCCAGCAAGTGGGCCACGCCAAAATCCCGGGCACTGCGCAAAATCGGCAAGGTGTCATCGATAAACAGGCTGCGGCCGGGTTCAAAGCCGATATCCGCTTGCAGTGCGTCCCAAAACGCGGGACTTTCTTTAGGGAAGCCATAATCATGGGAGCTGATCAGCCGCTCGAAATAGGGCGCCAGCTCGATCCGTTCCAGTTTCAGCGACAACGAATCACGGTGAGCATTGGTGATCATGATGACCCGCTTGCCGGCCTGCTTGATCGCGGCTAAAAAGGTATCTGCATCGGGGCGCAAGGCAATCAGGTGGGCCGTTTCCAGTTTGAGCTCGCGCACCGGGATCTTCAGTTCGCGGCTCCAGAAGTCCAGGCAATACCATTGCAGCTGCCCGGCATTACGTTCGAACAAAGGCGTCAGCTCAAGCTCTGCCATTGCACGGCTGATGCCATGCAGGTCGGCATAGCGCTGGGGCAGGTGTTCCAGCCAAAAATGGTTGTCGTAGTGCAGGTCGAGCAGCGTGCCGTCCATGTCGAGCAGCACGGTATCAATGTCGCGCCAGGGTAACGCCGTCATGCAAACTTCTCCCGCAATAGAAAAACATCCGACACAAACAATCGGAAAAGCCGGGGTATAGTAACCCGTTCATATTAAGGAGCCCCTATGCGCCAAAAACCCACCGTGCTTGCCCGTGAAATTGTTGCCAGTAGCCGATTGTTTCGGGTCGAAGAAGTGCAGCTGCGTTTCTCCAATGGCGTTGAACGCACTTACGAACGGCTGGTGGGGCGTGGCACTGGTTATGGGGCTGTGATGATTGTGGCGATGATCGATACTGAACACGCCATCCTGGTCGAAGAATATTGCGGCGGCACGGATGAATATGAAGTGTCGTTGCCCAAAGGTCTTATCGAGCCAGGCGAAGATGTACTGGCGGCAGCCGAGCGAGAGCTCAAAGAGGAAGCCGGGTACGGCGCTCGTCAACTTGAGCACCTGACAGAGCTGTCGTTGTCGCCCGGTTACATGAGCCAGAAAATCCAGGTGGTGCTGGCCACCGAGCTTTACGAAGCACGGCTGGAAGGCGACGAGCCGGAGCCTATGCGAGTGGATCGGGTCAATCTGCGTGAGTTGTCGACGCTGGTACAGAACCCGCAGTTCAGCGAGGGACGTGCCTTGGCGGCGCTGTACCTGGTGCGTGATCTGTTGACTCAGCGCGGTGTGTTTCAGCCATGACCACCCCTATGGCTCATTTACCCCATCCATTGCTGGCCCCGGTCATTGAGCTGGCCCATCGTGCTGGCGAAGCGATCCTGCCATTCTGGCGCGCTGATGTGGCGGTTACGGCCAAAGCCGATGATTCCCCGGTCACGGCAGCGGACCTGGCGGCTCATCAGGTCTTGCTCGATGGCCTGACGGCGCTGGACCCGGGCATTCCGGTGCTCTCGGAAGAAGACGCCAATATCCCGCAAAGCGTGCGTGCCGGCTGGACCCGCTGGTGGCTGGTGGATCCGCTCGATGGCACTAAAGAGTTCATTTCTGGCAGTGAAGAGTTCACCGTCAATATCGCGCTGATTGAACAGGGCCGAGTGGTATTCGGCGTGGTTTCAATGCCCACCAGCGGTCGTTGCTACTACGGTGGGGCGGGTTTGGGGGCATGGCGTGCGGATGCGGACGTGATTGTACCGATCACCGTGCGTACTCAGCCGCCAGCAGGCGATGCACTGATCGTGGTTGCCAGTCGCCGGCATTCCAGCCCCGAACAAGAGCATCTGCTCGCCGGCCTTGAAGGGTGTGTGGGCGCGTTGCAAATGGCCAATGTCGGTAGCTCATTGAAGTTCTGCCTGTTGGCCGAGGGCGCCGCTGATTGTTACCCGCGCTTGGCGCCGACCTCGCAATGGGACACCGCTGCAGCTCAGGGCGTACTCGAAGGGGCAGGCGGAGTGGTGCTGCAACTGGACGGCACGTCATTCAGCTATCCCCCCCGGGAGTCGCTGCTCAACGCCTCGTTTCTGGCGCTGCCGGCCGATGCGCCGTGGCGCGACAGCTTGCTGACATTGGCTCGAGGCCTGGCGTAGCAGGCGTAAATCGCCGGTAGCCGAGCCCGGACGATTAGCGGTGCAGAACGTACTGCCCGGTAAACCGCACCGCATCGTCCGCGCCTTCAGCATTGATCACCCGCGTATCGAGGCTCAGACGTGCCCGGCCGTAGCGCTTGTACATCGTCAGAAATTTGTTCCACGCAGCGTCTGCGGGTGCATCGCACAGCACGATCGCGTCCTGGGTGACCGGCAGCGGGTAGCTGATGTGGCCCTCCTGAATCACGATATGTCCGTCCTCGATGCCCGCTTCGCGCAAGCGCATGTGCAGCCAGCCCCAGCCGGCGAGCACGGCGCCGCAGTAAAGGCTGCCGCCAAACAAGGTGCTTTTATGATTGATATTGGCGGCCAGGGGGAGATGCAGACGCAATTGATGGTCTTGCCAGCTCAGTACCTTAAGACCCATTTCACGGGTGAGCGGAATGTCGTGGTGGAGGACGGATTCCAGGTAACGACTGTCGCGGTTCATGCAATGGGCTCCTTGCTCAGGTTAATCGAGATCATCAGTGTGGCTATTATTGCCGCTCTCAAAATTCAATCCGTGTTTGCGCAGCTTGTCATGCAAGGTTTTGCGTGGCACACCCAAGGCTTCGGCCAGGCTGCGCATTGAGCTGTGAGAGCGTTCGAGTTCGGCAGCAATCAGGCTCTTTTCGAACTGTTCAACCTGCTCGCTCAGGCCGCCCGAAGCCTCGGGCATGAACGCCTGCATGGCCTCGTCATGGCTTTCATCGAGGGCCAGTTCCAGCCCAAGAGCAAAACGTTCGGCGACGTTCTGCAGTTCGCGCACGTTGCCAGGCCAAGTATGGCGCAGTAACAGCGCACGCTGTGCCGGCTGCAGCACATTGGGGGGCATGCCATGGCGGATGCTGGCTTCGTCGGCAAAGTATTTGAACAGCATCAGCACGTCTTCACCCCGTTCGCGCAAGGGTGCGATGCGTAACGGCGCAACGTTGAGACGGTAATACAAGTCAGCGCGGAACCGGCCCTGATCGGCCGCCTGACGCAAGTCTTCCTTGGTGGCGGCGATCACCCGGATATCCAGCGCAATCAGTTGGTTGCCCCCCAGGCGCTCGACCACCCGCTCTTGCAGCATGCGCAGTAACTTGACCTGCACGTCCAGGCTCATGCTTTCAATTTCGTCGAGAAACAGCGTGCCGCCATTGGCAAATTCGAACTTGCCGATACGGCGTTTTTGCGCACCGGTAAAGGCTCCGGGTTCATGACCGAACAGCTCGCTTTCAACCACCGATTCGGCCAGCGCACCGGCATTGATTGCCACGAACGGGCCGTTGCGGCGGCTGGACAAGTCATGCAGCGCTCGCGCAACGACCTCTTTGCCAGAGCCGGTTTCGCCCAGAATCAACACGTCGGCCTTGGTCGCCGCCAGGGCACCGATTTGCTCACGCAGGCGCAACATGGCCGGTGACAGGCCTACCAGGCGTGTGCTCAATTGCTGGCGATCGCTCAAGGCCAGGCGCAGGCTGCGGTTGTCCAGCACCAGGGCACGCAGGGCCAGTGCCCGGCGTACGCTGTCGAGCAAGGCGTCGCTGGCGAAGGGTTTTTCAAGAAAGTCGTAGGCGCCGGCACGCATGGCCTGCACGGCCAGCGGGACGTCACCATGGCCGGTGATCAGCAACACGGGCAGATCCGGGTCCTGGCCGTGCAACTGGGCCAGCAACTCAAGGCCGTCCATGCCCGGCATACGGATGTCACTCACCACGACGCCTGGCCAGTTGCGTTCAATGCGCTCGGCCAGACCGGTGGCTTCGGCCAGTGGCAGCACCTTGAGGCCCGCGAGGTCGAGGGTTTGATACAGCGCCTGGCGCAGGTGCGGGTCATCATCGATCAGGATGATCTGAACGCGCGGATCGATGGGTTGGCTCATGACCTTGAGTCCTCGGGTGCTTGCAAACTGACGCCTGGCGCGCCTGCGCGCAGTCGCAGGGTAATTAACGCGCCGCCTTCTTTATGGTTGGAGAACAGCAACTCGCCTCCAAACCCGCGGATCAGGGTGTCGCATATGGCCAACCCAAGGCCAAGCCCCTGAGTGCGGGTTTTGGTGGTGTAAAACGGCTCACCGGCGCGGCCCAGCGCCTCCATGCAAAAGCCCGGGCCATTATCGCGAATGTACACAGTGACGCCTTCTGCGGTGGATTCGGCACTTAGCCACAAGCGTCGCGGCGGCCCCTTTTCAGTCAACGCATCGAGGGCGTTGGCCAGCAAGTTACCCAGCACCTGACGCAAGCGGGTTTCACCGGCTTCGACCCATAGCGTGGCAGCAGGCAAGTCGCGAATCAGCTCGACCTCCATGCTGCGTCGACGCTTGGCCAGCAACGCCAGGGCATCATCCAGTGCCGGTTGCAGGGCGACGCTTTCCGGCGCATGCCGATCACGACGGGCGAAAGCGCGCAGGTGGGCAATGATCGAGGCCATGCGCCCGGTCAGTTCGTTGATCAGCTTGAGGTTGCCGCGGGCATCATCAATGCGTTGGTGATCGAGCAGCACTTCGGCGTTTTCGGCATAGCTGCGGATGGCCGCCAAAGGCTGGTTCAGCTCATGGCTGATACTGGCGGACATAGTGCCCAACGCTGACAGTTTGCCCGCCTGCACCAGATCGTCCTGGGCACGCACCAGCTCCTGTTGCGCATGCTCGCGCTCCAGCACTTCTTCACGCAAACGCCGGTTGAGCCCTTCCAGGTCACTGGTCCGTTCTGCCACGCGCATTTCAAGTTCGCGGCGGGTCTTGGCTTCAAACGCGATGCGATCCAGGTAATGGCGCCGGCGTTGCATCATCAAACCAATCAGCAGCATGACCACCAGCAAGGTGGCTCCGCCAATGGCCAGCACCGTGCGCACGGGGCGATCGATCAGCGTTCGCGGGGCAAGAATATTGACGCTCCAGCCTGTTTCATCGATTTTCTTGGTCTGAACCAGCCAGGCATTGAAATCGAGTTTGAGCGGCTTTGGGTCTCTAGTCGGGTAGGGCAAGACTGCAAAAATGGCCTGGCGTTCTTCTTCCGACAGCTCACGCGTCGCTCTGAAGCGCCACTCTGGCCGCGAAGTGAGGATCACCACGCCATAGTTATCGGTCATCAACAGTTGTTCAGGTGTCTTGCCCCACAGCTGCTCGGTGTGGTCCAGGTCAACCTTGACCACCAGCACGCCCATTTTTTTATCGCTATCGAGCACGGGGGCAGCAAAGTAGTAACCGCGCTTGCCCGAGGTGGTGCCCAGGCCAAAGAAACGCCCCAGCTTGCCTTCCATCGCCTCGCTGAAATACGGCCGAAACGCGAAGTTGCGCCCGATAAAGCTGTCGCTCTTGTCCCAGTTCGAGGCGGCCAGGGTGTCGCCGTGAGCATCCACCAGGTACATGACTTCAGCGCCCGTCTGGTTGCTGATTTCATTGAGCAACTGATTGGCTTTGGCCAGGTTCAACGGGTTTTCGGGGTCGGCCAGCAGGGCTTGCAATGCCGGCAGCTCGCCGAGGATTTGCGGCAGCACTTCGTAGCGGTGCAACGTCCCCAGCAAGTTGGCGACATACAGATCAAGCGTCTGCCGGTTCTGGCTGGTCAGCTCACTGCGGTAATAGCGCTCGGCCAAATGCTGCAGGGGCCACAGTAAAGGCGCCAGACACAACGCAAGTAAGGCCAGGCTGCGCCAGCGGGGTCTGCGAGGAACTGAGGGAGTTGTGATCATCGGAAGAATGCGCCACTGAAGTACGGTGCATTATGCCTAGGCTCATGGGGCGTGTAATGGGGATAAGGTGAATCCCGGGCGAGATACCTCCACCTGCAGGCATGTCGATCGTGTCATGGGTGCTGGATGTCAGGATTGATCAGGTTGGGCTGTGACTTCACCGAAGTACCAGCGTTGGCCAATGTATGCGTTCCCGTTTGCCTCAAACCCTTTGCACTCAAACGCCAGGCCCACGCACTGCATGCCGGGAGGAATCTTCAGTCCCCACTGCTCGGTCAGACCTTGACCGGTTATGCACAGGCTGTAGCCGTATTGATCGTGCGAGGGCTGCGTATGAGCACGGTGATAGTCCGCATCGGTATAGATGCACACTTCACTGGAGAACATGTCGGGCAACGAGATTGAAGCCACGATTTTGCAATCGGATGCGTCGTCGGGGCGGGCGTCAATCAGGTGCTGACACGCGTTGATCAGGTGCTGGGCACATTGGCTGCGAATGGCGTCGGTCGCTTGCTTGCCTTCAACCATTGTCGCCAGGACGGGGATCTTGAAATTGTAATAGCGTGCAGCTTGAGCCAGGTCATCGGGGAAATAGCCTTTGAAACTGTTCGCCCAGCGAGCCACGGCCCTGAGCCGCCTTGGAATGCCCCGGACCTTCTTGTTGCTGAATGCTATTTGCCGCATGTCGTGTAACTCGCAAAGGTGAATGCTGTGTTCTGAAGAACACCGACCCTAACCGAATTCATGTGTATAAAAAGTGAACCTCGAATAAACAGATGTTTCTGACTTTGTCTGTGTATGCATCTGACAAGGTTGACCAAGGTGGCGAGGTGAGCATTCAGTCTTGCTCGCTCAGGCACTCACCCAAGGCGCTGCGCCAGCCGGGCAGGCTGATGTGCCATTCGCGTTCCAGACGGCCACAGTCGAGTCGCGAGTTCAGCGGTCGCGGCGCAGGGGTCGGGTAAGCGCGGGTGGGGATGGCCACGAGGGTTGCGCACGGTTTGCCTTGGGCGATCAAGTCTTCGGCAATGGCCTGGGCAAAACCAAACCACGAAGTTTCACCCCTGGCCGTGAGGTGATAAGTGCCCCAGGCACCGGCCTCACCGGTGTGCCAGCGCTCGATCAAGGCTCGTGTACTTCGGGCTAGCGTGCCGGCCCAGGTCGGTGCGCCGATCTGATCCGCCACCACGCGGACTTCGGATCGTTGTTGCAGCAAACGCTGCAGGGTCAACAGGAAGTTTTTGCCATGGGTGGAATACACCCAACTGGTGCGCAAGATCAGATGTTGAACGCCGGTCGCGGTGATTGCGCATTCGCCCATCCATTTGCTTTTGCCATAGACACCCAGCGGGTTGGGTGTGTCGCTTTCGGTATAGGGTGCTGTTTGGGTGCCATCGAACACGTAATCGGTGGAGTAATGAATCAGCGGGATGCCCAATGCACCCGCCTCTTCAGCCAATACGCCAGGCGCGGTGCCATTGATTGCATACGCCAGCGCCGGTTCGCTTTCAGCCAGATCCACCGCGGTGTGCGCGGCGGCGTTAATGATCAGGTCGGGCGTGTGTGCCCGCACCTGAGCACGGATTTGCGCGGGCTGGTTCAGATCAAGCGTGTCGCGGCCCAGCACAATCAGTTCGCCAAGTCCGGTCAGGTGCTTTTGCAGCTCGATTGCCACTTGCCCGGTTTTGCCGATGACGAGGATTTTCAAGGGCGCTGCGGGCTGCTTCATGCCATCAGATCCCGCGGAGCAGTGAAGCCCAGGCGCTGGCCCTGATAGCTGCCGTCCTGAACGTGCTTGCACCAGTCAAGGTTATCCAGATACCACTGCACGGTTTTGCGCAGGCCGGTTTCGAAGGTTTCTTCGGGCACCCAGCCCAGTTCGCGCTCGATCTTGCTGGCGTCGATGGCATAGCGTCGGTCGTGACCGGGGCGGTCTTCGACAAAGGTAATCAGGTCGGCAAACCGTGCAATACCGGCAGGACGCTCTGGCGCGAGTTCATCAAGCAGTGAGCAAATACTGCGCACCACGTCGATGTTCTTTTGCTCATTGTGGCCACCAATGTTGTAGGTCTCGCCAACTACGCCCTTGGTCACGACATCGAGCAGGGCTCGGGCGTGGTCCTCAACGAACAGCCAGTCACGTACTTGCAGGCCATCGCCATACACGGGCAATGGTTTGCCGGCCAGCGCGTTGAGAATCACCAGCGGGATGAGTTTTTCCGGGAAATGAAAGGGCCCGTAGTTGTTCGAGCAATTGCTCAGCACTACCGGCAAACCGTAGGTGCGGTGCCAGGCCCGCACCAGATGATCCGAAGCCGCTTTACTGGCCGAATAGGGCGAACTGGGTGCGTACGGTGTGCTTTCGCTGAACCGCTCATCGATACCGTGCAAGTCGCCATACACTTCGTCGGTCGACACATGATGGAAGCGGAACGCGCGTTTGGCGGGCTCCTCAAGGGTCATCCAGTAAGCGCGAGCGGCTTCCAGCAAGCTGTAAGTGCCCACAATGTTGGTCTGGATGAAATTCGAGGGGCCATCGATGGAGCGGTCAACGTGCGACTCGGCCGCCAGGTGCATGATCGCCTGGGGCTGGAACCGTTGAAGCGTCGCGCTCACGGCGGCTTGAACGACGATATCGGCTTGAACGAATTCGTAGCGGGTATCGGTGGCGATGCTCTGCAGCGATTCAAGGTTACCGGCGTAGGTCAGCTTGTCGAGGTTAAGCACCTCGTGCCCGGTGTTCTTGATCAGATGACGGATCAGGGCTGAACCAATGAAACCGGCCCCGCCAGTCACTAAAATGCGCATGTGGATAATCCTTGATGCCCAGGCAGTCGTTAAGCGTTCGAGGCCTAGCTTGTGGGGATACAGGAAGGGGTGCAAGTCGACGTGACCGGGGGTCTTCGGAGGTTGATGACAGGCCGCGGTGATGAGGGTGTCTAATATCGATTTATATCGGTAAAATATTAAGTTAACGAGGATTAATTTGTTTTTATGCCTTTAGTTATGGATTTTTATCGATAATTAAAGCCTTCCTCATTGACGTGGATCCTGCCTGCGTCCACAGTTTTGTGCCTGTCCTGATCGCCGTCCTGACCTTTACGGCCCGATCAAACCCTTCGACGGTTACCTGGAGTCCTGATTGTTATGACCACTTTGCATAGTTCGCCGCGCGCTGACGGTTTTTACATGCCGGCTGAATGGGCTGCACAGACCCAGACCTGGATGATCTGGCCAGAGCGTCCGGACAACTGGCGCTTGGGTGGCAAACCCGCACAGGCAGCGCACGCCGCTGTGGCCAAGGCCATTGCGCGCTTTGAGCCGGTGACCGTAGGTGTCTCGGCCGGCCAGTACGAAAACGCCCGTGCCCAACTCGACGTGCCGAATATTCGCGTGGTCGAAATGTCCAGTGACGACGCGTGGGTCCGTGACAGCGGACCGACCTTCGTGATCAACGACAGCGGTGAAGTGCGTGGCGTGAATTGGGATTTCAATGCGTGGGGCGGCTTTGACGGCGGCTTGTACGCGCCGTGGAACCGCGATCAACAAGTGGCCAGCAAGGTACTGGAGATCGAGCGTTGCCCGCGCTACTACACCGAAGGTTTTGTGCTCGAAGGCGGTTCGATCCATGTGGATGGCGAAGGCACGCTGATCACCACGGCCGAGTGCCTGATGAACCGCAATCGCAACCCGCACCTGTCTCGTGAAGAGATCGAAGACGTGCTGCGCATGCAGTTGGCTGTGGATAAGATCATCTGGCTGCCGGACGGCTTGTTCAACGACGAAACCGACGGCCATGTGGATAACTTCTGCTGCTATGTGCGTCCGGGTGAAGTGTTGCTGGCCTGGACCGATGACGAACTCGATCCGAACTACGGGCGCTGCCAGGCGGCCATGAACGTGCTGCGCAACAGCACTGACGCCAAGGGTCGGCCGTTCGTGGTGCATAAAATGCCCATTCCGGGGCCGATGTACGCCACTCAAGAAGAGTGTGATGGCGTGGACAAGGTCGCCGGTAGCCAGGACCGCAATCCGTCGGAACGCCTGGCCGGCTCTTATGTGAACTTCCTGATCGTCAACGGCGGGCTGATTGCACCGAGCTTTGACGACCCGATGGACGCCGAAGCCAAGAGCATCCTGCAAAACCTCTTCCCGGACCATGAAGTGGTCATGGTCCCGGGCCGTGAACTGTTGCTGGGCGGTGGCAATATCCATTGCCTGACCCAGCAACAGCCCGCGCCGCACAAGGCGTAAGGCCGCTTAAGCCTCATTCCCGCCTTCTCCTTAAGGGAGAGGGGGGATGCGGGGCTTTAGAATCTGTACGTACCCGTCATCACCAGGCTGCGCGGTTCGCCCGGCATGATCTGTGATGCACTGGTGGCCGAGGCATAGTAATCACGGTCGGTCAGGTTGGTCAGCGCACCCCTCACATCCCAGTCTTTTTCGCGATAGCCCGCCAGCGCATCCCAGCGCCCGTAACCCGACAAGACGACAGTGTTCAGGTTGTCGGCATAACGCTGCCCCACCAGCGTCAGGCCCGTTTCGGCGTACCAGCCCATTTCCGGTTTCCAGGTAATAAACAGGCTGCCATTGTGCTTGGCCACTCCGTTGATGCGTTTGCCTTCGAAACCATTGTTGTCCTTGACCACGGTTGCGTCCTGCAGGCCTATGCCGCCGCGCATGTACCAGTTGCCACCGAGTTTGCCGTTGGCCGTCAGCTCAATACCGCGCGAGCGTTGCAGCCCGGAAAGCAGGGTGATGGTCGGATCATCCGGGTCCTTGGTGCGACGGTTGTAGAGTTCCAGCTCATACACGGCCAGGGTGGTACTCAGGCGATCCCCCATCCAGTCGCTTTTCACTCCGACCTCTTTCTGCTTGGTCAGCTCCGGGCTCAGGTCATTGGTGTTGCCGGCAGCTCCCGGGGTGATGCCGATCAAGCCACCGCCTGCCGGGGAGAACGTTTTTGTCCACGACGCGTAAAACGAGTGATTTTCCAGCGGGGTCCAGACCACACCCAGACGCGGGCTGGTGCTGTGGCTTTTACGCTCTTCAGAGATTTCTTTCAGGTTGTTGGTGGACTCGATATCAAAGCGGTCATACCGCAAGCCGGCGAGCACCTGCCATTGATCGTTGAGGCGAATCTGATCCTGAACGTACAGGCCCTGGCTTTCGACTTCAGTGTGGTTATCGCTGGATATCAGCATCGGCCCGGTTGGGCGCAGGTGGCGGTCAGGGTTATATACATCGACCGCCGGTACGCCCTTGGCGCTGTAGAGCTTCGGATCGCGACGCTGGTTGCCGATTTCCAGCCCTGTCAGCAAGCGGTGCTCCAGGCCGAACGTGTCAAAGCCGCCTTCGATCTCGATGTTATTAAAGATGTTGCGGGTGCTCATGTCCTGCTGCCAGCTCTGGCGATTGACCTTGTTGATGATGGGGTCGTAGCCGGTCAGGTAGGTGTTTTCGAACTGACTGTCGAGCTTGAATACGCCCAGGGTATGACGCAGCTGCCAGTTGTCGCTTAATTCATAGCTCAGGCGCGAGCGCAGGTTCTGGGTTTTGTCATCGATAAAGTCGTTTTGCCCGCCGTACGACGTGCCACGGCTGACATCGGCGGGACGTCCGTTGATGCTCGGGATACCGCGATCAGGGGTACGGTTGTAGCGGCTGTATTCGTACTGCACCAGCCAGTTCAGATCCGGGGTAATTTGCCAGCTTATCGAGGGTGCAAAAAGCTGGCGATTGCCGCTGACATGATCGCGAAAACTGTTCTTGTCTTCATTGCCCATGTTCAGGCGCAGGCTGACGGTGTCGCTCGGGTCCGCGCTAAGGTCGGCGTACAGGCTGCGCAAATCTTCGCTGCCTCCCTGGGCCTGAACACTCGACTGACGCCCGAATTGCGGCATTTTGCTGACGCGGTTGATGATCCCGCCCTGACTGCCCCGGCCATACAACACGGCCGCAGGCCCTTTAAGCACCTCAATGCGCTCGATGTTATGCAGGTCGCGCACGTATTGACTGTCGTCGCGAATGCCATCGAGATAAAAGTCGTTGCTGGCGTCAAAACCACGAATGCGCAGGCTGTCGAAGCGGGTATCGGCGGTGCTGCTGACGTTGGGGATCCCGCTCAGGGCTTCGCCCAGACTGTTGATCCCGTAATCGAGTACGTTGCTGGTTTTCACGGAATCGATGGCTTGCGGTACATAGCGCGCCGGAGTTGACGTGCGGGTGGCGGTGGTGACGTCTTTGACCCGAGGGTCATCGGCCTCGGCTTCGCTGGCATTGATCGACAGTTCGGGAAGCACGGTAGCAGCGGTGCCGAATCCGGCGTACAGCAAGGCGCACAGCCCCAGATTCAAGGGCGTTAAACGGCGAGGGGAAAGCATGGTTGAGAAGTGTCCGGGCGGTTGAGAGGGGGGTTATATTTTTAGGGCGCGAATGGTAATGGTTCTTGTTAGTGGGTGGTAAGGATTACCATTTGTGCTGCCTGTAAATATGTATCTGTTTGTTTCTATCTCTTCCGGATCTCACCACACCGGATTCGCCCGGTTCGCGAAACAGACTAAAAGCCATACCGGCGTTTTTCCGCTTACCTCGCAAGGCTAGGCTGGCACTCTGATTTATTGATTCTGCGGAGCAAGCCATGACTGCTACACCCGTCCTGCATTACATCTACGATCCCCTGTGTGGTTGGTGCTATGGCGCCAAGCCATTGATCGACGTGGCACGCGGCATTTTGCCGGTCGTTGCCCACGGCGGCGGGATGATGACCGGCGCGCAACGCCAGCCGGTGTCTGCGCAACTGCGCGACTACGTGATGCCTCACGATCTGCGTATCGCGCAGTACACCGGGCAGCCCTTTGGCGAGGCGTATTTCGAGGGTTTATTGCGCGACACCACGGCGGTGTTTGATTCGGCGCCGCCGACCACTGCGGTGCTGGCCGCTGAACAGCTGGGCGGACGTGGCCTTGAGATGCTGGGGCGTTTGCAAACGGCGCATTACGAAAAAGGGCGGCGCATTGCCGATAACGACGTGCTGATGGCGGTGGCTGTTGAGATGGGGCTGGAGGCCGACGCATTTCGAACGGCATACGATGCGATGAGTGGTGAGGTGACCCTGGCGCACTTCAAGACCAGTCGTCAGCTGTTGTCAAAGGTCGGTGGCCAGGGCTTTCCGACGGTCGTACTGGAACAGTCCGGGCAGTATCAAGTCATCGACCTGGGACCCTATCTGGGCAAGCCCGAAGCGTTTGCTGCCTGGCTGCGCCAGCGCGAAGGCGTAAGCGCAGAACGCGAAGGTGTATGCGCGCCAGTCTGCGGTCTGGATGGCTGCCAGTAACTGTTTCGGGTATTTCGGGCAAAGTTTTGAAGTTTTATGCCAAGTAACGAATTTTTCACGAAATTGACACCTTGCCTTCACGGCGGCTAGGATTCCCGCCAACGCCTGTGGCGATAAGCCATGCACCAAACTTTGCGAAATACCCGCATCGAGTCTTCGAGCGGGTCTTTTTTGTTTATGTGAAGCAACCACCACTCAATGTTTCAGCTTGAAACCCACAGCGCGCCTTTATTCAGTAATAAGGAAAATAAAATGTTGAACAAACGGATAGGTTTGCTTGCATTGGGTGTGCTTAGTGCGACCCAGGCCATGGCCAACGATCAAGCTGATGCAAAAGGTTTTGTCGAAGACAGTCATCTGAACGTGCTGGCGCGTAACGCGTATATCAGCCGCGACTATAAAAACCATCAACAAGATAAAGCCGAATGGGGCCAAGGCTTCCTGGGTACATTTACCTCGGGCTTTACCCAAGGCACCGTCGGTGTGGGTGTGGATGCCTTCGGCATTTACGCGCTGCGCCTTGATGGCGGTGGCGGCAAGAGCGGTGCGGGCGGCATCGACTTCTTCAAGCAGGGCGACAGTGGCAAGGCCGCTAACGACATTGCCAAGGCTGGCGCAGCTGTAAAGGTTCGCGTATCCAACACCGTGCTCAAGTACGGTGATCAGATGCCTGCGCTGCCGGTGCTGATGTACGACAACACGCGCCTGATGCCAGAGAGCTATACCGGCACACTGTTGACCTCCAAGGAAATCGACGGCCTGGAACTCAACGTCGGTCGCTTCACCGCAGAGTCGCGTAAAAGTGCCGAAGCCCGCGACAGCGGCGATCTGAAAAGCATCAACGTGTTTGGTGGCAGCTACAAGTTCACCGAGAACCTGTCGGCGTCGTTGTACGGTTCCGAGATGGAAGACGTATTGCGCAAGCAGTACTTGGGCGTGACCTACGCGATCCCGCTGCAAGACAAACAATCGCTGACGTTTGACTTCAACGGTTACCGTACTCACCTCAACGAAGACTTCGCCCGTGACGAGCTCAAAGTCGACGGTGATGACAACAAAATCTGGAGCCTGGCGGCCACTTACGCCTTTGGCGCACACTCGCTGCTGCTGGCCTACCAGAGCAGCACCGGTGAGATCGGCTACCCGTACGGTGGCTACCGTAACGCCGGCGGCGTCGGCGATGGCGGCAGCACCATTTTGCTGGCCAACTCCTACTGGTCCGACTTCAATGCCAAGGACGAGCGTTCGTGGCAGCTGGGTTACGGCTTCGACTTCGGTTCCGTCGGCATCCCGGGCCTGACCTACAACATCGCTTACGTACGCGGCAGCAACATCGACGACGGTTCAGGCCGTGGCCGTGGTACCGAGCGCGAAATCTTCAACCAGGCCAAATACGTTGTTCAAAGCGGCCCGGTCAAAGACCTGAGCGTGCGTCTGCGCGGTTCGTGGTTGCGCGTGTCGAACAACGCCAGCAACTACAACGTTGGCGGCAACGAAATACGCGTGTTCGTGGATTACCCGATCAGCGTGTTCTGATGCCAGTGGCCTGTTACACAGGCCGCACAGATCAACAAAAAACGCCCCGACTGGTTCGGGGCGTTTTTATTGGCGCGGGCAAACACCTATCCGTCCTCCTGATCATCCAGCACAGCGGATTGTCGTGCGCACTCGCGCAGCCAGTTCATAAACACCAGCAGGCGCTTGGGGATGGTACTGAGCGGTGGATGCACCAGATAATAATCGTAGTGACCAGAACGGCTGAACCCGGCGAGGGGCAGCACGAGTTCGCCGCTATCAATGTGCTTCTGTACCAACTGCTGGCGGCCAATGGCAATGCCGGCGTGATTCAGGGCCGCTGTCACGCTCAGGTCGGAGCGGTCAAAGGTCAAGGTCCGTTTGGGCAGAGCCCCCAGCAGGTTGTGTTGTTCTGCCCACAGCGTCCATTCGGCATCGAAAGCCGCATGATCCCAGGCCAGAGCGTCATGCAGCGTGGTGCAATGCTTGAGGTTTTCCGGTTGCTCATACAGACGATGGTGCTCTGCATATTCAGGGCTGCACACCGGGGCCGACTGTTCGCGCATCAATCGATGGCTTTTCAGTCCGGGGAATTCGCCATTGGCGTAATACAGGGCCAAGTCAACTTTGCGGGTTCGGAAATCAACATTGTCATTGCCTACCCGCAGGTCCAGCGAGACCAGAGGGTAACGCTCGACAAAATCAGCCAGCCTGGGCACCAGCCAGCATTGAGCGATCGAGGGCCGTACATAGAGGGCGATGGAGCCGGTAACTTCGACGCGTGAAGAGTGCTCCAATGCTTCGGACAATTCGCCCATCGCGTGCTGCAGTACTTCGAAGATGCGCTCGCCCTCATCTGTCAGGCTGACCTGTCGGGTCAGGCGCTGGAACAGCTTCATGTTCAACGCCGTTTCGAGTCGGCCGATACGGTGGCTGACGGCGCTGGCGGTCAAGCACAGTTCTTGTGCTGCCCGGGCGAAACTCAGATGACGAGCGGCGACCAGAAAGGTATGCAGGTTGGCGAACTGGCGACTGTCGAGCCGGGCGCTGATTCGAGGTGGAAGGTTAAGCACAGCGGTTTTCCCTCAAGCCAAAGGCTGACTTCTTACGGGATGTGGCAATGCGTGCATCTTGCCACATCCGCTTTGCGCTTGAGTCAGCCCAGCAACTCACGACCTTTGGCCAGGTAAGCGTCCATCTCGTCTGCAGGCACCATATTGCCCCCTGTGGCCCATATCAGATGGGTGGCGTTGTTCATGGCTTGCGGGCTCAAGCCTGCGCGGGTCAGATAGCCTTGTTGTTCGGCCTGCACCCTGGCAAAACCGGGCACGCCCGCCAGCGCGGAAGGTTCAAGGCGCAAGCCTTCGCTGCGCTCCATCAGGGCCAGCAGGCTGTACATTTCTTCGTCACTGACGGTGTAAAAGCCGTCCAGCATGCGCTGCATGGCCTTGCCGACAAAACCGGAAGCCCGGCCAACCGCCAGACCGTCTGCAGCGGTTACGTTATCGATACCGAAATCCTGCACGCTGACTTCATCGTGCAGCCCGGTGTACACGCCCAGCAGCATGCAGGGTGAGTGAGTCGGCTCGGCGAAAATGCAATGCACGGCATCGCCGAAGGCCAGCTTCAAGCCAAAGGCCACCCCGCCCGGCGCGCCACCTACTCCGCAGGGCAGGTAAACAAACAACGGATGTTGTTCATCCACGCTGATCTGTGCCGCCGCCAGTTGTTGCTTCAAGCGTTCGCCGGCCACCGCGTAACCGAGGAACAGATTGACCGAGTTTTCGTCGTCGACGAAATGGCAGGACGGATCGGACTCCGCTTGCTGGCGACCCTGGGCTACGGCCACGCTGTAATCACTTTGGTATTCGACCACCGTTACACCGTGTGAGCGCAGCTTGTCTTTCTTCCATTGCCGGGCATCTGCCGACATATGAACGGTCACCTGAAAGCCCAGCGCAGCACCCATGATGCCGATCGACATGCCGAGGTTTCCAGTGGAGCCGACGGCTATTTTGTACTGGCCGAAAAAGGCCCGAGCCTTGTCGCTGTGCAGCAGCGCGTAGTCGTCATCAAGGGTTAGCAGCCCTCCGGCCAGGGCCAGGACTTCAGCTTGCTTGAGCACTTCATAAATCCCGCCACGGGCCTTGATCGAGCCTGAAATGGGCAGATGGCTGTCGCGCTTGAGCCACAGCGCGCCGTTGAGGCTTTGCCCGTAACGCTCGGCTAGCAATGGATGCAGATGCGTCATGGGCTGGATGTCGGACTCGATAATGCCAGCACTGCCCTCTGTTTCAGGGAAGGCCACCCGCAGGTAGGCCGCAAACCGGTCAAGGCGCGCGCTGGCGTCGGCGACATCAGCGTCAGTCAGTCCCGTATCGGTAAGCGCCTGTGCCACCGGCGCAACCCCAGGGTTGAACCAGGTGGTTTCTTGCAGCGCGATCAGCTCGCGAATCAGCGGGTAGCGGGTGCACCAGCTCTCAAGTGTTTTGCCCAAAATCATGTCGGCCTCCCTGTATTTTCATCCATTAAAGGGCATCGCTGCGCCGGCTGACAAAGGATGAATGTTCAAGGGATAGATGATGTGGGGTCATCTGTCGGGTGTGTGTCCAGGCCAAAGCCTTGCCTTGCGGTGCACTGAAGGACAAATGCAGGCGCGAGCGTACTCGCTCCTGCAGGTGAAACTCAGTCGCTTGAGTGATTGGCGGTGAGCCTCAGAAATCCCAGCGTGTGGTCAGCATGAAGTTGCGTGGCTCGCCATAGATCGCTGAGTTATAGAAGCCGATGTTGGTGTAGTAGTACTTGTCGAACACGTTGTTGACGTTGAGCGTGGTCGACAGGTTTTCCGTGAATTGATAGCGGGTCATCAGATCCACAACCCAGTAGGGTTTTTGCGAGAAATCTTCGTAGCGATCCTTGGGGCTGTTGTACATCTCTTGCCAGGCTGTGCTCTGCCAGCGTGCGCCACCGCCCACGGAGACTTTGTTCAGATCACCCTTGAGTTTGTAGATGGTGTAGAAGCTGAGCTGATCTTCGGGTTCGAAGGTCGAAATCTTTTTACCGGTGTCATCGCGCACCACCTTGTGGGTATACCCGGCCTGCAGGCTCCAGCCCGGGCTCAGCTCACCGGACACTTCCAGCTCGTAGCCCTTGGTTTTCGCGGCGGTACCCTTGAAGGCGTAGTTGGGCGGGGTGGGTGACAGGTTGTTCCAGTCATCGTCCGGGGTGGGGCGGTTGCTTTCCTTGACTTCGAAGTACGCCAGGCTGGCGTTCAGGCGGCCATCGAAAAACTCGCTCTTGAGGCCGATTTCATAGTTTTCTCCCTCGTCCGGGTCCAGCATCTTGCTGTTGCGATCCAGGTTGTAGAACTCCTGAGGCATGAACACATCGGTGTAGCTGGCATACGCGGTCAGGTAGTCGGTGAGGTCATAGGTGATGCCAGCGTAAGGAATCAAACGCCCCGACTCGCGGTAGGTATTGGTTGTACCGGTCAGGGTGTAGTCGACCACTCGCCCGCCCAGGAAGAGCTTCAAGTCATCAGTGATGTTCAGGCGCGTGGTGGCGTAGATGCCTGTCTGGCGCACGGTGTCATCGCTGATTTGCGACGCACGGCCCCAGTCAGGTTTGGCCAGGTGCCCGTTCCAGTTGAAGTAATCGACCAGGTTGGGTGTGGCGAACGTGACGTCCCAGTAACCTTTGCCTTTCCAGTTCGCGGTACTGATCGAGCCGCCCAGCACCAGTTCATGCTCTCGCCCCAGAAAATTGTAGGGGCCGCTGACATAAAGGTCGGCCGCATCGCTGGTGGTTTCGCCCTTGTAACGTTGAGCGTTGATTGTGGCGGTGCCATCAGCTGCGGGCTGGTTGAACTGGATCGCTCCCAATTGGGCATCGTAGCCATTGAGCTTGTGGTCCAGTTGCAGCTTACCCACCCAGCCACTGCCCAGATCCTGTTCCAGGGTCGCGAAGACGGTGCGGGTGTATTGCTGCCAACTGCTCCAGTCGGTGGCGTTGCTGAATGAGCGTTTGGCATCGTTGATCTCACCCGCATAGTTGTAGAGCGGAAAGCTCCCCGACCACGTAGAGCCCTGGGGTTTGTTGTCCTGATAGTCGGCACCCACGGTCAGCAATGTGTCGGGCGTCAGGTCGACTTCAAGGATGCCGTAGAACACCGAACTCTGGTTCGAGTAGCGGTCGATATACGACTGCCTGTCTTGATAGGCCGCCACGGCGCGACCGCGGACATTACCGGTTTCGGTCAACGGGCCGCTGAGGTCCACTTCGGTACGGTAGTTGTCCCAGGAACCGGCTCCTGCGGTGATATGGCCATGAAATTCGTGGGTGGGTTTTTTACGCACCAGGTTGATGGTGCCCCCCAGGGAACCTGCCCCGCTGAGCAGGCCGGAGGCGCCTTTGAGAACCTCGATCCGGTCATAGATCGCCATGTCGCTCAGGGTGTTGCCCGCCGAATAAGCGACGTTACGCACGGCGGAGGGAATCCCGTCGTACTGGAAGTTATTGATCGAGAATCCGCGGGAGTAGTAGTTGGTCCGGTCCGTGTCATAGGCCGATACGGTAATGCCGGGGGTGTGGCGCATCACGTCGTCGACATTGTCGAGCGCAAAATCATCCATGTGCTGACGGGTGATCACGCTAATCGATTGCGGCGTCTCGCGGGGTGTCAGCACCAGGCGGGTGGCCGTAGAAATGGCCCCGGGCGTGTAGGAACCGGTGCCTTCGGTCACCGTGCCCAGCTGGTTGGTGATGACTTGAGTGGCCCCCAGTTGCAGCGCCTCTTCGGGGTTGCTGGCAACAAGTACATAGCCACCGTTGCTCTGACGCTGTGCTTGCAACCCGCTGTTGGCGAGCAGACGGTCGAGGCCTTCCTCGATGCTGTACGAGCCTTCTAGTCCGGCGGTGTTGAGGTACCGGGCCTGCTCGGTGTCGAACGAAATAGTGACCCCCGCTTGCACGCCAAATTGGGTAAGGGCCTTGCCCAGCGGGCCTGCGGCGACCTGATAAGCCGTCTGGCTTTGCGCGCAAGCCTGAGTGGACATCAGTGCCAGGCCGGACACGCTGGCGAGGGATGCACCCAATACCGCCAGGCGAACAGCGCGCGTTATTTTAGTTGTGGCATTGAGGGGGAGCGGGGGCATTCGGTGATCCTTGCATGGTCATGGCAGAAACGCGCTGCGGTCGCGGCTTATGTCATTGACGGATGAGAATCGAAATCAGCAAGGTTAAAGGCCAAAGCATTTTGCGCGTTCGCTTATGCCGGTTCGATACTGACCCAGTAACGGGTCAGATAACGCACCTTCACCGGTAAGGTCTTACCCAGGTTCTCCAGAACCGTTTCGGTGTCATCGATCCGAAAAGCCCCCGAAATACTCAAGTCTTGAACCGATGTTGCACAGCGCAGTACACCCGGGCGATAGCGCCCCAGCTCCTCGACAAAGTCCCCCAGCCGCCAGTCATCCACGCTCAACATGCCTTTGACCCAGGCGGTGGAGGCGGAAGGCAAACGCTCGATTTCACCGGCGGCATCGCGATCGAAAGTGACTTGTTGCCCGGCTTCCAGCCGCAGGAGCAGATCAATGTGCCTGAGGGGGCGAATTTCCACGGCCGATTGCTCTACGCCGACCCGCGTCTGACCGGGTAACTGACGCACGCTGAAGCGGGTGCCAAGGGCGCGTATGCTGCCATCCTCGGTGTGCACGATAAATGAGCGCTGGCCCGGGTCCTTGGCGGTCTGAACCAGAATCTCGCCCTGGTGCAGGCGGATCAACCGCTGTTTGGCATCGAAGAGGATATCCAGCGCCGTGTCGCTGTTCAGTTCCAGTTGCGAGCCATCGTCCAGACGCAGCGTGCGCCGCTCCCGGATACCGGTGCGGTGTTCAGCGAGCATCGAGCGATACGGTACGTGCTCAACCGCCAGCCATGTACTGCTGCCAACGGCCAGTAGCATGCCAAGCATTTTCAAGACATCACGGCGTTGAGCTTTCGCGGCATCCAGGCTGGAGAGGGCTGCTTTTGGCGGGATCATTGCCCATTGGCTTTGAAGCTTTTCGACACGCGCCCAGGCGGCGGCGTGCTGCGGACAGGCTTGCAACCAAGCCTGCCAGGCCCGGGTCCGGGCCTCGCTGACGGCTCCGTCATTAAGCTGCACGTACCAGGTGGCAGCGGCCTCAAGCGTCTTCAAATCCGGAGCGCTGGACATCACTGCTCGACCAGCAGCAGGCAGCGGGTCATGGCGCGAATCAAATGGTTTTTGACCGTGGTGACCGACACACCGAAACGTTCAGCGGCGGCAACGTAGCTCAAGCCTTCGAGTTGCACCGCCAGAAAGATCTCACGCGTCCTGGACCCCAGCTCATCGAGCAGGTCGTCGATCGAGATCAGCGTTTCGATGATCGACAGGCGCACCTCTGGCGAAACATCCACAGGCTCCGGCCTTAATGCCAGCGCCTGCAGGTAAGCCTGCTCAATGGTGCGGCGGCGGACCTTATCGATCAAAAGCGAGCGGGCAATGGTACTCAGATAACCTCGCGGCTCGCGGATAGGCGCGTCATGGCGCGCCGTCATGACACGCAGGAACGTGTCCTGAGCAAGATCGGAAGCATCCGCCGTATTGCCCAGCCGGACGCGCAACCAGCCTTTCAGCCAACTGTTGTGATCGCGGTACAACCGATGGACCACGGAATGGTCGAGCGCCGACATGATAATGCCACCATGCGTAAATGGTAATCGATCGCATTATTGTGATGATGGCATTTTTATGCAAGGGGGTTTTCTAACTGGGCCGGTCGCTAACGAATAGCTGGCTGTGCATAAAATCGATAAAGGTCCGCAGTCTCAGAGAAAGATGTTTGCTGGAGGGCCACAAAAGTCTGAACACGCCGGTGTGAACCGTATAGTCAGCTAACACCTGAACCAGTTGCTGGTTCTTGATGGCGTTAGCCGTCATGAAGTCAGGCAGGCAAGCCATTCCCAAACCTGAACACGCCACATCGACAATCACTTCGGTGGTGTTGCACACCAGGGTCTGAGGCAGCTCGAAATCCGGCTCTGCAGTCTCAATGCGCAGCGGCCAAGGCTCGACTTTCCCTGTCGAAGGAAACTTGTGCAATAAACATGAGTGTGCAGAGAGATCCGACGGCCGTTTGGGTACACCGTGCTGTGCGAGATAGTCTGGAGACGCCACAATCTGGAGCTGAAAGCTCCCCAGCCTTTTAGAAATCAAACGCGAATCACCCGGCTCACCTGTCCGCAATACAGCATCGAAGCCTTCCTCAATAACGTCGACCATTCGATCAGAGAAATCGATATCGAGTTCTATTTCGGGGTAGGCGCGCATGAATTGAATGATGACGGGCATCACCAGGCTGCTGACGAGAGGCAAGCTGATTCGCAATTTCCCCCTCGGTTGCTCGCGGGTATTGCTTAGCTCCATTTCGGCGGCTTCAAGCTCCGCAAGTATCCGTCGGCACCGCTCAAGAAACAGTGAGCCTTCCAACGTCAGGGCAATACTGCGGGTGTTGCGCTGGAACAGGCGTACACCGAGCTTCTCCTCCAGCCTGGCAATGCTTTTACCGACGCCAGAGGAGGAAATACCTAATCGTTTCCCGGCTTCTGTGAAGCTTCGGGTTTCAGCCACCAATACGAAGAGTGAAATGCTGCCAAGCGATTCCAAGGGCTGCCCTCACTGCGGACACCAGCGTCCGATATGTTCGGATTATATGCCTGTTTTTGTTTGCGGACGTAAGCCCTAACCTCTCGATGTGCCGATCACTGCGGACAACCGTGCGCTGTGAAGCGACACCTGCGCACATCAATCAGGAAAACATTCAGATGAATTCGACATGCAGCGTTCAGACGGCTCCCCCGTTACTGACGTGGGTACAGCTGTTCGCAGCGTGCCTGACAGGCATTCTTATCCCGCTTTGCTTTACCGGGCCGGCAGTTGTTCTGTCTTCAATCAGCGCTGCCATGGGTGGATCTGCTGTCGAGCTCAGTTGGGTCGTCAACGCCTATATCCTGACGTATGGCAGCGCGATGATGGCCGCCGGGAGCCTGACAGATATCTACGGACGCAAGCGCGTATGGCTGATGGGACTGGTCATATTCGTATTGTCTACCCTCGCTATTCCCTTCTCCTCCACGGTTGTGCAAATCGATATCCTGCGGCTTGTACAGGGGTTGGGCGGAGCAGCTGCTTTCGCCGGCGCCATGTCATCTCTCGCCCAGGTATTCCACGGCTCTGAACGCACCAGGGTTTTCAGTCTCCTTGGGACCACGTTCGGCATTGGATTAGCCTTCGGCCCCTTGGCTGCCGGGTTACTGGTCGACTCTGCCGGCTGGAAATGGACGTTCCACGCTACGGCATTGATAGGTGTAGTGGGCTTCGTACTCGTCTGCGTGAGCGCGACGGAGTCTAAAGACCCGGCTAACAAGGGTATGGATTGGCCCGGTGCTCTCAGCTTCACGGCCGCACTCACCTTGTTTACCTACGGCATACTCCTCGCGCCTGAAGACGGTTGGGCCAGCCCAATCGTTTTGGGCAGTGTCGTCGGCGCGATCCTGCTGTTCATGCTATTCGTTCTGATAGAGCGCCGAACCAGTAGTCCGATGCTCGACCTTTCGCTATTCAAGCAATCCAGGTTTGTTGGCGTGCAGATCCTGGCAGCAAGCCCTGCATTCTTTTTTGTCGTCCTCATCATCATGCTCCCGGCGCGATTCATCGGAGTCGAAGGGCTCAGTGCTTTGCAGACCGGACAAATGATGATCGCGCTGGCTGCACCCTTGTTGCTTGTGCCGTTTCTGGCGGCCCAGCTCGCGCGGCATTACACCTCAGGGATGCTCTCGGCGGTCGGGCTAATGCTGGTGGCAGTCGGACTGTTTTGGCTAGGTGTCGTGCTGGATGGCGGAGTCAGCAAGGCGGTAATGCCCATGGTGCTGATCGGCATCGGCATTGGCCTGCCTTGGGGTCTGATGGACGGCATGGCCGTTAGCGTGGTTGAAAAAGAACGTGCGGGCATGGCCACAGGGATTTTTAACGCCGTTCGCGTTTCCGCCGATGGCATTGCCATCGCCGTCGCCGGGGCGTTGCTGGCGACGTTCATTCAATGGGGGCTATTCGACGCCGCCACGGGTTTTGCACCGCATCAGATCATGGAAGCATCCAGCCGGGCAGCGCTCGGCGATCTGCAGAACGCCAACAGCCAACTCCCAGGGCAGTCAGAACTTTTGCGCCACGAGTACGCCAACGCGTTTCGACACCTGCTTTTCATCTTGGGTGCTGGCAGCGTACTCACGGCAGTAGCAGTGTTCGCAACACTCGGTCGAGTGAGCGCACATGACCATCAATCCGTAGAGAGGGTGAGTCCCTTGATCGCAGCCGACCGCGAGTGACCGGCACAGACGCCGTACGTTTAGCCTGATCGCTCCAGCACGGCTGCAGCAACGGTATTGGAAGGGGGGCAAGTCTTAAAACAAAAAAGGCCCACCTTGCGGTGAGCCTTTTTTGGTGTTTCGTATGGTGCCGGCACCAAGAGTCGAACTCGGGACCTACTGATTACAAGTCAGTTGCTCTACCAACTGAGCTATACCGGCGTTATGGGCGAGGAGTATACGCGGATGTTTGGGCTTGTAAACCCCTGATAACTGACTATTTTCATGATCCTGGCCGGTGTTCGCTCAAGTCTGGGTGCGAGCACTGGACTGCGCTGGCACGGTATCGACTCCGGACCTCGGAAAAGTCGGGGGATTGCGGGCAAACCCCAGCTCAAACAGTGTGCCGCTGTCATTGCTCACCACGCGTACCTGTCCGCCATGCAAGTGCATGATCGAATGCACGATCGCCAATCCCAGGCCGCCGGAGTCACCGGGTTGGGCGCGTGACGGGTCGACCCGGTAAAAGCGGTCGAACAGTTTGTCGATATGTTGCGGGTCAATCGCCGGGCCAAGGTTGTGTACCCCAATCCAGCCATATTCGGCATCGTCGTGACGCAGCAGGCGTACGGTCGAGCCGGTTTGTGCATGGCGCACGGCGTTGGCCAGCAGGTTGCCCAGCGCCCGTTGCAGCAGTTGCAGGTCGGCTGTCAGGGGGCCGCTGAGCTGATTGTACAGTCGTAACTGGCGGTCTTCGGCCAGGGCCTCGAAGTAATCACACAATCCTTCACCCACTTCTCCAAGATCCAGCACGTGCAGTTGCAAGGGGCGTTGACCGTGCTCGGCGCGGGCGAGAAACATCAGGTTTTCGGCCATGCGATTGAGGCGTTCGTACTCTTCGATATTCGAGGCCAGCACTTCCTGGTATTCGGCCGCGCTGCGTGACTGGTTCAAGGCCAGGCTGTTGCTGCCCAGCAGGTTGTGCAACGGCGTGCGGATTTCATGGGCCAGGTCGGCGGAGAACTGCGACAGCCGTGCAAAGCTGTCTTCAAGCCGTGCGAGCATGGCGTTGAGTGCCTGCACGGGTTCTTTGAGTTCGGCCGGTACGTGGTCGGCGCTCATGCGTTGGTCGAGGCTGCGCGGGTCGATACCGGCCATGGCCCGGGCCAGGTCACGCAGAGGCGTGAGACCGCGACGCAACAGCAGCAGGCCAAGGCCGAAAGCCATCAATGCACCGAATCCCACAGCGCCATACAAACGGATGCGATAGCTGGCGAGCATTTGCTCACGCTCATCAAGACGCTTGCCCACCGTGACGCTCAAGGTTTCCCCTGCCGGGCCTTGCGCCATACCTGCCAGCAGCACTGTCGCGCCTACCGTTTTGATATCGGTGCGTTGTGGTGCCCGTGCTTGAGCAATCGGTGGTACGTCCGGCAAGGCTTGTTGGTGCGGATTAATCGCAATCAACGGGCTGCCGTCCTCACGCTTGACCAGCAACACGCTGTCCAGGTTGCCCAGCATGTTTTGATACAACCGTGGGCGTTCTTGCAGGGCTTCGAGGCTGTCGCTGTCATGCAACAGGGCGCGTACCTGCTCAAGGCGCCCCAGCAGAGCCTGATCGTCACGCCATGCCAGTTCGGAGGCCAATGAGCGATACAGAAACACCCCGATCAGACTCATCACCAATGCGCAGGTCAAAGCAATTGCCAGCGCCAGGCGCCAGGCAATGGACTTACTCATCGGGTGCTTCCAGCTGATACCCGACGCCGCGCACGGTATGGATCAGTTTGGGCATGTAGGGATCGTCGACCTTGGCGCGCAAGCGACGCACGGCGACTTCGACCATATTGGTGTCGCTGTCGAAATTGAGGTTCCAGACCTGGGACGCGATCAAGGTGCGCGACAAGACTTCGCCTTGACGGCTGGCCAGCAGTTGCAGAAGCGAAAATTCTTTGTTGGTCAGGCTGATGCGTTGCCCGCCCCGGCTGACGCGGCGGCGCAGCACGTCGATTTCAAGGTCGGCGATGGCATACGACTCGGCCTCGCGCATGGGGCCACGGCGCAGCAAGGTGCGTACCCGGGCGAGCAACTCGGCAAAGGCAAAGGGCTTGAGCAGATAATCGTCGGCGCCCAGTTCAAGGCCGCGCACGCGGTCTTCGATAGCGTCCTTGGCGGTCAAAAACAGTACGGGCGTGGCGCCGCGTTGGCGAATCAATTGCAATAGTTGCCAGCCATTGAGCCCCGGCAGCATCACGTCGAGGATGATCAGGTCGTATTCCTGCTGCTCGACAAAGTAACGGCCGTCCAGCCCGTTCAGTGCCACATCCACCGCAAAGCCTGATTCTTGAAGGCCTTTGGCCAGGAAATCTGCCGTCTTGGCTTCATCTTCAACCACTAACAAACGCATCGCACACCTCGATCAATCGTTAGCACAGGCTAGGCGCCTTCGGGGGCGTTGCCTATTACAAACTTGTAATGCAACTGACGGGGTTCTGACGGAGGTCGTTGGTTAAGGTGGGCTCATTCCTACAGGAGCTAGCCCATGATGCTGAAAACCTTGTTGTTGTGGACTGCCGTAGGTGTTGCCGGCACCGCCCTGGCAGCACCGAATCTGGCGCGTCATGCCGACCTGGATCTGGCCATCGCCCGCCAACTGGCTGACGCCACGCTCATGCATTGCACCGGCGCGCTGAGCGTGCTCGATCGCGGTGGCAATGTGCTGATAGCGATGCGCCCGGAGGGTGTTGGCCCGCACAACCTGCTGGCCAGCCAACGCAAAGCCTATACCGCGCTTTCGACCAAAACCCCGACCCGTTTGTTTGCCGAACGTGCGCGAGCCAATGCTGAAGCGAACAACCTCAATTCCATCGCTGAGTTGTTGCTGCTGGGCGGTGGTGTGCCGTTGTTTGCCGAGGGTGAACTGGTCGGCGCGATGGGGGGGGCGGGTGCTGGAGGGGCTGAGCAAGACGAAGCCTGCGCGCTAAAAGCGGCGAAACAGATCGGCCTGACCATTCAACGCTGAGTTGATTGTTTTTTAACCATGACTAAAGGATGACCGATGAAAGCTTTGCAAATGACGGTGCTGGCTATGAGCCTGAGCGCCTTGTCGAGCCTGACACTGGGGGCTGGCAACCCTTTGAGCGTGCATGTACTCAACCTGGAAAACGGTCTGCCATCACCGGGCGTCAATGTCACGCTGGAAAAGCATGTGGGTCAAGACTGGCAACCGCTGGCGCAGGGCGTGACCAATGAACAGGGGCGTATCGGCGAACTGTTTCCGGCGAGGCAAACCTTTGAGGCGGGTCAGTATCGGGTGGTGTTTAAAACCGGTGAATACTTCAAGAGCGCTGGCCGCGAGACGTTCTTCCCGGAAATACCGGTGATTTTTGAAGTGAAAAACGCCGGTCAGCACTACCACATTCCGCTGCTGCTCAGCCCTTACGGCTTCTCGACGTATCGCGGGTCGTAGAGCGCTCCCTCACCCGGATCGATAAGACCCGGGTGAGAATGGTTGTTCAAGTTATCCACAACGCTGCGCGATCAACATCAGATTGCGCGGCGTCAGATGGCTGTCGCAGAACTCGCCAATCTCAACCTCATAGCCGTTCTCCACCATAAACAGCGCCCGATCCAGAACCAGCCACAGTTCCAGCGGGCGACGGAAAAGGCCGCGTACCAGCTCCAGATTGCGCACCTGGGCCAGGCGCGCCCAACCTGCCGCTTCTAGGACGGGCCAGTCTTCAGCGCCGGTTGTGGATAAGTTCTTCAGCGCTGCCAGGTCTTCACAGTACTCGGCAAACGGCTTGTTCAGCCAGGCGCCGGGCAGCGAGGGTGTGGATAAGTACTCATCGCACTGACGGCGCTGGCGTTGCCACACATCAAAGCCCAGCCGCCGCGCCATCGATTCGTCGCGCTGGCGCCGCACGCGGCTGCCAGCGGTCACGGTTTCACTCATGGGCAGGCTCAGGTCTTCCTGCGACAGCTGCAAGCCTGATGCTGTGGCGGCTGTGGATAACGCCTGATAGTGCGACGCACTGATACGGTTGTAGCAGCAGGGCGATATGGCAAGTTGTGCACAGCCTGCTGCGCTTGCCAGTTGCAGCAGACGGACATGCAAATCGCCGCAGGCATGCAGCGCCACTGGTGTCATCCGGGGTGTGAGGTGCAAGGCTGCTTCGGGGGCGAGCACATTCTGCTGAACATGACGGGCCGGCAAGTGATGGCGCTGGCTGAGACCCTGGCCGGATTCGATCAGTGCCGGGTCATATTCCAGGCACGTCAGTTGCTGCCCGGCGCTCAGCAGCCGACGCCCCAAATGGCCTTTGCCCGAACACCAGTCCAGCCAGTGGGCAGGTGCTTGCTTGAAGGTCAGGCTTTGGGCAAAGGCTTCAATCTGTTGCCATTTTCGGCCCGGCACGTCCACCTGCAAGCGCTGGTTAGCGGGCGCAAGCACCTGTGTCGCCAGCCGGTCAACCGAACTCAGGGTGCAGGAAGTGGTGGCCAGTTCGGGGAATGGCGCAGGGGCGGGCACGTGCTGGGGATGGTTGTGGCTGGTTTCGGCGTCTTGCAGCGAACGCTGGCGCAACCACTGCGCCAGTTCGGGGTGCTGCGCTTCCCACGGCACATTCAGATGAGTGAAGGGCCGTGGGCGCCACAGGTGCTGGTGTTCATGCAGAAAGGCGTCCAGTGCCTGGAAGCGGGCGAGCAGAGCCTCGCCACGCAGCACGTGAGGTTTAGCGCCCTTGGCAGGCATCGACGCGCAACCAGCGCTCCAGCAGTTTGAAGCCCTGAATCAGTACGAATGACATCACCAGGTAGATCATCCCGGCGGTCAGGAACATGTCCACCGTCAGGTAGTTGCGGGCAATGATGGTGCGGGTCATGCCGGTCAGTTCCAGCAAGGTCACGGTACTCGCCAGCGAGCTGGCCTTGAGCATCAGGATCACTTCGTTGCTGTAGGCCGGCAGGCCGATGCGCGTGGCACGTGGCATGACGATGTGCACCAGGGTTTTGAAGCGAGACATGCCCAGGGCACGTGCGGCTTCGATTTCACCCGGTGGGATGGCTTGGATTGCGCCGCGCAGAATCTCGGCAATATAGGCCGCCGTGTGCAGGGTCATGGTGATGATGGCGCACCAGAACGGGCTGCGCAGATAAGGCCACAATACGCTTTCACGCACCATGTCGAATTGCGCCAGGCCGTAATACACCAGGAACAGCTGAATCAGCAGGGGCGTGCCCCGGAAGAAAAAGATGTAGGCATAAGGCAGTGCACGCACGTACCACAGCCTGGACGAACGGGCGATGCCCAGCGGAATCGCCACAATCAGACCGGCGAGAACCGAGATGGCCGTCAGCTCCAGCGTCAGGGTCGCGCCCTGAATCAGCTTGGGCATCCACTTGAGGATGATTTCCCACTCCATTACGTCCTCCTCACAAAGCCGCGCGCAGCGCGTTTTTCAAGCACGTGCATCGTGCCCATGGCCAATACGGTCAGGCCCAGGTACATCACGGCGGCCACCATGTAGAAGGTGAAAGGGTGTTTGGCGAAGGTCACGGCGTTCTGGGCCTGGCGCATGATTTCTTCCAGACCGATCACCGATACCAGCGCGGTGTCTTTCATCAGGATCATGAACAGGTTGCCCAGGCCGGGCAGGGCGATGCGCCACATTTGCGGCAGGATCAGTTTGCTGAAGATCCGTGGCTTGGACATGCCCAGGGCCATGCCCGCTTCGCGGTGACCTTTGGGAATGGCCAGAATGGCACCGCGAAACACTTCGGTCGCATAGGCACCAAAACACAGCCCCAGCGCGATCACACCCGCCGCGAAAGCGCTGAGGGTGAGTTCGGGCATGCCGATGGCTTCGCCGATGGCACGGACCAGGTTCACGCTGCCGAAGTAAATCAGCAGCACCCAGAGCAGCTCGGGTACACCGCGAACCAGTGTTGAATAAGTACCGCCCAGCCACCTTAAAGGTTTGAGGGGGGAGGTTTTGGCCAATGCACCGAGCAACCCGAGCACCAGGCCAAGACACAGCGCAGTCAGTGCCAGTTTGACGGTCATCAGCGCCCCGGCGGCAAGCGCCGGGCCGAATCCGTATAAATCGATAGTCATGGGGTAGGCAGGCTTTGCTAGGGACCGGCGCAACCCTGGGGCGCGCCGGTCAGGCAGGTCAGTAGATGCTGAACGGGAAATACTTGTCGTTGATCTTCTTGTACGTGCCGTCTTCAACGATTTGCTTGAGGGCCAGGTTCAGCTTGGCGCGCAGTTCGTTGTCGCCTTTACGCAGTGCGATCCCCACCTTGTCATCTTCGTTGACGGGCTCGCCTTTGAATTCGTAAGGCTGGCCAGCCGGGCTTTTCAGCCAATCAAAGTTGGCGTACTTGTCAGCCAGCAGTGCATCGACACGGCCGGATGTCAGATCGAGGTAGGCGTTTTCCTGGGTGTCATACAAGGAGACGGTCGCGTCCGTGCCCAGGTTGTCTTCCAGCCAGGTTGCGGCCTGGGTAGAACGCTGTGTGCCCAGGGCCTTGCCTTTGAGCGACTCGAGGTCGGTTTTGAAATCGACGTTTTTCGGTGCGATGAACTGCTGCTTGTTGGAGTAGTACGGGTCGGTAAAGTCGACGGCTTGCTTGCGTTCGTCAGTGATCGACAAGGACGACACAATGAAGTCGTACTTCTTGGCGTTCAGCGCCGGGATGATGCCATCCCAGTCCGAGGTCACGATTTCGCACTCGGCTTTCATTTTGGCGCACAGGGCCATGGCGATATCCGGGTCGAAACCGACCACCTCGCCGCTGGCGTTCTTGTTATTGAACGGTGGGTAAGCGCCTTCAATCCCGACTTTGTACTTATCAACAGCCAAGGCGTTGGCACTGAACACCAGCGAGGCGGCAGCGGCCAGGAGAAGCTTTTTATAGTTCTGCATTCGGGTTGCTCCGTTAGCGATTGCTGGACATGAATTGTTTGCAGCGCGCCGAAACCGGGTTATCGAAAACCTGTTCAGGCGACCCTTGCTCTTCGATCAGGCCTTGATGCAAAAACACTACTTCGGTGGACACTTGACGAGCAAAGCTCATCTCATGGGTGACCAACAGCATAGTGCGACCTTCGTCGGCGAGTGCGCGGATCACACTAAGTACTTCTTGAACCATTTCTGGGTCAAGTGCTGATGTCGGCTCATCGAACAGAATCACTTTGGGCTGCATGGCCAGCGTACGGGCAATGGCGGCACGCTGTTGCTGTCCGCCGGACAGTTCGGACGGATAGGCATGACGTTTGTCAGCGATACCAACCTTGGCCAGCAATGCTTCTGCCACCACGATGGCTTCAGCCTTGCTCTGGCCCAGTACCCGACGCGGCGCCTCGATCACGTTGTCGAGGATGGTCATGTGCGGCCACAGGTTAAAGTTTTGAAACACGAACCCCAGTTCGCTGCGCATGCGATTGATCTGTTTGCCATCGGCAGCGACCAGTTCACCATTTTTGGCTTTTTTGAGCTTGAGCTCTTCCCCGGCGACCAGGATCTGGCCCTCGTGCGGGTTTTCCAGCAGGTTGATACAGCGCAGCAGGGTGGACTTGCCGGAACCGGAAGAACCCAGGATCGAGATCACGTCGCCGTCGCGTGCGGTCAGCGAGATACCTTTAAGTACCTCAAGCTCGCCGTAGCGTTTGTGCAAGTTGCGGATTTCAAGCGCGGGCGTGGCCAAAGCCATGTGCGGTCCTCATTGTGTTCGGTGCGATCCTGCTGTTGGGCTGCCTTCCTGGCGATGGCCAAGCTAGCATAGGGTCGCAATGGCAACCAGCCGCCTCAACGGGGCAAAAGGCAGGAGGGTGGTCGTTTGTCGCATCGTTACAGCAGACTGTCGCGCCGACAACAACCGACCCCGTGTTTTGCCGTTTGGCCAGACAGGTGTCGCGTAAAAAAGGTCGCGATGTTGCCAGCTTTGGCCCGGTGTTGGAAGCGCGAACCTACTAAAGGTTGTAGATGTGCACTGCTTTTGCGCCATATGAGCAAAATTGGGTATTTTTAGTGCGCAGCACTACACGTAACTGAGTGTTACGGTAACGGATTGGCAAAAAGCCATGGCACTCAATGGCTTGCAAAACGGGTAGTAGTCCTTTGCAGCCCGCGCAAACCGTAGGGCGTGAGTTTTCTGGCGCACTTATTGCGTAAATAATTCGAAACGCCCCGTTGGTTACTTTTTACGAGAAGGTAATCAGGCGGCGCTCGGAATGGCTTTCACTGCAAAGGTAGTCCCAATGAGCAATACGCAAACCTCTAACGGCCTGGAGCAAGGGCTCAAGCCACGGCATGTCACCATGCTGTCGATTGCCGGGGTCATCGGTGCCGGTTTGTTCGTCGGTTCTGGACACGCGATTGCGCAAGCGGGCCCCGCTGTACTGCTGGCTTATGCTGCTGCAGGCACGCTGGTGGTGCTGGTCATGCGCATGCTGGCCGAAATGGCCGTTGCTTCACCAGACACCGGTTCGTTTTCGACGTATGCCGACCGTGCCATCGGCCACTGGGCCGGCTTCACCATTGGCTGGCTGTACTGGTGGTTCTGGGTACTGGTCATTCCACTGGAAGCCGTCGCGGCTGCCAGCATCCTGCATGCCTGGTTCCCGGGTACGGCGATCTGGGTCTTCACTCTGGTCATTACCTTGTTGCTGACCGCCACCAACCTGTTCAGCGTCAAGAACTACGGCGAGTTCGAGTTCTGGTTTGCGCTGGTCAAGGTGCTGGCGATTATTGGCTTCATCGTGCTGGGCGTCCTGGCAGTGATGGGCCTGCTGCCCACCAGCGAAGTCAGCGGCGTGTCGCACCTGGTCGATACCATCGGCTTTATGCCCAACGGCATGGGCGCGGTACTGGCGGCGATGCTGACCACCATGTTCTCGTTTATGGGCACTGAAATCGTCACCATCGCGGCGGCGGAGTCCAAAGACCCAAGCAAACAAATCACCAAGGCCACCAACTCGGTGATCTGGCGGATTGGCTTGTTCTACCTGGTGTCGATCTTCTTGGTGGTGGCCCTGGTGCCATGGAACGACCCGAGCCTGACCCAAGTGGGTTCTTATCAGACGGTGCTTGAGCGCATGGGTATTCCAAACGCCAAGTTGATCGTCGACATCGTGGTGTTGATCGCGGTCACCAGCTGCCTCAACTCGGCGCTCTACACCTCGTCGCGGATGCTGTTCTCCTTGAGCAAGCGCGGTGACGCACCGGCGGCCGCCAAGCGCACCAACGCCAGCGGCACGCCTTACTGGGCGGTGATGATGTCCACCGGCGCTGCCTTTTTGGCCGTGTTCGCCAACTATGTGGCGCCGGCGGCAGTGTTCCAGTTCTTGCTGGCCAGTTCCGGCGCCATTGCCCTGCTGGTGTACCTGGTGATTGCCGTCTCGCAACTGCGCATGCGTCAAAAGCGTGTGGCCCAGGGCGAGAAAATAGCCTTCAAAATGTGGTTGTTCCCGGGCCTGACCTGGGCGGTGATTGTGTTCATCGTGGCCATTTTGACGCTTATGCTGTTCCAGGAAGCGCACCGAGTGGAAATCATGGCCACCGGCTTGCTGAGCGCACTGGTGGTAGCGGCGGGTCTGCTGGTGGCACGTCGTCGACGTATTGAGAAACTGGGGGCAACGGTACTTAGCTGAGGCCAGGAAGGCGCACACGGTTAAGGCCATACTCGAGCCGTCATCCTTAGGGATGGCGGTTTTTTTTGCCTTTGAAACCAGTTATCGACGACCGCTGATCACTATTTCGCCAATAATTCTCAGTGAGTGAGAATCCAATTTCAGTTAATGGGAAACTCCGTGCACCCTGCAGGCAACAGCTAGGGGCCGATAATGAACTACAACACGCCAACTGATCGCTTGCTGCAAATCCTCGTCACCCTCGGACAATCCGGTGAGGCGATCTCTGCGAAAGAGCTCTCTGAGCAACTGGCACAGCCGCTCAGCAGCACCTATCGCCACCTCAAGACCCTGTTGCGTTGGGGCCTCGCTGAAGAGAACGGCCAAGGTCGCTATTTGCCGGGGCCTGCCTGTTTGCAGCTGGCGAAAAAATTCGACCGTGAAGCGGTACTGGTCACGCTGGCCAAGCCAGAGCTCAAGCGCCTGGCCGAGCAAAGTCAGGAAAGCGTGGCGCTGATGGTGCCGAGCAATGGCCAGGCAATTTGTATCGAGCTGGTCGACAGCCCGCAACCCTTGCGCTGCTGCTATCAGAAAGGTCTGGCTCAGCCGTTGCTGGTCGGTGCATCGGCACGGGTGTTGCTGGCGCATATGGATGAGGCTCAGAGCCTGTCCTTGCTCAAGGATCAGGGCGTCGAAGCCGAACAGTGCGCGCAGTACCAGCGCAGCTTTGTCGAAATTCGCCAACAGGGTTACGCCGTGAGCCTGAGCGAGATTGACGACGGCATTTGGGGCGTCAGCGCACCCTTGATCGACAGTCGTAATCGTCTGCAAGGCGCTATCAGCCTCATGGCCCCGGCTTTCCGTGCGCAACAGCGCAGCGAGCGCCTGATCCGCTGGACACAGGACGTAGCGCTGCGCCTGAGCGCCCGGCTCGACTGAATTAGATTGGAGCTTCAACCATGACTGTAATGTCTGACATGTCACTCTGGACAGGTCGCATCGATGCGGGCGAAGGGCAGGGCGCGTTGCGCTGGCACCAGTGGGTCAAGCCCTTGGCGGCCGACCAGCCCGCAGGCACCGTGCTGATCGGCCTGGCCAGTGATGAAGGGGTTAAACGCAACCAGGGCCGCACCGGTGCCCGCCAAGGCCCGTCGGCACTGCGCAAGGCGCTGGCCAACCTGGCATGGCACGGTCACACCGCGTTGTATGACGCGGGCGATGTGGCTTGCGTGGGCAGCGACCTTGAAGGCGCACAACAACGCTACGCACACCAGGTCAGCCAGGTGCTTGATCAAGGGCACTTGCCGCTGGGCCTGGGCGGTGGCCACGAAATCGCATTTGCCAGTTTTAGCGGTCTGGCTGACCACTTGCGTCGCCAAACGCCACGCCCGCGCATCGGTATTCTCAATTTCGATGCGCACTTTGATTTGCGCCACGCCGAGCAAAGCAGTTCCGGCACGCCTTTTCGTCAGATCGCCGAATACTGCCAGCGCGCAGACATGCCGTTCGCCTATTGCTGCCTGGGTGTGAGCCAGTTGAACAACACCCAGGCGCTGTTCGAGCAGGCCGGGCGACTGAACGTGAGCTATCGCCTCGATCGGGACATGAACAGCTGGAACATGTCCGCGATAGAAGCGTACCTGGACACCTTTTTGCGTGACATCGATCACCTGTACCTGACGCTTTGTCTCGATGTTCTGCCCGCCAGTCAGGCACCCGGGGTAAGTGCGCCGTCTGCCCACGGGGTGGACATGCAGATCGTTGAGCACCTGGTGCGCCGCGCCAAGGCCAGCGGCAAATTGCGTATGGCAGACATTGCCGAGCTCAATCCGAGCCTGGATATCGATAACCGGACCGCCCGCATTGGCGCGCGCTTGCTTGCCAGTCTGATGGATTAAGTTTTTCCGGACCTCCCTGAAACCGCTTGTTGAATCATAAGAAAAAGAGAAATTCGCCATGCTGACATTCGAACTGGATGCACTGAGCACCCTCGCTCTCGCGTTGCTCCTGCTGGGCCTGGGCGCCCAGTTAAAAAAACACAGCTACTGGTTGCGCCAGCTTTGCGTGCCGGCCCCCGTGATTGGTGGTTTCGGATTCGCACTGTTGATCTGGTTGCTGCGTGATCAGCAACTGCTCAACCTGACCCTCGACACCAGCCTGCAAGTGCCACTGATGGTGGCGTTTTTCACCACGGTGGGTCTGGGAGGCAGCCTTGGGCTGTTGCGCAAAGGCGGCAAGCTGCTGTTTATCTACCTTGGGGCCTGCTGGGGCCTGGCGTTGCTGCAAAACGTAGTAGGTGTCAGCGTGGCCAAAATGTTGGGTATTGACCCTTTGCTGGGGATCATGGCGGGGGCGGTATCGCTTGAAGGTGGCTTCGGTGCGGCGGCTGCGTTTGGTCCCATCGCTGAAAACCTGGGGGCGGTAGGAGCAACCACCGCCGCACTGGCCTCGGCCACGTTCGGGATGGTTGCGGGCGGTCTGCTGGGCAGCCCTTTGGCCCGCTGGTTGATCGAGCGCAACAAACTCAAGGTTCAGGCCGATGATGCCGGCAGCCTGAAAGCCTTTGAGCACACAGAGCAGACCACGCCCACCGCCCTGGATGCACCGACGCTGCTGCGTCTGCTGACCTGCATCGTGGTGATCATGGTGCTGGGCTTCTGGCTTGGTGGCAGCCTGCAACAGCATTTGGGCATTGTGCTGCCCAGCTATGTAGGTGCGATGTTCGTGGCGATTATCTTGCGCAACCTCAACGACCGGACGCAGGTGCTCGACGTTCCGGACCATGCCGTCAGCACGATTGGTGATGTAAGTCTGGGCATGTTCCTGACCATGGCCATGATGAGCCTGAAATTCTGGGAACTGGAAAAGCTCGGGTTGCCGCTGCTGGTGATTTTGGTGGTGCAAGTGGTGATCATGATCCTGCTGTGTATTTTCGTGCTGTTCCGCGCCTTCGGCCGCAACTACGATGCCGCGGTACTGTGTGCAGGGTTCATGGGGCACGGGCTGGGTGCAACCCCGAATGCCGTGGCCAACATGGGCGCCATCTGCGATCACTACAAAGTCTTCTCGTACAAAGCGTTCATCATCGTGCCGTTGTGCGGTGCCGTACTGATCGACATCGTGGCAATCCCGTTGATCACCTGGTTTATCAACGCTTTCAGCTAAGGCGCCGCACTGCCGGGCCGGGCGACCTTGCGAGGCAAGCCCGGCCCGGGACAGTCAGCGAATGCGGGCTTCGACCAGCGCCTGCTCGCGGTCGAGCTCGGCGCGCAGCTCATCCTCGGTGGGCAGAACGAGGGTGTACTTGCTGGCGAACAATTGCTCATTGCCGTGCAGCACTGAATAGCGCACCACCGAGGCATCCTTTTGTGCGCACAGGATGATGCCGACGGTGGGGCTGTCTTCGGGGCCGCGTTTGAGAACGTCGTAGAGACGCACGTACATGTCCATTTGGCCAATGTCCTGATGGGTCAGCTCGCCGCGCTTCAGGTCGAAAATCACAAAGCACTTGAGCAGGTAGTTGTAGAACACCAGATCAACGTAGAAGTCTTTGCTTTCTGTGCTGATGCGTTGCTGACGGGCAACGAACGCAAAGCCTTTGCCCAGCTCCAGCAAGAACCCTTGCAAGTGGTCGATCAGCGCTTGTTCCAGTCCCGTCTCGAACAGCCCGGCTACCGTGGGCATGCCCAGGAACTCCAGCAGCACCGGGTCACGTACGAACTCACGTGGACTTCTGTTCAGCGGCTCCAGATTGACACTCGCCTCCTGCTTGATCGCCGGGCGGTCCTGACTGACCAGAAGACGTTCGTAATACAGCGTGCCGATTTGCCGTTCCAGCGCCCGTGTTGACCAATTGAGTGTCGCGCACTCATCCATATACCACTGGCGTGCTTGAGGGTTGTCGACTCGCAGCAACGTACGGTAATGGGTCCAGCTCAATTCGGTACGCACTGCGTTCCAAATCGGGAAGGTTTGATAAAAGCTACGCATGTGCCGCAGGTTGCGCTCATCAAAGCCCTTACCGAACTCTGCCGTCAGTGCTTTGGCCAGGGTCGGGAGCAACTGCTTGCCATAGGCGGCCCGTGCGGCACCTGCCTGCTCGTACTCGATGATGTGTCGCCCCATGTTCCAGCAGGTTTGTACCTGCAGCGTATCGACAGCGCGCAGGGCTTTGTGCCGGGCCTGGCGGATCAGTTCGCTCAGGGTGCTCAACAGTGGTGAAAGAGAGGAGTCCTGGAGGGTTGGCCGGGTCATGGTGCCTTCTGTTTAAGGTTGGGAAGGTCACCGAGGATGTCAGCAAGAAGGCACTGGCTGGGCTGGTATTGGCGTGGGAAATCTCAGCTCTGATACCAGTAAAGTGGCTGTCTTCAAGAAAGATCACAGCTATGTAAATCGGTGCATATTGATCTGGGCTTGTAAGAGCTGGCCAATAACGATCAAGGCCGGAATACATTGCTGCGCTTTAGCAACCAATGACCCCGCTCACCTGCGCCCCCGGCACAGAAAGTGCAACAACGCTGCTGGGTTCGGCTACAAATAAACAGCCTGCTTCGCTTCATTTCCGGCACAGGCTATCTACCCTGTGCTTGTCCCGATTTTTCAAAAGGTGCCGCGATGCTCGAATTACGCCCCAATTGTGAATGCTGCGATTGTGACTTGCCGCCGGAATCGCCTCTGGCGCGGATTTGCTCATTCGAGTGCACTTTTTGCGCGTCGTGCTCGGAGCAGAAACTGGGTGGTTTGTGCCCTAACTGCGGAGGAGAGCTGATGGTGCGGCCGCGCAGGCCAGGCAACAAGCTGGCCGACAATCCGCCCTCGACCGTTCGGGTGAACAAGCCTCAAGGCTGCTCCACGGGCCGGGAAGGCTGATGTTCAACGCACCCTGGCAACTCAAATCCTGTGGCCACCGCAGGCTGCGATAAGGGCTGCAAGACCTTCGTTTGTGTTCCACAGCGGACCCAATCATGGCTGCCGGCGACGGTTACAGGACGTTGCTGATGACCTGCCCCGGTGCGCGGGGCATCAGATCACCGTTCAACAACCACTCCAGCGCAATCGGCCATAGGCTCTTCTGAAAACGGCTATGGAAAAACGCGAAATGACCAACGGATGTTTCGCCGATGTCTGCGGGTTTTATCCGTAGATGTGTGCGAGCGCTGGCGCTGAAATAACTTAGAAGGCGCTCGATGGCTGCCACCGTGCCGAAAGGATCGTCGCTCAGGCTGATGGCGAGGGTTTTAGCATTCACGGACGTAAAGGGCAGGGAGGTGTGATGGCGGGCGCTGGGGAGTCTTTCGTAGTGTGTGCTGAAGGCGCTCCAGTCTTTGACCACGCCGGTCGGAGTGTCTTCGAGCCAGCCCAGGCGTTTGCCCGGGAAATAGCCGCACAGGCGCGTGAGCAGCGGCATGAAGGCGTGCCACTTGGCGAGCATCTGCCAGCGTTGGTCGGGAGCATAGTCGCGCCAGTGGGCAAACTGCGCGCCCACGGTCACCAGATGGCGAATAGCCTGTCCGGAAGCCGCCAACCCCGCTGCACAGCCGCCGAAGCTGTGACCGACGACATCGGTCGGCTGGCCGGGGAATTCGCGCTGTGCGCGCTTCAGGAGGGCTTCAAAGTCCAGTGATCCCCAATCCGACCACGACGCCTCGAAGCCGCGCAGCGATCCGTGGCGTGAGGCACCGATACCGCGATAGTCGAACAGCATCACGTCTAGGCCATGACTGAACAGGTAATCGGCAAATCGTGCGTAGTAGCCACATCGTACCGAGGTGGCGGCGTTGATGATGACCACTGCGCGCGTGGCGTCTGGCGCAGGGTGGCGCCATTCAAAGCCGCCCAGCCGATAGCCGTCAGCCGCGGACTCGGTAAACGCCCGGCTAACGGTGTGTGGCAGGGTTGCGGTCAGAGGGTGTTCCGGGCGTTGCGTTCTAGCAGCAAGCGCGACGCTTCAACGTAGTCTTTCTGGAAGGCCGGGGTTTCGATCCAGGCCACAGCACTGTCTTCGTCATCGCCATGCACGGCGATACGGTATTCGATCAACAGGCCCATCAGGAAATCCGTGGCCGGCTCTTCTTCCTCTTCCGAAATCACCAGCTCCAGCACCGGGTATTGCAAGAACACCATGCACATCGTCAGTTGATTTTTGGCTTCAGCGGCTTTCATCGCCTGGAACAGGTCGTCGTAATCGGCCGGGTCAAAACCGTTTTCGAGGATGTCCTGAAAGTCGAACGTGCTGAGGTCGATCTTCACGTCATCGAACGGATTATCAATCAGGGAGCCCGCCGAAGGTTTGGCCGGTTTGCCTGTGCGATTCTGCTTGGCTTTGGATTTGGCTCGCTGCGCGTTCTTTTGCTGTTTTTTGGGCGATGACATGCGATGTGTGTCCTTTGCAGGCTGAAGAGAGGATTGAACCCCATCTCTTTGCAATCGCCAAGAGAGGTGGCGCTGCGGGTATAAATCGCGCCCAACAAAAAACCCGCACTGGGCGGGTTTTTTGTTTGCTTTGAGGTGGTGCGAACACCACATCAAAACTGAATGTGGTGCCCAGAGACGGAATCGAACCGCCGACACGGGGATTTTCAATCCCCTGCTCTACCGACTGAGCTATCTGGGCAACGGGGCGCATTAGAAGCCTTTTTCGATGACCCGTCAAACACTTTTTTGAAAAATATTTAATTATTACCGTCGCTTACGGGCCAAACCCTTTAAAACCGGGATTATTCCGTTGGTGGAACATAGCCTTCGGCTTGGGCGTATTCTTCGCCGCTGAAGAACTTGTCCATTTCGTCCTGCAAATATTTGCGGTCTTCGGCGTTCATCATGTTCAAACGTTTTTCGTTGATCAGCAGGGTTTGGTGTTTTTGCCAGTCAGCCCAGGCCTTGGCCGAGACATGGTCAAAAATGTCCTGACCCTTGGCGCCAGGAAACGGAGGGCGCTCAAGCGCGGGCAGTTCTTCGTTGTACTTGCGGCAGATGATGGTGCGGGTCATGACAACTCTCCAGCGTTCAATAGGTCGGCTGCTCGTTTGAGCAGCTTCTTGACCGGGGCCGCCAGGCCCAGGCGCGGCGGGGTGGCGAGGTTATACCAGAGCCAGTCGGCCTCGGCCACGTGATGGCCGGACTCCTCGACGTGGACCAGCCACGGTTCGATGGCCAGTTGAAAATGGCTAAAGGTGTGGGTCAGGCCAGGCAGCTCGTGTTGCGTGCCCAGGGTCAGCGAGTGTTGCAGTGCCAGATGCTCGAGATCATTGAGGTCTTCCAGCTCGGGCAGGCTCCACAGGCCGCCCCACAGACCGGTCGAAGGGCGACGGTAAAGCAGGATCGCGCCTTCGGCATTGGCCAGCATGGGCATCAGTGTGCGTTTTTGCGGAATGGTTTTGCGTGGCTTGGGAATCGGGTAACGGGTCTCAAGGCCCAGCAGGTGGGCCTCACAGCCGGTTTCAAGCGGGCACAGCAGGCAGCTGGGTTTGCTGCGGGTACAGAGCGTGGCGCCCATGTCCATCATCGCCTGGGTGTAGGCGTTGACCCGGTCATGAGGCGTAAAGCGCTCGGCGGTGGCCCATAGCTGTTTGGCGACCTTGGGCTCACCCGGGTAACCCTCTTGCGCTGTGTAGCGCGCCAGCACCCGTTTGACGTTGCCATCGAGGATCGGCGCACGCAGGCCCATGCTCAGGCTGGCGATCGCGCCTGCGGTGGACAGGCCGATACCGGGCAGCTCGACCAGCTTTTCGACATCCTGCGGGAACTCGCCCGCATAGTCGGCAACCACGATTTTGGCGGTTTTCTGCAAGTTGCGGGCACGGGTGTAGTAACCGAGGCCGGACCACAGGTGCAGCACTTCGTCTTCCGGGGCGGCGGCCAGCGCTTCAACCGTAGGCAGCGAGGCCATGAATCGGTCGAAGTAGTTCAGCACAGTGCTGACCTGGGTTTGCTGCAGCATGATTTCCGAGACCCACACCCGATACGGGGTGATGCCCTGTTGCCAGGGCAGGTCGTGGCGGCCGTGGCGGTCATACCAATCGAGGACCGCCGTTGAAAACTGCTCATCTCTCATCGCTTGAACAACCCCCTGAGGGCGTCTTTCAGCTCGGGGCTGACTTTGTCCCCCAGTTTTTCTTCAATTTTTTCGCTGATTTTGTTGCCTGTTACTTTGGCTGCCACCTTGCCCAGGCCGTCCTTGTCCAGACGGCAGGCCTTGGCTCCCAGCTCCAGAGGGCCGCGGCAACGCAAAGGCAGTGCAACGCCGACGAAGTTCTTGCCGACCTGGCAGGCCGGATCAGGCATGGCGCGCTGGTCGCCTTCTACGGTGATGCCGATGCGGTAATCCATGCCCAAAACACGCAGGTCGATATCGCCATCGCCTTTTACGCTCAGGCCGGGAATGCGGACCACCAGGTCCGGGTTGCTCGCCACGCCGTTACGCAAGACCAGGCTGCCTTTTAGTTCATTGAACGGCGTGTCTTTGCCGCGGGGCTCGCCGCTCAGGGTCTTGCGGTTGAGGATGGAAATGCCGCGACACAGTTGCTGTTCGAGGTTGGCATTGAGCAATACGCCGTCATTGAGCACAAAGCTGGCGGTGCCGTTGAGGCTTTGGATCAGTGCGCTCTGACTGTCGCCGCTGCCCGTGATGTTGCTGTTGAGGGTCAGCAGGCCGGTCACCGGTGGTTTTTTACCCTGGCTCTGCAGGATTTTTTCAACCGGCACATTGTTGATGCGGGTCTGCAGCTTGGCCAGCGGCAGGATCGGCCGCACGTCCAGACTGCCATTGGCGGCGAAGCTACCTTTGTAAAGCGTGCCGCTCAGGTTTTCGAGGGTGAGCAGCCCGGCTTTGCTATTGGCCTTGAGCCCGGCGTTTTGAATCGGCAATTTGCTCAGGGTCAGTTGGTCAAAACGGATATCGGCAACCAGGTCCAGCGCCTTGAGGCGAGTCACAGGAATGATCTTGCTGGTGCTCCAGCCGCTTTTGGTCGGCGCATCCGGCAGCGGGGTGTCGCCCGATGAAGCCAGTGCACCGGCTTCGCTGCCTTGCACTTCGGCCTGGCGTGCAGCCGTGGCGCCGGTGGCCTCTGCCGATTTGGGCGGCAAGTAACGATCTGCGTCGAACGTGTCGCCTTTGAGCTGGATACGCAAGGCTTGTTTGGCGAAGTCTTCTACGGCGATACGGCCGGTGAAGGTGCTGTCATCGACTTTCAGGTTGAGCTCGTCAAAAGCCAGGCTGGTGGGTGTACCGGACAGGCGGCTGACCATTTCGACTTTGCTCAGGCTACCCGGCGCCATCGTTGGCAGGGTGTGGCCGATGCTGTCGAGGAACTTGGCCAGATCAAACTGGGCAATCGACAGCCCGCCGGTGATTTGCGGGGTTTTATCGAGGTTATTGGCTTTGAGTTCACCCAGGGCGCGCAACTGGTTGGCGGAAAGCTTCAGGCCGCTCCATTCGGCGACGTTCGCTGCCATATCAACCAGAATCTGCCCTTGTGCGGCATAAGTCATGGTTTTGCCTTGCAGAGGTTCGCCAGACGCTTCACCGACGATCTTCAGGTCTTCGAACTGATAGCGCTTGAGAATGCGATCAAAGCGCAGCTTGCCGTCGACTTCGGTTTTAACCCGCATCACGGGTTTGTTGGTGCCCAGAAATGCGGTCAGCTTGACCGGGATGCTGATGCCTTCATGCACCGCGCCGGTGCTCATTTGAATACTCTCGGCACTGAATTGCTGGCCGCTTTGCTCATCGTTGTATTCAACCCGTGCGTTGTTGACGGTCAGGCTGTCGATATCGAGCTTGAGTGGCTGGCTGATGCTGTCAGGTTTGGCGGGAGCGGCGGGCTCAGAACCGGTGGCGGCTGTAGCCTCGTTGCCGGCAATCGCCGGTGCCGGCTTGCCGATGTCCTGCCAATTGCCGTGACCGCTTTTGTCGCGGGTCAGGCGCAGGTTCAGGCCTTCGACCCGCACGTCGCTCATTTGCACTTCTTTGCGCAGGAGCGGCAGGACGCGCACAGAGAGGCCGAGCATTTGCAGGTCTGCAAACGGTTGGGTCGGTGCTGTCAGGGTCGCGACGCTGGCATCGTGCAGTTCCAGGCCGAGCCAGGGGAAGAGGCTCCAGCCGATGTCGCCATTGAGGGTCAGTTCAATGTGGGCTTTGTCACGGGCTATCTGGCGGATCTCGTCTTTATAGTCGTTGGGATCAAACAGGTGGCTGAGGGCAAAGCCCAGCGCCACGATGATCAGCAACAATCCGAGAAGCACCAGACCCAGGATTTTGCCGAACGCTTTCATGGGCGGATCCTTGTAGGTCTGTGTGTAAAGAGTTTTAAATTTAGCCGCAGAGTATAGCGCCACGAGGTGCCCGACTGGGGTTGGATCCTCCGAGGCTCAACGCTGCGGATGTCGGCCCGGAGCATCATGGCCGGGACAGTTCGAAAGGCCCGGAATTCAAGGGGCAGGGTGACTTCCCTGGTTGAGCGATGTGTTCGTGGCAGTGCCAGGTTGAGACACATTCGTCGTAAAAGACCACGTCAGTTTGGTATCACTCCTACTTTCAGATGGTAATCTCCGCCTGTTTTCCCGGCCACCTGCGGCGCATTGTCGCGCCTTGGACTTGATCCAATAAAACGGCTGCGTCCTTTCAAGGCGCCAAAGTCGAGGGTTGAGCGTGCCTGGAGAATCTTTTCATTCATGGGGGACATAACAATGAGTACCAGTACCGCTGCGGGCATCCCTGCCTCGCCGTCTGCGTTCCTGTCCAAGGAGCGCATCATCGCCAGGCCCGGCTTCAACCGCTGGCTGGTTCCGCCAGCCGCACTGGCGATTCACCTGTGCATTGGCATGGCCTATGGCTTCTCGGTGTTTTGGCTGCCCTTGTCCAAGGCTTTGGGTGTGACGGCGCCGGTGGCGTGCGCACCTGACATGAGCTTTATCACGCAGGTGTTTTCATCGCAATGCGACTGGCCGATCTCGATGCTTGGCTGGATCTACACCTTGTTCTTCATCTTCCTCGGTTGCTCGGCAGCGGTGTGGGGTGGCTGGCTTGAACACGCTGGGCCGCGCAAGGCGGGCCTGGTGTCGGCGCTGTGCTGGTGTGGCGGTTTGCTGATTTCGGCACTGGGTATCTACACCCACCAGATCTGGCTGATGTGGCTGGGATCAGGGGTGATTGGGGGCATTGGCTTGGGGTTGGGCTACATCTCGCCTGTGTCGACCCTGATCAAGTGGTTCCCGGACAAGCGGGGCATGGCCACGGGCATGGCAATCATGGGTTTCGGTGGCGGAGCAATGGTCGGTGCGCCTCTGGCTGCGGCCTTGATGGGGCACTTTGCCGGGCCGGATGGTGTCGGCGTGTGGCAGAGCTTTTTGGTGATGGCGGCGATTTATTTTGTCTTTATGGTGGGAGGCGCATTGTCGTACCGCGTGCCACCCACCGGCTGGAAGCCTGAAGGCTGGACACCGCCGGTGAAAAAAACCGCCAATGCGATGATTACTCAGCGTCATGTCCACGTGAGCGTGGCCTGGAAAACGCCGCAGTTTGCGCTGGTGTGGTTGGTGTTGTGCCTTAACGTCTCGGCCGGTATCGGCATTCTGGGCATGGCTTCGCCCTTGTTGCAGGAGGTGTTTGCTGGCAAGTTGCTGGGCAACGATCTGACCTTTGGCCAACTGGATGCTGCGCAATTGGCGCAAATCGCGGCCATTGCGGCGGGCTTCACCGGTTTGCTGAGCCTGTTCAATATTGGCGGACGGTTCTTCTGGGCCTCGTTCTCGGACTACCTGGGCCGTAAAAACACCTACTTCGTATTCTTTGCGCTGGGGTTCGCCCTGTATGCGCTGGTGCCGAACCTGGGCCACCTAGGCAACATCTCGCTGTTCGTGGCGGCGTTCTGCATCATCCTGTCGATGTATGGTGGTGGCTTTGCCACGGTACCGGCCTATCTGGCAGACCTGTTCGGGACGCAGATGGTCGGCGCGATTCACGGTCGCCTGCTGACTGCCTGGGCCGCGGCTGGCGTACTGGGGCCGGTCCTGGTCAACTACCTGCGCGAATACCAGTTGAGTATTGGGGTAGAGCGTGCGGCGGCTTACGACATCACCCTGTATATCCTCGCGGGCCTGCTGGTGCTGGGCTTTATCTGCAATTTGCTGGTGCGTCCGGTGGCCGACAAATACTTCATGACCGACGCACAGCTGGCCGCCGAGCAAGCTCTGGGCCACGACAAGGGCGCTGATGCCAATACGTCGCTGGAATGGAAAGCCTCGCCGGGCAGCTTGCCGTTGACCGTCGCGGCCTGGCTGGTGGTCGGCATTCCGTTGCTGTGGGGGATTTGGGTGACCGTGCAAATGACGGCAGTGCTCTTTCATTAAGGCGTAGCGCGTATTTTTAGCCGTTGCCGAGGAGCGCAGACTCGCCTCTTCGGTAGCTGCTACGGGTTATACGTCAGCCGTCTCACCCTTAATGTTTCTGTTTGTCAGACCCGTGCCTATAATGGCCACCTTTTTCGCCCAATGATTTTGCGGAGCTGGTGATGGCCGAACGTAAGGCGTCAGTCGAGCGCGATACTCTGGAAACCCAGATTAAAGCCTCGATCAACTTGGATGGGACCGGTAAGGCCCGATTTGATATCGGTGTTCCTTTTCTTGAGCACATGCTCGACCAGATCGCCCGACACGGGCTGATCGACCTGGACATCGAGTGCAAAGGCGACCTGCATATCGACGATCACCATACGGTCGAGGATGTGGGCATCACTCTGGGCAAAGCCTTCAATCAGGCCGTTGGCGACAAAAAAGGCATGACCCGTTACGGTCACGCCTATGTGCCGCTGGACGAAGCGCTGTCGCGCGTCGTCATCGATTTTTCGGGCCGCCCCGGCCTGGAGATGCACGTGCCCTTCACCCGCGCCACCGTGGGCGGCTTTGACGTTGACCTGTTCCAGGAGTTCTTTCAGGGCTTTGTGAACCACGCCAACGTGACTTTGCACATCGACAACCTGCGCGGGCACAACACCCACCACCAGATTGAAACCGTGTTCAAGGCTTTTGGCCGCGCACTGCGCATGGCAATCACGCTTGATGAGCGCATGGCAGGGCAAATGCCATCGACCAAGGGCGTGCTCTGATGCAGACAGTGGCGGTTATCGATTACGGCATGGGTAACTTGCACTCGGTGGCCAAGGCGCTGGAACACGTCGGCGCCGGCCGTGTGCTGATAACCAGCGATGCCAGCGTGATTCGCGAAGCTGACCGCGTGGTGTTTCCCGGTGTGGGCGCGATTCGCGATTGCATGGCGGAAATCCGTCGCTTGGGCTTCGATTCGCTGGTGCGTGAAGTCAGCCAGGATCGTCCGTTCCTCGGGATTTGTGTCGGCATGCAGGCCTTGCTCGACACCAGCGAAGAGAACGGCGGGGTTGATTGCATCGGCCTGTTCCCGGGTCAGGTCAAATTCTTCGGCAAAGACCTGCACGAAGACGGCGAGCACCTGAAGGTGCCGCACATGGGATGGAACGAAGTGCAGCAGAAGGTCGATCACCCTTTGTGGCACAGCATCCCCGATCTGGCACGGTTTTACTTTGTGCACAGTTACTACATCGCCGCGGGCAACCCTCGCCAGGTAGTGGGTGGCGGGCATTACGGCGTCGACTTCGCTGCCGCGCTGGCTGAAGGCTCGCGTTTTGCCGTGCAGTTCCACCCGGAAAAGAGCCATACCCACGGCTTGCAGCTGCTGGAAAACTTCGTGGCCTGGGACGGGCGCTGGTAATGTCTGCGCGCAAGCCAAAGCCGCCTATTCTCACGCTCACCCCCGAGCAAGAGAACGAAGCCAACAGCAAGATCAAACGCTTTATGGAAGATCGCTTCGAGCTGGATCTGGGTTCGTTCGAAGCGGCTGAAATCCTTGAGCTGTTCACCCGTGAAATCGCGCCGCATTACTACAATCGCGCGATTTTCGATGTTCAAACGCACCTCAAGGAGAGGTTCGAGAGCATCGAAAGCGACCTGTGGGCACTCGAAAAGAACTGATTTCCGAGTCATTGACTCCCGAATTTTAAGGTTTGCCAGATGCTGATTATCCCCGCTATCGATCTTAAAGACGGTGCCTGTGTACGTCTGCGCCAGGGCCGTATGGAAGACTCCACAGTGTTCTCCGATGACCCGGTGAGCATGGCTGCCAAATGGGTAGAGGGCGGTTGCCGTCGTCTGCACCTGGTTGACCTCAACGGCGCCTTTGAAGGCCAGCCGGTCAATGGTGATGTGGTCACGGCCATTGCCAAGCGTTATCCGCATCTGCCGATTCAGATCGGCGGCGGGATCCGCTCGCTGGAAACCATCGAGTACTACGTCAAGGCGGGCGTGAGCTACGTGATTCTGGGCACCAAGGCGGTCAAGAACCCTGAGTTCGTTGCCGAGGCTTGCCGCGCATTCCCGGGCAAGGTCATTGTAGGTCTGGACGCCAAGGACGGTTTCGTTGCCACCGACGGCTGGGCTGAAGTCAGCACCGTGCAGGTCATCGACCTGGCCAAGCGTTTCGAAGCCGACGGCGTGTCGGCCATCGTTTATACCGACATTGCCAAAGACGGCATGATGCAGGGCTGCAACGTGAGCTTTACTGCTGCGCTGGCTGCTGCAACGACCATTCCCGTGATCGCTTCGGGCGGTATCCACAACCTGGGCGATATCAAGACCCTGATGGACGCCAAGGCACCTGGCATCATCGGTGCGATCACCGGTCGTGCGATTTACGAAGGCACGCTGGATGTGGCTGAGGCGCAAGCCTTCTGCGACAGCTACAAGGCCTGAGGAGAACGGCATGGCGCTGGCCAAACGCATCATCCCTTGCCTGGACGTGGATAACGGCCGGGTTGTGAAGGGCGTCAAGTTCGAGAATATTCGCGATGCTGGCGATCCGGTTGAAATCGCCCGCCGTTACGACGAGCAAGGGGCTGACGAGATTACCTTTCTCGACATCACCGCCAGCGTCGACGGTCGTGACACCACGTTGCATACCGTCGAACGCATGGCCAGCCAGGTGTTTATCCCGCTGACCGTGGGCGGTGGCGTGCGCTGCATCCAGGACATCCGCAACCTGCTCAATGCGGGTGCGGATAAAGTCTCGATCAATACGGCAGCGGTGTTTAACCCGGAGTTCGTGGGGGAAGCAGCGCAGCACTTTGGTTCGCAGTGCATCGTGGTCGCGATTGATGCAAAAAAGGTTTCGTTGCCGGGTGAAACTCCGCGCTGGGAAATCTTCACCCACGGCGGGCGTAAGCCAACCGGACTCGATGCTGTTGAATGGGCCATGAAAATGGAAGGACTGGGTGCCGGCGAGATCTTGCTGACCAGCATGGATCAGGACGGCATGAAGAACGGTTTCGACCTGGGTGTGACCCGCGCCATCAGCGATGCACTGGGCATTCCGGTGATCGCTTCTGGTGGTGTCGGTAACTTGCAGCATCTGGCTGACGGCATTCTCGAAGGCCACGCCAGCGCAGTACTGGCCGCGAGTATTTTCCACTTTGGGGAATACACCGTTCCTGAAGCCAAGGCCTATATGGCCGAGCGTGGAATCGTGGTGCGCTAGACCCCCGGCTGTTGCGTGTCAGTGCCTGTTCGCAGGCACTTCACTGCAGTGGCGTCACAGCGGCCTCAGAATATCCATGCGGGGTTGCGAAGGTTCTTTTTTCAGGTTGTAAGAGACGGTGCACAGCGTCAGGGCGTTTTCTCCCGAGCTTATGATCTTGCTGTAGTAACCATCAATCAGTTGTTCTTTGGTTTGTTTGATCAAAATAAGCGAGGCATCTGTCGGGTGGTCTTTATGTGGATAAATACTTTCCCAAGGGCCGCTATCGCGTGGCCGCTCTTCATAGTCGAGCAATTCGGCATAGCCTTCGGGCGTTTTGCAGTCTGTTGATTCATACGGTCCAAACTTTATTTTGTAGTGGTCGAGCAACGGTATGTTGTGATTCCAGTGTGCGACGTATTGTTCGCGGTAGTGTCGATAGCGATCGATTTGCAATGACGGTACTTGCGGCTGTATTTCAATACGCTCGACAGTGATTATTTTCGCAGCGTCAAACTGTGCACTGGTTAAACGGTCTTCGTGGGATTCGACCCCTACGATGCACAGCATGTGCAGCCCCACCTGATTATTCAGCGTGAAGTTGATGGTGGCGTCTTTGGCGCTCATGGCCTGGCTGTAATGACTGCCGTCGCGGCATGCCTTGGCATCGTGGGTGTATTTATAGCGATACAGGGGGGAGTCGACCGTTACGCCAACGTCAAAGGTGTCGGGCCCTGCTTCTTTTTCGGTCAGGCCCTTTTCAAAGACTCGCGCGGGCGGCTGTCGGGCCGGTTCGACGGCGACAGAGGTCAGCTTGTACAGGTCGCACGCGGGAGTGTTGGCCGCCAGCTTGCCCTCCACGAAGCATTGGTTGAGAAAAGACACCGGCTGGGTGTAATGGGTGTCCGGGCGCCAGTGCGCGGTATTGGCCCTGAGTTCGCAGGGGGCATTGGCCAGACATTTGTTATCGGGGTTGGCGCCGTGGTTGTTCGCGACCACCAGGCTGATCAGCTCATTGCTGAACTTGCTCAGGACCGGGCCGCCGAGGCCGCCATGGGTTAGATCGGCACATTGATTGCCCAGTACTTTGGCGCCGACCCAGGGGTAGCTGGCGACATCGACGGGCGCCAGTTGCGTGCAGTGCATGGCATGCAGGTTACTGAACTCCGGGATGCCAAGGGTCAGGATCTCTGTACCCGCAGGTGGTGTGCGCTGGGCAATTTTCAGTGGCTGAATGCCTTTGGCCATCAGCTCCGACAACGTGGTGTCCAGTTCGATGATCGCCAGATTCAACCCGCCATCGCTTTGCCAGGCTACGCGTTTGAACGCGTAACTTTTTACGTCCCCCAGGGTATTGTCAAAGTTATTGAAGAAGAGCGTGCCCTGCATGGACGTATTGTGCCGGGTGCCGCCGGCGTAAGTGTATTCACCAAAGTTCCTGGTGTTCAGGCAGCGATGGCTGGTGATGACGTAAGCAGGGGTTGTGGCTGTCGCCAGGGGTGCATTACGCGTATCAATCAGGCTGGCAGTACAAAAGGCCGTGTTTTCTCCCCGCAGCCGGCCAATTCCCGTCCAGGTGCGGGATCGGTTCTCGGGGTGATCCGAGAGTTTGACGATGCCCACGGGGAGGGTGTTCTCCGGTCGTTCAGGCGGTGCGCCTGTTGCCGTCAGGGAAACGCTGACAAGCGTCATCAAGAGCAAGTGCTGTAATTTATTGTTCATGGGTGAACCTTGTTTTGGCGTGCTAAATGTCCTGGTCAGGACGCATAGGCCTAATAAAACAGGTTCGGAATTCTGGTTGGGGTAGTTATGTATTTTTAACGTCTTCCCGGTCCGGATGACTGGGTGTTGCTGGTGCGTGCCGACAGCTCCATCGCCCGCCCCCTGGATCAGTTGCGCAAAGAGGCGGTTGTGGAGAAGGTTCGCGCCAAGAGTTTACCGGCCCCGGGTTGATCCGCGGTTAGCGGTAAACCCCGTCTTTGCCATGCCCGGCCATGGCCTTGTTGCCGCGCAGGCCGATCATCTGTTTGATATCAATCAACTCGATGCCCCGGGCCTTGAGCTTGGGCAGTTCGCGCTCTAGCACGGCAAGGGTTTGCGGGTAGGGGTGACCGATCATCACGGCTGACCCCTGTTTGTGCGCCAGCTTGATCGCGGTGTCGAGCTGCGTGGTGATCGCCTGCTCAGTGCGCACATCGTCCAGAAACACATCCCGTGAAACGCTGGCCAGTCCGATTTTCTGTGCCTGGGCCGCGGCAACGGTTTGCGCGCTGGTTCGGCTGTCGACAAAGAGCTTGTGCCGGCGCTGCAAGTCGGCCATCAGCCAGGCCATCGCCTGTGGCTGTGAGGTCATGCGGCTGCCCATATGGTTGTTGATACCGCTGGTGTAGGGCACGGCCTTGAAGGCGGCGTTGAGGCGTTTTTCAAGTTCGTCGACAGGCAGGTCGGGGTGCCAGGCAAAAGGGCCCGTAGCCGGGTCCATAGGCATGTGCAAGATGACAATTTTGCCGGCCTTGTGGGCTTCGCGGGCAAATTCGGCAGCGTGCGGGGTGTCGGGCATGACGGCAGCGGTGACGGGGCCGGGCAGGGCCAGAACACGGCGATCACGGGGCAGGTTTTGCCCCAGGTCATCAATGATCAGGCTCAGATAAGCCTTGTGCGGTGCTGCGTCATGAGAGGTCGGCGCCGCATGGGCGGCACCGGTCAGGCAGCAAAACAGGGCAAGGGCGAGAGAGAAGCGCACCTCAGTTGCCGCGCGTGATGCTCAAGCCCTTGAGCAGGCTCAATGCCTGGCTCAGCTGGAAGTCATCGTCCTGCGGCATGGATTTGGCCTTGGGGCCTGAGCCCGAGGGTTTGTCTGCGCCGCCGTTGCCATTGCCAAGGTGACCTTGAAGGTCAGCCTCTTTGTAGTACTCGGTGTCTTGCTCGCGAGTAATCTTGGCGCGGCTGACTTCGATGTCCGGCACGATGCCCTGGGCCTGGATCGAGCGGCCGTTCGGGGTGAAGTACAGCGCGGTGGTGATTTTCAGGGCGCGTTCATTGTTCAGGGGCAATACGGTTTGCACAGAGCCTTTGCCGAAGCTGGTGGTGCCCATTACCACGCCACGCTTGTGATCCTGCAGGGCGCCGGCAACGATTTCCGATGCCGAGGCACTGCCGCCGTTGATCAGCACCACCAGCGGTACGTTATCGCTGAGGTCCCGCCCGGTGGCCGAGAAGCGCAGCTCGGAGTTGGCGATGCGGCCTTTGGTATAAACAATCAGGCCTTTGCTGATGAAGTGATCAACCACTTCAACGGCCGACTGCAGCACGCCCCCGGGTTGTTGCGCAAGTCGAGGATGACGCCCTTGAGTTTCTTGTTGCTGTTCTCGCGGCGCAGTTTGGCCAGGGCCGCAGCGACTTCTTCGCCGGTCTTGACCTGGAACTGAGTGATACGGATGTAGCCGTAGCCGTCTTCAAGCAGCTGGGCCTTGACGCTTTTGACCTGGATATTGGCGCGGGTCAGCGTCACGTCGAACGGCGTGCCGCCGTTGCGTACTAGGGTCAGGGTGATTTTCTGGCCGATCTTGCCACGCATCAGGTCTACGGCTTCCGTCATGCTCAGGCCGCGCGTGGGCTGGCCATTGATCTTGACGATAAAGTCGCCAGCCTGAATACCGGCTTTGCTGGCCGGGGTGTCGTCAATCGGCGAGACGATTTTGATATTGCCGTCTTCGGTGCCGACTTCGATGCCCAGCCCGCCAAACTCGCCGCTGGTGCTTTCCTGCAGCTCGGCGAAGTCTTCGGGGCCCAGGTACGCAGAATGCGGGTCGAGGTTGCTGAGCATGCCTTTGATGGCATTCTCCAGCAGGGTCTTGTCGTTCACGGGTTCAACATACGCGGCCTTGATCCGGTCCATGACCTCGGCAAATGTGCGCAGCTCATCCAGCGGCAGCGGTGCCTTGGTATTGGCGGCTGCCGGCTGGGTGGTTTGCTCGGCAGCAAACGCCAGTGGTGCGCCGATCACCAGGGCGATCGTCAGGGCCAGCGAGTTGAGGCGGGACAAATGCGGCATGTTGGACGAACTCCTACGTATTAAAGGTGATGGCTCATCCTTGAGCGCGACACCATTGTGCAGGATCGCTTGGGCGACCCTGCTGACGAATAGCAAAATACAATGCCGGTGTGGATTGACCACCGCTGTTACCCACAGTGGAAATCACGTCGCCGGCTTTAACGATGTCTCCGGCGGACTTGAGCAATGTTTGATTGTGGCCATATAAGCTCAAATAGCCATTACCGTGATCCAGAATCACCAATTGGCCAGCTCCGCGCAGCCAGTCGGCAAAGACCACTCGACCGCCATGTACGGCGTGCACCTGGCTACCGGAAGGCGCACTGATCATCACGCCATCCCACTTGGTACGCACATCGTCGCCACGGCTTTCACCGAAACGGGCAAGCAATCGACCATCAACAGGCCAAGGAAGTTTGCCCCGGGCCTGAGAAAAAACACCGCCGTAAGATGCACCACCGCTGGAGACCAGTGCTCCGGGGGTTGATTTGACCGGTGGGCGCGGAGCGTCGCTGGCAACCGATTCAGCCTCGCGCTGGCGCTTTTTCTCGGCTTCCTGCCGGGCAATCAGGGCTTTTTGTCGCGCGGCTTCGGCTTCGCGGGCCTGACGGGCGAGGGTCTCTTCAATGGTTTTGAGGACTTTAGCCAGGTCGGCTTGATCCTGCTGGCGAGCCTGCAACTTCTGATCGCGTTCTTTGACATCTCTATTGAGCTTGGCCAGCACTTGCTGGCGCTCCGCACGCACTTTGTCGAGTTCAGCACGCTGGCTGTCGAGGCTGCTTTTTTGCGTCAGCAACTGAGCCTGCTGCAGATTGATATCGGCTTCGACATTGGCCAGTTGACGCAAGGTCTCGTTGAAGTTCTTGAGCTGCTCCAGGCGGGCCTGGCTCAGGTAGTCGTAATAGGTGAGGGTCCGGGCGAATTTCTCCGGATTCTGTTGGTTGAGCAGCATTTTCAGGTATTCCTGACGTCCGCCCTGATAAGCGGCACGGGCCTGAATCGCGATCAGGCGTTGCTGTTCAATTTTTGCGCTGTGGAGTTTTTTTTTCTCGCTATCAAGGCGCAGCAGCTCGCCTTCACTCTTTTTTAATTCTTGTTGCAGGTCTTGAACCTGCTTCTCCAGCTTGCCGATTTCGGTTTCGGTCGTGCGCAGGTCTTTCTGCACACCGGACTTTTCCTGCTGGAGTTTATCGAGGAGCTTTTTAAGCTCGCCGATATCCTGGCGCGTGGCATCCAGCTGCTGTTGGGTTTGTGCGCGCTCGTCGGCAAACGCCGGTTGGAGCAGGCATGCAAGGGTCAGGGCTATAAGGGCGCGAAGCATGGGGCGGGCGACACCTGAGGAACGGGACGGCCTAGTATGCCCGCCATCGTCGAGGATGAGAAATGGATGAAGGTGAAATTGTGGCTTCATGAACCACGCAATCCTGTAGCCGCTGCCGCAGGCTGTGATAAAGGGCCAAAGGCCCTTTATGCCCGGGGACTGCTGCGCAGCCTGGCGGCAGCGGCTACAAGACAGGCCTTAAGCGTCGACCAGAATGGATGTGCCGGTCATTTCTTCAGGCTGTGGGAGTTCAAGCAATTTGAGCATGGTCGGCGCTACGTCAGCCAGTACACCGCCTTCACGGACCTTGAGCGCACGTTTGCCAACATAGATGAACGGTACGGGCTCACAGGTGTGTGCCGTATGTGCCTGGCCGGTGGTGTCGTCGGACATTTGTTCGACGTTGCCGTGGTCAGCGGTGATCAGGGCTTCGCCGCCGACTTTGTCCAGCGCTTCAACAATGCGCCCCACGCAGGCGTCCAGGCACTCAACGGCCTTGACGGCTGCATCGAAGACACCGCTGTGGCCGACCATGTCGCCGTTGGCGTAGTTGACTACGATCACGTCATAGCGCTGGTGCTCGATGGCATCGACAATCTTGTCGGTGACTTCGGGGGCGCTCATTTCAGGCTGCAGGTCGTAAGTGGCGACCTTCGGCGAAGGCACCAGGATGCGCTCTTCGCCCGGGAACGGTTCTTCACGTCCGCCCGAGAAGAAGAACGTCACGTGGGCATATTTTTCGGTTTCGGCAATGCGCAGCTGGGTTTTGCCGTTTTTGGCCAGATAATCGCCAAGGACGTTTTCCAGGCTGCCGGGTGCGAAGGCGCTCGGGGCCGGGATGCTGGCGGCGTATTGGGTCAGCATCACAAAGCCGGCCAGCTTCGGTTGCCGGGCGCGTTCGAATTCGTTGAAGCCGTCTTCTACAAAGACGCGGCTCAGCTCGCGGGCGCGGTCGGCACGGAAGTTCATGAAGACCACGGCATCGCCGTCCTCGACCTTCACCGGTTCGCCAATGGTGGTGGCCTTGACGAATTCGTCGCTTTCGCCACGGGCATAGGCGGCTTCGAGGCCTTCCTGAGCTGTGGCGGCGTTGAATTCCCCTTTGCCGTCGACGATCAGGTTGTAGGCCTGGGCTACGCGGTCCCAGCGGTTGTCACGGTCCATCGCAAAGTAGCGGCCAATCAGGCTGGCGATACGACCTTTGCCCAGGGCCTGGAAGGCTGCGTCCAGCAATTCGATGGATGAGGCGGCGCTTTTTGGCGGTGTGTCACGGCCATCGAGGAAGGCGTGCAGGTAGATTTTTTCGGCACCGCGCTTGAAGGCCAGCTCGGCCATGGCCACGAGGTGGTCCTGGTGGCTGTGAACGCCTCCTTCAGACAGCAAACCCATGATGTGCACGGCTTTGCCTGCAGCGACGGCCTTGTCGACTGCTGCGCAAATGGTCGGGTTCTCGAAGAATTCGCCATCACGGATCGATTTAGTGACGCGGGTAAAATCCTGATACACCACGCGGCCGGCGCCGAGGTTCATGTGGCCTACCTCGGAGTTACCCATCTGGCCGTCCGGCAAGCCGACATCCATGCCTGAACCTGAGATCAGGCCGTTTGGCATGCTCGCGCAAAGACGATCGAGCACCGGTTTCTTGGCCGCATACACGGCGTTGTATTCGTGGCTTTCACTGTGACCGAAGCCATCCAGGATGATCAGGACCAAAGGTTTAGGCGTGGTAGTCATAGATCCCACTCGTGGCTGGTTTAATAGAAGGTATGAAGAGGACGGGCAGTTTAAAGCGAAGTTCAGGTGACGTCACCGCCGGGCGGGGTTTGGCCGACCAAGGCGGCTGTGTATACTGGCCCACATTTTACGACCCTGGAACCTTCTGATGGTTGAGCACCTGATTGCATTTGCCACTTCTCACTACCTGCTTGTAGGCGCGTTTGTCATCCTCCTGGCGATGTTGATCGCCCATGAGATGAGCCGTGGCGGTCGTAGCATCAGCACCGGCGAACTGACCGGCCTGGTCAATCGCGACGAAGGTGTGGTGATTGATATTCGTCCGGCCAAAGACTTCGCCGCCGGCCACATTGTGGGTGCGTTGAACATCCCGCAAGACAAGCTGATGGCGCGCATCGCCGAGCTGGACAAGCACAAGGGCAAAACCATTATTCTGGTTGACGCTCAAGGCCAGCACTCGGGTGGCCACGCTCGCGAGCTGCTCAAGGCTGGTCACAACGCGGCCAAGTTGTCCGGCGGGATTTCCAGCTGGCGCGCCGATAACCTGCCAGTGGTGAAGTAAGTATGTCCAAGGTCATCGTTTACTCCAGCGACTATTGCCCTTACTGCATGCGAGCCAAGGCTCTGCTAGAGCAAAAGGGTGTTGCCTTCGATGAAATAAAAGTCGACGGCAAGCCCCAGGTACGCGCTGACATGGCGCAGAAAGCAGGCCGCACGTCGGTCCCGCAGATCTGGATCGGTTCGTTCCATGTCGGGGGGTGCGATGACCTGTTTGCTCTGGATCGCGCAGGTAAACTGGATGCGTTGCTTAACGTCTGACTCTGAAACCTTAAAAGCCCTGAAGATCAACAAGGATCTGTGATGACTGACCAACAGAACACCGCTGCCGCCAGCGCTGAAGAAAATGCTCCACAATTCTCCTTGCAGCGCATCTATGTGCGTGACCTGTCGTTCGAAGCGCCAAAAAGCCCGGCGATCTTCCGTCAGCAGTGGGAACCGAGCGTTGGCCTGGACCTCAACACCCGTCAAAAGCCACTGGAAGATGACTTCCACGAAGTGGTTCTGACTTTGTCGGTTACCGTTAAAAACGGTGACGAAGTGGCGTTCATTGCTGAAGTTCAGCAGGCCGGCATCTTCCTGATCAAGAACCTTGATCCAGCGTCGATGAACCACACCCTGGGCGCATTCTGCCCGAACATCCTGTTCCCGTATGCCCGTGAAACCCTGGACAGCCTGGTCACCCGCGGCTCGTTCCCTGCGTTGATGCTGGCCCCGGTGAACTTCGATGCCCTGTACGCGCAAGAGCTGCAGCGCATGCAGGAAGAAGGCGCACCGACTGTTCAATAAATAGTCGATGCACAAAAAAAGCGCCGTCAAGGCGCTTTTTTTTTGGGCGGGCGTAAGTCGCGCTCTTCTGTAGTTGCAGCCTGCGGCAGTGACTACAAAAGGAGAGGTTACTTGAAGCCCAGTTGGCGCCAGCCCTCATACACGGCGACAGCCACGGTGTTCGACAGGTTCAGGCTGCGGCAGCCTTCGCGCATCGGCAGGCGCAGGCGTTGTTCACCGGGGAGGGCGTCGAGCACCTCAGGCGGCAGACCACGGCTTTCGGGGCCGAAGATAAAAGCGTCACCTTCGGCAAAGGCGGCATCGTGGAACGGTCGCGAGCCTTTGGTCGTGAAGGCGAACAGACGCGGGTGGCCGAGGCTTTCAAGGCAGCTGGCAAGGTCGGCATGGCGCTTGAGCGGTGCATACTCGTGGTAGTCGAGTCCCGCCCGGCGCAAGCGCTTGTCGTCAAGCTCAAAGCCGATGGGCTCAATCAAATGCAGGTGGCAGCCGCTGTTGGCGCACAGCCTGATAACGTTGCCGGTATTCGGCGGAATTTCTGGTTGGAAAAGGATGACGTGAAACATGCACGGCTCCGAACTTAAAGATAGGCAGCATTCTACGCCTGAAGAGGACCCGAGACCGAAACTATGGCCACGTGTTTTAGGTTCGCTGGCGATTGTCGGTCTGATGGTGGGCATGATGATCGGGCGATTGACCCAACCCGAGCCTATTGAACTGCAACAAGTGGAGGTGCTGCCGGGGGCTTTGGTGGTGTGGTTCAGTGCTGAGCCCAAGCTCCATGGTGAGTGGGTCGACGGCACATTGGGGCTGTTGTTTGATGCACGGGCCAAGCCGCAACACGGTCAGTTCCAGCTTAACGGCAAGGCGCTGAACTGGCGGGTTCGGGGGACTGATGGCGGGTTGCTGCTGACGGTGGTGGCGGCCCGTGCCTTGCGGGGCGACTGGGCCGGCGCGCCGCAGGATGGGCGCTGGCGGTTGCAGGTGAACCTGCAAGAACAATAAAAGAGGGAATTCCGGCCTGCCTGTACCGGGTTCCCCAAAAGCGGGGTGCGCCTTGATGCAAGAGGCATCAAGGCTGCGGGTGTAAAAGTGGGGAGTCTTGACCTGCCTGTATCAAGGTCCCCTAAAGCGGTGTTGCCTGATAAGGGTTATTGCAGGGCACGTGCCAGTTTTTGATTTTTGACGGATTTTTTATCACTCATACGCAAAAGCCCCGGATTCCGGGGCTTTTGGGTTTAGGGTCATAACTTGGCTGAAAGTACTGTTCTAGAGCTTCGCACGCTAATAGTGCGTGTTGCTTGAGCGTGGTGCGTCTGCCTTAAGCCTCGTCGCTCTCATCCTCGTCGCCATCAATCTTCATTCCCAGCTCTTTGATCTTGCGGGTCAAGGTGTTGCGGCCCCAGCCCAGCAGCACGGCCGCATCACGGCGTCGGCCTGCGGTGTGCTTGAGGGCTGTCTCGATCATGATCCGCTCAAAGGTAGGTACGGCGCTGTCGAGCAGATTCGACTGGCCACGGCCAAGGGCCTGGTCGGCCCATTGGCGAAGGGCTTGTTCCCAGTTTGTAATGGGAGACGCGTCCTGTTGCAGGTTCAACAGTTCGGGTGGCAAGTCACTGATGTGCACTTCACGGCCCGAAGCCATCACCGTAATCCAGCGGCAGGTGTTTTCCAGCTGACGCACGTTGCCCGGCCACGGCAGGTTCTTCAGATACTGCTCGGTCTCGGTTTTTAACAGTTTGGGCTCGACGGACAGTTCTTGTGCAGCGCTGCTGAGGAAGTGCCGGGTCAAGGTCGGGATGTCTTCACGACGGTCCGACAGACGCGGGATATGGATGCGGATCACGTTCAGGCGATGGAACAAGTCTTCACGGAACTTGCCGGCCTGCACCAGGGTTTCGAGGTTCTGGTGCGTGGCGGCAATGATGCGCACATCGACCTTGACCGGGGTGTGCCCACCGACCCGATAGAACTCACCATCGGCCAGTACCCGCAGCAGACGGGTCTGGGTGTCAGCGGGCATGTCGCCGATTTCATCCAGGAACAACGTCCCGCCATCGGCTTGCTCGAAACGGCCGCGACGCAAGTTGGCGGCGCCAGTGAACGCGCCCTTTTCATGGCCGAACAGCTCGGACTCCATCAGGTCCTTTGGGATCGCCGCCATGTTCAAGGCAATGAACGGTGATGCCGCACGCGGGCTGTGGCGGTGCAGAGCGTGGGCGACCAGCTCTTTACCGGTGCCTGACTCGCCATTGATCAGCACGGTGATGTTGGAGTGGCTCAGGCGGCCAATGGCACGAAACACCTCTTGCATCGCCGGGGCTTCACCGATGATTTCGGGCGTGCGGGCGAGTATCGGTGTCACATCCAGGCCTTGTTGTTCCTGGGCATGCTGATTGGCACGCTTGACCAGTGACACCGCTTCATCGACATCGAACGGCTTGGGCAGGTATTCGAATGCGCCGCCCTGGTAAGACGCCACCGCGCTGTCCAGGTCCGAGTGGGCGGTCATGATGATCACCGGCAGGCGCGGGTGCTGCTCGCGAATCTTGGCCAGCAAGTCCAGGCCGCTGGAGCCGGGCATGCGAATGTCAGAAATGATCACGTCAGGCTGCTGGCGAGCCAGGCGGCTCATCACTCCATCGGCGCTGTCGAAGCTTTGTGTGGTCATGCCTTCCTGCTGCAAGGCTTTTTCCAGAACCCAACGGATTGAACGGTCGTCGTCGACGATCCACACGGTTTCACTTCGGCTCATGTCGATGCGGCTCCTTGTTCCAGTGGTAGAAAGATCGAGAAGAGTGTGTGGCCGGCGTGGCTTTCACACTCGATCAACCCCTGGTGCTGACTAATGATGTTTTGGGTGATGGCAAGGCCCAGCCCGGTGCCGTCAGGGCGGCCGCTGACCATCGGAAAAAACAGGGTGTCCTGCAGCTCGGCCGGTATGCCTGGCCCGTTATCGATGATTTCTATTTTCGTCACCAATCGATGACGAATATGGCCAATGGTGAACTGGCGCATGGCGCGGGTGCGCAGCGTGATGCGTCCCAGGCGCAGCTCGTTCTGGCTGCTGATGGCCTGCATGGCGTTACGCACGATATTGAGCACGGCCTGAATCATCTGCTCACGGTCGATCAGCAAGTCGGGCAGGCTCGGGTCGTAGTCACGCACCAGCGTGATGCTGCCTTGCGTCTCGGCTTCAACCAGATTGCACACGCGCTCGAGGACTTCGTGAACATTGGTCATGGCCAGCGAAGGCAGTTTATTTGAGCCCAGCATGCGATCGACCAGGTTACGCAGGCGGTCGGCTTCTTCGATGATGACATTGGTGTAGTCGCGCAGGCTTTCGTCGGGCAACTGCCGCGCCAGCAGCTGCGCCGCGCCGCGAATGCCACCCAACGGGTTTTTGATTTCGTGGGCCAGGCCGCGCACCAGCATCTTGCTGGTTTCCTGCTTGGACAGTTGGGCCTCTTCCTTGGTGATGCGCAGCAGTCGGTCGCGGGGGTGAACCTCGAGCAGCAACAGGGTGTTGCCATTGCTCAGGATCGGCGTTACGGCGTAATCCACTGTAAGGGATTGGCCGGTGAGCGAAGTCAGCATGGCCTCGCGCTTGGTAAACGGGTGGGCCTGCTCAACAGCCTGGCGCAATGAGTGCAGTGCTTCGGTGGACTCAGTGAACAGCTCGCTGATGAATTGCCCATGACTGCGTTGACCGCTAATGGCCAGCAGCATTTCCGCCGCAGGGTTCATGTACTCAAGCCGCAAGTCGGCATTGAGCAAAAGCGTGGCGGTGGTCAGGTTGTCGAGTAACAGACGGTGCAGGGCATCACTGATGGTCATGGGACGATCCCGGATTGCATGCGCGAGTGAGGCGCTGGTGCAAGGAAAATGCAAAAACCAAACCAAAGCTCCGAAAAGAAGCGCGAATCACCTGAAATAGGCGCCTTGAGCCCGATTTAATGGCGTCGCAGCCCCGTCATCGAGACGTTTTGAACCAAAGTGGGGTGGTCAGATAATATTTAAGCAGTGATTGCACCAATATAGTGCAAATTGGATGAAAGGTTTCAGTCGGGCTCACACGTGCGGATTGCCAGGAGCATCCACCCTGGCTCGCCTTGAATACCGCCAGGCCGCCCATAAAAAAGGCCTCCCGAAGGAAGCCTTTTTAAATCACGTCGCTTGCGCGAACGCTACTGGATCAGCAGCTGTAGTACAGCTCGTATTCCAGTGGGTGTACGAAGGTACGTACCTGGATTTCTTCTTCGCTTTTCAGGGCGATGTAGGCGTCGATGAAATCGTCGCTGAAAACGCCGCCTTTGGTCAGGAACGCACGACCTTTGTCCAGCTCTTCCAGGGCTTCTTTCAGGCTGCCGCAAACTTGTGGGATCTCTTTCGCCTCTTCAGGCGGCAGGTCGTACAGGTTTTTGTCAGCAGCGTCGCCAGGGTGGATCTTGTTCTGGATACCGTCCAGACCAGCCATCATCAGTGCTGCGAAGCACAGGTACGGGTTGGCTGCCGGATCCGGGAAGCGTGCTTCGATACGGCGCGCCTTAGGGCTGGACACGTAAGGAATACGGATCGATGCGGAACGGTTGCGAGCCGAGTAGGCCAGCATGACCGGTGCTTCGAAACCTGGTACCAGACGCTTGTAGGAGTTGGTAGCCGGGTTGGTGAAGCCGTTCAGGGCCTTACCGTGCTTGATGATGCCGCCGATGAAGTACAGAGCGGTGTCGGACAGGCCGGCATAGCCTTCGCCAGCGAAGGTGTTCTTGCCTTCCTTGGAGATGGACATGTGGACGTGCATGCCCGAGCCGTTGTCGCCGTACAGAGGCTTAGGCATGAAAGTAGCGGTACGGCCGTAAGCGTCTGCCACGTTGTGTACGCAGTATTTCAGGGTCTGAACTTCGTCAGCCTTTTTCACCAGGGTGTTGAACTGCACGCCGATTTCGTTCTGGCCAGCCGTTGCCACTTCGTGGTGGTGAACTTCGATGACCAGGCCCATCTCTTCCATGGCGTTGCACATGGAGGTACGGATTTCGTGGTCATGGTCGAACGGCGGAACCGGGAAGTAGCCGCCTTTGACGCCTGGACGGTGGCCTTTGTTGCCGCCTTCCACGTCCTGGTCGGACATCCAGGAGCCTTGTTCGGAGTAGATCTTGAACATGGAGCCGGAGATGTCGGACTTGAACTTCACTTGGTCGAAGATGAAGAACTCAGGTTCTGGACCGACGAATACGGTGTCGCCGATACCGGTGGACTTCAGGTATTCCTCGGCACGGGTAGCGATGGCGCGTGGGTCGCGGTCATAGCCTTGCATGGTCGAAGGTTCGATGATGTCGCACACCAGGATCAGCGTAGGCTGTTCGGTGAACGGGTCCAGAACGGCAGTGCTGTCGTCTGGCAGCAGGATCATGTCGGACGCTTCGATGCCTTTCCAGCCAGCAATGGAGGAGCCGTCGAACATTTTGCCGTCGGTGAAGAAGTTTTCATCGAGCGCATCACGAGCCGGCATGGTTACGTGGTGCTGAGTGCCTTTGGTGTCAGTGAAGCGCAGATCAATCCACTTGACGTCATGATCTTTGATGAGTTGAACCGACTTCGACATAGTGTCCTCCGGGGTGGCTTCGGGCTGGTAGTGGAGTAGCCCGTTAAATGTGGTTGATGCCGGCGCGAATACTCTGCCAAGGCGACCTGCCTCACAAGGGAGCAAATTGCATGCCAGTGCCCCGACTTGGGCGGAATGCCCCAATCTCAAGCGCGTTAGCGCCGCAGACTACCTATTAGCGGGATTAATCGCACCCAAATGAGGCGAAATCCACGCTTTATGTTCTATTTTGGTGCGCGAAAAACCGTTTGTACGATAACTGGTTAAACCTTGAGCAATTTCCGCTATAATCCGCGCCCCCCTTTTTTGGCAGGCTGCTCGCGCGCTGTTTTCATGAAACTAATCGTTAAAGTCTTCCCCGAAATCACGATCAAGAGCCGTCCGGTTCGGATGCGTTTCGTCCGTCAATTGGCCAAAAACATCCGTGCCGTGCTCCGCGATCTGGACCCGGCTGTGGTGGTGACAGGCGTGTGGGACAACATCGAGCTGCAAACGCGCGTGAGTGACCCCAAAGCCTTGAAGGAAATGACTGATCGCCTGAGCTGCATGCCGGGCATCGCGCATTTCCTGCAAGTCGATGAGTACCCTTTGGGCGATTTCGACGACGTCGTTGCCAAGTGCAAATTGCACTTCGGTGAAACGTTGGCGGGTAAAGTCTTTTCGGTGCGCTGCAAGCGCGCTGGCAAGCACCCGTTTTCGTCCATGGAAGTCGAAAAATACGTCGGCAGCCAGCTGCGGCGTCAGTGTGGTGCCGCCGGAATTTCGCTGAAAAACCCGGAAATTGAAGTCCGTATCGAAATTCGCGACCAACGGTTGTTTGTGATCCACAGCCAGCACGACAGCATCGGCGGTTATCCACTGGGGGCGCTTGAGCAGACCCTGGTGTTGATGTCCGGCGGCTTCGACTCGACGGTAGCGGCCTACCAGATCATGCGCCGCGGCCTGATGAGCCACTTTTGCTTCTTCAACCTCGGCGGGCGTGCCCACGAACTGGGCGTGATGGAAGTCGCGCACTATATATGGAAGAAGTACGGCAGCTCGCAGCGCGTGCTGTTTGTCAGCGTTCCGTTCGAAGAAGTTTTGGGGGAAATTCTCGGCAAAGTCGATAACAGTCATATGGGCGTCATTTTGAAGCGTATGATGTTACGCGCTGCGTCCCGTATTGCGGACCGGCTCGAAATCGATGCGCTGGTGACCGGCGAGGCGATTTCCCAGGTGTCCAGCCAGACGCTGCCCAACCTGTCGGTGATTGATTGCGTGACCGACAAACTGGTGTTGCGCCCACTGATTGCCAGCCATAAGCAGGACATCATCGACCAGGCGGTGCAAATCGGTACGGCCGATTTCGCCAAGCACATGCCTGAATATTGCGGGGTGATTTCGGTTAACCCCAAGACCCACGCAAAACGCAACCGCGTGGAGTACGAAGAACAACAGTTCGATATGGCCGTGCTTGAGCGAGCGCTTGAGCGGGCCAAACTGGTGCCGATCGATCGTGTGATCGATGAGTTGGGCCAGGACTTGCAAGTCGAAGAGGTCAGCGAGGTGCTCGCGGGTCAGATCGTGATCGACATCCGTCACCCGGATGCTCAGGAAGATCAACCGCTGGAACTGGCTGGCATCGAAGTACAAGCGTTGCCGTTCTATGCACTGAACAGCCGCTTCAAGGAACTGGATGATACCCGTCAGTACCTGTTGTATTGCGACAAAGGCGTGATGAGTCGCCTGCATGCCCACCATTTGCTCAGTGAGGGACATGCCAATGTGCGCGTTTATCGACCGAGCTAAGAGCCCGGGGCTGTATGCCTGTGGCCTGCGTCACCGGCCCCCCGACGCCGCCGTCAAGCTGTAACGGCTTTTACGGACTCTACTGTTAATCGCTGCCTGGACTCAGTCAGCACACCGAATCCTCTGATCGAGATACACAAGTGATCGAAAATCTACGTAACATCGCCATCATTGCTCACGTTGACCACGGTAAAACTACCCTGGTAGACAAACTCTTGCGTCAATCCGGCACTCTGGAGCGCAACGAGCTCAACGACGAGCGCGTGATGGACTCCAACGACCAGGAAAAAGAGCGCGGCATTACCATTCTTGCCAAGAACACCGCTATCAACTGGAACGGCTACCACATCAACATCGTGGACACCCCGGGCCACGCCGACTTCGGCGGCGAAGTTGAACGCGTAATGTCGATGGTTGACTCCGTTCTGCTGCTGGTTGACGCTCAAGACGGCCCTATGCCGCAAACCCGTTTCGTGACCAAGAAGGCTTTCGAAGCCGGCCTGCGTCCAATCGTGGTCATCAACAAGGTTGACCGTCCAGGCGCGCGTCCGGACTGGGTTCTGGATCAGATCTTCGACCTGTTCGACAACCTGGGTGCTACCGAAGAACAGCTGGACTTCAAAGTGGTTTACGCCTCCGCCCTGAACGGTATTGCTGGTCTTGACCACACCGACATGGCTGAAGACATGACCCCGCTGTACCAGTCGATCGTCGACAACGTACCGGCACCAAAAGTTGACCGTGACGGTCCGTTCCAGATGCAAATCTCGGCACTGGACTACAACAGCTTCCTGGGCATTATCGGCGTTGGCCGTATCGCTCGTGGTCGCGTCAAGCCGAACACTCCGGTTGTTGCCATCGACGCTGACGGCAAAAAACGCAACGGTCGTATCCTGAAGCTGATGGGTCACCACGGTCTGCACCGTGTAGACGTTGAAGAAGCTTCGGCAGGCGACATCGTTTGCATCAGCGGTATGGATTCGCTGTTCATCTCCGACACCCTGTGTGATCCGCTGAACGTTGAAGCGATGAAGCCGTTGACCGTTGACGAGCCAACCGTTTCCATGACCTTCCAGGTAAACGACTCGCCTTTCTGCGGTAAAGAAGGCAAGTTCGTGACTTCCCGTAACATCAAGGAACGTCTGGACAAAGAGCTGCTGTACAACGTTGCACTGCGCGTTGAAGAAGGCGACTCGGCTGACAAGTTCAAGGTTTCCGGCCGTGGCGAACTGCACCTTTCGGTTCTGATCGAAACCATGCGTCGCGAAGGCTTCGAAATGGGCGTTGGTCGTCCTGAAGTGATCATCCGTCTTGTTGACGGCGTGAAGCACGAACCGTTCGAGAACGTAACCATCGACACCCCTGAAGATTCTCAGGGCAAGGTGATGGAAGAGATGGGCCTGCGTAAGGGCGACCTGACCAACATGGTGCCGGATGGCAAAGGCCGTGTTCGTCTGGAATACAACATCCCTGCTCGTGGTCTGATCGGTTTCCGTAACCAGTTCCTGACCCTGACCAACGGTGCTGGCATCCTGACCTCGATCTTCGATCGTTACGACGTTATGAAGTCGGGCCACATGTCCGGCCGTCAGAACGGCGTTCTGGTATCGGTTGAGACTGGCAAGGCGCTGACCTACTCCCTGGAAACTCTTCAGGCGCGTGGCAAGCTGTTCGTTGAACACGGTCAAGAAGTCTACAACGGTCAGATCGTTGGTCTGAACAGCCGTGACACCGACATGGGCGTTAACCCTACCAAGGGCAAGAAGCTCGACAACATGCGTGCTTCGGGTAAAGACGAAACCATCGCTCTGGTTCCACCGGTGAAATTCACCCTGGAACAAGCTCTGGAATTCATCCAGGACGACGAGCTGTGTGAAGTGACACCTAAGTCCATCCGTCTTCGTAAGAAGATCCTGGACGAAGGCGAGCGTACCCGCGCTGCCAAAAAAGCCAAAAACTAAGTCACTTAGTTAGCGGTTACAAAAACGCCCCCGACCTTGCGGTCGGGGGCGTTTTTTTGTGTCCGGGATTTGCTCTGTAGCCGCTGCCGCAGGCTGCGATGGGCCGCGCAGCGGCGTTGCGAACTCGTATCGCAGCCTGCGGCAGCGGCTACAGGGCCGAGGGTTAGAACACCATCAGCTTCTCGCTGCTGTTTTTACGTTCAACGGCCTTGGGGATGTACGCGCAATAGCCAGGGCGTGGGCCTACTCGCGGGTGGTTGCGGCACGTGTCGGGGCGCTTTTCGTAGATGGTGCACATGCGCGATTTTCGATCCAGAAACAGGCAGTCGTTATTGCTCATGCGCTGCAGGGTGAAAATCCCCGACTTCTGGTTGAAGCGCTCTACGATCCCTTCTTTCTGCAGGCGCTTGGCGATGTTCTTGGGCGGGTCACCCAGCTCGAACTCATCGACGAGGCCGATGCGGACAAGGTCCTTGACCTTGACCTCGACCGGCAAGGTGCAGCAGCTGGAAATGCAGGAGCCGCACATGGGCGCGGAGTATTTGGCCCAGGTATCGAGACGGTCGATTTCCGCGGCGGCAATCAGGTTGGACTTCATCAGGCTTATATTCCAGCGTGCATCAGGGCGCGCGATCATACCGGGGTTGGTGAACGCGTGAACAACCATTTGCCGGATTTTCTCTCAAGGCCATGTTTTGAGGCGCTTTGCGGTCGGCCTGCCTCGTTTTGGGGCGGTGTGCATTCGGTCAGTTTTATTGCGCATATCAGCAAAAAAAACCCGAATCAAAGCACGTCCTGTCGGTCGAACGGTCTAGTCTGAACCCATTCTTTCTTCGAATCGCTTCATCTCGCTGAGGTTGTATCGATGGCTCAGGAACCGCTTGTTTGTGACGCACAGGTGGCCGCTTTTCGCGCTGCCGTCCTCGCCAAACTGACTTACGCGGTGGGTAAGGACCCGGATCACGCGTTTGACCATGACTGGTTTGAAGCCATTGCACTGGCTGCCCGCGACCATATGGTCGAGCACTGGATGGACCACACGCGGCAGATTTATCGCAAAGGCCAGAAGCGGGTGTATTACCTCTCGCTGGAGTTTCTGATCGGGCGGTTGCTGTACGACAGCCTGAGCAACCTGGGGCTGCTGGATGTGGCGCGTGAGGCCATGGCCGAGCTTGGGGTCGACCTGGAGCGCATTCGCCTGCTGGAGCCTGATGCGGCCCTTGGCAACGGTGGCCTGGGTCGATTGGCTGCGTGTTTCATGGAAAGCATGTCGAGTCTGGGAGTTGCTGCTCATGGTTACGGCATTCGCTATGAGCACGGGTTGTTCCGGCAGAGCATTGTCGATGGCTGGCAACAGGAGCAAACCGAGAACTGGCTGGATTTCGGCAACCCCTGGGAGTTTGAGCGCGCAGAGGTGGTGTACGACGTCGGCTTCGGTGGGGCGGTTGAAACCCGGCTGGACGAGCACGACGAGCCGCACCAGACCTGGTGGCCCGGTGAAACCGTGCGGGCCGTGGCCTATGACACGCCGGTTGTCGGCTGGCGCGGGGTCAGTGTCAACACCTTGCGTTTGTGGCGGGCGAGGGCGCTGCACGATCTGCACCTGGAGCGTTTCAATGCCGGTGATCACTTGGGTGCTGTCGCCGAGGTGGTCCGTGCAGAAAGCATTTCGCGGGTGCTGTACCCGGCAGACAGCAATGATGCGGGGCAGGAGCTGCGGCTGCGCCAGGAATACTTCTTTGTCTCGGCCTCGTTACAGGACCTGATCCGGCGTCATCTTAACCAGCACGATTCATTGCTCAGCCTGGGCGAGCATGTGTCGATTCAACTGAACGACACGCATCCGTCGATTGCGGTCGCGGAACTGATGCGGGTGCTGGTCGATGAGCATGGCATTGCATGGGAAGAAGCCTGGAAGGTCACCGTCGATACCTTGTCGTACACCAATCACACTTTGCTTCCCGAAGCCCTTGAGACATGGCCGGTAGGGCTGATGGAGCGTCTGTTGCCGCGGCACATGCAGATTATTTATTTGATAAACGCACACCATATCGATGCGTTGCGGGCCAAGGGGATCCACGATTTCGACGTGCTGCGTGCGGTGTCGCTGATCGAAGAAGACCACGGTCGCCGGGTTCGCATGGGCAACCTGGCGTTTTTGGGCTCCCACAGCGTCAACGGTGTGTCCGGGCTGCACACGCAATTGATGCGCAGCACGGTCTTTTCCGAACTGCATGCGCTCTACCCGAACCGGATCAACAACAAGACCAACGGCATTACCTTTCGCCGCTGGCTGTACCAGGCCAATCCGGCCCTGACCTCGATGCTGGTCAAGGCGCTCGGCAAGGAAGTCCTCGATCGGCCCGAGCAAAAACTGATCGAACTGGAACCTTTTGCCGAGCAGCCACAGTTCCGCATCCAGTTCGCCGAGCAACGCCTGAAGAGCAAATGCACCCTGGCGGCGCTGATTCAGGAACGGCTGGGGATCACGGTCAATCCGGAAGCCCTGTTTGATGTGCAGGTCAAACGCATCCATGAGTACAAGCGCCAGTTGCTCAACCTCTTGCACACCGTGGCGTTGTATCAGGCGATTCGGGCCGAGCCGGGAACCAACTGGGTGCCGCGGGTGAAAATCTTCGCTGGCAAGGCCGCCGCCAGTTACCACCAGGCCAAGCTGATCATCAAACTGTCCAACGACATCGCCCGGATCGTGAACAACGACCCAACGGTACGGGGTCTGCTCAAAGTGGTGTTTATCCCCAACTACAACGTCAGCCTGGCGGAAAGCATCATCCCGGCAGCGGATTTGTCCGAGCAGATTTCTACCGCCGGCTACGAGGCTTCAGGTACCAGCAACATGAAGTTCGGTCTGAACGGTGCCTTGACCATCGGCACGCTTGATGGCGCCAACGTCGAAATGTGCGAGCGGGTAGGGGCTGAGAACATGTTCATTTTTGGTCTGACTTCGCGTCAGGTCGAAGCGCGCAAGCGCAGCGGTGAATTCCATGCCGGGCCTGACATTGCGGCTTCGCAACGGCTCGATGAAGTGCTGCAGGCCATCCGCGGTGGCGTGTTCTCATACGACGATCCCGCACGTTACACCGGGTTGATCGACTCGCTGATCGAATATGACCGGTTTTTGGTGTGCGCTGACTTTGATGCGTACTGGGACGCTCAGATGCGGGTCGAGGCGCTCTGGCACGACAAGGATGCCTGGTGGCGCATGGCAGTATTGAATACGGCACGCATGGGCTGGTTTTCGTCGGACCGGACGATCCGGGAGTACGCGACCGAAATCTGGAAGGCCCTTGAATAGACCTTCTGCCCGCCTCAAACGACTGGGGCATATGCCGTTATTCGGCAGCCCCGGGCGGTTTATTTCACCCGTTAACTGAACCCGCTCGGCCGGATCTGCGTCTGACTAGAAGATTTGCACGACAACACGCGTTAAACTGCGCGGGTTTTTCGCCCTCTCCCCCTTGTTCGGAGCCTTACATGTCCCGCGTTACCCTGAGTCGCTATTTGATCGAGCAGACCCGCAGCAACAACACGCCTGCTGATTTGCGTTTCCTCATCGAAGTGGTGGCGCGTGCTTGCAAAGAGATCAGCCACGCCGTGTCCAAAGGCGCCCTGGGTGGTGTTCTGGGCAGCATGGGCACCGAAAACGTACAAGGTGAAGTGCAGAAGAAGCTCGACGTGATTTCCAACGAAATCCTGCTCGAAGCCAACGAATGGGGCGGTCACCTGGCCGGCATGGCGTCCGAAGAAATGGACAATGCCTACCAGATCCCGGGCAAATACCCGAAAGGTGCCTACCTGCTGGTATTCGACCCGCTGGACGGTTCGTCGAACATCGATATCAATGCGCCTGTCGGTACGATCTTCTCGGTGCTGCGTTGCCCGAACGAATACCTGACCCAGAACGAGCCGTTGAATGAAAAGGCTTTCCTGCAGCCAGGGACCCAACAGGTAGCTGCCGGTTACGCCATCTACGGCCCTCAGACCATGCTGGTACTGACCTTGGGCGACGGCGTCAAAGGCTTCACCCTGGACCGTGAAATGGGCAGCTTCGTACTGACTCACGAAGACATCACCATTCCTGACGCCACCCAGGAATTCGCCATCAACATGTCCAACCAGCGTCACTGGGAAGCCCCGGTACAGCGCTACGTCGACGAACTGCTGGCAGGCGAAGAAGGCCCGTTGAAAAAGAATTTCAACATGCGCTGGGTCGCGGCGATGGTTGCCGACGTACACCGTATTCTGACTCGCGGTGGCCTGTTCATGTACCCGCGCGATAGCCGCGAGCCATCCAAGCCGGGCAAACTGCGTTTGATGTACGAAGCCAACCCGATGTCGTTCCTTGTTGAGCAGGCGGGCGGCGCTTCTACTGACGGCCACCAGCGCATTCTCGACATTCAGCCAGAAGGCCTGCACCAGCGTGTAGCGGTGTTCCTGGGCTCGAAAGAAGAAGTGGCGCGCATTAGCTCGTACCACAAAGAGTAAGCCTCCATACCCTGTAGCCGCTGCCGGCGATGGGCTGCTCAGCAGCCCTGATGTCAAGGGCCCTCGGCCCTTATCGCAGCCTTTGGCAGCGGCTACAGTGTTTCAGCAAACATCACGAGTCGCGGCGTTTCAGACGGACCGCTATTTCTGGATTTACGATTGTTTCGCCATCGGACACAGCCTCGTTCCTTCGGTAGCGGCTACGGACAAAACCTCCCTCGCATTACCCCACCCAACAAATCCCTCTCCCCGCCGGGAACCTGCCCGCGCTTTTCTCTTCTAAGCTTGCATCTGGCAACTCTGCCGACTTTTCATCCAGGAGCTTTTCCATGAAGTTGCGTTATGTGGCGATGTTGTCGTTCTGCGTGTTGCTGACGGCGTGCAGCAAGGTTAATCAGGAGAACTACTCCAAGCTTTCGTCGGGCATGACCAAGGCCGAGGTTGAGAAGTTGCTCGGCACACCCACCGATTGTTCAGGTGCGCTGGGGATGTCGAGTTGCACCTGGGGCGACCAGACGAGCTTTATCAGCGTGCAATATGCGGGCGATAAAGTGCTGATCTTTTCGGGGCAGGGTTTGAAATAAGACGAACCAGGAGCGTTTAATATGACACGTCTTTTGGCCAGCTTTGGCATCGCGCTGTTGTTGGCAGGGTGTGCCTCGTCCGAGATGGATTCCCTGGCACCGAAAACCGTCGAAAGTGTCGACCTCAAGCGCTATCAGGGCACCTGGTACGAACAGGCGCGGCTGCCGATGATCTTCCAGCGCAACTGCGTACAGTCTGAAGCGCACTACACCCTCAAGCCCGATGGCAACGTGGCGGTGTTGAACCGTTGCCGCGATGCTCAGGGCAAGTGGCAGGAAGCCAAAGGTACAGCCAGCCCGCAAGTGGCCGGCAAAACCGATAAATTGTGGGTTGAGTTCGATAATTGGGTGTCGACCCTTCTGCCAGGCGTGACCAAAGGCGATTATTGGGTGCTGTACTTGGGGGACGACTACAGTACGGCGCTGGTGGGTAACCCCGACCGCCGTTATTTGTGGTTGCTGTCGCGCAAGCCGCACATCGATCAGCAAGCCCGTGACGAGCTGCTCAGCAAGGCTCAGCAACAGGGCTATGACACCACACGCTTGATTTGGCGAACGCCGGATTCAGAGATGCCTAAAGGCACGAAGTAACGAAGAAACGCCCCTCAACCTGCGTTGAGGGGCGCTGGCTGAGGGCTTAGCCGCGCAGCAGGGTCTTCCAGGCGCGGTTCTGGTAAACAGCGATGGCTTGTTGTTTGCGAGCGTTGAGCAATTCGTCGTTGCTCTCCAGGTCATCAGTGATTGGCTGGTTGGCCAGGTCCTGCAACTTGTTCATCTCGCCGTACAAACGGTCCACTTCCGGAATTTCCAGCACGCCGCGAGCCAGGCGCAACCAGGCCTGAATCCGCTCGATGCGTGGCAGTTGCTCAGCCAGGTCTTCAGGTTGCTGCTGGTAGCGATTCAAGCGCAAGGCAATCGCTTCGTCCGACAGCAGGCGCGGCAGCCAGCTGGCGAGCTGTGCAGCACCCTGGCGATTGCCACGGGTGGTACCGCGGTCGACGGTCCAGCTGCGGGCCATCAGCCAGCGTGAAGTATTCAGCGAGAACTGGCCCCAGCGCGGGTCTTCCAACTCCTCAAGGAACTGCTCAGGTGCGGCTTTACGCACGTCTTCGTCGTCCTGACCCACGTTGACCAGCGGGCGCCAGTCTTCGAGCAAGGCGTCGAGCGCGGCACGCAAGGCTTGCGTCGAAGGACGCGGAGCGGCTTGTCCAAGGCTGCTGACCAGCGCGCGCAGATCAATCAGCTGCTGAACCCAGTCTTGCAGCAGGCGCCAGTGGCCATTGAAACGATACTGCTCAGCCAGACGCTGGCTGCTGCCCAGCAGGTGCCAGGCCAGCGCGGTGAAAGCGTCGTCCAGCGGCATTTCAGGTGTCAGTTCGGGGGCTGGCAAGCTCACGGCGTAGCTGTTGGCGTCGAACAGGCGATAACCACGTTCGGCCTTGCTGATGTCACACGGCATCAGGGCCAGCTTTTCGGCCAGCTCGGCGGCCAGTTCCAGCAAAGCAGCCGGCTCACCTTCGCGCAGCTCGAGTTCCAGCTCGCAGATTTCTTCTTTCTGCTTGCCGGCGATGACGTGACCCAGGTCGAGAGCGGCCTCGATCACGACTTTGGCCTTGCCGCGGCCCCAGGAAATTTCAGCACGTTCACGGACGAAATCCGTGGTGAAAATCGGCTTCAGGGTTTTTTTGTCCAGCTCGGCCAGTTCTTCAGGCCAGCATTCGCCGTCGAGCTTTTTGATGTCGAGCTTGGCTTTGGGCAGGTTCCAGTCGTACTCGTTACGTTCAGACAGCCCGGCAATGCTTTGGCCACGGGTCTTGAGGGTCTGGATAACGTCTTCGCCGTCACGACGCAGGCGCAGGGCAACCTTGGCCTTGGCCAGGTCGCGCTCAGGCGTGTCGAAGTACTGGTTCAACAACTCACGGCTTTCCCAGCCACTTTTGTTGCGCTTTTTCAGCAAAGGGTGCTCGCGCAGGGCGGCGAGGGTTTCGCGGCTGACGCGGAGTTTGATTTCGGTTTCTTTCTGCATGGCCGGAAAATCCAGGATCGGTGCGCAGCCGGGAAAAGTGTGGCTGCCAAGGCCGTGCAGTGTACAGGACAAGCCGGCCTGGCGGGCCGCGCGGGTTTATTCTGCAGCACAGATGGCTCTATGATGGGACTTGCCCAGCTAACAGGATGTCAGCGCATGCCTTTACCTTCCCTGAAAGAGCAATTCGCTGCCTTGATTGGCACGCCGTCGGTCAGTTGCACCCAAGCCCATCTGGATCAATCCAATCGTGCCGTTATCGACTTGCTGGCCACCTGGCTCGCTGAATTGGGTTTCAGTTGCGATATCCAGCAGGTCAGTCCCGGCAAATTCAATTTGCTCGCCAGTTTTGGCAGCGGGCCCGGCGGGCTGGTGCTGGCAGGTCACAGCGACACCGTGCCCTACGATGAAGCACTGTGGCAGACCGATCCGCTCATGTTGACCGAAGTCGATAATCGCTGGGTTGGCCTGGGCAGTTGCGACATGAAAGGTTTTTTCGCCCTGATCATCGAAGCCGTTCGCCCGCTGCTCGATCAACCGTTCAAGCAACCGCTGCTGATTCTTGCCACCTGCGACGAAGAAACTTCCATGGCCGGCGCCAGGGCCCTGGTTGAAGCGGGCCGTCCGCTGGGGCGTGTGGCGATCATTGGCGAGCCCACCGGGCTCAAGCCGATCCGCATGCACAAGGGCGTGATGATGGAGCGTATCGACATTTTGGGGCGTAGCGGCCACTCGTCCGATCCAAGCCTGGGCCACAGCGCCCTGGAAGCCATGCATGATGCCATCAGCGAGTTGAAAGGCCTGCGTCAGCAATGGCTGCACGAATATCGCAACTCCCAGTTCAGTGTGCCGCAGCCGACCCTGAACTTCGGCTGCATCCACGGTGGCGATAATCCCAACCGGATTTGCGGTCAATGTTCGCTGGAGTTCGACCTGCGACCTTTGCCGGGGATGGACCCGAACGCATTGCGTGCAATCATTCGCAGCAAGCTGCAGCCTTTGGCCGAGCGGCATCAAGTGAAGATCGATTTTGCCCCGATTGCGGCCGGTGTGCCGCCGTTCGAACAGGCCGCCGATGCCGAGTTGGTGCGTGTCGCCGAGCGCCTCACTGGGCATCGCGCCGAAGCAGTAGCGTTTGGCACCGAAGCGCCTTATCTTCAGCAGCTTGGCTGCGAAACCGTGGTGCTGGGCCCGGGCGACATCGCCTGCGCGCATCAGCCGGGGGAATACCTCGAAATGTCACGTTTGCAGCCGACAGTGCGTCTATTAAGTCAACTGATCACCCACTATTGCCTGACCCCTTCGGCGCAGTAAATCGCCGATGCCCAGGTCCGTACACACAAGGAGAGCACGCGTGTCGCCAAGACTGTTTCGACGATAACTATCAGCCCGTTGTGCGTTAGCTGTTTCTCCCCTTTTTAGGCGGCTCATTTTTTACAGGCTTTAGTTATGCCCGATTACGTTAACTGGCTGCGTCACGCGTCTCCCTACATCAACGCCCACCGCGATTGCACTTTCGTGGTCATGCTCCCCGGCGACGGTGTGGCGCATTCCAACTTTGGCAATATCGTTCACGACCTGGTGCTGTTGCACAGCCTGGGTGTGCGGTTGGTGCTGGTCCATGGTTCGCGCCCGCAAATCGAAAGCCGCCTCGAAGCCCGGGGTCTGGTTCCGCATTACCACAAGGGCATGCGCATCACCGATGCACCGACCCTGGAATGTGTGATCGACGCCGTAGGCCAGTTGCGCATAGCGATTGAAGCGCGCTTGTCGATGGACATGGCGTCATCGCCGATGCAAGGGTCGCGCTTGCGTGTCGCCAGCGGCAACCTGGTCACCGCACGCCCGATCGGGGTGCTGGATGGTGTGGACTATCACCACACCGGCGAAGTGCGCCGGGTTGATCGCAAGGGCATCAATCGCTTGCTGGATGAGCGTTCGATCGTGCTGCTTTCGCCATTGGGTTACTCACCGACCGGTGAAATTTTCAATTTGGCCTGTGAAGATGTCGCCACCCGTGCGGCCATCGACCTGGGCGCAGACAAACTGCTGCTGTTCGGCGCTGAATCGGGTTTGCTCGACGAGCAAGGGCGATTGGTACGCGAGTTGCGCCCCCAGCAGGTGCCGGCTCACATGCGGCGTCTGGGCAGCGATTACCAGGCCGAATTGCTCGAAGCTGCGGCTGAGGCGTGCAGTGGCGGCGTGGCCCGCAGCCATATCGTCAGCTACGCCGAAGATGGCGCGCTGCTGACCGAGTTGTTCACCCGCAATGGTGGCGGCACGCTGGTGGCGCAAGAGCAGTTTGAAGTGACGCGTGAAGCGGCGATTGAAGACGTTGGCGGCTTGCTCGACCTGATCAGCCCGCTGGAAGAGCAGGGCATTCTGGTGCGCCGCTCGCGGGAAGTGCTGGAACGCGAGATCGAACAGTTCAGCGTGGTTGAGCGTGAAGGCATGATCATCGCCTGTGCGGCGCTGTACCAGATTGCCGATTCGGACGCGGGTGAGCTGGCGTGCCTGGCGGTGAATCCGGAGTACCGTCATGGTCGTCGTGGCGATGAACTGCTGGAACGCATCGAAAACCGTGCGCGGACGCAGGGCTTGAAGACCTTGTTCGTCCTCACGACCCGTACTGCCCATTGGTTCCGTGAGCGCGGCTTTGAGCCAAGCAGCGTGGAGCGCCTGCCAGCGGCGCGGGCCTCGCTGTACAACTTCCAGCGTAATTCGAAGATCTTCGAGAAAGCTCTTTAAAGCCACACCCTTCTGCATGAGCGAGCGTGCTCGCGACAGGATCAGCGCGGTCTGTCATCCCAACCGCGTTGTCTGCATCGCGAGCAAGCTCGCTCCTACAGGGTTGTGGTGTGTCTGCGGCCCCTCAAAACTCCTGCAAACACAGTTCATCGATCACGGCCTTGCCCATGTCGCACAAATAGTGCGAAGCCCAGGCATGACGCTCCCCCGTCTTTATCCAGCGCGGCATCGAGTGCCAGCTTTTTGGCGCAATACTCAATTACTGATCGCCAGAATGCTCGCTTGGTACGAGGCTACAAACAGGTCGAAGTCGCCTTCTTCCTTTTGTTCGGTCTCGGTTTGTTCGAGCAAGGACTGACGGGCTTTTTCTTCGAAAGCAGCCAGGTCTTCAGGGCTTAGCGGTTCGCTGCGGAAGAACTCGGCGTGCGCCAGACTCTGGCGCATCGAGAACTGGGCGAAGCTTTCCTTGTGCTCGACCATGCTGGCCAGGACTTTGGCTGACGGGGTCAGCGATACGTCCTTGACCTTGTTCAGTTGTTCATTCAGCGCTTTGCTGTGCAGGTCGCTGCCGTGGCTTTGATCGAGCAAGGCCGCCAGTGGGGCAATGCGTTCCATCAGCTCGGTGGCCCATTCCTTCATGTCGACGGCTTGGCCGTCGCGCTGCAATTGCAGGCCCGGACGGCGACCTTCCTTGACCACGCTCAAGAAGTTCGAGGTGCAGCTGCCACAGGCCGAACTGTCGAATTGCGGGCTTTCTTCCAGCGCGCAATACAGCAGGAAGGCGTCCAGGAAGCGGGATTCCGGCAGATCAATGCCCACGGGAAGGAACGGGTTGATGTCGAGCAGACGCACTTCAACGTATTGCACGCCACGCGACACCAGGGCCTGGATCGGACGTTCGCCGGTATAGGTCACGCGCTTGGGGCGGATGTTGGAGTAGTACTCGTTTTCGATTTGCAGGATGTTGGTGTTCAGTTGTACCCACTCGCCATCCTTGTGCGTACCGATTTCGACGTAGGGTGCATAAGGCGTGGCGACGGCTTTGCGCAGGCTGTCGGTGTAACTGTCGAGGTCGTTGTAGCACGGCGTCAAACCGGCCTGGGCATTGCTCTGGTAGCCCAGGTCGCTCATGCGCAGGCTGGTGGCATACGGCAGGTAAAGCGTTTCGGCATCCAGCTGTTCCAGCTGATGTGCACGACCGCGCAGGAAGCCGGCATCCAGTGCAGGCGAGGCGCCAAACAGGTACATCAGCAGCCAGCTGTAGCGGCGGAAGTTACGAATCAGCGCGATGTAGGCGCTCGACTGGTAGTCGCGGTCGGTGCCGACAAAACCTTCGGCCTGCTTGAGTACGGGCCACAGCGCTTCGGGCAGCGAGAAGTTGTAATGGATCCCGGCGATGCACTGCATGGTCTTGCCGTAACGCAGCGCCAGGCCCTTGCGATAAACGTACTTGAGCTGCCCGATATTGGACGTGCCGTAGTACGCGATCGGGATATCTTCTTCGGCCGGCAACGGGCACGGCATCGAAGGGCTCCACAGGTACTCGTCGCCGAGCTTGCTGTAGGCAAAGCGATGGATCTTGTCGAGGCTGGCCAGCGTGTCTGCCGGGTCTGGCAGGGCCGGGGTGATGAATTCCAGCAGCGACTCGGAATAGTCGGTGGTGATCTGATCGTTGGTCAGGGCCGAGCCCAGTTCTTCGGGGTGCGGGGTCTGCGCCAAACGGGCATCCGCGGTAACGCGCAAGCATTCACGTTCGATACCGTGCAGGCATTGCCCCAGCAAGGTGAGATGAGTGTGCTCGCTGAGCAGAGCCAGGCGGCGGTTGAGAAGTTGGCTCAAGTTGGATTCCTTCACGCGTCAGTCGCCCCAATATGGGGGTGGTCAGGACGGTCTACAAGGGTGAAGTTGAAACTGGCGTGGTCGCCTGGCGTTGGTAAGTAAAACGTTGTTGCATGCCTGTATTCGGCCCTTGGCGCTCCGAGCGCATTTCAGCACCGCATTTGCAGTGCCGAAATTAACTCAAATGACCCAGGGACCGCTACAGGACAGCGAAGGTGCCTTGTGCTTTTGCGACCAGCTTGTCGCCTTGCAACACGTCAGCTTCGACCACCAGCGTGCGTCTGCCCGGGTGGATGACTTTGGCGATGCACAGCACATCGCCTTCAGACACGGCCCGCATGTAGTTGATCTTGCACTCGATGGTGGCGCTCTGCTGGTCGAAGCCGTGGGAGCTGGAGCACGCCAGGCCCATGCTGATATCAACCAGGCTGAACAGGGCGCCTCCGTGCAGCTTGCCGGCGCGGTTGCGCAGCTGAGGTTCCAGGCTCAGCGCAACGTGCGCTACGCCGTTTTCCACAGACTGCACGCGGCAACCGATTAATGTGCTGTAGGCACTTTGGGTCAGGCTATCGGGGAGCGACATTAGCGTTTCTTCAACTGTTTGGCGTTGGCAAACAGCGAAGCCATCGCATTATTGCTCGGCGCGGCGGCAACGCTTTCTTTGCGTGGCGCCGTGTTGTGCTGGCGTGGGGCCGAGCCGGGGCGTGCGCCGCGAGCACCGTCGATTTTCTCGCCGGGGGTGTCGCTCATGCGCATCGACAGGCCGACACGTTTGCGCGGGATGTCGATTTCCATGACCTTGACCTTGACCACGTCACCGGCTTTCACGGCTTCACGCGGGTCTTTGATGAACTTCTCGGACAAGGCCGAGATGTGCACCAGACCGTCCTGGTGTACGCCGATATCGACGAAGGCCCCAAAGTTGGTCACGTTGGTGACGACACCTTCCAGAATCATCCCTAGTTGCAGGTCTTTGAGGTCTTCGACGCCTTCCTGGAATTCGGCAGTCTTGAATTCAGGGCGGGGGTCGCGACCGGGTTTTTCCAGCTCTTGCAGGATGTCGGTGACCGTTGGCAGGCCGAAAGTTTCATCGGTGAATTTCTTGGGATCAAGGCGTTTGAGGAAGCTGGCGTCACCGATCAGCGAGCGAATGTCGCGCTCGGTGTCCGAAGCAATGCGCTTGACCAGCGGGTAGGCTTCCGGGTGAACGGCCGAGCTGTCCAGAGGGTTGTCGCCATTCATCACACGCAAAAAGCCTGCGGCTTGTTCGAAGGTTTTTTCGCCCAGACGGCTGACTTTCTTCAGCGCTGCCCGGGTTTTGAACGCGCCGTTTTCGTCACGATGATTGACGATGTTTTGTGCCAGTGTGGCGTTGAGCCCGGAAATACGGGCCAGCAGCGCGACTGACGCCGTGTTCACGTCCACGCCGACGGCGTTCACGCAGTCTTCAACCACCGCGTCCAGCCCGCGTGCCAGCTTGAGCTGGGACACGTCGTGCTGGTATTGACCGACGCCGATGGATTTCGGATCGATCTTCACCAGTTCGGCCAGTGGATCTTGCAGGCGTCGGGCAATCGACACCGCACCACGGATCGATACGTCCAGATCGGGAAATTCCTTGGCGGCCAGTTCCGACGCCGAGTACACCGAGGCACCTGCTTCCGAAACCATCACTTTGGTGACTTTCAGTGCCGGGTATTTTTTGGCCAGATCGGCCACCAGTTTGTCGCTTTCACGGCTGGCGGTGCCGTTGCCAATGGCGATCAGCTCAACCGAATGCTTGGCGCACAGGGCGGCCATGACGGCGATGGTCTGGTCCCACTTGTTGTGCGGTACGTGGGGGTAGACGGTGGCGTACTCGAGCAGTTTGCCCGTGGCATCGACCACGGCCAGTTTGCAGCCGGTGCGCAGGCCCGGGTCCAGGCCGAGGGTTGCACGCGGGCCCGCGGGAGCGGACAGCAGCAAGTCATGCAGGTTGTGGGCGAACACATTGATCGCTTCGGTTTCTGCGGCGTCACGCAGTTCACCCAGCAAGTCGGTTTCGAGGTGGGTGTACAGCTTGACCTTCCAGGTCCAGCGCACCACTTCACTCAGCCATTTGTCTGCCGGGCGGTTTTGATTCTGCAGGCCGAAGCGCTCGGCGATCATCATCTCCCCGGGGTGCATGCTGCCGGGCAGCTCTTCACCCACTTTGAGCGAGGAGCTGAGAATCCCTTCGTTGCGGCCACGGAAAATCGCCAGTGCGCGGTGCGACGGCATGCTTTTGAGCGGCTCGTCGTGTTCGAAGTAGTCGCGGAACTTGGCGCCTTCCTCTTCCTTGCCCGGGATCACACGGGCGCTGAGGGTGGCTTCCTGCTTCAGGAAGCTGCGCAGCTTGTCCAGCAGGCTGGCGTCTTCAGCGAAGCGCTCCATGAGGATGTACTTGGCGCCATCGAGTGCTGCCTTGACGTCGGCGACCCCTTTTTCGGCGTCGACAAAGCGTGCGGCTTCGGTTTCAGGGCTCAGGCCAGGATCGTTGAACAGGCCGTCAGCCAGCTCGCCGAGGCCGGCTTCCAGGGCGATCTGGCCCTTGGTGCGGCGCTTTTGCTTGTACGGCAGATACAAGTCTTCGAGGCGGGTCTTGGTGTCAGCGAGCTTGATGTCGCGGGCCAGCTCGGGGGTCAATTTTCCTTGCTCTTCGATGCTGGCGAGGATGCTGATACGCCGTTCGTCGAGTTCACGCAGGTAGCGCAGGCGTTCTTCCAGATGGCGTAACTGGGTGTCATCCAGGCTGCCTGTCACTTCCTTACGGTAGCGAGAAATGAAGGGTACGGTGGAGCCTTCATCCAGAAGAGCGACGGCCGCTTCGACCTGCTGCGGGCGCACGCCAAGTTCTTCGGCGATGCGGCTGTTGATGCTGTCCATAAATCCACCTGACAAATTGTGATGCAGGCTCGCACGCCCGGGCTTTAAGGCTTGCGAGGCTGGTTGAGCGGCCTGGAAGGCACCGCTACCTGGGCCAAAAGGGCAGCCTGTTGACCCGCGAAATCAGAAAATTACGGCGTCCGTTGAAAAAATAAATCCTGCCGCAATCATTAAAAATCCAAGATTGCCTGACACAAAAGGCGGCGCATTATAACCAGCGTTCCCGGATTCAGGGGACAGCGCGCTGTGCTTGCAATGATCCTGGTGCTGGTTGTGAAGGAAAAATCTGCTAACAATGCACACGATGCGTATAACAGCAGCTAAGCCATAATGCGCGCCGAGATCAAAGGAGCATCCAATGAGCAGCACTGCACAAACTGCTGAAGGCGAAAAAATCCTCATCGTTGATGACGATCCCGGGCTGAGCAGCCTGCTGGAACGTTTCTTCGTCAGCAAGGGCTATCGTGCCCGCGCTGTGCCTAACGTTGAACAAATGGACCGTTTGCTGGCACGCGAGGTGTTCAACCTTGTGGTGCTGGACCTGATGCTGCCCGGTGAAGATGGCCTGTCAGCCTGCCGCCGTCTGCGCGCAGCGAACAATCGGGTACCGATCATCATGCTCACCGCCAAGGGCGATGAGTTGAGTCGTATCAAGGGCCTGGAACTGGGTGCCGACGACTACCTGGCCAAACCGTTCAACCCTGATGAGCTGATGGCCCGGGTGCGTGCGGTATTGCGCCGTCAATCGGCTCCGGTGCCGGGTGCACCGGGCAGCGAAGACGAAAGCGTCACCTTCGGTGATTACGAATTGTCGCTGGCAACCCGTGAGCTCAAGCGTGGCGATGAAGTTCACATGCTCACCACCGGTGAGTTCGCGGTGCTCAAAGCTCTGGTCATGCATGCCCGCGAGCCGTTGACCCGCGACAAGCTGATGAACCTGGCGCGTGGTCGTGAATGGGATGCCCTGGAGCGTTCAATCGACGTTCAAATTTCCCGCTTGCGCCGCATGATCGAACCCGATCCTTCCAAACCGCGCTATATCCAGACTGTCTGGGGCGTAGGTTATGTGTTCGTGCCGGATGGTAATGCCGCCAAGTGATTGATCATTTGTAGGAGCGAGCCACGCAGCGTGTCCCAGCGCCAGCGTGGCTCGCGATCCAACTTTTTGCGGGTCTCCGAACTCGCTCCTGCAAAGTGTAAAAGCAGCTGTCTATGAAAACCCCTCTCTGGTTTCCCCAAAGCTTTTTCTCCCGCACTCTCTGGCTGGTCCTGATCGTTGTCCTGTTTTCCAAGGCGCTGACGCTGGTTTATCTGTTGATGAACGAGGACGTGCTGGTTGATCGCCAATACAGTCACGGCGTGGCGCTGACCCTGCGGGCTTACTGGGCTGCGGATGAAGAAGACCGCAACAAGATTGCCGATGCGGCCGGTTTGATCCGTGTCGTGGGGGGCGGTGTGCCCGAGGGCGAGCAACACTGGCCTTACAGTGAAATTTACCAGCGTCAGATGCAGGCTGAGCTGGGGGCTGACACCGAGGTCCGGCTGCGGGTGCATGCGCCGCCTGCGTTGTGGGTGCGGGCACCGAGCCTGGGTGATGGATGGCTGAAAGTCCCGCTGTACCCGCATCCGTTGCGGGGGCAGAAGATCTGGAGTGTACTGGGGTGGTTCCTGGCCATCGGGTTGTTGTCCACCGCCTCGGCGTGGATTTTCGTCAGCCAGCTCAACCAGCCATTGAAACGCCTGGTCTATGCCGCACGTCAGTTGGGGCAGGGGCGCAGTGTGCGCCTGCCGATCAGCGACACGCCCAGTGAAATGACCGAGGTGTACAGTGCATTCAACCAAATGGCTGAGGATGTCGAGCAGGCGGGTCGTGAGCGCGAGCTGATGCTGGCGGGCGTGTCCCATGATCTGCGAACCCCGCTGACGCGCTTGCGGCTGTCTCTGGAGTTGATGGGTAACCACAGTGACCTGACAGACGACATGGTGCGCGACATTGAAGACATGGACGCCATCCTAGACCAGTTTCTGGCATTTATTCGAGATGGCCGAGATGAGCCGGTCGAAGAAGTCGACCTGTGTGAACTGATCCGTGAAGTGGTGGCGCCTTACAACCAGAATGAAGAGAAAGTGCGCTTGCGGCTGCAGCCCATTCAGCCGTTTCCGCTGCGCAGGGTGTCGATGAAGCGCCTGCTCAATAACCTGATCGGCAATGCTCTGCACCATGCGGGCGAAGATGTTGAAGTGGCGGCTTATGTATCTGGAGACACCAGCGCTCCCTATGTGGTGTTGAGTGTCATGGACCGCGGCATGGGGATTGATCCTGCCGAACTCGAAGACATCTTCAATCCGTTCATTCGCGGTGACCGGGCGCGAGGCGGCAAGGGCACAGGGTTGGGCCTTGCAATCGTCAAGCGTATCGCCTCCATGCACGGTGGCAATGTCGAGTTGCGTAACCGCGCGGGTGGAGGTCTGGAAGCACGGGTGCGCTTGCCACTGGGCCTGATGCTGCCACGAGGCGCAGTGTAGTCTCGACGGGAATTCTGTAGCCGCTGCCGCAGGCTGCGATGGGGTGCGCAGCGCCCCTGTTGTTCAAGGTTCTTCGGCCCTTATCGCAGCCTGCGGCAGCGGCTACATCAGTGCTTAGCCTTTGCCTTTGGTGCGGGTCATGTTCGGGCCGCTGTTCTTCTCGAGATGCTCAATGATGATCCCGGCTACGTCCTTGCCCGTGGTGGTTTCAATACCTTCCAGCCCTGGCGATGAGTTGACCTCCAGCACCAGAGGGCCGTGGTTGGAGCGCAGGATATCAACCCCGGCCACACTCAATCCCATGACCTTGGCAGCACGGATCGCGGTCATGCGCTCTTCGGGCGTGATTTTGATCAGGCTGGCGCTGCCACCCCGATGCAGGTTGGAGCGGAACTCCCCCGGCTTGGCCTGGCGCTTCATGGCTGCGATGACCTTGTCACCCACGACAAAGCAGCGAATATCGGCGCCGCCGGCTTCCTTGATGTATTCCTGCACCATGATGTTTTGCTTGAGGCCCATGAAGGCCTCGATCACCGACTCGGCAGCGGTGGCGGTTTCGCACAGCACCACACCGATGCCTTGCGTTCCTTCCAGTACCTTGATCACCAGCGGAGCACCGTTGACCATCTCGATCAAGTCGGGGATGTCATCCGGCGAGTGGGCAAATCCGGTGACCGGCAAGCCCAGGCCGCGGCGTGACAGCAGTTGCAGCGAGCGCAACTTGTCCCGCGAACGGGCAATGGCCACCGACTCGTTGAGCGGGAAGACCCCCATCATTTCGAACTGGCGCAAGACCGCGCAGCCATAAAACGTGACCGAAGCGCCAATGCGCGGGATCACCGCGTCAAAGCCTTCGATCGGCTTGCCGCGATAGTGGATCTGCGGCTTATGACTGGCAATGTTCATATAGGCGCGCAGGGTATCGATCACTACCATTTCATGGCCTCGTTCGGTCCCGGCTTCAACCAGACGACGAGTGGAATACAGACGCGGGTTACGCGACAGCACAGCGATCTTCATGCAACACCTGTGGCAGAGGTAGTAGTGACCGGAAATACCGGCTTGTCTTGTACGTATTTGAGCCCCGGGTTAACGACCAATTGACCGTGGACCAGGGCTTTGGAGCCCAGTAGCAGGCGATAGCGCATGGATTTTCGGCAGGCGAGGGTGAATTCGACCTCCCAGACGCGATCACCCAGTGCCAGGCCCGTGCGAATCACATAGCGCACCTGCGCATGGCCGTTGGAGCTTTTAATGGTTTTCATCGCAACCAGCGGCGCTTCGCAGTGGCGGTGACGCAACTGGACCAAGGTGCCCAGATGGGCATTGAAACGAACCCATTTCACACCGTCGCGCTCGAATGGCTCGATTTCGGTAGCGTGCAGGCTGGAGGTACTGGCACCGGTGTCGATTTTCGCCCGCAGGCCCGCGACTCCCAGATCGGGAAGCGCCACCCACTCGCGCAGACCGACAACGGTCAAATGGTCAAAAGTCTTCAATATAAATAACCAGCGTTTAACGTATCCGGGCAGCAGGAGAAACCCTGCAGGTCAATCATCGGCGAGGGCTGGAAAGCCTTCAGCGGTATTCACGCAGAATATCCGGCAAATGGCGACAGTTATCTACGTGTAGGCTACTCCCGTGCTGGGCATTCTATCGGCTGGTTTGATTCCTTGGATCATCAGAAGTGGTAGTACAGTTCCGACTATTTGAAAGAAGAGGAATCCAAATGGCGCAGAAGCAGGCAGAGGACGACAAGATCCGGCTGGACAAGTGGCTATGGGCGGCACGTTTTTATAAAACCCGTGCCTTGGCCAAAGCAGCGATCGAGAGCGGCAAGGTTCACTGTCGCGGCGAGCGCTGCAAGCCGGGCAAGGAGCCACGCGTGGGCGATGAACTGCAAATTCGCGTAGGGCTTGAAGAGCGCACCGTTGAAGTCAAAGCGCTGTCTACGGTGCGGGGTGGTGCTCCACAAGCCCAGTTGCTGTACGCCGAAACCGAGCAAAGCATCGTCAAGCGTGAAAACGCAGCCGCCTTGCGCAAAGCGGGAGCGATGGGCATCAGTACGGACGGCAAGCCGACCAAGAAACAACGCCGTCAACTGCATCAATTTCATGGCGCCGGCAGTGTGGAGTGAGCCAGTCCTGAAGGCCGTACGTCGAGTCTGTGCACGTATGACTTGTAACCGTCCATGTACGGCGCCATATAGGTTTATTAGTTTGCGGGCTGTTCCCGCTGTCAGCGTTTGATTCCGCGCTTTGTTAGACTTGAACACATTTTGTCACCCATTCAGAACTCTATTCTTATGTCCGATTTACACAAAACAGATGCTACACAACGTTTCATGTTCGACAGCAATGACGCCCGCGGCGAGTTGGCTTCTCTGGAGCACAGCTACGCCGAAGTGTTGGCCAAACACAACTATCCACAGCCGGTACAACAGCTGTTGGGCGAGCTGATGGCGGCGGCTGCGTTGCTGGTGGGCAACCAGAAGATTGACGGTTTGCTTAGCCTGCAGGCCCGCTCTGAAGGCCCGGTGCCCTTGTTGATGATCGAGTGCACCAGTGAGCGTGAAATACGCGGTCTGGCACGTTTCGACGCGGACAAGATCGCGGCGGATGCCACCCTGGCAGACCTGCTGCCCAACGGCGTGTTGGCCATTACCATTGACCCGACCGTGGGCAAGCGCTACCAGGGCATCGTAGATCTGAACGGCACAACGCTGGCAGATTGCTTCACCAACTATTTTGTGATGTCCGAGCAAGTGCCGACCCGTTTCTGGCTGGTCGCTGATGGGCAGCGTGCTCGAGGCATGTTCTTGCAGCAACTGCCTGCCGACGTCATCGAAGACGAAGACGAGCGTGCCGACAGTTGGAGCAAGTTACTGATGCTGGGCGATACGCTCAAGGCCGAGGAGTTGCTGGGGCTGGATAACGAAACTATTTTGCATCGCCTCTATCACGAAGAAACAGTACGTCTGTTTGACGGTCAGGCCATTGAGTTCAAGTGCAGCTGTTCGCGTGAGCGCTCCGGTAATGCATTGACCAGCCTGGGCCTGGAAGATGCACAAAAAGTGGTCAGTGAGCACGGCGGCCATCTCGAAATTGACTGCCAATTTTGTAACGAGCGTTACCTGTTCGATGCTGCAGACGTGGATCAATTGTTTGCCGGTGCCGGGGTTGAGTCGCCTTCCGGGACTCAGCACTAAAACGTTTCAGCGCAGGTAAAACACCTGTCAAAGCCCGTTCTTACGCGGTTCTGACAGGTGGGGCCTACTCTTTTTGGGCTTTTCTGGCATAATCCGGCCCACTTTTTTCGCGGTAGTAGTGCAATTTTTTCTACTACAAAACGTTTGGCGCAATCGGCCAATGGCCGACGGGGAACCTAATGACGCAAGCTAATAACGCCGTGTACACCGATCTGAGCATCGACGATCTGGTCAAAGAAGCCCTGAGCCGTGGTGAAGGCGAGCTTGCCGACACCGGCGCACTGGTTGTCAAAACCGGACACCGTACCGGCCGTTCACCGGCTGACCGTTTCATTGTTGAAGAGCCGACCACTCAGGCTGCAATTGCCTGGGGCCCGATCAACCGCAAGTTCCCGGCTGACAAGTTCGATGCCCTGTGGGATCGCGTTGAGGCTTTCAACAACGTGCAAGAGCATTTCGTTTCCTACGTGCATGTAGGGGCTTCCGAAGACCACTACCTGGCCGTGAAAATGACCACCCAGACTGCCTGGCAGAATCTGTTCGGTCGTTGCCTGTTCATCAACCCGGCTCAGTACAACCCGGCTGGCCGTGACGAGTGGCAAGTGCTCAATGTGGCCAACTTCGAGTGCGTACCTGAGCGCGATGGCACCAACTCCGACGGTTGCGTGATTCTCAACTTCGCCCAGAAAAAAGTGCTGATCGCCGGCATGCGTTACGCCGGTGAAATGAAGAAAGCCATGTTCTCGGTGCAGAACTTCCTGCTGCCTGCTGCCGACGTACTGCCGATGCACTGCGCCGCCAACATTGGTGAAGAAGGCGATGTGACCCTGTTCTTCGGCCTGTCCGGCACCGGTAAAACCACCCTGTCCGCTGATGAAAGCCGTTACCTGATCGGTGATGATGAACACGGCTGGGGCGAAGGCGTGGTGTTCAACATCGAAGGCGGTTGCTATGCCAAGTGCATCGACCTGTCCGAGAAGAACGAGCCGGTCATCTGGAAAGCCATCAAGCACGGTGCCGTCCTGGAAAACGTTGTAATCGACGAGGCCAAGCACGCCGACTATGCCGATGTCAGCCTGACCCAGAACAGCCGTGCCGCCTATCCGCTGGAGCACGTTGCCAAGCGTTCCGAGAAGAACCTGGGCGGGGAGCCAAACGCTGTGATCTTCCTGACCTGCGACCTGACTGGCGTCTTGCCACCGGTGTCGATCCTCAGCGAAGAGCAAGCGGCTTACCACTTCCTGTCTGGCTACACCGCACTGGTGGGCTCGACTGAAATGGGTTCGGGCAGCGGCATCAAGTCGACATTCTCCACCTGCTTTGGTGCACCGTTCTTCCCGCGTCCGGCTGGCGAATACGCTGAGCTGCTGATCAAGCGCATCCGCGGCTTCGGCTCCAAGGTTTACCTGGTCAACACCGGCTGGACCGGTGGTGGCTACGGTGTTGGCAAGCGTTTCAACATCCCGACTACCCGTGCGGTGATTGCAGCGATCCAGAGCGGTGTTCTGGTTGGCGCCGAAACCGAGCACCTCGACACCATCAACCTTGACGTGCCGTTGGCCGTTCCGGGCGTCGACACTGTTCTGCTCAACCCACGCAACACGTGGGCTGACACCGCTGCCTACGACGAAGCTGCCAAAGCATTGGCTGGCCTGTTCGCTGAGAACTTCAAGAAGTTCGACGTCAGCGACGCGATCAAGGCTGCCGGCCCGAAGGCGTAAGCATTCGGCCAGTGCGTTGATCCACAAAAAAACCGCCTGAAAGGGCGGTTTTTTTGTGTCTGCGATTCAGCCTTCCAGGGTTCGCGTATCCCATTGGCCGCTCTGGATGGCCGCATACAGCATGCCGATGGTCAGTGGCACCTTGTCGCCCCGGCCTTTGGCGCTGCGCTTGAAGTGCGGGTCATTGCCCGCGGGCTGAAAATAACGGTACGCATCGTAATCGGCCAGTTCCAGCCCGAATCGTTCCTCAAGTGTTTCCATCAGGTGTTGGGCATCCGAGCCATTGCAGCCCAAGTCCCCGTTGATTGATGTCCTCAGGCTGATGGTTTTGTGTTCCGGCAGGCCGATTTCTTCATGCAGCAACTGCATCAGCTCGCGCAGGGTGTGGGTGTCAGGGAGGTCGGCGGCGAGTTTCATCATGGAAGGTCCGTAAGGCGGTTTACTTGATGTTAAGTGTGCTTTTAAAGGTGTCTTTGAACATTCTTTTGATGGTGCTGCTTTCGGTGCTGGTTAGTCGATTCCCAGAGGGTGAGTTTTATTCAGCGCCTGCATTCAACCTCTGGCATCGAGGCATTCTGACTCAGAAGATTTACACGCATAAGGAATGAGTCACCCCTCACACACAGATATGAGGTCATATCATGACACTTGCCATGCTCGCTAAAGTCGCTGCCTCTGTAACCGATCTGAAAAAGACCCCAGGGGCACCTACGTGAAAGCGGGGGATATTTCTATTATCGCTTGGTGGTTCTGGTGCTTGATGTAGGTCGACGTGATGACAATGGCGCCTGCAAAGCAGCAAAAAAACGCCTTCACTGAGGTTTTCGTCTGCATTCGAGGCATCCCGCCTGACCCTGTATCATCCCCTCTCAATTTGCCCCCGACCTTTTCTCGATCGACTGTATATCTCGCGATAAAGTTTTGCGCTTTGCAGCGGTCAATGGAGTGACAGTGATGCATAACACCCTGGAACAGGTTTTCGGCTATCCCCAGTTTCGTGCCGGGCAAGAAGCGGCGATCGGTGCCGTGCTGGACGGGCGTTCGGCGGCGGCGATTTTTCCGACGGGGTCGGGCAAGTCTTTGTGTTACCAACTGCCTGCGCTGCTCTTGCCGCACCTGACACTGGTGGTGTCGCCTCTGCTGGCGTTGATGCAGGATCAACTGGCGTTTTTGCAACGCCACGGGATTGCCGCGGCCAGTATTGATTCGGCCCAAAGCCGGGAGGACGCCAGTGCGGTGATGGCACGGGCCAAAGCCGGCGAACTGAAGATTCTGATGATTTCGGTCGAGCGCCTGAAGAACGAGCGCTTCCGTAACTTTTTGCAGCAGGTACCGATTTCATTGCTGGTGGTGGATGAAGCGCACTGTATTTCCGAATGGGGGCATAACTTCCGCCCGGATTACTTGAAGCTCCCCGACTACCAGCGCCAGTTCAACATCCCGCAGGCCTTGTTGCTGACGGCGACCGCGACGCCGAATGTGATTGCGGACATGCAGGCCAAATTTTCGATTGCAGAATCGGACGTTGTCACCACCGGTTTCTATCGCGCCAATCTCGATCTGTGGGTCGAACCCGTCTCCGGTGCCGCCAAGCGTGAGCGTCTGGTGCAGTGGATGGGCGAACGCAGCGGCCAGCCGAGCATTGTGTATGTCACCTTGCAAAAGACCGCCGAGCAGATTGCCTATCACCTGAACCAGCATGGCATCAGCGCCAACGCTTATCACGCCGGGTTGCCTCATGATCAGCGTGAAGGCATTCAGCGCCAGTTCATGAGCGGGCAATTGAATTGCATCGTGGCGACCATTGCATTTGGCATGGGGATCGATAAAAGCGATATCCGTAATGTGGTGCATTTCGACTTGCCCAAGTCGATTGAGAACTACAGTCAGGAAATTGGCCGGGCTGGGCGCGATGGCCAGCCATCCGAGTGTCTGGTGCTTGCCAATCGTGACAGCCTCAACGTGTTGGAAAACTTTGTGTACGGCGATACGCCTGAGCTGCAAGGTATCCGCTGTGTGCTCGATGAACTGCGGGCAGCGATTCCCGAAGGGCAGTGGGAATTCATGCTGTTACCTTTGTCCGATCAGAGCAATATTCGTCAGTTGCCGCTCAAAACCTTGTTGGTGCAGCTGGAATTACGGGGCCTGATTGCGCCGCGTTATGCCTACTTTGCCGAATACCGCTTCAAGTTCCTGATTGACCCTGAAGTCCTGCTGGCCAGGTTCGAGGGTGAGCGCCAGCAGTTTGTTTCAGCGATCATCCAGACCTCCAGCCGCGCCCGAACCTGGGCCACGGTCAATTTCGACGCGTTGTACGCGCAGCACCAGGCCGACCGCAATCGGGTGGTCAAAGCGCTGGATTACTTCCAGGAGAAGGGCTGGATCGAGCTTGAAAGCAAGCAAATGACAGAGGTCTACAGCGTGCTGGTGAGTGACTTCGATCCGCAAGCACTGAGTCAGGAGCTGCACCGTTACTTCACGGCCCATGAGCACGGCGAGATCGTGCGCATCCATGCAATGCTGGCGTTATTTGCCAGTGATACCTGCCTGAGCTATCGTCTGGCGCAGTATTTTGGTGACGAGCAGGCGCCGCAGCTGTGCGGGCATTGTTCGGTGTGCGCGGGTCAGGTCGCACAGTTGCCTGAGCCTCCTGCACTGTTGCCGCTTGTGGATAAAAACGTTGCAGCGCTGTGCGGCGATTTTATCCACAGGCATCAGGCGTTCGTCGGGAGTTATCCCCCGGCGGAACGCCTGACACGTTTTCTGTGCGGAATCAGTGTGCCGTTGTTTACCAAAATGAAGGCACGAGCCATTCCGGGATTTGCGGCTTTGGAAAACTATCCGTACGCCGACGTCCGTGAATGGGCTGCGAAAGAACTGCTTTCTCTGTAGATACTCTGTTGCCGATCAAGCACCGCAGCTTTGCGACTACAGATCGTAGCAGTTGCCGAGCTCAGCGAGGCTACGTCCGGCTGCGCAGCAGTCGTAAAGCCCGATTGGATGCGCCACCTCTACGGATTCCGCCCGTGTAGCCCCTGCGGCGGCTACACGGGCGGGTATTGGCTAGCCCAACAGCTCGCGCAGCACCCGGGTGAAATCGCGGCAACTGGCTTCTTCATCGGCGTGGCGGCCATCGCGAACCACCCACTGGCCGTTCACCAGCACATCGCGTACCTGGCGATCGCCGCCGGCAAACAACCAGCGATTGAGAATGGCGTCGTCCTGAGCCGTGGCCAGGTACGGGTCGTTACCGTCGAGCACCAGCCAGTCGGCGCGCTGGCCAACGGCCAGACCGGCAACCGGTTGGCCCATGGCTTGTGCACCACCGGCCAGAGCTGCGTCGTACAGGGTTCGGCCCACCATTGGCTGATCGCTGCGATACAACCGGTTACGGCGCTGATCACGCAAGCGCTGGCCATACTCCAGCCACCGCAGCTCTTCGACCACGCTTAACGAGACATGGCTGTCCGAGCCGATGCCCAGACGGCCTCCTTGGGCGAGGTAATCCACTGCCGGGAAAATACCGTCTCCCAGGTTGGCTTCGGTGGTCAGGCACAGCCCGGCTACGGCCTGGCTTTGCGCCATCAGACGGACTTCGTCAGCGTTGGCATGGGTGGCGTGCACCAGGCACCAGCGTGCATCGACATCAACATTGTCATACAGCCACTGGATGGGGCGTTTGCCGCTCCATCCCAAGCAGTCGTCGACTTCCTTTTGCTGTTCGGCAATGTGGATATGCACCGGGCAGGTCGAATCGCTGGCGTGCAAGACCTGCTGGATTTGTTCCGGGGTGACGGCGCGCAGCGAGTGGAAACACAGACCCAGCTGTTGCATCGGGTGTTGCGCCAGCAGCGGCTTGAGTTGCTGTTGCAGTTTCAGGTACTGCTCGGTGCTGTTGATAAAGCGGCGCTGACCTTCATTCGGGGTCTGGCCGCCAAAACCTGCATGGCTGTAGAGAACCGGCAGCAAGGTCAGGCCGATCCCTGTCGAACTTGCGGCTTCGCTGATGCGCAGCGCCAGCTCCGCCGGATTGGCATAGGGCTGTCCGGCGGTATCGTGATGCACGTAATGGAACTCCGCGACCGAGGTGTAACCGGCCTTGAGCATCTCGATATACAACTGACGGGCGATGACGCCGAGCTGCTCGGGGCTGATTTTACCCACCAGCCGATACATCAGGTCGCGCCAGGTCCAGAAGCTGTCATTCGGGTTGCCGGCCACTTCAGCCAAACCGGCCATTGCACGCTGGAACGCATGGGAATGCAGATTCGGCATGCCCGGCAGCAGAGGCCCGTTGAGACGTTCGGCGCCGTGTGCGTCGGCATTGGTATGAATGTGAGTCAGATAGCCTTCGGCGCTGACCTCAATACGGACATCGGTAGCCCAGCCTGTCGGTAAGAGCGCACGCTCAGCAAAAAAGACGGACATCGGTTCAGACCCCATGGTTTGTTATTTGTATATACATATACAGACGTTTGCCTGCCCGGTAAACTCCGGCAAGCTACGTCCCCTAACTCATGAACAAGGATTGCCTGTGTCGACTCCGCCTGTCGTGTCCCCGCTGGCTGCCCACATGGGCGACAGCCCGGCACCGCTTTACGCCCGAGTAAAGCAGATGATCACTCAACAAATTCAGAGTGGTAACTGGCCGCCGCATTACCGCGTGCCTTCTGAAAGCGAACTGGTCAGCCAGTTGGGTTTCAGCCGCATGACCATTAACCGTGCGCTGCGTGAGATGACCGCCGACGGCTTGTTGGTCCGCATGCAGGGTGTCGGTACATTCGTAGCTGAACCCAAAACCCAATCGGCGTTGTTTGAAGTCAACAATATCGCCGATGAAATTGCTGCACGCGGCCATCAGCACAGCTGCAAGGTCATTACCCTGGGCGAAGAAACTGCAGGCTCCGAACGTGCCGCCGTACTCGATATGCGCGAAGGGCAGAAGGTCTTTCACTCGTTGATCGTCCATTACGAAAACGGGATTGCCGTGCAAATTGAGGACCGTTTCGTGAATGCCCAGGTGGCACCGGACTACCTCAAGCAAGATTTCACTCTGCAAACGCCTTACGCCTATTTGTCCCAGGTCGCGCCGCTGACAGAAGGCGAGCACGTGGTTGAAGCGATTCTCGCTGACCCGCAAGAGTGCAAGCTGCTGCAAATCGAGCCCAGCGAGCCCTGCTTGCTGATACGCCGCCGCACATGGTCAGGCCGCCAGCCCGTGACGGCTGCCCGCCTGATTCACCCCGGTTCCCGTCATCGTCTCGAAGGACGTTTCAGTAAATGAACGAGCTGAAAGTGTTACGCGCCGCCGATTACCCGCGCATGCCCTGGAAAAATGGCGGCGGCAGTACCGAAGAAATCACCCGCGATGCCGGCGAGGGCCTTGAAGGCTTTGGCTGGCGTCTGTCGATTGCAGATATCGGCGAGTCAGGCGGGTTTTCCCGTTTTGACGGCTATCAGCGCGTGATCAGCGTGCTTCAAGGTGCGGGCATGAGCCTGGACGTTGATGGTCAATTGACCCGACCACTGTTGCCGTTCGACGCTTTCGCCTTCAAGGGTGAAAGTGCAGTCAACTGCACGCTCACGGATGGACCGATTCGCGACTTCAACCTGATCTATGCCCCTGACCGTTACAGGGCACGGTTGCAATGGCTGGACGCTGCCACGCCACAGAAGTTGTTCAGTTCGGCCCATACGGTGCTGATTTTCAGCGCCAGCGAACAGGTCTATGCGCAGCTGGGTAACACCCATCACGAACAGCTGGGGCGCTACGATTGCCTGCAGCTCAACGGCAACCATGAATTGCTGGACATCATGGTCAAGGGTCGTTGTTGCCTGATCGAGTTGAGCGCGATCTAAACCTCTGCACTGAAACTGCAGGGGCGAGCTTGCTCCTGCAGGCGACGCGATCTGCCTGATACACCCCATCGATCTGATCGCGAGCACGCACGCGCCTGCAGGTGTGGGATCAGATGATTGATTTGTTCCTCAGCCTGTTACCGAACGCCCCAAAAAGACGCATCAAGTAACAACTTTGCGTTTTACGCGTCCTCCCCCAGAAATGCCCCACTTCGTTTAAAGCCTGTATTTACGGGACTTTCAATATTTTCATTGACGGATTCATCAGGTTGGCCGTTTACTTGCATATGCTTGTATGTACAAGTACATAAGTGTGCGTCTGCCCATTTTTGCCTGACGCATCTGCCCATCGCTGAGGAGTTACCCGTGACTTCAACTACCCCAAAATCGCCTGCTGCGTTCACCCGCCACCGTGACGGTGAAATCCGTGCAGCACGCGGCACCCAGCTCACCGCCAAGAGCTGGATGACCGAAGCACCGTTGCGGATGCTGATGAACAACCTCGACCCGCAAGTGGCCGAGAACCCGACCGAGCTGGTGGTGTATGGCGGTATTGGTCGCGCGGCGCGTAACTGGGAGTGCTACGACAAGATTGTCGAGAGCCTGACCAACCTCAACGATGACGAAACCCTGCTGGTGCAGTCGGGCAAGCCGGTCGGTGTGTTCAAAACCCACAGCAACGCGCCCCGTGTGCTGATCGCCAACTCCAACCTGGTGCCACACTGGGCCACGTGGGAGCACTTCAACGAACTCGACGCCAAGGGCCTGGCCATGTATGGGCAGATGACCGCTGGCAGTTGGATCTACATCGGTAGCCAGGGCATCGTTCAGGGCACGTACGAGACCTTCGTTGAAGCCGGGCGCCAGCATTACAACGGCAGCCTGGTGGGCAAATGGGTACTCACCGCCGGCCTGGGTGGCATGGGCGGTGCGCAGCCTCTGGCCGCCACTCTGGCCGGTGCCTGCTCGCTGAACATCGAATGCCAGCAGAGTCGCATCGATTTCCGTCTGGCGACCCGTTATGTCGACGAACAAGCCGTGGACCTGGATGACGCGCTGGCGCGTATCGCGAAATACACCGCTGAGGGCAAAGCCATTTCTATCGCCCTGTGCGGGAATGCTGCCGAATTGCTGCCAGAAATGGTCCGCCGTGGCGTACGTCCGGACATGGTCACCGACCAGACCAGCGCTCACGACCCGCTTAACGGCTACCTGCCCAAAGGCTGGACCTGGGAACAGTACCGCGACCGCGCCGTGACCGATCCGGCTGCCGTGGTCAAAGCCGCCAAAGCCTCCATGGGCGAACACGTCGAAGCCATGCTGGCGTTCCAGAAAGCCGGTATTCCGACCTTCGACTACGGTAACAACATCCGTCAGATGGCCAAGGAAGTCGGCGTCGAAAACGCCTTCGACTTCCCGGGTTTTGTACCGGCTTATATCCGTCCCTTGTTCTGCCGTGGCGTAGGCCCGTTCCGCTGGGTTGCGCTGTCGGGTGATCCGGAAGACATTTACAAAACCGACGCCAAGGTCAAAGAACTGATTGCCGACGACGCCCACCTGCACAACTGGCTGGACATGGCCCGCGAGCGCATCAGCTTCCAGGGTCTGCCGGCACGTATCTGCTGGGTTGGCCTGGGTCAGCGCGCCAAGCTCGGCCTGGCGTTCAACGAAATGGTACGCAGCGGTGAGTTGAAAGCACCGATCGTGATCGGTCGCGACCACCTGGATTCGGGTTCGGTGTCCAGCCCGAACCGCGAAACCGAATCGATGAAGGATGGCTCGGATGCAGTCTCCGACTGGCCGCTGCTCAACGCCTTGCTCAACACCGCGAGCGGCGCGACCTGGGTTTCGCTGCACCACGGCGGTGGCGTTGGCATGGGCTTCTCGCAGCATTCGGGGATGGTGATCGTGTGTGATGGCACCGACGAAGCGGCCGAACGCATTGCCCGCGTCCTGCACAACGACCCGGCCACCGGGGTGATGCGCCATGCCGATGCCGGCTACGACATCGCCATTGACTGCGCCAACGAGCAGGGCCTGAACCTGCCGATGGTTAACGGCTGATTGCAGGCCTTTGTAGCCGCTGCCAAAGGCTGCGATCGAGCCCGAAGGGGCCGCGCTCTTTCAAAAGATAAGGCCCTGGGGGCCTTATCGCACTGCGGTGGCTACACATACGGTTTTTAAAAATTTCGCAACGCGTGAAGGAGTATTAACGTGCTTGAGCTAAACCTGATTCCCGGCCAATTGAGCCTTGCCCAACTGCGTGACATTTATCAACAGCCGGTCGCCCTCACGCTGGACGACAGCGCCTCGGCGCAGATCGATGCCAGCGTGGCGTGCGTTGAGCAGATCCTTGCCGAGAACCGCACCACCTACGGGATCAATACCGGTTTTGGCTTGTTGGCATCAACCAAGATTGCCAGCGAAGACCTGGAAAACCTCCAGCGTTCGCTGGTGCTGTCCCATGCCGCCGGTATTGGCGAGCCGATCAGCGATGCGCTGGTGCGCCTGATCATGGTGCTCAAGGTCAACAGCCTGGGCCGTGGTTTCTCCGGGATTCGCCGGGTAGTGATCGATGCCCTGATTGCACTGATCAACGCCGAGGTTTACCCGCATATCCCGCTCAAGGGCTCCGTCGGAGCCTCGGGTGACCTGGCGCCTTTGGCCCATATGTCGCTGGTGCTGCTGGGCGAAGGCAAGGCGCGCTACAAAGGTGAATGGCTGGATGCCGTCACTGCCTTGAAGCAAGCAGGCTTGCAACCTCTGACGCTGGCCGCCAAAGAAGGCCTGGCGCTGCTCAATGGCACCCAAGTGTCCACAGCGTTTGCCCTGCGTGGCCTGTTTGAAGGGGAAGACCTGTTTGCAGCCGCTATGGCGTGCGGCGGCTTGACGGTTGAAGCGGTGCTGGGTTCGCGCTCGCCGTTTGATCCGCGCATTCACGCAGCCCGCGGCCAGCGTGGCCAGATCGACGCGGCAGCGATTTATCGTGATCTGTTGGGCACCCGCAGTGAAGTTTCCGAGTCGCACAAAAACTGCGACAAAGTACAAGATCCGTACTCCCTGCGTTGCCAGCCACAAGTCATGGGTGCCTGCCTGACCCAATTGCGCCAGGCTGCTGAAGTACTGGGTATCGAAGCCAACGCCGTGTCGGATAACCCGCTGGTATTTGCCGAGCAGGGCGATGTGATTTCTGGCGGTAACTTCCACGCCGAACCGGTGGCGATGGCTGCCGACAACATGGCGCTGGCGATTGCCGAGATCGGTTCGCTGAGCGAGCGCCGTATTTCGCTGATGATGGACAAGCACATGTCTCAGTTGCCGCCATTTCTGGTGGCCAACGGTGGCGTCAACTCCGGCTTTATGATCGCCCAGGTGACCGCCGCGGCCTTGGCCAGTGAGAACAAAGCGTTGTCGCACCCACACAGCGTCGATAGCATTCCTACGTCGGCGAACCAGGAAGACCACGTGTCGATGGCTCCTGCGGCGGGCAAGCGTTTGTGGGAAATGGCCGAAAACGTACGCGGCGTGCTGGCTGTCGAGTGGCTGGCTGCATGCCAGGGGCTGGATTTGCGTGATGGCCTGAAAACCTCGCCCAAGCTTGAAATCGCACGCAGCACGTTGCGCAGCAAGGTCGCGTTCTATGAAAAAGACCGCTTCTTCGCCCCGGATATCGATGCCGCGATTCAGTTGCTGGCTTCGCGCTGCCTGAATGCATTGGTGCCTGCCCAGATCCTTCCAAGCCTGTAACTCTCAGACGCAGGGGGTCATTCGGCCCTCTGCGTGTCTGTTTTCGCCGACAAAAATAATTAAGGACGCGAAATGCAAAGCCAAACTCAAGGTTTGAAACGCGGGTTATCTGCTCGCCACATTCGTTTCATGGCGCTGGGCTCAGCGATCGGAACGGGTCTTTTTTATGGTTCAGCCGCTGCCATCCAGATGGCTGGACCTGCGGTGCTACTGGCGTACCTGATCGGGGGTGCGGCGGTCTTTATGGTGATGCGCGCCCTGGGTGAAATGGCCGTGCGCAATCCAGTCTCAGGATCGTTTGGCCAATACGCCACGACGTATTTGGGGCCGATGGCAGGTTTTATTCTCGGCTGGACCTACGCCTTTGAAATGATCATTGTGTGCCTGGCCGACATCACGGCCTTTGGCATTTACATGGGGTTCTGGTTCCCTGAGGTCTCGCGCTGGATCTGGGTGCTGGGCATCGTGCTGCTGATCGGTGGCCTCAACCTGTGCAGCGTCAAAGTCTTCGGTGAGATGGAGTTTTGGCTGTCCCTGCTTAAGGTTGCCGCAATTGTGGCGATGATCCTCGCAGGCTTCGGCATCATGCTGTTTGGCATTGGTGCGGCGGGTAGCACCGACGCTGCGGCGACCGGTATCAGCAACCTCTGGGCTCACGGTGGTTTCCTGCCCAATGGTGTCGGCGGGTTGATCGCTTCGTTTGCGGTGGTGATGTTTGCGTTTGGCGGTATTGAAATCATTGGCATTACCGCGGGTGAAGCCAAAGACCCGCAACGCGTTATCCCCAAGGCGATCAACGCCGTGCCGTTGCGGATTCTGCTGTTCTATGTGCTGACCCTGTTCGTGTTGATGGCCATTTACCCATGGACTCAGATCGGCAGCCAAGGCAGCCCGTTTGTACAGATTTTCGACAGCCTGGGCATCAGCTCTGCGGCCACCATTCTTAATATCGTGGTGATCTCGGCGGCCGTGTCGGCGATCAACAGCGACATCTTCGGGGCTGGGCGCATGATGTTTGGTCTCGCTCAGCAAGGGCAGGCCCCCAAAGGCTTTGCCAAAATCTCCAAGCACGGTGTGCCATGGATGACGGTGTTGGTGATGGGCGCCACGTTGCTGGGCGGTGTAGTGCTGAACTACCTGATTCCGGAAAACATCTTCCTGGTCATCGCCTCGATTGCCACGTTCGCCACCGTGTGGGTGTGGTTGATGATTCTGGTGACTCAAGTGGCCATGCGCCGTTCCATGACCCGCGAAGAAGTGGCTGAGCTCAAGTTCCCGGTTCCGTTCTGGCCGTATGCGCCGATCGCAGCCATCGCGTTTATGGTGTTTATCTTTGGCGTGCTCGGCTACTTCCCTGAAACCCAGGCTGCGTTGATGGTGGGTGCAGTCTGGATTGGCTTGTTGGTAGTGGCTTATCTGTTGTGGGTCAAGCCGCTGGCCGGACGGGCGGTTAAAGTGGCTGCCGAGCTTTCCTGAGTATTTGATCCTGTACGGAGTGATGCAATGAAAACCCTTTGGCAGCACTGCAATGTCGCAACCATGGCCAATGGCGCTTACTCGATTATCGAGGATGCGGCCATCGTCACCCGTGATGAATACATTGAGTGGATTGGCCCGCGTTTACAGTTACCCGAGGACGAATATGGCCAGGTTTATGGCCTGGAGGGCGCGTGGGTGACGCCGGGGCTGATCGATTGCCACACGCATACGGTGTTTGGCGGCAATCGTAGCGGCGAATTCGAGCAGCGCCTGCAAGGGGTGAGCTATGCCGAAATCTCTGCGGCCGGGGGAGGGATTGCCAGCACCGTGCGTGCGACTCGCGCTGCAAGCGAAGAGGAGCTGTTCGCCACTGCGCGTCAGCGTTTGATTTGTTTGTTGCGTGACGGTGTGACCAGTGTCGAGATCAAGTCAGGTTATGGTCTGTGTCTCGAGAGTGAGCGCAAAATCCTGCGGGTGATTCGTCGTCTTGGCGAATCCCTGCCGGTGACGGTACGCAGTACGTGCCTGGCAGCTCATGCCCTGCCACCGGAATACAAGGACCGGGCAGACGATTATATCGATCACATCTGCCACGAAATGCTGCCCGCGCTGGCAGCAGAAGGGCTGGTGGACGCGGTCGATGCGTTCTGTGAATACCTGGCGTTTTCACCTGCTCAGGTTGAACGGGTGTTTGTTGTGGCGAAGCAGTTGGGCTTACCGGTCAAACTGCATGCCGAGCAGTTGTCATCGTTGCACGGCTCCAGTCTGGCGGCGCGTTATCAGGCGTTGTCGGCGGACCACCTGGAGTTCATGACCGAAGAAGACGCCCAGGCGATGGCGGAGGCCGGAACAGTGGCCGTGTTGTTGCCCGGTGCGTTTTACTTCCTGCGTGAAACCCAACTGCCGCCGATGGACGCCTTGCGCAAGCACGGGGTGAAAATCGCTATCGCCAGCGACCTCAATCCGGGTACTTCGCCGGCGTTGTCGCTGCGTCTGATGATGAACATGGCCTGTACCCTGTTCCGCATGACCCCCGAAGAAGTCCTGGCGGGTGTGACCCAGCACGCTGCTACTGCCTTGGGCATGGGTGAAACCCATGGCTCGCTGGAACCCGGTAAGGTTGCTGACTTTGTGGCCTGGAACATTGATCGGCCGGCGGATCTGGCGTATTGGCTGGGTGGTGATCTGGACAAACGCGTCGTGCGCAATGGCGTGGACGCAGTGCTTTAGGAGAAAAAGTTGTGGATAAGGTTCTGACATTCAAACAAGGCCGCGTGCCATTGCTGATCAGCATGCCTCACGCGGGCTTGCGCCTGACGCCTGCGGTTGAAACCGGGCTGATTCCCGAAGCACAAAGCCTGCCGGACACCGACTGGCACATTCCCAGGCTTTATGAGTTTGCGGCTGAGCTGGGGGCCAGCACCCTGGCGGCAGAGTATTCGCGCTTCGTCATCGACCTCAATCGGCCCGAAGATGATGCGCCAATGTATGTAGGAGCGACTACGGGGCTGTTCCCGGCCACGCTGTTTGACGGCGTGCCGCTGTTCCGGGAAGGCCAGGTGCCGACCGCGGCCGAGCGGGCGACCTACCTGGAGCACATCTGGAAGCCCTATCACCAGACGCTTCAGCAAGAGCTGGCACGGCTCAAGGACGAGTTTGGCTACGCCCTGCTGTTCGATGCCCATTCAATCCGCTCCCACGTCCCGCACCTGTTTGAGGGTCGGCTGCCGGACTTCAACCTGGGCACGTTCAATGGTGCCAGCTGCAATCCGGCGCTGGCCAGCGAGCTGGAAGCGATTTGCGCCGGATACCCGGCCTACAGCCATGTGCTCAACGGGCGCTTCAAGGGTGGCCATATTACCCGTCATTACGGCAGCCCTGCCGACAACATTCATGCGGTGCAACTGGAGCTGGCCCAGTGCACATATATGGAAGAGGTAGAGCCTTTCACTTACCGCGAAGACCTGGCCGCACCGACCCAAGTCGTGCTCAAGCAGTTGCTGGCACGGATTATTGAATGGGGCCGCGAACGTCACGCCTGACCCTTGCAGGAGCCAGTGCGCTCGATGGCAGACGTGTGGAACACCTGAGAAACAGCGTTCCACCACCGCGCGAGCAAGGTCGCTCCTGTGAAATTATTCACACTTTTTTAAGCGCATGCTCATTGGGGCCAATCGGGTTTATGATGCCAGACGGCAACATTTTCCAGCCCCATGGAGTGCGTAATGCAAACCTTGTTCCCGCAGATCAAACCCTACGCCCGGCATGAGCTGGCAGTTGACGCACCCCATGTGCTTTACGTTGACGAGAGTGGCTCGCCCGACGGCTTGCCTGTGGTGTTCGTTCACGGTGGTCCGGGTTCGGGATGCGATGCCAATAGTCGCTGCTATTTCGATCCCAACCTGTACCGCATCATCACCTTCGATCAGCGTGGTTGCGGGCGGTCGACGCCGCACGCCAGTCTTGAAAGCAACACCACGTGGGATCTGGTCGCCGACATGGAGCGCATCCGCTCGTATCTGGGCATCGATAAATGGGTGCTGTTTGGCGGTTCATGGGGTTCCACCTTGTCATTGGCGTATGCGCAAAGTCACCCCGAACGTGTTCACGGCTTGATCCTGCGCGGTATTTTTCTGTCCCGGCCACAAGAGATCGAGTGGTTCTACCAGGCAGGTGCCAGCCGCATTTTCCCGGATTACTGGCAAGACTATGTGGCACCGATTCCAGAAGAAGAGCGGCACGACTTGCTTGGCGCGTTCCACAAACGCCTGACCGGCAATGACCAGATTGCCCAGATGCACGCGGCCAAAGCCTGGTCGACGTGGGAGGGGCGCACTGCGACGCTGCGACCCAACCCGCAAGTGGTCGACCGCTTTTGCGAGTCGCATCGGGCGCTGTCGATTGCCCGTATCGAATGCCATTACTTCACCAACAGTGCGTTTCTTGAACCCAATCAGTTGATTCGCGACATGTACAAGATTGCCCACTTGCCGGGGGTCATTGTTCATGGTCGCTATGACGTCATTTGCCCGCTGGACAACGCATGGGAGCTGCATCAGGCCTGGCCGGACAGCGAATTGCAGGTTATCCGCGACGCCGGTCACTCCGCGACTGAGCCGGGAATTACCGATGCGCTGGTGCGTGCCACCGAACAAATGGCCCGTCGTCTGCTCAACCTGCAGCCCGATGAAGCATGAAGGGCTTACTGCAACGTGTGACGGGTGCGCGGGTTGAAGTGGCGGGGGAGGTCGTAGGCGCCATCGATCAGGGGCTGCTGGTGCTGGTGGCCGTCGAGCCTGGCGATACACAGGCCAATGCAGCCAAGTTGTTGAACAAGCTGCTCAACTACCGCGTGTTCAGCGATGCCGAGGGCAAAATGAACCGGTCGCTGGCCGATATCGGCGGTGGTTTGTTGCTGGTGTCCCAGTTCACTCTGGCAGCCGACACTCAAAATGGCTTGCGCCCGAGCTTTTCCACGGCCGCCCCTCCCGCATTGGCACAGGCACTGTTTGACCACCTGTTGACCGAGGCCAAGCGCCTGCATCCACGGGTCGAATCAGGGCGTTTTGGGGCCGATATGCAGGTGCATTTGGTGAATGATGGCCCCGTGACTTTTATGTTACAAACCTAATACCCAGAAATACCGTGTTTTCGTCCGAAAACAGGGGGTTTTCACATGAAATACTTACGGACAGTGGATGCGTTGTAGCGCGGCCTACTAGATAATCTCGCGTTACACAGAGACCTATCCGGCACGTCAGGGGAATCATTTATTCCTTCGGCTGTCGGAACAGTGCTCGCCAACCCGGCATGTAGATCGCTGGCCGTTGGTTTCATCATCTGTATTCGGCGAGGTTTGCTCGTGATTGTTAGTCCAATTAATGCACCAAAAATGTCTGCCAAGCGGTTGCGTAATGCACTGGTGACGGGCTCTGCGCTCTTTTGTTTGTTCGGTGCGGGTCAACTGTGGGCATTTAGTCTGGATGACGTGGCGGCTGAGGCGAAAACCCTCGCCGAACAGAAGTACCAAGCCCCACGCAGTAATTTGCCTAAAGAATTCCGCGACATGAAATTCGCGGATTATCAAAAAATCCGTTTTATCGGCGACAAGGCCCAGTGGGCGGATCAAAAGACACCTTTCAAGCTGTCCTTCTATCACCAGGGCATGCATTTCGACACGCCGGTAAAAATCAACGAAGTGACCGCCACCAAGGTGGAAGAAATCAAGTACGACTCAAGTCGTTTTGATTTCGGTGACGTTCAGTTCGATCCTAAAGTGACCGAAAACCTCGGCTGGGCCGGTTTCCGCGTGCTGTATCCGATCAACAAGGCGGACAAGCAGGACGAGATCATGACTATGCTGGGCGCGAGCTATTTCCGCGTAATCGGCAAAGGTCAAACCTACGGCCTGTCGGCACGCGGCATGGCGATCGATACTGCTTTGCCCTCGGGCGAAGAGTTCCCGCGTTTCACCGAGTTCTGGATCGAGCGTCCAAAGGCAGGTGACAAGCATCTGGTGATCTTCGCCTTGCTGGATTCGCCTCGTGCCACTGGCGCCTATCGTTTCACCTTGCGTCCGGGTCTGGACACGGTGGTTGATGTCAAATCGCAATTGTTCCTGCGCGACAAGGTGACCAAACTGGGCATCGCGCCGCTGACGAGCATGTACCTGTTCGGAGCCAATCAGCCGTCCAAAGTGCTGAATTACCGCCGCGAACTGCACGATTCGTCGGGCCTGGCGATTCACGCCGGCAACGGCGAGTGGATCTGGCGTCCATTGAACAACCCGAAACACTTGTCGGTGAGCAACTTCTCGGTTGAAAACCCGCGCGGCTTTGGCTTGCTGCAACGTGGTCGTGACTTCAGCCACTACGAAGACCTCGATGACCGCTACGACAAGCGCCCGAGTGCCTGGATCGAGCCACAAGGTGATTGGGGCAAAGGCTCCGTTGACCTGGTAGAGATTCCGACCGCAGATGAGACCAACGACAACATCGTTGCGTTCTGGAGCCCGGACACGTTGCCGGAGCCCGGCAAGCCAGTTGACTTTGCCTACCGTCTGCACTGGACGCTGGACGAAGCGGCGCTGCACCCGACTGACAGCGCCTGGGTCAAACAAACCCTGCGTTCCACCGGTGATGTCAAACAGTCCAACCTGATTCGCCAGCCAGATGGCAGCGTGGCTTACCTGATCGACTTCGAAGGTCCTTCGCTCAAGGCCTTGCCTGAAGATGCGCCGGTGCGCAGCCAGGTCAGCGTGGGTGACAACGCCGAACTGGTTGAAAACAACGTGCGCTACAACCCTGTTACCAAGGGCTGGCGTTTGACCTTGCGCCTGAAGCTCAAGGACCCGAGCAAGTCCACCGAGTTGCGCGCAGCATTGGTTCAAGACGTCGTAACGCCAGCACCAAAACCTGCAGCGCTGACTAAGGCTGAAAAAGCCGCGGCCAAGGCTCAGGAGAAGAAAGCACACGCGGCCAAGGACGCAAACAAACCTGCAGCCGAAGCGACCCCTGCCACGCCAGAACCGGTGAAGACTGAGAAAGTGTTGACCGAAACCTGGAGCTACCAGTTGCCAGCCGATGAGTAATATTAACGTTCCGTCAGTCTCGCTTGACGAGTACTTGGCGCATTTGCCGTTGAGCGATGAGCAACGCGCCGAGTTGGCGAGCTGTGAGTCGTTCGCCGAGCTGCACGCGAGGTTGTCGGCGCAAGCGGACACTGATGCCCAAGAGGCCGCCCAGGCCTCGGTCGGCACGCGTCTGAACCTCAGCTCGGCTGCGGAGCTGGAGGAAGCAGAAATGCTTGGCCTCGATGCCAGCGGCCGCGTGATGCTCAAGGCGACGCCACCGATTCGGCGCACCAAAGTGGTGCCCGAGCCTTGGCGAACCAATATTCTGGTTCGTGGCTGGCGGCGCCTGACCGGGCGCAGCAATCCCCCGGCTCCCAAAATTGACGAGCGTGTGCTGCCGCATGCGCGCTGGCGCACGGTGGGGTCGATACGCCGCTACATCCTGTTGGTGCTGATGCTTGGTCAGACCATCGTCGCGGGCTGGTACATGAAAGGCATCATGCCGTACCAGGGCTGGTCGTTCGTCGATCTCGAAGAGATCATGCACCAGCCGTTGATGCAAACCGCACAGCAAGTACTGCCCTATGCCTTGCAGACCAGCATCCTGATCCTGTTCGGAATTCTGTTTTGCTGGGTGTCGGCGGGTTTCTGGACAGCCCTCATGGGCTTCCTGGAGTTGCTCACCGGCCACGACAAGTACCGGATTTCCGGTGCCAGCGCGGGCAACGAGCCGATCCCGGAACAAGCACGTACCGCGTTGGTAATGCCGATCTGTAATGAAGACGTGACCCGCGTATTTGCGGGCTTGCGTGCCACGTACGAATCGGTTGCGGCCACGGGTGACCTGGATCGCTTCGACTTCTTCGTCCTCAGTGACAGTAACGACCCCGATATTTGTGTCGCCGAGCAGCAGGCCTGGCTGGATGTGTGTCGCGAAACAGAAGGCTTCGGCCGGATCTTCTATCGTCGTCGCCGTCGCCGGGTGAAACGTAAAAGTGGCAACCTCGACGACTTTTGCCGTCGCTGGGGCGGCGATTACAAGTACATGGTGGTGCTGGACGCCGACAGCGTCATGAGCGGCGAGTGCCTGACCAGCCTGGTGCGCCTGATGGAAGCCACACCAGACGCCGGCATCATCCAGACCGCGCCACGTGCGTCGGGCATGGATACGCTGTATGCGCGCATGCAGCAGTTCGCCACCCGGGTCTACGGGCCACTGTTTACCGCGGGTCTGCACTTCTGGCAGTTGGGTGAATCCCACTACTGGGGCCACAACGCGATCATCCGGATGAAACCGTTTATCGAGCACTGCGCCCTGGCGCCGTTGCCTGGCAAAGGTGCATTTGCGGGTGCGATTCTGTCTCACGACTTCGTTGAAGCCGCGTTGATGCGCCGTGCCGGTTGGGGCGTGTGGATTGCCTACGACCTGCCGGGCAGCTATGAAGAACTGCCGCCGAACCTGCTGGACGAACTCAAGCGTGACCGTCGCTGGTGCCACGGCAACTTGATGAACTTCCGCCTGTTCCTGGTTAAAGGCATGCACCCGGTGCACCGTGCGGTGTTCCTGACCGGCGTCATGTCGTATCTCTCGGCGCCGTTGTGGTTCTTCTTCCTGCTGCTGTCGACGGCCCTGCTGGCGGTCAATACGCTGATGGAGCCGCAATACTTCATGGAACCTCGTCAGCTTTATCCGCTGTGGCCACAATGGCATCCGGAAAAAGCCGTTGCCTTGTTCTCGACGACCATCGTGCTGCTGTTCCTGCCTAAATTGCTCAGCATCATTCTGATCTGGACCAAGGGCGCCAAGGCGTTCGGTGGCAAGTTCAAGGTCACGTTGTCGATGTTGCTGGAAATGCTGTTCTCGATGCTGCTGGCACCGGTGCGCATGATCTTCCACACCCGCTTCGTACTGGCTGCATTCCTCGGCTGGGCGGCAACCTGGAACTCACCACAACGTGACGACGACTCCACCCCGTGGAGCGAAGCCATACGGCGCCATGGTCCGCAAACCCTGCTGGGTGCGGCCTGGGCTGCGTTGGTGTTGTGGTTGAACCCAAGCTTCCTGTGGTGGCTGGTGCCGATTGTCGGTTCGCTGATGCTGTCGATTCCGGTGTCAGTGATCTCCAGCCGGGTCAAGCTGGGCCTCAAGTCCCGCGACGAAAGCCTGTTCCTGATTCCTGAGGAATACGCGCCGCCACGTGAATTGTCAGCCACCGCTGAATACACCTACGAGAACCGTTACCGCGCACTCAACGACGGTTTTGTCCGGGCCGTGGTTGATCCGCAGCAGAACGCCCTGGCCTGTGCCCTGGCGACCTCGCGTCACCGCGAAGCCGAGCCGATTGAGTGGCTGCGCGCCGAGCGCGTACGTCAGGCCCTCAAGCTGGGGCCCAAAGCGATCGACAATAACCTGCGCATGGCACTGCTGAGTGACCCTGTTGCGTTGGCACGCTTGCACGCGCTGGTGTGGAACGAGGGGCACGAAGACTGGTTGAACGCCTGGCGTGAATCAGTGGCCGCAGACCCTCACGCGCCACTGCTGCCATTGAAACCTGCTGCCTGATCCCTATCGCGAGCACGCTCGCTTCTGCAGAGTGATTGAATCACCTGCAGGAGCGAGCGTTTTCGCGATGAGGACGCTGTTACCCCCGCCTGCCGTGCTTTTCCATCGCAAAACTCGTCTCATAACCCTTCAGTGAGTTAGCATCCGTCTCCGAATGGGTGAGTGCCCGGCTGTGCTGGCTTTCAGTATTGAGTCCGCCGCAGGTCAATGCCTTTATTGAGTAGGTTCAGGGGAGTTGATGATGAAGAAGTTTCTATCGAAACTGCTGTTCGGTGTCACTGCACTATTGGCGGTTAACGCAGCCCATGCTGGCGCCATTGATGACGCGGTCAAGCGCGGCACGTTGAAGGTGGGCATGGACCCGACCTACATGCCCTTCGAGATGACTAACAAGCGCGGCCAGATCATCGGTTTCGAAGTCGACCTGCTCAAGGCCATGGCCAAGTCCATGGGCGTTAAGCTGGAAATGGTTTCCACCGGTTATGACGGCATCATTCCCGCCTTGATGACCAACAAGTTCGACATGATCGGCAGCGGCATGACCCTGACCCAGGAACGCAACCTGCGCCTGAACTTCAGCGAACCCTTCATCGTCGTCGGTCAGACCTTGCTGATTCGCAAGGAGCTTGAAGGCAAGATCAAGTCCTACAAAGACCTCAATGACCCGCAATACCGCCTGACGTCGAAGATCGGCACCACGGGTGAGATGATCGCCCGCAAGCTGATGTCCAAAGCTCAATACCACGGCTATGACAATGAGCCAGAAGGCGTGCTGGATGTGGTCAATGGCAAGGCTGATGCTTTCGTCTACGACGCACCTTACAACGTTGTTGCCGTGAACAAGTTCGGCAACGGAAAACTGGTGTTCCTCGACAAGCCCTTCACCTACGAGCCGCTGGCTTTTGGTCTGAAGAAAGGCGACTACGACAGCATCAACTTCATCAATAACTTCCTGCACCAGATCCACGAAGACGGTACTTACGATCGCATCCATGACAAGTGGTTCAAGGACACCGCCTGGCTCAAAGACATGGAGTAAGTGCGATTCCCTGTAGCCGCTGCCGCAGGCTGCGATAAGGCCCGCAGGACCTTCAAGATTTCAGGACTGCTTTGCAGTCCATCGCAGCCTGCGGCAGCGGCTACATAAAGCCGTCCGCGCTGACCTCTACGGAAATATTGCAAAGTGATAAAACAAAAAAAAGCCCAGTGGCCATGGCATGTATTGACCGTGCTGGTGCTGATCGGTCTGGCAGGTGCGTTGTATTACGCCACCTCCCTCATGTCATACGAATGGCGCTGGAACCGTGTTCCGCAGTACTTCGCCTATCAGGCTGAAGAAGCCCAGCGAGCCGCTGAAACCTCGACGGTCATTGAGCTGGTACGCAAAGGCGACAACGCCGAAGTCGTGCTGCGCGCCGATGATGGCAGCGAGCAGCGCCTGACCGTTGCCGACAACAGTCTGCAGCTGGCTGAAGGCGACGATGTGGACGAAGGCGATGTGGTTGGCGTTAACCGGCATTGGGCCGCAGGGCCGTTACTTTTAGGCTTGTGGACGACCGTCTGGTTGTCGTTGGTGTCCGGGATCCTGGGTTTGATCATCGGATTGGCCACAGGCCTGTGCCGGTTGTCGAATAATCCGACCCTGCGCGACCTGTCGACACTGTACGTCGAACTGGTGCGCGGGACGCCGCTGCTGGTGCAGATTTTCATCTTCTACTTCTTTATTGGCACCGTACTCAACCTGTCCCGCGAATTTGCCGGCATTGCCGCGCTGTCGTTGTTCACCGGGGCGTATGTGGCCGAGATCGTGCGTTCGGGCGTGCAGTCCATTGCTCGCGGACAAAACGAAGCGGCACGCTCGCTGGGCCTCAACGCCAGCCAGTCGATGCGCTACGTTGTACTGCCGCAAGCCTTCAAGCGTGTGCTGCCACCGTTGGCCGGGCAGTTTATCAGCCTGGTCAAAGACACCTCGCTGGTGTCGGTAATCGCCATTACCGAGCTGCTGAAAAGTGGCCGCGAAGTCATCACCACCTCGTTTTCGCCGTTCGAAATTCTGTTCTGCGTGGCGGGCCTGTACCTGTTGATCAACCTGCCGCTGTCGCATTTGGCCAGCCGGCTTGAGCGGAGGCTTGCACAAAGTGATTGAAGTTCGCGAACTGGTAAAAGTCTTCGATACCCGTGGGCAGGTTGTCCGTGCCGTCGACAACGTCAGCACCACTGTCGCCAAAGGCGAAGTCCTGGTGGTGATTGGGCCGTCGGGCTCGGGTAAATCGACCTTTTTACGCTGCCTCAATGGCCTGGAAGAATTCGATTCCGGCTCGGTCAGCATCGACGGTGTCGACCTGGCCAACCCGAAAACCGACGTCAACGCCTATCGGCGTGAAGTCGGTATGGTGTTCCAGCATTTCAACCTGTTCCCGCACATGACCGTGCTTGAAAACCTGTGTCTGGCACAGAAGGTCGTGCGCAAGCGAAATAAGACTGAGCGTGAGGCCAAGGCCCGGGCCTTGCTGGAAAAGGTGGGTATCGGGCAGAAAGCCAATGAATACCCGTCGCGCCTTTCGGGTGGGCAACAGCAGCGTGTGGCGATTGCCCGGGCGCTGGCGATGGAGCCCAAGGTGATGTTGTTTGACGAACCCACCTCGGCGCTCGACCCGGAGATGGTGGGCGAAGTGCTGGACGTGATGAAGACCCTGGCCCGCGAAGGCATGACCATGGTCTGTGTGACCCACGAAATGGGCTTTGCCCGGGAAGTGGCGAACCGCGTTCTGTTCTTTGATCATGGCAAGTTGCTGGAAGACTCTGCGCCGGAGGACTTCTTCAACTCACCTAAAGACCTGCGTGCCCAGGCGTTCTTGCGTCAGGTACTGTAAAACCCCCTGTAGGCGCGAGCCTGCTCGCGCCTACAGGGTGATGATCAAACCTTGAAACGCCCCACCAGTGTCTGCAAATGCGTACCCAGTCGTGCCAGCTCGATGCTGGACGCTGCGGTTTCTTCGCTGGCAGCGGCGGTCTGTTCTGATACGTCACGCACGTTAATCACGCTGCGGTTGATCTCTTCCGCTACCGCACTTTGTTGCTCGGCAGCTGCCGCGATTTGCTGGTTCATCCCCTGAATGGTCGACACGGTGCGGGTAATGTTGCTCAGCGATTCACCTGCGCGGCGGGTGAGTTCGACGCTGTTATCGGTCAGCAGGCGGCTGCTGTCCATGCTGCTGGACACTTGCAGGGTGCCGCTTTGTAAACCTTCGATGAGCTCTTCAATCTCTTCGGTGGACTTCTGGGTACGTTGCGCCAGGCTACGCACTTCATCGGCAACCACGGCAAATCCCCGGCCGGCTTCGCCGGCCCGTGCTGCTTCGATGGCCGCGTTGAGCGCCAGCAGGTTGGTTTGCTGGGCGACCGATTTGATCACGTCGAGCACGCTGCCAATCTTGTCGCTTTCGCGCTTGAGATGGCCCATGGCTTCGGTTGAATGGCCCACTTCCAGGGCCAGTTTTTCGATCTGGGCGATGGCTTCCCCGACGACTTTGTCGCCTTCGCGAGCTTGCTGGTCGGCGGCGAATGCAGCTTCGCGGGCTTCTTCTGCGTTACGTGCCACTTCCTGCACCGTTGCGGCCATTTCGTGCATGGCGGTCGCCACCTGATCGGTTTCGACTTTCTGGCTGTTTACCCCGGCACTGGTTTGCTCGGTGACCGCTGACAGCTCTTCGGCAGCACTGGCAATTTGAGTGATGCCATCGCTTATGCCGCCAATCAACTCGCGCAGACTCTCGGTCATTCGCTGAATAGCCTGCTGCAGCTGGCCCAGCTCGTCGCTGCGGTCGGTTTGGGTGTTATGAGTAAGGTCACCTGCCGCAATGTATTCAACGGTCTTCAGCGTGCGCTGCAGCGGGATGACGATCTGGCGGGTAATGGCCCAGGCGGCCATGATCCCGATCAGCAGTGCCAGCACCGCACAACTGATCAGCAGAGTTTTGGCTTGCTGGCTGTCCTGGTTGCGCTTAACCATTTGCAACGTCGAGAGCTTCTGGCTCAAGTCGATCAGGACATTGCCCTGCTGCTGCATGCGCTCAAATGCTTGAGCTTGGCTCTGAGCGCCCTGGTGCATGTCGGCAAAAGCACGGCGGTAGTCGGTGACAGCGTTCAGTTGCTGCTGCACCAGCACGATATCCTCAGGTGTGACCAGTTGTTTGCGCGACACCTCCAGTGCGGCGTCCAACTCGCCCAGGCGGTTATTCACTTCGCGTTGCGTGTCTGGCGTGGGTTGTCGCTCATAGGTAAAACGGGCAATGCGCAGGTCTTTGGTCAGGGCGGTGATGGTCGAAATGGTCGCCAGCTTGTTGCCCCGGTCGATCACTGAAACCAGGCCATTCCAGCCGGTTGCGGTGATCAGCAAGGTCAATATCAATACCAGACCGAAGCCCAGGCTGAGCTTACGATTGACGCTTATGTTGCCGAGAAACTGAGCCAGCCAGCGGTACATGATGATGCTCCTGAAATAACCCGATCGCCTGTGCTTCTCGGTCTTTAGTGGGGTATCAGGGCATCGGCGCGGCAGACAGGAACTGTAGAGCAGTGACGGAATGTGTGACGCAGGTCAAATGTAGCCGCTGCCGCAGGTATCGCACCCTGCTGCAGCGGCTACAGATTCCGGGAAGGCTAGAACAGGCGGGCGAGCAGGGCGGTAACGGCGGTTTCAACCCTCAGGATGCGAGCACCCAGTTGAACCGGCTGCAAGCCAGCCTTGGTCAGCAGATCGATTTCATAAGGGATCCAGCCGCCTTCAGGGCCGATGGCCAGTGTCACCGCCTCACTCAGCCCGCGGGGGCAGGCCGGATAATCACCAGGATGGCCAACCAGGCCCAGCGTGCCTTCCACCAGAGCTGGCAGTCGGTCTTCGACGAACGGTTTGAAGCGCTTTTCGATAATGATCTCAGGCAATACGCTGTCGCGTGACTGTTCCAGGCCCAGAATCAACTGTTCACGAATGGCTTCGGGCTCCAGGAACGGGGTTTGCCAGAAGCTCTTCTCGACCCGGTAACTGTTTACCAGCACCACTTGAGGCACACCCATCGACGCTACGGTTTGCAGAACCCGGCGCAGCATTTTCGGGCGCGGCAGGGCGAGCAACAGCGTGAGGGGCAGTTTTTCCGGCGGTGGCTGGTCAAGACTGAGGATTTTAAGCTCGGCTTCCCGGGGTTCAAGGCGCACCAGTTCGGCACTGCCCATCAACCCGCCGATACGGCCCACCCGCAGACTGTCGCCAATGGCGGCCCGGTGAACCTCCTGCATGTGAGTCAGGCGCCGATCGCGCAGGATCACGCGGTCGGCAGCGATGAAATCAGCCTCTTCGAGGAGCAGCAGGTTCACGCGTGTGGCGCTGGCGGTTGGGCATTGTTGTCGCTGTCAGCCGGTTGATCGTCAGGGTGGTCGCCACGCTTGCTGATCAAGCTGCCAAACAGAATGCCGATTTCAAACAGCATCCACATCGGGATCGCCAGCAGGGTCTGGGAAAAGATGTCCGGCGGGGTCAGGATCATGCCGATCACGAAGCAGCCGATGATCACGTACGGTCGGATCTTGCGCAGGTATTTGACATCGACAATGCCGATCCATACCAGCAGAACCACCGCGACCGGGATCTCAAAGGCCACGCCGAACGCAAAAAACAGGGTCATGACGAAATCAAGGTAGCTGCTGATGTCGGTCATCATCGAGACCCCTTCAGGGGTTGCCGCGGCGAAGAACTTGAACACCAGCGGGAACACCAGAAAGTAGGCAAAGGCCATTCCGGCATAGAACAGGAAGATACTGGAGACCAGCAGCGGCACGGCAATGCGCTTTTCGTGCTTGTACAGGCCCGGAGCGATAAAGCCCCAGATCTGGTGCAGGATCACCGGAATCGCAATAAACAGCGAGACCATCATGGTCAGCTTGAGCGGAGTGAGGAACGGCGAAGCCACGTCAGTAGCGATCATCGTGGCACCCACGGGCAGATATTCACGCAATGGTGTGGAAACCAGGGTGTAGATCTGCTGCGTGAAGGCGAACAGCCCGGCGAAGATCAGGAAAATTGCCGCGATGCAGCGCAACAGACGGGTACGCAGTTCAGTCAAGTGCGAAACCAGCGGCATTGGCTGGTCGTCTTCGGGCTTCTCGTTTCTGGGGATGTCGCTCATGCGCTTAAGGGGCTCGCGGTGGCAGGGTTGAGTCGTGTGGCGCTGCCGGTTGAGGCGCAGGGTCGGATGGGGGCTTGGTCAGGCTCACGGGCGCAGGGCTGGCCGGCTCGACCGCAGTTGCAGGGGCAACTGGCGGCGTGACTGGCGGCTTTACGACGTCGTGCAGAGGCGCCAGGATCTTCTTGGCTTCCTCTTCCATCGACATGATGTGTTCGTTGTGCAGCTGCCGACGAATTTCGTCAGCGCCGATTTCACGTTCAACTTCCTGTTTGATCGCATTGAAACTGCGTTTCAAGCGCCCGACCCACAGCCCCGCGGTTCGCGCGGCGCCTGGCAAGCGCTCTGGACCGAGCACCAGCAGGGCCACGAGGCCGACGAGCAGCAGTTCACTGAAGCTGATACCGAACATTAGTTTTGGCTCACACGTCTTTGCGGGTCGGCTCTTCGACTTTTTGTGCCTGCACGTCAATCGTGTGCGGCTCGTTCAAGGTCGAAGTGGTGTGTGGCTGTTGTGGCGCAGCGGTGGGCTGTGCAGGCGGAACCACGGGTTCAGCGGGTTTTTCGTCGTCGTTCATGGCCTTGCGAAAGCCTTTGATCGATTCGCCGACGTCAGTACCCAGGTTTTTCAGTTTTTTGGTGCCGAAAACCAGGACCACGACGATCAGAATGACGACCCAGTGTTTCCAGTCAAAAATGCCCATGATGAGCTCCTTAGCGAAGAGGTTTAGGCGGAAGGCCGCGAGGCTTTTTCCACGTGGCCGGAGGTGCCGATGCGGCGTTCGAGTTCATCCAGCACAGCCTGTGGATGCTGGCCCAGTTGAGCGAGCATGATCATGCTGTGGAACCACAGGTCTGCCGTTTCATAGATGACATCGCTGCAGTCACCGCTGATGGCGGCGTCCTTGGCTGCGATGATGGTCTCGATCGACTCTTCCCCGACCTTCTCCAGTATCTTGTTCAGGCCCTTGTGGTAAAGGCTGGCGACATAGGAGCTGTCTGGCGTGGCGCCTTTGCGTGCCTCAAGCACTTGGGCGACGCGGCTCAAGGTGTCAGTCATGGGAATGTCCTGCGTTATAAATGGCATGTGGATCTTTAAGCACCGGGTCTACTGTTTTCCACGCGGCGTTTTCGTAGACGCGGTAGAAGCAGCTCTGACGACCGGTATGGCAGGCGATGTCACCGATTTGCTCAACCATCAGGATGATGACGTCGGCGTCACAGTCCAGGCGCATTTCATGCAGTTTTTGCACATGGCCGGACTCTTCACCCTTGCGCCACAGTTTGCCACGCGAACGTGACCAGTAGATGGCACGGTTTTCGGCAGCCGTCAGGGCCAGCGATTCGCGGTTCATCCAGGCCATCATCAGGACGCGCCCGGTTTTGTGGTCTTGGGCAATCGCCGGCACCAGGCCGTCGCTGTCCCATTTGATCTCGTCCAGCCAGTCTTTCATGTTTGACTCCAACAACGGCTCTTGGCCTTATGGCTCAGGCCGGCGATTTCATAGTTTGCCAGCCTCACCCAGTAGTGGCTAGAACTCCTGCGGAGTTGCCATTTATCGGCGCACGATCAGGTACAAGCCTACGGCCAGCAGGATCCCGGCCGGCCAATAGCCAGCGGTGTGCAGCGGGCCGACACTGGCCAGCAGGGCCCCCGCGGCCAGATGCCCGGCACCCAGCAAGCGCAGGAACCAGCCGTCCTTGGGCTCGCGCACGATCAGCTGCTGATTTTTGGCGTGAGGTTGTGACATGCGCTCCAGCAGATCGCGGGTCATACCGGCCAGATGCGGGATTTGCTCGACCTGGCTATGCAGGTTGCGCAGCAACGTTTTGGGGCTGACGCGTTCACGCATCCAGCGTTCAAGGAACGGTTGGGCCGTGCTCCACAGATCGAGGTCGGGGTACAGCTGGCGGCCCAGGCCTTCAATGTTGAGCAGGGTTTTTTGCAACAGGACCAACTGCGGCTGGACTTCCATGTTGAAGCGTCGCGCGGTCTGGAACAAACGCATCAGCACCTGGCCGAAGGAGATTTCTTTCAGTGGCTTTTCGAATATCGGCTCGCACACGGTGCGGATCGCTGCTTCAAACTCGTTGAGCTTGGTGTGTGCCGGTACCCAGCCCGAATCGATATGCAGCTGAGCCACACGCCGGTAATCACGCTTGAAAAAGGCGAACAGGTTGCGGGCGAGGTAGTCCTGGTCTTCGGGGGTCAGGCTGCCCACGATGCCGCAGTCGATGGCGATGTACTGCGGGCTCCACGGGCTGACGGTGCTGACGAAGATGTTGCCCGGGTGCATGTCGGCGTGAAAGAAACTGTCACGGAACACTTGGGTGAAGAAAATCTCGACCCCGCGCTCAGCCAGCAGCTTCATGTCCGTGCGCTGGTCGGCAAGGGTGGCCAGATCGGTGACCTGGACCCCGTAGATACGCTCCATGACCAGGACTTTGGGGCGGCACCAGTCCCAGTAAATCTGGGGTACGTAGAGCAGCGGCGAACCTTCGAAGTTACGCTTGAGCTGGCTGGCGTTGGCAGCCTCGCGCAGCAGGTCGAGCTCGTCGTAGATGGTTTTTTCGTAGTCGCTGACGACGTCCACCGGGTGCAACAAACGCGCATCGGCACTCAGGCGCTCGGCGGTTTTGGCCAGAATGAACAGCCAGGCCAGGTCAGAGCCGATGATCGGTTTGAGGCCCGGACGCACAACCTTGACCACCACTTCTTCGCCGGTCTTGAGCTTGGCCGAGTGCACCTGGGCAACGGAGGCTGACGCCAGCGGTTCGATGTCAAAACGGCTGAACACGTCGTTGATCGTTGCCCCCAGCTGTTCTTCGATCAGTTTGACCGCCAGTTGCGGATCGAACGGCGGCACGCGGTCTTGCAACAGCATCAGCTCATCAGCGATATCGGCAGGCAGCAAGTCGCGACGCGTGGACAGGATTTGCCCGAACTTGATGAAAATCGGCCCCAGGTCCTGCAATGCCAGACGCAGGGCTGCGCCCCGGCTCAGCTCCAGCTTTTTACGGGGAAACCAGCGCCACGGCAGCGCATAGCGCAGTGAGAGCATCCACCAGGGTAATGGCAGGGCAAACAGCAAATCATCAAGGCGGTAGCGAATGACGACGCGCTGGATACGAAACAAACGGCGTATGGCAAGCAGCTTCATGCGTTATCGCTGGAATTGAGGGATCGGGAAAGGCGCTCAAAGCGCGCCTCAAGGCGATCCAGATCGAGTTTGAGCTGGTCGAGTTCGTCAAAGCGCGCTTGCGCTTCATTTTCACCGACCAACGTGCGGGCTTCTTCGCTCAGGTATTCGGCCAGGTTCTGGTTGAGACTGGCGAACCCCTGCTGATACCAGTTGGCGCGGCTGCGCAGATGGCCGCCGATCAATGCCGTGGCCACGGGACCGATCCAGCGCGAGAGTTGGTACTCCCAGTCCAGCTCCAGGTCTTGCAGCACTGCCGCCAGTTCCATCAGCACGGCGCTGTCGCCTTCGAGTTCGACCTCGGGGCTGTGCAACAGGGTGCTTTTGTCTTTGCTCAGTGCCAGGCGCATCAAGCTGGAAACGGGGGCTCGCAGTGTGCAATCAGCGTCGGCCGCCCAGTGGGCAGCCAGCAGCAGGCCTTCATCGCCAGGCATGATAAACAGGTGCAGGGACGGGCTCGCGCATTCGACCGCAATCACTTTGCCGGTCAAGGGCTGCAAGCGCGCCAAGGCAGTGCTGTCCAGGCGCAAGACGCGGTTGATACCGCCCTCGACGCTGGCGAGAAGGCCACTGAGCAACATCAGGGCTTGATGCCGCGGTGCAGCGCGACGATGCCTGAGGTCATGTTGTGGTAGGTCACACGGTCAAAACCGGCTTCGACCATCATCGACTTCAGCGTCTCCTGGTTAGGGTGCATGCGGATCGATTCGGCCAGGTAGCGATAGCTCTCCGGGTCGTTGAGGATCAGCTTGCCCACCATTGGCATAAAGGCGAACGAATAGGCGTCGTAGACTTTGGACATCAATGCGTTGGTCGGCTTGGAGAACTCCAGGACCAACAAACGGCCGCCCGGCTTGAGTACGCGCAGCATGGAGCGCAGGGCGTCTTCTTTGTGGGTCACGTTGCGCAGGCCGAAAGCGATGGTCACGCAATCGAAGTGGTTGTCCGGGAACGGCAGCTTTTCAGCGTCGGCCTGAACGAACTCAATGTTGCCCGCCACGCCTTTGTCCAGCAGCCGATCGCGGCCGACCTTGAGCATGGAGGCGTTGATGTCGGCCAGCACGACCTGGCCGGTGGGGCCTACCAGGTGCGAAAACTTGCGGGCGAGGTCGCCGGTGCCGCCCGCGATGTCCAGCACCCGGTTACCTGGGCGTACGCCAGAGAGCTCGATGGTGAAGCGCTTCCACAGGCGGTGCATGCCGCCCGACAGAACGTCGTTCATCAAGTCATATTTACCGGCTACCGAATGGAACACCTCGGCGACTTTTTCCGCCTTTTGGCTTTCCGGTACGTTTTTGAAGCCGAAGTGAGTGGTGGGTTCGGCATCGCTGCCTTTGCGCTGATCAGTCATATCGCTGTCACCAGAAGAGAATGCTGGCCATTCTAATCCCGGTGGCCGGCTTTGTCTTGACGAGGGTGAAGGTAAGTATAGTGACGGCCTTATCTATCTGGAGTGAACCAATGGCACATATCAGTGTTGAACGTACCCACAGCCTGGGCCTTGAAGCTGCACGTGAAAAAGCCAGGCCACTGGTGGAAAAGCTGGCAGGGCAGTACGGGCTGACCCCTGACTGGTCGGGTGACACGGTAAAACTCAAGCGTTCCGGGGTTAACGGTACATTGGCGATTGGCGAAAAAACCATCAAGGTTGATGTGCAACTGGGGCTATTGATGTCGGCGATGAGCGGCATGATTCAAGCTGAAATCGAGCGCTCACTGGATAAAGCGCTGGCCTGAGGGTGAACGCAGCGTTGCTGCCAGCTTCTGATTCGACTGGCAGCAAGCGGACTTAGCGTCTACACCTGATTCAGGTGAGCATTTTGTTCATCTTGATGATTCGACGATCTGGCTCACTGACGTCGCGACTGCACATTGAGGGGAACACGATGGCTGCTAAGAAACCGGCTGCAAAAGAAAGCAATACGTGGGCAAGCAAGGTTGAAGAGTATTCACGCAAAATCTGGCTGGCAGGCTTGGGCGTGTACTCAAAGATTGACGCAGACGGCAGCAAGCTGTTTGACAGTCTGGTCAAGGATGGCGAAAAGGCGGAGAAACTGACCAAGGCTTCAGGGCCCAAGGCGACAACGTCCACCCGTTCCAAGGTCGAAGACGTTAAAGAATTGGCGCTGGGTAAATGGAGTGAATTGGAGGAAGCCTTCGACAAGCGCCTGAGCAGCGCGATTTCGCGCATGGGTGTACCGAGTCGTGATGAGGTCAAGGCCCTGCACGCCAAGGTTGAGACACTCACCAAGCACATTGAAAAACTGACGGCGGCCGCTGCCAAGGTGACGGCCACCAAAACCACGGCGGCCAGCAAGCCGGCTCCGGCTAGGGCTACGGTTAAAGCGGCCGCGAAACCTGCGCCAAAAGTGGCTGCCAAACCGGCGGCTAAAGCGGCAGCCAAACCCGCCGCAAAACCAGCGACCAAACCGGCCTCCAAGCCCGCGGTGAAACCCGCTGCAGCCAAACCTGCAGCCGCTAAAAAGCCTGCGGCCAAAAAACCGGCTGCGAGTAAAAAACCGACCGCCGCAAAAGCCCCTGCCGCCCCGACATCAACCGCTTCTGAAGTTAAACCGGCTACGCCAGCTTCTTGAGACGGTTGTGCCTGCAGGAGCGACCCGCGCGCTTCTGCAGGGCTTGCGGTGCGGTTACAGCATCAATTTGACGATGGATTCGGAAGGGTCGCGGGATTTTCCGGCTTTTTTCAGTTCGGCCAGATAGTCGGCCCACAAATCTTCCTGGCGTTGACCCAATTGATACAGGTAATCCCAGGTAAACAGGCCGCTGTCGTGGCCGTCGTCAAAGGTCAACTTCAAGGCGTACTGGCCAGCAGGTTCGACCTTGCTCAGGCCAACATTGATTTTGCCAAATTGCAGAATCGGCTTGCCGTGGCCTTGAACCTCGGCGGAGGGGGAATGCACGCGCAGAAATTCGGCAGGCAGATGAAACTCTTCGCCTGACGGGTATTTGAGGGTGAGGGTCTTCGAGGCTTTGTGCAGGTTGATGGCGCTGGGAATCATGGTCATAACCTATGGTCATCGCATAAGCACTGTAGCCGCTGCCGCAGGTTGCGATAAGGCCAAAGGCCTTCAGTGATCTCAAGATCCTGCGCCAACGAGGTTGGCGATCGCAGCCTGCAGCAGCGGCTACAAGGTGTGCACGCGGGCTTACAAGATGTAGCGCGAGAGGTCTTCGTTTTCGGCCAGCTCGCCCAGATGGCTGTTCACGTAGTCGGCGTCGATGCGAATCGGCTCGTCTTTTTGTGCACTGGCGATATCACCGGCACTGAAAGAAACCTCTTCGAGCAAACGCTCAAGCAGCGTGTGCAGGCGGCGAGCACCGATGTTCTCGGTTTTTTCGTTCACCTGCCAGGCGATTTCGGCCAGGCGCTTGATCCCTTCAGGCTGGAACTCGATGTTCAGGCCTTCGGTTTTCAGCAGCTCGCGGTATTGCTCGGTCAGCGAAGCATGTGGCTCGCTGAGAATGCGTTCGAAGTCTTCTGGTGTCAGCGCCTTGAGTTCGACCCGGATTGGCAGGCGACCTTGTAGTTCGGGCACCAGATCGCTTGGCTTGCTCAGGTGGAACGCACCGGACGCGATAAACAGGATGTGGTCGGTTTTGACCATGCCCAGTTTGGTGTTGACGGTGCAGCCTTCGATCAAGGGCAACAGGTCGCGTTGAACGCCTTCACGGGACACATCGGCGCCGCCGACATTACCGCGCTTGGCAACCTTGTCGATTTCATCGATAAACACAATGCCGTGCTGCTCAACCGCTTCCAGGGCCTTGGCCTTGAGTTCTTCATCATTGACCAGACGGCCGGCTTCTTCGTCACGCACCATTTTCAGGGCTTCTTTGACTTTCAGCTTGCGGCTTTTGCGCTTGCCTTTACCCATGTTGGCAAACAGGCTTTGCAGCTGATTGGTCATCTCTTCCATGCCAGGTGGCGCGGAGATATCAACCCCCGCCACATCGGCGACTTCGATTTCGATTTCCTTGTCGTCCAGCTGGCCTTCACGCAGACGCTTGCGGAACAGCTGGCGGGTGTTGGAGTCCTGCGGTACGGCGGCTTCTTCGCCGAACGTGCGCGCTGGCGGCAGCAGGGCGTCCAGAATGCGCTCTTCAGCGGCATCTTCGGCACGATGGCGAACCTTGACGATCTCTTGCTCGCGCAGCAGCTTGATGGCGGCGTCAGCCAGATCACGAATGATCGACTCGACGTCACGACCGACATAACCAACTTCGGTGAACTTGGTGGCTTCAACCTTGATGAACGGTGCGTTGGCCAGTTTGGCCAGGCGACGTGCGATTTCGGTTTTGCCGACACCGGTCGGGCCGATCATCAGGATGTTTTTCGGGGTGACCTCAACGCGCAGCTCTTCGGGCAGCTGCATCCGGCGCCAGCGGTTACGCAGGGCAATGGCAACGGCGCGCTTGGCGTCGTCCTGGCCGATGATGTGGCGATTGAGTTCGTGGACAATTTCGCGGGGAGTCATGGACATAGTAATTGGCGTTCCTCTAGCTGAATCAAGGTACACAAACGGGCCGGCAATGGGCCCGACAAGTGGCTTACTCGGCGAGGTCCTGCTCCTCAATAGTGATGTTGTGGTTGGTGAACACGCAGATGTCGCCAGCAATGCCGAGTGCTGTTTCGGCGATTTCACGGGCCGAAAGCTCGGTTTTCATCAACAGGGCGCGGGCTGCTGCTTGGGCGAATGCACCGCCTGAGCCCATAGCGATCAAGCCGTCTTCCGGCTCAACCACGTCACCGTTACCGGTGATGATCAAGGACGCGTCTTTGTTGGCCACGGCCAGCATGGCTTCAAGGCGGCTCAGCGAGCGGTCGGTACGCCATTCTTTGGCCAACTCGACAGCGGCGCGAACCAGATGGCCCTGGTGTTTTTCCAGTTGGCCTTCAAAGCGTTCGAACAGGGTAAATGCATCAGCGGTGGCACCGGCGAAACCGGCGATAACCTGGCCGTGATAGAGACGACGGACTTTTTTCGCGTTGCCTTTCATCACGGTATTGCCAAGGGAAACCTGGCCGTCGCCAGCCATGACGACTTTGCCGTGGCGGCGTACTGAAACGATGGTGGTCAAGGGAGAGTCTCCACGCAGCGGGGCGAAAATGCCTGATGGAGATACATATGGGGGTTGTCGCGGATATTTCAACAGCGGGGAGGGAATGCGGATGAATGGAGGGACGTCATCGTGAGCACGCTCGCGCTGCCTGCAGGCGCGAGCGTGCTCGTGATGGTCAGCGGCGTTGTTGCAGCAACAGGTTGTTGAACCCGCCACTCGCCAATTGCTTTTGGGCCACGGTCAGTTGTTCGCGGTTACTGAACGGGCCGACCAGCACTCGATACCAGGTTTCGTCTTTCACCGTGCCCGATTCGACCGAGGCGGACTGGCCGAGCAGGATGATTTGCGCACGCACCTTGTCGGCATCGGCTTGCTTGCGGAACGAGCCCGCTTGCAGGAAGAACTTGGTCACCGGTGCCGCCTTGGCCACCGGTGGCGCAGGTGGCGGGGTGAGGCCATTCAGGGCGGCCTGAGCACGGACCGTGTCGATTTTTGCCGCCTCGGCAGGCGTCACCGGCTTCAATGGCGCAGTTTGTGGCGTCGGCAGGGTTTTTTCCGGTACGGCCTCTGGCGGCACGATCACTTCAGACTCGGGCAGCAGCGTATAGAAGTCGTACTTTGGCTTGACCGGCTGCGTCGGGCTCGGAGCGGTTTTATTGGCCTCAGCGACTTGCGAAGCCTTTTGCTGCTCTTGCTTGACCCGTTTGACGTCGTCGCCCTTGCCAGGCTCGAGCTTCATCAAAAAAACGATAAAGGCGCCTACGGTCAGGCCGATGGCCATCCATAGCCAACCCGGGATCGGTTTTTTGGTCGGTGCCTGATACCGGCTGGCGCCGCGCTTTGGGGCAGGTTTTTTCTTGGCGGCCAACTTACATGCGCTCCAGAGTTTCCAGACCCAGCAGTTCCAGGCCTTGCTTGAGAGTACGGCCGGCCAGTGCTGCCAGGCGCAGGCGGCTTTGTTTCTGTGCTTCGTCTTCGGCGTTCAGGATCGGGCAGTTCTCGTAGAAGCTGGAGAACAGGCCTGCCACATCGTACAGGTACGTGCACAGGGTGTGCGGCGTGCCTTTTTCTGCAACGTTGTTCAGGACTTCACCGAACTGAGCCAGTTTGGCTGCCAGCTCTTGTTCTTGCGGCGCTGCCAGCACGATATGGCCGTCTACTTGATCGAAACGCTTGCCCAGCTTGCGGAAAACACCTGCCACACGGGTGTAGGCATACAGCAGGTACGGTGCGGTATTGCCTTCGAAATTCAACATCAGGTCGAAGTTGAAGCTGTAGTCGCTGGTACGGTGCTTGGACAAGTCCGCGTATTTCACGGCACCAATGCCGACCACTTTGGCGATTGCGCGCAGTTCTTCTTCCGCCAGTTCCGGGTTTTTCTCTTTAACCAGCGTGTAGGCGCGCTCTTTGGCTTCGTTGAGCAGGTCGATCAGTTTTACCGTGCCACCGTCGCGGGTCTTGAACGGACGGCCGTCAGCACCGTTCATGGTGCCGAAGCCCATGTGTTCCATTTCCATCGGGTGGGTGATGAAACCGGCCTTGCGTGCTACGGCGAACACCTGCTGGAAGTGCAGCGCCTGACGCTGGTCAACGAAGTACAGGACGCGATCGGCTTTCAATACACCGCTGCGATAGCGGATGGCTGCCAAGTCGGTAGTGGCGTACAGATAGCCACCGTCAGCCTTGACGATGATGACGGGCAGCGGCTCGCCTTCGGCGTTCTTGAACTCGTCGAGGAACACGCACTGAGCGCCGTTACTCTCGACCAGCATGCCCTTGGCCTTGAGGTCATTGACCACATTGATCAGGTCGTCGTTGTAGGCGCTTTCGCCCATCACGTCGGCCATGGTCAGTTTTACGTTCAAGAGTTCGTAGATTTTCTGGCAATGCGACAGCGAGATGTCTTTGAACTTTGTCCACAGGGCCAGGCAGTCCGCGTCGCCGGCTTGCAGCTTGACCACCAGGCTGCGGGCGCGATCCGCAAACTCGGGCGATTCGTCAAAGCGTTGCTTGGCCGCACGGTAGAAGTTCTCGAGATCAGACAACTCGTCGCTGGTGATCGGGTTTTCTTCCAGATAGGCCATCAGCATGCCGAACTGGGTGCCCCAGTCGCCCACGTGGTTTTGACGAATGACGTCGTCGCCGAGGAATTCCAGGACGCGCGCCACGCCGTCGCCAATGATGGTCGAGCGCAAGTGGCCGACGTGCATCTCTTTGGCCAGGTTGGGCGCGGACATGTCGATGACGGTGCGCATGGCTGGAGCAGCCTTGCGGACGCCGATGTGGGTATCGGCCAGGGCTGCGTCCAGGCGCGAGGCCAGGGCCTGTGTGTTCTGGAAGAAGTTCAGGAAGCCCGGGCCGGCGATTTCAGTCTTGCTGATTTGCTCATCGGCCGGCAGCGCGGCGATGATTTTTTCGGCCAGGTCGCGGGGCTTCATGCCGGCCGGCTTGGCCAGCATCATGGCGATGTTGCTGGCGAAGTCGCCGTGAGTCTTGTCACGGGCGTTTTCCACCTGAATCGCTGGCGTCAGGCCTTCAGGCAACACACCTTCTGTGACGAGTTGAGCTAGGGCTTGTTGAATCAGCTGGCGAATGGTGTCTTTCATGGTCTTCTCTTTCGACCGCAAGCGCGGTAGCGCTTCAGTGCGCAGGTGGAAAAACTGGGTATTGTCCGCTAACGGGGCGGCAAGCTTCAAGCCTTAAGCCGCAAGCCGGTAGCGATGCTTCATGGGGTGACACGTATTCATTTATAACGTGTGACTGCGTCAGCTTAGTAAAGGTCGACCGGATCGACGTCCAGCGACCAGCGTACCTGACGGCCACTGGGCATTTGCTCCAGGATCAGCAGCCATTGGTTGAGCAGTCGATGCAGGGGCGCCCGGGCAGTGGCTTGCAGTAAAAACTGGGCACGATAGCGCCCGGCACGGCGCTCCATGGGGGCCGGTACCGGGCCGAGCAACTCGATGCCGCCCAGGTTAAGTTCGACCAGCAGGCGTTCGGCTTCAGTGCAGGCTTCATCCAGAAAGCCTTCGGCCTGGCCCGGCTTGTGGGCTTCGGCGCGCAGCAGTGCCAAGTGCGCAAACGGCGGTAAACCGGCCGCCCGACGCTCGCTCAAGGCTTGCTCGGCGAAAGCGAAGTAACCTTGTTCGGTCAATTGAATCAGCAGCGGATGGTCAGCCAGATGGGTCTGGATGATCACTTTGCCCGGTTCTTCGGCGCGCCCCGCACGGCCAGCGACCTGGACGATCAATTGAGCCATGCGCTCGCTGGCGCGGAAGTCACCTGAGAATAAACCGCCATCGGCATCCAGAATCGAAACCAGGGTCACCCGCGGGAAGTGATGACCTTTGGCGAGCATTTGCGTGCCGATCAAAATACACGGCTGGCCCTTTTGAATCGTGGCAAACAACTGATTCATCGCGTCCTTGCGCGAGGTGCTGTCGCGATCGACCCGCAGTACGGGGTAATCAGGAAACAAAATTCCCAGTCGTTCTTCTGCCCGTTCGGTGCCTGCGCCCACGGGCCGCAGATCGACCTTGCCGCATTGCGGGCAATTGCGCGGCACGCGCTCGACATAGCCGCAGTGGTGGCAGCGCAGTTCTCCAGAGCGCTGATGAACGGTCATTCGGGCATCGCAACGCTGGCACTCCGACATCCAGCCGCAGTCATGACACAGCAGCGTAGGGGCGAAGCCGCGACGGTTGAGGAACACCAGCACTTGCTGGCCTGCCGCGAGGGTCTGGCCAATGGCTTGTTGCATGGGGCCGGAAATACCGCTGTCCAGCGGGCGACTTTTAACATCCAGCCGCAGGAAACGGGGTTGTTTGGCCCCGCCTGCACGTTCATTCAGGCGCAGCAGACCATAGCGGCCGGTGTAGGCGTTATGCAGGCTTTCGAGGGATGGCGTGGCGGAACCGAGCACGATCGGGATGTTTTCCTGACGCGCACGCACCAGTGCCAGGTCCCGGGCGTGGTAGCGCAACCCTTCCTGCTGCTTATAAGAGCCGTCATGTTCTTCGTCGATGATGATCAGCCCCGGGTTTTTCATCGGGGTGAACAGCGCCGAGCGGGTGCCGATAATAATGTCGGCCTCTCCATCGCGGGCGGCGAGCCAGCTTTCAAGGCGCTCGCGGTCGTTGACGGCCGAATGCACCAGGGCGATGCGCGCATTGAAACGCTGTTCGAAGCGAGCCAGGGTTTGCGGCCCCAGGTTGATCTCGGGGATCAGCACCAGCGCTTGCTTGCCGGCCAGCAGGGTTTCGCGGATCAGTTGCAAATACACTTCGGTCTTGCCGCTGCCTGTGACCCCAGCGAGCAAAAAGGCATGAAAGCTGTCGAAGCCTGCGCGAATGGCTTCATAGGCTGCGCGCTGTTCGCTGTTGAGCGGCAATTCGGGCTGTGCCAGCCAGTGTTCGTGGCGCTCGCTCGGCGCATGACGGCGAATCTCGACCTGCACCAGCTCTTTGGCCAGCAGCAGATCGAGGCTGTCCTTGCTCAGCATCAACTTGCTCAGCAGTTGATGGGCGACGCCATGGGGGTGCTGGGCAAGGGTCGCCAGGGCTTCACGCTGGCGCGGGGCACGGGCGATGCGCGGGTCGTCGAGTCTGGCCCCGGGGGCAATTTGCCAGAAGCGTTCCTGACGGGTTTCGGCCAGTTCACCCTGGCGCAACAGTACGGGCAGCGCCCAGCTCAGTGTGTCGCCCAAGCTGTGCTGGTAATACTGCGAGGTCCACAGGCACAGCTTGAATAATGAGGCGGGCAGCGGCGAGGTGGCATCGAGCAGGGCGATGGCCGGTTTGAGCTTGTCTGCAGGCACTTCACTGTGATCGACCACCTCGACCAGAATGCCGATCATTTCACGCCGCCCGAACGGTACCCGCAAGCGCATGCCAGGCTGTAATTGATGGCGCAGCACGCCGGCCGGCGCCCGGTAATCGAACAGGCGGCGCAAGGGGGAAGGCAGGGCAAGGCGCAAAATGGCGTCGGGCACGCGGGGCTCTCAAGTGATGAACGGCAAATATGGCCCGGAGCCTAGCAGACAACGCGGTCGGGGACTAAAAGGCCAGGCGTTTACAGATGAATGAATAGTGAAGGAGCATGCTTGGCCGCTTGCGTCAATGTAAAGGTCTGGTATTATCGGCGCCCTAAATTTACGTGCGGTATTCAACAATGGTGTTGAGTGGCGGCACGCTAGCCTGAGGAATACCCCATGAAAGCCGATATCCATCCAGCGTACGAAGTGATCGAAGTAACTTGCAGCTGCGGCAACAAGTTCCAGACTCGCTCCAACCTGTGCAAAGCACTGGCGACTGACGTATGCAACGAGTGCCACCCGTTCTACACCGGTAAGCAAAAAACTCTGGACGTTGGCGGTCGTGTTGATCGCTTCAAAACTCGTTTCGGTGCTTTCGGCGCAACGAAAAAAGCCGCCGAGTAAGGCGCATGACTTTGGACGGTCCTTTTGGTCTGGCCAGGTTATTGAAAAAGGCGTCCCTCGCGGGCGCCTTTTTTGTGCCTGCGATTTGGCTGTCGAATGTGCTGGCCGGGCCGTTGTGCCCTGCGCCGGGGGGCTTGTCTTATGCCCGGGTGCAGCAAGTGGTCGATGGCGACACGTTGCGCCTCAAGGATGGACGCAGCGTGCGCATGATTGGCCTCAATGCCCCCGAAACGGGTAAAAAAGGCCAATCCGCCGAGCCCTTCGCCGACGCCGCCCGCAAGCGGCTGCAAAACCTGGTCGCGCAGAGTGGTGGGCGTGTCGGGTTGTTGGCAGGCAAGCAGCCCCAGGACCGTTATGGACGTACGCTGGCCCATGTCTTTGGTGTCGATGGCAGTAACCTTGAAGCTAAAGTGCTGGCCGATGGTCTGGCGTATCAGGTGGCGATCGCCCCGAATGTCGAGCTGCTCGACTGTCAGCAAGCGGCTGAGCGTACTGCGCGGGCTGCGAGGTTGGGCCTTTGGCGACAGTCGCCGGTGCTCGCGCCGCAGCAAATAAGCCGCTCCGGATTTGCTGTAGTGGGGGGCACGGTGAGCAAGGTCCAGCGTAATCGCGGTGGCCTCTGGATCGATCTTCAGGGCGGTGTGGTGCTGCATATTGCAGCCGGTCAATTGAAACATTTCGATCAGCAAGACCTTGCCCGTCTGCAGGGCTCTAAGCTTGAAGCGCGTGGTTGGGTGCTGGATCGTTCTCGACGTGGAGGGCTCAAGCCGGGGCAGGCGCGCTGGATGCTCTCATTGACTCATCCAGGGATGATAAACGTCGGCGCGAAGTAAAATTGTAGACAATTTTAAAATAAGATTGTGGACACTATAACCCTTGCCGGGCGCGGCTCTTGGGCCAAAGTCTTAAGGCAAAGCCCTTGACACTGCTGACTGGTCAGTCTTGTCGGGACTTTGCGACACGCGTATGCTCGGCGATCCGTCTGTCCAACAGCAAAAAAGCGGAATGCCCACATGTCTGATTTGAAAACCGCCGCTCTCGAATATCATGCCCAGCCCCGCCCAGGGAAACTGAGTGTCGAGCTTACCAAACCTACCGCTACCGCCCGCGATCTAGCGCTGGCCTATAGCCCGGGTGTAGCCGAACCAGTGCGCGAAATCGCCCGCGACCCTGAGCTTGCCTACCAATACACCGGCAAAGGCAACCTGGTCGCCGTGATTTCTGATGGCACCGCGATTCTGGGCCTGGGTAACCTCGGCCCATTGGCCTCCAAGCCGGTTATGGAAGGCAAAGGCGTGCTGTTCAAGCGCTTTGCCGGTATCGATGTGTTCGACATTGAAGTCGACTCCGAAAGTCCGCAAGCCTTCATTGACACCGTTAAACGCATTTCCATCACCTTCGGTGGCATCAACCTCGAAGACATCAAAGCCCCTGAGTGCTTTGAGATCGAGCGCGCGCTGATCGAGCAATGCGACATCCCGGTGTTCCACGATGACCAGCATGGCACCGCTATCGTGACGGCTGCCGGCATGATCAACGCCCTGGAAATCGCTGGCAAAACCCTGGCTGAAGCCAAGATCGTTTGCCTGGGCGCCGGCGCTGCAGCCATCTCCTGCATGAAGTTGCTGGTGAGCATGGGTGCAACGATCGAAAACATCTACATGGTCGACCGTACCGGCGTCATCCACTCCGGCCGTGACGATCTGAACCAGTACAAAGCGGTGTTTGCACACGCGACTGAAAAACGCACATTGGCAGACGCAATGGAAGGCGCTGACGTGTTTGTCGGTCTGTCGGGTCCTAACCTGCTGAGCCCTGAGAACCTGCTGCGCATGGCGCCAAACCCGATCGTGTTCGCTTGCTCGAACCCGGACCCGGAAATCGCTCCAGAGCTGGCGCACGCCACGCGTGACGATGTGATCATGGCCACTGGCCGTTCGGACTACCCGAACCAGGTCAACAACGTACTGGGCTTCCCGTTCATCTTCCGTGGTGCTCTGGACGTTCGCGCCAAGCGCATCAACGAAGAAATGAAAATCGCGGCGGCCAACGCACTGCGTGAACTGGCCAAACTGCCAGTGCCGCAAGAAGTGTGTGACGCTTACGGCGGCATCAAGCTGGAATTCGGTCGTGAGTACATCATCCCGAAACCAATGGACGTGCGCCTGATCACCCTGATCTCCGATGCTGTCGCCAAAGCGGCCATCGAGACCGGCGTCGCCACCCTGCCGTACCCGAAGAACTACCCGCTGAAAAGCGTGGATGACGTGTTCAACGGCTAATTCCGTAGAACGTCTTCCCCAAACCCCGGCACGCAAGTGCCGGGGTTTTTTGTGAGCGACGATCAGAACCTGTCGGAGCGAATAGGCTCGCGACGGGTAAAAGATCGCTGCATTTACCCAATGGACACACGCGTTACCGCTCGCGCCTGCAGAGATTTTTTCGCTTAAAGGGCGGGTATTACAGCTGTTGGGATGAACAAACTTGTACTGATTTATCTACTTCTTCTGGCAATTAGAGAAGTCTCCTACATCCGCTGCTAGGCCCATCCGTTAGCGTTTACCTCCTTGTTGTGGGCGCCTTTGTTCTGAAGCGTGCCCTCTACGTTTGAGGAGCCACGGATGCCCACGATTGACCGTCATAAGCGCTTTAGCCTGAGTATCAACGCTGCCGAATCCGAGTTTCAGGTACTGGGGTTTACCGGCGATGAAGCCATCAGCACGCCCTTTGCCTTTACCGTCGAACTGGTCAGCGAGCGCGCTGATCTGGCGCTCGACGCGTTGCTGCATCAGCCGGCTTATCTGGCGTTTGACGGCGAGGGCAACGGTGTTCACGGGAAGATTTCCAGCATCGCCCTGAGCAGCCCGGGCCCGCGGCTGACGCACTACCGTCTGACGCTGGTGCCGCAACTGGCCTACCTGGAACATCGCACCAACCAGCGAATTTTCCAGCGGCAGACCGTGCAGCAAATCATCGAAACCGTGCTTGAAGAGCACGGCATTTTCAGCAATGCCTACCTGTTCAATTCACTCTCGTCCTACCCGCCTCGGGAGTACTGCGTGCAGTACGGCGAATCGGACCTGCACTTTATTCAGCGCCTGTGTTTTGAAGAGGGTTTTCACTACCATTTTCGGCATTCGCCTGACGGCCATGTGCTGGTGTTCGGTGATAAACAACAGGCGTTCAGCCTGCTCACGCGGCCTACACCTTACGTGCAAGATGCCGGGATGGTGGCCAGGGAACCGTCGATCGAGCGCTTTGGCTTGCACCTCGAAACCCGGACCAACCGCACGGTGCGTCGCGATTATGACTTCGAAAAAGCCAGCCGCATCCTGCAGGCTGAAAGCAGCGCCGACCCCGATAGGCAGGTCCTCGAACACTACAGCTACCCCGGCGGCTTCAGCGCAACCGCCCACGGTGAACAACAAAATCAGCGGGCCCTTGAGCACCATCAAACCGGTTATCGCCAGGGCAATGGCAGCAGTGACCAACCGTGCCTGAGCAGCGGTCACTTTCTGACCATCAGCGAGCACCCGCATGCGGCCTGGAATGCCCGCTGGTTGCTGACCCGGGTTCACCACGAGGGCAAACAACCGCAAGCACTCGAAGAGCAAGGCCGCATCCCGCAGATGACCGCTTCGAACGGCTTTACCCAGGGCTACCGCAACACTTTTCACGTCACCCCTGAAGACGTGACCTACCGCCCGCAACAGGTTTTCGCCAAGCCGAGGATCCTCGGCAGCCAGACCGCCCGCGTAACTGGCCCGGCGGGGGAAGACATCCATTGCGATCAGTTTGGCCGGGTTCGGGTCAGCTTTCATTGGGATCGCAGCGCAATCAACGACGATCAAAGCAGTTGCTGGGTGCGGGTAGCGTCGAGCTGGGCCGGAGACCGCTATGGCAGCGTGACCATCCCCCGGGTGGGCATGGAAGTGCTGGTGACGTATCTGGACGGCGACCCCGACAGGCCGATCATTTCCGGTTGCCTGGTCAACAGCCTCAACCCGGCGCCGCTGGTATTGCCTGCAGACAAAACCCAAAGCGTGTTTCGCAGTCGCAGCACGCCGGGTGGCAGCGGTTTCAACGAACTGCGCATCGAGGACCGCAAAGGCCAGGAGCTGATCTACCTGCACGCCCAGCGCGATCTGGAACAACACGTCAAACATGACAGCCGCGTGCAGATTGATGGCAAGTCCGAAGCGACCATCAGCGGGGACAGCGTGGCGGTGCTCGAAGCCGAAGAGCAACGCACCGTCAGCGGTGACCGCAAGGTGCAACTCAATGCCAACGACCACCTGAACATCGCCGCCAGCAGCCACACCCGCGTCGGCCAGGCGCTGGTGGCCGAAGCCGGGCTGGAAGTCCACCTCAAGGCCGGCGCGCGGTTGGTACTCGATGCCGGCGCCAGCATCACCCTGATGGCCGGTGGGCAACACATCGTGATCAGCGCGGCGGGGATCTACAGCAGCAGCCCGATTGTGCCCGGCGGCGTACCGGTGCCGGGGACGCCGGCGAATCCGTTGTTGCCGGGTGAGTCTGAACGCCTGCTTGCGCCGCAAGCCTTGCCGGCCCCCCTCGCGTCTTATCAGCAAAGACTGATGACCTCAACGCATGACTCAGGCGTTGAATTCTGCCCGCTGTGCGAGGCCTGCGAAAACGCTATGTGCTTGCCTGAAGGAGGCCTGTGATGAGCCCTGTATCACCCTGGCAATGGATAGAAGAGCAACACCGTCAAGGTCGTGAGCTGTGCCTGATTCTGGACTCGCTGGGCGAGATGGAGACCCGACAGACGCTGCTCAATGGTCGCGCTTGCGACCGCTATGCCAGCGTTTATGACCAAACATCGGTGGCCCGGTTGGCGAATGCCGGGCCGTACCTGATTTTGCTCAGCAGGGCTGACACTGAGGCCTTGTCCGGCCTTTTGGGCGCGCCCGAACGTAACTGGGGTTGGCTGGCCAGTATCGCTCAAGGTGATCTGCCAGCGTTGCTGGAGCATTGGCGCCAACGATTTTTGCTCGACTCGCGCCCCAATCAAGCGCTGTACCGTTTTCACGACAACCGAACGCTAACCCGTGCGCTTGATCATCTATCGCCAGATGCACTCCCGCCTTACCTGGGCCCCACGATCAGCCTGTGCTACTGGCAGGGCGAACACTGGCTTGCTTTAGACAACCCGGCGCCCGGGGAGTACCCGTTGCCAGCCATGCCTGAATGGCTGCAGGTCCCAACGCCAGGCCGTCTGCGCGGACAGGTGCATGTCATCAATGTGTACCGCTACTTATTGGCCCACCATTACGAGGCACTTCGGCAATTGGCCAGGCATCGAAGGCCTCTTGCGTGGATACATGCGCAACGGATGCAGGCTGAACAGTGGGGGTGGCTGGAACAAGAACACCTGCAATTTCTAGCGCTGCACAGCCTTCCGCGCCCCGGCTACGGCGTCCCGGATGCGTGGAACCCACGGCCTGATGAAACGCCACACATGCACTTCGAAAGAGTCAGCCAGATGGCAGGGTTCTCGCAAGGCGAGGGTGTTTTGTGAAGAGCGTATTCAAGGGGCTGGTGTTGTTCTGTGGCCTGTTGAGTCTCTCGGGCTGTTCACCGAGCAAGTCGGAGACCTTTACCTTCACCGCCGAGTTGCCGCCCAATGTTTATTATCGTGCTTCCGCTGTTTATGTTCCGGCCAAAGGCGAGACGTGCAGGGTGCCCGGTGGCAAGAATACTTGGGTTGGATTTAATCGGCATTGGCGAAAAGAGTACAAGCCCGATTCGACGATAGCCCTTTATCGCACCGTGAGTGGTTGCCCGTTGGTGATTAGTCATATCAGGCTGGATATTAACGCTGTTTATGGTGAGGACTGGGGTGATCAGGGTGGGGATAGCGCTGGCGTGGCCATCCGTGAAGAGCTGCCCATTGAATATAAAGAGCATTTTAACGCCGGCGGTGTAAGTACCTTTTACGGACAATGCCAGTGGTTGTTTCGCACATCGGGCTCGAAGCGGCGAATAGTAAAAATTCTTGATTGTAAAGATACCGATGCCACGGGGGCGTTAACCCGTGGTCGCCCTGTTGCGGGTTATACCCTGGATCAATTACCCGGCAAGACGGTGAAGATGAAAATCAAACTGCTGGCGGAAGAAAGGCCCTATATGGGTGATACGTGGGTGAAAGTACCTAATGGTTGGAAACGCTGTATGGGTGAAAGTTTTGAGGATCAATATGCTTTTTGTGATGAAAATTATAAAGACTTCAGCCATTTCATGATGCCAGACGGAAGACAGTGCACTGTTTATCCGGGCTGTACGGAATAAGGGGGTCTGTTGATGAAGAGCGTATTTAAGGGGCTGGTGTTGGTCTGTGGCCTGTTGAGTCTCTCGGGCTGTTCACCGAGCAAGTCGGAGACCTTTACCTTCACCGCCGAGTTGCCGCCCAATGTTTATTATCGTGCTTCCGCTGTTTATGTTCCGGCCAAAGGCGAGACGTGCAGGGTGCCCGGTGGCAAGAATACTTGGGTTGGATTTAATCGGCATTGGCGAAAAGAGTACAAGCCCGATTCGAAGATAGCGCTTTATCGCACCGTGAGTGGTTGCCCGTTGGTGATTAGTCATATCAGGCTGGATATTAACGCTGTTTATGGTGCGGGCTGGAGCGATCAGGGCGGAGATAGTGCTGGGGTCGTGTTTCGTGAAGAGCTGCCCATTGAATATAAAGAGCATTTTAACGCCGACGGTGTAAGTACTTTTTACGGGCAATGTCAGTGGTTGTTTCGTACGTCGGGTAAACCCCGCGTTCTTAGAAAGATTCTTGATTGTAAAGATACCGATGCCACGGGGGCGTTAACCCGTGGTCGCCCTGTTGCGGGTTATACCCTGGATCAATTACCCGGTAAGACAGTGAAGATGAAAATCAAACTGCTGGCGGAAGAAAGACCTTATAAGCGAGACACTTGGGTGAAAGTGCCAAATGGCTGGAAGCGCTGTATGGGTAAGGGGTTTGAGGATCCATATGCTTTTTGTAGAGGGAATTATAAAGACTTCAGTCATTTCATGATGCCGGACGGCAAGCAGTGCATTGTTTATCCAGGCTGTACGGAATAAAAGGGGTGGCAAGTGATCAAGTCTGACAGCATTAAAAGTTTTGATTTGAAAGGGCGGATGTTTTCGTGCTCTGTACAAGGCAAACAGACCAGCTTTCAGTTGGTCGATGAATTTGGTTCAGGAATGCCGTATGCGGGGCTTGCCTATGAGGTTGTTGATTTTGAAGGGTTGCAGTACAGCGGTTTTTTGGATTCAACTGGTGTGGGGCGTGTTAAAAATCATTGTGCTGGATCCATTGCAGTGACAATGATGACTCCCTATAAAGATGCTAAGGATTACTATTATGATCTTATAACGCGTGAGCACTACCCTCTTGAAATTACCGAGCTTCAAGTCAGAGCCGAAAATACCCGGTACTTCAACAAGGACGGTTCGCGAACTGTACAAAAACCGGCGCTGAGCAACGCCACGGATGAATATTATCAAATCGAAGTTCGGCACTTGGTCAAGCATGTTTCGCACTTGCCGCCGAAAGTGCCGCGGCACTTTCCACTGGACGTGGGGCCTCGCCGTTTGATGTGGCCGCGGGGGGAGTTCGGTGTTTGCCTTGCGCCAGATCGCCATACCGTGCTGGAAGTTCGCCCGCTACGGGCTTTGCGGCCGATGCTGTCGACCGATCCGGCCTTTTGCGCACTTAACCTGTATCAATTGGCCTTGATGGCGACGTTGAGCTATTGCCCTTTTGGCCAGGAGCCCGACGAGCAGCCGGTCACCACTCCCACGGTCAGCTTTCCGCTGGAACCGAGTGTGGGCAACTGGTTTGGCGATAGGCTCGCCACGTTCAAGGAAAACTGGCAGGTCAACCCCGAGCAGACCGAGCCCTATTACCCGTTGTATGAAGACGTGCCGTATTCCAGGCGGCTGGAGATCGTGCCCTTTGACCCGGAGTTATACCCGGCCAATAACCCTTTGTTGGGGCCGGATCAGGAGAACCCCGCCAACCTTCACTTTCTCGATGATACCAAGGAGGGGGCAGAAGGTACCGACACCCAGGCCTTTGTCAGCCATAACGATGAGGTCGTTGTGATCGCCGTTCGCGGCACCAGTGCAGGAGCGGATTTTTTGCGTGATGCCGATGCACTGCAAGTGCCTTTTGAGGAGGGAGAGGGCAAGGTGCATCGTGGTTTTTATGAGGCTGCAAAAGTGGCGGCGGCCTTTGTAAGCAGGTACCTCGACAAATTCCACGCCGGCCAAAAAATTCTGATTTGTGGTCACAGCCTTGGCGGAGCCATTGCGTTGATTCTTTCGCAAATGCTGTGCAAGCGACCTGAAGGATACGACGTCCTGCTCTACACCTACGGCGCGCCCCGCGCTGGCGACGCCACGTTTGTCAGCGCCGCGCAGTCGCTGGTGCATCACCGAACCGTCAACCACAACGACCCGATCCCCAGTGTGCCGGCGACCTGGATGAATACCAAATCCCCGGTGTATGGCACAGGTGCTGTGCTCACCTTCAGCAATGTACCGGTTGGGCTCTCGGTGTTCGCGCTGGGGCTGACCAACCTGACCGGCGAGCCTTATCAGCATCACGGCACGCTTCGCCATTTTATGCCCGTGGAATTGGGGCTGGGCGGGGTGTCGCATCTGTTATGGGCGCCGGCATGCGACACGGTTATTCAGCATGCCGTGAGCAGTGCCGCGCTCGGGCAAAATAACGGCTTACCCGCGCGCGACAGCTTTCTTCGCCAGTTAATCGACATGGCTCATCACTTTATGGTGGACAGTTATATCCCCAATTGCTGGGCTGCACTGCGTCGCTATAAAGAGGCGCTGGAGAACCGCACTTCACGGGTGAGCAGTCGTGAGTTTGATTTCGTCGACCAGGCGTTCAAGCAAATCTCTGGGCAATTGCGTACTCAATTCATCGAGATGGCGACGCTGCCGGACAAGAAAGTGCAGGCGCAAGCGAGCGCCAGAACGCTGCTGATACGCGAGCACAACCGGGTCGATGTCACACGTACGCGTTTGAACAGCATGAGGTTTGAGGTGCCTACGCAGGCTGATGTCTACGGCCATTTCGCACAACAGCCTGAGCAGTTGACGGACAGCCTGGAGCGATGGCTTGCCCACAGCAAAAACACCCGCGCTGAACCATTGGCCATGGCACCTCAGGAGGCGGAGGTGCGAGTCGATATGGCTTCACTGGATGATCCCCTGCGTGATCACGTGATCGGCGCGTGTTACACAGGGGATATTCTGGATTTGGGTTAGATCGCAGCAAGCGTCCGTCTTGCTGCATACCCATAGCGCCCTCTATCAGAAGAGGTCGATTGGCGCCCCTTCGTCTGCCGGCAGCGGTGTACCTGGCGCAGAGCCATTTCCAAACTCGCTGTTGGTCGGTGGCGTGTCTTCGCTCTTGAACAGCTCGAAATAGGCGCCAGGCGTGCCTGGAGACGCAATGCGGCCGCTTGTCGGGTCGATGCGCAGGCTCAGGATCCCTTCAGGCTCGGGCTGGGTGTGTGCCGGTTTGTCCTTGAGCGCACCGCCCATGTAGCTGATCCAGATCGGCAGCGCGACAGTGCCGCCGTATTCGCGACGGCCGAGGCTTTCGGGTTGGTCAAAGCCGGTCCACACGGTGGTGACATAGTCGGCGTTGTAACCGGAGAACCAGGCATCCTTGGATTCGTTGGTCGTACCGGTTTTGCCCGCCAGGTCTGTACGGCCCAGCGAGAGGGCACGGCGGCCGGTACCGCGCTTGATCACGTCCTGCAGCATGCTGGTGAGGATGTAGGCGGTGCGGCCGTCGATGATGCGCTCAGCCACGGCCCGGGTTTCGACGGTCGGCAGGCCAGGTGCGGCGTTAATGGTGTCGATGGTCAGTGCTTCGGCTTCCTGCGGTACATCCTTGCGGGCTGCTTCAGGCACTTGAGGCGGATTGGCCACGAACAGACTCTCGCCGTTACGGCTTTCGATCCTGTCGATCAGGTACGGTGTGATTTTGTACCCGCCGTTGGCAAATGTGCTCCAGCCGGTGGCGATTTCCATCGGGGTCAGGGTGGCAGTGCCCAGGGCCAGCGACAGGTTGCGCGGCAGGTCCTGTTTGTTGAAACCGAACTTGCTGATGTAGTCGATGGTGCGGTCGACGCCCAGGCTTTGCAGCAAGCGGATCGAAACCAGGTTGCGCGACTTGTACAGTGCTTCGCGCACACGGATCGGGCCGAGGAATGTATTGGTGTCGTTTTTCGGGCGCCAGACTTTATCCAGATACTCGTCGACGAACACGATCGGAGCGTCGTTCACCAGGGTGGCGGCGGTGTAGCCGTTATCCAGGGCAGCGCTGTAGACGAAAGGCTTGAAGCTTGAGCCCGGCTGACGCTTGGCCTGCATGGCGCGGTTGTAGTTGCTCTGCTCGAATGCAAAGCCGCCGACCAGTGAGCGAATGGCGCCGTTGTTCGGATCAAGCGACACCAGCGCACCTTGTACGTTGGGCACCTGGCTGAATTTGAGGCTGCCGTCGGCTTGCGGCTGGACGCGAATCAGGTCGCCGACTTGTGCCACATCCGAAGGTTGCTTGGGCATCGGCCCCATGCTGTTGGTGTTGAGAAAACGCCGGGCCCATTTCATCGTGTCCCACGCGACACGGCCTTCACCGCTTCGGGTCAGGACTTGCAGGCCGTCTTTGTCGACCCGGGTCACGATGGCCGGTTCAAGGCCGCTGAATGGACGCTGTTTGGCGAGCTCCTGGCTCCAGGTGTCGAGGGTCTTTCCGGGCAGGCGTGACTCTGGGCCGCGGTAGCCGTGGCGCTGGTCGTAGATGATCAGGCCTTCATGAACCGAATCGTTGGCCAGCACCTGCAGGTCGCTCGGCACCGTGGTGGTCACGCGATAGCCTTCAGTGTAAGCCTCGCTGCCATAGCGCCCGACCATCTCGGCGCGGGCCATTTCTGCGATGTAAGGTGCGCTGACTTCCGGGGTCGGTACGTGATAAGTGGCGTTGACCGGTTCTGCAATGGCCGCTTCGTAGCTGGCCTGATCAATTTTGCCCAGCTTGTACATGCGCCCCAGGATCCAGTCGCGGCGCTCTTTGCTGCGTACCGGATTGGCCAGCGGGTTAAAGCGCGAAGGGGCTTTAGGCAGGCCGGCAATCATGGCCATCTGCGCCAGGCTGAGATCGCGGATCGATTTGCCGTAGTAAACCTGTGCGGCAGCTTCGATGCCGTAAGCACGGTTGCCCAGGTAAATCTTGTTCACGTACAGCTCAAGAATCTCGTTCTTGGTCAGTTCGCGTTCGATTTGCAGGGCCAGCAGGATTTCGTTGGTTTTGCGGGAAAAGCTGCGTTCGCTGGACAGGAAATAGTTCTTCGCCACCTGCATGGTGATGGTGCTGCCCCCCGATTGTATGTGTCCGCTTTTTACAAGCTGGGTCGCGGCACGCATCAGGCTACTGGGGTCGACCCCGTAATGATGGGCGAAGTTGTCATCTTCTGCTGAGAGCAAAGCATTGATGAAATTGGGCGGAATGTCGGCGAACTTGATCGGAGAGCGGCGCATTTCGCCAAACTCTGCGATCAGTTTTCCATCGCTTGTGTAGACCCGCAAAGGAATCTGCAACTGGATACTTCTCAACGACTCTACGGACGGCAAGCCAGGACTAAGATAGAGAAACGCGCCGCTCAGCGCGAGCAGGAGCCCGCAGAACACAGCAACGAAAGACCACCCGAAAAACTTCAGCAGACGAATCAAGGCTTTTGGATTTCCAGATTAAGAAATGGGTGTGCACGTCAGGGTAGTGCGCAGCTGCGCCGGGTCGACGATACGGAAAAAAACGCCCGGCATTATAAGCATTTTTCGCCCAAGGGCGTCATGGGCCACATGTCAGAACGGGTTATGAACGGATCTCATTTTTTACCCTCCCGTAAGTCACGGATTGGATTAAGGAAAATACCAATGTCCGGATTATTTTTTGAAACACGCCCGCGGTACGTGGGTGTTCACATCAGCGGCCAGTCGATAAAAGTGGTCGAACTGAGCCGCATGGGCAATACGTTTGAGCTGCATGCCTATGCCATAGAACCGCTGTCGGCCGGCTATGTCGATGATCTGACCAGCACCGGGGCAAAAAGTGTCGCACAGGTGTTGCGTCGGGCGCTGGGCAATACTGGCGTAATGGCGCGTGATGCTGTCACGGCACTGCCGGATACGCAGGTCATCTGTAAAACCCTTGAAGTGGAAACAGGCTTGAGCGAGAACGAACTCGAGCTTTACGTCCGCCTCGAAGCCGAGCAATACGTCCCTTATGCCCTTGAGGAGATGGCCCTGGATTACGACGTCCAGGATGTTGCCCCCCGACATTCGGATCAGGTCGAGATCGTGCTGGTGGCGTGCCGCCAGGAGGTGCTTGAGTGGCACCAGGAGGTTCTGCTGAGTGCGGGGTTGAAGCCGCATGTTATCGATGTGCAGGCTCTGGCGCTGGTGCGCGGACTCGACTGGGTGCTGCGCTCGGTCACGGGTTCGAGTGCCCGCGAAGCAGTGGCCGTGGCGGATTTTTCGCCCCCTTTAGCGCGGCTGAGCATTGTGTCGCAAAGCCGGGTCATCTATTGCCATGAGTGGTTGTTTGAGCGGGGTTCTCTGGGCGATGACGCCTTCAAGTCCGCGGCCGTGGAGCATCTCGGGCGTGAGATCGGCTTGTCTGCCGAATCGGCTGTCGGGGCGAAGGTCGGGTTGATCGTGCTGGCTGGTGCAGCCGCCGGCAGCACCGGACTGAGCCAATGGGTCGAGGCCCGGCTTGGTATTCCAACTCGCGTTGCCGATCCGTTTGCAGCCATGAAACTGAACCCTGCTCTCGCACCCGAAGCCTTGTTCTGCGATGCTCCTGTGCTATTGACTGCCTGTGGTCTGGCCTTGAGAGGGTTTGATTAATGGCGAAGATCAATTTGTTGCCATGGCGTGCTGCGTTGCGTGAAAAACGACACAGGCGTTTCTTGATCGTATTGGGTGCCCTCTCAGTAGCGGTGATGGGGGGGTTGTTTGTTCTTGATCGTTTGATCGATAGCGCCGTAGAGCGGCAGCTGGCGCGTAACGGGTTGATCCGCAGTGCGATGGCGCAACTGGATGGGCGGGCCGAGCAAATCGATGCGTTGAAAATGCGCCGCGAACAGTTGCTTGAGCGAATGCAGACGATCGAGACGCTTCAGGGCAATCGATCGGACAGCGGAATCATTCTTGAGCAGTTGGCGCGCAGCTTGCCGGACGGGGTGCATTTCACCGACGTCAAAATGACTGAGGGCACCATCGTCATTACCGGGTCGGCTCAGTCCAGTAATCTGCTTGCGCAACTGATGCGCAATCTCGATGCTTCGCACTGGCTGGAAACGCCGACGCTGATTGATGTGAAGGCAGGCCCGGAGCGGGAGGGCGGGCATGACCGGTTGTTTCAGATGACGGTACGTCAGACCCTGCACGCGGGCGGGCCATTCTGATGCCTGCGCAATGGCTGGAACGCCTGCGCAGTCTTGATCTGCGAGAGTTGGGTCATGAGCAGATTGGCGCATGGTCACCAAGGCGCAAGGCGGTCATGGCAGTGGTATGGATGGCCATCCTGTTGGCGCTGGGGTATGCGCTGGTGCTCCACTTGCCGCTGACTCAGCTCCAACAACAGCGCGAGGCTGAAGCCGCGCTTAAAACCGAATTTGAATCTACGGCTTCGCGGGCCGCGGGCCTGGAGGCCTACGCAGCCCAGGTGAGGGTGCTGGAAGCGTCATTCAGCACGCTCTTGAAGCGCTTGCCCGGTCAGTCGGAGTTCCCCGGCCTGCTTGATGAAATCTCTCGCCTGAGCATGGCCAGCGGCCTGTTTGTCGAGTACATCGAGTGGTCGCCGGAGGTGCTTCAGTCTTTTTACGCCGAACTGCCCTTGCACATGAGCCTCACAGGCAGCTATCACGCGCTGGGTGTATTCATCAGTGGCCTGTCGAGCTTGTCCCGCATTGTCACGGCGCATGACTTCACTCTCGCCCCACTCGGTAACGGCGCTGACGGTCAGTTGCGCATGACGCTGCTGGCCAGAACTTATCGCAATCACGATCAGGGGCTGATCCCGTGAGCGGCAAGCTCGGGTTGCTGGTCCCAGGCCTTTTGGCAGGGCTGGCGGGTTGCGACAGTGCGCAAAGCACGACGCAGCTACACGCGTACTTGCGGGCCGCGCAGGCTCCTCAAACCACCGCCATTGCGACTGTCCCCGAGGTACAGCCGCGCAAGGCACCGGCCTACGGTGCAATGGCGCTGCGCAGCCCGTTTCAGGCGTCGGACGAGGGCAATACGGGGAGTTGGCAGCCGAGCCAGGTAGATGGTACGTCAGAGGTCGCCCGGGTCAGAGCGTTTCTGGAAGAGGTCGAACTGGCCCGGTTCGAAATGGTAGGCACGCTTTCCAATGACCTGGGGATCAGTGTCTTGCTCCGGACCAATGGCGCCATCCACCGCCTGGAGCAGGGGGATTACCTGGGGCGCAACAATGGCCGGATTGCCTCGATTGAAGCGACTGGCGTTGAAGTATTTGAACTGATTTCAGATGGTCGGGGTGGCTGGATGGAAAGAACCCTGACGATCCCTTTAAAACAACAGTCTTAACGGAATACACCATGAAAAGGATTTTCCTGGTCTGCGGGCTGGCGCTATGGAATGCGCTGAATTCGCAGCAATCACTGGCGACTGCACACGACAGTTTTTCTTCACGTGCAACCCCGGATGCCGAGCACATCCGGGCAGAGCTGCCTATGAAGGCGCCTGCCGAAGGGCCGTTATCCCTGAACTTTCAGGATATTGAAGTGCGTGCGGCGCTTCAGTTGCTGGCTGATTTTGCCGGTTTGAATCTGGTGGTCAGCGATGCGGTGCAGGGCAGCATTACCCTTAATTTGCGGGATGTGCCCAGGGATCAGGCGCTCGATCTGGTTCTTAAAAGCAAAAACCTCGACAAGCGTCTTGAGGGCAATGTGTTGTTGATCGCCCCTGCCGAAGAAATTGCCGCCCATGAGCGCCAGGCGCTTGAGGCACGCCATCAGTTGGCTGAGCTGGCGCCTTTGCGCCGGGAGCTGGTGCAGGTCAATTACGCCAAGGCGCAAGATATCGCCAAATTGTTCCAGTCGGTCACCCGTGGCGAAGCCGTCTCCCCGGAGCGTGGTTCGATCACGGTGGATGAGCGCACCAACAACATCATCGCGTTTCAATCGGATGAGCGGTTGCAGGAGTTGCGACGCATTGTCATGCAACTGGATATACCGGTCCGTCAGGTGATGATCGAGGCGCGGATCGTTGAAGCCGGCGTGGATTTCGAAAAAAGCCTGGGCGTACGCTGGGGCGGAGCGTTTCGCGGTGCGGGCAACTGGAAGGCCGGCGGGATAGTCCGCTCGGGTGCAGGGCAAACCGGTGAGGCCAGTGCGCCGTTTGTTGATTTGGGCGTGGCAAACCCTGCGTCCGGGCTGGGGATTGCCTTCATCACCAACAACACGTTGCTGGACCTCGAATTGAGCGCCATGGAAAAAACCGGCAATGGCGAAATCATCTCCCAGCCCAAAGTCGTGACCTCGGACAAAGAGACCGCCAAAATCCTCAAGGGCACTGAAATTCCGTATCAGGAGACCAGCGCCAGCGGGGCAACGTCGGTGTCGTTCAAGGAAGCCTCGTTGTCATTGGAGGTGACGCCACAGATTACCCCCGACAACAGCATCATCATGGCGGTGCTGGTGACCAAGGATGAGCCCGATTACATGAACATGGTCAACCATGTGCCGCCGATCAAAAAGAATGAGGTTGAGGCCAAAGTGCTGGTCAAGGACGGTGAAACCATCGTGATTGGGGGGGTGTTCTCAAATACTCAAAGCAAAGTAGTAGATAAAGTGCCATTTTTTGGCGATCTGCCGTATGTTGGCCGACTTTTCCGTAAAGACCTTATGCTGGAAAAAAAATCCGAGCTGCTGGTGTTCCTGACTCCGCGTATCATGAACAACCAGGCGATTGCTGTGAGTCATTGATTCTGTGCGAAATTTGATTCTTGTTGGGCCAATGGGGGCTGGAAAAAGCACCATTGGACGTTTGCTGGCCAAAGAGCTGCACCTGCCGTTCAAGGATTCCGATAAGGAAATTGAATTGCGCACGGGTGCCAATATCCCGTGGATCTTCGATAAAGAAGGCGAGCCGGGTTTTCGGGATCGTGAAGAGGCGATGATTGCCGAGCTCTGCGAGGCCGATGGCGTGGTCCTGGCCACCGGCGGTGGAGCGGTCATGCGCCCCGAAAACCGCAAGGCGCTGCGCGCCGGCGGTCGTGTCGTGTATTTGCATGCCTCCGTTGAGCAGCAGGTCGGGCGTACAGCGCGCGATCGCAATCGGCCTTTGCTGCGCACGGCCAATCCCGAGAAAACCTTGCGTGACTTGTTGACGGTCCGTGATCCGCTCTATCGAGAAATCGCCGACCTGGTGGTCGAAACCGATGAGCGGCCACCACGAATGGTGGTTCTGGATATTCTTGAGCGTCTGGCGCAGCTTCCCCCCCGTTAAAGCGCGACGCGAAATGCGCTATCCTCGGTGCCAGCCATGCCCTCTCATCGGTATGGACTAAGGCTATTGGGTCGCGTCAACACTCGATGCGGCCTTCACTTGATTATTGCGAGGCAGGCCGCTGGCGTCCTGTTTCAACGCGGGGATTCATGCAGACACTGAAGGTTGATCTAGGCGAGCGTAGCTATCCGATTCATATTGGCGAAGGTTTGTTGGATCAGCCGCAGTTGCTGGCCCCTCACATCGCCGGTCGCCAAGTGGCAATCGTGACCAATGAAACCGTCGCGCCACTCTATCTAGAGCGCCTGACCCGCAGCCTTGCACAGTATTCCGTCTTGCCGATCATCCTGCCCGATGGCGAATCGTTCAAGAACTGGGAAACCCTGCAACTCATTTTCGATGGCCTGCTCACGGCTCGCCATGACCGTCGTACCACCGTCATTGCTTTGGGTGGCGGCGTGATCGGTGACATGGCCGGCTTTGCCGCCGCGTGCTACCAGCGTGGGGTTGATTTCATCCAGGTGCCTACCACATTGCTGTCCCAGGTCGATTCGTCGGTGGGCGGGAAAACCGGGATCAATCATCCGCTGGGCAAGAACATGGTCGGAGCGTTCTATCAGCCCAACCTGGTCCTGATCGACACCAGGACACTTGAAACCCTGCCAAGTCGCGAGCTGTCGGCGGGCCTGGCTGAGGTCATCAAATACGGCCTGATCTGCGACGAACCCTTCCTGACCTGGCTTGAAGACAACATGGATGCCTTGCGCGCCCTGGATCAGGTTGCATTGACGGCGGCGATCCAGCGTTCATGCGCAGCCAAGGCTGAAGTGGTCGGTGCCGACGAGCGCGAGTCGGGTGTGCGAGCCACCCTCAACCTGGGTCATACCTTCGGCCATGCCATCGAAACCCATATGGGCTATGGCGTATGGTTACATGGCGAAGCGGTGGCTGCGGGCACGGTGATGGCGCTGGAAATGTCCGCGCGTCTGGGCTGGATCAGCCACGCAGAGCGTGACCGCGGGATCCGGTTGTTCCAGCGCGCCGGTTTGCCGGTGGTGCCGCCCAGCGAAATGAGCGAAGCCGATTTCATGGAACACATGTCAGTTGATAAAAAAGTGATCGACGGTCGTTTGCGCCTGGTGCTGTTGCGCCGGATGGGCGAAGCCACAGTGACTGACGATTATCCACAAGAGGTTCTACAAGCCACGCTGGGTGCGGATTACCGCGCACTGGCTCAGCTTAAAGGTTAATAAGATCCCGATGACTAGTTTGCATGCCGACGAGGCGTTCCTCGGCCACTTCCAGCTCAACCACGACCCTTTTGCACCGCGGGTGCCGGGTTTCAAGTTCTTCCCGGCCCAGCGCAAGCCGGTGCTGGGGCAGTTGCATCATCTGGCCCGCTACAGCCAGCTGCTGCTGGTGGTCACCGGGCCTGAGGGCAGCGGCAAGACTTTGCTGCGCCAGGCGCTGGTCGCGAGTACCAACAAGCAGTCTGTACAGAGTGTTGTGGTGTCGGCGCGGGGGGCTGGCGATGCGGCTGGTATCTTGCGTCAGGTGGCACAGACGCTGAACGTTGCCCATGCCGACGTAGGTTCGATTCTGGCGCAGGTGGTGCAGTTGGCGTTGACGGGGCAAGAGGTCTATTTGCTGGTCGATGATGCCGAACAGCTCGACGACTCCGCCCTGGAAGCCTTGCTGGGGCTGGCGGAGGGTGCGCCGGAAGGCCGGCCGCATGTGTTCCTGTTCGGTGAACCGTCGATGATCGCCGGGCTCGAGCAGTTAAGCGGGGATGAAGAGCGCTTCCATGTCATTGAGCTTCAACCTTATACCGAAGAGGAAACCCGCGAATACCTGACTCAGCGGCTGGAAGGTGCCGGGGCAGGAATCGAACTCTTTAGCGCACAGCAGATCTCAGATATTCACGAGAGCTCCGAAGGCTGGCCTGGCACTATCAATCAGGTCGCCCGGGATGCAATGATCGAAGCCATGATTGCTAGCCGCTCCGCGGTCAAGCGTCCAAGTATGGGGTTCAACATGCCGAAAAAACACGTATTGGCCATTGGTGCAGTAGTGGTCGTGGCCGTCGCCGCAGCTATTTTGATACCGGGTCGCGGCAAGGCGCCGACTGCACCGGATGCCGAGCAGGGTCAATTGCCGTTGGGTCAGGCTGCGCCGAATGGCGGGGCTAATCCTTCGATAGATTTCGCGGGTTCTTCGCAGCCAATGCCGTTGCCGCTGGTCGGCCAGTCGCAGCCGGTGATGCGTGGCCCTCTGGCTGAGGCTGCGGGTGGCATTGCTGAAGGTGACGACGGCGGTGTACCGGCCGTTGACGGCGGTGTGGCTCAGCCGCCTACCGTGACCACTACCGCGCCACCGGCGGGCGTGCCATCAGGCCCGGCGCCTGTCGAAACCCCACGCCCGGCGCCACCTGTAGCGGCAGCCAAGCCAGCGCCAGTGGCCAAGCCTGCTCCGGCACCTGCGGCCAAACCCGTGGTCAAGCCGGTCGAGAAGCCGGTTACGCTGGCCAAGGCCGCACCGGGTAGCAGCTGGTACGCCAGCCAGTCGGCCAATAACTATGTGGTGCAGCTCGTAGGTACCAGCTCCGAAGCGTCTGCACAAAATGTCGTCAAAGAAGTGGGCGGCGAATCCCGCTATTTCAAGAAAACATTGAACGGCAAGCCGTTTTACGTTGTCACCTACGGCAATTTCTCAAGCCGTGATGCAGCAGCCGCTGCAATCAAGAACTTGCCAGCGAAGATCCAGGCTGGTAAACCTTGGCCTCGCACAGTCGCCAGCGTCCAAAAAGAACTGGCTGCAGTTCGCTGATATTCCGGCGACCTTACCCAGGTCGCCGTTTCAGCACACCAATATTCCTGCTTGAGCATGCGGCTTTACTAAGCCGTGTGCCTTGTGGTGTCTGCGCCCCGTGACAGCCAACATCAAAAATGTTTTGACTAGCACAGGCAATCGCTTTAAACCTTCATAAATGCGACACGAATTTACGGTTAATCGCCGTTTGATTTGTGGGCCTTTACGACGGCGTGTAGAATGACCACCCTTTTGCCCCTGCCAAGCTGGCGTACGTTCAGCGCGGGAAGCAAGTGGTTGAATTAAAAGAAATTTGCCCCTTTTTGGGGCAGCCTGGTGAGAAAGTGTCTATGAAAGCAGGTCTGTACCACCCCGACGAATTCAAGGATAACTGTGGTTTCGGCCTGATTGCCCACATGCAGGGCGAGCCCAGTCATACCCTTCTGCAAACAGCCATTGAGGCCCTGACCTGCATGACCCACCGCGGTGGGATCAACGCAGATGGCAAGACCGGCGACGGCTGTGGCCTGCTGATTCAAAAACCTGATCTGTTCCTGCGTGCAGTTGCCAAGGAACACTTCGGTAGCGATTTACCCAAGCAATACGCGGTCGGCATGGTGTTTTTCAACCAGGACCCGATCAAGGCCGAAGCGGCCCGTAACAACATGAACCGCGAAATTCTCGCGGCGGGCCTGCAATTGGTGGGCTGGCGTAAAGTGCCGATCGATACCAGCGTGCTGGGCCGCCTGGCCCTGGAGCGTTTGCCGCAGATCGAACAAGTGTTCATCGGTGGTGAAGGCCTGAGCGATCAGGACATGGCGATCAAACTGTTCAGTGCGCGCCGCCGTTCTTCGGTGAGCAATGCCGCTGACACCGATCACTACATCTGCAGCTTTTCCCACAAGACCATTATTTACAAAGGCCTGATGATGCCGGCGGACCTTACCGCCTTCTATCCGGACCTGAGCGATGAGCGTCTGCAAACCGCGATCTGCGTGTTCCACCAGCGCTTCTCCACCAACACTCTGCCGAAATGGCCGCTGGCTCAGCCATTCCGTTTTCTCGCCCACAACGGCGAGATCAACACCATCACCGGCAACCGCAACTGGGCTTTGGCCCGTCGTACCAAGTTCGCCAATGACCTGATCGGCGACCTCGAAGAGCTCGGCCCGCTGGTCAACCGCGTGGGTTCTGACTCTTCGAGCATGGACAACATGCTGGAGCTGATGGTTACCGGAGGCATCGACCTGTTCCGTGGCGTGCGCATGTTGATTCCACCTGCGTGGCAAAACGTTGAAACCATGGACCCCGACCTGCGGGCGTTCTATGAGTACAACTCGATGCACATGGAGCCGTGGGATGGCCCGGCGGGCGTGGTCATGACCGACGGTCGTTACGCCGTCTGCCTGCTCGACCGCAACGGCCTGCGCCCGGCGCGCTGGGTCACGACCACCAATGGCTACATCACCATTGCCTCGGAAATCGGCGTGTGGAACTACCAGCCGGCAGATGTCATTGCCAAAGGCCGCGTAGGGCCGGGCCAGATTCTGGCGGTCGACACCGAAACCGGTCAGGTGCTGGATACCGATTCCATCGATAACCGCCTGAAGTCGCGTCATCCCTACAAGCAATGGCTGCGCAAGAATGCCCTGCGCATTCAGGCCACCATCGATGACCACGATCACGGCTCGGCGTTTTACGACGTCGATCAGCTCAAGCAGTACATGAAGATGTATCAGGTCACGTTCGAAGAGCGCGACCAAGTACTGCGCCCGCTCGGCGAACAGGGCTACGAAGCCGTGGGCTCGATGGGTGACGACACGCCGATGGCGGTGTTGTCCCAGCGTGTCCGCACGCCTTACGATTACTTCCGCCAGCAGTTCGCGCAGGTGACCAACCCGCCGATCGATCCGCTGCGTGAAGCCATCGTCATGTCGCTGGAAATCTGCCTGGGTGCCGAGCGCAACATCTTTCAGGAATCGCCGGAGCACGCTTCCCGCGTGATCCTCAGCTCGCCGGTCATCTCGCCTGCCAAATGGCGCTCGTTGATGAACCTCGACCTGCCGGGTTTCGAGCGTCAGATCATCGACCTCAACTACGATCAGGGTCTGGGTCTGGAAGCTGCGGTGCGCAACATCGCCGATCAAGCTGAAGAAGCCGTGCGTGCCGGTCGTACCCAAATTGTCTTGAGCGACCGTCATATCGCACCGGGCAAGTTGCCGGTTCATGCTTCTCTGGCTGTCGGTGCAGTACACCACCGCCTGACCGAGAAAGGCCTGCGTTGCGACAGCAACATTCTGGTTGAAACCGCGACCGCCCGTGACCCGCATCACTTTGCGGTGCTGATCGGTTTCGGTGCCTCGGCGGTTTATCCGTTCCTGGCCTACGAAGTGCTGGGTGACTTGATTCGCACCGGTGAAGTACTGGGCGACCTTTACGAGGTGTTCAAGAACTACCGCAAAGGTATCACCAAGGGTCTGCTCAAGATCATCTCCAAAATGGGCATCTCGACCATTACTTCGTACCGTGGTGCGCAGCTGTTCGAGGCCATCGGCCTGTCCGAAGAAGTGTGTGACCTGAGCTTCCGTGGCGTGCCAAGCCGCATCAAGGGCGCGCGCTTCGTTGACCTTGAAGCCGAGCAAAAGCTGCTGGCTGCCGAAGCCTGGAGCCCGCGCAAGCCGATCCAGCAAGGCGGCCTGCTCAAATACGTGCACGGTGGCGAATACCACGCTTACAACCCGGACGTGGTGGCAACCCTGCAAGCGGCTGTCCAGCAGGGCGACTACAGCAAGTTCAAGGAATACACCGCGCTGGTCGACAAGCGTCCGGTGTCGATGATTCGCGACCTGTTACAGGTCAAGACTCTGGACACCCCGCTGGCCATCGACGAAATCGAACCGCTGGACTCGATCCTCAAGCGCTTCGACTCGGCAGGCATCTCGCTCGGCGCCCTGTCGCCGGAAGCACACGAAGCCCTGGCCGAAGCCATGAACCGTCTGGGCGCACGCTCCAACTCCGGTGAAGGCGGCGAAGACCCGGCGCGCTACGGCACGATCAAAAGCTCGAAAATCAAGCAAGTGGCCACCGGCCGCTTTGGTGTGACTCCGGAATACCTGGTCAACGCTGAAGTGCTGCAGATCAAGGTCGCGCAAGGCGCCAAGCCGGGTGAGGGCGGGCAACTGCCTGGCGGCAAGGTCAACGGCCTGATCGCCAAGTTGCGTTATGCCGTACCTGGCGTAACCCTGATCTCGCCACCGCCGCACCACGATATTTATTCCATTGAAGACTTGTCGCAGCTGATCTTTGACCTCAAGCAGGTCAACCCGAAAGCGCTGGTCTCGGTCAAGCTGGTTGCCGAGGCGGGTGTGGGCACCATCGCTGCCGGCGTGGCCAAGGCCTATGCCGACCTGATCACCATTTCGGGTTATGACGGCGGCACCGGCGCATCGCCGCTGACGTCGATCAAATACGCCGGCGCACCGTGGGAGCTGGGGCTGGCTGAAACTCACCAGACCCTGCGTGGCAACGACCTGCGCGGCAAAGTAAGGGTGCAAACTGACGGTGGCCTGAAAACCGGCCTCGACGTGATCAAGGCGGCGATCCTTGGCGCTGAAAGCTTCGGCTTTGGCACCGCGCCAATGATCGCGCTGGGGTGCAAATACCTGCGTATTTGCCACCTGAACAACTGCGCCACGGGGGTTGCCACCCAAAACGAATCGCTGCGTAAAAATCACTACATCGGCACCGTCGACATGGTGGTCAACTTCTTCACCTACGTGGCTGAAGAAACCCGCGAATGGCTGGCGAAACTGGGTGTGCGCACCCTTGAAGAGCTGATCGGGCGTACTGACCTGCTGGAAATCCTGCAGGGCGAGACGGCCAAACAGCACAACCTCGACCTGACGCCTTTGCTGGGCAGCGACCACATTCCGGCCGACAAGCCGCAGTTCTGCCAGGTTGATCGCAACCCGCCATTCGACAAAGGCCTGCTGGCCGAGAAGATGCTCGACATGGCGCGCTCAGCGATCAACGACCTGAGCGGCGCCGAGTTCGAACTGGATATCTGCAACTGCGACCGTTCGATCGGTGCCCGTATTTCGGGTGAAATCGCTCGTACCCACGGCAACCAGGGCATGGCCAAGGCGCCCATCACGTTCCGCTTCAAAGGCACTGCTGGCCAGAGCTTTGGCGTGTGGAACGCAGGCGGACTGAACCTGTACCTCGAAGGCGATGCCAACGATTACGTGGGCAAGGGCATGACCGGCGGCAAGCTGGTGATCGTGCCGCCAGCGGGCAGCGTCTACAAAACCCAGGACAGCGCGATTATCGGCAACACCTGTCTGTACGGAGCCACCGGCGGCAAGCTGTTCGCCGCAGGCACGGCGGGCGAGCGTTTCGCCGTGCGCAACTCTGGTGCTCACACCGTGGTTGAAGGCACAGGCGATCATTGCTGCGAATACATGACGGGCGGTTTCGTCTGCGTGTTGGGCAAAACCGGTTACAACTTCGGCTCGGGCATGACGGGCGGTTTCGCCTACGTGCTGGATCAGGACAACACCTTCGTCGACCGGGTGAACCACGAACTGGTGGAGATCCAGCGGATCAGTGGCGAAGCGATGGAGGCATACCGCAACCATCTGCAACACGTGCTGGACGAATACGTCGAGGAAACCAACAGCGAGTGGGGTCGTAACCTCTCGGAAAACCTCGATGATTACCTGCGTCGTTTCTGGATGGTCAAGCCTAAGGCTGCCAGCTTGAAATCGTTGCTTTCCAGCATCCGTGCCAACCCGCAGTGATATGCGCCTGAAGAGTTTGATGAGGTTTTAACAATGGCTGAACGTCTGAGTAACGACTTCCAGTTCATCGATGTCGGGCGCAAAGATCCGAAGAAGAAACTGTTACGTCAACGCAAAAAAGAGTTCGTGGAAATCTACGAACCCTTCAAACCCCAGCAGTCGGCCGAGCAGGCCCACCGCTGCCTGGGTTGCGGTAACCCGTACTGTGAATGGAAATGCCCTGTGCATAACTTCATTCCCAACTGGCTCAAGCTGGTGGCCGAGGGCAACATCCTCGCCGCCGCCGAGCTGTCGCACCAGACCAACACCCTGCCTGAAGTCTGTGGTCGGGTGTGTCCGCAAGACCGTCTGTGCGAGGGTGCCTGCACCCTGAACGACGGCTTCGGTGCGGTGACCATCGGGTCGGTCGAGAAATACATCACCGACACCGCCTTTGCCATGGGCTGGCGCCCGGACATGTCCAAGGTCGTGCCGACAGGCAAGCGCGTGGCAATTATCGGTGCGGGCCCGGCTGGCCTGGGCTGTGCCGACGTACTGGTGCGCGGTGGCGTGACCCCGGTGGTCTTCGACAAGAACCCGGAAATCGGCGGTCTGCTGACCTTCGGCATCCCGGAATTCAAACTCGAAAAAACCGTGCTCAGCCACCGTCGTGACGTGTTTACCGGCATGGGTATCGAGTTCCGCCTCAATACCGAAATCGGTAAAGACATCAGCATGGAACAGCTGCTGGAAGAGTACGACGCAGTGTTCATGGGCATGGGCACCTACACCTACATGAAAGGTGGCTTTGCCGGTGAAGACCTGCCGGGCGTGCATGATGCGCTGGATTTCCTGATCGCCAACGTTAACCGCAACCTGGGCTTTGAAAAGTCGCCGGAAGACTTCGTCGACATGAAAGGCAAAAAAATCGTGGTGCTCGGCGGTGGCGACACGGCCATGGACTGCAACCGGACGTCGATTCGTCAGGGCGCCAAGACCGTGACCTGCGCCTATCGTCGTGACGAAGCGAACATGCCCGGCTCGCGTAAAGAGGTGAAAAACGCCAAGGAAGAAGGCGTGAAGTTCCTTTATAACCGCCAGCCGATTGCCATTGTTGGCGAAGACCGGGTCGAAGGCGTGAAGGTGGTCGAGACCCGTCTCGGCGAACCGGATGCCCGTGGCCGTCGCAGCCCTGAGCCGATTCCGGGTTCCGAAGAGATCATCCCGGCAGATGCCGTGATCATCGCGTTTGGTTTCCGTCCAAGTCCGGCCTCCTGGTTTGAGCAGTTCGATATCCAGACCGACAGCCAGGGTCGCGTGATTGCTCCCGAGCAGTCGAAGTTCAAGCACCAGACCAGCCACCCGAAGATTTTCGCCGGTGGTGACATGGTGCGCGGTTCGGACCTGGTGGTAACGGCTATCTTCGAAGGCCGCACGGCTGCCGAAGGGATCATGGATTACCTGGGCGTGTAGAGCCCTTGTAGCCGCTGCCGAAGGTTGCGAAGGGTTGAGTGGCGACCCTGAATCCTGAGGGCTCTTGGGTCCTTTTCGCAGCCTGTGGCAGCGGCAACAGGGCGCCGGTTTTGCGGCTAAAACCGCGTCAAATTGCCCCGATAGATAAAAGGCACGGCTCTTGCCGTGCCTTTTGTGTCCGTCTCTGAGAAAATGCCCACACTTTTTTCCCGGATGCCGACATGACTGTTCTCAAGAATGACCGTTTCCTTCGCGCTCTGCTCAAGCAACCTGTCGATGTAACGCCTGTCTGGATGATGCGTCAGGCCGGTCGCTACCTGCCGGAATACCGCGCCAGCCGTGCCAAGGCGGGCGATTTCATGAGCCTGTGCAAGAATGCCGAATTCGCGTGTGAAGTCACCCTGCAGCCTCTGGACCGCTTCCCTGAGCTGGATGCGGCCATCCTGTTCTCCGACATCCTGACCATCCCCGATGCCATGGGTCAGGGCCTGTACTTCGAGACCGGTGAAGGTCCGCGTTTCAAAAAAGTCGTCAGCACCCTGGCTGACATCGAAGCTTTGCCGATTCCTGACCCGCACAAAGACCTTGGCTACGTGATGAATGCCGTCAGCACCATCCGCCGCGAACTTAACGGTCGCGTCCCGCTGATTGGTTTCTCCGGCAGCCCGTGGACCCTGGCGACCTACATGGTCGAAGGCGGCTCCTCGAAAGACTTCCGTAAAACCAAGGCCATGCTCTACGACACGCCGCAAGCCATGCACTTGTTGCTCGACAAGCTGGCGCAGTCCGTGACCTCTTACCTCAACGCACAGATTCTGGCCGGCGCCCAAGCCGTGCAGATCTTCGACACCTGGGGCGGTAACCTGTCGGCTGCGGCCTATCAGGAGTTCTCCCTGGCTTACATGCGCAAAATCGTCAGCGGCCTGATCCGTGAACACGAAGGCCGTAAAGTGCCCGTGATCCTGTTCACCAAGAACGGAGGCCTGTGGCTCGAAAGCATTGCGGATGCAGGTGCAGATGCGTTGGGTCTGGACTGGACCTGTGACCTGGGTGAAGCCCGTCAACGCGTGGGCAACAAGGTTGCGCTACAGGGCAACATGGACCCGACAGTGCTGTATGCCAACCCGCAAGCCATCCGTACCGAAGTCCAGCGCATTCTCGCCAGCTACGGCAAGGGCTCCGGCCATGTGTTCAACCTGGGCCACGGCATCACCCCGGAAGTGAAGCCGGAGCACGCAGGCGCCTTTATCAGCGCGGTGCACGAGTTCTCGGGTCAGTATCACCAGTAATAGTGAGTGGTTTACCCCAAACGCCCGGCTTATGCCGGGCGTTTTTGTTTGTGCTTTTTGTAAGGGATCAGCATCTGCAATCGATGACTTTTAGCCCATGAATAATGCCTGGATTCTGTATTGATAGATGGATAACTCTAATTAATACGTGCGTTTAAATACTTACCCTTAAATGCTTCGGGTTTTTCCTACAGGCCAATGAGGAATGCCTTACATCTTAATTATCGGAACTAAGTAAAATCTCCGACCTCCGAAACGGACGATTATTGATTTTCAAGGATTTAGAAAAAGAGCTGTGGTCTTTTTCCGAATGCCTATGGTCGTTTGTGGCGGAGTAATAAGTGTCATGTTTCTGTGTTTGTTATGTGCGCACTTCTAATAAAAGTGCATAACTTTCTCTCTGTTATATAAAGAATAAACCGGAGTTTTATATGAGTACGAATCGTGCACTTGCAACGTCACGTGCAGTGATGGGGTGTGCATCTTCCCTGGCATTGATGGCGGCATTGTTTGCTTCTCAGCAAGTGGCTGCGCACGGCTATATGGATGAACCGCCTTCCCGTGCTTTCGCCTGTAAGCAGAAGCTGAATGCCAATTGTGGCCAGGCTGAATATGAGCCGCAAACTGTGGGTGAGGCGCCTAAGGGCTTCCCTGAGTTCGGTCCTGCGGATGGCCAGATTCCGAGCGGTGGCAATGCCACCTTTGCTGCCCTGAATGCCCAGTCGCCAACGCGCTGGCACCAGACTGAAGTCAATAACCGCAATATGGAGTTCAGCTGGTTCTTCACGGCGGCGCATAAAACCACCAAGTGGGAATACTTCATCACCAAGACCGGCTGGAACCCAAACCTGCCACTGACCCGCGACACCTTCGAACTGACGCCGTTCTGTAGCGTAGACGGTGGCGGCGCCGTTCCGGTTGACGGCTCGGCAGGCAGCACCGGCCCTATCGCCCAGAAGCACGCATGCGTGATTCCGTCTGATCGCAGCGGCCAGCATGTGATTCTGGGTGCCTGGACTGTCGATGACACGGCGGCCAGCTTCTACGACGTGGTTGACGTGAACATCACCGCTGACGGCGGTACTGATCCGACCGATCCTAAACCAGAGCCGGATGGCTGGCAGAACGTGGGTGTGATTGCACCGACCCAGGCGCTGTTGCCAGGTGACACGGTCAAGGCCCGCGCCTTCACCGGCAGCACCGAAAGCCCGGAATACAGCTTCACCGTAGGTATCGATTCGGTACAGGACGGTCAGCCTGAAAACTGGTCGTTCAAACTGGCACAAGCCGTGAACGCTGCGGACAAGCCGGTGCGTGCAGGCGTGCGTAACGAAGACGGCAGCATCGAGCCGATCAAGGGTACCAACACCTTCTACGCCAAGGCTGAAACCGGTGTGACCAGCTACCAGATGTTGACCACCATGGTTCCGGACCCATCGGCCTACATGCATGTCCATGACGTAGCGTCTGAATACGTCCTGGAAAAAGGCCGTGGCACCGTTGGTTTCACCCTGATGACCAACAAAAACATCACCGTTGAAGCGACTGTTTACGACGAAGCCAACAAACAGGTCGGTTTCACCAAGCAAGCCCTGGATGCCTCCACCGCCACTGTAAACGTTGATGTCTCCAGCGCACCGGGTGCTCACACCCTGAAGCTGATTGCCAGCAGCAAAGACGGTCGTGAAAACTTCCAGGAAACCAAAACCCTGAACCTGACCGGTGAAGGCGGCAGCCAGGAATACGACGCTGTATTCCCTGAAGGCGTAAAAAATTACAAGGCCGGTACTTTGGTCTTGCAAGAAAAAACCGGAAAGGTCTACGAGTGCCAGCCGTTCCCGAATTCGGGTTACTGCGTGCAGTTCACACCGACGGCCACCCAGTTCGAACCCGGTGTAGGTTCGCATTGGAACATGGCCTGGACTGAGAAGTAACCAGTCCTGTCCGAGGCCGGATCGTTTTAACTAACGATCCGGCTTTAATAGAACGCACTCAGGATGAGGACGAATTGAAATCGTGAGTTAAAGAGGTTTTTCCCGTGCGCGAAACAACGTATTCAAGTTTGCAGAAATGGCTGCATGCCGTGTCGATGATTATTATTGTCTGGTTAATGATGTCCGGATATTACGCCGCGCTTATTAGTCAGTCGCCCAGTCTTAAAGAGGCGATTGGCGCTTTTAATGTTTCATTGGGTGCCGTGTTTACACCGGTGTTCTTTTACAGAATGTATGTGTCATTTGGTAAAGGCTTTTCCCAGGTTTTAAGATCCAAAGATGCCATGCAGCACATGGCTTTTATTGCCCACTCGATGATCTACCTGTCGACCGCCGTCGTGCTGATCAGCGGGGTGCTGATGATGGGCAGGGATATCAGTATTTTCGGTATTTTTTCGATTCCTTTTTTAGTGACCGATGTTCAGTTCCTCAGCCTGTTTTCCGTGATTCACAACGTGGCCTGCATGTGCCTGGGGCTGCTGTTGCTTCTGCATGTGGCGGCGGTGATCAAGCATCAGCTATGCGGACACGCGGTGCTCAAGCGCATGTTCGCCTGACACGTCGGTGAATCCATATCGATTTTTATAACGGGCTGTACGGGCATTCAGATGAGCAGGTTTTGAATATTTCAGCATTTGCCACCCGCCGCTTCGTGCGGGGTGTGCTCGGGGTGTTTTTGGCGGGATTGCCCTTGGCCTATGGCACGTATCAGGCCTGGCAGGAGTGGATGTACCGCACCACCGTGCGTGCTGTGCCGGTCTTCGCTCCCCTTGATTCAGGCACTGCGCCCCCGCCAGCCACGTTCAGGCCGGATGCAATCGCAACGGTCATGGGGCTTTCACCCCAGGGCGAGCAGGCACGCAGCGCCGAGCCACTGGAACTGCGCGCCAGTCTGGTTGCCAGCCAGGGCGCGTCACGTGCGTTGCTGGCTGGCGCCAATGAAGCGCGTTTTTACAGCGTCGGCGAACGCCTGCCGGGTGGCAGCGTTCTGCGTCGGGTAGAGGTGACACACGTGGTGCTGTGGCGTAACGGTCGTGAGGAACGCCTCGCACTCAAGTCGGCCGGCCAGTACCTGTTGCCGGCTACCAAGGCGACGGTCCCGAAAGCGGCTCCGACCTCCACTTATTTGCGGCCCCTTGCCGAACAACCTTAGAGATACATCATGAACAGGCCAAACAGGCTCGGCCTCGGCCGTCTTTTTTTATGCAGTACTGCCCTGAGCGCACTGTTATTCCAAAGTGTTGCGCTTGCCGATGAGCAGTATTGGCAGTTGGCAATGAAAGACGCAGAGCTGCGCGATGTCGTGCAGCAAATATCCACAGTACTCGGTTCCACCGTGGTGCTGGACCCTCGGGTCCAGGGCCGGATAACCGTGATTTCTGACGAGGCCCTTAATCGCGAAGGGGTTCGCAAGCTGTTCTATTCGGTGCTGGACGCTCAGGGATTTGCCATTGTCGATCAGGGCGACCGCTTACTGATTGTTCCGGCAGCCGACGCCAAGGCCCGTGCGGGCAATACTGAAAACCGCGAGGTGCCGGACCAGGAGTTTGTCACCCAGGTCATCGAACTCAACGCCAGCGTTGCGGCTGATTTGTCCGGGTTGCTGCGCCCTCTGGTGTCCAACAACGGTTATGTCGGCCCGTCCGCCTCTGCCAATGCGTTGGTCATCACCGATACTGCGGCCAATACCCAGCGTATTGCCCGGCTTGTTCGCCAACTCGATGCCGGTACGCAATATGGGCATACGGTCATTGAGTTGCGCCACGGCCTGGCCAGCGATATCGCCAGCGTGATGGACAAATCCCTCGACAAAAAAAGTGCAGGTAGCGTCAGCCAGGTCATCGCCGACAGTACCTCCAACCGCTTGGTGATCATCGGTACGGAAGCCGTGCGTTTGCGCTTGAGCACACTGGCTCACTCGCTGGACAAGCCCGCGAGTACCCGGCAAGAGAACGCCCGGGTCATCCGTTTGCGCCACAGCGATGCCAAGCAACTGGCTGAGGTGCTCGATGCAGTGGGGCAAAGCGCCAAGCAAGACACCGCTTTGGCCGGTGCCACCCAAACTGCGTCCAGACGTGAAGTGATGGTCGCTGCCGATATCAGCCAGAACGCCTTGGTGGTCATGGCCGACCCGGCGCAGGTTCGCTCCGTGGAAGACATCGTGCGTGAACTCGACCAGCCGCGCTCGCAAGTGCTGATCCATGCCGCCATCGTTGAAATCTCCGGCGATATCGCGCAAACCCTCGGCGTGCAATGGGGCGTGAGCACCGGTGGGGCTCAAGGCGGGATTACCTTTCCGGGCACCAACATCCAGATTGGCGCGTTGTCGGGCGGGGACGTGAAGTTGCCCGAAGGTGCCGTGTTGCAAGTGGGCGGTGACCGCTTCAATGCGCTGATCTCGGCCTTGGCCAGCGACACCAAGAACAATGTCCTGTCTACGCCGAGCCTGCTGACCCTGGACAATCAGGAGGCCGAAATCCTGGTGGGGCAAAACGTGCCGTTCAAGACCGGTTCCTATACCGGGTCGGGCGAAAGCTCGGATAACCCGTTCACCACCGTGACGCGTCAGGACATCGGCATCAGCCTCAAGATCAAGCCGCACATCAACGATGGTTCCTCGTTGCGGCTCGAAGTCGAGCAGGAGAACTCCGAGCTTGCACCCTCGCTGCAAGGGGTCGATTCCACTGATTTGATTACCAACAAGCGCTCGCTCAAAAGCACGATCCTGGCGGAAGACGGTGAAATCATCGTGATCGGTGGCTTGATCAAGGACAGCGTACGCCAACAGGTCAGCGGCGTGCCGTTGTTGCGCAGCATCCCGTACCTAGGCGCGATGTTTCGCTGGAACAAAGACACTCACACCAAAACCAACCTGATGGTATTCCTGCGGCCGACCATAGTGCGCAGCAAGCAGGACATTCGCCAGATCAGCGCCAGCCGCTACAAGGCATTGCGCACACTCAGCCAGCCGGGCGCCAAAGACGACAACTCATTGCTGCTGCCCAGCGATCCGCAGCACATGTTTGATGACCACGAGTCAGCACCTGCAGCGGGTCGGCCATGACCGCGCCGAGTCCACGTTTGCCTTTCGGTTTCGCCCGGCGTTTCGGGGTGCTGCTGGATGCGCGCTCGACCCCGGCGGTATTGCTGATGCGCGACGGTGCACCCCTGACCGCCTTGGCCGAAGTGCAGCGCCGGACAGGGGGCGAGCTGGCAGTGCAGCGAGTCAGCGATGAGGACTTCAGCGACGCCCTGGCCGGCACTTACAGCGCCGGTCAAAGCGCTGCCGAGCAAGTGGCCCAGGGACTCGACAGTGAGCTCGACCTGATGAGCCTGGCCGAGCAAGTACCGCAAACCGCAGATTTGCTGGAACAAGAAGGCGATGCACCGATCATTCGCCTGATCAACGCCCTGTTGCGTGAAGCGATGCGTGAAAAAGCCTCCGACGTGCACCTGGAAACCTTCGAGCATTACCTGTCGGTGCGCATGCGCATCGATGGCCAATTGCGCGAAGTGCTCAGGCCCAAGCGCGAACTGGCCAACTTGCTGGTGTCACGGATCAAAGTCATGGCCCGCCTGGATATCGCAGAAAAGCGCGTGCCGCAAGATGGCCGGATCAGCTTGCGTCTGGCCGGGCATGAGGTCGATGTGCGGGTTTCGACCTTGCCTTCGGCACACGGTGAGCGGGTGGTGATGCGCTTGCTCGACAAGCAGGCCGGTCGCCTGGACCTCAAATGCCTGGGCATGCCGCCTCAAACCCTGGGGCGCTTTGAACAGGTGCTGGCGCGGCCCCACGGGATATTCCTGGTCACAGGCCCGACCGGGTCGGGCAAAACCACCAGCCTGTATGCCGCACTGAGCCATCTCAATCATCAGTCGCGCAACATCCTGACGATCGAAGACCCGGTGGAATATCACTTGCCGGGCATCGGCCAGACCCCGGTCAACACCAAGGTCGACATGACGTTTGCCCGCGGCTTGCGAGCGATCCTGCGTCAGGATCCGGACGTGGTCATGGTGGGTGAAATCCGCGATCAGGAAACCGCCGAAATTGCTGTGCAGGCTTCGCTGACCGGGCACCTGGTGTTGTCGACCCTGCACACCAACAGCGCCATTGGCGCGGTCACGCGGCTGGTCGACATGGGCGTCGATGCCTACCTGCTGGCGTCGTCGCTGGTGGGGGTATTGGCTCAGCGCCTGCTGCGCAACCTGTGCGCCGATTGCAAGGTGGCGTACAGCGCCGCCCCGGACTTGTGCGAGCGCCTGGGGCTCGCCCCGCAGGCCGGGGTGACGCTGTATCGCGCTCACGGCTGCAAACGATGCCAGCAAGGTTATCGCGGGCGCACCGGGATCTACGAACTGGTGAACATCAGCCCGGCCCTGGCCGCATTGATCCATCAGGGCGCGAGCGAGCCGCAGTTGGTCCGTGAGGCCCGGGTGCTGTCGCCCAGCCTGTTTCAGCACGGTCAGCGGCTGGTTCTTGAGGGCCAGACCAGCCTTGATGAACTGCTGCGCGTCACCCAGGAAGACTGACCATGCCCACCTTTGACTATCAAGCGCAGGACGCGAACGGGCGTAGTTGCCGCGGGCTGCAAGACGCCGACAGTGCGCGCCATGCGCGACAGATTCTGCGCGAGCGGGGCCTGCGCCTGACGCGCCTGGGCGAGGCCGGTGCAGGCCGTCCGGGAGGGCGCCAGGTGCACGCGGGGACGCGGCTTGGGGTCACCGATCTGGCGCTGTTGACCCGGCAATTATCGACCCTGATCCATGCCGGCTTGCCCCTCGAAGAAGCCTTGGCGGCGGTCATGGCACAAAGTGAGAAAAGGGTGGTCAGCAGCCTGCTGGCTGCCGTGCGCAGCCGTGTCATCGAAGGTCATGCGCTGGTCACCGCGTTGTCGGCGTTCCCCCGGGCATTCCCCGAACTGTTCCGGGCCACCGTCGCGGCGGGTGAGCGCAGCGGTCATTTGGGCCATGTCCTGGAACAGCTGGCGGACTACACCGAAGCCCGTCAGGCCTCCCGCCAGAAAATCCAGCTGGCGCTGGTCTACCCGATGATCCTGCTTTTTGCCTCGCTGGCGATTGTCGGTTTCTTGCTGGGCTACGTGGTGCCGGACGTGGTGAAGATTTTCGTCAACAGCGGCCAACCGTTGCCTGTGCTGACTCAGGCCATGATTGCCCTGAGTAGCGGCTTGCGCACCTATGGCTGGCTGCTGCTGGTCGTACTGCTGTCAGGTACCGGCGTTGCCCGCTGGGCCTTGCGCCAGCCACGGCTGAAAGTGCGCTGGCATGTGTTGCTGCTCAATGCGCCGCTGGTGGGCGGGGTGTTGCGGGCGATGGAAGCTGCACGTTTTGCCAGCACCCTGTCGATTCTGGGCAAAAGTGCGGTGCCGTTGGTGGACGCCCTGGAAATCTCGGCCACGGTCATTGCCAACCGTGCCATTCGCCAGCGCATGGTGGATGTCGCCCGCTCCGTACGCGAGGGCGGCACCCTGGCCCGGGGCCTGGAACGCAGTGGTGACATCCCGCCCATGATGCTGCACCTGATAGCCAGCGGTGAACGCGCCGGCGAGCTGGACAACATGCTGGCACGGGCCGCCGAACAGCAGGAAAAAGCGCTCGCGGCTCGTATCGCGCTGGTTGTGAGCTTGTTCGAGCCGATCATGCTGGTGCTCATGGGCGGAGTCGTTCTGCTGATCGTCATGGCCATCTTGTTGCCCATTCTTAGCCTTAATCAACTGGTGAGTTGACCTATGAAAACTGCCTCAAAATCTTCTCAACGCGGTTTCACCCTGATTGAAATCATGGTGGTCGTGGTCATTATCGGTGTGCTCGGTGCAATCGTGGTGCCGCAGTTCATGAGCCGCCCCGATCAGGCCAAAGTGACGGCTGCCCGCACGGACATTCAGGCGATTGCCACGGCCCTTGAAATGTACCGTCTCGACACCTTCAGCTACCCCTCCACCCAACAGGGCCTTGAAGCGCTGAGCAAGCGTCCGTCCGGTACCCCGGTGGCAAAAAACTGGAACCCGCAGGGCTATCTCAAAAGCATGCCGCTGGACCCGTGGGGCACGCCTTACCAGTACCTGAGCCCGGGTACCCGCTCGCCGGGTTATGACCTCTATTCCTTTGGCTCGGACGGTGTGGCCGGGGGTGAAGAGCATGCCGCCGATATCGGCAACTGGAGCAACTGAAGCATGCGACGCGCGGCAGCAGGTTTTACCTTGATCGAGCTGATGGTGGTCATTGTGCTGATCGGCGTGCTGGCTTCTATGGTGCACATCAGCCTGGGCGACAACAACGCCCGGCAAGCGCGTCAGGAAGCGGACGTGTTGCTCGCGGTGATGCACGGTTTGCGTGAAAAAGCCGTGCTCGAGGGGCAGGAATATGGCCTGCGACTGGAGCCCGGGGCCTACCAGCTCATGCGTTTTGACGATGAGCAATGGCGAGCGATTGAGCCCAAAGTTCACCTGCCGGAAGGGCTGGTGCTGGCCCTGACACTCGAAGGGCAACCTCAGCCCCTGATCGCAGGTTCGGACACCCCGCACTTGTTGTGGATGAGCAGCGATGAGAACACTGCGTTCGACCTGCATTTCGAGAGCCCGCCGCTGCGCTGGCGCAGCATCGTCAGCGATGGCCTCGGCGAGGCGCGGATCGATGACAACGAGGTGCCTTTGTGAAGGCTGAAAAAGGATTCACCTTGCTCGAAGTCATGATCGCGCTGGCGGTGTTCGCCACGCTGTCGGCGGCGGTCCTGTCTGCCAGCAGCTATGTGCTGGGGCAGAGCGCGGGGGTCGAGGCGCGGTTGTTCGCCGCGTGGCTGGCCGACAACCACCTCAGCGAACTGCAGTTGCAAACGCCGCCAGTGGCTCAAGGGCGAAAGACCCTCGCCGTGAGCTTTGCGCAACGCGATTGGCGTATTGAGCAGCGTATCGAGCCTGAACCCGGCAGCGGCTTGCTGAGGGTCGAACTGACGGTCAGCCCGGCGGGTAGCGAACAGGCCGTACAGTCAGTCACGCAGTGGATTGTGGCCCGAAATGAATAAGCCACAGGCAGGCTTTACCTTGCTCGAACTGGTGATTGCCATCGCGATTTTCTCGTTGCTGGGCATTGGCTGCTGGCGCCTGTTTGATGGCGTGGTGCGGGCCGAACGCAGCAGCAGTGCCCATGAGCAATCACTGCGCAGCTTGCAGCGGGCCGTGGCATTGATCGAGCGCGATGTGTTGCAGGTGCAGACCTCGCGGCGCAACCCGGGTGTGGTGCTTTACCCCAACCAGCTCAACCTGCGTCGCGGTAACTGGCGAAACCCGTTGGGCCAACCGCGCAGCGAGCTGCAAGACATCAGCTACCGGCTCGAAAACGGCGTGCTTTGGCGTTACAGCCGCGGCCTGGATTTACCCGGGCTGCAAAAGCAAAAGCTGCTGAGTGATGTGCGCAAGGTGAGTTGGCGCCTGTTCGACAGCAACACCGGATGGCGCAGCGAGTGGCCGGGCGCAGGGGGTGTGCGCAACAAGGCCCCGCGCGCCCTGGAGCTCCAGCTGTCGGTGGGACGCTTCGAGAACGTGCGGCGCGTCCTGTTGCTGGCGGAGGGCGAATGATGCGCCGTGACCAACAAGGCATTGCCCTGATTACCGTGTTGCTGGTGATGAGCCTGGCGCTGTTGATAACCGCCGGCATGTTGCGCAGCCAGCGCCTGTCACTTCACAGCAATGCCCAGCAGCTTCATCAGTTGCAGTTGCGTCAATTGGGCTTTGCCGGCGAAGCCTGGGCACGGCAGCGGTTGCGCGAGCATTTGCCCGACCCCAAGGGGGTTGTCGCCGCCGGTCAGAGCTGGGCCAAAGAGCAGCCGGACATGCCGATCGACAACGGCCGCATCGAGGTCGAGATTGAAGACCTGGCGGGGCGTTTCAATGTGGCGGCCTTGCTCACCAAAGGGCCGGTCGACAAGGTCGTGGCGCAGCGCTGGTTGCAGTTGCAAACCGGGCTCAAGGTTCCTTTGCTGGATGCCAGCGCGCTCCAGGGCCTGAGCTTGAGTGACATCAGTCAGTTGCGTCAGGTCGAAGGGGTGGATGCGCTGTGGTTTTCACGGATGCAGCCCTGGATCGCGCTGCTGGACAAAGGCACGGCACTCAACATCAACACCGCCTCCGCAGGCTTGCTCGCGACGCTGGAAGGCGTGACCCCCGACATGGCCCGAAGGTTGGTGGCCCAGCGCCCCCAGCAGGGGTATGCCGACATTGAAGACTTCACCTTTACCCCGATGCTCAGGGGGCTCGGCGTTCACGCCAGCGGCCTGGGCACCCAGAGTAGATGGTTTCGGATCACCACCCATGTGCGCCTGGGACAAAGCCGCTTGCGTCTCGAAAGTGATGTGGCGCGTCACCTTAAAACCGGCGAATGGCACCTTTTGCAGCGGCGCTTTTTAGCGCCCACACACACAGTGAATCCCTCTGATGAACAGCTGGCTTTATCTCACCGCTGAAGGCTTTGCCGGCAGCGGCGAAACCGACTTTGATCACGCCCCGGTCTACTTCTGGCAGGACGACACGGCGGTGTGTCGTGGCCTCCCAGGCGCTGCCGCCGAAGCGTTCAAACTCAATGCAGTGAACCTCATCCTGCCCATGGAAATGTGCAGCTGGCTGCTCACTGAGCCTTGGCCGAACAAACGTCGGCCTGGCGTCCAGGCCTTGGCATTTGCTGTCGAGGACCAACTGGCCGACGACCTGGAAGACTTGCATATTGCTGTCGGGCCAGCAGACGCTCAGCAGCGCTATCCATTGCTGATCATTGACCGGCAGCGCTTCAAGTCCTTGCTGGCGCAGTTACAGGCCTGTGGCTTGAATATCGTCAGTGTGCAGGTCGATGCCGATCTGTTGCCGACAGATCGGCCCTGCAGAGCCTGGTGGGATGGACGCTGGATCGTGGGCGGAGCGCTGGAGGCAAGGCTGGCGTTGTCGGCCCCGGCCCTGGAGGCGCTCGAAGGCGGGCTGGGTGCCACGTTGACCGAGCTGGCGCTTGATACCGATACCGGTCTCGACAGCCTGCTGAACCGTCAGCCAGGCAATGCCATCAACTTGCTGCAGGGCGAGTTCCAGCGCATGACGCCGGTGTGGCCGTGGCGTTCAGTCAGCGCTGTGGTGTTGCTGATGGGTATCCTGGCGCTGGGGTTTACCCACGTGCGCAGCAGTTTTCTTGAAGGGGAAGCGGCGCGCCTGTATGCCTTGAGCGAACAGCGATTCCACGCCCTGTATCCCGGGCAAACGCGCATTGTTGATCTGTCGGCGCAACTCAAGGCTCTGCAACAGCGGGGCGCCGACCCGCAAAGCGGTCACATGGCCCGGTTGGTCCAGCTCACCGAGCGGGTGATTGGTGCCAGCAGTGTCGAAGTGCAACGCATGGAGTGGCGAGCCGATACGGGCTGGGCGCTGAGCATCACGGCGGGCAGCTTCGCAGAACTGGAACAGCTGCGTGCGCAAGGTGTGCAAAGCGGACTGCCGATCACCCTGGGCAACGCCCGCCAACAAGGTAACCGGGTGCAGGTCATCCTCACCCTGGAGGACGCCGCATGAAAGCCCGTTCAAGTGTGTTGCGTGATCGTTGGCAGCATCTTCCACCGCGGGACCGGACCTTGTGCCGGGTGCTGGCGGTGTTCCTGCTGGGTGTGTTCAGCGTGTACGGTCTTTGGCTGCCCGCGCAACAACGCCTGGCGGCGGCTCAAGTGCTCTACACGAAAACCCTGCAGCAGGCGGCTGAAGTGCAGCAGGCCAAACCCACGTCCGCGGTCAAGGTCTTCGATCAACCCTTGTCGATCCGGCTCAGTGAAAGCGCGGCTGAATCGGGGTTGAATGTGCAACAGTTTGAAATGGACGCCGAGGTGTTGCGCATCACCTTGAAAGGCGATGCGCTGACGCTCTTGAACTGGCTTGCGCGCAGCGAGCGGGAAGGGGCGCAGTTCGAAACCTTGAGCCTGGAAAAGCATGACCAGAGCCTTGAGGCCCGGCTACTGGTCAATACCGTGGAATAACCCGCGTACGTGTGTTCCTGCCGGGCATTCAGTGACCAGGTTCACGGGTTTCTGGCATTGCCCGGCAGCACCGGCAATTTGGCCAAGTGCAACGCCACCAGCAAGGCGATCACCAGTAACCCGCCAATAAACGTACCGATGCCGTTCCAGCCCGCGTAATGCCAGAACACCCCGCCCAGCGTACCGGCGATGCTCGACCCGGCGTAATAACTGAACAGGTACAGCGACGAGGCCTGGCCCTTGGCTTTGAGAGCGCGACGACCGATCCAGCTGCTGGCCACCGAGTGGGCGCCGAAGAAACCAAAGGTGAACAGCAACATGCCGATCATCACGCAGGCGATGGGCTCGAGCATGGTCAGTGCGATCCCGACCAGCATCAGCACGATCACCGCCCACAGCACCCGGCGTCGGCCGAGTCTGTCGGCCAGTGCGCCGATTTGCGCCGAGCTGTAGATCCCCGACAGATACACCACAGACAACAGGCCCACCAACGCCTGGCTCATGTTGTACGGGTCAGCCAGCAGGCGATAACCGATGTAGTTGAACAGCGTCACAAAACTGCCCATCAGCAAGAACGCTTCGAGAAACAGCCAGGGCAACCCGGCATCGCGAAAATGCACGGTGAAGCCGTCCAGCAAACTGCGCGGGTTGATGGAGCGGGGGCGGAAGTTGCGCGACTCAGGCAGGATTTTCACAAAGACCAGTGCCGCCACCAGCGCTAACCCGCCGATGACCAGCATCGCCGTGTGCCAGCTCACGAAGTCGATCAATACACCGCTGATCAGTCGCCCGCTCATGCCGCCGATGGCATTGCCGCCGATATAGAGCCCCATCGCCAGGCCAATGTGCTGGGGGTGAATTTCTTCACTCAGATAGGTCATGGCCACTGCGGCCAGGCCGCTCAGCGACAGCCCCACGAGTGCGCGCGTGAGCAGCACGCCTTCCCAGCTTGGCATCAGCGAACTGAGCAGGGTAAAGCCGGCTGCCGAAAACAGCGCAAACACCATCACCGGTTTGCGACCGAAGGCATCGGAAATGGGGCCGGTAATCAACAAGCCAACGGCCAGCATGGCGGTCGCCACGGACAAAATCAGGCTGCTCTGCGCCGCGTTGATCCCGTACTCGTGGGACAGCAACGGCATCATCGGTTGTACGCAATACAGCAGGGCAAAGGTTGCAAATCCACCCGAGAACAGGGCCAGCACCGTGCGCATAAAAAGCGGTGTGCCTTTTTCGATAAACACGTCATTCAACGGGGCGACTGCATCACCCGGGACGGGAGGTGGAATGTCGTGGGCGAGTGGAGCGACAGCAGTTTTCACGGGGACCTCAAAAGAGCGCAAAGCCGAACGGCAATGACAAAAGAATATAGGCCACTAACGATTCTTTCCAATATATTGTTCGACCTGTTTGATAGGTTATACGACTCAATGGAGCCTTCATGGAATTGCGTCATTTGCGCTACTTCATTGCCGTCGCCGAAGAGCTGCACTTCGGCCGTGCAGCCCAGGTGCTGGGCATTTCGCAACCACCTTTAAGTCAGCAAATCCAGGCGCTGGAGCAAGAACTGGGGGCGCGGCTGTTTGATCGGACCAACCGTCGGGTTGAGCTGAGCGAAGCCGGGCGATTGTTTCTGGAAGAGGCGCGACGGGTACTGGCTCAGGTCGACAAAGCGGCTGATGTGGCCCGGCGTGCGCAGTTGGGTGAGCTGGGTGAACTGAAGATCGGGTTTACCTCTTCGGCGCCGTTCAGTTCGAGTATTCCCCAGGCTATTTTTTCATTTCGCCAGGCCTTCCCGGCCGTACACCTGAACCTGCAGGAGATGAGCAGCCGCGAAGTGGCCGAAGCGCTGGTGGACGAGTCCATCGAAGTTGGCATGATGCGTCCGTTGGTGTTGCCCGAATCATTGAGTGCGGTGGAATTGTTTCGTGAGCCCCTGGTGGCGGTCATTCGTGCCGACCATCCATTGGCCGAAGGCAGCGAGCACGGCCTGCACCTGGCGGCACTGGCGAACGAACCCTTTGTTTTCTTCCCGCGCAGCTATGGCAGCGGGTTATACGCACAGTTGCTCAGCCTGGCGCGGCAAGCCGGTTTCAGCCCGCACTTCTCACAGGAAGCCGGTGAAGCCATGACCATCATCGGCCTGGTCTCGGCGGGCTTGGGCGTGTCGGTACTGCCGGCCTCGTTCCAGCACATGCGAATCAAAGGGGTGGTCTACCGGCCGTTGCTGGACCCGGATGCCAACACGGCAGTGTGGCTGGTGCAACGCAAGGGCACGCCATCTCCCATGGCGAATACGTTTGCGCAACTGCTGACGCGCAAGACGGTACAGCCCTCACCTTGAAACACCGGGAGTGGTTTTTCGTGTGACGTTTTGCGACGGCTAGGCCGCCGGACGCGGCCTCGTTCCACTCGTGCGCTGCGGCAGAGGGGGGACGGCAAACGAGCGGCAGCGGGCCGGATTGATTACCCCGGCAGTAACTTATCCACAGCCAGTGCCACATCGCGGTTCAGGCCCTGCAGATTATCGGCCGATGAGGCCGTCGCGAGGGCGCAACGCAGCAGTTCATGGGTGTGTTCGAGGGTTTCTTCGTATTCGGGTGTGTGGGTCATGGTTTAGCTCTCTACGTCAATTTGGAGTGCTCACCATTTGCTTGCACACAAGAGGGTGGCAGCTGTACGTGGGTGTGCAAGACCGAGGACATAGAACTCGGCAGGCTCGAAAGCCTCCCACGCGCAGCCGCCATAAATCGGGCTGATGCTGCAGCACTATGTCTAACGGACTTGCACGTCCGGTCACCCTGGGGGATGACGAAACGGAGGCTAGCGATCGAAAGAGACAGGCGCAAGGCCCAAGGATTCTCTAGGAATCGTCCTGCGAATGAAAGGGAGTGCTCTTGCGCAGGGCCGTCTTATGCACGGCCGACGTGCAAAAAACCTGTAGGAGCGAGCTTGCTCGCGATGCTCGTTAACGATAACGCGTGTGTTTGCTGGATCACCACAGCGGTTTTGCAACTATCGCGAGCAAGCTTGCTCCTACAAGGATCCTGGGCAACCCGCCAACAGGTCCGTCTGTTTGCAAAAAAAGGCGCCGAAAGGCGCCTTTTTCATGTCTGGAGCCGCTGTTCAGCAGCCTTCAGTTCACCTTCGACAAATCTCCTTTCAACGCCACGCCCGCGATCACGGCGCCGGCATGGCATTCGTAGGTTTTCGGGTCTTTGCGCTCGTTGCGTTTGTAGAAGCTGGCGATGTTGGTCACGGCGTTGGCGCCGACTTTTTTCGCGGCATCGTGCAGGGTGATCAACGCCGATTGCAGCGCCCAGGAGCAAGCCTGTTCGTCGCTCTTGTTAAACGCATTGGTTTTTTTGTTGGTTACCGCGCCCGGGCTGATGACGCTGACTTTGCCGGCCGGGGTGTTGCCAGCCAGGTAGAACTTGACGCTGCCGTCGATCTTGCCGGTGCTGATGGCTTCTGTGACGACCTGATCAAATGGCAGATACAGGGCGGTATCACGAGCCTGGCTGATTGCGGGCAGGGCGCACAGCAGCAGTGTGGTGGTGGCCGCGAACGTTTTGAATTGCATGTAGGTAGTCTCCTTGACGTTACACCCAGCGACGGAAGATCAACGACGTGTTGACCCCGCCAAAGGCAAAGTTGTTGTTCATGACATATTCGTTGTGCAACTGGCGGAATTCACCGCGCAGGTAGTCCAGTTCACCACAGCGCGGGTCGACGTCATCCAGGTTGAGCGTCGGCACGTAGCGGTCGTGGTTCATCATTTCGATGCTGAACCACGACTCCAGCGCTCCGCAGGCACCCAGGGTATGGCCCAAAAAGCTCTTCTGTGAACTGATCGGCATGTGTTTGCCGAACAATTCGCTGGTGGCCTGGGTTTCGGCGATATCGCCCTGTTCGGTGGCGGTGCCGTGGCCGTTCACATAGCCGATGGCCTCGGCACCGATGCCGGCGTCTTCCAGGGCGAGTTCCATCGCCCGGCGCATGGTACTGATCTCGGGGCGCGTGGTGTGCTGGCCGTCGGCATTGCTGCCGAAGCCGACGATCTCGGCATGGATGTGGGCGCCACGGGCCAATGCGTGCTCCAGTTCTTCGAGCACCAGCATGCCGCCCCCTTCACCGATGACCAGACCGTCGCGGCCACTGTCGTAAGGGCGCGGGCTGGTGTGCGGGGCGTCGTTTTTCAGGCTGGTGGCGTACAGCGCGTCAAACACCATGGCTTCGGTCGGGCACAGTTCTTCGGCGCCACCGGCCAGCATCAGCGGCAAGCGGCCGAACTTGATCGCTTCGTAGGCATAGCCGATGCCCTGGCTGCCGCTGGTGCAGGCGCTGGAAGTGGGAATCAGACGCCCGGTGAGGCCAAAGAAGATGCTGATATTGGCCGCTGTGGTGTGCGGCATCATGCGTACGTAGCTGTTGGCGTTGAGGCCGTCGGCGACGGAGTTGAGCAACATGTTGCCAAACGCCTTGATCTCGTCGGTGCTGCCGGTGGACGAGCCGCAGGCCACGCCCATGCGCCCGTCCCGAATGATCGGATTACCCAGTAAACCGGCGTCGAGCAGCGCCTGCTCGGCTGCACCGACTGCCAGCCGGGACACCCGGCCCATGCTGCGCAGTTGTTTGCGCGTCCAGTGCGCCGGCACCACAAAATCGTCAATCGGCCCGGCCAGGCGCGTATTGAGTTCGGTAAAGCGATCCCACTCGTCCATGCGCCGGATACCGCTACGGCCAGCGATAAAGTTGGCTTCGATGCTGGCCCAGTCACTGCCCAGCGAAGTGATGCCGGCCATGCCGGTGACGACGACGCGCTTCATCAGCACAGGCCTCCATTGACGGCCAACACCTGGCGAGTGATATAGCCAGCTTCCGCTGACATCAAAAAGTTGACGGCGCCCGCAACTTCATCCGGGGTGCCCATGCGTTGGGCGGGGATCATTTTCATCAGTTCTTCTACGGGAACGTTTTCGTCGAGCATGGCCGTGTCGATCAGGCCCGGCGCGACGCAGTTCACGGTGATTTTACGCTTGCCCAGCTCGATGGCCAGCGCTTTGGCGGCGCCGATCAGCCCAGCTTTGGAGGCGCTGTAGTTGACCTGGCCACGGTTGCCGATCAGGCCGGACACCGAGGTAATGCACACGATGCGCCCGGCCTGGCGGCGGCGGATCATCGGCATCATGACCGGGTGCAGCACGTTGTAAAAACCGTCGAGGTTGGTGCGCATCACCACGTCCCAGTCGTCCTCGCTGAGGGCCGGGAAGGCGCCGTCGCGGGTCAGGCCGGCATTGAGGACCACGCCGTAATACGCACCGTGGGTTTCGACATCGGCCTCGAGAATGTCCCGGCACTGTGCCCGGTCCGAGACGTCAAATTGCAGCATCCGGGCGCTGCGGCCCAGCGCTTGCACCTCGGCCATCACCGCATCGGCTTCCGGGCGGCCACTGCGGCAATGCAGCACCAGGTCAAAGCCGGCCCGGGCCAGGCGCAAAGCAATGGCGCGACCGATGCCACGGCTTGAACCGGTGACTAAAACAGACTCAGTCATGGCGAGGCTCCTGGGGTTTTTGTGTGAGGTAGTTTTCAGCCTGAGGTGGACGGAATACGTTCAGGCGGGCGGTAGCATGAATGCCGGGGCCGGTAAGGTGGCATTCAAATACGCCCATGCCGTTGTCGTCTTCCAGCGAGCGCTGGGCGTGGATGCGCAGTTCGGCCCCGAGCGCAAAGTGCTCGACGTTGCATTCGAACTTGCGAGTGCCGAGCAAAAAGCCCAGAACCACCGGGTTGCCTTCAAGGCGCGCGCGGCAACCGGCATAGGCGGCCACGCTTTGCGCCATCAATTCAATCCCGACCCAGGCCGGGAGGCTGCCATCGTCGCGGTTGAACAGGCCGCCAGCACGCACGGTGAGGCGGGTCTGGATGTGCTCTTCATCAAACGCCAGCACCTGATCGATCAAGATCATGTCGCCAGCGTGGGGCAGCAATTCGGCGAGCGGCCAATCAATCATGGGGCGTCTCCGATAATCAGGCTGACGTTATTGCCGCCGAAGGCAAACGAATTGCTCATCAGGCAGCGTGTTGGGGCGGATGCCAGGGTTTGGCCCGGGGTGACCCAGTTCAGTGCGGGCAGTGCCGGGTCGGGCTGTCCGTCCCACAGGTGCGGGGGCAAGGCGTTGCCACGGGTCAGGCTCAACCAGCAAAACGCGGCCTCCAGCGCGCCGGCTGCGCCCAGGGTGTGGCCGGTCATGGGCTTGGTCGACGAGCACGGTACGCCATGCGGGAAGACCTGGCTCACGGCGTGGCTTTCCATTGCATCATTGTGCTGGGTGGCGGTGCCATGCAGGTTCAGGTAGCCGATCTGGCTGGCGGACACCCCCGCTTGTAGCAGGGCGCTGTGCATGGCCTGAATGGCACCGCGGCCGCTGGGTTCGGGGGCCGAAATATGGTGCGCATCCGAGCTGGCGCCCGCGCCGAGCAGGGCAATCGAATGTGAGCTGGCGGGTTGCTTGCTCATTAAAAACAGCACAGCTGCTTCGCCGATATTGATCCCGCTGCGGTTCGCTGAAAAGGGATTGCAGCGTTCCTCGGACACCGCTTCAAGTGCCGAAAAGCCATTGAGCGTCAGTTTGCACAGACTGTCGACGCCACCGCACAGCACCACGTCGCACAGGTTCATGTCCAGTAACCGTCGGGCGCTCATTAACGCACGGGCACTGGAGGTGCAAGCGGTGGAAATGACATAGGCCGGGCCGCTGATGTTCAGCCAGTCGGCAAGGAAGTTGGCCGGCGCGCTCAGCTCTTGCTGCTGGTAGTCATAGTCACCGGGGAACTGCTGATTCTGTAGATAGTGGGCAATGCCCCGGCTGGCTTCATCGATTCCCGAGGTGCTGGTGCCCAGCACAATGGCAATGCGCTCGCGGCCATAGGTGGTGATCGCGTGTTCGATGTCGCCGCGAATCTGTAGCGCGGCCTCCAGCAGCAACTGATTGTTGCGACTGCTTTGTTGATCGAGTGCGGGCGGGATCGTTGCCAGCTCGCCGCGAACGGCCCCCACGGTCAGCGCCCGCTCCGGGACCCAGCCGCTTTCGCGTTGCATGCCGGAGCAATCGCCGGCAAACAGATGCCGAGCGACTTCATCCGGGGTACGGCCCAGTGAGCAGATGATACCCAGCGCATTCAGGTAGGCGGTCATGGGGCGCCCTCAGCGTTCAACGGGGTGATGGTGTAGTGCAGGTCGTCCTTCATGTCGATGCGAAAGACCTGCGGCCGGGTGTACTGCACCTGCCAGCGCTGCCCCAGTATTCGCACGTCAGCTTCAGAGTTTGCCTGTGGATAATTGTGCGCCAGTTCTGTTGGCGGGGTGAGCGCAAACAGCAAGGCTGCGAACAGTTCCCGGGCCTGGGGGTTGGGTGGTAGCAACCCGTCGGCGTGCCAGTGGCCATCTTGCAAGCGCTGGCGTGCCAGCGGGATCCCCAGCGGGTCCATCAGCGACCAGCGCAGCCCGGCGTCTTCCTGTTGAATCACCAGCAACCAGTCCTGGCGCTGATCGGCCTGTTCGCGTTGCACATGCAGTTGCATGGGCAACGCCAGCGTTGGCGTGTGTTGCGGCAGTGGCAGGCTCATGCAGCCGCTCAACAGCAGAGCGACAAACAACCCTGCCGGTGCGAGCTTGCTCGCGACCCGGGCCGCGTGGTTTAACAGGTTCACGGCGTTGGTCCCATCGCGAGCGAGCTCGCGCCTGCAGGGTTCAGGGGTTTGCGTGCGACCACGTTTACCAGCGTTTCTTCACGCTCACCGACTGGCTTGACGCGGCGCAGACCCAAACGCTCCAGCAGGCCGAAGTCCTTGGAACGGCTCCACCACAGGTACGGGTACGACACGTTCTGTGCATCGAACAGGAAGCCCTGATCGCGGATCATCTCCAGGTACTGCGCAGCGCTTTTCTGGACATGCATGGGGTGGCGGAACAGCCAGCGAATCACCCAGGTGTCGATGTAGGCTTCGGTGGATTCGGCAAACAGCAGATAGCCTCCCGGCTTGAGCACGCGATAGAACTCGGCCAGTGCCCGGTCCTGCTGCACCAGATGGTGGAAAGTCTGGTGACAGAACAGCATGTCGACGCTGGCGTCCGGGAGTTCCAGTTCTGCACAGTCACTGCCGATCAACTCAATATTGATGTCTTGGCGGCGGGCTTCTTCGCGGCTCAGGGTCAGGCTCAGCGGGTCTGCGTCGAGGCCGATCAAACGCTTCGGGGCGAAGGTGTTCTGCAGGTACTGGAACGACTTGCCCTGACCGCAGCCGGCATCGAGGATCACCGGTGCAGCGGGCAGGGGGTCGCTGAACAGGTTGCGCAAATCGTTGATGGCCACCCGCAGCACGTGGTGCTGCCAGGTGTGGCTGCGCAGGAACCAAAACCCGAAGCGGGTTTCTTCAACGTAGGTATCGCTCAGAGGTTTCATTCGTTCTCCGTGGCGCAGACGTCCGACAGCATGCGCAAACGGCGCTTGGGTTCGCTGACGAACGGGTTGCGTTCATCCCAGGCATAGCCCGCCAGAATCGAGCTGATCATGCGGCGTATCTGGGGCGAGCTGCCGGGGTGGTAAATCACATCCTGGAAGGTCCCGGCGTACCAGCCTTCGACGTAGCAGCGGAAGGTATCGACCCCGCGTTTGAGGGGCTCGGCAAACTCGGTTTGCCAGTCAACGGTTTCACCTTGCAGTTGGCGGTGCAGCACGGCGGCGGCCATGCTGGCGGAACGCATGGCGATGGTGACGCCTGAAGAAAACACCGGGTCGAGAAACTCGGCGGCATTGCCCAGCAGTGCAAAGCCGGGACCGTGCAGGGTTTTGACGTTGGCCGAGTAGCCACCAATGGTTCTCGCAGGGGTGTCCCACAACGCATTGGCCAGCACCCGCTGCAGGCTTGGGGTTTCGTCGATAAAACTGCGCAGGCATTGATCCAGGTTTTCACTGCGCCCGACAAAATGCTCGGCCGCCGCCACCACGCCGACCGAGCACCGGCCATTACTGAACGGGATGGTCCAGAACCAGATGTCGCGTTGGGTCGGGTGAGTTGTGATGAGGATTTTTTCGCGCTCGAAACCTGCGCAATCAATGCGGTCTTCAATGTGGGTGAATACGGCTTGGCGCACCGGGAAGTTCGACGGTGCTTCGAGGTCGAGCAAGCGTGGCAGCACCCGGCCATAACCGCTGGCGTCGAGGATAAAGTCAGCCTCGATCTGATAGCGGCTGCCGTCTTCGCGTTCAACGTCGAGCAGTGGTTTGGCGCGCACGATATCCGCCAGGGTCACGGTTTGCCCGTAGCGGATCTCGACGCCCTGCAGCTCGGCCTGATCAGCCAGCACCTTGTCAAAGTCAGCGCGCTGGACCTGAAACGTGGTGGGTTTGCCGTTGCTGAAGGTGTCGCCAAAATCGAAGGCGCTGTAACGGTCGCCCCAGGCAAAGGCCGCCCCGTTTTTAAGCTGGAAACCAGCGGCCTGAACGGCGTCGAGCATGCCGGCTTCTTCGATGAAGTCGATGCAGTGCGACAGCAGACTCTCGCCAATGGAGAAACGCGGAAAATGCTGGCGTTCGATGATCACGACATCGTGACCTTTGCGTTTGAGCAGGGTGGCGGCAATCGCACCCGATGGTCCTGCACCAATAACCACGATCTGACGATGTTCCATTTCTACGACTGACACAGAGGCTCCTTGCCGGGGGGGACGGCAGACTTCAATAGGGGTTTGTTCATGCCCGCCAGCGCTGGTAGCAGCGTGGCGAACAACCCCATCAGCATCAGCGCGAAGTACAGCGCGGGACTGATGAGGTGTTGTTGCAGCAACAGGTTGAGGAACACGATTTCACTCAACCCGCGAATATTCAGCAGCAGGCTTTCACGCCACTTGCTGGCACCGGCAAACGACGGTGTGGCCCAGCTCAGGCCAAGCCAGTTGCCCAGCAGTTTGCTGACCACCGGCAGCAGCAACAGAGCGGTCATCTGCAGCACGTTGATCTCGTCCAGCGCGCTGTGAAGGTTGATCTGCACAATGCCGAACGTGAGGATAAGCGGTACGGCATAGCGGGTTTGCACAAGCTCAAGCCAGGTGGCCTTTAACGGCATCACCAGCGGGATCTTGAGCCAGGCCATGCACAACAGGTAACCGACGCCGAACACCAGTGCGTTAAGGCGGAAATGTTCGGCCACCACCAGTAGCGCGAAGAAGCTCAGGCTGTAACACAGCGGCTGACGAATTCTTAGAGCGCGCAACAGCAACGGCAGCAAGGCACCGGCCAGTGGCAGCAGCAGGCTGTTGAGGTCCAGGCTGCCCTGGGCCAGACCGAACAGGCTCCAGCAGGTCAGGTCGATCAGGATCGCGCTTTGTACCAGGCGGCGGGCTGCAGCGGGTGGATAGTCGATATGACGCAAATACAGGTACAGCACCGGGATGGCCGTGATCGCAAACACCAGCCCCACGGCCAGCGAACTCAGCCAGGGCTGAGCGGGAAGCAGCCACATCGCACAGGCCAGCCCACAAAGAAACGGTACGGCAAAGCTCGGCAGTGCGATTTTCAGGCATTGGCGGTCGATGCGCAGATCGATCGCATCGCTGAGGATGTGCCCCAGCAACAAGGCAAAGCTCAGGCTGTAGAGGCTTTTCAGCCACAGCGGTGCAACCAGTTGTGCACCGCTGAGCTGCCAGTACGGTTCGACCCACAGCCCCATCAACAACGGCAGACCGATGGACGCCAGCAGTAACTGGCTGACAATCGGAATCAGGCCAGCACGGCGACCTACGCGGGTTGCGACGGCAAACAGGATCAGGGCCAGGAGCCAGAATGCGACGGTCAGCATGGGCTGTGTTCCTGCTTGCCGGCCCAAGGCGCGAGGATGAAACTGAAGGCCAGCCCCAGACTGACCGCCAGGCCGAAGTTGCTCACCGCAGGCGTGCTCGACACCGCCAGCAGGCCGAACGACAGCCAGGTGGTCAGCGCCGCCAGCAGCGTACCGAGCAGGCTGACGGCAGCGCCGCCGATTTGTTCACGCATCAGGATGGCGTAATCAACGCTGATCGCCGTGACCAGCAACAGGCCGAACAGGCTGAACAGCGTCAATGGCTGACCCAGCCAGCCAAGGCTGGCCAGGCTGCACAGCGCCGCCAGCAATGGCAGGGCGACGATGCGCAGTGCGCCACCGAAGCCAAAGGGCGCGATCAACAGCAGCACAATTAATACGCAGGACAACAGCTTCAATTCGGCCGCGCTGATTTGCGTGGCGGCGAATACCGTGCTCAAGTCGCCCAGGCGATCCACCAACTGCACCCCCGGCAAGTCCTGGGCCTGAACCCGTAGCAGGCTGGCGTTATTCAGGCCTTGCAGGCTGACCATCGCCGCCACGCCGGCCTCTTGCTTGCCCAGCCACAGCATGCGCCAGGGTTCCGCCAGCGGCCCGCGCAGCGCGTCATCGATGGTTTGCTCGGGCAGGGCCTTGAGCTGCGCCAATTCGGCTTGCAGGGCTGTTTCGGGCACACCCAGATCCAGCAGGGGCTGCCAGTGCTGCGGCAGTTGATCAAGGGCGACGCGCACGTGCTGTTGCTCGCTCGGCAGGCCGACCAGTTGATTCAGTGCCAGATAACTCTGCAACTTGTCCATATGCACCAACTGATCGAGGCGCTCGCTCAGTGCGGTGTGTCGCTCCAGCAATTGCTGCTCGTTGTCGGCGCGCACCAGAAAGAACTGGCTGGTAACCGGTAATCCGGGCAATGGCCTGGGCTTCGGCCATCAGGCCGGGCGGAGCGCCCACCCACTGGCGGATATCGTTTTTGCTGGTCAGTTGCCACAGGCCGATGGCACAAAACACCAGCAGCAAGCCCAGCAGGGCAGGTGTCGGCAGCCTTTTGAGCAGCGTTTCCCGCACATTGAGCAAGGCTTGGGCGATGTTCAGCGGCCATTGCGCCGGGCGCAGCTCCACGCCCTTGAGCAATGCGGGCAACAGGCACACGGCGCTCAGGTAGGCACCGACCAATCCGGCGGCGGAGAAGATCGCGATCTGGGTCAGTGCCGGAAACGGGGTAAAGGCCAGCGCCAGGTAACCGATGCAACTGGTGGCCAGACTCAGGCTCAAACCGGGCAAGGTCAGGCGCAAGGCAGGCCAGCTGCGCCAGGGTTTCAGGCTCCAGCTTTTGGACAGGTAGTGCAGGGGATAATCCACTGCCACTCCGATCAGGCTCGAGCCCAGCACCAGCGTCATCACATGCATGCTGCCAAAGAGCGCGACACAGGCCACGGCCCCGAACAGCATGCCCACGAGTACCGGTACGAATGCCAGCAGCACTCGCCAACGTCGGAATGCCAGCAGCAACAACAGCAGAATCCCGACGGTGGCACCGCCGCCGACCCACGTGATTTCGCGGGTGGCCTGTTGCTGACCGCTTGCCGCGTACAGCAGGCCGCTGGCAGCAAGCAGTTGCACACCATCATGTGCCGCCTGCTCGCGGCTTTGTTCAAGCAGAGCCGCCACGCGCAATGGCAGCTTCATGTCAAAGGCATTGCCGTGGGTACGGGCGCGCAGCAGTACCCAGCTTTTGCCGTCGGCATCAGCGATCAAGGCGCCGCTGCCGATGTCCAGTTGCACCGCGCCACGCTGTGGCTGGCTGTTCTGGATACGCCCGGTGAGGCCCAGCCAATCGTCCTGGCTGGGCACCAGGCTGAACCCGGTAAACGGGTCAAACAGGGTTTGCACCCGTTGCTGGATAAAGGCATCGGGGTGCGCAATCAGCTGTGTGCGATCGTCGCGGGACAGCATGGCCAGACGCCCGCGCAACAGTTGCTCACGCAAGGCAGGCAGATCGGCTTGCAGGTTCCACTGGACCTTTTCGAACACGCCGCTGGCTTGCCATTGCTCGGCGATCTGTTGAGCAGTGGTGATGGCTTGCTGGCGATCATCACTGCCAACCAAAACCAGCATTTCGCGGTTGAGCGGCTCTTGCATGCGCTGCTCGGCGCCAAGCTCCAGCGCGTCCGGCGACTCGCCGGGTACCAGATCCATCAGGTTGGCGGACAGCGGTGGGCCGTCACGCCATTGCCAGCCGGCCATGGCCAGCACAGTCAGCAGCAGAATCAAAAAGCCTCGTGGCAACCAGCGTTCACTGCACAAAGTCGTGTTGCTCCGCGTCGCTCAACGCTTGGTTGCTGACGCTGTCTTGCATGCGCAGCAGAGTGCTGTCGCCTTGGGTTTCTTGCAGCTCGATGCGTTGCACCAACTCGCCGCCATCGATGGTGATGCGGTTGAACACTTGCTTGAGCAACAGCGAGCGCGGCGTCAGGGTCAGGGTCCAGCGATCGGCCTCACCTTGCAGCTGCAGCTCGAAATCCCGCTGCAGACCGCTGCTGTCGCCCTGCAACACGGCGAGAAACAGGCGGTTTTGCTCGGCACCCGCACTTTTGCCCGGGAGCATTTGCCAGCCGTTGGAGCTACGGCGGGCGATACCTTGTGCAGTGATGCGATAGTCCTGTTGCAACGGTGTTTTCAGTTGCCAGAGCAGGCCGTGGTCCTTGGCCAGCACGAAGGTCCCGGTGCTGGTCAGCGGTTTGGGCAGGGCGCGCAAGTGTTTCTCTTGCACGAACTGGCCATGGATGACCTGGGGCTTGGCCAGTTGTTCGCTGAGTTGTTGCAGGTCGAAGGCGTGGGCGGATGAGCAAAACAGCAGTGCGACAACGGCTGCAGGAGCGAGCTTGCTCGCGATGCAGGCGCTGCAGACTTTCTGCCAGAGCGTATTGAGGCGGTCGCGACCAAGCTCGCGCCTCCAGGCCAACCGGTTCATGGCAGCACCTTGGCGACGGCGTCGGTAAAGCATGCAGGCGAGGCCATTTGCATCTCGCGGCTGGCGATTTCGACGGCCACTTGTACGGTACTTGCCCGGGTCAGGCGTTCGCCAGTAGCCAGATCGGTGATCAGGTAATTGATCTTCAGGCGGTTTTCCCATTCCACCAGGCTGGCGCGTACGTTGATCCGCTGGCCAAAGGTGGCTCCGCGTACATAGCGCAACTGCATGTCGATCACCGGCCAGGCATAACCCGCCTCCAGCATCTGGGTGTAGGTGTGGCCGAGGTGCTCGAGCAAGGCGCAGCGAGCAACCTCCAGGTATTTGACGTAATGCCCGTGCCACACCACGTGCATGGTGTCGATATCAAAAAAAGGCACCAGAATTTCAGTGTCGACATGCAACACGCCTTTGCTACGCATGCAGCCTCCAGTGTTGTTCAGCGATTCGGGTCAGGCACAGGCGCAGCTCGGCTTCGAGGGCGCGGTCTTCGATCACCGGCGGGAAGTCCACGGCCAGTTCGGCGTGCATGGCGGCCAGCGCGGGTGGCAAGGGACGTGCATCTTCGGTGCGGCTGCGCAGCCAGACGCCCTGATTGGCCGCGAGCAAGGTGGCGGCGGCGACCTGTTCGGTCAGCTCCAGCACCCGGATCGCATCCCGGGCGGCAATGGTGCCCATGCTCACTTTGTCCTGGTTGTGGCACTCGGTGGAGCGTGAGAACACGCTGGCCGGCATGGTGTTTTTCAACGCTTCGGCCGTCCACGCGCTGGTACCGATCTGTACGGCTTTGAAGCCGTGGTTGAGCATCGCCCGTTCAGCACTGGCGCCGGACAGGTTGCTCGGCAGGCCGTGGTTGTAACGCACGTCCACCAGCAGCGCGAGCTGGCGATCCAGCAAATCGGCAACGTTGGCCACCAGGGTCTTGAGGCTGTCCATGGCGAAGGCGATATGGCCGCCGTAGAAGTGCCCGCCATGCAGTACGCGTTCCTCCTCAGCGTCGATGATCGGGTTGTCGTTGGCGCTGTTGAGTTCAATTTCGATAAATGAACGCAACCAGTTCAGGCTGTCGGCCAGCACGCCCAGCACGTGGGGGGCGCAACGCAACGAATAGCGGTCTTGCAGGCGATGCAGTGGCGCGGTCGGGGCATCGATAGCCAGATCCTGGCGGATCCAGGCGGCGACCTGCATTTGCCCCGGATGCGGCTTGGCGGCGAACAGGCGCTCGTCGAAGTGCTCGGGGTTGCCTTGCAGCGCCACCACATTGAGGGCGGTGATGCGCGTGGCGAGCTTGAGCAGATAGTCGGCGCGGGCATAGGCGAGGCAGGCGAGGCCGGTCATCACAGCGGTGCCGTTCATCAGTGCCAGGGCTTCCTTAGGCCGTAGCACCAGCGGCGTCCAGCCCAGTTCACGGTGTACGTCTGCCGCGCTGCGGCGTTCGCCCTTGAACAGCACGTCGCGCTCGCCAGACAAGGTGGCGGCCACGTAAGACAGCGGCGTCAGGTCGCCGCTGGCGCCGACTGAGCCTTCTTCAGGGATCAGCGGCAGGATGTCGTGAGCGATGAACGCGTGCAAGCGCTCCAGCAGTTCAACCCGAACCCCGGACACGCCGTGGCACAGCGACTGCAAACGCGCAGCGAGCACGGCGCGGGTGGCCTGGGCGTCGAGCAGTTTGCCCAGCCCGCAACCGTGAAAGGTATAGAGGTGACGCGGCAAGGCTTCGACATGTTCCAGCGGCACCGCCACCACGCACGAATCGCCATAGCCGGTGGTCACGCCGTAGATCACGCCTTCTTTGTCCAGCAGCGAATCGAGAAAGCGCGCACCTTTGGCGATACGCTCGCGGTAAGGGGCGTCGTCTTGCAGGTGGGTGGGCACCTGACGATTGGCCAGGGCCAGCACGTCTTCGATGCGCAATGGGGTTTGGCCGAAGGTTACTGGCTCATGCGGATGCGTCGTCATCGGTCTTCCAGAATGGGTAAAAGTTAAACCACTGTTGCGGTGCTTCGAGGCAGTAATGGCCCAGGCGTTCGGCATAGCGTGTCGCCCATTCGGCGATCACCTGTTCGCGGTCGCTGCGTCGCCACTGCACGGCATCGGCGAAGGGTTCGAGGGTCACTCGATAACGGCCTTCGTGCTTCAGACAAAACAGCAAGTTGACCGGGCATTTGAGCAGCCCGGCCAGCAGCCAGGGGCCCTGTGGGAACGGTGCCGGATGCCCGAGAAAGTTCACCTGCACATTGCGCCCGCCATGCAGCGGCACGCGGTCTCCGGCAATCGCCAGCCATTCGCCGTTCTCCAGGCGCTGGCTGAGTTGCAGCATGACGGCGGGGTTGAGCTCGCTGACCTGGATCAGACGCAGGCTGGTGGCCCCGGCCTCGCCCAGCAGGCGGTTGAAACGTTCGGCGTGCCGGGTGTGTACCAGCACATTCATGGTGACTTTTTCGCCCAGCTCGGCCAGGGCCCGGCACACTTCAAGGTTGCCCAGATGGGCGCCCACCAGCATCTGGCCGCGCTCACCGCGCAGCTGGTCGCGCAGGTGGGCCGGGTCGACGATCTCGATGTCTTCGAACTTGAGTCGCCCATTCCACATGTCGAGCTTGTCGAGCAGGGCATCGGCAAAGGCCATGAACTGGCCGAAGATTCGCCATTGCGTCGGGCGCAATGAGCTTCGTCCGCTCCAGTCGGCCAGATGTTGCTGGTAGTCGCGGATGCTGTGGCGGGCGCGGCGTCCGAAGATAAAGAAGTACAGCACGATGCCGTACAGCACCGGTGTGAGCAGGCGCCGGCCAAGGAGTTTGATCCCGAACGCGGTGAATTTCATCAGCCAGAAACTGCCGCGTTCCTTGTGATCGGCCCAGTGCTGTTGAGGTTCGCTCATGCCTTCCAGCGCCTCCAGAGGATGCTCGGCAAGCGCACCAGCATCCCGAAGAACAGCTTGGCATGCATGCTGGAAATCAGCGCGTTGTCGTGTAACAGGCGAAAGTGCGACAGGCCGTCTTGCGGGTAATGCACCCGGGTTGGCAGCCAGCACATGGGTTGGTTGCGCCAGGCCAGGCGCACCAGGATCTCGGGGTCGAAGTCCATGCGCTTGCCGAGTTTGACCGAGTTGATCAACGCCAGTGTCGGAGCCAGAGGATAGACCCGGAAACCGCACATCGAGTCGGGGATTTTCAGCGACAGGCTGTTGATCCACACCCACACGTGGGTCAGGTAGCGCGCATAAAACCGGCCCTTGGGCACACTGGCGTCGTACTGTGGATAACCGCAGATCAGGGCGTCGGGATTGAGTTGCGACAATTGCATGAAGGGCGCAACGTCGTGCAGGTCATGCTGACCGTCAGCGTCTACTTGCAGGGCGTGAGTAAAGCCCAGCCGAGCGGCTTCGCGCAGGCCGGCCATGACCGCGCCGCCCTTGCCCTGGTTGACGGCCAGGCCCACCAGAAAGATCTGTTCGCCTTGCGCCAGTTGTTCCAGCACGGCACGGCACGCCGGGCTGCTGGCATCATCCACCAGCACGCAGGGCAAACCTGCGGCCAGCAAGGTTTCGACCACGGCAGGTACAGCGGTTTCGTGGTTGTAAACCGGGATCACGGCGCAGGGTTTATGCAGGGCGCGTTTGTTATCCACAGGTTGGCTCCAGCACGATGCGGCCGCTGGAGCATGCGGCGTTGGCATTACGGTAGGCAAAGTGCAATTTGCTGCGCTCGGGGTCGAAGCGCAGGGTCAGTTCGAGCTGGTCGCCCGGGCGCACCAGTTGCTGAAATTTGAGGACTTCCATACCGGCAAAACGTGGTGGCAGGACGAGCAACTGCTGGCCCAGGTTGAGCGCCCAATCCACCTGCACTACGCCGGGCAACACCGGGGTTTTGGGAAAGTGGCCGCTGAAGAATGCCAGGTCCGGCGGGATGCCAAGGGTGAGGGTCCATTGGCCGTCATCCTCGGTTTGGCTCAGCACTTCAGGCAGTTTCGGGCGGGGTGCCAGCAGCAGCGCATCGATCTGCGCCTGGGGCAGTTTGCCTTGGCTGTTGAGCGGTAATTGGCGCAGCAACCGCCAGCGACGGGGCAGAGCCAGCGCCTCGCAGTGCTGGCTCAAATGCTGGCGCAAGTATTGGGTCAGCGCGCGGCGGCCATGCTCACGCAGGGCAAACAAGCCGCTGTCGCTCAGTACCAGCAGGGCGCCCAGCGACGCCCGTTGTTCATTGACCACTCCCAGGCGGGCCTCACGTACCCAGTCATGCTTGACCAGCGCCAGCTCCAGCATGGGCAGGGAGATGCGCTTCTCTTCCAGTTTGACGATACGGTCCAGACGGCCGAGCAGTTCAAAACGGCCATCGGCTTCAATTCGCGCGGCATCAGCGGTTTGCTCGACATGACCGGCAGGCAGGTAGGTTGAGGCAATACGCAAGGCGCCGTCTTCGCTTTGGCTGAGTTGCACGTCGCTGAAGGGTTGCCACAGGTTCAGGCCCTGGCGCCAGGCGATGCCGCCGGTTTCAGAACTGCCGAGAATTTCGGTTGGCCATTGGCCCAAACGCTGATGCAGCGCTTGGGCGGCTTCGGCCGGCAAGGCACCGCCCGAGGAGAACACCCGGCGTACCGGACTCAAGGCCGGCCAGTCGAGGTTGTCAGTCATTCTTTTGAGAAGCGCCGGGCTGGCAACCCAGGCAAAGGATGCGTGCTGGCGGCTGGCGCGCTGCATGTCTTCGGGGAATGCCAACTGCTGGCGGATAAAGCAGCGGCCGGCGCACAGGGGCCACAGCACACGGAATAACAGGCCGTAAATATGCTGCGCCGCCACGCTGGCGATGATGCAGGCTTCGCCGAGCTCGGTGCCCCACAACTGCTCAAGGGCTTCAACTTCATTGGCCATTTGGCGCAGGCTTTTGTCGATGCGCTTGGGCTCGCCACTGGAGCCTGACGTGCAAAGGCTCAATTGGCACCGATCAAGGTCCAGCTCGGCTGCGGTCAGCGGCGTGGCGTACAAGGCCTTGAGCTCAAGGTTGTTGGTCAGCCATAAATCGACCTGGGTATTCCAGCGCTGGCGGGTTTGCGGTTGCAGGTCGGCGGGCAGTAACACGCTGACCCCGGCCCGCCATGCACCGAACAGAGCGATGGCCAGGACGGCGGCATCGTCCAGGTGTACGGCAATCCGTTGCACACCCCGTTGCTGCAATCCACCCGCCAGGCGCAAGGCCTGCTCACGGAAGGTGGCGTGGTTCAGCGTCGGCTCAACCGTGACCGCACGGTCGATGTGCCCCTCAAGCAGCAACTGCTCAAGTTTTATCCAATTCATGCCTGGTCTCTTACCTTTTGTCGTATCAGCCATTCAATGGCAAACAGCAACCCCATCAGCCCGTAGGCGATCAGGCCGTTGTACAACGTCCACCAGGCCAGTGGCGCCCACAGCGTCAAGCTGGCGGCGACTAGCCCGTTGAGCAGAAAAAACAGGCACCAGACTCTGGTCACCTGTCGTGTGTAATGGATGGCCACCGGTGGCAGCACCGGTTCGCGCAAACGCGCCAGACGCTCGATCATCGGCGGGCCGAACTTCAGGCTCAGGCCAAACAGGCTGAGCATGAATGTGCTGATCAGCACGGGGTACCAGCGCAGCAATGTCGGGCTGTTAAACAGGGCCAGCAGGGCGCAGAACACCAGCGCGACAAGGGCCATCATCAGGCTGCCGGGCCGTCGTTCCCCGGTCAGGGCGCGCGCCAGCCAGAGGCTGCCGAGTAACAGGGCAAATTGCCATGGAGCGAAGTGGGCCATGCCGAAATACACCGCGAACGGGTACAGCAGGCCGGCCATCAGCAGGCCCAGGCCGATCAGCCGGCTCATGCGGCGGGATGAACCAGGCGGTAAACTGCCTCAACCACGTCGTTGACGGTGCGCACCGACTTGAACTCTTCGGCGGCGATTTTTTTGCCGGTTTTGCGTTTGATGTGGTCAATCAGGTCAACGGCATCGATGCTGTCGATTTCCAGATCCTGATACAGGTTGGCGTCCAGGGTCACGCGCTCGGGCTCAAGCTCGAACAATTCGACCAGAGCGGTGCGCAGGGTATTGAAGATGTCGTCACGGGTTTGCATGGTTCGGTCTCAGGCTGCCTGTTTGGCGGTGACAAAAGCCGCAAGGCTGGCCACGCTGGAAAAGTGATCACGGGTGTCTTTGGCGTCGGCGTCTATCTTGATGCCGTAGGTTTTTTGAATCGCCAGGCCCAGCTCTAGGGCGTCAACCGAGTCGAGCCCCAGGCCTTCGCCGAACAAGGTCTGGTCGTCGCCGATGTCCTGGGTGCTGATGTCTTCGAGGCCCAGGGCGTCGATGATCAATTGCTTGATTTCAGTGTGTAGAGTGCTCATCTGTGGCGAGCTCCTTAATGAAGTAGTCATGCACGAAGTCATTGAGCAAGCGCGAGGCTTTAGGTGGCGGACCTTGCGCTGCAAACGTATGTGGATCTATATCGGCACCGACCCGAAAACTGAAATGCACGCGGCGTTTCGGGATCCGGTACCAGGGTTCAGCCTTGGTCAGCGTGGTCGGCCTGACCTTGATCACCACCGGGGTGAGGATCTTCGCACCCCGTAACGCAATGGCGGCGGCGCCGCGATGAAAGGCAGGCACCTGTCCTGGCCGGGTGCGGGTGCCCTCCGGGAAGATAATCAGGGTCTGACCTTCTTGCAGCGCCGCCGCTGCGTTATCGAGCATGTCGACACTGCCGTCATTGCTGATGTACTGGGTGGCGCGTACGGGGCTGCGAGTGAACGGGTTTTGCCAAAGACTTTGTTTGACCACGCAATTGGCGTTACGCACCAGACCGATTAAAAAAACCACATCAATAAGCGACGGATGGTTGGCGATGATCATTTGTCCGGCGCGACCGAGCCGTTCGGCACCTTGCACCTCGTAGGTCAACACGCCCATGCGCGCCATGAAGCGGATAAACAGCCAGAACAGTCGACTGACCGTGTAACGCGCACGCTCGCGATGGCGCACCGCGTCACCTGGTATCACGCTCAACAAGGGGAATATCACCAGCCTCAGACCCACGCATCCGAGCCCGAAGAGCATAAAGCTCAGGGCGGTGGCGACCAGGCGCCAGAAATAGGCATCTCGACGCCTGTTCACGGGGTGCGTTGCCAGTTCCAGACACGGTTTTTCCAGGCGTGCTGGAACGTGGTGGGTTCACCGTGCATATGCCGCAACAGCTCCAGGGCATGAGGCCAGCGGGTTTTGACCGGTACTGAGGTGCAGGTGGCCAGTGAGAGCTGCCATTGCTCGCCTGGTGTCAGCAACAGGCCCACGGCATACGGAAAAGGGACGTCATCGATCCACTGCGCATAAGCCTCGGGCGGCTGTTCTTCGGTGACGATCAGCAGCACGGCGGGGGCGCCTTCATTGAGCAGGCCGCACGCTTCGATCAGGCCATGTTCCAGACCATCGCCGGCAGCGGCGAGGGCGGTCATTTCGCTCGTCTCGCCCCGCAGGATCGACCACAGACCAATCACCGCATTGTGCACCGAGAGGCTGAACTGCGTGGGCGACAGGGGTTGATCAGCGGCAAGGTCTCTGAGGATGTCGAAGGTGCGCGGGGTTTCACCGTGGCGAGAGATGAAGACCAGCGGCAGCGCCTCATGGCCTTCAGCCAATGGCCAGCCGACGCTGAAGGCCATGCGGGCGAGGCGGCTCAGCCGCCGACGTTGCATGGCGGGTAGAAACGAGACATCAGGGGCGGCATCGCTGGGGGCGAGTACCTCGGGTTGCTGGCTCCAGGCCTGCCAGTCGGCCGCGCTCTCGAGGCCCGGAGCCCATGCGCGCCATGCGGCAATGTTGAAGTTGATCACTGGAGTTTCATCCCGCCCTGGCGGGCTTCCTTGGTGCAAGAGGGCAACAGCGGTTGATGCGGCACCCGTAACAGAATGGTGACATTATCCGGGTGCAGTTGGTTGGTAGCAAATATTGCTTACAGTTGGAGCGTGGTTTTTTCGTGTACGACACAAAATTACTGTCATTTAGCCATGATTGGCCGGTGAGTAAGTTTCAACCAGCGCAGAAAGTAGATATGTTCATGTGCGTTTGCAGATATAGAGACTAGAGCTGTAGTTCATTTCTCGGCGAGGTAGCGAAGCCGCTCAAAGGGCCTCTACACTCAGGCACTCATTGATACACGGAGGTTTTGAAATGCGTCGTGTGGTGTTCAATCAAAAAGGCGGTGTGGGCAAGTCCAGCATCGCGTGCAACCTGGCGGCGGTCAGCGCTAGCGAGGGTTACAGGACCTTGCTGGTAGATCTGGATGCCCAGGCTAACTCCACTCAATACCTCACCGGGCTCACCGGCGACGACATTCCGATGGGGATCGCGGACTTCTTCAAGCACAGTTTGTCTGCGGGTGTCGGCTCAAAGAAAAATCGGGTCGATATTTACGAAACGCCTTTCGAAAATCTACACGTGATTACCGCCACTGCTGAACTGGCCGATCTGCAGCCAAAACTGGAAGCCAAGCACAAGATCAACAAGCTGCGTAAGTTGCTCGATGAGCTGGCCGAAGATTATGACCGCATTTATGTCGACACGCCGCCGGCCCTGAACTTCTATGCCGTGTCGGCATTGATCGCCTGTGACCGTGTGCTGATTCCGTTTGATTGCGACAGTTTTTCGCGTCAAGCGCTCTACGGGCTGCTGGCCGAGATCGACGAACTGAAAGATGATCACAACGAAGCGCTGATGGTGGAAGGCATCGTGGTCAACCAGTTTCAGGCCCGGGCCAGTTTGCCGCAGCAAATGCTCGATGAGCTCATCGCTGAAAGCCTGCCTGTCTTACCGGTGTACCTCAGCAGTTCAGTACGTATGCGTGAGTCGCATCAGGCCAGCCAGCCGCTGGTTTACTTCGACCCGCGACACAAGCTGACTCAGCAATTCATTGAGCTGCACGATTATCTGGATCAGAACGCTTAAGCGCTGACCCCGTGGCTATGTAGCCAGGCCTTGAGCTGTTGAAGGGGGAAAGCGCCACTTTGACGGGCGATTTCCTGGCCGTTCTTGTAGAGGATCAGGCTGGGGATCGAGCGTATCCCCAGTTGCACCGCCAGTTGCTGATTGGCTTCACTGTCGAGCTTGGCCAGTCGGCAGGTGTTGGCCAGTTGGCCGGCAGCCTGTTCGAATATAGGAGCAAAGGCTTTGCACGGCCCGCACCATTCAGCCCACACATCCACCAAGAGCGGCAGATCGCCTTTGATCTGACTGGGGTAATCGGCTTGTTTCAAATCAAAGGGTTTGCCGGTCAGCACTTCGTTTTTACAGCGTCCGCATTTGGGGTGTTCATCCAGACGTGCGGCCGGGATGCGATTCAGGCCATTGCAGTGCGGGCAGGGAATCAGCAGTGGATCGGTCATGAGGAGGCTCCTGCAGGTCGTGTGAAGCTGAGTTCAGCAGACTATCGGTCAGCCCGCCACCGGTGTCAGCGGCCAGATCCAGGGGATTATCAGCATTCCGACAATCAGCATCAGCACATTCAACGGGACACCGATGCGCAGGAAGTCGCTGAATTTATAGCCGCCAGCGTTATACACGAAGGTGTTGGTCTGGTAGCCGATGGGGGTGGCGAAACTGGCGCTGGCGGCGAACATGACCGCGACCACGAAGGGGCGGGGATCGACCCCCATCTGTTGTGCGACGCCAATGGCAATCGGTGTCAGCAATACGGCCACCGCATTATTGGAGAGAATTTCGGTCAGGATGGTCGTCAGCAAGTACACGAAACCCAGCATCAGCAGTGGGCCTGCATTGGGCACCGCGGCCATGGTCTGGTTGACCACCAGGTTGATCAGGCCGACTTTCTCCATCGCAATACTAATGGCCAGCATGCCGAAAATAAGGCTGAGAATCTTCCAGTCCACGGCCTTGTAGGCGTCTTGTACATCCAGGCAGCGCGTAGCGACCACGGTCACGGCGGCAATCAATGCCAACCCCTCGATGGGCATGACTTCCAGCGCAGCCAGTAGCATCACTGCCAGGGTGGCGATAATGGCGATGGGCGCCTTGTCGCGGCGATAAGCACGCTCCAGTACGGTATTGAGGCTGATCAGATCGCCGTTCTCGGCAAAGCGGCGAATCTGCGCCGGCGTGCCTTCTACCAGCATCACGTCGCCAAACTGCAAGTGCAGATCGTCGAGGTTGCCTTGAATGTTTTCGTCCTGGCGATGCACGGCCAGCACGGCGATGCCATAGCGCGCTGTCAGGTCGAGGTCGCGCATGGGGCGGTGGCTGTAACGGGAGTTACGGCCGACGATAGCCTCGGCCACAATCACGTCATGGCTGCTGATGGTCTCGAAAGCGTTGCCGCGGTTGAAGGTCAGCACGCCGCTTTCGCGCAGCTCTACCACATTGTGCACTTGCCCGTGGAGCACCAGCCGGTCGCCGCTGCGCAGTTGAGTGTTGGATTCCGGGCTGCTCAGCTCTTGCTCTTCGCGAAAGATCTTCAGAACTTGCAAGCCACTGCCGCCATTGAGATTGGCTTCGGCCAGGGTTTTGCCAATCGCCGACGAGTCATGCGGCACCAGCAGCTCGCTCATGAATGTGCGGGCCAGATCCGGCCGCAGTTGCTTGGACAGGCTGTCGCGATCAGGCAACAAGCGGTTGCTGAACAGCATCAAATAGACAAAACCGACCGCTGCAAACATCAGCCCGGCCTGGGTGATTTCAAACATGCCGAAAGGCGCGAGTCCGGCTTTGCGGGCTACGCCGTCCACCAGAATGTTGGTCGAGGTGCCGATCATGGTCAGCATGCCGCCCAGCACGGTGGCATAGGACAAGGGAATCAGCAGCTTGGAGGGCGAGGTGTGGGCGCGCTTGGCCAGGGCAATCGCTACAGGGGTCAAAATGGCGACCACCGGTGTGTTGTTCAAAAACGCCGAAATCACCAGTGCAGTGATCATCAGGCCGCCGAGTACCCGCAGTGGCCGGTCTCCCACCAGATTGCCCAGCCAATTGCCCAATGCATCAATACAGCCGGTGCGCTCCAGTGCGGCGGAGAGCACGAACATGCAGGCAATCGTGGCCGGTGCCGAGTTGCTCAGCACACTCAGCACTTCGTGCGGGGTCAGGATCTGCGTGACCAGCAAGGCTGCAACACCGATCGCGGCCACCACATCGGCGCTCCACTTCTCGCGCACAAACGACACCAGCAACCACACCAGCAAGGCAGCGACGAACAACAGGGGAAGTGAGTCCCAGGACATGGACGTTCCTTAAGCAACGAATCTCGTATGAGGTATCGGGCAACCCGGAGCCGCCACGCGGGCGTCACGATAGTGAGCGTGAGTTATTTCGTCTAAGACTGTTTGGGAAGGTTGATATGCGATTTGGTTATGCAGAGAGGGCAGGTGCTGCTCATTCGCTCACAAAGTCTCTGTGTGGTGAGGGAATGAGTTGGTCAGGTTTTGGGAATCTATCAGGCGTAGAGCCGTTGTCATCAATGTGGCAACGGCGTGATTCACGGGTTGTTCACGACGAACAGCTAATCTCCAGATGTTTGCCCCATTCCGGCGGCCGCTCGGCATAGGCTTCCATGCCAGGCTGTTCGGTAAACGGCCGGGTCAGTACCCGATGCAGTTGCCGTACTTCGCTGTAGTCTCCGGCTTGCGCTGCGTCGATGGCTTTTTGTGCCAGGTAGTTGCGCAGGATGTACAGCGGGTTGACCGCATGCATGCGTTCTCGTCGCGCATTGTCATCGGGCGGACCTTCGCGATTGACCCGTGCCACATACCGCTCCGCCCATTCGTCAAAGCCCTTGAGGTCAATGAAGTCATCGCGCAGGCGGGCCACGGCCAGCTCGGCCGGTTGATCCCCCAGGCGGCGGAAGAACAGGGTGTAGTCCACGGCGCTGCCTTGCATCCGTTGCAGCAGATCTTCGATCAATGCCTGATCGCCGCCCTCAGCGCGGGTCAGGCCCAGGCGGCGGCGCATCAGGTCGAGGTAGTGCGCCTGATACAGCGGCAGGTACAACCCCAAGGTCTCGCGCAGGGCTTCAACGGTAATGAACGGTGTCAGTGCCTGGGCCAGTGCACTGAGGTTCCATTGACCAATGGGTACCTGATTGCTGAAGGAGTAACGCCCTTCCTGGTCGGAGTGGTTGCAAATGAAGTGGGCGTCGAAGTCGTCCAGAAAGGCGAAAGGCCCGAAGTCGAAGGTGATGCCCAAAATCGACATGTTGTCGGTATTCATCACGCCGTGGCAAAAGCCGTAAGCCTGCCATTTGGCGATCAACTCGGCGTTGCGCTCGACGATTTCGCGGAACATCGCCAGCCAGGGTTCTGGCTGTTCCAGGCACTGTGCAAAGTGTTGCGCCAGCACGTACTCGCCCAGTTGCTTTTGGGCCTCGGGTTGCTTGGTGTAATAGAAATACTCGAAGTGTCCAAAGCGGACATGGCTCGGCGCCAGGCGCAGCACCATGGCCGCTCGTTCTTGTTGCTCGCGCCACACCGGGGTGTCGGAGCCAATCACGCACAGCGCGCGGCTGCTGGGGATGTCGAGCGAGTGCAAGGCCTCGGAGGCAAGAAACTCGCGAATCGAGGAGCGCAGCACGGCCCGGCCATCGCCCATGCGCGAGTAAGGCGTCATGCCTGCACCCTTGAGGTGCAGGTCCCAATGCTCGCCCGCACTGTTGTAGACCTCGCCCAATAACAGCCCGCGACCATCACCCAGCCGCGGATTGTAGGAGCCGAACTGGTGGCCGGAATAGACCATCGCCCGCGGCTCGGCATCTGCCCACAGGGTATGGCCGCCGAACAGTTTGGCAAACACCGGGTCTTCGGCCACGGCGGGGTCCAGGTCGAGCAAGCGCATGGCGGCTTCGCTGGCCACCACCAGCCGCGGTGCGTCGATGGGGTCTGGAAGCACGTGGGTTGAGAAGGTGTCTCCCAAGCGGGCGAAACGGTTGTCGAAGGTCAGTTCGTCGAGGGCTTTCAACGGCCATCTCCAGCAAACAAAAGTGGGTAAGCCTCAGGCTCCATGCAGGAGCTGGCGTGTCTCGCGAAGCAGGCAACGCGGTGGTGTGTTGCAGCGCGGTGAGGCTATTGCGAGCACGCCCGCGCTGCTCGGTCGATGTCAGTCCTTGGGCGGTTCGTGCTTGCCCAACTGCGGCTTTTGCACAGGGGCTGGCTCAGTGGCGCCAGGCTCGCCTTGGGGTTTGATCGGTACCACCTTGTATTCCTGAGCATCCATGTTCTTAAGGTACACCTCAATCTGTTGGAACGAGATGTTGATGCTGTGTTTCTTGAACTCGCGGTTGATAAAGCGGTTCACTTCGTCGAGTACCGGGTTGCGGTCGCCCAGATCGCGTACGTGCATGCGCAGCTCATGATCAAGGGTGCTTTGGCCGAAGTTCAGGAAGTACACCAGCGGCTCTGGATCCTTGAGCACACGGGGGTTCTCGCGTGCGGCCTTGAGCAGCAGGTCGCGGACCAGGTCGAGGTCAGAGCCGTAGTCGACCCCCAGTTTCAGGGTGACGCGGGTCACAGTATCGGTGAGCGACCAGTTGATCAGTTGCCCGGTGATGAACGTTTTGTTCGGGACGATGATGTCTTTGCGGTCGAAGTCGGTAATGGTGGTAGCCCGGATCCGGATTTTGCTCACCGTGCCTGACAGGTTGCCAATGGTGATGGTGTCGCCAATACGTACCGGGCGCTCGAAGAGGATCATGATCCCGGAAATGAAGTTGGCGAAGATTTCCTGCATGCCGAAACCCAGGCCGACCGAGAGCGCGGCTACCAGCCATTGCAGCTTGTCCCAGCTCACGCCGAGTGTGGACAGGGTTGAAACAAATCCGACGCCGACGATGACATAGGTCAGCAACGTGGTGGTGGCGTAGGCGCTGCCTTGACCCAGGTCGAGCCGCGACAGCACCAGAACCTCAAGCAGGCCTGGCAGGTTGCGCGCCAGGGCAATGCTGATGCCAATGATGACGAGCGCGCCGATCATGTCACCCATGCTGATGGGCACCATGCTCATGGTGGCACCACTGCCGCTGGTGTACTCGTAGAGGGTAAAGTTGTCGAGGTAGGAGAATACTGAAATCAAATCGGCCCACACCCAATACAGTCCGCCGACAAAAGCTGCGAGCAAGGCCAGGCGAATCAGGCGCAGCGATTGCTGGTTGACCTGCTCGATGTCCAGTGTCGGCTCTTCGATCACCGTGTCATTCCCTTCGCCAGCTTCTTTGGCGGCCTGACGCTTGGCCAGTGCCCGGTGATACGCAAGGCGTCGCGCAGCCACTGCCAGGCCGCGTACAAAGGCGGCTTCGACCACAAGCCAGAACATCAGCAGGTACAGCGTGTTGATCAGTCGATCACTGAGTTTGAGGGCGGTGTAGTAGTAGCCAAAACACACCGCCACAAACAGGGCGATGGGCAGGATAGCCACCATCAGGCCCAGCAGTTTGCGCAAGCGATAGGCTTTCTTGTCGAGCGGGTTATTGAGCAGCAGGCGCATCAGCAACCAGGCCATGGCGGCATAGCAGCCGAGTACGATCAGAATCCCCAGTACATCGTCTGCCAGCGCAGCGGGCTGTTGCTCGGCGAAGGCGACGACCGCCACCAATGCCAGCACCACCAGCCCGAGCCGGCGAATCCAGCCTTGGAGAAACTCAACCAGCGGTTTTTCCCAGCGGAAATGCAGTTCGGCCACGCCGCCCGGTGCCAGAATGCGATATGCGGTGTAGAACACCAGCCAGGCCTCGGCCATCTGGATCAACGAAGCCCCGAGGTTTGCGTTCATGCCTCGGGCATCGGTTTGCAGGGCATAGCCGCACAGTGCCAGGGCCATTGAGATTGGCATGGCCAACAGGATGTTGATCAGGATTGCCATCGGCGTGTGCCATTGGCTGTCGCGCTTGAAGTGGCCCACGTCCTGGTGAATGCGGTTGAGTTTCTTGTACAGGAATTTACGCTTCCACAGCAGGGCGACAATCACCAGCAGCAACGGCGAAAACAACCACGGTCGCTGCGCCAGGCCGTCGGCCAGCTCGCTGAAACCTGTGGTCCAGGGCAGTGTCACGATTTGTTGCTCAAAGCGGCGAGGGGCTTCTTGCAGCCATTCCAGGTCCAGCGGTTTGTTGCTGGGGATCCAGAACATCTGTTCGTCCAGGGTCGCACGCAGACTCTGGGCGGTGTTGAGCAATTGCTTCTGGTTAAGTTGCAGGGTGATGGTTTCGTTGAGCAGAGCGCTCAACTCGCGACTTAACCGGTCCAGCAAGTCGCTGCGGGTGGACACGAGTTCGGTCAGCGTCTTGCGCATTTGCGGCGTCACTTCAGCCGCGGGTTGCGTCGACAACAGGTTGTCGACATAGCTGGTCGGATTGTTGATCAGCTCGCGTTGCTGGTTGACCTCAAACTGATAGAGGCGGATGTCGGCAATTTCGTCTGCCAGGTTTTTGTCCATTTTTTGCAGATGCGGCAGGGCCTGCTTCTGTTTGTAGAGAATCTTGGACAGCAGCAGGCTGCCCTTGAGCACGCTGATCTGCTCGTCCAGCGCCTGATCGCTTTGGGTGACGTTATCCAGTTGCTGTTTGGTTTCAAGGTTCTGCTGGGTCACCTCGTTCAAGCGGTCCGTGCTGCGTAACAGGTAGTCGGACAGTTTGAGGTTGATCGCACTTTCGGTGGCCAGCAGGCTGCTGCTGCCGGACTTTTGCGCCTCGATCGATTGTTCGGTGACAGTCTGCTGGGACTCTGCCAGTCGCTTCTGATTGATCAGGGTTTGCAGCTCTTGAATTTCCTGATCCTGACGCGTGGTTTTTTCCAGCAGCAAGTCGTGCTGGCTGCTGCTCAGGTCCTGTAATTGATTGTTGCCTGCCAGTTCCTGGCGGCGCAGAGCAATCAGCGCTGTCAGCGAAGCGATTTCGGCATTGAGCAGGTTGCGCTGGTCAGCGTTGAGCACCTTACCGTTTTCGCGCCCCGCCTTCAGGGTGTTGTTGATCTGCTGAATGCGTGTCTGGCTGGTGCTGATCTCGGCTTGCGCCCGTTCCGGACGGGTCTGTGCGGCGATGGTCATGCTGTTGGCGCTGGCCAGGGCCTTTTGCAGCTCGCCCTGCTGCGTCGTACGCTCGGCCAGCAGTTGCTCCAGCTGCGGCACCGACAGGTTGTTATAGCGCTGGGCCACAGGCACTACGGTGCTGGTTTTCAGGCGGGCCAGTTCGCGCTGGTTTTCGCTGGTTTTATGAGGCGCACTGCTCAGTTGCTGTTTGACTTCGCTCAAGCGCTGCTCGTAATCGGCCTTGTTGGCCAACTCATTGAGGGTCTGCTCGAGTACCGCCTGTAACGCCTTTTGATCAGCATCGGGCAGTTTGCGATCAGCAATTTTATCCAGGCTCTGCTGAACCGCTTCGGGTGCGGGCGGTTCGGCAGCCTGGAGCATGCCGACGGAAAGGCTCAGCCCAAGCAGGGCTGTTGCGAAGAATGTGCGCAAAGTTGGCATAGATACCGGTCATACAAGCGTAGGAAAGTTTGGAGTTTAGAGGAACAACCCGGGACCCGGGGCACTTCCTTCCGGGAATCTGACGCCCACCTTGCCTATCTTGTTCCCGTCCATCACGGCCACGGTCCAAATGGTGTTGTTCCATTCCACCTGGTCGCCGACGACCGGAGCTCCGCCGACTTTTTGCGCAATGAACGTACTGAGTGGCAGATCGGGGTCGATGCCCTCAAGCTTCAGGCCATACAGCGCCGACACAGCGCCCAGCCGGGCGTCGCCTTCGAGCACAAAGTCGCCGAAGAACCGCAGGTCGAGACCGCGGGTCGGAGGTTTGCTGAACAGCTTGCCCAGCGCCGGCAAGTTATGTTCGTGACCGATCACGCAGAGCAGATCACCAATTTCGAGGGTGGTACTGCCCGACGGGTGGAGCAGTTGCTGGCCACGAAACAGTGCAGCGATACGGGTGCCTTCGGGCATTTTCAGTTCACGCAGGGCAGCACCGATACACCAGTTCTGCGCATCGAGGCGGTATACAAATAGCTCCCACTCGCTGGTGACGTGTACCTCAAGCGCCGCCCGGGAGATGGGTGCAAGATCGGGTGGTACGGTGACTTTGAGCAGCTTGGCGACCCAGGGCAGGCTGGTGCCTTGCACCAGCAGCGAGACCAGAACGATAAAGAAGGCCAGGTTGAAATACAGCTGTGCGTTGGGCAGCCCGGCCATCAGCGGGAACACCGCGAGAATGATCGGTACCGCGCCGCGCAGACCCACCCAGGAGATGAAGGCTTTTTCCCGGGTGTGGAATGCTTTGAAGGGCAGCAGGCCTACGATGACTGACAGGGGGCGGGCGAACAGAATCATCCACAGGGCCAAGGCCAGTGCCGGGGCCGCGATGGGCAGCAAGTCATGGGGGGTCACCAGCAGGCCCAGTACCAGGAACATGCCGATCTGGGCCAGCCAGGCCATGCCGTCCAGCATGTGCAAAATGCCGTGGCGGCTGCGGATCGGGCGGTTACCCAGGACCAGCCCGCACAGGTACACCGCAAGGAAGCCGCTGCCGTGAAGGGCGTTGGTCAGGGCGAACACCAGCAGCCCGCCCGCGATCACTAGGATCGGGTACAGGCCGTTGGCAAGGTTGATCCGGTTGACCATTTGCAGCATCAGCCAGCCGCCCGCCAGACCTACCGTGCCGCCGATACCGAACTCGCGCAACAAGTTGAGCAGCAGGCTCCAGTGCAGGCTGGTTTCGCCGCTGGCGAGCATGTCGATCAGGGTCACGGTGAGGAACACCGCCATCGGATCGTTGCTCCCGGACTCGATCTCAAGACTTGCCGAGACCCGTTCGTTCAGGCCTTTTCCGCCCAGCAGGGAGAACACCGCGGCGGCGTCGGTCGAGCCGACAATGGCGCCGATCAGCAAGCCCTGGATCATGTTGAGGTTGAACAGCCAGGCGGCCATCATGCCGGTCAGTCCAGTGGTGATCATGACCCCGACCGTTGCCAGCGACAGGGCTGGCCATAACGCCACCCGGAAGCTTGATACCCGCGTGCGCAAGCCGCCGTCGAGCAAAATCACCGCCAGAGCAAGGTTGCCGACCAGGTAGGCCGTTGGGTAGTTGTCGAAAATAATGCCGCCACCGTCGACACCTGCGGCCATGCCCACCGCCAGGATGATGACCAGAATCGGAATGCCCAGGCGTGAGGACAGAGAACTCACCAGAATGCTTGCACCCACCAGCAACGCGCCGATCAAGAACAGGCTGTTGATGGTCGTCGCATTCAAAGGCAGTACTCCAGGAAACTAGATAGGCGGGGCGCGAACTGCACATGCAGTCTGCGTGCCAGCGATTCTAACCTGTGGGCTTGGCGCACTGTCAAAAAGCTTTTGAGGGAAATGAACGGCGACTGTCAGAAGGGGGTGTCAGGAGGGGAGAGCCAATGAGTTGGTATTTTTCCTACGTGATAATTGGATTTAGATGGCATTTTTATGTTGGTCAGATTGTGTCTACTTCGCGCCTCCTCTATTAATGCATGGATGTGTGATGAAGCTCACCCCTACACCTGATATGCCGTTGTCAGACCGGAAAATACCGTCTGATGATGCAAAAAACGCACTGTATGTCGTGTCGATCAGCAAGTTTGTGTGGCTGTATGTGCTGACGGGCAGTGGTTACATTTTTTATTGGTCCTACCGCAATTGGGCATCCTACAGAGCGGCCACCGGCGTCGACATCATGCCGATCATGCGCGGGGTGTTCTGGCCGTTCTTTATCCTCTCCCTGTTCGAGAAGGTTCAGAACGGTCTCGAGACGGCAGGGCGTTCGTGCCAGTGGTACCCGGAGGCCCGTGGCTTATTGATCATGCTGCTGGTCTTGATCTCTGTGCTGTTGAACCCGTTCTTTAGTCCCCCCTCGGGCACGCTGTTTGTCTTTATTGCCGACATGGTGCTGATCGCCGCTGGCACCGGGCTGTTTGTCGGGGCGCAGCGCGCGATCAATCTGCTGCATGATGACCCGCAAGGCAGGAGTAACAGCGTGTTGAGCGTCGGGAATCTGGTGTGGATGGTGCTGGGAGGGCTGCACCTGTTTTTCGTCGCGATTGTCGCGATTGTTACGTTGATGGTTGCGGGGTATTTGGCGCTCACATAGCTGTTCGATGCGTGCATAAAAAAACCGGGCACCTGCGAAGGTGCCCGGTTTTTCAGGGTTCAGCCAGTGGTCAGCCGATGGTCATCAAGCTCGCGTTACCGCCAGCAGCAGCGGTGTTGACGCTCAAGGCGCGCTCAATCACCAGGCGCTCCAGAGCGATGTTGGTTTCGCCCTGAGACAACCCTTGCACACCGACGATGGCGCCAGCGCGCTTGGCCACTCGCTGGCAAACGTCACGCAGCTGGTCACTGTCGCCATGATGCAGCACGGCGTCGAAGATCACCTCGTCCCGAGTCCAGTCGGCTACCCGCGTGATGCGCGCTTGCACCTCTTTTGGCAGACGGGCGAACAGGGCTTTGGCCATGTCGCTTTCAGGCACTACCGCCGAGCTGCCCACGGCCAGTACGGCGGCCAGTTGCGTCAGCAGGTCGCTTTCGACTTCAGCCAGGCACAGTACATGCTCGCGCGGCAGGATGGCGTAGCTGTTGCGTTCGCCGGTCGGGCCGTTGAGCAGGCGGGTGATGCCGCTTTGCGAGTGAGCCGCGAACTCGCTGCACAGTTCGGCCAGCGCTGTGAGTTGCTGGCTGGTCGCCCAGCCTTGCAGTGCCACGAGCGGTTTGCTCAGGGCTTCGCGGGCCTGGGTGTCTGGAGCGGTGATGGCGTCGACCTTGGCGAATGATTGCTCGATCGCGTTGTTTGGACGGGTCGACAGCAGGCGGTACAGGTACAGCGGGCCACCGGCTTTAGGACCAGTACCGGACAGACCTTCGCCGCCGAACGGCTGGACGCCGACCACAGCGCCTACGATGTTACGGTTGACGTAGACGTTACCGGCATTGACGTTGTTGACCACCTTGGCGATGGTTTCGTCGATACGGGTGTGTACGCCCAGCGTCAGGCCGTAGCCCGAAGCGTTGATCTGTGCGATCAACTGATCGATATCCTTGCGCTTGTAGCGCACCACGTGGAGTACCGGCCCGAAGATTTCGCGTTCCAGCTCGTCGAAGCTTTCCAGCTCAATCAGGGTCGGCATCACGAAGGTACCGCGCTTGCACTCTTCGATGTCGGCAATGGCCATTTGGTAAACGGTGCGGCCTTTGTCGCGCATCCCCTGGATGTGTTGCTCGATCCCGGCTTTGGCTTCGGCATCGATCACCGGGCCAATGTCGACGGACAGGCGTTCCGGGTTACCCATGCGCGATTCGGCCATCGCGCCTTTGAGCATTTCGATCACCCGATCAGCCGAGTCTTCCTGCAGGCACAGTACGCGCAATGCAGAGCAACGCTGACCGGCGCTGTCGAAGGCCGAGGACACAACGTCGATGACCACTTGTTCGGTCAGTGCCGACGAGTCGACGATCATTGCGTTCTGGCCACCGGTTTCGGCGATCAGCGGGATTGGTCGGCCCTGAGCATCCAGGCGACCTGCGATATTGCGTTGCAGCAAGCGTGCAACTTCGGTGGAACCGGTGAACATGACACCTTTCACCCGATCGTCGCCGACCAGACGGGCGCCAACGGTTTCGCCGCGTCCCGGCAACAGTTGCAGCACGCCTTCAGGAATACCGGCCTCGAGCATCAAGCGCACGGCTTGAGCAGCCACCAGCGGCGTTTGTTCAGCAGGCTTGGCCAGAACCGGGTTACCGGCTGCCAGTGCCGCTGCCACTTGACCACTGAAGATTGCCAGCGGGAAGTTCCACGGGCTGATGCAGACCACGGGGCCCAGCGGACGGTGGGCATCGTTGGTCAGGTCGTTGCGTGCCTGTACGGCGTAATAACGCAGGAAGTCGACGGCTTCACGGACTTCAGCAATGGCGTTGGCGTAGGTCTTGCCGGCTTCACGGGCCAGCAGGCCCATCAGTGGCTGGATCTCGGCTTCCATCAGGTCTGCGGCACGCTCCAGAATCGCGGCACGCTCGGCGGGCGGAGTTGCCTGCCAGATAGGCGCAACGTTCAGGGCGCACTGGATTGCGTTGTCGGCATCTTCAACGGTTGCTTCTTGTACGTGGCCAACCACGTCACGCAGGTCGGACGGGTTGAGCACCGCTGCCGGCGCTTCGTTGCTGGACGCGCAGCCGAGCATCGGTGCCGCTTTCCAGTCGTTGTGTGCGGTAGCCAGCAAGGCACAGGACAACGACGCCAGGCGGTGTTCGTTGGCCATGTCGATGCCGCTGGAGTTGGCGCGTTCGCTGCCATACAGGTCGCGTGGCAATGGAATGCGCGGGTGCGGCAGGCCAAAGCCGCCTTCTTGCGTGGCCATTTGCTCGATGCTGCTGATCGGGTCGGCAACCAGTTCCTGGATTGAAATGGTGTGGTCGGCGATGCGGTTGACAAACGAGGTGTTTGCGCCGTTTTCCAGCAGGCGGCGGACCAGATAGGCCAGCAGTGTTTCGTGAGTGCCGACCGGAGCGTACACGCGGCACGGACGGTTCAGCTTGCCTTCAGAGACCTTGCCTACGACTTGCTCGTACAGCGGTTCGCCCATGCCGTGCAGGCACTGGAACTCGTACTGGCCAGGGTAGTAGTTCTGACCGGCGATATGGTAAATCGCGGCCAGGGTCTGGGCGTTGTGCGTGGCGAATTGCGGGTAGATGGCTTCAGGCACGGCCAGCAATTTTCTTGCGCAGGCGATGTAGGACACGTCGGTGTACACCTTGCGGGTGTAGACCGGATAGCCTTCCAGGCCTTCGACCTGGGCGCGCTTGATTTCGCTGTCCCAGTAGGCGCCTTTTACCAGGCGGATCATCAGGCGATGACGGCTGCGGCGAGCCAGGTCGATCACGTAGTCGATTACGTACGGGCAACGCTTCTGGTAGGCCTGGATCACGAAGCCAATACCGTTCCAGCCGCTCAGCTGCGGCTCGAAGCACAGGCGCTCGAGCAGGTCGAGCGACAGCTCCAGGCGGTCGGCTTCTTCAGCATCGATGTTCAGGCCGATGTCGTACTGCTTGGCCAGCAAGGTCAGCGACAGCAGGCGCGGGTACAGCTCTTCCATTACGCGCTCGTACTGGGCACGGCTGTAACGCGGGTGCAGGGCCGAGAGCTTGATCGAAATGCCCGGGCCTTCATAAATGCCGCGACCATGGGAGGCTTTGCCGATCGAGTGGATGGCTTGCTCGTAAGAAGCCAGGTATTTCTGTGCGTCATGTTCGGTCAGTGCTGCTTCGCCGAGCATGTCGTAGGAGTAACGGAAGCCCTTGGCTTCAAAGCGCGTGGCGTTGGCCAGGGCTTCGGCGATGGTTTCGCCGGTTACAAATTGTTCGCCCATAAGGCGCATGGCCATGTCGACGCCCTTGCGGATCATCGGCTCGCCGCTTTTGCCGATAATGCGGCTCAGGGAGGAGGTCAGGCCCGCTTCGTTGTGGGTCGACACCAGCTTGCCGGTAAGCAGCAGGCCCCAGGTTGCCGCGTTGACGAACAGCGACGGGCTGTTGCCCAGGTGCGGGTGCCAGTTACCGGTGCTGATCTTGTCGCGAATCAGGGCGTCGCGAGTGCCTTTGTCCGGGATGCGCAGCAGCGCCTCGGCCAGGCACATCAGAGCCACGCCTTCCTGGGACGACAGGGAGAATTCTTGCAGCAGGCCTTGCACGATGCCGGCACGGCCGCCAGCGCTCTTTTGATTGCGCAGTTTTTCGGCAATCGAGGCGGCCAGGGCCTGGGTGGCTTCGGCCATCGGAGCCGGCAGGCGTGCCTGTTCCAGCAGCATCGGAACCACTTCGGGTTCCGGACGACGGTAAGCGGAAGTGATCGCGGCGCGCAGTACGGATTGCGGCAGGATGCTCTCGGCGAATTCGAGGAAGCATTGATGCGCATGATCGGCCTGTACGTCGTCGGCGTCATCACTGTCTTTGCCAGGGATGCCGCTCAACTCGTTCAGGGTTGCACCACCCTCGAGTTTTTCCAGGTAATTGAAGATTGCCTGCTTGATCAGCCAGTGTGGCGTGCGATCAATCGAGGTCGCGGCGGCTTTGAGGCGCTCGCGGGTTGGGTCGTCAAGTTTGACCCCAAGGGTGGTAGTAGCCATATTTTTATCCTCATGGGTGCCACATCTGCGCGGCATCAGCTGGCGGCAAGATTAGCGCTGCACAAGCAGAGGTGCAACCTAGTGCAACCCGTTTTTTTGTGGATTGATCGACGCTTCGTCAGGAATTTTCAGTGAAGCCCGGATCGCTGCACAGGCTTGGAGCTTTTTCATTGCTTTTGCTCTGTTCTTGCTCCGAAAAGGAGCAAAAAAGAGCTATTGCGAGGAAAAGACGACAAGGTGCAACTGCCCTGACAGAAATTGGTTGCACCTTATTTGGTTTGTTGCATAGCATTCGCGTCCAAGGTGCAACCCTCGACAAGTTAGATTCTCTCTACACTCAGTTTTTGGTTCATCAGCTGATGGTTTTCCTGGGGAAACGTCAGTCATAAATGCGCGGCAATGTTCTACGTCTCAAACAGGATGTTTGTGAGCGTTCAACCAGACCGCTGCTAAACATAAAAACAATGCCAGGGCTTAATTCAATGAGTTTAAATAACCCAACCCTGATCACGTTCGTGATCTATATCGTGGCAATGGTGCTGATTGGCCTAATGGCCTATCGCTCCACCAATAACCTTTCGGACTATATTCTCGGTGGCCGCAGCTTGGGCAGCGTCGTGACAGCATTGTCCGCTGGCGCCTCGGACATGAGCGGCTGGTTGTTGATGGGTTTGCCGGGTGCGATTTATGTTTCCGGCCTGTCGGAGAGCTGGATCGCCATCGGTCTGGTAACCGGTGCCTACCTGAACTGGCTGTTCGTTGCAGGCCGCCTGCGGGTGCAGACCGAACACAACGGTGATGCACTCACCCTGCCGGATTATTTTTCCAGCCGTTTTGAAGATACAAGTGGGCTGCTGCGGATTATCTCGGCCGTTGTGATCCTGGTGTTCTTCACTATCTACTGTGCCTCTGGCATCGTGGCCGGTGCCCGTCTGTTTGAAAGCACCTTCGGCATGACCTACGAAACAGCCCTGTGGGCGGGTGCTGCAGCGACCATCGCTTACACCTTCATCGGCGGCTTCCTGGCAGTGAGCTGGACGGACACCGTTCAAGCAACCCTGATGATTTTCGCGCTGATTCTCACGCCGATCTTCGTGCTCCTGGCCACCGGTGGCGTTGACACCACATTCCTGGCCATCGAAGCCAGTGATCCAACCAACTTCGACATGCTGAAAAACACCTCCTTCATCGGCATCATCTCGCTGATGGGCTGGGGGCTGGGTTACTTCGGTCAGCCGCACATCCTGGCGCGTTTCATGGCGGCCGATTCGGTCAAGTCCATTGCCAAGGCGCGTCGCATCTCCATGGCCTGGATGATCCTGTGCCTGGCCGGTACCGTGGGTGTTGGCTTCTTCGGTATCGCCTACTTCGCGGCGCACCCGGAAGTAGCCGGTCCTGTGACCGAAAACCCGGAGCGCGTGTTCATCGAACTGGCCAAGCTGCTGTTCAACCCATGGATTGCCGGTGTCCTGCTGTCGGCCATCCTGGCGGCGGTCATGAGCACCTTGAGCTGCCAGTTGCTGGTGTGCTCCAGCGCCTTGACCGAAGACTTCTACAAAACCTTCCTGCGTAAACATGCTTCTCAGCGGGAGCTGGTTTGGGTTGGCCGGATCATGGTTCTGGCGGTTGCACTGATTGCCATCGCGCTGGCTGCCAACCCTGAGAACCGTGTACTGGGTCTGGTGAGCTACGCATGGGCAGGCTTCGGTGCTGCTTTCGGTCCAGTGGTACTGATCTCGGTACTGTGGAAAGGCATGACCCGTAATGGTGCATTGGCCGGTATTGTGGTCGGCGCCATCACTGTGATCGTGTGGAAGCACTTCGAACTGCTGGGTCTGTACGAAATCATCCCGGGCTTCATCTTCGCCAGCTTGGCCATTTATGTGGTCAGCACCATGGGCCAAGGCCCAAGCAAGAAGATGATCGAGCGTTTCGCCGCTGCCGAAAAAGATTTCCAGCAAAACCACTGAGTCCTTTGAGCCACGGCTCGATTGATCGCAGATGAAAACGGCCCGCCCCTTAAAAGGCGGGCCGTTTTTTTGCCTGTAACCGGTGCCTGGCACGGTTTCAGGCTGCCGTCGGGCGCTACCCGCGGCTTAACCCCTGACGGTGATGCGCTGTAACAGGTAAACTTCGCCACCTGCGCAGGAGCAATCATGAATTATCGTCACGCCTTCCACGCCGGCAACCACGCCGACGTCTTCAAACATGTGGTCTTGACCCGCCTCATCGCCCTGATGTCGCGTAAAGAGCAGCCTTTTGCTTACCTCGATACTCACGCCGGTATTGGTTTGTATGACCTCAAAGGCGACCAGGCCAATCGCACGGGTGAGTACCTGGAGGGCATCGCGCGCTTGTGGGGCCAGAAAGACCTGCCCGCGGTGACTGCTGATTACATGCAGGTGTTGCACAAGATGAACCCCGATGGCGAACTGCGCTATTACCCGGGTTCGCCTGAGCTGGCGCGGCGCTTGACCCGTTCTCAGGATCGCGTGCTGCTGAATGAAAAACACCCTGAAGACGGTGTGATGCTGAAAGACAACATGCGTGGCGACCGTCGCGTGGCCGTGCATCTGGGCGAAGGCTGGCATGTGCCGCGTGCGCTGCTGCCAGTGGCTGAAAAACGGGGACTGATGCTGATTGATCCGCCGTTTGAAAAGCTCGATGAGATGAAGCGCTGCGCCGAGTCGTTGAAAGACGCGATCAGCCGCATGCGCCAGAGCGTGGTCGCGATCTGGTATCCGATCAAGGACAAGCGCCAGCTGCGTCGTTTTTATCAGGATCTGGCGGGCTCAGGCGCGCCGAAACTGCTTCAGGTGGAGTTGTTCGTGCACCCGCTGGACACCCCGAACAGCCTGAATGGCTCGGGCCTGGCCATTGCCAATCCGCCGTGGGGCCTGGAAGAAGAGCTGCGCGAGCTGCTGCCATGGCTGGCCAAAAAACTCGGCCAGACCCAGGGCGGTTGGCAGATGGAGTGGTTGATCGCTGAGTAAACCCCTGCCGCAATCTGCAGCAGCGGTCGCGTCGAGCTGCGCCACGGCGCTTTACGCGAACCTCCTGTAGCCGCTGCCGCAGGCTGCGAAGTGGGACGAAGCGCCCCGCTATTTGAGGGCCTTGTCGCACCCTCAGCAACGGCTACAGTCAAATCAGATCGGGCAGGTCACGCCTGTGCCGCCAATGCCGCAATAGCCTTCGGGGTTCTTTGCCAGGTATTGCTGATGATAGGCCTCGGCGAAGTACACCGTCGGGGCTTGTTCGATTTCAGTGGTAATGGCGCCCAGCCCCGCCTTTTCCAGCTCGGCCTGGAAGACCTTCTTGCTCTCCAGTGCTTCTTCCAGCTGCTCAGGCGTCGTGCAGTAGATGACCGAACGATACTGCGTGCCGATATCGTTGCCCTGACGCATGCCCTGGGTTGGGTTGTGCAGCTCCCAGAACATCGCCAACAGCTCTTTGTAGCTGACCTTGTCCTGATCGTAGACAACCAGCACCACTTCGGTGTGGCCCGTCAGCCCGGAGCAGACTTCTTCGTAGGTCGGGTTTGGCGTGTAGCCGCCGGCATAACCAACGACAGTGCTGACCACGCCTTCACGTTGCCAGAACTTGCGTTCTGCACCCCAGAAGCAACCCAGGCCGAAAATGGCGAAGCCTACATTGCCCAGGAAGGGACCCAGCAGCGGTTCACCGGTTACGTAGTGTTTTTCGGGCAGCTCCACGAAGGTGGTGCGGCCGGGCAATGCTTGTTCTTTAGTGGGTAACACGTTTTTGTTCACCAGGATTTCCGAGCGCAAGACCATGTTGCAAGTCCTCTCAGTCAGCGTGTAGGGAGTTAGGCCATCAGTGTGCCCGAGTGTTCCGGTGCTGTCAGGCCGGGCCGCGTGGATAGCGTTTGAGCTTCTCTGCCAGCTCTCTGCCGGGGATGGGGCGATCAAACAGATAGCCTTGGCCCACATCACAGCGATGGCGACGCAGGAACGCTAACTGTGCAGCGGTTTCGATGCCTTCGGCAACCACTTTGAGCTTGAGATTATGCGCCATGGCGATCACGGCGGAGGTGATCTCCATATCGTGTTGGTTGTCCGGGATATCGTTGATAAAACTGCGGTCGATTTTGATGATATCGATCGGGAATTTCTTCAGGTAACTGAGCGAGGAATAGCCCGTGCCGAAATCGTCCATGGCCAGGCTCAGGCCGAGTTTTTTGAGTTGCTCGAGTTGCTGGCGGGTGCCGGCAGTAGCCTCCAGCAGCAGGCCCTCGGTCAATTCAAGCTCAAGCAAGGTGGCGGGCAGTTGTTCTTCCTTGAGGATGCTGGCAAACGACGGCACCAGGTCCGGGTCGGCAAACTGCTTGGGTGACACATTAATTGCCACTTGCAGATTGCCCAGACCAGCGGCACTCAGTTGCTTGCTCATGCGGCAGGCCTGGCGGGCGACCCATTTGCCAATGGGGATGATCAGTCCGGTTTCTTCGGCCACGCTGATGAACTGATCAGGGCGAATCATGCCGTTCTTGGGGTGATTCCAGCGCAGCAAGGCTTCCATGCCCAGCAGCCGTCCGGTACGCAAGCAGAGCTTGGGCTGGTAAAACACGTCGAGTTCGTTTTGTGTCAGGGCGCGCCGCAGGTTGTTTTCCACAAACAGCTTGTAGCTGGCTTCGGCATTCAAGGTCTCGGTAAACACTTGCACCTGATGCTTGCCGTTGGCTTTGGCCTTGTGCAGGGCCAGGCCGGCGTTGCGCATCAGGGTTTGCGGCTCGCGGCCATGCAGCGGCGCGCAGGCGACCCCGACGGAGCCGGTGACGCTGATCAACTGGTTGTCGACGAACATCGGCTTGTCGAGGGTCAGCAGCAGTTGGCTGGCTGTCTGCTGGCCGGTCTCGATAGTCGTGTCATTGAGCAGAACGGCAAATTCGTTACTGGCAAAACGCGCCAGGCCATCGCCGGGGCTCAGGCTGTTGCGCAGGCGGCGGGCGAGGCTGATCAGCAGTTTGTCGCCGGTTTGATGGCCGAGGCTGTCATTGATCCGCTTGAAGTTGTCGATGTCCACCAGCAGCAGGCAAACCGGGGTGGTGCTGTCACGGGCAAAGCGTTCGTCAAGATTGCGGATGAAGGCCGGGCGGTTTTCCAGGTTGGTCAGGTTGTCTGTATACGCCAGGCGCTCGATACGCTGTTGGGCCAGCTTTGCACCGGTGATGTCTTCATAAATGCCGATGTAGTGGGTCAGCTCGCGGTTGTCACCATAGACCTTGGAAATCGACATCTGGCCCCAGTAGGGTTCCAGGTTTTTGCGTCGGCTTTTGAATTCACCTTGCCAACTGTTGCCTTTGCTCAGGCTTGAGTGCGCATCGAACAACAGGTCGCTGAGGTTCTCAAGGGCGGGCAGTTCGGACAGTTTTTGGCCTTGAACTTCTTCGGTGCTGTATTGAGTGATTGCGGTAAAGCTGGGGTTTACGTACTCCACCACACCTTCACAGTTGACCAGCAAAAAGGCGTTGGCACTCTGCTCGACCGCGCGCTGGAACAGGTGCAGGGCGTTGGTCGCCGTGCGCAAGTGTTGCAGTTGCTCTTGCTGGGCGTGCTGGTTGAGTTCCAGAGCGATTTGCAGGCGAGAGTTTTGGCTTTCCAGGTCGGCCAGCGGAGCCGAGCTGGCTTCATTGAGCCGTGCGAAACGCGGCACGTCGGGCCGCAAAGGCACGGGCAACTGCGTTACGACCTCGGCTGCCATGCGCAGGGCAGCATCGGGTTGGCTTTTCATTGAGACACTCGCTTCACAGATATGGATTGCGTACGGGCAATCTGCTACCCAAGGTTATCGGCCGACGAGGGCGCTTCTGAAGGACGATAGGGGGGATTACACATTTTGTAAGTGCGTGCTCTCGTTTTACTCGTCCGGGGCGACGCAATGCAACGGAATCACGATAGTCCAGGCAAAAAAAAGCCCCGCCAAACGGGCGGGGTTGAGGTACGAGCGTGGCGCTCGGAAAACAGTGCGTTGCCCCGGCCTTCGGTGAAGAAGGCCGGGACGTGGCTTACAGCAGGATGGTGCGGATGTCGGCCAGCAAGTCGCTCAGGCGCTTGGTGAAGCGCGCTGCTGCAGCACCGTTGATCACACGGTGATCGTAGGACAGCGACAGTGGCAGCATCAGTTTCGGCTGGAAGGCTTTGCCGTCCCAGACTGGCTGGATGGTTGCCTTGGAAACACCCAGGATCGCCACTTCCGGCGCGTTGACGATCGGCGTGAAGCCGGTGCCGCCAATGTGGCCGAGGCTGGAGATGGTGAAGCAAGCGCCTTGCATGTCGTCAGCGGTGAGCTTCTTGTCACGGGCTTTGGCGGCCAGTGCAGCGGCTTCGGCTGCCAGTTGCAGCAGGCTCTTCTGATCGACGTTCTTGATCACAGGGACCAGCAAGCCATCCGGGGTGTCCACGGCGAAGCCGATGTTCACGTACTTCTTGCGGATGATCGCCTTGCCGCTTGGCGCGAGCGAGCTGTTGAAGTCCGGCATTTCCTTGAGCAGGTGCGCGCAGGACTTGAGCAGCAGTGGCAGTACGGTCAGTTTCACACCGGCTTTTTCGGCGACGGCTTTTTGTGCGACGCGGAAAGCTTCCAGCTCGGTGATGTCAGCCTGGTCGAACTGAGTCACGTGCGGGATGTTCAGCCAGCTGCGGTGCAGGCTCGACGCGCCGATTTGCATCAGGCGGGTCATGGCCACTTCTTCAACTTCACCGAAACGGCTGAAGTCGACCACCGGAATCGGAGGAATGCCTGCGCCGCCGGTTGCGCCGGCAGCCGGTGCTTCCTTGGCCTTCTGCATCATGGCTTTGACGTACACCTGCACGTCTTCCTTGAGCACGCGACCGTGCGGACCGCTTGCGCTGACCGCGCTCAGCTCGACACCAAACTCGCGCGCCAGTTGGCGAACGGCAGGGCCGGCATGGGCCTTGGCACCTTTTGGCGCAGGCGCGGCGGCCGGGGCAGGGGCTGCCTCGGCTTTGGCGGCAGGCGCAGGTGCCGGTGCGGCAGCAGCAGGCGCGGCAGGCGCTTCAGCTTTTGCAGCAGGCGCTGGAGCAGCCGGCGCCGCGGCGCCTGCTACCTTGAGCTTGAGGATAAAGTCACCGGTGCCGACTTCGTCATCCAGCTTGACCGCAATGCTTTCAACCACACCGGCGGCTGGCGATGGAATTTCCATGCTGGCCTTGTCGGATTCGAGGGTGATCAGCGATTGATCAGCCTCGACGGTATCGCCGGCCTTGACCAGGATCTCGATGATTTTGGCTTTGCCCGACGAACCGATGTCCGGGACATGAATGTCCTGCACGGTCGAGCTGGCCGGCGCCGCAGCGGCCGGCGCCGCAGGGGCCTCGGCAGCAGGTGCGGCAGCAGGCTTTTCAGCTGCAGCCGGGGCTGGCGCTTCAGGGGCTGCAGCGCCACCTTCGACTTCCAGTTCCAGCAGTTCGTCGCCCTCTTTCAAGCGGTCGCCCAGCTTTACTTTCAGGCTTTTGACGATGCCGGACTTGGGAGCAGGAATTTCCATGCTCGCCTTGTCCGATTCCAGCGTCAGGATGCTCTGGTCGGCTTCAATACGATCGCCAACCTTGACCATCAGCTCGATAACTTCACCTTCACCGCTGCCGATGTCAGGTACTCGAATGAGTTCGCTCACAAATATTCTCCTCAGCAGTCCAGTGGGTTGCGTTTTTCCGGGTTGATACCGAACTTGACGATGGCTTCAGCCACCACCTTGGGTTCGATATCGCCACGGTCAGCCAGGGCTTCCAGGGCTGCCAACACCACGAAGTGACGGTCTACTTCAAAGAAGTGACGCAGTTTTTTGCGGCTGTCGCTGCGGCCGAAACCGTCAGTGCCCAGCACTTTGAATTCCTTGACCGGAACCCACTGGCGAATCTGCTCGGCGAACAGCTTCATGTAGTCGGTGGAGGCAATGACTGGACCCTTACGGCCGGTCAGGCACTCTTCGACGTAGCTCAGCTTAGGCTTCTGGCCCGGGTGCAGACGGTTGGTGCGCTCAACGGCCAGGCCGTCGCGACGCAATTCGTTGAAGCTGGTAACGCTCCATACGTCCGCGCCGATGTTGAACTCGTCACGCAGAATCTTCGCCGCTTCACGGACTTCACGCAGGATGGTGCCGGAGCCCATCAGCTGTACGTGGTGCGCCGCTTCGCGGGTGTCTTCTTCGAGCAGGTACATGCCCTTGACGATGCCTTCCTCGACACCGGCCGGCATGGCTGGCTGCTGGTAAGACTCGTTCATCACGGTGATGTAGTAGAAGACGTCCTGTTGCTCTTCGGTCATCTTCTTCATGCCGTCCTGGATGATCACCGCCAGCTCGTAGCCGTAGGTTGGATCGAAGGTGCGGCAGTTCGGGATGGTTGCGGCCAGGATGTGGCTGTGACCGTCTTCGTGTTGCAGGCCTTCGCCGTTCAGCGTGGTCCGGCCGGCGGTGCCGCCGATCAGGAAACCACGGGTACGGCTGTCGCCGGCAGCCCAGGCCAGGTCGCCGATGCGCTGGAAGCCGAACATCGAGTAGAAGATGTAGAACGGCAGCATTGGCTGGTTGTGGTTCGAGTACGAAGTACCGGCCGCGATGAAGGAGCTCATGGCGCCTGCTTCGTTGATGCCTTCTTCGAGAATCTGGCCTTTTTTGTCTTCCTTGTAGAACATCACCTGGTCTTTATCGACTGGCTCGTAGAGCTGGCCGACAGACGAGTAGATGCCCAACTGACGGAACATGCCTTCCATACCGAAGGTGCGCGCTTCGTCCGGGATGATCGGCACGATGCGGGAACCGATTTCCTTGTCCTTGACCAGCTGCGCCAGGATGCGCACGAAAGCCATGGTGGTGGAAATTTCACGGTCGCCCGAGCCGTCTAGGATCGCCTTGAGGGTGTCCAGCGGCGGGGTCGGAATGCTGATGCTTTGAGCGCGACGCTGAGGCACGAAACCGCCCAGCGCAGTACGGCGCTCGCTGAGGTAACGGGCTTCGGCGCTGCCTTCTTCCGGCTTGAAGAATGGCAGGTTTTCGATCTCGTCATCCTTGACCGGGATGTCGAAGCGATCGCGGAACAACTTCAGGCTGTCGACATCGACTTTCTTGGTGTTGTGCGCAGTGTTTTTCGCTTCGCCGGCACCGGTGCCATAACCTTTGATGGTCTTGGCCAGGATAACGGTCGGCTGTTCTTTGTGGTTGACCGCTTCGTGGTACGCCGCGTAGACCTTGTACGGGTCGTGGCCGCCACGGTTGAGTTTCCAGATCTCGTCGTCGGACAGATCAGCAACCATCGCCTTGAGTTCAGGCGTGTTGAAGAAGTGTTCACGTACAAACGCGCCGTCTTTGGCTTTGTAGTTCTGGTACTCGCCGTCGATGACTTCGTCCATGCGACGTTGCAGGATACCGTCGACGTCCTTGGCCAGCAGCGGATCCCAGAAACGGCCCCAGATGACTTTGGTCACGTTCCACTGAGCACCGCGGAATACGCCTTCGAGCTCCTGGATGATCTTGCCGTTGCCACGAACAGGGCCATCAAGGCGCTGCAGGTTGCAGTTGATCACGAAGATCAGGTTGTCCAGTTTTTCGCGGCCAGCCAGCGAGATGGCGCCCAGGGATTCCGGCTCGTCGCACTCGCCGTCGCCCAGGAAACACCAGACTTTCTGTTTGCCGGCAGGGATGTAGCCGCGGGCTTCCAGGTACTTCATGAAACGTGCCTGGTAGATCGCCTGGATCGGACCAAGGCCCATCGAAACGGTCGGGAACTGCCAGAAATCAGGCATCAGCCAAGGGTGCGGATAGGACGAAAGGCCCTGGCCGTCGACTTCCTGGCGGAAGTTGTTCATTTGTTCTTCGGTGATACGGCCTTCCATGAACGCACGGGCGTAAACGCCTGGCGAAGTGTGGCCCTGGAAGTAGATCAGGTCGCCGCCGTGTTCGTCGGTCGGGGCCTGGAAGAAATAGTTGAAGCCGATGTCATACAGCGTTGCACTGGACGCGAAGCTGGAGATATGACCGCCCAGGTCAGAATCTTTCAAGTTCGTGCGCATTACCATGGCCATCGCGTTCCAGCGAACCAACGAGCGAATGCGGCGTTCCATGAACAGGTCGCCAGGCATGCGTGCTTCGTGGGTGACAGGAATCGTGTTGCGGTATGGCGTGGTGATGGCGTACGGCAGCTGCGAACCGGTGCGGGTAGCGAGCTCACCCATACGGGTCATCAGGTAGTGAGCACGGTCTTCGCCTTCTTTGTCGAGAACCGATTCCAGGGCGTCCAGCCATTCCTGGGTTTCGACGGGATCGAGGTCTTGCATGGCTTGCTCCAGGGCGGAAAGGCTTCCAGAATCGGTTGCCTGAGTTTGCGACTGGCCTTGTGGGCAGACGACATAAATTCTTGGATGACCGGAGGGTTGTTTCCGGCGTTGTGTAGTTTTACTACAAATCGTCGGCCATTTCAGCCTTTCAAGTGTGTGACTCAGTAGTAAAACTACAGGAAAGGTCCAGATGGCCACCTGTTTCGTTGTGTGAAAAATCGATATTGTTGGTTCTATTTGCGAGACTCAGCCTTTAAAGCGAAGGCTGGATGCTAATTTAAAGTGTTTTAAAGCTATTTATAACCTTTGTTCGACAGTCGGATTTAACCGCTGTTTCTTCCTGTCACCGTACTCGGCATCACCTTCGCCGATCAAGGATAGACCATGAGCCTTCCCTCGCTTGCTGCCATTCCGTCCCTTTTATTGCCATTGGTCAGTCGTGCCGAACAGTCCTGGCGTGCGGCGGTAGCCGGGTCTGAAGGCGAAACGGCGCTGGAGGACTGGTCGGCTGAGCGATGGGCTGAATTCAACCGGGTCAGCGCGGCCAGCGACTTCTTTATTGAACAGTCATTGCGTGACCCTTTGATGTTACTGGCGCTGGTGCGTTCCGGAGAACTGGATCGCAGCTTCAGGCCGGGTGAGTTGTGCGGGCAGATTGCCGAGGCTGTCCAGCAGACCGGCACCGATGACGAACTGGGGCGCGAGTTGCGCCGGCAACGTACGCGTCAGCAAATCCGGATCATCTGGCGCGACCTGACGCGCCAGGCCGACTTGATCGAAACCTGCCGCGACTTGTCGGACATGGCCGATGCGTGCATTGATCAGGCTTACCGCTGGTTGTATCAGCGTCATTGCCAGCAGTTCGGCACGCCCACCGGGCACCGCAGTGGCGAGCCACAGCAGATGGTGGTGCTGGGGATGGGCAAGCTCGGCGCTGTGGAGCTGAACCTGTCTTCGGACATTGACCTGATCTTTGCCTACCCCGAAGGCGGTGAAACAGTCGGGGCCAAACGTGCGCTGGATAATCAGGAGTTCTTTATCCGCCTCGGCCAGCGGCTGATCAAGGCCCTGGACCCGATGACCGTCGACGGATTCGTGTTCCGCGTCGACATGCGTTTGCGGCCGTATGGTTCGTCAGGCGCGCTGGTGCTGAGTTTCAATGCGCTGGAGCAGTACTACCAGGATCAGGGCCGTGACTGGGAACGTTACGCCATGATCAAGGCGCGGGTGGTGGCTGGGGATCAGGTGATGGGCGCGCAGTTGCTCGATTTGCTGCGGCCGTTCGTTTATCGGCGCTACCTGGACTTCTCGGCGATTGAAGCGCTGCGCACCATGAAGCAGCTGATTCAGCAGGAAGTGCGGCGCAAGGGCATGGCCGACAACATCAAGCTGGGGGCCGGCGGGATTCGTGAGGTCGAGTTTATTGCCCAGGCGTTCCAGTTGATCCACGGTGGGCGCGACCTCAGCCTGCAACAGCGACCGCTGCTTAAAGTGCTGGGGATCCTTGAAGGTCAGGGCTATTTGCCGCCTGCCGTCATCAGTGAGTTGCGTGAAGGTTATGAGTTTTTACGCTACACCGAACATGCGATTCAGGCCATTGGCGACCGACAGACCCAGATGCTGCCGGACACGGCGCAGGACCAGGCGCGCATCGCGTTCATGATGGGCTTCGACAGCTGGGCGGCCTTCCACGAGCAGTTAATGATATGGCGTGGGCGCATCGACTGGCATTTCCGTCAGGTCATCGCCGACCCGGATGATGAGGATGATATCGACGACGGTGAAATGATCGTCGGGGGTGAATGGCTGCCGCTATGGGAAGAAGTGCAGGACGATGCCGCTGCCTGTGCTCAGTTGCAGGAAGCCGGGTTTGTCGACGCGCCCAATGCGCTCAAACAACTGGCAAGCCTACGCTCCAGCCCGCAATTGCGGGCTATGCAACGCCTTGGGCGGGAGCGGCTGGATGCTTTTATCCCGCGCTTGCTGGCCCAGGCGGTGGAGCACGCCAACCCTGATCTGGTGCTGGAGCGGGTGCTGCCGCTGGTCGAGGCCGTCGCCCGGCGTTCGGCGTACCTGGTGTTGTTGACCGAAAACCCCGATGCGCTGCGCCGCTTGCTGACCCTGTGCGCGGCGAGCCCGTGGATTGCCGAGCAAATAACCCGTTTCCCGTTGCTGCTCGATGAGCTGCTCAACGAGGGCCGTTTGTTTAAACCCCCTTTGGCACCCGAGCTGGCGGCCGAGTTGCGCGAGCGGCTGACGCGCATTCCCGAAGATGACCTTGAGCAACAGATGGAGGCTTTGCGTAACTTCAAGTTGGCCCACCGGCTGCGGGTCGCCGCTTCGGAAATCGCCGGCAGCTTGCCTTTAATGAAGGTCAGCGATTACCTGACCTGGCTGGCCGAGGCGATTCTGGAGCAAGTGCTGGCGCTGTCCTGGCGCCAGACTGTCGCCAAATACGGGACCCCGCAGCGTTCGGACGGCAGCCTGTGTGATCCCGGCTTTATTATCGTGGGTTACGGCAAGGTAGGCGGGATTGAGCTGGGGCATGGCTCGGACCTGGATCTGGTGTTTATTCACGACGGGGATCCGAACGCTGAAACCGACGGTGCCAAGCCGATCGACAGCGCGCAGTTCTTTACTCGCCTGGGGCAGCGGATCATCCATTTGCTGACCGCACAAACCAACTCCGGTCAACTGTATGACGTCGACATGCGTTTGCGTCCCTCGGGTGCTTCGGGGTTGCTGGTCAGTTCGCTGGGGGCCTTTGAGCGCTATCAGCAAAACGAAGCCTGGACCTGGGAGCACCAGGCGCTTGTGCGGGCGCGGGTGCTGGTGGGGTGCAAGCAGGTGGGGGCGGCTTTCGAAAAAGTGCGCGCCAGCGTGCTGGGTCGCGAGCGGGATTTGCCGACATTACGCCAGGAGGTCAGCGAGATGCGGGCCAAAATGCGCGATAACCTCGGGACTCGTATCACCGCTGCCGGAACCGGCGAAAATGCCTTCCAGGCCTCGGTGCCCTTCGACCTCAAGCAGGACGCGGGAGGTATCGTCGATATTGAATTTATGGTGCAATACGCGGCCTTGGCATGGTCCAGGGAACACCCGGCGTTACTGCGCTACACCGACAACATCCGCATTCTGGAAGGGCTGGAACAGGTCGGGCTGATGCCCGTCACCGATGCCAGCCTGTTGCGCGAGGCTTACAAGGCCTTTCGCGCCGTCGCTCACCGGCAAGCCTTGCAGAAGGAGGCCGGGGTGGTGACGGGGGATCAATTTGTCGTCGAGCGTCAACACGTGCGACGCATTTGGTCCGAGCTGGGATTGAGCCTGTTCTCCAAGGCTCAAGCTGGAACACAGAATTAAAGCTGTAAAACGTATCCGGCGGGTCCATAAGGCCCGTCCAACTTGCCTGAAGCCTCATGGCACAGGTGCTGGATTCTTTGAGGAGCGTAATGATGTCGATGGCTGATCGTGATGGTGTGATCTGGTATGACGGCAAGCTGGTGCCGTGGCGTGATGCAACAACCCACGTGCTGACCCATACCCTGCATTACGGCATGGGCGTGTTTGAAGGTGTGCGCGCATACGAAACCCCGCAGGGCGCGGCTATTTTCCGCTTGCAGGCGCACACTGACCGCCTGTTCGACTCGGCCCACATCATGGGCATGAAGATCCCGTTCAGCAAAGACGAAATCAACGAAGCGACCCGCGTAGCGGTGCGTGAAAACAACCTCGACAGCGCCTACATTCGCCCGATGGTGTTCTACGGATCCGAAGCCATGGGGCTGCGGGCAACCGGCCTGAAGGTTCACGTGATCATCGCGCCGTGGAGCTGGGGCGCCTACATGGGTGCCGAAGCGCTTGAAGTCGGGATCAAGGTGCGTACCAGCTCCTTTACCCGCCATCACGTGAATATTTCCATGACCCGGGCCAAGGCCAACGGTCACTACATCAACTCGATGCTGGCCCTGCAGGAAGCGATTTCCGGTGGTGCCGACGAAGCCTTGTTGCTGGACCCTGAAGGCTTTGTGGCCGAAGGCTCGGGCGAAAACGTATTCCTGGTCAAGGATGGCGTGATTTACACCCCGGACGTGACGGCCTGCCTGAACGGCATTACCCGCAGCACGATCCTGACCCTGGCCACTGAGCTTGGTTTCAAGTTTGTTGAAAAACGCATCACCCGCGACGAGGTGTACATCGCCGACGAAGCGTTCTTCACCGGTACGGCCGCTGAAGTGACGCCGATCCGTGAAGTCGACGGCCGCCTGATTGGTATCGGCCGTCGTGGTCCGATCACCGAAAAACTGCAAAAGGCTTACTTCGATCTGGTGACCGGCAAAACGACGGCCCACCCAGAGTGGCGTACACTGGTCAAATAAAGGCATATGGCATCAAAGCGGGGAGGCGAAGCCTGATACCCGTCAGTTGAGAGGGGCGTTGTCCCTGTGGGAGCGAGCGTGCTCGCGATGGTCGTTAACGATAACGCGTGTTTACGGTATAAACGCGGCGCTCATCAGGCCATTGCGAGCACGCTCGCTCCTGCAGTTGATTGCCCTTGACTGACGAGTATCAGGCAAATGCCTCCCTTGCTTGTTTATGGAAACTTATGAATATTCTGATCGTTGGGCCCAGCTGGGTCGGTGACATGGTGATGGCGCAGACACTGTTCCAGTGCCTCAAACAGCGCCACCCGCAATGCGAAATCGATGTGCTGGCCCCCGAGTGGAGCCGGCCCATCCTTGAACGCATGCCTGAGGTTCGCCAAGCCTTGAGCTTTCCGCTCGGCCACGGTGCGCTCGAACTGGCCACGCGACGCAAGATCGGCAAGTCCCTCAAGGGCCAATACGATCAGGCCATCTTGCTGCCCAATTCCCTGAAGTCGGCCCTGGTGCCGTTTTTTGCCGCTATTCCCAAGCGCACGGGCTGGCGCGGCGAATTCCGCTACGGTCTGCTCAACGATGTACGCACCCTCGACAAGCAGCGTTATCCGCTGATGATCGAGCGTTTCATGGCGCTGGCGTATGAGCCGGGGGCCGAACTGTCCAAGCCGTACCCGCGTCCTGACCTGCAGATTGACCCGGTGAGCCGCGATGCGGCCCTGACCAAGTTTGGCTTGGCATTGGACCGCCCGGTGCTGGCGCTGTGCCCTGGTGCCGAGTTTGGCGAATCCAAGCGCTGGCCATCCGAGCACTACGCCAAAGTGGCCGAGCAAAAGATCCGCGAAGGCTGGCAGGTGTGGCTGTTCGGCTCGAAAAACGACCACGGCGTGGGCGAAGATATCCGCTCCCGGCTGATCCCGGGTCTGCGCGAAGAGTCGGTCAACCTCAGCGGCGAAACCTCGCTGGCCGAAGCCATTGACCTGTTGTCGTGCGCCGACGCCGTGGTGTCCAACGATTCGGGCCTGATGCACGTGGCCGCAGCGCTCAACCGCCCGCTGGTGGCGGTCTATGGCTCGACCTCACCCGGTTTCACCCCGCCGCTGGCGGACAAGGTCGAAATCGTGCGGTTAGGCCTTGAATGCAGTCCCTGTTTTGACCGGACCTGCCGTTTTGGTCACTACAACTGCCTGCGTGAATTGATGCCGCAGTCGGTAGTTGAAGCCCTGCAGCGCTTGCAGGGCTCACCGGTCGAGGTTCAATAGGTGCGCGTTCTGTTGGTGAAAACCTCGTCCCTGGGAGATGTGATTCATGCCTTGCCGGCCTTGACCGATGCGGCACGGGCGATCCCGGGGATCACGTTCGACTGGGTGGTGGAGGAAGGCTTTGCCGAAATCCCGACCTGGCACCCGGCCGTGGGCAAGGTGATCCCGGTGGCGATTCGCCGCTGGCGCAAGAACCTCTGGCAAACCTTCAAGAGCGGCGAATGGCGACGCTTCAAGCAAAGCCTGCGCGCCGAGCATTACGACCTGGTGATCGACGCTCAAGGCCTGTTCAAAAGTGCCTGGCTGACCCGTTACGTGAAAGCCCCGGTGGCGGGCCTTGACCAGAACTCCGCCCGTGAACCCTTGGCCAGCCGCTTTTACCAGCGTCGTCTGGCCGTGGCCCGCGGGCAGCATGCGGTGGAGCGCTTGCGCCAATTGTTCGCCCTGGCGTTGGGGTATGACTTGCCCAAAGGTCTGGGCGATTACGGACTGGATGTCGACAGGCTGGTGGAGTTGCCGCGTAACAAACCTTATGTGCTGTTTTTGCACGGTACGACCTGGGACACCAAGCACTGGCCTGAAGTGTATTGGCGCGATCTGGCCCTGCGGATGGGGCATATGGGCGTCGAAGTCCGCTTGCCCTGGGGCAACCCGGCAGAAAAAGCCCGTGCCGAACGTATTGCCAATGGCCTGGGCAACGCCGTGGTATTGCCCAAGCTGAACCTGGCGGGAGTTGCCAAAGTGTTGGCCAGTGCCAGCGCCTGTGTGGCCGTCGATACCGGCCTGGGTCATTTGGCCGCGGCTCTGGATGTGCCGACGATTTCCTTGTTCGGTCCGACCAACCCCGGCCTGACCGGCGCCTATGGCAAGGCACAAATCCACCTTGCCAGCGACTTTCCGTGCGCGCCGTGCCTGCAGAAAAAATGCACTTACCAGCCGACTGCGCAGGATCAGCAGCGGTTTGACCTGAAAACCGAGTGGCCTTTGTGTTTCACTCGTTTGAATCCCGAGCGTGTCGCGAGTCGATTAAGCACGTTGTTACTGGCTGAGGAACTGCGCTGATGCAACTGGCTTTTGTGCTGTACAAATATTTCCCGTTTGGCGGGCTGCAACGCGATTTCATGCGCATTGCGCTGGAGTGCCAGAAGCGCGGGCACCAGATCCGTGTGTACACCATGATCTGGGAAGGTGACATCCCGCCGGGTTTTGAAGTGCTGGTAGCGCCGGTCAAGGCGTTCTTCAATCACACCCGCAACGAAAAAATGCTGGCCTGGATGCAGGCAGACCTGGCCAAGCGCCCGGTCGACCGCCTGATCGGCTTTAACAAAATGCCGGGGCTGGACGTTTACTACGCGGCCGACGGCTGTTTTGAAGACAAGGCGCAGAACCTGCGCCACTCGATGTATCGCTACTTCAAACGTTATCGGCACTTTGCCGAGTACGAGCGCGCGGTGTTCGACAAGAACGCCAAGACCGAAATCCTGATGATTTCCGAAGTCCAGCAGCCGTTGTTCATCAAGTACTACGACACGCCGCTGCAGCGCTTCCATTTGCTGCCCCCGGGTATTGCGCTGGACCGTCGTGCGCCGCCGAATGCAGCGCAAATCCGGGCTGAATTCCGTCGCGAGTTCAAGCTGGACGACGACGATCTGTTGCTGGTGCAGATCGGCTCCGGGTTCAAGACCAAGGGCGTGGATCGCAGCCTTAAAGCCGTGGCGGCGTTGCCCGCCGAGCTTAAAAAACGCACCCGGCTGTTTGTAATCGGTCAGGACGACCCCAAAGTCTTTCAGTTACAGAGCGCCACACTGGGGCTGGGTGATCACGTGCGGTTCCTCAAGGGCCGCAGCGATATCCCCCGTTTCCTGTTGGGCGCGGACGTGCTGATCCATCCGGCTTACAACGAAAACACCGGCACCGTATTGCTTGAAGCTTTGGTGGCGGGTTTGCCGGTACTGGTCAGTGCGGTATGCGGCTACGCCCACTACATCAGCGATGCCGACAGTGGTCGGGTGTTGGACGAGCCGTTCGAGCAGGCACAACTCAATGAGTACCTGACCCATATGTTGTCCGATGATGCTGCGCGTGCGGCCTGGAGCCGAAACGGCCTGGCCTACGCGCAGACGGCCGACCTCTATAGCATGCCGCAGCATGCTGCGGATGTGATTCTGGCGGAGCAACACTGATGAAACTGATTCTTGCCGAACCGTTCAAAAGCTTATGGGCTGGACGCGATGCGTTCACCGAAGTCGAGCGTCTGGAAGGCGAGGTTTACCGCGAGCTGGAAGGCCGGCGTACCTTGCGTACCGAAGTCGACGGGCGTGGTTTCTTTGTAAAAATTCACCGTGGCATTGGCTGGGGTGAAGTGTTTAAAAACCTGCTGACTGCCAAGTTGCCGGTGCTGGGCGCTGGTCAGGAGTGGCGGGCAATCAATCGCCTTCACGAAGTCGGCGTACCGACCATGACCGCAGTCGCCTATGGCGAAAAAGGCAGCAATCCGGCCGCACAGCACTCGTTCATCATCACCGAAGAGCTGGCACCCACGGTCAGCCTCGAAGATTTCAGCCTCAACTGGATCGCGCAGCCGCCGCAACCCAAGCTCAAGCATGCTCTGATCGCAGAAGTGGCCCGTATGACCGGTATGATGCATCGTGCCGGCGTTAACCACCGCGATTGCTACATTTGCCACTTTTTGCTGCACACCGATAAGCCGGTGACCGCCGAAGACTTTCGTTTGTCGGTGATCGATTTGCACCGTGCCCAGACCCACACCGTGATCAGCAAGCGCTGGCGCAACAAAGACCTGGCAGCGCTGTATTTCTCTGCGCTGGACATTGGCCTGACCCAGCGTGACAAGCTGCGGTTCTTGCGCGGCTACTTCCAATTGCCGTTGCGTCAGATCCTGCGCGAAGAAGCCCGCCTGCTGGCGTGGCTGGAAGGCAAGGCGAAAAAGCTCTACGCACGCAAACTGCGTTACGGGGATGCACTGTAATGGCGGGTTGGAATCTGGAACCGGCTTACAGCTCATTGGCAGACGACTTTGGCACTCTGGACGCGGTCTTCGCCCTGCAGGGCGAGCATCTGACCCGGGATCCTTTGTCGGATGTCATCCGTGTCGAGCGCGAGGGCGTCAACTACTACGTCAAGCGCTACACCGGCGCCGGCAAGGGGTTGCGCCGCTATCTGGGGCGGCCACGGGTCAAGTCCGAATGGCAGAACCTCAAGCGTTTCGCCAAGTGGGGGATCCCGACCGCCGAAGTGGTGGCCTGGGGCCTTGAGCGGCGCGGCGCGGCCTATGATCGTGGGGCCTTGATCACCCGCGAGCTGCCGAACACCCGGGACCTGTCCGAGCTGGCCGAGCATAATGACCCGCTGCTCAAGAACCGTGCCTGGGTGGATGGCTTGAGCCGCCAGTTGGCGCGTTACACGCGGATCATGCACGATCACCGCTTTACTCATAACGATCTGAAGTGGCGCAACTTGCTGATCGACGATCAGGCCCGACTGTTCTTGATCGACTGCCCCAATGGCGATTTCTGGCGTGGATTCTGGCTCAAGTACCGCATCACCAAAGACCTGGCGTGCCTCGACAAAGTGGCCAAATACCAGCTGTCTGCGACTCAGCGCCTGCGTTTCTATCTTCAATACACCGGGCGTTCTAGGCTCAATGCGGCGGACAAAAAACGGGTCCGTCATATCGTGCGTTTTTTTGAGGGCCGGGAATGACTGATTTTTTGGCGGCCGCCGACCGGACGTTGCTGGAGCGCAACGGACTGGCTGACTTCGATGCCTTATGGGCCTTGCAGCTTGAGGCGGTTGACGAGCCCAACACCAGCGGTGGTGGCTGGAGCAGCGTGTTTCGCCTGGACCTTGAAGGCCAGGGGTTTTACCTCAAGCGCCAGAACAACTACCTGACTCGCACGCTGTACAGCCCGTTGGGTGAGCCGAGTTTTGCCCGTGAGTTTCGTAATATCCAGCGCTATCAGCAGATGGGTATTCCGGCATTGGACGCGGTATTTTTTGGTGAACGCAAGGCGCCGGGTGAGCGCCGGGCGATCCTGATGACCCGTGCGCTGGACGGCTGGAATGATCTGGATTCGCTGCTGGAGCAATGGCCGCAGCTGACAGCCGAGCAGCAGCAGAAGATTTTGCAAGCCTGCGGGCAGCTGGCGCGGCGTCTGCATGCCGCACGCCAGGTGCACGGTTGTTTCTATCCCAAGCACATTTTTTTGCAGCCCGAGGGCTCAGGCTATCGCGCTCAATTGATCGACCTGGAAAAAACCCGGCCTTTGTTGCTGGGTCAGCGTGACCGGGTCAAGGATATCGAGCCCTTGTTGCGCCGGGCCCGGGTCTGGACCGAGGCCGAGGTGCGCACCTTGCTTGCCGCGTATCTGGAGCAACCGCTCGACAGTAGCCTGGTTGAGGCGTGGTTTCGCCGCCTGAATCTGCGTCGCAGTCACAAGGAGAGCCGCTGATGCGCTTGTCCGAATTGCACAAAGCCGGGCGTGCGCCCGAACTGCCGCTCAGCATAACCCTGGCGGACGCGGCCGGGCCTGCGCAGTTGCAACTGTTGAGTTTGCTGCGCGTGTTGCCCGGCCAGCGTTATGTCGGCGCCGGTGTATGGCGCGGACGTCCGGTGCTGGCCAAGTTGTTGGTGGGCAGCAAGGCCGCGCGTAATTTTGAGCGTGAGCTGGCAGGCGTGCGGCTGTTGGCCGAGCAAGGCCTGACCACCCCGTTACTGCTGGCCGATGGCTTGCAGGCAGGCGAGGGCGGCTGGCTGCTGTTCGAGTTTCTGGAGCAGGCCGAGAGCCTGGCCGAGGCCTGGAGCGCCGTGCAGGACCTGCCTCTGCTGGCAGACGAGCAGCAGGCAGTTTTGGCTGATGCGTTGTCGGCGATCGGGCAAATGCACCTCAAGGGGTTGTGGCAAGAAGACCTGCACCTGGACAACCTGCTGCGTCAGAACGGTCGCTTGTATTTGATCGACGGTGCGGGGATTTGCGCCGAGCAGCCGGGCAAGCCGCTGTCGCGCAATAAGGTGCTGGAAAATCTCGGCGTGTTTTTCGCCCAGTTGCCGAAAAATCTTGAGCCGTTTATCGAAGAGCTGCTGGTGCATTACCTGCTGAGCAACGGCGAGCACGCCTTGCCGCTGGAAGCTCTGCTCAAACAGGTCGAAAAAGTCCGTGCCTGGCGCTTGAACGATTTTCTGAACAAGGTCGGACGCGAGTGCACGCTGTTTAGCGTGCAGCGTGGGGCCTTTGCCTTGCGCGCCATCCGTCGCGAAGAAGAAGCGGTGATGCTGCCGGTGCTGGCCAGGGCCGATGACCTGCTGGAGCAGAGTCACCTGTACAAGACCGGCGGCGCGGCCAGCGTTGGTAAAGTCGACGTGGCGGGTCGCGCGCTGGTGGTCAAACGCTACAACATCAAAGGCTTCGCCCATTGGCTCAAGCGCTTCTGGCGCCCGAGCCGGGCCTGGCATTCCTGGCGCGAGGGCAATCGACTGGCGTTTTTGGGCATTGCCACACCCAAACCGCTGGCGTTGCTGGAAACCCGCTTTTTGTGGCTGCGCTGCAAGGCGTATCTGGTGACCGAGTACTTGCCCGGCCCGGATATCATCGAGCGCTTTGCACCTTATATCGAGCACGGCGATGCCCCCGAATCCGAGTTGCAGGCGCTGGATGTCCTGTTTGCCGATTTGATTCGCGAGCGCATCAGCCACGGCGATCTCAAGGGGCATAACGTGTTCTGGGATGACGGCCGCTGGGCGTTGATCGATCTGGATTCGATGTGCCAGCACCGTTCGTTGAGCAGCTTTGCTCCGGCCTATGCCCGGGACCGGGCGCGCTTCATGCGTAACTGGCCAGTGGGCAGTGGGCTGTATCAAGTGATTGATGGGCGATTGCCAAAATTGTAGGAGCGGGCTTGCTCGCGATGCAGGCGACGCGGTTGTGTTACCAAACCGCATTGAGGCTATCGCGAGCAAGCTCGCTCTGACAGGTTGGGGGGGGCAGTACGCAGGTTTTAAAAGCTGTACTGAGCCCCGGCGCCGGCATACCACGAACGACCGGGTGCCGACTCGTAGTAGCGATTGTTACTGTCACCGACAATCACCGACCCCACGTATTGGCGATCCAGCAGGTTGTCCAGGCGCAGGGTCTGGTGGAAGGTCCAGTGTTCGACCTTCTGTTCAAACTTCGCACGCCAGTTGAAGACGGTGTAGGCCGGTGCCGGTTTTTCGGTGTTGGTGTCTTCGACATACACCTTGCTGCGGTACATGCCTTCGATGGCGGTGCTGACCCAATCCGCGGGCTTCCAGTTCACTTCGGCAAACAGCGTGGTTTGCGGCACGCCCGGCAGGTAGTTGCCTTTGTCCACGGCGCCCTTGGCGCTGGCAAAGTCACGGTCGTAAGTGGCTTGCAGACGAGTGTAGGCCAGGGTCGTGGTCCAGTGTTCGCTGAGCTGGCTTTCGACGCCCAGTTCAAAGCCGCGGCGCAGGGTGCGTCCAGCATTTTGATAGGTTGTGCGCCCCCCGGTGTTGCTCAAGACCACCAGTTCGTCTTCTGTGGTGATCTGAAAGATCGCGGCATTGATGCGGGTGTTGTTGAGCTGGGCTTTCAATCCCATTTCGTATTGAGTGCTTTCGGAAGGCTTGAGACCAAAATTGAAACCCTGGCCACTCGGTGAGTACGCCAGTTCAGCCTGAGTCGGCGTCTCAAACCCTTTGCCGGCACTGACATAGCCATGCAGTTCTGGTGTGAAGGCGTACATCACGCTCATCGATGGCGTGGCTTTTTCATAGCGCTTGGTGCCGCTGTCGTCGCCGTTGCTCAAAAATTGATCATCGACGTCCATTTCCATCGTGCTGTAGCGCAAGCCGGTCTGCACCGTCCAGTTGTCGATGGCCCAGTTAGCTTGCACATACGGGTCGAGGCTACGTGCAGTGTCGACTTCGTCACGCACCAGAGCACCTTTCACGCCCAGCAGGTCGCCGCTGAAGTTTTGATAACCGTGGCGGCTGTCCTGACTCTGGTCATAGTCCAGGCCTGCGATCAAGGTTAGATCGCCCGGAACGCTGTACACCGGCTGCAGCCAGCGCAGGCTGCCACCGTGGAACTTGCGGTCGAACTGAACCACGCCGCCGCCTTGTTTATTGCCCGCCGCGAACGGTGGAATCGCCAAATACTGAATCACGCTCCGCGTCCCGGTGTACGCATTGACTTGCAAGGTTGCGTCGCCGAAGTAGCGCTCGTAGTTCAGTCCCACTTGCTGGTGGTCGATGCTTTTGCGCGTGTTGTAGGTCAGGGCGTTTGGCGTGACCGAGCGCGGGTCGGCCTTGTAGGCGTCCCAGCTTTGACCCAGTGGATCCTGCGTGCCGTTTTGCTCAAGGCTGCTGTAGATCAGCGCCAGTTTGCTGTCTTCATCTGGCTTGAGATTGAGCTTGGCGAAGGTCTGGTCGCGGCGCGCGGCGCTGTGCTCACGGTAGCCGTCGGTGTCCATGCGCGAGGCGTCGAGTACAAAACCCACGTCATCGGTAGCGCCTTCGGCCGTCAGATGGTTTTTACTCATGCCGTCGCTGCCGATCAGGGTTTCGGCGCCAATGCGCGGCGGACCTTCGCCATCACGGGAAAACATTTGAATTACGCCGCCGGCGTTGCTGCCGTACAGAGTGGCTGCCGGGCCGCGCAGGACTTCGATGCGTTCGGCGGTGTCGAGGTTAAACGTTGCCGCCTGACCCTGGCCGTCCGGGGTGCTGGCCGGGATGCCGTCTGCGATCAGCTTGATGCCACGGACGCCGAATGCCGAACGAGCGCCAAAACCGCGGGATGAGATTTGCAGGTCTTGTGCATAATTTTGGCGGTTCTGCACCACCAGCCCTGGTACCCGAGACAGCACTTCAGAGGCATTGATGCCGAGTTGACCGTCATTGATTTGTTGCTGGTTGATACTGTCGACCGAGTACGGCAGGTCAAAACTTGGGCTGGCGCTGCGCGAACCGGTGATCACGCTGGGGTCGAGCAGCAGCGGCTCATTGTCGCCCAGGGCAAGGGGGCTCAAGGACAGGCAAGGCAGCAGCAGGACGAAATGTGCAGGGGTCAAAACTTTCATGGAGGGTATCGGAGTTCCGTGTGACGCGACCCGGCCGGGCAGCCGGGTATCAGGCTAGCAAAGGTTGCGGAGTTTAGCCGCTGGCGCGGCAAATAGCGCTGAGTCATTACCTTGCTCTTTACGCTATAATCCCGCCCTTTAGTTGTTTCTCGCACGGCGAGAGGCACACCATTTTCTCAGGCGCCCGCCGCCTGCCTGCATTTTAAAGAGGCTAAACCAGTGGCATTGACGATTCTTGGCCTGTCCGGCGCCCTTAGCCATGATCCCTCCGCAGCCCTCTATATCGACGGCAAGCTGGTCGCAGCAGCAGAGGAAGAGCGTTTTGTCCGCGATAAGCATGCAAAGAACCGCATGCCTTACGAGTCGGCAAAGTTCTGTCTTGAACAAGCCGGTATCAAACCTTCCGACGTTGACGTAGTGGCGATTCCCTTCGCTCCGATCAGCTTGTTCGGCAAGGCGCGCTGGCATTACGCCAAGCGTTATTGGTACGCCCCGGATCGCGCGCTCGATGCGATCCTGATGGGTAATCGTCGTTACAAACGCTATCGCAACAAGATTGTGTTCTGCCTTGAGCAACTGGGTTTCGATCCGAAAAAAATCAAGATCGAGCCGGTTGAGCACCACTTGGCCCACGCCTCCAGCGCTTATCACTGCTCCGGTTTCAAAGAGAAAACCGCGATCCTGGGTATCGACGGCAAGGGCGAGTACGCCACGACCTTCTTTGGTTATGGCGAAAACGGCAAGATCCACAAGATCAAGGAGTTCTTCGATCCGGATTCCCTGGGTGGTCTGTACGGCGCAATCACCGAGTTCCTCGGTTTCGAGATGCTCGACGGCGAGTTCAAGGTCATGGGCATGGCGCCGTACGGCGATGCCAGCAAATATGATTTCTCGCGCCTGGCTTCGTTTGAAAACGGCGAATTGGTGATCAACACCGAATACGCCAACGTCATCGGCCTGCGTCGCTACAAGGAAAACGGCAAGGGTTTCTACTTTTCGCCAAAACTGATCGAGTGGCTGGGGCCCAAGCGTGAAGGCGATATCGCCGATGAACCTTACATCCACTACGCGGCGAGCATGCAGGCGCTGTTTGAAAAACTGTCGCTGCAAATGATCGATTACTATCTGGGCGACATCCTCAAGGAAACCGGCAAGATCGCTTTTGCGGGCGGCTGCGCGTTGAACGTGAAGCTGAACCAAAAGATCATTGCCCGCCCCGAGGTCAAGGAGCTGTTCGTGCAGCCAGCGTCCGGCGATGCCGGGACTGCCGTGGGTGCCGCCGCTTATGTATCCCACGCCCGTGGCGTACCGGTCGAGAAAATGGAGCACGTTTATCTCGGCCCTGCGTACAGCAACGAAGACGTCATTGCCGCCTGTGCCCGTCACCCGGGCAAGCCGGCATGCCGCAAGATCGAAAACACCCCGGAGCGCATTGCCAAGATCATGGTCGATGGCAACCCGGTAGCCTGGTTCCAGGGCCGCATGGAGTTCGGTCCGCGTGCCTTGGGCGGACGTTCGATCATCGGTTGCCCGAGCAGCGAAGGCGTGGCTGACCGTATCAACGAACAGATCAAGTTCCGCGAGCGCTGGAGGCCTTTCTGCCCGTCGATGCTCGACACCGTGGGCCCGCAGATGATCAAGGTCGATCACCCGGCACCCTTCATGACCTTCACCTTTGAAGTGGCTGAAGAGTGGAAAACCCGTGTTCCGGAAGTTGTCCATGAAGATGGCACCTCCCGTGCACAGGTACTCAAGCGCGAATACAACCCGCGCTACTACGACATGATGAAAGCCCTTGAAGTGCTGACCGGTAACGGCGTGTCACTGAACACCTCGCTCAACCGCCGTGGCGAGCCGATGGTGTGCTCGCCGACCGACGCGCTGAACATGTTCTTCGGCTCCGATCTGCAGTACCTGATCATGGAAGATATTCTGGTTGTCAAAGCTGGCGCGGAAACTTATGAATCGCTCGACTGAGCGCCATGTTCTGCAGTTCTGTCACGGCTATGACGGGCCGTTTCTGGACTGCGCCCGTCAGTACGCCAGCCTGTTCGCCGGCACCGGTTATCGCGTCACCACGGTCTTCTTGACCGGGGTGGCAGATCCCGAGGTGGCAGCAAACTGTGCGTCCGATGAAGTGCTGTTCATGGAGTTCAGCTCCAAGGCCATTCGTGGCCTGAAGCTGGGCGCCATCCGTGAGCTGCGTAAAATTGCAGCGTCGCGCTCTTTCAGCTTTTGCATTGCCCACCGCTTCAAGCCGATCTACATCGCCTTGCTGGCCACCGGCTTGCCGGTGATCGGCGTGCATCACGCGTTTGGTGACTATGAACGCGGTAGCCGCAAACTGTTTGCCAACCTGTTCCGCAAGCGCCTGAGTCTGCTCGGTGTGTCGGACGCGGTGCGCGATGACATGCGCCAGTGCTTGCCCAAGTGGCCGACCGGACGCATTCGCACGCTGTACAACCGCATCGATATCGATGCCGTACAAGCCGGCCAATTGCCGGGCACTCAGGCGCGTGAAGCGCTGGGGTTGTCGGTCAATGGCTTTATTGTCGGCAATGTTGGGCGCCTGCATCCCGACAAGGACCAGGCGACGTTGATCCAGGGGTTTGCCAAGGCTTTGCCGGGCTTGCCTGCTGATAGCCAGCTGGCGATCATGGGTACCGGGCGGCTGGAACAAGACCTCAAGGAGCTGGCCAACGAACTCGGGATTGGCGCGCAGGTGAATTTCCTCGGCCAGGTTCCTGACGCCCGTCGTTTCTTCCGTGCTTTCGATGTGTTTGCCCTGAGCTCCGATCATGAGCCTTTCGGCATGGTTCTGCTTGAGGCGATGGCCGCCGGGGTTCCGCTGCTGGCGACGGCCTGCGGTGGTGCCAAGGAAGTGGTCGAGGGTGTGGGCGTGCTGTTCCCGCTGGGGGATGCCGAACACCTGGCCCAAGGTCTACAGCATCTGTCGCGGCTTGACGACGAACAACGCAAGGTGTGCGCTGAGCAGATGCTGACGCGCCTGCATGAGCGGTTCTCGGACCAGGCTGTGCGTAATGTGTTCTGGCATTTGCCACAAGTTACCGACCTGACAGCGGAGTCCTGATGCTTAATCGATTTCAGGGCTGGCGCGAGCGCGGCTGGAACGTGGTGGATGCGTGTACGTACGCTGACGCCTGGCAGCGTTTCGGTGGCAGTGTCGCGACTCACCCAATGGTTATTGACCGATTGGCGCAACTTGCCGGCATCCCGGTGCGTTATCTGGCCTGGGAGCAGGGGGGTGAGCTAAAAGCGGCGATCCCGACCTGGGGCCGGGATCTGGCGTTGTCCAAGGACGTGCTCAAGCGTCACGGTAAAAAAGGCCTGTTCGACCTCGGCAATGCCGAGTTCATACTGCCGGCAGCCGTTGATGCCCAAGCGCCTTTGCGCCATCGTGGACGCTACCTGTCAGCGCTCAATGAAGGCCGCTTCAGCACGCTGGTCCCGCAAGCCGAACAGTTGGCCATGGCCCGTACACCTGAAGAACTTTCGAAAAAGTTCCGCTATAACCAGCGCCGTGAACTGCGTCTGCTGGAGGAAGCGGGCGGGGTTGTACGCCCGGTGTCGGAGTTTTCCAGCGCCGAATTGGCGAGCATTTATTGCGACTTGTTTCTGCGACGCTGGGGCTTTGTGGCCACCGGTGCCGAACGCATGGCTGAAGTGATTGAGTTGTTGCGTGAGCTGTTGATAGGCTCGGTGATCTTCCTCAACGATGCGCCCATCGCGATTCAACTGGTGTATCGGGTTGAGTCACCTGAATGGATCAGTGTGGAGTACGTCAATGGGGGTGTCGACCCCGAAACCCGCGCATTCAGCCCCGGCAGTGTATTGAGTTTTCTCAATACGCAATCGGCCTGGGAACAGGCTCGCAGCGTCAATAAGCCCCTGCGCTTCTCGTTCGGTCGTGCTGATCGCGAGTATAAAGAGCGATGGTGTAATCCGGTGCCTGTTTTCAAGGTTTGAATGATCTTCTGCAGGCACGGGCTTGCGCGCGATGGCATCACTTCGGTGAATCAGACAGGCCGAACATGTTGCATCGCAAGCCAGTTCGCTCCTGCAGGGGCTAAATACAAGAGCCAAACCATGAGCGAACCCCTTTCTCGAAAGCAACAGTTACTCAAGCGTCATCGACGCAACAAGCGGATGGGCTTGCTGGTGGGTTTGATCGTGCTGATCGCCTGCGGCGTGCTGCTGGCCTGGTGGTTGCCACCCGTGTTGGCGGTTTTGGGCTGGATCGCCCATGAAGCCTGGTTTGCCGACCATCTGTTTTACTCTCCCCAAGACGATTATCAGTACAGCTTTCCTGCGGATAGCGAGCGCCCGGGTGTTCGCCTTGAGGGGGAGCGCCTGTTGCTGGATCAACCGCTAAATGTTGCCGGCGATGAAACCCTGATGCTGGCAATCAGGGTCAAGAGCGGCTGGGCAGGACGGTTTCTTGATCCTTTCGTCACGCTCTCGGGATCCGGGCATGCCGACCGACAAACCTTTGAACGGGGTGTCAACGGGCTGCGCTATTTGAATCTGAGTGATCATGCCGAAGCCTTGAGCCGGGGCGAGTTGCGCATTCGCGGGCGCTTTTGCAGCGTGCAGGGCCAGCCTGAACTGTGGCTGTTGCGTCAGCCCGACTATCGCGAACAGCGGGTGATGGTCATCGCGCCCCACGCCGACGATGCCGAGCTGGCGGCCTTTGGTCTGTACAGCCAGGCCCGTGAAGCCTGGATCGTGACCCTGACCGCAGGGGAGATCGAGGCCGAGCATTATCAGCAGATGGGCCTTGAGCGCGCTGACGCTGCGCGGCTCAAAGGGCGTTTGCGTGCCTGGGACAGTCTGGCTGTACCTCGCTGGGCGGGTGTGCCAGAGGCTCATTGTGCGCAGCTTGGATATTTTTGCCTGCAACTGCCTGCCATGCAGGCTGCTCCCGATCAACCGATTGCCTCGCGAGAAGCCGACCTGAACGACACCCGTCTGTTCAGGCAGCTCAATCCGTTCCTGCTCCCGGGCGATCAAGACGGTGCGCCGACCTGGCATAACCTGCTGGCAGACTTGCGTGCGCTGATTGAAAGGGCCCGTCCCGAAGTCATCGTGCTGCCGCACCCCTCAATCGACCCTCACCCGGACCACATCTGTGCCCACACGGCGGTGATGCAAGCCCTGGAAGGGTTGGCCTGGCAGCCGACAAGTGTGCTCGGTTATGCCAATCACTTGCATGACAATGATCGCTGGCCGATGGGTAATAGCTCAGACGGTATTACCTTGCCGCCGATGTTCGATGCTGCGATCCGAGTGCACCCTTGCTCCTTGCCGTTGTCTCTTGAACAGCAGCGCAACAAGGCGATGGCGCTGGGCATGATGCACGACCTGCAACCGCGAGCGGTGCTCAAGCGCCGGTTGCGACGGGCGATCCAGCAAGTACTGGCAGGTCGCAAGCCATCACCGTATGGCGAGAATGAATTCTTTCGTAAAGCGGTCCGGCGGCATGAACTGTTTTGGCACCTCCCGGTGCCGCAAGGAAAACCATGAACGTTCTATTTCTAGTACAGAAAGAGCAGCGGGCCATTCTGGATCGCTTGTATGACGGCGTATCGGCCCACTGCAACTGTGATATCCGCTGGCTGAGCAGCGACGAGCAGCGCAACCTGCGCCGTTACTTTCGCGATGAAGTCGATGTGTCGCGTTACGACCGGATCGTGTTTTTCCTGCGCTTCAAGCAGGAAATCCGGCAGGTCGGCTTTATCCGCACGTTGCCCAACCTGGTGATTCTTGAACACGATGCTTATCAGAACTACATCGAGTGCAAGTACACCGGAAAATTCAGCGCGCACTATCGCCAATTGCCCTGGGCCCGGATCATCAGCTCCGGCTTTATGGTGACCGAGCGTCTGCGCGAAGAAGGTTTCGATGCGGTGTTCGTGCCCAAGGGCTACGACGAGACGCTGCTGCAGGACCTGGGCCTTGAGCGAAACATCGAGCTGGCGTTTGTCGGCAGCACCAACAGCGTGGCCTACAGCGGCCGCAAAGCCTTGCTCGACGAGCTGGCCAGTGTCGAACCGCTGGTGGTAACCCGCACCAAGTCCGGCGATGAATACCGCGACACCCTCAACCGCATCCGCTTTTTTGTCAGCGCAGACGTGGGGATGGGTGAGTACATGATCAAAAACTTCGAAGCGATGGCCTGCGGTTGTGTATTGCTGGCGTTCGATCAGGGCGAGGCCGAAAACCGCGCCCTGGGCTTTGAAGACATGCACAACATGGTTTTTTACCGCGACATCCCTGAATTGCAGGAAAAGCTCGCCCGCCTGCGTGCCGATCCGGAGCTGGCCGCTGCCATCGCCCGGCGCGGCCGTGATCTGGCCATGTCGCAGTACAGTTTTGCGCGTATAGGCCAACGTATCGTTGAAGCGCTGGAGCCTGCCTTGCGCCCCCATCCTCCGTTGTCCTGGCTGGACCGGGTTCGGTTGAAGCTGGGTGGGCATCGAGGCGTTGGCGGATGAGCATCATCAATGTGATGTGGTCAGGCGGCTCGCCGTATGCCTCTGTGCACAAGGTCCATCAGCAAATCCTGTCCCAGGCCGCCCCGGGTGCATGCATCAAAACCTGGCTGCTTCAGGACAAGGCCACTGCTTGCCTGAGGGATGTCGGCGAAGTGCGGGCCTGGCAGTTGTCTTCAAAGGTGTTGAAAGGTCGCGGGATCCGGGCGTTGTCCGGTTTTTGGCTGCGGCGTGGTTTTCACAAGGCATTGTTGGCCGATGATGCCCGGGTTGTATTGATCGATGGAGTGGGCGTTGCGCGGGTGCTGTTGCCGGTATTGCGCACGTTGCCTCACGTGCGTGCGGTGGTGATGTTTCATGGCGCTACCCGGCTCAACGATAAAGAAATCAACCTGCTTCGTGATTTTCCCCCGGAGCAGCTCACCTTGTGTGCGGTATCGCAAACGCTGGCGGCTTCCATTGAGGCCGACACCCGGTTGCCCGTGGTGACACTGCGTTGTGCGCTCGACCCCCAGGCCTTTCAAAGCCAGTTGTTGTCCCGCGAACAGGCCCGTGAGCAGTTGGGGATTGCGCTCGACCAGGCTCAGGTGTTTGGCGCTGTCGGCCGGTTAGTCGCAGGCAAGGGCTTCGACTGTTTGATCCGCGCCTTTGCCCGGACACTCCAGCAGGCACCGGACCGGCTGCTGGTGATTGTCGGTGAAGGTCCTGCGCGAGCTGAGCTTGAAGCCAGGATCCAGTCACTGGGACTGCAAGGCAAGGTGCTGCTGCCTGGCCACTTGATCGGCGTGGCGAGTTTGTATCGAGCGTTTGACTGGGTGTTGATCCCTTCGCAGGAGGAAGGCCTGGGGCTGATCGTGCAAGAGGCAGTCATTGCTCATGTGCCCGTTCTGGTCAGTGATCTGCCGGTATTTGAGGAGCAGCTGGGTGAGTCGGGCCGCTACGTGCCAGTAGACGATGAGGCCGCGTGGGTGCAGGCCATTGAGGCGACTGCGGTTGTTTCTGCGCGGGACGTGGCAGCGCGCCAATACGCAGCGATTGCTCCGGAGCAGGCGTGGCAGCACTTCAGTCACGCCTGCTCCGTGGTGCTTTCAGGCCGGTAAAAAAGATTCTTGCAGTGCATCGACGGGAAACTTGTCGGTCAAATTTTCCCGTTGGATGTAGCGCACGAAATGTTGAAGATTGCGTTGTGCCAGCTTTTTGGACAGAGGGGCTTTGAAAAAGCGCATGTCTGCGATATCGATCAATCCCCACTGGTTCTGCGGGGTGACCACAATGTTGCCCAGGTGCAAGGAGCGAAAGTAAATACCAGCCGCATGAAGGCGGCGGATCAGTTCAATCAGCTTAGGCAGGTTGTCTTTCCAGTCAAACCCGTTCTTTTCCGCGATCTGACGCAGTGTCTCGCCCGGTAATGGGCTATACAGCACAGCAGTCATGCCGGGCTTGTCCAGACGATAAAACGCCAGAACCTTGAGGGTCGGAATGCCGAGGTGTTCAAGCTGCGCGGCATTGTCGATGAAGCGTTTTGAATAAGGGCGTAGCAAAGCAGATGAGAACAGTCGCTTGCGCCGGAACAGCTTCATGATGTTCCCGTCTTGGAGCAGGTAGACTTTTGCGCCGTAACTGTCGGCTTCAAGAATTTTGGCGCCTTCAATCATTTGATTCAAAGCGGCTTGTGGAAGCCGTGAACATTGCATCGTAGAACCCTTGCGAGCAGTCAGACAGGCAATGATGCCGAAAAAGTCATGTTTTAACCATGCCAGCGTTGGCGGGTGTTTTATTTAGGAGTTGGACGATGTACGAAAGTCGGTGGGCGAAAGGCCTGATGACATGTGGTTTATTGTGGTTCATGTGGGCCATTGCATTAGCGCCCACCAATAAGCTGTATCAGCAGGGGCTGGTGTTGTTCATCTGGGTTCCCACGCTGTTCGTGGCATGGTCAGCACGCGCGCTGATTGCTCAGGTCTGGCAGACCCAGCGCGTACTTTGCCTGGCACTCATCGGTCTGGCGACATGGGCGTTGATCAGTTGGAGCTGGAGTGAAGCACCGCTGCGTGAGGCCAAGACCATGGCCTACATTGCCTTGTTTATCCTGTCATTCCCGATTCTTGCCAATGGCCGGCCTGAACGTGTCGTGCGCTTGCTGCAATGGGGCGGGCTGGGGCTGGCCCTCATCGCACTGGTGGCGATGGTGCGCTTCTACTTTGTCCTGGGACACGGCTGGACTGAGCGCCTGGAAGGCCTGGGTCAGCTGGCGCACCCTATTTTGGGCGCCTACGCGATAGGCGTGGCATGTGTCTGGATGCTGCACTGGGTGCCTCAGGGGCGCGGCATGAAAATGTTGTGGCTGGTAGCCCTGGGACTTTTGGGTGGCTTTGTCGTGTTGACGCAAAGCCGTGGTGCGGCCGTTGCACTGTTGCTGACGGTTCTGGCGATGCCGCTCTGGCGGCGTGACCGACGTACCGTGATGCTCGCTATTGCGGGGCTGATAGGCGCAGGCGTGGTGTTTTGGTATATGCAGGCGCTGATGCTGGAGCGAGGTTCTTCCTATCGCCCCGAAATATTCATGGCCAGCGTGGAGATGATCAAATCACATTTCTGGACCGGTCTGGGGCTGGGGATGCGCTATCACGTCACGTCTGTCGGCTTGACCTTTGATCACTCGCATAACTTGTTCACCAGTGTAGGGATTGTTTATGGTCTGCCGGGCTTGATCTTCTGGAGTGTCGCCTGGTTCTCAGTCCTGTTCTACGCTTGGCGTGCACGTACGACTGTTCTCGGTCAGGGTGTGATCGGGGTTTGGGTGTTTTCGATGCTGGCCATGCAATTTGATGCTGCCAGCCTGCTGGATTCACCCCGTGCAGAGTGGTTCATTACCTGGCTGCCGGTGGCCCTTGCGACTCTTTTGACGTTCAAGAAGGCGTCGATTGACGCCTGTGATAAAATTTCGCGTTTTCCCTAATTCAGTGAGCTCTACGATGAGTGATGCACCGCGTGAAGCGGAACAGAGTTCAAGCCTGAAAATATACTTTCGGCTTTTGACTTATGTGAAACCCTATATCGGCCTTTTCCTGCTGAGTATTCTCGGGTTTCTGATTTTCGCTTCGACCCAGCCAATGCTTGGTTACATCCTCAAGTATTTCGTCGACGGCTTGTCCAATCCGGATGCCGTGTTGTTTCCTTCCGTCCCGTACCTGCGCGATTTGCGTCTGCTGCAGGCCGTGCCGTTGCTGATTGTGTTCATCGCGGCCTGGCAAGGACTGGGATCATTCCTGGGCAACTACTTCCTGGCCAAAGTATCGCTTGGGCTGGTGCACGACCTGCGGGTCCAGTTGTTCAACAACCTGCTGGTGTTGCCGAACCGTTATTTTGACCAGCACAACTCGGGTCACCTGATTTCCCGTATCACCTTCAACGTGACGATGGTGACCGGTGCCGCTACAGATGCGATCAAGGTCGTTATCCGTGAAGGCATGACGGTGGTTTTCCTGTTTGCTTCATTGCTGTGGATGAACTGGCGCCTGACGCTGGTAATGATCGCCATCCTGCCGCTGATTGCGGTGATGGTCAGCACGGCCAGCAAGAAATTCCGCAAGCAGAGCAAGAAAATCCAGGCGGCAATGGGCGATGTCACCCATGTGGCTTCGGAAACCATTCAGGGCTATCGCGTGGTTCGCAGCTTCGGCGGCGAAACCTACGAGCAGAAGCGCTTCCTGGAAGCCAGCCAGAGCAACACTGACAAGCAATTGCGCATGACCCGCACCGGGGCGATTTATACCCCGATGCTGCAACTGGTCATTTACATCGCCATGGGCATCCTGATGTTCCTGGTGCTGTACCTGCGCGGTGATGCCTCGGCGGGTGACATGATTGCCTATATCACCCTGGCCGGCCTGTTGCCCAAGCCGATTCGCCAGCTGTCGGAAGTCAGCTCGACGATTCAGAAAGGTGTGGCGGGTGCTGAAAGCATCTTTGAACAACTGGATGAAAAACCGGAAGTCGACACGGGCACCGTTGAGCGTGATCACGTCAGCGGACGGCTTGAGGTGCGTCACCTCAACTTCACCTATCCGGGGACCGATCGCCAGGTGCTCAAGGATGTGACGTTCTCGGTTGAGCCCGGGCAGATGGTGGCGCTGGTAGGGCGTTCGGGCAGTGGTAAATCAACGCTGGCCAACCTGATTCCGCGTTTCTATCACCATAACTCGGGCGAAATCCTGCTCGACGGCGTCGAGATCGAGCAGTACCGCCTGATCAACCTGCGTCGTCACATTGCGCAGGTGACCCAGCACGTGACCCTGTTCAGCGATACCGTGGCCAATAACATTGCCTACGGCGATCTGGCCGGTGCACCTCGTGAGGAGATCGAGAAAGCCGCGCGGGATGCCTACGCGATGGACTTTATCGAGCAACTGCCACAAGGGCTGGACACCCAGGTCGGTGAAAACGGCGTATTGCTTTCCGGCGGTCAGCGCCAGCGTCTGGCAATCGCCCGGGCCCTGCTTAAAAATGCTCCGTTGCTGATTCTCGATGAAGCGACCTCCGCGCTGGATACCGAGTCCGAGCGTCACATTCAGGCAGCGCTGGACCATGTCATGCAGGGCCGAACCACGCTGGTGATCGCTCACCGCCTGACGACCATCGAAAAAGCCGACCTGATTCTGGTCATGGACCAGGGTCAGATTGTAGAGCGCGGCACGCACGCCGAGCTGCTGGCACAAAATGGTTATTACGCCAGACTGCACTCGATGGGGCTCGATACCCCTGAGACCTCTGGCGATATCGCCTGAGGTCGATACAGCCCTTGCAGGAGCCGTGTGCTCCTGCAAGGGCTGTATCAATTCTGGCAGGCCATGTGTTGTAGCTCTCTTCTGATTCTCATTCGTTGCGATTAATACCGTGAACTGACCTGCGTTCACCCTGTGTTAATATCGCGCCCCTGTTCATTTTGTATGTGGGTTCTCCATGAAGTTGTCCATGCCGCAATTCGATCAAGCCCCTGTCTTGGTGGTAGGCGATGTCATGCTCGACCGTTATTGGCATGGCGGGACCTCACGGATTTCCCCTGAGGCGCCGGTGCCGGTAGTCAAGGTCGAGCAAATCGAAGACCGTCCGGGCGGTGCTGCCAACGTTGCGCTAAACATCGCTGCACTCGGTGCGCCTGCCTCGCTGGTCGGTGTGACCGGTGACGACGAAGCTGCCAATAGTCTGGCCAACAGCCTTGAAGGCGCTGGCGTACGTGCTCTGTTCCAGCGCATCGCGCATCAACCGACCATCGTCAAACTGCGGGTCATGAGCCGTCACCAACAACTGCTGCGTATCGACTTTGAAGAACCGTTCGCTACCGATGCTCTGGCATTGGGCGCTGAAGTCGACAACCTGCTTGAAGGCATCAAGGTGCTGGTGCTGTCGGACTACGGCAAAGGTGCGCTGAAAAACCATCAGGTGCTGATCCAGGCCGCACGTGCCCGGGGTATTCCGGTGCTGGCAGATCCTAAAGGCAAGGACTTCTCGATCTATCGGGGCGCCAGCCTGATCACGCCGAATCTCAGCGAGTTCGAAACCATCGTGGGCGGTTGCGCCGACGAGGCCGAACTGGTGGCCAAAGGTGCCAAGCTGATGGCTGACCTGGATTTGGGTGCCTTGCTGGTTACCCGTGGCGAGCACGGTATGACCTTGCTGCGTCCCGGCTTTGCCGCGATGCACCTGCCAGCCCGGGCCCGTGAAGTGTTTGACGTCACAGGCGCTGGCGATACCGTTATTTCGACCCTGGCCGCGGCTATCGCTGCCGGCGAAGAGCTGCCCCACGCCGTGGCACTGGCCAATCTGGCGGCCGGCATTGTGGTCGGCAAACTGGGTACGGCGGCCATCAGCGCGCCGGAGTTGCGCCGCGCCATTCAACGTGAAGAAGGTTCGGAGCGGGGCGTATTGAGCCTCGATCAGTTGTTGCTGGCCATCGATGATGCACGGGCCCACAACGAGACAATCGTCTTCACCAATGGCTGCTTCGACATTTTGCATGCCGGGCATGTGACCTATCTGGAGCAGGCGCGGGCCCAGGGCGACCGATTGATCGTTGCCGTCAACGATGATGCCTCCGTGAGCCGCCTGAAAGGGCCTGGGCGCCCGATCAACAGCGTGGATCGCCGCATGGCGGTACTGGCTGGCCTTGGTGCGGTGGACTGGGTGATCAGCTTCCCGGAAGCCACACCGGAGAACCTGTTGACTCAGCTCAAGCCGGATGTGCTGGTCAAGGGTGGCGATTACGGGATCGACCAAGTGGTCGGCGCCGACATCGTGGCGGCTTACGGCGGGACCGTGAAAGTGCTGGGGCTGGTAGAAAACAGCTCGACCACGGCCATCGTCGATAAAATCCGCGGTCAGTGACGGCAGCCTTTATCCGGGCAGCTCAAAAGTCTGTAGGAGCGAGCTTGCTCGTTCCTACAGAGGGCTTTTGGTTTTCACCACCTTTCTGAAGATCTGCCGGGCCTTGCCGGTCAGGCGTTGTAGCCCTGACGCCTTGCGTGGTGCGCTCAAGCCTTGCTGTATGAGCCAGTCTTTCCAGCGTATGCGTTCCTCGCGGACTACCCAGCCTTCCTGATGCGCAAAGCTCTCCGCCAGATACAACCCTCGGGTGCTGGCACTGTGGAGCCGGTCTTTGTGCAACGTATATAACTCGGCACAGGGTTGCCCATCGCTCAGCGGCATCAGGTACAGGTCCGGTCGCTTGCGGTCCAGCCGTGCCACCAGTTGATCACCTTCCAGTCGCTCATCAACATGGAACAGGCTCAGGGATTTGGCCTCTTTGGGCACTTCCAGGCGCAAGTCGTAAATCAACTGCAACGAGGCGGTGGGCAAGTGCACATAGCCCCGTGGGCGCTCCAGCAAAGTCTGGGTGCCACAACGAACCGGGCGGGCGGCGCCGGATAACGGCGTGAGGCGAAAGGGCAGGGCTTCACGGTAGTGCAGCGCCGCAGAATACGGTGCGGGTAGCCATGTTTCGTTAAAACGGCCGCTGAGCCAGCCTTCGGGGGTTTCCAGCAAGCACTCCTCGGCTATCTCCTGAATGGCAGTGTGCAAAGGCAGATTGATCTCGTGGGCGGGTACATAGCCCGAAATCAATTTGAGCACCACGTCCCCCCGATCCTGGCGCCGCTGGCGCACCAATACCCAGTAATCACGTCCATGCCAATTCAGGGTCAGGCGCACCGACACCCCGAGGTTGGCCAACTCCAGCGAGAAACGCTCGGTATCGGTCACCGTGACCTGTCGGCGTTTGTGCAGGGTTTGTGCAAAGTTCAGGGGCATCCCGATGCTTTGATAGTTCAAGCCCTCAGGCGTGGCCTCGACAAACAACGGCAGGGTTTTGAAGTCGCTGGGATTCTTGCGGATAAGTGAACGCGGCATGTCGGCACCTTCTTGCGTCGGGGTCGGCCGCGTCGGCGGCATCAGAGGTTACGCAAAACCTGCGCAACGGTTGCCACGTTATGGGCCAAGTGCAAAGGGTTGATGGTGCCGACAATAGCACTGGCAACCCCATGATGACCAAACACCAGTTCGAAGCTGGCGCGTACTGGATCAACGCCCGGGCTCAAACAGACATGACCACTGGCCAGGGCTTTCTTTACCAGAATCGCCTTGCCGTGAGCCGCGGCATAATCAATGACAGGCTTTTCTGCCTGTTCATTCAGGTTGTAAGTAACCATTGCACAGTCGCCGCTTTCCAGGGCTTTGAGCCCACCCTCAACGGTTTTTCCCGACAGCCCGAAGCCACGAATTTTACCTTCGCGTTTCAGGTCTTCCAGCGTGGCATACACCTCACACTGGTTGAGGATCGCCAGGTCATTGCCGTCAGAGTGCACCAGCACCAGATCGATGAAATCAGTTTCCAGACGTTGCAGGCTGCGTTCCACCGAATACCGGGTGTGCGCCGCACTGAAGTCGTGACTCGACTGACCGTTGACGAACTCTTCGCCCACCTTGCTGACAATCACCCACGCTTGCCGTTGGCCGCGCAGCAGAGGCCCGAGACGCTCTTCACTGCGGCCATAGGCGGGGGCGGTGTCGATCAGGTTGATGCCCAGATCGCGGCTCAGCTTGAGCAGCATCCGCGCTTCATCGTCGTCCGGGATCTGGAAGCCATTGGGGTACTTCACCCCTTGATCACGGCCCAGCTTGACCGTGCCCAGCCCTAGCGGCGAAACCATCAGTCCGGTACTGCCCAATGGGCGGTGATGCGCGTGCAGGGTCGCCTGGCTCATGGCAGCAGTTGCTCCCAGGCCGTTTTACCCAGTGGAGGACGCGGGAATTCCGGCAGCGCAGGGGCATTGCCCGGTTTTATGCCGTCATGCTCCAGTGCTTGCAATACGCGGTCCGAGAAATCGGGGGCCAGCGCCAGTTTGGTCGGCCAGCCCACCAGCAGGCGCCCTTGATCGGCGAGGAAGGCGTTGTCGGGACGCACCAGGCCCGATTGCGCGGGCTCGGCACGGCTGACCCGCAGCGTGGCCCATTGCGCCTGACTCAGGTCCACCCAGGGCAGCAGGTTGCCCAGTTCTTTTTGGGCCACCGCGATTTGCTCGGCAGGTTCGCGGGCTACACCATCGGCTTCGGCAATGTCACCGCCCAAATACCAGACCCACTCACCATCGGCGGCTGGGTGGGTGGTGACCGTGATGCGTGGCTTGGACCCGCCACCCAGGCAATGAGCGTACAGGGGTTTCAGGCTGGGGCCTTTGACCAGCACCATGTGCAGGGGGCGCAGTTGTTGCGCGGGAACGCTGATGCCTACGCCGGCCAGAAGCTCGGCATTACCGGCGCCGGCGCTGAATACAATGCGCTGGGCATGAATCTCACGCCCGTCGACTCGCAGGCCGATCAGCTCGTTGTTTTCGAACAGGGGCTCGATGTTCTGCCCTGCCAGCAGGCCGTCACCGGCCAGTTGGGCGAGACGCTCGATCAGGCTCGGCACGTCGACCACCAGTTCGGCCAGGCGATAGACCTTGCCCTTGAAACGAGGGTTTTGCAGGGCCGGCGGCAATTGGTCGCCCTTGACCTGGTCAACCCGGCCGCGCACGGCCTTGCTGGCAAAAAAACTGGTCAGATTGCCGGCCAGAGTGCCGGGCGACCACAGGTAATGGGCTTCGGAAAGCAGGCGCACGCCGCTCAGGTCCAGCTCGCCGTCACCGGCAAGGGCTTCGCGCCAGCGGCGTGGCATATCGGCAATGGCTTCAGAAGCGCCGGTGAGCGCACCATGCAGCGCGTACTTGGCACCGCCATGAATGATGCCCTGAGACTTGACCGTCTGTGCACCTCCGAGCGTCCCGTTCTCGACCAGCACGGTAGAAAACCCCTGACGGCGCAGGCGGGCATTGAGCCAGAGGCCTGCAACCCCAGCGCCGACAATCAGTACGTCGGTGGAAATAACAGATGGCATGGTCGACCTCAGCGTTCAAAGACAAAGCCGCAAGTATACAGCCTCATTCTCAACCTGCCCGCGTGGTCTAGTGCCCCGCTGTTTTGGAAAACAGCTGGATTACCACCACGCCCAGTACGATCAGGCCCATGCCGAGCATGGCCGGCACATCGAGTTTTTGCCCGTAGATAAATAGCGCGGCAATACTCACCAGCACAATGCCCAGCCCCGCCCATACCGCATAAGCCACACCCACCGGAATGGTGCGCACCACCAGGGTCAGCATCCAGAACGCCGTCGCATAACCGGCAATCACCAATATCAGGGGCAACGGTGTGCTGAACCCCTTGATCGCTTTCATTGAAACGGTGGCAATCACTTCGGCGCCAATGGCGATGGCCAGATAGTAGTAAGCGTTCATGATGGAGTCCTGAAGGTGGAACGGAGCAATTTAACAGCAAGGCATTCTAGTGGTTGTAAAAGTGTGTAGTGGGTTTTTGTTGTGGTAAGCGCAGGAGGCTTCTGGATTTTAGCGGTGAAGCTTTGGACGGCGAAATCAGCCCTTGGAATTCCTGACCCACGTTGATTCAGTAATGTATGGGGCAGTAGGCACAGCAACCGGATTTTCCAAGGAAACATTACTCCGAGCCGCTGGCGTAGCTCAATCACGAGCAGGTACAAGTAACCGCTTGTTTGGGAGTTGGTGGTCTGGCGCTTCCTATGGTGATGATCGCGGGCAATGAAACATTCCGGGCACACACAATTCCATCATCGTAAACTCTGCCCCCATGAATAGAACTCTCTACACCTTGCTGTTTCATCTGGGGCTGCCGTTGGTGGCGATTCGCTTATGGTTGCGGGCGCGCAAGGCGCCGGCGTATGCCAAGCGCATTGGTGAGCGTTTTGCCGTGAATTTGCCGGCCTTGCACCCCGGGGGAATTTGGGTGCATGCGGTGTCGGTGGGCGAGAGCATCGCGGCGGCGCCGATGATTCGGGCACTGCTCAAGCGTTATCCCGAACTGCCGATTACGGTCACGTGCATGACGCCTACCGGTTCCGAGCGGATTCAGGCCATGTTCGCCGACGAACCACGGATTCAGCATTGCTACTTGCCTTACGACTTGCCATGGGCCGCTGCGCGGTTTTTGGCCCGGGTGCAGCCCAAACTGGCGGTCATTATGGAAACCGAGCTGTGGCCCAACCATATCCATCAGTGCGCTAAACGCGGTATCCCGGTGGCGTTGGCCAATGCCCGGCTGTCGGCACGTTCGGCCAAGGGCTATGCCCGTTTCGCCGGACTGACACGGCCAATGCTCGAAGAGATGAGCCTGATCGCCGTGCAGACCGAAACCGAGGCCGAGCGCTTTCGCCAGCTGGGTGCGCGCCCTGAATGCGTGGAGGTGACGGGTTCGATCAAGTTCGACCTGAGCATCGATCCGCAGTTGCTGATCAAGGCCTGTGAGTTGCGTGAGTCCTGGCAGGCGCAGGAGCGCCCGGTATGGATTGCTGCCAGTACCCATGAAGGCGAAGACGAGATTGTCCTGAATGCTCACCGTCAGTTGTTGGCCAATTATCCGGACGCTTTGCTGATTCTGGTGCCGCGTCACCCGGAACGCTTCAACGCAGTGTTTGAGCGGTGTCAGCGTGAAGGGTTTGCCAGCGTGCGGCGCTCCACGGGTGAGCCGGTCAATGCCCGGACGCAGGTGCTGGTGGGTGACACCATGGGCGAGTTGCTGCTCTTGTATGCACTGGCAGACAGCGCATTCGTCGGCGGCAGCCTGGTGCCCAATGGCGGGCACAACCTGCTGGAGCCCGCGGCGCTGGCCAAGCCGGTGTTGAGTGGCCCCCACCTGTTCAACTTCCTCGAAATCGCCGCCATGTTGCGTGAAGCGGGCGCGCTGGAAGAGGTAGAAGATGCCCAAGGGCTTGCGCTGGCGGTGCAGCGTTTATTCGAGTTGCCGCAAGATGCGCAGCGCATGGCACAGGCGGGCCTGAATGTGATGCAGGCCAATCAAGGCGCCTTGCAGCGCCTGCTGGACGGGCTGGCCCGGTTGCTGAAGGGGTGATCCGAACCCTGCACCCCGTAGCAGCTGTCGAAGGCTGCGTCTGACGACGCAGTCGTCAAACCTGAGCATGGGGGTGTCGGTCGAGTTCGACAACTTGCCTTTATGATTGCTGCGCAATCGGACGTAGCCTTCGGCAACGGCTACACGATCTGATTGCGCCGCAAATCGGGCGCTTCAATTCCCCGGCGAGCGCAAGTTGGCTTCGGCCGCTTTGGCCAGGTCCGGTGGCAGGAAATCCTTGTCCGGGTTGTAGTCGGCTTTCAGATACCGCGACAGTGCTTCCAGGTCACCCGGATTCAGCGTGCCCGCTGCCTGCTTCAAGCGCAGGTTGTCGAGGATGTAGTCGTAGCGGGTGTTGTTGTAGTCGCGCACCGAGGTGTACAGCTGGCGCTGGGTGTCGAGGACATCGACGATGTTGCGTGTTCCCACCTGATAGCCGATTTCGGTGGCCTCCAGTGCACTCTGGTTAGAGATGATCGACTGTTTGCGGGCCTGAACCTGCTCGACATCGGTGTTCACGGCACGGTGCAGGTTGCGGGTGTTTTCGACCACCTGGCGTCGCAGGGCTTCGCGTTGCTGTTCGGTCTGGCTCAGGCGCGAGTACGACTCTCGTACCTGTGAGCTGGTCAGGCCGCCGCTGTACAGCGGAATGTTTAATTGCAGACCGATGCTGCGCTGCGACACGTCGCCGCGATAACGCTGATTCAGTGCATTCGGATTGCTCAGGCCAAAACCATCGTTGTCGCCGGTCTTGTATTGCGCCACGGCGTCCAGGGTCGGCGCATGGCCGGCCTTGCGCTGCTTGAGGGTTTCTTCGGCTGCACTCACCGCGTAATTGCTGGCCAGCAGATTCAGGTTTTGCTGCGCCGCCGTCTCCACCCAGGTCGTGGCGTTATTGGGGGTGGGCGGCAAAATCGGCAAGGTGTGGGCAATACCTTCAATCGACCGGTACTGACGGTTGGTCAGGGTCATCAGCGCTTCAAAGGCGTCCTCGACCTGGCGCTGAGCCAGAAGCCGGTTGGCCCGTGCCGTGTCGTAGCTGGCCTGGGATTGCAGGACGTCGGTCTTGTCCGACAGGCCGACATCAAAGCGTTCGCGCGATTGATCCAGCTGGCGCTTGAACGCGGCTTCTTCAGCCTTGGTCGAGGCCAGCGTGTCCTGGGCGCGCAACACGGCGAAATACGATTCGGCGGTTTGCAGGATCAGATTTTGTTCGGTGGCCGATAATTGCAGCGCGGCCTGTTCATTCACGGACTCGGCTGCTTTCAATTGGAACCAGCGGTCCGCGCGGAAAATCGGTTGGGCGAGCGTCGCCTGATACACCACGGCACTGCGGGTGGTCGTCAGCGATGGCTGGTCGATCGAGGTGCGCACGCTGCTTGATTCGGCGCCCCCCGAGAGGTTGGGCAGCAACCCGGCACGGGCCTGGGGCACGACTTCCTTTTGCGCCGCGTAATCAGCGCGAGCGGCCGCCAGGTCGGCGTTGTTGTTTACCGCTTCATGGTAAACGCTGACCAGGTCGGTCTTGCTGGACACAGGGGGTTGTCCGTCCAGAGCCATTGCGCTGGTCGCACAAGACACAGCAATAGCCAGCGAGAGTTTGCGCAGCATGAGCGATCCCTAGTTCAATAATGCGAAAAATAAAGGCCCGAGGCCGTGTTCCGGCGCTCGTGGTGTCGAGACGTAGCGAGTGTAGTAGCCGTGTCATCTTGCAACAATGCCGTTATCACGCCTTTCATCATGCGGTTTATTTCGGTGTTGGCGTTCTGCTTCACTCTTGTCTAGACTGCACGGGTTCTTGTCGGGGTGCCTTGCTATGAGGCTGAGATCGAATAATTTCGGATCCCGTTGAACCTGATCAGGTTAGCGCCTGCGTAGGGAACAAGATTTCTCGTCTCCCGGCGAGTCCTCTTGAGTACCGTCCGGGATCGATTGTTCAAAAAATGAACAGTCGTTCGAGGTCGTCACTCAGCATCCGGTCCTTGGGTGCGTCCGTGCTTTTTTCAGGTTCTCCCTCCGACAATCCGCCTGGATGCAGTCTGGAGAGCCGTGATGAGTACAACACTAAAAAACGCGATCAATCTCAGCGATTCGGCCAAGGTCGATGAGCAATCGGTCAAGCCGTTTACCCGCTCACAAAAAGTCTATGTACAGGGTTCGCGCCCTGACATTCTGGTGCCGATGCGTGAAGTCAGCCTGGATGTCACACCCACGGATTTTGGCGGGGAAATCAACGCCCCGGTATTGATCTACGACACCTCCGGCCCGTATACCGACCCGTCTGTGCAAATTGATGTGCGTAAAGGTTTGGGCGACGTGCGTTCAGCGTGGATCGATGACCGCGGCGACACGGAGCGCCTGCCAGGCCTGAGCTCCCACTTCGGGCAGATGCGTCTCGACGATGCCGAGCTGACCAAGCTGCGTTTTGCGCACGTGAAAAACCCGCGTCGGGCCAAGGCCGGGGTTAACGTCAGCCAGATGCATTATGCGCGTCAGGGCATCATTACGGCCGAGATGGAATACGTCGCCATCCGCGAAAACATGAAGCTGCAAGAAGCCCGTGCTGCCGGTTTGCTTGAACAGCAGCACGCCGGCCACAGCTTTGGCGCCAACATCCCGAAAGAAATCACTCCGGAGTTCGTGCGCGAAGAAATCGCCCGCGGTCGCGCCATCATTCCAGCCAACATCAACCACGTTGAACTGGAACCGATGATCATTGGCCGTAACTTCCTGGTGAAGATCAACGGCAACATCGGCAACAGTGCGCTGGGCTCTTCGATCGAGGAAGAAGTGGCCAAGCTGACCTGGGGCATTCGCTGGGGGTCGGACACGGTCATGGATTTGTCCACCGGCAAACACATTCACGAAACCCGCGAGTGGATCATCCGCAACTCGCCGGTTCCGATTGGCACCGTGCCGATTTACCAGGCGCTGGAAAAAGTTAACGGTGTCGCCGAAGACCTGACCTGGGAACTGTTCCGCGACACGCTGATCGAGCAGGCCGAGCAGGGCGTTGACTACTTCACCATTCACGCCGGCGTGTTGCTGCGCTACGTGCCGCTGACCGCCAAGCGTGTAACGGGCATTGTTTCTCGTGGCGGCTCGATCATGGCCAAGTGGTGCCTGGCGCACCACAAAGAGAACTTCCTCTACACCCATTTCGACGAAATCTGCGAAATCATGAAGGCCTATGACGTCAGCTTCTCGCTGGGTGATGGCCTGCGCCCGGGTTCGATTGCCGACGCCAACGATGCGGCGCAATTCGGTGAACTGGAAACCCTCGGCGAGCTGACTAAAATTGCCTGGAAACACGATGTGCAGTGCATGATCGAAGGCCCTGGCCACGTGCCGATGCAACTGATCAAAGAGAACATGGACAAGCAGCTGGAGTGCTGCGACGAGGCACCGTTCTACACCCTGGGCCCGCTGACCACCGACATTGCGCCGGGTTACGACCACATCACCTCGGGCATCGGCGCGGCCATGATCGGCTGGTTCGGTTGCGCCATGCTCTGCTACGTCACGCCCAAAGAGCACCTGGGTCTGCCGAACAAGGATGACGTGAAGACCGGGATCATCACTTACAAGATCGCGGCCCACGCGGCTGACCTGGCCAAAGGGCACCCGGGCGCACAAATCCGCGACAACGCATTGAGCAAGGCGCGTTTTGAGTTCCGTTGGGAAGACCAGTTCAACCTCGGTCTGGATCCGGACACCGCGCGTTCGTACCACGACGAAACCTTGCCCAAGGATTCGGCCAAGGTCGCGCATTTCTGCTCGATGTGCGGGCCGAAATTCTGCTCGATGAAAATCACCCAGGAAGTGCGGATCTACGCCGCCAACCAACGCATCGAAGCCGTCGACGTTGACGTGGCCAAAGGCTTGGCCGAGCAGGCTGAACGCTTCAAGCAGGAAGGCAGCCAGCTGTACAAAAAGGTGTGATGTAAACGCGCCAGCCAGTCTGGCGCAATTCCTGTAGCCGCTGCCGAAGGCTGCGAAGCGGTCCTTTTGGCAGTCTTCGGCAGCGGCTACGGGGGCGAGTGCGTGTATTCCCTCTTTGAGATCCAACCCTTGAACACACCCAGCACCTATTCACCGGATATTGCTGTGCCTTCTCATCAGCGCGTGTTCGGTGCCCGTGATCTGTTTTCTCTGTGGTTTTCCCTCGGCATTGGCCTGATGGTGTTGCAGACCGGCGCGTTGCTTGCGCCGGGGCTGGGCCTGTCGGGTTCGTTGCTGGCGATTTTTCTCGGCACGTTGGTCGGTGTGGCCTTGCTGGCGTCGGTCGGGGTCATTGGCAGCGACAGCGGTCTGTCTTCGATGGCCGCGCTCAAGCTCAGCCTGGGGTCCCGTGGCGCGAGCCTGCCGGCGTTGCTCAATGTGCTGCAGTTGGTCGGCTGGGGCTCGTTCGAAATTATCGTAATGCGCGATGCCGCGAGCCTGCTCGGTGCCCGGGCGTTCAGCGAGGGCAGCCTGTGGAGCCATCCCTTGCTGTGGACGGTGTTCTTCGGCGCTTTGGCCACGTTGCTTGCTGTCAGCGGGCCTTTGACGTTTGTCCGGAAAATTCTGCGCAAATGGGGCATCTGGTTGTTGCTGGCGGCCTGTATATGGCTGACCTTGAACTTGTTCGCCAAGGCTGATCTGGCCGCGCTCTGGGCGCAAAAGGGCGATGGTTCGCTGCCGTTTGCCGTAGGTTTTGACATTGCCATCGCCATGCCGCTGTCGTGGCTGCCGCTGATCGCCGATTACTCGCGTTTTGGCAAGCGAGCCAAAAATGTGTTTGGCGGGACGGCACTGGGTTTCTTTATCGGCAACTTCTGGTTGATGAGCCTGGGGGTGGCCTACACGCTGGCATTTGCACCAAGCGGTGAAGTCAACGCGTTGCTATTGGCGCTGGCGGGGGGCGGGCTGGGGATTCCGTTGCTGCTGATCTTGCTGGACGAGTCTGAAAACGCGTTTGCCGATATTCATTCGGCGGCGGTTTCCGGCGGGACCTTGCTGCGCCTGAAAGTCGAGCACCTGGCCTTGGCCATCGGTGTGATCTGCACCCTGATCGCTTGCTTTGCACCGCTGGCGCAGTACCAGAACTTTCTGCTGTTGATCGGTTCAGTGTTTGCGCCACTGTTTGGCGTGGTGCTGGTGGATCACTTCATCCTGCGCAAGCGCAGCGCTGAAGTGACCCCCGGGCTGTTCCACGGGGCGACGTTGCTGGCCTGGTTGGGCGGGGTGGTGACGTATCACCTGCTGGCAAACCTGCTTCCGGACGTGGGCGCGACTTTGCCGGCATTACTGTTGGCAGGGCTGCTGCAATGGGTGCTGGGGCGCAAGGGTTCATAAGCGCTATGGATCGGCTGCAGGGGCGAACCTATTCGCGCCTGCAGCCGATCTGGCGGCTTATCCTCGACCCGGGAACCACTCCGGCTTGAGGATGCCGCGCAGGCGCGAGTAAGGGATCTTCAGCTCAACATGGCCTTCAGAGTACGGTGCAATGCTGTACACATCGTATTTGAGGACGACGTTGTCCTTGAGCAGCGCGACGTGCGGTGTTTGCTGGAACGGCCAGTTTTTGACGAATTCCGGGTCGTTGCCGAAACGAGTGCTGATCAGCCAGTTGTTGTGTGCGACCTTTCCGGCAGCCCAAAAAGCGTTTTCCTGACCCGGTACCAACATGTCCTGCAAGGTCACTTCTTTTTGATTCTGGCGCGAATAGTTGATAAAGCCACGGCCCGGTATGCCATGAGCGCCGCCTGTATCCAGATAGCTGGACAGCTCAACAATCACCAATCCGTCATGCTGTTCACGTACTTTGGCCTGCAAATAGCTGCTGTTGCGGCTTTCGGCGGTGCGCAGGAATTGCTCACGGTAAGCCTCGAGCGAAGGCGCGAGTTTATCTTCGGGTGAAAAGACGGTCATTTTCAGCAGGCGTTGTTCGATCAGCGCATCGAGCTTTGGCTCGTCGGCCACGTGCACGGTATCAATGTTCACCAGTGGGCATTCCTGGCCGCTGCAACCTGCCTTGAGCTGCTCGGAGCGGTCAGCGGTGAATGTCAGGGGCTTTTGTACCGAGGGCTGGAACACGCTTTGGCAGGCGCCCAGCGTCAGGGCGATGCAGGTCATGGAAGCAAATTTTAAAAGCGACATGGTCGTCCTTCATTAATAAAAGAAAATTGAAAAATATGGTGGTTCGACTGCCAACAACAGCATCAGTTCGCCACTAAGCTTATAAGTGTCAATTAGAGTTGTTTTGCAGGCGATCCGTCTATCTCCGTGTCATAAAAGGGGCTGCATCCCCAAGTGCTGGCGCGTTAGGATGCCCGTTGCCGAGGTCCACTCCCGGCATGAATTCGCCAGCAAGAGGTTTTGAATGACTGATATCACTAAGGCCACGCCAAGCGTTGTTGAGATCGTAAAGCGCGAAAACGGCTATCAGGGTTTCTACAAACTTGATCGTGTACACCTGCGCCATGAGCTGTTCGCCGGTGGCATGAGCCGTGAGATCAGTCGCGAAGTCTTTGTGCGCCATGATGCGGTCTGCGTATTGCCTTACGACCCGCAGCGCGATGAAGTGGTGTTGATCGAGCAATTCCGCGTCGGGGCCATGGACAAGGCTGATACACCCTGGCTGATCGAGCTGGTCGCCGGCCTGATCGATAAAGATGAACAGCCCGAAGAAGTCGCCCATCGTGAAGGCGAAGAAGAGGCAGGGCTAACGTTTTCGTCTTTGTGGCCGGTTACCCGGTATTTCCCGTCGCCGGGAGGCAGCACCGAGTTTGTGCACTTGTACCTGGGCCGTTGCAGCACCGAGGGCGTGGGCGGGTTGCACGGTCTGGAAGAAGAAGCAGAAGATATCAGGGTTACAGTGTGGGCTTATGAAGATGCCATGCAGGCCGTGCGAGATGGACGTATTTCCAATGCAGCGAGCATTATTGCCCTGCAATGGCTGGCGCTAAACCGCGCTGAAGTGAGGGGGTTATGGTCGTAAACGGGGTGCGCGATCGTTATCGGGTCGATTTGATCGGACTGCAGGCTGCCTGCGAGGCCAACTATGCCCGTTTGATGCGCTTGCTGCCCGATATGCGTGAGCAACCCAGCGCCCGACGCATCGCCTTGACCCAGGGTGACCAGATGCTCGGTGTGCTGACCCTTGAGGTGATCCTCGACTGCCCCTACACCAGCACCTTGCGCGTGCGCCAGGAGCACAGCTTGCCGTGGCTGCCGGTGCCTGAACTGCAGGTTCAGGTTTACCACGACGCGCGCATGGCCGAAGTCATTGGTGCCGAACACGCCCGGCGTTTTCGCAGTATTTACCCGTATCCCAACGTCGCGATGCATCAACCTGATGAAAAGGCCCAGCTCAATGTGTTCCTGGGCGAATGGTTGAGTCATTGTCTAGCCTGCGGGCATGAGTACGCCGAGGTTCGCTAGAAACCTCGACGGTGTGCGTTGTCTGCTCTGATGGCATGAGTACGCCGAGGTTCGCTAGAAACCTCGACGGTGTGCGTTGTCTGCTCTGATGGCATAATCTCGCCATTCGTTCATGGCGTTGTACCGGGAGACCCCCTTGCCGAGTGTATCCTCGCTGACCACCGAAGACCCGGTGCTGCTGGTGCAGCTGTCCGACAGTCATTTGTTTGCCGACGCAAACGGTGCGCTGCTGGGGCTCAAGACCGCCCATAGCTTGCAGCAAGTGGTTGATCTCGCTTGCGCCGAGCAGCCCCGCCCCGACCTGCTGCTGGCCACCGGGGATTTGGCCCAGGATGGCAGCGTTGAGGCTTATCAACATTTCCGCCGGCTGACGACCCCGCTGTCGGCCACGGCGCGCTGGATACCCGGTAATCACGACCAACTGGCGCACATGCGCGAGGCAGCGGTGCAAAGCCGCTTGCTTGAGCCGGTGGTCGATATCGGTAATTGGCGCATCACCTTGCTCGACTCGGCGGTACCGCATTCCACCCCCGGTTATCTGGAAGACAGGCAATTGCAGTTGCTCGCCCAGTCCTTGAGTGAAGCGCCTGAGCGCCACCATCTGGTGTGCCTGCATCACCATCCCGTGTCGGTGGGTTGCCCGTGGCTTGAGCCGATTGGTTTGCGTAACGCCAATGAGTTCTGGAAAGTGCTGGATCGCTACCCGCAAGTGCGTGCGGTGCTCTGGGGGCACGTCCATCAGGCGTTTGATCAGCAGCGAAATGGCGTCAGGCTGCTGGCATCGCCCTCGACCTGCATTCAGTTCGCCCCGGGCAGTGAGGATTTCAACGTCAGCAACGAAGCGCCCGGCTATCGCTGGTTGCGTCTGCAACCGGACGGCAGCCTGGAAACCGGCGTATCACGTCTGGCGGATTTTGAGTTCGAACCGGACTACAGCGCCGGTAATTACTGAGTGATTGTCGGGCGGATCTACCTTGAGGAGGGTCATTACCCTTGAGTCAGGCTAAACTGCGCGTCTTTATAGAGACTGTGTTTGGCTTAATTTGCACTCGGGAGTAATTGCATGTCGGGTTCCATCTTGTATATCCACGGTTTCAACAGCGCTCCCGAGTCCAAAAAGGCCACGCAGTTGTCGTCGCTGATGCAGCGCATCGGTTGCAGTGATCAGTTGCGGGTACCGGCCTTGCACCATCACCCGCGTGAGGCCATCGCCCAGCTGCAGGCGGCAATCAGCGACCTGGGCAGGCCATTGCTGGTCGGCAGCTCGCTCGGCGGCTACTATGCGACGTATCTGGCCGAGCAGCATGGTCTCAAGGCCTTGCTGGTCAACCCGGCCGTCAGTCCGCACCGGATGTTTGACGGTTATCTCGGCACGCAAACCAACCTGTACAGTGGCCAGACCTGGGAGCTGACCCACGATCATGTCACGGCCCTGGCTGAGCTTGAAGTGGCGGCGCCTCAAGACCCGGAGCGCTATCAGGTTTGGCTGCAGACGGCCGACGAAACCCTGGACTATCGCCTTGCCGAAAAATACTACAAGGCATGTGCCTTGCGTATTCAGGCCGGAGGCGACCACAGTTACCAAGGGTTCGCCCAGCAACTGCCCGCGCTGCTGAACTTTGCCGGGATTGGCGCAGAACAGTATCAAACCATCGATTTTGCGGCCCTGTAAGGCGCCTGTCGAATGGCCCTTATTTTTCACTTACGACTAACGACGAGACCCTATGGCCACTCCCAGCGCTAGCTCTTATAACGCAGACGCCATCGAAGTCCTCTCGGGCCTCGACCCGGTGCGCAAACGCCCCGGGATGTACACCGACACCAGCCGGCCCAACCACTTGGCTCAGGAAGTCATCGACAACAGTGTCGACGAAGCCCTGGCCGGTCACGCCAAATCGGTACAAGTCATCCTGCACGCCGACCACTCGCTCGAAGTCAGCGATGACGGGCGCGGCATGCCCGTGGACATTCACCCTGAAGAAGGGGTGTCCGGTGTTGAGCTGATCCTCACCAAGCTCCATGCGGGCGGCAAGTTCTCCAACAAAAACTACCAGTTCTCCGGCGGCCTGCACGGCGTCGGCATTTCGGTGGTCAACGCCCTGTCGACGCTGGTCCGGGTCAAGGTCAAGCGTGACGGCAACGAGTACCAGATGACGTTCGCCGATGGCTACAAAGCCACGGATCTTGAAGTCATCGGCACCGTCGGCAAACGCAACACCGGGACCAGCGTGTACTTCGCGCCGGATCCCAAGTACTTCGATTCGCCCAAGTTCTCGGTCAGCCGCCTCAAGCATGTGCTCAAGGCCAAGGCCGTACTGTGCCCGGGGCTGCTGGTCAGCTTTGAAGACAAAAACACCGGCGAAAAGGTCGAGTGGCACTACGAAGACGGCCTGCGTTCTTACCTGGTCGACGCGGTCAGTGAGTTCGAGCGCCTGCCGAACGAGCCGTTCTGTGGCAGCCTGGCGGGTAATAAAGAAGCCATCGACTGGGCGCTGCTGTGGTTGCCCGAGGGCGGGGACAGTGTTCAGGAAAGCTACGTCAACCTGATCCCGACCGCTCAGGGCGGTACCCACGTCAACGGCTTGCGCCAGGGCTTGCTCGATGCGATGCGCGAGTTCTGTGAGTTCCGCAGCCTGTTGCCGCGTGGTGTGAAGCTGGCCCCCGAAGACGTCTGGGAGCGCATTGCGTTCGTGGTGTCGATGAAAATGCAGGAGCCTCAGTTCTCGGGTCAGACCAAAGAGCGTCTGTCATCCCGTGAAGCAGCGGCCTTTGTCTCGGGTGTGGTCAAGGATGCCTTCAGCCTGTGGCTCAATGCCAATCCTGAGCTGGGCATGCAACTGGCTGAACTGGCAATCAACAACGCCGGGCGACGTCTCAAGGCCAGCAAAAAGGTTGAGCGCAAGCGCATTACCCAGGGGCCGGCCTTGCCCGGCAAGCTGGCAGACTGCGCCGGGCAGGACCCGATGCGCTCCGAACTGTTTCTGGTCGAAGGGGATTCTGCAGGCGGTTCGGCCAAGCAAGCGCGGGACAAAGAGTTCCAGGCGATCCTGCCGTTGCGCGGCAAGATCCTCAACACGTGGGAAGTCGACGGCAGCGAAGTGCTGGCCAGCCAGGAAGTGCACAACATCGCCGTCGCCATTGGCGTCGATCCGGGCGCGGCCGACATCAGCCAACTGCGCTACGGCAAAATCTGCATCCTCGCCGACGCCGACTCCGACGGCCTGCACATTGCGACTTTGCTCTGTGCTTTGTTTGTGCAGCATTTCCGCCCGCTGGTGGATGCCGGTCATGTGTACGTGGCCATGCCGCCGCTGTACCGAATCGACCTGGGCAAAGAGATCTACTACGCCCTGGACGAAGCCGAGCGCGACGGCATTCTTGATCGCCTGGTGGCCGAGAAGAAGCGCGGCAAGCCGCAGGTCACTCGATTCAAGGGGCTGGGTGAGATGAATCCACCGCAGCTGCGTGAAACCACCATGGATCCGAATACCCGGCGTCTGGTGCAATTGACGCTGGAAGACTTCGCCGCCACTTCGGAAATGATGGACATGCTGCTGGCCAAAAAACGCGCGGGCGACCGCAAGTCCTGGCTTGAATCCAAAGGCAACCTGGCACAGGTGCTGGCTTGATGCGCAAAGCCTTGATGGCGTTGCTGTGTGCAGGGGCTACACCGGTGCTGGCGGATGCCTGGCCTGAATTGACATTGCAGTCCGAACATCCCGTCGAAGGCATGCGCGGCGCCAATCTGTCTGGCTTGGCGATGTGCCAGGGCGAACTATGGGCCGTGTCCGATCGCGACGATGACCAGGTTTACCGGCTGGACAACCGCTATGCGCAGTGGCACGCCGAGGCTGTTGGCTTTGATGCGCCGCCTGTGCCTGAAAGCGGTCTGCCGTGGGGCGTACGGATGATGGGTAAAGCCTTCAGCCCCTTGCGGGGCGGAGATCTGGATCTCGAAGGCATCACCTGTGACGAGGCGGGCAACCGTTACGTTGTCAGTGAGAGCCATGCCGCGGTGCTGCAACTTCCGCAGGTGGGCTCGCCTTCCTGGTTGAAAATTGATCCGGCGCTAGTGCGTCAAGCCCGCGCCAGCGGCATGTTGCTGCACTTCAATGCACTGTTTGAAGGCATTGCCGTCAACCCGCAAGGCAACCAGATCTGGTTGGCAGCAGAACGAGAGCGACGCGGGTTGCTGAGTATCCGCAAAAAGCAGAGTGTGTGGGATTGCGAAGAGAGTTGTGTCTTGATGAGTGAGGGCGGCCCGGAACAGCCACCGCCCGAGCTCAAGGTCAAGCCGCAACAAAAGGACTTTGCCGACCTGGCCTTGTTCCAGGGCAAGTTGTTCACTCTGGAACGCATGGCTTACCGTATTTGTCGTCGCAGCCCGGATACGGGGGAGGTCGAACGCTGCTGGTCGTTTGCCCGCGATGGTTTGACCGATGCCCGGCAGTACAACACCCGGTATGGTCATGCCGAAGCCTTGAGCCTGGACGCTGGCGGAGCCTGGATCGGTGTCGATAACGGCAATCACGTGCGCGCTGATGGCGAAGCACGCCCGATCGTCTGGCGCTTCGCTGCACCGCAGGGTGGCTGGAGTGCCGGGTTATGAGTGACCAAGCCCCGGGTAAGGGTGTCGGCCGGATTTTCATGATCGTGGCCTGGTGCGCTGGCTTGTACCTGGCGACCCAATTTTTCGGGCGTTGGGAACAGCGCCAGGAAACCCCTAATACCGAGGTGATCTCGCAGCAAGGCGAGGGTTATATAGAAGTCAAACTGTTGGGTAACGCGCAGGGCCACTTCGTGGCCAGCGGCCGGATCAACAATGTGCCGGTGGAATTTTTGCTCGATACCGGAGCCACCGATGTAGCGGTTCCGCTGGAACTGGCCAGGCAACTGGCGCTGCCCAAGGGTGTGCCCGTGACCTTGAATACGGCCAATGGCCGGGCTCAGGGCTATCGTACTCAGATCGACCGCCTGCAACTGGGTGCCATCGTATTACGCAATGTGCGTGCGGTGGCCGCGCCGGGTCTTGAAGGTGAGCAAGTGCTGCTGGGCATGAGCGCTTTGAACAAACTTGAATTTACTCAGCGCAGCGGCAGCATGCTGTTGCGCCAGACAACGAACTGAATGAGGTCCGCATGAGCGACTCCCTTGATCTCAGCCTCGACGGCGTAGAACGCCGGTCCCTGGCCGACTTCACCGAACAGGCCTACCTCAACTATTCCATGTACGTAATCATGGATCGCGCCTTGCCGCATATCGGCGACGGCCTCAAGCCGGTACAGCGACGTATCGTCTATGCGATGAGCGAGTTGGGCCTGGACGCAGATTCCAAGCATAAAAAATCGGCGCGTACGGTCGGTGACGTGCTCGGCAAGTTTCACCCTCACGGTGATTCCGCGTGTTACGAAGCGATGGTGCTGATGGCTCAGCCGTTCAGCTATCGCTACACCCTGGTCGATGGCCAGGGCAACTGGGGGGCGCCGGACGATCCCAAGTCGTTCGCGGCCATGCGTTACACCGAAGCCCGTTTGTCGCGCTATTCCGAAGTGCTGCTCAGCGAGTTGGGGCAGGGCACGGCTGACTGGGTGCCAAACTTCGACGGTACGCTCGATGAGCCAGCGGTATTGCCCGCGCGCTTGCCGAACATCCTGCTCAATGGCACAACAGGCATCGCCGTTGGCATGGCCACAGACGTGCCGCCGCACAACCTGCGAGAAGTCGCCACCGCCTGTGTGCGCCTGCTCGACGAGCCCAAGGCCACGGTTGAGCAGCTCTGTGAGCACATTCAGGGCCCGGATTACCCGACTGAAGCCGAGATCATTACCCCGCGCGCGGATTTGCTGAAGATCTACCAGACCGGTCGTGGTTCGGTGCGCATGCGTGCCGTCTATCACATCGAAGACGGCGACATCGTCGTTACCGCATTGCCGCATCAGGTGTCGGGCGCCAAGGTACTGGAGCAGATTGCTGCGCTGATGCAGGCCAAGCCGACCAAGCTGGCGATGGTGACCGACTTGCGCGATGAGTCGGACCACGAAAACCCGTGCCGTATCGTGATCATCCCGCGTAACAACAAGGTCGATCTCGATGAGCTGATGCAGCATTTGTTTGCAGTGACGGAGCTTGAGTCGACCTTCCGCGTCAACATCAACATCATTGGCCTGGACGGCAAGCCGCAGCTGAAAAACCTGCGTGCGTTGCTGGTGGAATGGCTGGAGTTCCGCATCAATACCGTCCGCCGCCGGCTTCAGTTCCGCCTCGACAAGGTCGAGCGTCGCCTGCACCTGTTGGACGGTTTGCTCACCGCCTACCTTAACCTCGATGAAGTGATCCACATCATTCGCACCGAGGAACACCCCAAGGCGGAGCTGATTGCGCGCTTTGCCCTGAGTGAAATCCAGGCTGACTACATCCTCGACACGCGTTTGCGCCAGTTGGCACGTCTGGAAGAGATGAAGCTGCGTGACGAGCAAGACGCGTTGCGCAAAGAACAAGCCAAGCTGCAAGCCCTGCTGGGCAGCGAAGCCAAGCTCAAGAAGCTGGTACGCACCGAGTTGCTTGAAGACGCCAAAACCTACGGTGATGATCGTCGCTCGCCAATCGTTGCTCGCGCAGAAGCCAAGGCTCTGTCGGAAAACGAACTGGTACCCACCGAGCCGGTCACCGTTGTTCTATCTGAAAAGGGTTGGGTGCGTTGCGGTAAAGGTCACGACCTTGATGCAACCGGCTTGTCCTATAAAGCCGGCGATGGCTACAAGACGGCGGCCGCCGGTCGCTCCAATCAATTTGCAGTGTTTATCGACTCCACCGGGCGCAGTTATTCGGTGGCGGCGCATACCTTGCCGTCGGCCCGAGGTCAGGGTGAGCCGCTGACCGGGCGCCTGACGCCGCCACCGGGTGCGACTTTCGAGTGTGTGTTGTTGCCTGAAGACGACGCGCTGTACGTGATTGCCTCCGATGCCGGGTACGGGTTCGTGGTGAAAGGTGAAGACCTGCAAGCCAAGAACAAGGCCGGTAAGGCTTTGCTTAGCCTGCCTAAAGGCGCGCAAGTCATGCAGCCACGTCCAGTCAGCGATCGTGAGCAGAACTGGCTGGCAGCCGTGACCACTGAAGGCCGGCTGTTGATTTTCAAAGTCAGCGACCTGCCGCAGCTGGGCAAAGGCAAAGGCAACAAAATCATCGGGATTCCGGGTGATCGCGTGGCCAGTCGTGAAGAGTATGTGACCGACATCGCCGTGCTGCCCGAGGCCGCAACGCTGGTGTTGCAGGCTGGCAAGCGGACCCTGTCGCTCAAGGCTGATGACCTGGAACACTACAAGGGTGAGCGGGGCCGTCGAGGCAATAAACTGCCCCGGGGTTTCCAGCGCGTGGACGCTTTGCTGGTAGAAATACCGGGTCAAGGTTGAGGGGCTGGAGACCCTTTTGAGCGCTCGATCTGCGTTTTATCGCGCAGATCGACGCAACAACGCTGGAGTCGAACCGGATATTCGCGGATGATATGGCGCTCTTGTGGTACGGCATATGGCCATGTGCCCGGCGAATTTTTCAAGAATCACACTGTGGCGCGCACTGCGGCGACCACCTGGATGGAATGATGAACGTTCTGCGCCTTCCTTTAATCGCGTTGCTGGCCGGTGTGCTTGGCCTGGCCGGGTGCAGCGTGCATCAGCCAGCGTCCCTGTATCAACTGGACAGCGGCACTCCTGGTCAGCCCAAGCAAGCTGAGGGCATGGCCGTGGTACTTGGCCCTGTCACCGTGGCTGATTACCTGCAACGTGAAACCCTGCTGCAGCGTCAGGAGGATGGCAGCCTGAGTGCTGCGACCGACGGCCGTTGGGCGGGCAGCCTGTCTGCCGATATCGATCAATTGCTGGTGCGTCAACTGGCCTGGCGCCTGGATAGCCAGCGCGTGGTGCTTGCGCCGGCCATCGCGAGCTTTAGCCCGGACGTGCAAGTGCTGCTGACGATTACACGTCTGGATTCGGGTAAAGACCAGCCGGCTGTGCTGGATGCACAATGGCGCCTGATCGACCGTCGTGGTCATGTGCGTGATAACCGCATGGTCCACCTCGAAAAGCTGCACGAAGGCAGCACGGCCGATCAGGTCAAGGCTCAAGGTGAGTTGTTGCAGCAATTGAGTGAGCAACTGGCAGTGGCCCTCAAACCACTGGCCAACCAGCCGCCGCTTGTTGAGCCGCGCAAACCCGAATCAAAGCCGGCCCCCAAGAAAAGCGCCGACAGACCAAAAATCCCGATGGCTTCACCGATCCGCACTGATCTGGAAGTGTTCCGTTTCTGAGACAGTGATCAACGCTTTTGAAAATCCCGCTGGTGTGCGGGATTTTTTTTGGGCCAGATAAAAGCCCCTGCCCCCTCCCTCGGGGGAGAGGGTCAGGGTGAGGGGCTTTTATTGTGACGGTGCTTTAGACGCGGGTCTCATGCATCCGCGCCAACTGGCGCTCAAGCATGGACGGGTACGGCTCCATCAGGCGCTCAACGCAGCAGGCACCTTCAGGGCTGGCAATCGGGCGGATACGAGCGCGCTGACGGATCAGCGGGTCGTCGCTGATCTTGCGCTCAACCAGCAGCAGGTTGCGGCTGTGTTGCGAGAGCGCCAGGGCATCCTGGGCCGTCTCGGTCAGTAGCAGGTCTATCTGGCTCAAGCCGTTCATGCCTTCACCCAGCACCAGACCCAGCTGCAATTGCAGGGTGATGCCGCTATCGGCGACTTCGATCTGCAAGGCATGACCCAGGGCGCGTAGCAGTTCACCGCAGCAAATGGCGTTGGTCAGGTAGTCGTCACCGCTGTCTTCGCTGTGGAACAGCATCAGTGTGCTGCCATCGTTCAGTGTGTGCAGCTCGCTTTGGTACAGCGAGGCCGCCTGGTTCAGGCAGTCGCGGTAACGTTCCAGCAATTCCATCAGACGGGCGCGGGGCAGGCGTCGCAGTTGTTCCTGTGCACCCAGTTGTACCGCAAGCACGGCGCTTGGCTGTGGCGTGGCCGGTGCTGAAGGTTGTGGCTTGCTCAGGACAACCGGTACCGCAGTGCCGGTGTCGCGCAGGTCTGCAAACGGGTCTTCTTCGTTGTCGTCGTCTTCTTCGGTGCTGATCACCTGGCGCGGTGCCGCTTTAGGCGCCGGTGCTGCAGGTGCCTCATCAAAACTCGGGTCGCGCAGATTGCGGACTTCGAAGGTCGGCTCGTTGTCTTCAACGTCGTCGTCGATCTCGTCCTGCTCTTCTGGCTCAGGCTCTGGCTCAGGTGCTTCCGGGGCCAGACGGGCGTGGAGCTGGCGTGCCAGGTCGCCGATTTCGTCCTGGCGCTGGATGGCCGGGGTGTGAGGATCGGGTTCACGCAGCCACACTCGCAACTGCAGCAGCGGAGTGGTGATATGACGGCCCAGGCGCAAGCTCAAGGCCAGCGCCAACGCCAGCAAAATGGCGCTCAGGATACCCATGCTTTGCAGGCTGATGGTCATTGGCTGTTCAAACTGCTGCATGTCCAGGCTGATGCGCAAATGGCCGGCGGTCACGTCCTGAAAGGTGATCTTGGTCTGATAGACACCTTCTGTTTCACCCAGCAGGCTGTTTTTTGGGCGCTCCCCGGCTTCAGCAAGGATGCGGTTATCGACGCTATAGATTGCAGCGTGCGCCACCAGCGGGTTTTTGGTCAGGTTATTGAGCAGCACGTTGAGGCTGAGGATGTCGTTGGACACCAGCAGCTCGGTCGCCGACGTAGCGGTTTGCGTGGTCAGGCTCTGCCCCAGGGCGTCGGCTTGTTCGTGCATGGCCTGCTTGAACTGCAGGCCCATCACCACGGCATAAATGACCAGCGCCAGGGCGACCAGAATCACGTTATGGCTGGCAATACGCAGCGCCAATGGAATGCGACGATCGCGCAGGGCTCGAAAGATCAGCAGGAAGAAGTTATCGGTTTTGACAGGCGATGGCCGGTTCACTGAGCGCGGCTCTTAGTCCGTTAAGTTGGAGCGCAGTATAACGAGCAGCCTAGAGGCGGCAAAGCCTTGGTGATGCCCGATGGTCACTGAAAGTGAGTAGAATGCGTTTTTTTTAGGAAATGGGGGTGTGCCTTGCGCGAAATCGTCCTGATAAACATCACGGGTGAGGACCGTCCGGGTCTCACTGCGGCCATTACCGGTGTATTGGCCAACAATGGTGTGAGCATTCTCGACATCGGTCAGGCTGTCATCCATGACTTTTTGTCGTTGGGCATCCTGGTCGAAATTCCGGGGACCGAGCAGGCATCGTCTGTGCTCAAAGACATTCAGCAATTGGTCAGCGCTCTCGACCAGCAGGTGCGCTTTGCCCCTATTTCAGAAGCCGACTACCAGCACTGGGTGACCGAGCAAAGCCAGAAGCGCCATGTACTGACACTGATGAGCCGTCAGGTCACGGCTCATCAGTTGCAGCGCGTGACGACGATCATCAGCCAGTACGGGCTGAATATCGAGCATATCGATCGCCTGTCTGGCCGAGTGCCGCTGGATGCGCCGCTTGAGCTGAGCAAAAGCTGCATCGAGTTCCGCGTGTGCGGTGAGGCAACCGACATTCAGGCCTTGCGCGCCGAGTTCTTCAACCTGGCGCAAGAGCTCAATGTCGACATCGCTTTTCAGGAAGACACGCTGTTCCGTCGCAATCGCCGTTTGGCGGTCTTCGATATGGACTCGACCTTGATCGAAGCTGAAGTCATCGATGAACTGGCGAAAGCAGCCGGTGTGGGCGAGCAAGTGTCGGCCATTACCGAGCGTGCGATGGCTGGCGAGCTGGATTTCAAGGCCAGTTTCAAGGAGCGTCTGGCACTGCTCAAGGGGCTGGACGTCAGCGTACTGGATTCCATCGGTGCGTCGCTGCGGCTGACAGAGGGCACTGAGGTGCTGTTCGCCGAACTCAAGCGCCTGGGCTACAAGACGGCCATCCTGTCGGGCGGCTTTACCTATTTCGCCAAGCAGCTGCAGGCGAAGCTGGGCATCGACTACGTGTTCGCCAATGAGTTGGGTGTGGTGGATGGCAAGGTGACGGGGGTGGCGGTTGAGCCGATTGTTGACGCACAGCGCAAGGCAGACTTGCTGCGTGAGCTGGCGCAAAAGGAAGGTTTGAGCCTGGAGCAGACCATTGCGGTCGGTGATGGTGCCAACGACCTGCCGATGCTGGCCATTGCCGGGCTGGGTGTTGCGTTCCGCGCCAAGCCACTGGTCAAGCAGTCGGCCAAACAGGCGATCTCGAACCTGGGGCTGGATGGCGTGTTGTACCTGTTGGGTCAGCGCGACCGTAACAGCCAGGGCTGATAATCGCCCTTTCCCTGTAGGCGCTGTCGAAGGCTGCGATCTTTCTCAATATCAAAAGATCGCAGCCTTCGTGCCTCGTCAGCGCCTGCGGGCCGTTGCGTTTATACGGTTTGAGCCGCTGGCGCACCGATGCTCTGTCCCATCGTTACCGGCGAACCGGCTGCCAGGTTTTCAGCCCATTTCACTTGCTCCGGCCCGAACAGCACGATAGCGGTCGAACCCAGCTTGAAGCGTCCCAGCTCGGCACCTTTTTCCAGATGGATCGGTGCACGCGCAGCTTCGTCGTAACGGAAGGTTTTCAGCTCGCGCTTGGGCGGTGTTACCAGGCCCGCAAACACGGTTTCGATCGATGCCACGATCATGGCGCCCACCAATACCACGGCCATCGGGCCGCGCTCGGTATCAAAAATACACACCGCACGTTCGTTGCGGGCAAACAGCTCTGGCACGTTTTCGGCTGTGGTCTGGTTGACCGAAAAGAGACGGCCCGGCACATAGATCATTTCGCGCAGGGTGCCGGCCAGCGGCATGTGCACGCGGTGGTAATCCTTGGGCGACAGGTAAATGGTCGCAAAGTCGCCGCCCATGAATTGCGCGGCCACGCCAGCATCGCCACCCACCAGTTCCAGCACGCTGAAGCTGTGGCCTTTGGCCTGGAACACGCGACCATGCTCAATCGGGCCCAGCTGGCTCACGGCACCATCGGCCGGGCTGAGCACGGCACCCGGGGTTTGATCCAGCGGGCGGGCGCCCTCTTTCAGGGCACGGGTGAAGAACGCATTGAAGTGTTCGTATGCAGTCACGTCCTCAACCAATGCCTGGGACATATCCACCTGGTAACGCTTGGCGAACCAGGTGGTGAATGCATTTTTGAACCAGCGCACGCGGCACTCGGCAATACAGCCAGCCAGACGCGACAGCAGGTGATGCGGCAACAGGTACTGGCTGAGGAGGAATAAACGCTTTTTCATTCAAGGTCCTTAATTTTTTGCAGGCAGTTCGACGGGCGTATCGGGGTGGTTGCCCCATTCGCCCCAGGAACCGGCGTAGCCTTTAACGCGCGGGTAACCGAGCGATTTGGCAACGAGATAAGTAAAGCCAGAGCGATGGTGGGTCTGGCAGTGGGTAATCACTTCTTTGTCTTTGCTGATGCCCAGATCGTTGAGGATCTGGGCCATGTCGGTGCGGATACGCAGGTGGCGGGTTTTATCCATGCCAGCGGTCCATTCAAAGTGTTTGGCGCCGGGTATATGCCCGCCTTTGGCCGCCAGTACTTTCTCACCGGTGTACTCGCCTTCGCTGCGTGCATCCCAGATCACCAGGTCGGTGGCACCCAGACGGCTTTGCAGGTACTCGCGGGTGGCCGTGGGTTCGTCGTGCAACGTCAGGGCAACCGGGCCGCCAGCAGCGGGCGCGGCCTCGGTGGACAATGGCAAACCTTCTGCGATCCAGGCGTGAAGCCCGCCGTCCAGGTAGTGGTAGGCCTTGTGCCCGATCACATCCAGCAGCCAGATAAAACGCCCGGCCCAGCCACCGCCTTCATCGTCATAGACCACGTAGATCGCGTCAGGGTTGTGCCCCAGTTCGCCAAACAGGGATTGCAGCGAAGCCTGGGTCGGCAGCAACCCGGGAGCCGGGGGCAGACCCAGTTGTGTCCGTTTCGGGTCGACAAAACGAGCGCCCGGAATGTGCCCGGCCTCGTAGCGCGCCACGCTGGTCAGGTCGACCACAATCAGATTGGGTGTTTCGAGCCGGGCGAGCAGGTCGCTGGGCTCAATCACCAGCGGCAAGCCAGAGAAGTCAGGCATGTGAGGTCTCCAGAGCGAAAGGGGGCGAATTGTAGCGCAAGCGTTAGCGCCCGCGAGCAGTAAAGCTGTTCAGCGCTTTCTCGATACATTGCGCTGTTTTACCAAAGGCTTGCACGCTGGTCTGTGAAAACGGACCGCCGCCCTGGTCAGCGACTATCAGCATCACCGTTCGGCCATGGTTGCTCAATGAGCGCAACAACAGGTGCTCCCCCGGGAAAAGGCTGCGCAGGCTATCGGGTAAAACGGCAGAAATCACCTTGTTATTTTCGGGTGTCAGGCGCACTTGGGCCGGGTGCTCCATCAACCGTTGCAGCGCGGTGCTTTGATTGATGGGCAGGCTCAGATCGAAGACTTCCTTGGGCAGCCCCGAGATTTGATGCACGCGCAGGGTGGATGAGGTCTTGTCGGCCATCAGCAACATTACCCGGCGCATGCCGCAGGCCATCAGGGCGTCGCAGGCGCAGGTGGTCAGGTGCATGGAGTTGCTGAACACGCTCGGTTCGGCCAGCAATTTTCCGCAGTGTTTGCGCCACAACGCCAGTGCTTCGGCCGAAGGTGGCGCGGCGGGCTGCAGCAGGCCCTGATTCGTGCGGCGCATGTCCCACGGCCAGAGCAGTGACTGTGCCGGGTGCCAGAGGTCGGGCAGCGCGTGATAGCGCCCGCTGCTCGCCGCGTTCTGATGCACTTGCTGTTGCAGTTCATCCAGAGGCATTTGCAGGTACAGGCTGGTCAGGTATTGCCAGCGCAGGTTATGCGGTGAGTCCCAGGCCTGTTGCGCGGACAGCGCCAGGCCGTTGGCCAGCAGCACGGTATGGGCGGGCTGACCCAGCCAGCGCCGCAGTGCCGGATTGGCGTCCAGGCGCTGCTGTTGGCGCAGGGGATTCTGGCTGTCACGGGCGATGTGCAGCACGCTGACCAGCGTGCGTTGTTCTTCGGTAATCACGGCATAGCCTTGCAGCACCCACTCGGGCAGTCGCCACAACACCGCCAGTGCCCGGCAGATTTCAAACAGGCGCACCCCGAACAGCCGCTGCTCAACCTTGCTGGCGCATTCGCCCTGATGAAACACTCGCCGTTCCCATTCATCAAGCTGTTGCGGGTGGGTCAGGGCCATGGCCCACAGTGGCGAGAGAAACAGCAGGCTGCCCCAGTAGATTTCGTGCCAGAGCCGTGCCAGACGATTGCCGAACAACCCGCTGGCTTGCTGCGCGGCGTGCTGGCTGATGAGTTGTATTTGCCGGAATGCCAAGGGCATTTCTTCAGCCGGTAAGGCCGGTAAACGCTCAAGCAGCGCCTGGGTGCGTTGCAGGCCGAGGCGGTTGATGGCCACTTCAAGGCTCTCGCTCGGCTCGCTCAGACTACCGTGGGCGTGGTAATTGGCCTCGCGGATCAGGCTTAGCGCCAGCGCCGGGCTGTCTTGCATGACCTCGGCAATTTCACGCAGGGAGCGTCGACTGTCGTTGAGTGCCTGGCAGACCAGTGTGTGGCTGTGCAGCGGGATCGGCAGGTTGACGGCGTCGAGGTGTTTGACCCAGGCATCGAGGGTAGAAGGCGTTGAGGGTACGGCGAGGGTTTCGTAGGTCATGATGGGAACGCAGTCATCATCCATTGTGTGCACGCCCTGACGGGGCAAATGGCTTTTCGCCGTTGCAAGCTATAGTCTGGCGCAGATTTGCCGATAAGGAGAAGAAGAGTTTTAGCGGCGCCGGACAATCATCTTGAACCTGACTCAATAAGTACCTTTATCCCTATGGCTAAAATTATCGGCATCATCGTCGTGTTCGCGAGCGTGCTCGGCGGTTACGTGCTTTCCCATGGCAAGATCGGGGCGCTGATTCAGCCATTCGAAGTCTTGATTATTGGCGGTGCGGCTTTCGGTGCGTTCCTGCAGGCGAACCCGGGCTACATGACCCTGCACGTGATCAAGAAATCCATCAGCATGTTCGGTTCGCGTTTTTCCCACGCGTTCTACCTTGAAGTGCTGGGCCTGGTTTACGACATTCTGAATAAAAGTCGTCGCGAAGGCATGATGGCCATCGAAGGCGATATCGAAGATGCAGCGGCCAGTCCGATCTTTGCCAAGTACCCGACCGTGCTTAAAGACGAACGCATGACGGCGTTTATCTGTGACTATCTGCGCATCATGTCGTCCGGCAACATGGCGCCCCATGAGCTTGAGGGGCTGTTCGACATGGAGCTGTACAACCTCAAGGAAGAGCTGGATCACCCGTCCCATGCGGTGACCGGTATTGCCGACGGCATGCCCGGGTTCGGTATCGTGGCCGCGGTGCTGGGGATTGTCGTGACCATGGCTTCGCTGGGTGAAGGCGATCAGGCCGCGATCGGCATGCACGTCGGTGCAGCCCTGGTGGGTACGTTCTTCGGGATCCTGGCCGCGTATGGCTTCTTCGGGCCGCTGGCGACTTCTCTGGCACACGATGCCAAGGAGGAGCTCAACATCTACGAATCGATCAAGGCCTCACTGGTGGCTTCCGCCTCGGGCATGCCGCCGTCGCTGGCGGTCGAATTCGGTCGCAAAGTGTTGTACCCCAAGCACCGGCCGAGTTTTTCCGAGCTGGAACAAGTGGTTCGCGGTCGCTGATTTATGGAGAACAATCAGCCAATCATCATCAAGCGCGTCAAGCGCTATGCCGCAGGCCATCACGGTGGTGCATGGAAAATCGCGTTCGCTGACTTCGCCACGGCGATGATGGCGTTTTTCCTGGTGATGTGGCTAATGACTGCGGCGACCCCAGAACAGAAAATCGCCATCGGCGGCTACTTCAAAGACCCGATCGGCTTCAGTGAGAGCGGCACGCCGTATGTGATCGACCTCGGCGGCACCCCCGAGCTGGCACCTGAAAAAACCCTTAACCCCGAACAAACGCTGCAGCCGCAACCGGACAAAGTGCCGCTCGATGCTTACCAGGCCGAAAGCGTGGCCGATCAGGTTGAGAAAGAGCGCCTCGAACTGTTGCTGCAAGAACTGCAGAACAAGGTTGAAGAAAACCCGGAGTTGCGCAAATTCAAGGATCAACTGCTGTTTGAAATCGCCCCGGACGGCCTGCGCATCCAGATCATGGATGCCGAGAGCCGGCCGATGTTTGATGTCGGCAGTGCGCGCCTGAAGCCGTATTTTGAAGACATTTTGCTGGCCCTGGCCGACACCATTAAAGCGGTGCCCAATAAAGTCAGTATCAGCGGCCATACCGATGCCGCGCCGTATGCCGGCAATGGTGATTTCGGCAACTGGGAGTTATCGGCCAATCGCGCCAATGCGGCGCGACGGGCGCTGGTGGCAGGCAGTTACCCAGAGGCACAGGTGGCGCGAGTCGTGGGGTATGCCTCGTCCCAATTGTTCAACAAAACCAACCCGCTGAGCCCGATCAACCGGCGCATCGACATTGTGGTGCTGACCAAAAAGGCCCAGCAGGCGATTGAAGGCGAGCAGGGCGCGCCCAAGGCCAAGGCTGAAACACCGACAACGCCGATTGATCCGATCGTATTGCCGGCCGACCAGCAGCCACCACCTGCCCATGAAGAGCGGAAAAAGCTGAATTTATTTGACGATAAGGCCCCGTAGTCCAGCAGGCGCGAGCGTGTTCGCGCCTGCTGGGCTTCTGCGGTTTAGTAGCTGCTTTCGGGCAGGCTGGCGATGATCGAGCGGTAGCTGTTCATGCGCTGCTGCTGTACGCGGCCATCTTCCAGAGCCATTAATAGTGCACAGCCCGGTTCGCGGTCGTGTTTGCAATCGCGGAAGCGGCAACGGCCGATCAGGTCGTTGAACTCGATAAACCCGGCTTCAACATCAGCCCGGCTCACGTGCCCCAGACCAAACTCGCGAATACCCGGGGAGTCGATCAGGTCGCCACCGCCCGGGAAGTGGAACAGCCGTGCGGTGGTCGTGGTGTGCGTGCCCTGCCCGGAAATCTCGGACAGCGGCCCGACCCGCAAGTTGACCTCTGGCAACAAGCTGTTGACCAGGGACGACTTGCCCACGCCGGACTGACCCACAAACACACTGATGTGCCCATCCAGCTGTGCTTGCAGTTGCTGCATGCCATTGCCGTGATGCGCCGACACTTCCAGCACCGGGTACCCCAGCTGTCGATAAACACCTAGCAACGCATTAAGCGCCGGGGCATTTTGATCGTCGATCAGGTCGGCTTTGTTGAGCAGCAATAGCGGGCGGATCCCGGCGTGCTCGGCAGCCACCAGATAACGGTCGATCAGGTTGGCATGGGGCTCGGGCATTGGCGCGAAGACAATCACAATCATATCGACGTTGGCAGCGACCGGCTTGAGCTGGCCACGGCTGTCCGGACGGCACAGCTCGGTTTTACGCGGCAGCTGGGCGACGATTACCCCGATGCCCTGATTGCCGGCGCGCCATACAACGGTGTCGCCGGTGACCAGTGCGGGCAGGTTGGCGCGCAGGTGGCAACGGAACATCTGGCCTTTCAGTTCGCCTTCCTGGGCTTCGACTTCGACTTGTACGCCAAAGTGCGCGATGACCAGGCCGAGCTGCTCGGGGCCCAGATCGCCGCCCTCAAGCGCCTCAACGGCACTGGATTCACGTTTGGCGGCGCGTGCAGCGCGCTCGCCCTGGATCTTTTCGATGCGCCAATTCTGACGACGATTGAGCTGGCGTTTGGCCATGGGTGTTCCGTGTTGATAAAGCGATAAGGAGATGAAACGCCGCCGAGTTTAGCACGTGGGCCGCACGCCTAAGCTAAACTGCGCGACTAAGCCCGGGAGCCCTTTATGAACAACGCGCAGAACCTGATCTGGATCGACTTGGAAATGACCGGTCTGGACCCTGACAACGACGTCATTATCGAAATGGCCACCATTGTCACCGACAGCAACCTCAACACCCTTGCCGAAGGCCCGGTCATTGCCATCCACCACAGCGATGAAGTGCTGGCCCGCATGGACGAATGGAACACCCGCACCCACGGCGGCAGCGGTCTGACCCAGCGCGTCAAGGACAGCACCACCAGCATGGCCGAGGCCGAGGCGCAAACCATTGCCTTCCTTGAGCAATGGGTGCCAAAAGGCAAGTCACCGATCTGCGGCAACAGCATCTGCCAGGACCGGCGTTTCCTGTACACCCACATGAAAACCCTCGAAAGCTACTTCCACTACCGCAACCTGGACGTGTCGACCCTCAAGGAGCTGGTTGCCCGCTGGGCTCCGGAAGTTCGCGACAGCCTGGTCAAAAAAGGGACGCACCTGGCGCTGGATGACATTCGCGAGTCGATCGCCGAGCTGCAGCACTACCGTAAGCACTTCATCAAGTTCTAACGCGGTAAGCGCACTTTCCAGGCGCTGTCGAGATACGAGGCTGCGTCCGGCGGCGCAGCCCTCGTGAAATCAGGCAAGCGATGTGCCGGATTTACCCTGTACTCAGGTTTACGATTGCTTGGCAATCGGACGTAACTTTCGGCAGCGGCTACGGGATCGTTGCAAACCTTCAGCGTCGCCCCCTTTTGGTGCTGGCGCCAACTGAGTAGACTGCGCGCCTTATCGCAAGGATCGCTGCCATGTTGCTGATGCTCTATTTAGTTGCCATTACCGCAGAAGCCATGACCGGCGCGCTGTCAGCCGGGCGTCGAGGCATGGACTGGTTCGGGGTGGTGCTGATTGCGTGTGTCACGGCGCTGGGCGGCGGTTCAGTACGCGATGTGTTGCTGGGGCATTACCCGCTGACGTGGGTGAAGCACCCGGAATACCTGGTGCTGACGACCTTTGCCGCGCTGGTGACGATCTTTATCGCGCCACTGATGCGCCATTTGCGCTCGCTGTTTTTGGTGCTCGATGCACTGGGGCTGGTGGCGTTTACGCTGATTGGCTGCATGACTGCCCTGGAAATGGGCCAAGGCATGCTGGTGGCTTCGGTCAGCGGGGTCATTACCGGTGTGTTCGGCGGCATCTTGCGAGACATCTTTTGCAACGATATCCCATTGATCTTTCGCCGTGAACTCTATGCCAGCGTGTCCTTCGCTGCCGCGTGGTGCTTCCTGCTCTGCACCTGGCTTGAAATGCCCAACGAACAGGCGATTCTCGTCACCTTGTTCGGCGGCCTGCTGCTGCGCTTGCTGGCGATCCGCTTCAACTGGGAAATGCCCAAGTTCGTCTACAACGACGAGCACTAGGCCTTCGGTAGCGGCCTACAGAATGTCTCCAAATCTGTAGCCGTTGACGAGCTCCGCGAGGCTACGGTCGAGGGCGGAGTCCTCGGTACCCATGGCGTACTTCGATGCACGACGGCTATCTAGCCGGACGCAGCCTCGTTGCGTGGACAACAGCTGTCTTCAGGCCCGCTCAGCGTGTTGCTTCAATGCCCATGCCACATGTTCCTGCACCAGCTGCGAGGGATATTCACGGCGGGCCTTCAAGGCTTCCAGCACCGGAATGCTCGACGGTGCATTGCCCAGGCCCACCGCCAAATTGCGCAGCCAGCGCTCATAACCGGCCCGGCGCAGGGGAGAGCCTTCGGTGCTGCTCAGGAACTTGTCTTCATCCCACATAAACAGTTCGGCCAGTTCGGCGTTGTCCAGGTTATGTCGCGGCTTGAAGTCACCTTCTGTTGTGGGGCGGGCGAAACGGTTCCAGGGGCAGACGATCTGGCAGTCATCGCAGCCAAATACCCGATTACCAATCAGTGGGCGCAGGTCCTCGGGGATAGCAGTTTTAAGCTCGATGGTCAGGTATGAGATGCAGCGCCGGGCATCCAGCACATAGGGCCCGACAAACGCATTGGTTGGGCAAATGTCCAGGCACGCCGTGCAGCGCCCGCAATGTTCAGTCTCGTGGGGCGGGTCTTCGGGCAGCGGCAAGTCGACAAACAGCTCACTCAGAAAGAAGTAGCTGCCCGCCTTGCGATTGAGCACCAGGGTGTTTTTGCCGATCCAGCCCAGGCCGGCTTTTTGCGCGATGGCTTTTTCCAGGACGGGGGCACTGTCGACGAACGCACGAAAGCCGAAAGGGCCGATGGCCGCCTGAATGCGGTCGGCGAGCTGTTGCACGCGTTTACGGATCAGCTTGTGATAATCGCGGCCCAAGGCGTAGCGCGACACGTAGGCTTTTTCGGGTTGGGCGAGCAATTGCGCCATGTGGGTGTCTCCGGGCAGGTAATCCATACGCAGGGAAACCACCCGCAACGTGCCGGGAACCAACTCTTCGGGATGTGAGCGTTTGCTGCCATGGGCGCCCATGTATTCCATGTCGCCGTGGTAGCCGGCGGCGAGCCAGCGCTCCAGATGCTGTTCGTGTTCGCCCAGATCGAGGCCGGCAATGGCGACTTGTTGGAAGCCCAGCTCACGGCCCCATTCCTTGATGGACTGAGCAAGTGCGGGGAGGTCGACAGTAATAGCAGGCATGAGGCAAGAGAAACCGGGGCTGAGATGCGTATAATTCTGCCAGACATCGGAGTCCAACACGCATGCCGCAGACCAAACACCTGTTTCCCGAGCCCACGCCGCTTCATGCAGAGACTCTGCCGCGCCTGCCTGCGCGTACAACCAGTGCCCACAAGGGCCAGTTCGGGCATGTGCTGTTGATCGGTGGCGACAGGGGGTTCGGCGGCGCCATTACCCTGAGTGCACAGGCTGCATTGCGCTGTGGCGCGGGCCTGGTGTCGCTGGCGACCCGGCCCGAGCACGTGCCTGCAGCCTTGACCCGCTTGCCCGAAGTCATGGCCTTGGGCGTGTCGTCGGCCAATCAGCTGATGGACGTGCTGGCACACGCGTCGGTGTTGGTGGTCGGGCCGGGCTTGGGGCAGGCCGCATGGGGGCGCAGCCTGTTGTCGGCAGCGGTCCAGGTAAAAATGCCGCAGGTCTGGGATGCCGATGCGCTGAATCTGTTGTCCAACGCTGACTTTAAGCTAACGTCAGGTTCAGTGATCACTCCGCACCCTGGCGAAGCCGCGCGTTTGCTCGGTATCAGTACGAGCCAGGTGCAGGGCGACCGCCCGGCTGCGGCACGGGCCCTGGTTAAAAAATACTCAGTGGCGTGCGTTCTCAAAGGGGCAGGCAGTTTGATTTCCGATGTGGATGGCCGTTTGGCCCTGTGTGATCACGGGCATCCGGCGATGGCCACGGCCGGTTTGGGGGATGTGCTGGCAGGCGTGATCGGCGCGCTGCTGGCTCAAGGCATGAGCGCGTTTGATGCCGCGTGCCTGGCGGTGTGGCTGCATGCCCGTGCCGGGGAGCAACAAGGATCAATGGGCCGTGGGCTGGCGGCCAGTGATTTGATTCCAGTCATTCGTCAGTTGTTGGAGGAGCAAGCACCGTGTCTGAATTAACACTGCCACTGGCTGATGAAGAAGCCATGGTCGCATTTGGCGGGCAGTTGGCTCGCGTCACTCAAGGGCGGGGGGTGATTTTCCTTGAAGGGGATCTGGGCGCCGGTAAAACGACCCTGTCGCGGGGCATTATTCGCGGCCTTGGGCATGTTGGCGCAGTAAAAAGTCCTACATTTACCTTGGTAGAGCCCTATGAGATCGGTGAGGTCCGGGCCTTTCACTTTGATCTCTATCGCCTGGAAGATCCTGAAGAGCTGGAATTCATGGGCATCCGGGATTATTTCGATGGCGATACATTGTGTCTGATTGAATGGCCTCAAAAAGGTGCAGGCTTTTTGCCAAAGCCTGACCTGACCATTACCATTAGCCCCCTTGATGCCGGGCGCTCGCTGAAGTTGTCGGCCCAGGGTTCGCGTGGCGAGTCCTGGTGTGAGACTTTGGCATTGGAATTCAAATAATGATGGGGTTTGGTATGCGCTTTCGCGCGTTAGTGAGTGTCGTTGGTCTGTTGCTCAGTGTCATGGCGGTGAATGCCGTTGCGGCAACTCAGGTGAAAAGCGTGCGTTTGTGGCGCGCACCGGACAACACGCGATTAGTATTTGACCTCACGGGCCCCGTGCAACACAGCGTCTTTACGCTGACGGCACCTGATCGTCTGGTGATCGATATCAATGGCGCGACCCTGGCCGGCGCATTGAATGTGCCGATGGCCAACACGCCCATTACCAGCATGCGCTCGGCACAGCGCACGCCTCAGGATTTGCGTGTGGTCATCGACCTGAAGCAGTCCGTGACCCCGAAGAGTTTTACCCTGCCGCCAAACGCGCAGTACGGCAACCGCCTGGTGGTCGACCTCTATGACCAGGGCGCCGACCTGACGCCAAGCCTGCCGCCCACCAACGTGGCTAAAGTGCCGGTGGTGCCGGTCACCCCGACTCAGCCGGAAGTGAAGCTGACCCCCGTTCCTGTGCCGAAGGGCAAGCGCAACGTGGTGGTGGTGATTGATGCCGGTCACGGTGGCGAAGACCCGGGGGCTTCGGGCTCGGCCGGCCAGCGCGAAAAAGACGTGGTGTTGGCGATTGCCAAAGAACTGCAGCGTCAAATCAACGGCATGAAAGGCTTCAAGGCCGAACTGACCCGTACCGGCGACTACTTTATTCCGCTGCGCGGTCGTACCGAAATCGCCCGCAAGAAGGGCGCCGATCTGTTTGTGTCGATTCACGCAGACGCCGCACCGTCCAGGGCCGCATTCGGCGCCTCGGTGTTTGCCTTGTCTGAACGGGGTGCTACCTCCGAGACCGCCCGTTGGCTGGCAGACAGTGAAAACCGTTCCGACTTGATCGGCGGTGCTGGCAACGTCAGCCTCGATGACAAGGACCGGATGCTGGCGGGCGTGTTGCTCGACCTGTCGATGACCGCTTCGCTGACTTCCAGTCTGAACGTTGGCCAAAAGGTCTTGAGCAACATTGGCCGCGTGACCCCCTTGCACAAGCGCCGCGTGGAACAAGCCGGATTCATGGTGCTCAAGTCGCCGGACATTCCGTCGATCCTGGTCGAGACCGGCTTCATCTCCAATGCCAACGAGGCATCCAAGCTGTCTTCGTCCAATCACCAGCAAGCGCTGGCGCGTTCGATCAGCAGTGGCGTACGCCAGTTCTTCCAGCAAAACCCGCCGCCGGGCACGTATATCGCCTGGTTGCGCGACACAGGCAAAATCGCCCAGAGCGCCCGGGAACACACGGTTCGCCCCGGCGAAACCCTGGCGATGATCGCTGTGCGCTATCAAGTGGGCGTGGCCAGCTTGCGTTCCAGCAACAGCTTGAAAACTGACGAACTGAAAATCGGCCAGACCCTGAATATCCCTGTCGCTGAGTTGGTAACCCGCCAATGAGTGATGAGGCGTTGAACAGTAGCGCGCGGATCGAACTGCTCAGTCCACGGCTGGCTAACCAGATTGCAGCGGGCGAGGTGGTCGAGCGTCCCGCTTCGGTGATTAAAGAGTTGCTGGAAAACAGCCTCGACTCGGGCGCCAAGCGTATCGATGTGGATGTTGAACAAGCAGGTATCAAGCTGCTGCGAGTGCGTGATGATGGTAGCGGTATCTCCAGCGACGACTTGCCGCTGGCGTTGGCGCGTCACGCCACCAGCAAGATTCGTGACCTCGAAGACCTTGAGCGGGTGATGAGCCTGGGGTTTCGTGGCGAGGCACTGGCGTCGATCAGCTCGGTAGCCCGTCTCACGCTGACCTCGCGAACCCGTGGCGCAGATCAGGCGTGGCAGGTTGAAACCGAAGGCCGCGACATGGCGCCCCGCGTACAACCGGCAGCGCATCCGGTCGGCACTTCCGTGGAAGTGCGCGATCTGTTTTTCAATACCCCGGCGCGACGCAAGTTTCTTAAAACCGAAAAAACTGAGTTCGATCACCTGCAAGAAGTGATCAAACGCTTGGCGCTGGCCCGCTTCGATGTGGCGTTCAACCTGCGCCATAACGGCAAAACCATCCTCAATCTGCATGAAGCCCATGACGACACCGCCCGTGCGCGGCGTGTGGCTGCTGTGTGTGGTTCGGCATTCCTGGAGCAGGCACTGCCGATCGAGATTGAGCGCAATGGGTTGCATTTGTGGGGCTGGGTCGGTTTGCCGACCTTTTCCCGCAGCCAGGCCGACTTGCAGTACTTCTATGTGAATGGTCGTGCGGTGCGCGACAAACTGGTGGCTCACGCCGTACGCCAGGCCTATCGCGATGTGCTGTTCAATGGCCGGCATCCGACGTTCGTGCTGTTTTTTGAAGTCGACCCTTCGGTGGTCGATGTCAACGTGCACCCGACCAAGCACGAAGTGCGTTTCCGTGACGGGCGCATGGTTCACGACTTTTTGTACGGCACCTTGCACCGTGCCCTGGGTGACGTGCGTCCAGAGGATCAATTGGCCGCGCCTGCACCGGTTCCCGGTGCCGAGCGCCCGACCGGCCTCGATGCCGGGGAATTCGGCCCTCAGGGTGAAATGCGTCTGGCCGCGCATCTGCTGGAGCAGCCGCAAGCGGCTCCTGTGCAGTCGCAGTCTGCGCCGGGCTCGGGTGTTGGAGCCGGTTACCAGTATCAATACCGGCCGCAGTCTTCCACCCCTTCAGTATCCGTCAGCGAGGCGAAAAACGCCTATCGCGAATTCTTTGCGCCCTTGCCTGAGGCAAACGCAGCGCCGCTGCCTGAGGGGCAGGGTGATATACCGCCGCTGGGCTTTGCCCTGGCGCAGCTCAAGGGTATCTACATTCTTTCTGAAAACGCCCAGGGCCTGGTGCTGGTGGATATGCATGCCGCGCATGAGCGCATCATGTATGAACGCCTGAAAATCGCCATGGCCAGCGAAGGCCTGAGCGGGCAGCCGCTGCTGGTGCCAGAGTCGATTGCAGTCAGCCAGCGCGAAGCCGATTGCGCTGAAGAGCATGGCGAATGGTTCCAGCGCCTTGGCTTCGAGTTGCAGCGCCTGGGTCCCGAAACCCTGGCGATCCGTCAGATTCCGGCCTTGCTCAAGCAGGCCGAGGCTCAGCGCCTGGTGCACGATGTGTTGGCAGACTTGATGGAATACGGCACCAGTGACCGGATCCAGGCCCACCTCAATGAGTTGCTCGGCACGATGGCTTGCCACGGTGCGATCCGGGCCAATCGTCGATTGGCCATCCCGGAAATGAACGGCTTGTTGCGTGACATGGAAAACACCGAGCGCAGCGGTCAGTGCAATCATGGTCGTCCGACCTGGACCCAAATGGGCCTGGACGACTTGGACAAACTCTTTTTGCGCGGTCGCTGATGACAGGTTCCAACGTTTTACCCCCCGCCATTTTTTTGATGGGGCCAACTGCTGCGGGTAAAACCGATCTGGCGATCGAGCTGAGCAAAGTCTTGCCGTGCGAGTTGATCAGTGTCGACTCGGCATTGGTGTATCGCGGCATGGACATTGGCACGGCCAAGCCGTCCAAGGACATTCTGGCTCGGCACCCGCACCAATTGATCGATATTATCGATCCGGCCGACAGCTATTCGGCAGCCGACTTTCGCCGTGATGCGCTGCAGGCCATGGCCGAGATCACCGCGCGCGGAAATATTCCGCTGCTGGTGGGCGGCACCATGCTCTATTACAAGGCGCTGAGTGAAGGCCTGGCGGACATGCCGGCTGCCGACGCCGAGGTGCGTGCCGAGCTTGAAGAGGAGGCCCGGCGCCTGGGCTGGCAAGCCCTGCACGACCAGTTGGCGGCGATAGATCCCGAGTCGGCGGCACGTATCCATCCCAATGATCCACAGCGTCTGACCCGTGCGCTAGAGGTTTATCGGGTCAGCGGTATGAGCATGACAGCCCACCGGCAAAAACAATCTGAAGAAACGACTAAAGCAGCGGCTTCTGGACAGGGACAATTGCCCTATACTGTCGCGAATCTGGCCATCGCTCCGGCGAATCGTCAGGTATTGCATGAACGAATTGCACAAAGATTCGGGCAGATGCTGGAACAGGGGTTCATTGACGAGGTCCTAGCACTGCGCAGCAGAAGTGACTTGCATTCAGGTTTGCCGTCTATACGTGCTGTAGGCTATCGGCAAGTCTGGGATTACCTCGACGGCAAACTGACGGCAGCCGAGATGCAGGAGCGCGGCATCATTGCTACGCGCCAATTGGCAAAGCGTCAGTTCACCTGGTTGCGCAGCTGGAGTGATCTCCATTGGCTGGACAGCCTGGACTGCGACAATCTGCCACGAGCCTTGAAATACCTGGGATCGGTCTCCATATTGAGCTGAGTCTCAGGAAATGCCGTCTATCCTATGGATGTGGCGTCATCAGCCATCTAATTTTTGTTTCTATTTTTATTTATCCTTACAGGAGTGCGGCATATGTCAAAAGGGCATTCGCTACAAGACCCTTACTTGAATACTTTGCGTAAAGAGAAGGTTGGCGTTTCCATCTACTTGGTCAACGGGATCAAGCTGCAGGGGACCATCGAATCTTTCGATCAGTTCGTTATTCTGCTGAAAAACACTGTTAGCCAAATGGTTTACAAACACGCTATCTCGACAGTAGTACCAGTTCGCCCAATTCGTTTGCCTAGCGCAGCTGAATCGGAACTGGCAGATGCTGAACCAGGTAACGCCTGATAGGAGTCTGCTTTGTTCTTTGAGCGCCACGGTGGTGGTGAGCGAGCGATCCTCGTTCACTTGGAAGGTCAGGACCCTGAGGCGCGCGAAGATCCGCAGGAGTTCCAGGAGTTAGCTGTATCGGCCGGCGCCGAGACCGTCGCGTTTTTTAACGTGCCGCGTCATCGGCCATCGGCCAAGTACCTGATTGGCAGTGGCAAGGTCGAGGAGCTACGCGACCTGGTCAAGGCCGAGAAGGTCGATATTGTGATTTTCAATCACGTCCTCACGCCCAGTCAGGAGCGAAATCTCGAACGTGTTTTCGAGTGTCGCGTGCTTGACCGTACAGGGCTGATTCTCGATATCTTCGCTCAGCGCGCCCGCACCCATGAAGGCAAGCTCCAGGTCGAACTGGCCCAGCTTGACCACATGAGCACGCGTCTCGTACGCGGCTGGACCCACCTTGAGCGTCAGGGTGGCGGCATTGGCATGCGCGGGCCGGGTGAGACCCAGCTCGAAACCGACCGCCGTCTGTTGCGCGTGCGTATCAGCCAGATCAAGGCCCGCCTGAAAAAAGTCCGCAGTCAACGCGAGCAGTCCCGTAGAGGGCGTCAACGCGCCGACATTCCTACGGTGTCGCTGGTGGGCTATACCAACGCCGGTAAATCCACGCTGTTCAACGCGGTCACCGGTTCAGACGTTTTTGCCGCCGACCAATTGTTCGCCACGCTCGACCCGACCTTGCGCCGCCTCGATCTGGGCGACCTGGGGCCGATTGTTCTGGCCGATACCGTGGGCTTTATTCGTCACCTTCCGCACAAGCTAGTTGAAGCTTTCCGGTCTACGCTCGAAGAGTCGAGCAATTCCGATTTGCTGCTGCATGTGATCGACGCGCACGAACCTGAACGCATGGCGCAGATCGAGCAGGTGATGGTGGTGCTGGGCGAGATTGGTGCCCAGGACTTGCCGATCCTTGAGGTCTACAACAAAATCGATTTGCTTGAAGGCGTCGAGCCGCAGATTCAGCGCGATGCCGACGGCAAACCGCAGCGGGTCTGGTTGTCGGCCCGCGACGGTCAAGGGTTGGAGTTGCTTGAGCAAGCCATCGCCGAGTTGCTGGGCAATGATTTGTTCGTTGGGACCTTGCGCTTGGAGCAGCGTTTTGCTCGACTGCGTGCACAGTTCTTTGAATTGGGTGTTGTGCAAAAAGAAGAGCATGACGATGAGGGGGCCAGTCTGTTGGACGTGCGCCTGCCGCGATCCGAGCTCAACCGCTTGGTCAGCCGCGAAGGGATGCAGCCGCTGGAATTCATCGAAGAACACACTTTGCAATAAAAGCCTCGCAAAGCGGCTGTGCCGCTGTGATAGGCATTCTGTAGCATTGGTCGGCGCGCCGTGGGCGCGTCTTTGCTTTATCAGATGGAGAGCGCTATGGCTTGGAATGAGCCGGGTGGCAACTCGAACAATCAAGATCCTTGGGGTGGCAAACGCCCGAATAATGGCGGCCGCAAGGGACCACCGGATCTCGACGAGGCCTTCCGCAAGCTGCAGGAAAGCCTGAATGGGTTGTTCGGTAGTGGAAAGAAACGTGGTGGCAGCGAAGGCGGATCGGGCGGCAAGGGCGCCGGTTTCGGTCTGCTCGGCATCGGCCTGGTCGTATTGGCTGCGGCATGGCTGTACAGCGCGGTCTATGTGGTCGATGAGCAGGAGCAAGCCGTTGTGCTGCGCCTGGGCAAGTACTACGACACTGTCGGGCCGGGCCTGAACATCTACTTCCCGCCGTTCGACAAAAAGTACCTGGAGAACGTGACGCGTGAGCGTGCCTACTCCAAGCAGGGCCAGATGCTCACTGAAGACGAAAACATCGTCGAAGTGCCACTGACCGTGCAGTACAAGATCAGCAACCTGCGCGACTTCGTGCTTAACGTTGATCAGCCGGAAATCAGCCTGCAGCAGGCGACCGAAAGTGCCCTGCGCCATGTCGTGGGTTCCACGGCAATGGACCAGGTCCTGACCGAAGGTCGTGAGCAGATGGCGGTTGAGATCAAAGAGCGCTTGCAGCGTTTCCTTGATACCTACAAGACCGGTATCACCGTGACCCAGGTGAACGTACAGAGCGCAGCAGCACCGCGTGAAGTGCAGGAAGCCTTTGATGACGTGATTCGCGCCCGTGAAGACGAGCAGCGTGCCCGCAACCAGGCAGAAAGCTACGCCAATGGCGTGGTGCCGGAAGCGCGTGGTCAGGCTCAGCGCATCATCGAAAACGCCAACGGCTATCGTGATGAAGTGATCTCTCGCGCCAAGGGTGAAGCAGACCGCTTTACCAAGCTGGTGGCCGAGTATCGCAAAAACCCTGAAGTGACCCGGGACCGTCTGTACCTCGACACCATGCAGGAAGTCTTCAGCAACACCAGCAAGGTGCTCGTGACCGGTAACAAGGACGGCCAGAACAACCTGCTTTACTTGCCGCTGGACAAAATGATCGAAGGCCGTAGTGGCAGCACGCCGGCAACGGGTTCGGCCGCAGCAGCGGGTAATAACGATGCTGGCTCGAACGCCAAAACAGATCTGCCGCCGCAAGCGCGTACCAGGGAGAGTCGCTGATGAGCAATAAATCGCTGGTCGCCCTTATTGTGGCCGTTGTCGTGGCGATCGTTGCCTGGAACAGCTTCTACATCGTCTCGCAAACCGAGCGTGCGGTACTGCTGCGTTTCGGTCGTGTGGTTGAGACCGATGTCCAGCCGGGCCTGCATGTGAAGATTCCTTACGTTAACCAGGTGCGCAAGTTCGACGCCCGCCTGATGACGCTGGATGCTCCGACGCAGCGTTTCCTGACGCTGGAAAAGAAAGCCGTAATGGTTGATGCCTTCGCCAAGTGGCGCGTGAAAGATGCCGAGCGCTTCTACACCGCTACATCGGGTCTCAAGCAGATTGCTGACGAGCGTTTGTCGCGTCGTCTGGAATCCGGCCTGCGTGACCAGTTCGGCAAGCGCACCTTGCACGAGGTTGTGTCCGGTGAGCGTGATGCGCTGATGGCTGACCTGACGGCTTCGTTGAACAGAATGGCCGAGAAAGAACTGGGTATCGAAGTGATCGATGTCCGGGTCAAGGCCATCGACCTGCCGAAGGAAGTTAACCGCAGCGTGTTCGAGCGCATGAGCAGTGAGCGTGAGCGTGAAGCTCGTGAGCACCGCGCCAAGGGTAACGAGCTGGCCGAAGGTATTCGTGCTGACGCCGATCGTCAAAGCCGTGTGCTGTTGGCTGAGGCGTATCGTGAGTCCGAAGAGTCTCGCGGTGACGGTGATGCCCAGGCTGCTGCAATCTACTCCAAGGCTTACAGCCAGGATCAAGAGTTCTACAAGTTCTATCGCAGCCTGCGCGCTTACCGCGAAAGCTTTGCGAACAAGAGCGATGTCCTGGTTCTGGATCCAAGCAGCGATTTCTTCCGCTACCTGGAAAAATCCAAGCCTTCGCAATAACAAGGGCCATGCCTTGGGTTGTATGCCTGCGGGCAGCAATCCAGGGCATGAGTTCACTCCGCTGGGCGGGCAAATTGTCTGGCGGGGTGATCCTTTGAGAAAACGTGTGTATGATACGGCAGCCGGGAAATTCCCGGCTTTTTTGCGTCTGCATGTTTGATTGACCGAGCGGCTGTTACAGCGTCGGCAGATTTTTCGAGGAATGTTGCTGCGTAAGCCCGTCGTTTTGGGCTTTTTTGCTGTGCGCGTTCAAGACGCAGCCACGTTCTGCTTTACTCAAGGCTCGCCTGCTGGCTGGCCGCCCGGATCATAGGGGAATGGTGTAATGGCAACGGTAGACCGCTGGCTCTTGCCAGATGGCATCGAAGAAGTACTTCCGCCCGAGGCTGCCCGCATTGAAGTTGCGCGGCGTCAGGTGCTGGATCTGTTCCAGAGCTGGGGCTATGAGTTCGTCGTCACCCCGCATATCGAATACCTGGAGTCTCTGCTGACAGGGGCTGGCCAGGACCTCGACTTGCGGACCTTCAAGGTTATTGACCCGCAAACGGGTCGCCAGATGGGTTTTCGTGCCGACATCACGCCGCAAGTGGCGCGCATCGATGCGCATACACTGCGTCGTGAAGGGCCGAGCCGTCTGTGCTACGCCGGCAGTGTGCTGCATGCCCAGCCCCGAGCGTTGTCATCCTCGCGCAGCCCGATTCAACTGGGTGCCGAGTTGTATGGCGATGCCAGCCCGAGCAGCGACGTTGAAGTCATCAGCCTGATGCTGGCGATGCTGCAACTGGCCGATGTTCCGGATGTGCACATGGATCTGGGGCACGTAGGTATTTATCGCGGGCTGGCCCGTGCGGCCAACCTGTCGGTTGAAGTGGAACAACAATTGTTCGACGCCCTGCAACGCAAGGCGATCGACGAAGTAACGGCCTTGACCGAAGGTTTGCCGGCTGATTTGGCGGGCATGCTGCAGGCATTGGTTAATTTGTGTGGTGGCCGTGAGGTACTGGCTGCTGCGCGTGAGCGACTGGCCAAGGCTCCGGCCCCGGTGCTGGCTGCTCTGGACGATCTGCTGGCGATTGCCGAGCGGTTGTCTGTGCGTTTCCCGCTGTTGCCGCTGTATTTTGACCTGGGTGAGTTGCGTGGTTATCACTACCACACAGGTGTGGTGTTTGCGGTTTTTGTACCGGGCGTTGGGGACTCCATCGCTCAGGGCGGTCGTTATGATGATATCGGCGCTGACTTCGGTCGCGCCCGTCCCGCTACCGGCTTCTCGACCGATTTGAAAACCCTGGTGACCCTGGGGCGTGCTGAAGTCGAGCTACCGTCTGGTGGTATCTGGATGCCTGACAGCACGGATGCGGCACTCTGGCAGCAGGTTTGCCAGCTTCGCAGTGAAGGTCAGCGTGTGGTTCAGGCGTTGCCTGGGCAGCTACAGGCCGCCGCCCGTGATGCGGACTGCGACCGCCAATTGATTCTGCAGAATGGCTTGTGGCAAGTAGTGCCGCTGGCTTCTTGAGTTTTCCTGCCGGCGGCTGCCGGCACCAAGTTTGCGCGAATGAGGACAAGTGTTATGGGTAAGAATGTCGTAGTCCTGGGCACCCAATGGGGTGATGAGGGCAAAGGCAAGATCGTTGATCTGCTGACCGAACATGCTGCCGCTGTAGTGCGCTACCAAGGTGGCCACAACGCTGGCCACACCTTGGTGATCGACGGCGAAAAAACCGTTCTGCACCTGATTCCGTCGGGCGTTCTGCGCGAAGGCGTGCAGTGCCTGATCGGCAACGGTGTCGTGGTTGCTCCCGACGCGTTGCTGCGTGAAATCATCAAGCTGGAAGAGAAAGGCGTACCGGTGCGCGAGCGCCTGCGTATCAGTCCGTCTTGCCCGCTGATCCTGTCGTTCCACGTCGCGCTGGACCAGGCCCGTGAAAAGGCCCGTGGCGAGCTGAAGATCGGTACTACCGGTCGCGGCATCGGCCCGGCGTACGAAGACAAAGTAGCCCGTCGTGGCCTGCGTGTTGGCGATCTGCTGAACATGCCGCGCTTTGAAGCCAAGCTGCGTGAACTGGTGGAATACCACAACTTCATGCTGGTCGGGTTCTACAAAGAACCAGCCATCGACTTCGACAAGACCCTGGCCGAGTGCAAGGAATACGCTGAGCTGCTCAAGCCGTTGATGCTGGACGTCACTGCTGAGCTGCACGGCCTGCGTCGCGCTGGCAAGGACATCATGTTCGAAGGTGCCCAGGGCTCGTTGCTGGACATCGATCACGGTACCTACCCGTACGTGACCAGCTCCAACACCACGGCTGGCGGCGTAGCCACCGGTTCGGGCGTTGGCCCGATGTTCCTGGATTACATCCTGGGCATCACCAAGGCATACACCACGCGCGTAGGTTCGGGTCCTTTCCCGACTGAGCTGTTCGACGACGTCGGCGCTCACCTGGCCAAGCAGGGTCATGAGTTCGGTGCTACCACCGGGCGTGCCCGTCGTTGTGGCTGGTTCGACGCTGTTATCCTGCGTCGCGCTATCGATGTGAACAGCATCTCGGGTATCTGCCTGACCAAGCTGGACGTACTCGACGGTCTGGAAACCATCAACATTTGCGTCGGCTACAAAGATGCAAACGGTGCTGTGCTGGTTGACGCACCGACTGATGCTGACAGCTACGAAGGCCTTGAGCCTGTGTACGAGTCGGTGCCGGGCTGGACCGAGTCGACCGTGGGTGCCAAGACCCTGGAAGAGCTGCCAGAAAACGCGCGTGCTTACATCAAGCGCGTTGAAGCGTTGATCGGCGCGCCGATCGACATCATCTCGACCGGTCCGGACCGCAACGAAACCATCGTTCTGCGTCATCCGTTCGCTTAAAGCGTCGCAGATGTAAAACAAAGGGCCCTTCGGGGCCCTTTGTCGTTTGGTGCTGTTTGCAAAGCCGTTGCGGCAACAGATCGTCTCAGCGGCTCAAGTACATCTTCGTCGTCAGTAAATACACCGGTAACCCCGACACCAGAATCAATAGCGCCGCATAGGGTGCAGCTGCGGCGAATTCGACGTTTGAGGTGTGGGCCCAGACTTGCGTGGCCAGAGTGTTAAGTCCGGTCGGGCTGAGCAGCAAGGTCGCGGTCAGTTCCTTCATGGCGTCCAGGAACACCAGCGCAAAGGCGGCGCCCAGGGCTGGGAAGATGATCGGCAGGGTCACCCGGCAAAACGCAGAGAACGACGAGGCTCCCAAGGTGCGTGCGGCTTCTTCAAGTTGTGGCGCGGCCTTGTTCAGTGCGGTACGGATCGGTGCCTGAGCCAATGGCAAAAACAACAAGGCGTAGGCAATCAGCAGCAGGGCAGAGGTTTGATACAGCGCCGGTACGTAGTGCAGGGCGAAATACACCAATGCCAATGCGATGACCAGGCCGGGCAGTGCATGCAGCAAATACGGCAGGCGTTCGGCCCAGATCGCCAGCTGCCCTTTGTAGCGCACCACCAGCAAGCCCACCGGAACCGCCAGCACCAGGCACAGTGCGGCGCCGCCTAGAGCCAGTGACAAGGACGAAAGCAGCGCTTCGGCAATGGCTGCCACCGGAAATGCCGCCGAGCTGCCTTTGACTAGCCAGTACGCCAGCATGCCCAGGGGGATGCCGCTGCCGATAACGGCCAGAGCCAGGCAATACAGCTGGCCCACTACGGCAAATTTGCCCAGGCGCACCTGTTCGGCATGCCGTGCGGCGCCCTGGCCGATGCGGATGTGTCGGCCTTTGCCGCGTACTTTCAATTCCAGCCATAACAGGCTCAGGCACATTACCAGCAGCACCGCCGAGAGCATGGCTGCGTTGGCGTTGCTGAACTCCAGTTCGAACTGTTGGTAAATCGCGGTGGTGAAGGTTTGCAGGCCAATGATCGACAGCGCACCGAACTCCACCAGCATGTGCAGGGCAATCAGTAGAGAGCCGGCCAGCAGCGAGGGCCAAAGCAGCGGCAAGGTGATCCGGAAAAACACCCCCCAGCGGCTCTGTCCCAGTGTACGGGCCGATTCTTCCAGGGCTGGGTCCAGGTTGCGCAGGGTGGCTGCGACCGGCAGGAAAATCAGCGGGTACTTGGACAGGCTCATGACCAGAATGGCTCCGCCCAGGCCCTCGAAGCTCGAGCTGAGCGAGACCCAGGTAAAGCTGCTGACGAACGCAGGGACGGCAAACGGCAAGCACAGGATCACGCCCCACAGGCGTCGTCCCGGCAGGTTGCTGCGCTCCAGCAACCAGGCCAGCGTAAGCCCGAGCAGTGCGCAGGTCACGGTGACGCCGACCATCAGCATCAATGTGTTGCGCATCAAGCCAAAGACATAAGGCCGCCACAACAGGTTCACCGCTTGTGCCCAGCCGGCCTCCCAGGTTTTGCTGCCGACATACCACAATGGCAACAGGCTTAAGCCCACCAGCAGTGCGACAGGCAGCAATAGCCAGATCGAAGGTCGTTTGCGTTTAGGGATAAAGCGTGCGGATTGAGTGGCGGACAGCATCAGAGCAAGCCAACGTCGCGTTCGAGCTCCAGCGCTTCTTCAGCATTGCCCAGGTCGGTCGGCGTCACTTTGGGTGGCTGCAGCTCTTCAAACGGTTTAAGGCCGCGATCCGAGACCATGCCTTTACGCATCGGGTATTCCGCCGAAGTGTTGGTGATCACGCGCTGACCTTCTTCGCTGGCCATGAATGCCAGCAGTTGTTGCGCTTCTTTCGGGTGTTTGCTGGATTTCAGCGCGGCTGCGCTGGACACGGTAATCAGGCCGCCGGCATCGCCATCGGTGAAGTAGTGCAGTTTGGAGTCCAGCTTGCCTTTTTCTTTCTCCAGGGCAAACCAGTAGTAGTTGTTCACCAGTACGCTGGCCACTTCGCCATTTTCGACTGCTTTCAGGGCAACCATGTTGTTGGTGTAGGTTTTGCCGAACGCCCGCAGCCCTGTCAGCCATTCTTCGGCGGCCTCACGTCCGTGAAGCTTGATGATGGCCACCGCCTGCTCCTGGAATGCGCCGCTGGTAGGTACAAAACCCACCTTGCCTTGCCATTCAGGGTCAGCGAAATCCAGTACCGACTTGGGCAGCTCTTCTTCCTTGATCAGTTTGGGGTTGAATGCCACCACGCGGGTACGTGCCGTTACGCCCATCCAGGTGCCATTGGCGCCTACGTATTCCTTGGGCAGCACATCAAGTGTGCTGGCGTCGATCTTGGCCAAAAAACCCTGCTCGCCCAGATTGTTCAGGGGAGGGGATTCTTCGGTGTAGATCACGTCCGCCGGGGAGCGGTCGCCTTCCTCGACAATCTGGCTGGCCAGTTGGTTGCTGCTGCCTTTGCGCACGTTGACGTGAATGCCAGTCTTGGCTTCGAAGGCTGCGGCGAGGTTGTCGCCGACTTCCTTGTGTTGACCGTTGTACAGCGTCAGAGACACAGGATCGGCAGCGTAGGTGGAGGGAGCGGTCAGGGTCAGACCAAGAGCGGCGATGGACAAGCCGCGCACAAGCCATGTCGCAAGCTGGGTATTTCGGAGCATCATTCGCTGGGTTCCTCGCTTGGGTACTACAAAACTTGTAACAATAATAAACGATATTGTTTCTCAAGTGCGATTGACCCAGCGTCGAATTGTGCAAGTGCGACGAACTGTGATGCCCGTGGAGGGGAGGGTTTACAGCGTGTTGCCGAAAGCTGCGAGAGGAAGTGGTGCATGCAGCCTGGACGGCTGGCGGAAGGTATTTCTGGTGGCGGCGCATCGGAAACTAAAAAGCCCGCTGTCGCGGGCTTTTTGAGTGGTTTACAGCGTGAATCTGCAAACCTGAATTGGTGCCCAGAAGAAGACTCGAACTTCCACGACCTTGCGGTCACCAGCACCTGAAGCTGGCGTGTCTACCAATTTCACCATCTGGGCAGTATCAGCAACGTTGCCGCTGTTGATGTGGCGCACTATACGGATAGCTTTTAAATCTGTAAACCCCTGTTTTAGTTTTAATAAATCAGTGGCTTAGAATGCAAAAACCCGCTTTCGCGGGTTTTTGTGTGAGGCTGGAGATTGTACTAATCTCCATCTCTAAATTGGTGCCCAGAAGAAGACTCGAACTTCCACGACCTTGCGGTCACCAGCACCTGAAGCTGGCGTGTCTACCAATTTCACCATCTGGGCAGCATCTTCAACGTTGCCGTTGTCGATGGCGCGCACTATACGGATACCCCTTTGACCTGTAAAGCGTTGTGAATAAAAATATCCAAAATATTTCGCGAACGGTGGGTGGGCAGCAGCAAAGCGCGTCAGAAAGGGCTAATACGGCATTGAGTGAGCCTGAAATTTCCCGTTTCAATACGCGTATGCCAAACTAACCCGCATATAGACAAGGTGAAAACTATCTAATGGCCGATTGGCAGACCCTCGATCCCGAGGCCGCACGTGAAGCGGAAAAATACGATAACCCTATCCCTAGCCGCGAGCTGATCCTTCAGCATCTGGCCGAGCGTGGTTCGCCGGCTGCTCGTGAGCAGTTGGTAGAAGAGTTCGGTCTGACTACTGAAGACCAGATAGAGGCCCTGCGTCGTCGCCTGCGTGCTATGGAGCGCGATGCCCAGCTGATTTACACCCGTCGGGGCACTTATGCGCCGGTGGACAAGCTCGACCTGATTCTCGGTCGCATCAGCGGTCACCGCGACGGCTTTGGCTTCCTGATCCCGGATGACGGCAGCGACGACCTGTTCATGAGTCCGTCGCAAATGCGCCTGGTGTTCGATGGCGACCGTGCGCTGGCCCGTGTTTCGGGTCTTGATCGTCGTGGTCGCCGTGAAGGCGTGATTGTGGAAGTGGTCTCGCGTGCTCACGAAACCATCGTGGGTCGCTACTTCGAAGAAGGTGGCATTGGCTTTGTAGTGGCCGATAACCCGAAAATCCAGCAGGAAGTGCTGGTAACGCCGGGTCGCAACGCTGGCGCCAAGGTAGGTCAGTTCGTTGAAGTGAAGATCACTCACTGGCCGACGCCGCGCTTCCAGCCGCAAGGCGATGTGCTCGAAGTGGTGGGCAACTACATGGCGCCAGGCATGGAAATCGACATTGCCCTGCGCACCTACGATATTCCGCACGTCTGGCCGGAAGCCGTGCTCAAGGAAGCCGCCAAACTCAAGCCGGAAGTCGAGGAAAAGGACAAAGAGAAGCGCATCGACCTGCGTCATCTGCCGTTCGTCACCATTGACGGCGAAGATGCTCGGGACTTCGATGATGCGGTTTACTGCGAAGCCAAGCCGGGCAAGCTGCGACTGTTCTCGGGTGGCTGGAAGTTGTACGTGGCGATTGCCGATGTCTCCAGCTACGTGAAAATCGGTTCGGCGCTGGATGCCGAATCACAGGTTCGTGGTAACTCGGTGTACTTCCCTGAGCGCGTGATCCCGATGCTGCCGGAGCAGCTATCCAACGGGTTGTGCTCCTTGAACCCGAAAGTCGATCGTTTGGCGATGGTTTGTGAAATGACCCTCTCCAAGACCGGCGAAATGACGGACTACCAGTTCTACGAAGCGGTGATCCATTCTCAGGCGCGTCTGACCTACAACAAAGTCAGCACCATCCTGGAACAGCCGAAAACCAGCGAAGCCAAGCAGCTGCGCGGCGAATACGCTGATGTTGTGCCGCACCTCAAGCAGCTTTACTCGCTGTACAAGGTTCTGCTGGCTGCCCGTCATACCCGTGGCGCGATTGATTTTGAAACGCAGGAAACCCGGATCATCTTCGGTTCCGAGCGCAAAATTGCTGAAATTCGCCCGACGACGCGTAATGACGCTCACAAGCTGATTGAAGAATGCATGCTGGCGGCCAACGTGGCCACCGCCGAATTCCTCAAAAAGCACGAAATTCCTGCACTCTATCGTGTGCATGATGGTCCGCCGCCTGAGCGTCTGGAAAAACTGCGCGCCTTCCTGGGTGAGCTGGGTCTGTCCTTGCACAAAGGCAAGGATGGTCCATCGCCGAAGGATTATCAGGCGTTGCTGGCCAGCATCAAGGATCGTCCGGACTTCCACCTGATCCAGACCGTCATGCTGCGTTCGTTGAGTCAGGCAGTGTACAGCGCTGATAACCAGGGCCACTTCGGTCTGAATTATGAAGCCTATACCCACTTCACCTCGCCGATTCGCCGCTACCCGGACTTGCTCACGCACCGGGCGATTCGTAGCGTAATCCATTCCAAAATGGACACCCCGCACGTTCGTCGTGCGGGTGCGATGACGATCCCCAAGGCGCGTATCTATCCGTACGACGAGGCCATTCTGGAGCAGCTCGGCGAGCAGTGTTCCATGAGTGAGCGTCGTGCGGACGAAGCAACGCGTGACGTGACCAATTGGCTCAAATGCGAGTTCATGAAGGATCGCGTTGGCGAATCGTTCCCGGGCGTGGTGACTGCGGTGACGGGTTTCGGCCTGTTCGTCGAATTGACGGACATCTACGTCGAAGGTCTGGTTCACGTAACCGCCTTGCCAGGTGACTACTACCACTTCGACCCTGTGCATCACCGCTTGGCGGGCGAGCGCACCGGTCGTAGCTTCCGCTTGGGCGACACGGTTGAAGTGCGCGTGATGCGTGTTGATCTCGATGAGCGCAAAATCGACTTCGAAATGGCTGAGAAAACCCTCAGTGCGCCGATCGGTCGTAAAAACCGTGGCACTGAAAAGCCGGCGGCCAAGACCAAGCCGGCTGGCAAGCCAAGCAGCTACGAGACTGAAAAGCCTGCGGAGCCTGCGAAAACCAGCCGTCGTGCGCCAGCGAAGAAAACGACTAAAGGCTCTGATGACGTCTATCGCTCAAGCGATGCGGCGGCAAAGAATGCCGAGCTGCGCAAAAGCCGTGAATTGAAGCAGGCGTTGTTGGCCGAATCGAAAAGCGGCGGTCGGACATCGGAGCCGGGAAAGTCGGGGAGGGTGGCGCCTGCTAAAGATGCAGGCAAGCCTTCCAAGCCGAGCAAACATCGTAAAGGCCCGCCAAAAACGGGCACCGCTCCTGCTGCCAAAAGCGGCGGGGCGCGCAAACCTAAGGCCAAACCATGAGTCAGTTGGAAAAAATCTACGGCATTCACGCTGTAGAGGCGTTGCTGCGTCACCACCCAAAACGCGTCAAGCAAGTGTGGCTGGCTGAGGGTCGTAGCGACCCTCGCGTGCAGACCTTGATTGCGCTGGCTGACGAAAGCCGGGTTCCGGTGGGTAACGCCGAACGTCGCGAAATGGACGTTTGGGTCGAAGGCGTGCACCAGGGTGTCGTGGCAGATGTCAGTCCGAGCCAGGTGTGGGGCGAGGCCATGCTCAATGAGCTGCTGGATCGCACCGAAGGTGCTCCACTGATTCTGGTGCTGGATGGCGTGACGGATCCGCACAATCTGGGGGCCTGCTTGCGTACCGCCGATGCGGCTGGCGCGCTGGCCGTTATCGTACCGAAGGACAAGTCAGCAACCCTGACCCCGACTGTACGAAAAGTGGCTTGCGGCGCGGCAGAGGTTATTCCGTTGGTCGCAGTCACCAACCTGGCTGCCACGCTGAAGAAGCTTCAGCAGCGCGGTTTGTGGATCGTCGGCACGGCTGGCGAAGCCGAGCAGGAGCTGTACGAGCAAGACCTGACCGGCCCGACTATCCTGATCATGGGTGCAGAAGGCAAAGGCATGCGCCGCCTGACCCGTGAGCACTGCGATTACCTGGTGCGGCTGCCAATGGCTGGTAGCGTCAGCAGCCTGAACGTTTCCGTGGCTACCGGCGTGTGCCTGTTCGAAGCCCTGCGCCAGCGCAGCGTCAAGGCAGCGTCTTCCTCCAAGAAGAAGTAACGCCATCTGTAGCCATTGCCGAGGACTGCGATAAGGGCCGAAGGCCCTTCAAGGGCGGGGTCGCTTCGCATCTGCGGCAGCGGCTACAGTGTTTGTGGTGATTGTGAGGCAGGATTGCTCAAATAATCACCAATTGCCTTGCGCGCCTCTTGTCCCTTCTCTACAATTGCGCCCCTTGCCGTCATGGCGGGCGCATATGTGCCTCTCTAGGCAAGACACACAAGTGTCATTCACTCCTTGTCTGACCCGCTTTCAGTTAGCGGCAGGCTACAACCCGTAAGGAGCATTCATGCGTCATTACGAAATCATCTTTTTGGTCCACCCGGATCAAAGCGAACAAGTCGGCGGCATGGTAGAGCGTTACACCAAGCTGATCGAAGAAGACGGCGGCAAAATCCACCGTCTGGAAGATTGGGGCCGTCGTCAACTGGCCTACGCAATCAACAATGTTCACAAGGCTCACTACGTGATGCTGAACGTTGAGTGCACTGGCAAAGCCCTGGCTGAGCTGGAAGACAACTTCCGTTACAACGATGCTGTGATCCGTAACCTGGTCATCCGTCGCGACGAAGCCGTAACTGGCCAGTCCGAGATGCTCAAGGCTGAAGAGAACCGCAGTGAGCGCCGTGAGCGTCGTGACCGTCCTGAGCATTCTGACAGCGCCGATGGCGATGACAGCGATAACAGCGACGCCAGCGATAACGCTGACGAGTAATCCACGGACCTTTTGAGGAGCCAATTACATGGCACGTTTCTTCCGTCGTCGTAAATTCTGCCGCTTCACCGCAGAAGAAGTGAAAGAGATCGATTACAAGGATCTCAACACTCTGAAAGCTTACGTATCCGAGACCGGCAAAATTGTTCCAAGCCGTATCACCGGTACCAAAGCTCGTTATCAGCGTCAGCTGGCCACCGCTATCAAGCGCGCCCGCTTCCTGGCCCTGCTGGCCTACACCGACAGCCACGGCCGCTGAGACCGGGCAGTCGACAAGTAGTAAGGGATTGAAAGCATGCGCGCCTTAGCTGAGTTCATCATGCGAGGCCGTGTGCAGGCCACGTTAATCGTGGCCGGATGTGCGGCATTGCCGTTTTTGTTCTGGTTGAGTGCTGCTGCGGGATGCCTTGTGCTTCTGCGGCGCGGTCCGAGAGATGCCTTTAGCATCCTCACATGGGCTTTACTGCCGGCCTTGGTCTGGTGGTTTATCGGAGAACCTCGCACCCTCATGGTGCTGCTGGGAACTCTGGGATTGGCGATGTTGTTACGCGCCGGTCAGCCCTGGTATCGCGTGCTGCTGGTCAGCGTGGCGTTGGGTGTGGTGTATGGCGTGATCCTGGGCACGGTTTTCCGCGAACCCATTGGTGTGATGGCGCAGGAGTTGGAAAAACTTCTGCCGCAGGTCCTCAGTGGTCTCTACGACAAGTTATCTGACGTAGAGCGAGCGCGCCTTGGAGCATTGGTTGCACCCGTACTCACCGGTTTGATTGCAGCTTTGATGCAGGTCGTCAGCGTGCTAGCCCTGATTATCGGGCGTTATTGGCAGGCGTTGTTGTACAACCCGGGCGGTTTTGCCAGCGAGTTTCGCAGCATCCGCCTACCGCTTGGTCCAGCGTTACTGTTGCTGGCGTGCATGCTTGTAGGGCCGAACTTCGGTCCTCAAATGGCCATGCTTACGCCGTTGTGCAGCGTAGCGTTGTTCTTCGCCGGGCTGGCCCTGATTCATGGGCTGGTGGCGCAAAAGCGACTGGGCCGTTTCTGGCTGGTGGGGTTGTACGTCACGCTGTTGCTGTTTATGCAGCTGATCTATCCGTTGCTCGTGGTCTTGGCCATTGTCGACAGCCTGATTGATTTTCGCGGACGTCTGGCGCCGAAAGACGCTGATAAAGACTCTGCGGACGGTGAAGGTTAAAAGTTAAGAGGATTTTCACATGCAACTGATCCTTCTGGAAAAAGTCGCTAACCTGGGCAACCTGGGCGACAAAGTAAATGTTAAGGCCGGTTACGGTCGTAACTACCTGCTGCCGTACGGCAAAGCTACCGCTGCAACCGCTGCCAACCTGGCTGCGTTTGAAGAGCGTCGTGCTGAGCTGGAACAAGCTGCTGCAGACAAGAAAGCTTCGGCTGAAACACGCGCTGCCCAACTGGCTGAGCTGGAAGTGACTATCACTGCCACCGCTGGCGACGAAGGCAAGCTGTTCGGTTCGATCGGTACTCACGACATCGCTGATGCACTGACCGCCTCCGGCGTTGAAGTTGCTAAGAGCGAAGTTCGTCTGCCGAACGGCACTATCCGCAACGTTGGCGAATTCGACGTGGCCGTGCACCTGCACGCCGAAGTTGAAGCAACCGTACGCGTTGTTGTGGTAGCTGCTTAAGCAGTCTTAACTGACTGGCACCTTGTGTGCCGGACGGTTAACATCGGGCACGATCCTGTTTACAGGTCGTGCCTTTTGTTTTTGTGCAGTTCCTGTTTTTTTACCTATTCCAAGTGGCCATGAACGATATCTCCGCTCCTGAGCAATACGATCTACAAACCGCAGCCCTGAAGGTGCCTCCGCATTCCATCGAGGCCGAACAGGCTGTGCTCGGTGGTTTGATGCTGGATAACAACGCCTGGGAACGCGTGCTGGATCAGGTCTCGGACGGTGATTTCTATCGACATGACCACCGCCTGATTTTCCGTGCCATCGCCAAGCTGGCAGACCAGAACTCCCCGATCGACGTCGTGACCCTTGCCGAGCAATTGGACAAGGAAGGTCAGACGTCGCAAGTCGGTGGCCTGGGTTACCTGGGAGAGCTGGCAAAAAACACGCCGTCGGTCGCCAACATCAAGGCGTACGCGCAGATCGTGCGTCAGCGTGCAACCTTGCGCCAGCTCATCGGCATCAGTACCGAGATTGCCGACAGTGCCTTCAACCCTGAAGGCCGCAGCGCCGAGGAAATTCTCGACGAGGCAGAGCGCCAGATCTTTGCGATTGCCGAGGCCCGGCCAAAAACCGGTGGCCCGGTGAGCGTGAATGACCTGCTGACCAAGGCCATTGACCGTATCGACACGTTGTTCAACACCGACAACGCCATCACCGGCCTGTCCACGGGTTATACCGACCTGGATGGCATGACCAGCGGCTTGCAGCCAGCAGACTTGATCATCGTCGCCGGGCGTCCATCGATGGGTAAAACCACGTTTGCGATGAACCTGGTGGAAAACGCTGTATTACGCAGTGAGAAAGCGGTGCTGGTTTACTCGCTCGAGATGCCAGGTGAATCGCTGATCATGCGTATGTTGTCTTCCCTGGGGCGCATCGACCAGACCAAGGTGCGGGCGGGTCGACTTGAGGATGACGATTGGCCGCGCCTGACCTCGGCGGTCAACCTGCTCAATGACCGCAAGCTGTTTATCGATGACACTGCGGGCATCAGCCCTTCGGAAATGCGGGCGCGGACTCGACGCCTGGTGCGTGAGCACGGGGACATCGGCCTGATCATGATCGACTACCTGCAGTTGATGCAGATTCCGGGTTCTGGCGGTGATAACCGGACCAACGAAATCTCCGAGATCTCCCGCTCGTTGAAAGCGCTGGCCAAAGAGTTCAATTGCCCGGTGGTGGCGCTCTCGCAGCTCAACCGTTCCCTTGAACAGCGTCCGAACAAGCGCCCGATCAACTCAGACTTGCGTGAATCCGGAGCCATCGAGCAGGATGCCGACGTCATCATGTTCGTGTATCGGGATGAGGTGTATCACCCCGAAACCGAGCACAAGGGCATTGCTGAAATCATCATCGGCAAGCAGCGTAACGGCCCTATCGGTACCACGCGCCTGGCATTCATCGGCAAGTACACGCGTTTTGAAAACCTGGCGCCGGGCAGCTACAACTTTGATGACGATTAATCGCCTGATACGGCTGGTGGCCTGATCAGGGGCCGGTTGTGAGCAGCGGTATTGTTCAAGAGAACAAATGCTGGATGTCCCGTTCGGTGTAGGCGTAGTTCCAGCGCAGCTCCGTACCGGGCTCAATGGTCTCGCTGGCGAACATGCCCGTCAGCATGTACTTCTCTTTGACGCCCTCGGTGTTAAGGGTTTCGACCACGAAAGGCGCGATCTCAACGTTATAGCCACTGGCAGCCTGCCTGACCGGCCTGCCATTGGCGTATTCAAACGTTGTGTTGATTCGCGACAGAATGTTGGTGCCGGACAAAACCACTGGCATGACCCTGGGGTGGGTTGTCGACGATTTCTTTAGCATCACATCGATGATGTACGGATCTCTGCGGCGATGGGCAATGTGATAAGGGATCAGTTCCCCTGAATAAACCCCCAGCACTTCCCCTTTGTTGAGCCGGATCTTGGCTGTGACCATCGATTGACCGACCAGCAGTTGTTCGCCCTCCACTTGAATGTCGGAGTGGGTAAATGTGCGCAGATGGAGTTTTTCTTCATAAAGACTGCCCACCGCTTCATAACCTTCCCACTGGATATAAGGCCTGATTAATTCGCTGTTATAGCGGGTACTGGATGTCGTTGAGCGGGCTCGGGTCTGGATGGAGCGAATACGCAAGGGGTTGCCCAGCAAGTCACGAAGTGGATAGCGTCCGTTCTCCGCGCGCTCATAGGTCCCGGGCTGATTGCGAGCGTGCTGGTAGTTGTCGGTGTTGCGCATGATCGAGCTTTCACGAGGAGTGTATTCGGTCCATGGCCGTTCACTTGCCGTAACGAATGGGTCTGTGGAGCTTTCCTCGACGTTTACCCGTGAGCTTCCAATGCCAGGAGACCCGCCTTTAAGCCCGCTGTCCCGATCCAGCTCCCAGCTGTCATCCGCTGTGCGGCGGATCAATGGCTTGTAACTGCGGAATGGGTTGCGGGCATCTATCAGGCGCCAGCCAAGGCGTGTGAGTTCCACTTGAAAGGTCCAGGCATGCACCTTGATGAAGTTGCGAACAAAACCACCGTCTTCTGGGATTTTTTGATAAATGCCCCGATAAATGCCATCCATCCGTGGCGGAATGCCTTCCAGGGGTTCCTGAATGGCGAAGTTAGGATCCAGTTGTTGGAATGAAGGAAAGAATAGCTCGGAAGTTTCAAGCCGTTCATTGGGTAAATGCCGTCGCGCGAGTGACTGCCCATCAACTTGCAGGCGGGTCTGTGCCATGCGCTGTTTAAGTTCATGGACCGGCGCGAATGTGGACAGGCCCAAAGACTGGTGCTCGGATTCCGACAGGCAGTTGTACAGTGCGTAATAAATGCTGCCAGGTGAGGCGAGGGGCTCTCCTTCCGGGCTGAGAGCTTGATACCTGTTTTCATTGGCAATCAGGATTCTTTTGGTTGAGGTGCTCTGTGTGTGAGTACTTGCCAGTAACGGACCGTCGGGGGCGTTTCGGTGAAGCTCGATATTCAGCGCCGCGGGCCAGTCCACCAGGTGTTCGAAGATCGAGAAGGCCAGAAGGTCGCTTTGTTCGCTGCTGACCGAGTCCAGGAATAAGCCTTCGTATACCCGGTTGACACTCAACCTGGCCATCAACGCATCGGCCTCGGTTTTGAACACCAGCGGCAGTGGCCTGGGGCCCAGCAACTGGAGTTGCTCTGACGGGTTGGTTGTCACGATCAGTTCGTCGGCCACGCTGGTTGGCATCGTCGGGTAGCTGCGCCTGATGGCCCGGGTCAATTCATCGTCGCTGACTTCACTGTACTGGTAGAGGATTTCGAACACCCTATGGCGGAAAATCTGCGCATAAGCACTCATGGCTTCGCCCAGTGCTGCCGTGTTGGTTTGTGACGAAACGCTGGGCGGATGCCCCAGCAGGGTTGTGAGTTCTTGATGGTCCAGGTAGGCCAGCAGGGTGTCGAGTGCAATCCCGGCTTGCAGTTGAGCGTCTGTCACCGGTAGGCGTGTGTGGTTGGGCGCAGTGTCGCCAAAGTCGCGAATGACCTGGCCCAGATCGTCAATCCAGCGCACGGATTTATTACCAGGCCATCCTGGCAGGGATGTCAGCAGTTGCAGCCAAAGCTCGGCGTTACTGGCGTCAGGGGTCTGGTTGAGCTGGATATCTTCGATGAATGACTTGATTTTACGGTCGATCGCCAGGCGCTTGAGCGCATCGATCAGCAGTCCGGGTGGCACCAGGCTGTCAGCGTGTACGCGTTGCAGCATCTCGGTGCTGACGTCGGTGGCAGACATGATGAAATCAACATCATCCGGCTCCAGAGCCTCGCCGTAACGTCCCAGTCGTTTGATGAGCTTGGCATTGTTCCAGGTGAGTGGCTGTTCTTGTTCAAGGCGCCAGGCCCCGTACTTGTTCGTGCTCAATGTGGGGGAGAAGGCGGTTTGGTCGGTTGGATGCTTCACTCGCCAAGGGGCTTGAGAGGATTCACGGGTGACCTCAAACACTTGCTGCTCCAGTTTTAAGTAGTCTTTGCTGTTGAGTTCATAAAGGCCCTGTTTGTTGGGAAGAGCAGTGGCCGGCAGCTCCAGGTCTTGCTGATAAGGGGCCAGGTCAACATTCCACAGCCTCTGGGAACCATCGGGCAGCCTGATGGGGGCCAGGCGGGTCACGAATTCGGGCATGTCGATGCTGCGCAAGCGCGAGGTGACCATGTGTGCGCCGGCTCCGATGACGGCCATTTCGGCCAGGCTGTCTGTGACGTCCAGCAGATATTCGGTTGCCAGACTCAGGTCATTGTCAGACCAGGCCTTGATGCCGTGATAAACCTGATCGAGCATATGTGCTGAGGTCAATGCGAGCATGGCTTCACCTATGCCGGGGATCAGCGAGAGGGCCAGGGTAGCGAGTGTCCACCCTGCGCTTTCAAGTGTCTGGATTCTTCGGTTGCGAACTTCCATGTTGACGTCTTCTACAGGCACGGCAATTTGCCGGGCATCGTCAAGCATGCGTTCGAGTCGCTGTTGGTGGAGGTGTTCAAACAGAGGCTCATTACAGGGTATTAACTCAAGGGATGTATCGTTGGGGTAATAAGAGGCCAATGACTCCTTGAATGTTTGTTGTTGGCGAAGCGGGACAAAGTGCAACAGGAATGCCGTTCTGTCGACGCGTAATAGTTCACTCAGGTGCGCTTCAAAGTGAGCGATGGAAACATACTCTTTAAGCGACGCTTCTCCAGGAACCGGAATATAACCAATGCAGGGTTGGCGCCGTGCTTTATCAGTAATATGGGCACATATCAGGACCGGTCCTGTTAATACCGTGCCCAGAAAATTGATGCTGGATAAAAATACCGATTCACCTTGAAGGAGCAGTGTTGATTCGCCTGCGACAAGCTTTGTCAGCAGCGTATGAGCCGACTGGCTGATATCACCTTTCAGGGCTGCGATACACGCCATGACTTCGAGCGTGCTTTTCCCGTGGGCGATAAAGTCAATTGGTGTCTGGCTCTCGTGGCGCCAGTCATCCTCAAGGGCCGGGGCGCTGAAGACTGACCGGATGTGCTGTTGGTACTGCGAGCCCAGATCCAGCGTACGGCACACTTGGGCAAACTGTTCCGGCCTGGGTCTTAGCGAGTGCCAGCCATCCTGGCCGAGCCGGGCGTAGAGCATCGAGCCTTCGATGAATCCGTCAGGTTCTGTTTCGGAGGCTTCGAAGTTCTGCAGGGCCGCCTGCAGCAGGGTTTGGTGAGTGGCGGCGGCGGTTGTCGTAAACAGCCCGAACAGGTGCGAATGAACATGGGTAATCTTGATGAAGTTATGGGTGACATCGAGCGGGGAATCGAAGCGGGCCAAGAGTGCCAGTTCAAGAATGGGCTGGGCAAATGCCGTGGGCGTCTTTAATAGCGCGAGCCGGTTTGCCACCGCATGTTGATGCTCGAGGTGGCGAATATACAGGCGTCGGAAGTTGGCTCGGGCAGAGGCGTCGGCATTGAGCAGCCAGTCGGGAATATGTTGTTTTATAAAGTCGATACGTGAATCTTTTAATGACGGTGCTGCGGGAGAGGCGGGCGGAGTTGTGGGCATGAGCATTTCCTTTGCTTGATGAATGGCTCAAGTTTAGGGCGTTCGTAGTGTTTAAAAAGAGTAAAAAACTGATGCGTAAAAGCGCCGTTTAATCTTATAAGTGCGGACAAGTCATAGTTATGTAGTGCCGGATTAATGCGTGGTTGTGCCGGGGTGTTTGGTTGTCCACCGAGCACATTCATTTGCCAGCGTGTGTTTGCTTCTGCGGGCTTTGAGTTCGCTGTGGGGTCAGTGGTCGGCAAAACCCACCGTCACGGTCGGATTTGATCAAATTTTGTGCTATATTCCGCGACCGCGAATTTCCTCGTAAATGACGCGTCCTTTTTCGCACTCAACACCGGTCATCGACATGCAAGCAGCCAAGCCTTTATTTGACTATCCGAAGTACTGGGCCGAATGTTTCGGCCCAGCACCATTCCTGCCCATGAGCAGGGAGGAGATGGATCAGCTTGGCTGGGATTCCTGCGACATCATCATCGTGACCGGTGATGCCTATGTCGATCACCCTTCGTTCGGCATGGCAATTATTGGTCGCTTGCTGGAGTCCCAGGGTTTTCGCGTGGGCATCATTGCCCAGCCTGACTGGCAGTCCAAAGACGACTTCATGAAGCTGGGGGAGCCGAACCTGTTCTTCGGCGTTGCCGCCGGCAACATGGACTCGATGATCAACCGTTACACCGCCGACAAAAAAATCCGCTCCGATGACGCCTACACCCCAGGCGGCATGGCGGGCAAACGTCCGGATCGCGCGAGCCTGGTCTACAGCCAGCGTTGCAAGGAAGCCTACAAGCATGTGCCGATCGTACTCGGCGGCATCGAGGCTTCGCTGCGCCGTATCGCGCATTACGATTACTGGCAGGACCGCGTACGCAACTCGATCCTGATCGATGCCTGCGCTGATATCCTGCTGTACGGCAACGCCGAACGCGCCATTGTCGAAGTGGCCCAGCGTCTGTCGTACGGCCACAAGGTCGAAGAAATCACCGATGTCCGCGGTACGGCGTTCATTCGTCGCGATACGCCAAAAGACTGGTATGAAGTCGACTCCACGCGTATCGACCGTCCGGGCAAGATCGACAAGATCATCAACCCGTACGTGAACACCCAGGACACCCAGGCCTGCGCCATCGAGCAGGAAAAGGGCCCGGCTGAAGACCCGAACGAAGCCAAGGTTGTACAGATCCTGGCCAGCCCGCGCATGACCCGTGACAAGACGGTTATCCGTCTGCCATCGGTCGAGAAGGTACGTGCTGACGCGGTTCTGTACGCTCACGCCAACCGCGTGCTTCACCTCGAAACCAACCCGGGTAATGCCCGTGCCCTGGTTCAGAAGCATGGTGAAGTGGATGTGTGGTTCAACCCGCCACCGATTCCGATGACCACCGAAGAAATGGATTACGTGTTCGGCATGCCTTACGCACGTGTCCCGCACCCTGCGTACGGCAAGGAGAAGATCCCGGCCTACGACATGATCCGTTTCTCGGTGAACATCATGCGTGGCTGTTTTGGCGGCTGCACTTTCTGCTCGATCACTGAGCACGAAGGCCGGATCATCCAGAACCGCTCCGAAGAGTCGATCATTCGCGAAATCGAAGAGATCCGCGACAAGGTCCCGGGCTTTACCGGTGTGATTTCCGACCTCGGCGGGCCGACCGCGAACATGTATCGCATTGCCTGCAAAACCCCGGAAATCGAATCGGCGTGCCGCAAGCCATCGTGCGTGTTCCCCGGCATTTGTCCGAACCTGAACACTGACCACTCGTCGCTGATCCAGCTGTATCGCAGCGCCCGTGCCTTGCCGGGTGTGAAGAAGATCCTGATCGCTTCCGGTCTGCGTTACGACCTGGCGGTCGAGTCGCCGGAATACGTGAAAGAGCTGGTGACCCACCACGTGGGTGGTTACCTGAAGATCGCCCCGGAACATACCGAGGAAGGTCCGCTCAACCAGATGATGAAGCCGGGCATCGGCAGCTATGACAAGTTCAAGCGCATGTTCGAGAAGTACACCAAGGAAGCGGGCAAGGAGCAGTACCTGATTCCGTACTTCATCGCGGCTCACCCGGGCACCAAAGACGAAGACATGATGAACCTTGCGCTGTGGCTCAAGAGCAATGGTTTCCGTGCTGACCAGGTGCAGGCGTTCTACCCGTCGCCAATGGCTACCGCCACGGCGATGTACCACTCGGGCAAGAACCCGCTGCGCAAGGTGACGTACAAGAGCGACTCGGTCACCATCGTCAAGAGCGAAGAGCAGCGTCGCCTGCACAAGGCGTTCTTGCGCTATCACGATCCGAAAGGCTGGCCGATGCTGCGTGAAGCCTTGACCCGCATGGGCCGTGCCGATCTGATCGGCTCGGGCAAGGATCAACTGATTCCGTTGCACCAGCCGGCGGTTGATGGCTACCAAAGCGCGCGTCGCAAAAACTCGACACCTGCCGGTAGCCATAAAGTGGCCAAGGACAAGACCACCAAGATCCTCACCCAGCACACGGGGCTGCCTCCACGTGCCAGTGATGGCGGTAACCCGTGGGACAAGCGTGAACAGGCCAAGGCCGCAGCGTTTGCCCGCAACAAGCAAGCTGCGAAGGAGCGTCAAGAGGCAGCCAAGGGCGGCAAGAGTCAGAAGCCGACCCGCAAGCCTGTTGTACCGCGCTAACGCCGGTACAGCAGCGGCTACCGATTGCGACACCCCGCAACGCCAGCTTTCGAGCTGGCGTTGTGCATTCTGCCGCCTGAGAAGCCTTTCAGGCATGCGCAGGCAGTCCGGTGTCTCTCGCTGTGTGTTTGCGTGACTTGAAGCGTCTGATGGCGTTACAGGAGCTGTCAGGGTAACTGCGAGGATCAACAGGCGGGGCTGCTGATCCTGATCACAGATCCTGTGGGCCAGGTTGTGGATAACCGGGCCGAGGGGGTTACGCGTCGGGAGCTTTTTCTGCTGGTGTCTCGGTGTTTTCAGCGACAACCTCACCCTCTGCATCGACGGCGGTGTCAGCATCGGGATTCAGCTCTACTGTGCCTTCTTCAGCGGCTGCTTTCTTGCGCTGAAGCTTTTCCTCTTTCTTCTGCTCTTTAGCCAAGTCTCTTTGACGCTTAGCGAAGTTGTAATTTGGTTTGGCCATGGGCGATCCTCTGGGCTCGAAGTTGAGGTTGAGCGGCGCGTATTCTGCCCTGTATTAGTGCTTAGCCGTTAGCTGGGTTTTTGCAAGGGTGAATTCCACGTTGCTGCCCCGACTCTACACCTGGTCAGAATAGTGCGTGTATTCAAGCGTAGCGCCTGAGGGTTCAGGGTGCCCGCTGGCACCGCAGGCATAGGCGGCGAGCAGGTGGGACAGCAATGCGGGAAATCTCATCAGGGGTGCTCCAGACCGGAATTGATGGCCTAAGGTTAAGGGCCTGATGTTCGTCTGGCTGGTTGATTGTTTCGATTAATGCGATAGAGCATGACGCAGGTCATTGGAACTTTCATCGCTTTCGTGCAATCTGTATACAAGTTTTGTATTTTTTGTACCCTGCCTCGGAGATAAACCATGTTTGCCAAAGTTGTTGCGGTATCCCTGTTGACTCTGGCCAGCGGCCAATTGCTGGCGGCTGAATGCAAAGTGACAGTCGATTCCACTGATCAGATGAGCTTTGACACCAAAGCCATTGAAATCGACAAGTCATGCAAAACGTTCACGGTTGAGCTGAAACATTCCGGCAAATTGCCGAAAAATGTCATGGGCCATAACTGGGTATTGAGCAAAACAGCAGACATGGCGGGTATCGCCACAGACGGAATCAGCGCCGGGCTGGATAAAAACTACCTGAAGGAAGGTGACACACGTGTCATTGCCCACACCAAGGTCATTGGCGCTGGCGAGACCGATTCGGTGACCTTCGACGTGTCGAAGCTGAATCCGGCTGAGTCGTATGAGTTCTTCTGCTCCTTCCCGGGCCACAACTCGATGATGAAAGGCACCGTGGTCCTCAAATAAGCCCCGGCACCTGCCTTTGAACAGCCCTGACGCGCCTCGTGCCGTCAGGGCTGTTTGCGTTCAGGTTCAAGCTTTGGAGTCGGTCATTTTGAAAATGCCCTGGGCGTTGCTGCTGTCGAAGTTCAGGTCGATTCGTCCGGTGTCGGGATCAACCTTGCGCTGAATGAACTCGACGAATGATCCCGGCACTGCGTGCTCGCGATAATGCCCGGCGGCATCGATCAGGCCTCGGCTGACCGTGCAGGCGCGGTACGCGGTCTGCAGGACCCGACCCGAGGCCGAGACTTCGATGCTGTCTTTCATGGGGCGCTGCAGGTCGTGCTGATGCGCGACGCAGGCGGTCAGGTCTTGTACGCGGTCGGTCAGGTGGTTGAAGCTGTTGCCTTCGGTGGCAATCCAGGCCATTTCGGCGCTTTCCTTGAGCAGACACTGGTAATCCGTTTCAAGCACCACCCCGTGCTGGCGCCCGAAGGCCCGGTACAGCGCCGGCAACACGGTTTGAGCTTCGTCGAGGCTGCAGTGGCGGGTGAGCTGCAGGCGTTTGAGGATGTTCAGGTGTTGCGCCTCCAGCGGGTCGAGGCTGGAGCTCACCACGCGGCTGACGGCCTGCTGGAAGGATTCGCTGAACCGGCCCGGGTGCAGTTCCGAGACAAAAAACTGGGCAATGTCTTCGGGCAAGTCCATCTGCCGATAACCCCAGCCCGTCATGTTGAGCCGTGTCAGCGGGTAGGTGCGTACATCGGTAAAGCCCAGTGGCTCCAGCAGACGAGCGAAGGCCTGGCGACCACGGGGTAGCTCGCCATTGTCGGGCCAATCCACCGTGCGCAGGGCGCCGTGATCGAATACCACCTTGCGTCCGTGACGTGCCTGTTCTTCAACATAGCGTCGGCCATCCGGCACGGCATCCACCAGCTTGTGCAGCAGGCACAGGTTCAGTGCTTCAGCGAGCCATACCCGGTGCAGTGCTTGTTCGCTCCAGCTGAAATCAAGCAATCCTTCAGGGACATCAACATGCTCGCGCAGCCAATGGGCGGCCGGCTGACCGAGTAGCGACTGGACTAGAGAGAACAGACCATCGAAAGAAGACATGGGGCAGGGCTCTGGCGACGAAATAGACGCTTATCAAAGCCTGATGGTGTGGACGCGACAAGCGAAAAAAAACGTGGGGTTCATTCCGTTTTTTCGTACGTCGATATTCTGTAGCCGCTGCCGATCAAGTCTGCAGGCCCTTCACGCTTTTTTAAACGCGCAGGGCCTGTGGCTCTTATCGCAGCCTGCGGCAGCGGCTACAGGGGGGCGTTACGGATCAAGGGGCGAGCGGCATCTCGCGTTTGTGCTGGGTTTTCTCGTAGGTCCTGCAGATGATGTCGAACGCGGCCTGACTGACTGGCTGGCCTTGCAGGAACGCATCGATTTCGGCGTAGGTGACGCCATGGGATGCTTCGTCCGGCTTGCCGGGTGCCAGGTCTTCCAGGTCGGCAGTCGGAATTTTCTCGACCAGCGACTCGGGCGCGCCGAAATACCGGGCAATGTCCCGCACCTGGTTTTTTACCAGGCCGCTCAACGGTGCCAGATCGCACGAGCCGTCGCCAAACTTGGTGAAGAAACCCATCACCGCTTCGGCCGCGTGGTCGGTGCCGATGACAAGGCCGCCGGTAGCCCCCGCGATGGTGTATTGCGCCACCATGCGCATCCGCGCCTTGGTGTTGCCCAATACAAAGTCGACGGTGGCGTGGGGCTTGCCTTCGAACGCCGTGACTTCGGCGGCCAGGGCTTTGACTGCCGGGCCGATGTTGACGGTTTGGCGCTCGTCGGGGCTAATGAAATCGACCGCAGCGGTCGCATCGACTTCATCGTGTTGCGCCATGTAGGGCAGGCGCACGGCGATAAAGCGATATGCAGGATCGCCGGTCTGCTCGCGCATTTGCTTGACTGCGCGCTGGGCCATCAAGCCCGCAACCAGCGAGTCGACGCCTCCACTGATGCCCAGTACCAGGGTTTTGAGCCTGGCATTGTGCAGGCAGCACTGAATGAAGGTGATGCGTCGGGCGACCTCGGCCTCCAGGGCGGCGGTGTCTTTAAACGGCGGCTGGACCTTGAGGTCTTCAGCAATCTGCTGCTGTACGGCCTGCATGATTCACTCCTTTGGAGACTGTTCAGGAACATGGAAAACGTGGCGCAAGTAGGCGGCGAAATTTGGATCGGAGCAATGGGTCTTGCCCGGTTCGTCTGAAATCTTCGCGACTGGCGAGCCATTGCAGGCGGTCATTTTAAGCACGATGCTCATCGGCTCGACACCCGGAATGTCGCACGTCAGGTTGGTGCCGATACCAAAGCTGACATTGATTCTGCCGCGCAGCGCCCGGAAAATTTCCAGTGCGCGAGGCAGCGTGAGGCTGTCCGAGAACACCAGAGTCTTGCTCATCGGGTCAATACCGAGACGGTGGTAATGGGCTATGCATTTTTCGGCCCACAGCACCGGATCCCCCGAGTCGTGGCGCAAACCGTCGAACAGCTTGGCAAAGTACAGATCGAAGTCGGTGAGGAAAGCGTCCGTGGTGATGCAGTCCGTCAGCGCAATCCCCAGCAGACCACGGTATTCGCGGACCCAGCAGTCGAGCGCGGCGCTTTGGCTGTCAATCAGGCGTGGCCCCAGCTGCTGGTGCGCCATGATCCATTCGTGGGCCATGGTGCCCAGCGGTTTCATGTCCAGTTCGCGGGACAGGTTGACGTTGCTGGTGCCGACAAAGCGCCCGGGGAAATCATGCTTGAGCACGTTGACCACTTCTTCTTGTACGCGGTACGAGAAGCGTCGACGCGTACCGAAATCGGCGACTTGCAGTTCGGCCAGTTCGTCTGCGCTGGCGTTGGCCTGCAGCCAGTCAAACTTGCGATACAACTGCTCGCGGGCCTGGGACAGCACCGTGCCTGCGTAGCGAGAACGGTTGCGCACTTCGCTGACAATCGCCAGCAAGGGCACTTCAAACAGAATGACATGCAGCCACGGGCCACGCAGACGGATAAACAGTTCGCCGTTTTCGATCCCGGTGTGTACGTAGCGCATATTGAAGCGGAACAGGCCCAGGAAACGGATGAAGTCAGGCTTCATGAACGTGATGCGCTCCAGAAACCCCAGTTGGTCCTGGCTCATGCTCAACTCGCCCAAGCGCTCGATCTGGTGGCGAATTTCGTTCAGGTACGGGCGCAAGTCTTCGCTGTTACGGCAGCGGAACTCCCATTCGACTTCCACGTTGGGATAGTTGTGCAGCACCGCCTGCATCATGGTCAATTTGTAGAAATCGGTGTCGAGCAGGTTCTGCACGATGTGATCGGCAAACACACTCTCGCTCATAGCGGCTATCTCCATGCTGGCCGTGCCTGATGACCACGACATTCAGCTCTTTCAATGAATGGTGCTAGTGGCGCATATCCGCAGGCGGTATTGCCAGTGGTTTTTGTCCGGCGAGGCATTTCCTCGCGGCTACAGGGTGTGCGGGTCTTCCAGTTGCTCGAGCATCCACGCGACAAAATCCCGGACTTTGGGTACGCCCGCTGAATGCTCGGGATAGGCGAGGTAGTAGGCGTCTCGGCTGGGCATCGGGTGCTGCCAGGCGATCACGAGCTTGCCGTCAGCCAATTCCTCTTCCACCAGAAACCGTGGGAGCAGCGCGACACCACAGCCCACCTGAGCTGCACGGATGCACATATAGAAAGTGTCAAAGCGGGGGCCGTGATAGCTGTGATCGGTGCGATACCCCTGACTTTCGAACCATTCATGCCAGGCCTGTGGGCGTGAGGCGTTCTGCAGCAGTACCAGATCGGTCAACTGTGTCGGGTCTGTGAACGGGGTGGCCGGCAAGCTGGCGGGTGCACACACGGCCACCAGCTCTTCACCAAACAGCTTCAGGCATTCGGTGCCGGGTCGTGAACCCTGGCCAAAATAGAACGCCAGATCGCTGCGACCCTGCAGCAAGTCATCAGCTTCCTGCTCGTTGCACAGGTCCAGATGAATCTGCGGATGGCGCAGCCGCCAGCCCTTGAGCCGGGGCACCAGCCAACGAGCACCGAAGGTCGAGGGGGTTGATACCCGTAACACCTCTGTTTCGCCGCCATAGGAGCGTAGGGTATGGGTCGACATCTCGACTTGGGTGAGGATCTTTCGGACTTCGACCAGGTACAAATCACCGGCAGGTGTCAGTTGTAAGCGACGGCGTACGCGGCGAAACAGCAAGTGCTGTAGCAACTCTTCCAGTTGCGCCACCTGTTTGCTGACGGCGCTCTGGGTCAGATTCAGTTCTTCTGCGGCGCGCGTGAAGCTCAAGTGACGGGTGACCGCCTCAAAACACTGCAAGGCAGTGATTGATGGCAGGTGGCGTTTATTGAGCATAAAAGGGCCCTCGTACGTGGTGTGCGGTGACGTTACCAGCGCAGCATGAATTTTTGGAATGATATCTGGCTTAAAGGTCGTTTGTTGCCGTCCGTCGACCCGGCTACAACTAATGGCCTGAGCCGTTATGCGCGGCGAACCCTTTTTCAGTTCAAGGAGTGCTCCCATGATTGCTGCATTACTGGATCGTCTTGGTGTGAACCCCGCCCTGTACCAGCAGGGCAACCAACCAGTTCATACGCCGATTGATGGCAGCCGGATCGGCGCCGTGCACTGGGAAGGTGCCGCCGAGGCCGAGCAACACGTCACCCGTGCCGAGCATGCATTCGAGGTCTGGCGCCAAGTGCCTGCGCCACGCCGTGGCGAACTGGTGCGCCAGTTCGGCGATTTGCTGCGCGAGTACAAGACGGACCTGGGGGAGCTGGTGTCCTGGGAGGCGGGCAAGATCACCCAGGAAGGCCTGGGTGAGGTCCAGGAAATGATCGACATCTGCGATTTCGCAGTGGGCCTGTCGCGCCAGCTTTATGGTTTGACCATTGCCTCCGAACGTCCGGGTCACCACATGCGCGAATCCTGGCACCCGCTGGGTGTGGTCGGGGTGATCAGCGCCTTCAACTTCCCGGTGGCGGTCTGGGCCTGGAACACTACGCTGGCACTGGTGTGTGGCAACGCGGTGATCTGGAAACCGTCCGAGAAAACACCGCTTACCGCGCTGGCCTGCCAGGCCTTGTTTGATCGGGTCCTGAGCGGATTCGACGATGCCCCCCCGTACCTCAGCCAAGTGATTATTGGCGGGCGTGACGCCGGCGAAGCCCTGGTCGATGACCCGCGTGTAGCGCTGATCAGCGCCACAGGCAGCACCCGTATGGGGCGTGAAGTGGCTCCGAAGATCGCCGCACGGTTCGCTCGCAGCATTCTGGAACTGGGTGGCAATAACGCCATGATCCTCGCCCCGAGCGCGGATCTGGACATGGCCGTCCGGGCGATTCTGTTCAGTGCCGTGGGCACCGCAGGCCAGCGTTGCACCAGCCTGCGCCGGCTGATCGCCCATGAGTCGGTCAAGGAAGAAATCGTCACCCGGCTCAAGGCGGCCTATTCCAGGGTGCGCATTGGCCACCCGCTGGAAGGCAACCTGGTTGGGCCGCTGATCGACAAACACAGCTTTGAAAACATGCAGGATGCACTGGAGCAGGCGTTGAGCGAAGGCGGGCGAGTGTTTGGCGGAGAGCGCCAATTGACCGGCCAATACCCGGATGCTTACTACGTGTCCCCGGCGATCGTCGAAATGCCGGAGCAGAGCGATGTGGTTTGCAATGAAACCTTCGCACCGATCCTGTACGTCGTGGGCTACACCGACTTTGCCGAAGCTGTACGCCTGAACAATGCGGTGCCACAAGGGCTGTCATCGTGCATCTTCACCACAGACGTGCGAGAGGCCGAACAATTCATGTCTGCCACCGGCAGTGACTGCGGCATTGCCAACGTCAATATCGGCCCGAGCGGCGCCGAGATCGGCGGTGCCTTCGGTGGCGAAAAAGAAACCGGTGGCGGTCGTGAATCCGGTTCTGATGCTTGGCGCGGCTACATGCGCCGCCAGACCAACACCATCAACTATTCGTTGGAGCTGCCGCTGGCGCAGGGGATTACGTTCGATTGAGGTGATGCAAACCCTCTCTTTCGGGAGAGGGTCAGGGGCTTTTGATTCTGGTTAGGTTTCATTTTTGGAGCTTGGCAATGCCTTTACGCGAACAATGTCTGTGGGAAAACCTCACACCTCAACGTCCTCAATCACCCACTTTCAAAGGGGAGTTAAGCGTTGATGTGTGTGTGATAGGCGCCGGTATCACGGGGCTGTCAGCTGCAATCCATCTGCTGGAACAGGGCAAAACTGTCTGCGTACTTGAAGCTCACCGTACCGGACACGGTGGTTCAGGGCGCAATGTGGGGCTGGTCAATGCCGGGATGTGGATCCCGCCCGATGAGATCGAGGCCGGTTTTGGCCCCGCGGTCGGCAGTCAGCTCAATCGCATGCTCGGGGCGGCACCGTCTCTGGTATTCAGCCTGATCGATAAATACCGCATTGACTGCCAACTGCGTCGCGAAGGCACGCTGCACATGGCCCATAACGCCAAGGGCTAGGCTGATTTGCGCAGCCGCGAACAGCAATGGAAGCGCCGGGGGGCCCCTGTTGAATTGTTAACGGGCGCAGCCTGCGAAGCGGCCACCGGCACCCCCAAAATCGCCGCGGCCTTGCTCGATCGGCGGGCCGGAACCTTGAACCCCATGGCTTATACCTCGGGCCTGGCCAAGACCGCCAGCGAGTTGGGCGGGCGCCTGTTCGACCAATCGCCCGTCACCCGGCTTGAGCGTCAGGGCCAGCGCTGGTCCGTGCAAACCGCCGAGGGTGCAGTCAGCGCCGAACAGGTGGTGCTGGCCTCCAACGCCTATACCGAGGGTGAATGGACCGACTTGCGCCGTAATTTTTTTCCGGGTTATTACTATCAGGTCGCCTCCAAACCTCTGACGGATGACACCGGCAAACGCATCTTGCCGGGTGGTCAGGGCTCGTGGGACACCCGCCAGGTACTGAGCAGCATTCGTCGGGACGCTGAGGGCCGCCTGCTATTGGGCAGCCTGGGAAATGGCAATCAAAAACCCGCGTGGTTTCTCAAAGCGTGGGCTGACCGTGTGCAACAGCATTACTTTCCGTATTTGAAGGGTGTGGAGTGGGAGTGCACCTGGACCGGCTGTATTGCCTTCACCCCCGATCACCTGATGCGGTTGTTCGAGCCGGCACCCGGTCTGGTGGCCGTGACCGGTTACAACGGGCGAGGCGTAACGACCGGTACGGTGGTGGGCAAGGCTTTTGCCGATTACTTGTGTAGCGGTGATGCCAGTGCGCTGCCCATTCCGTTTGCGCCCATGCAGCCGCTGGCTGGCGCGGCTCTGCGCAGTTGTTTGTATGAGGCCGGTTTTTCGCTTTATCACGCCGGGCAATGCTTGCGAATTGTGATCTGAGCAGAATTATCTGACTCCCCGCCCAACGTTTAGCCCGCCAGCGACTAGCCTTAAAAGGTGCCGCCTGTAGCAGTCGCGCACCGAGAGTGTGCAGATCGGTGACGCATCGGGTTACAGGGCGGTTGCGCAGTGCAGGACTACCCGGTTGCAACGCCTCATGTGGGCGGTGTAACCGATGAGTGATTGATGGTTTCACCTTCCTTGGTTTAGACGGTTGCACGCCCAATGAAAATGGGCTCGAAACAGTCGATATAACAACAATACAGCGGCTTTTTTAAGAATAAAAAACCACTGGCACGCGGCTTGCTCAGCAGTTTGTGTGAAGTCGCAGTGCCAACTAAAAAAACTCAGGAGCACCACCTCATGTCGCAGACGTTCTACAAGAAAGGTTTTCTGGCTCTCGCAGTGGCTACTGCGTTGGGTGTTTCTTCGTTTGTTCAGGCGGATGTGAAAATCGGTGTGGCGGGCCCGATGACCGGCGCCAACGCAGCATTTGGCGAGCAGTACATGAAGGGTGCACAGGCCGCGGCGGACGCAATCAATGCCAAGGGCGGCGTCAACGGCGAAAAGATCGTACTGATCAAGGCTGACGATGCCTGTGAGCCCAAACAGGCCGTTGCGGTGGCCAACCGCTTGGTGGATCAAGATGAGGTGATTGGGGTCGTAGGGCATTTCTGCTCGTCATCCACCATTCCTGCGTCTGAGGTGTACGACGAAGCGGGTGTGATTGCGATCACGCCGGGCTCGACCAACCCCGCCGTTACTGAGCGGGGGCTGGGCGCCATGTTCCGCATGTGCGGGCGTGACGACCAGCAAGGGATCGTCGCGGCGGACTACATTGTCGACGTCCTGAAAGGCAAAAAAGTCGTGGTGCTGCACGACAAGGACACTTACGGCCAGGGCCTGGCGGATGCGACCAAGGCTCAACTGGAAAAACGCGGCGTAAAACCTGTTCTGTATGAAGGCCTGACCCGTGGCGAGAAAGATTTCAGCGCCGTGGTGACCAAGATCCGTGCAGCCGGGGCTGATGTCGTGTACTTCGGCGGCCTGCACCCGGAAGCCGGCCCCCTGGTACGCCAGTTGCGTGAACAAGGCCTTAAAGACGTGAAGTTCATGTCCGATGACGGCGTGGTAACCGATGAACTGGTGACGACTGCAGGTGGCCCGCAATACGTAGAGGGTGTGTACATGACCTTCGGTGCTGACCCGCGCCTGCTGCCGGACAGCAAGGCCGTAGTGGACCAGTTCCGTAAAGCCGGAACCGAGCCGGAAGGCTACACCTTGTACGCCTATGCTTCGGTTCAGGCCCTGGCTGATGCCTTCAATGGCGCCAAGTCCAACAAAGGTGAGGATGCCGCCAAGTGGCTCAAGGCCAACCCGGTCAAAACCGTAATGGGCGAGAAAGCCTGGGACAGCAAGGGCGACCTCAAGGTCTCTGACTACGTGATGTACCAGTGGGACAAAGACGGCAAATATCACCAGCTGGAAAAACAGAAGTGAGATGAGTCCCTTGCCTGAACCGCGCTTCGGCTGCGGTTCGGGCAGGAACGAAAGTGCATCACCGGTCTTTTTTTCCAGGAGCTGCGTCAGCAGCGCCACCTGGGTCGTCGGCTGACGGCAAGGGTGGCGCGTGGCTGCGCCAATGCTCAAATGCGTGAGATTGCGTTATGGACGGTATCTTCCTACAGCAACTGCTGAACGGCCTGACCTTAGGGTCTGTTTACGGCCTGATTGCCATCGGCTACACAATGGTCTACGGCATCATCGGCATGATTAACTTCGCCCACGGCGAGGTGTACATGATCTCTGCTTACCTCGCGGCGATCAGTCTGGCTCTGTTGGCATACTTCGGCATTGAGTCTTTCCCGCTGCTGATGTTGGGTACCTTGATTTTCACCGTGGTGGTCACTGGCGTGTATGGCTGGGTGATCGAGCGCGTGGCTTACAAACCCCTGCGAAACTCCACACGGCTGGCGCCTTTGATCAGCGCCATCGGTATTTCCCTGATCCTGCAGAACTATGTGCAAATCGCCCAAGGCTCTCGCCAACAGGGCGTTCCAACGTTGCTCAGTGGTGCCTGGCGTGTCGATATAGGCACGGGCTTTGTGCAACTCACCTACACCAAGGTCTTCATCCTGATTGCCGCCTTTGTAGGGATGGGCGTGCTGACCTACATCATCAAGTACACCAAGCTTGGCCGTATGTGCCGTGCGACACAGCAAGACCGCAAGATGGCGTCGATCCTGGGGATCAATACCGATCGCGTGATCTCTTATGTGTTTGTCATCGGTGCCGCCATGGCTGCTCTGGCCGGTGTCTTGATCACCATGAACTACGGCACCTTCGACTTCTATGCCGGGTTCATCATCGGGATCAAGGCGTTTACCGCTGCGGTACTCGGCGGAATCGGATCACTGCCCGGGGCAATGTTGGGGGGGATCATCCTGGGGATTTCCGAGTCGCTTTTTGCCGGGTTGATTAACTCGGATTACAAGGACGTGTTCAGTTTCTCACTGCTGGTGCTGATCCTGATTTTCCGTCCTCAAGGCCTGCTGGGTCGTCCACTCGTGGCGAAGGTGTAAGTATGTCTGCAGCCATTAACAAGCCGCTTGATCTTAAAAGAAGCCTTGTCGATTCGATCCTCGCCGGGTTGATTTCATTGATTGTATTCGGGCCTATCGTGGGGGTAGTGCTCGACGGTTACAGCTTTAATTTGCAACCGGCACGCGTCGGTTGGCTGGTGGCCATCGTGATGGTCGGGCGTTTTGCCCTCAGCCTGTTTTTGCAAACGGCCAAAGGTTTGAAAATCCTTCAGGGGTTTGAATCCAGCGGCTCCGGTGTGCATGTATTGCCGCCTGACTATAAAACGCGTCTGCGCTGGATTGTCCCGCTGCTGATCGTGATTGCCATAGTGTTTCCGTTCTTTGCCAACAAATACCTGCTGACGGTGGTGATTCTCGGTCTGATCTATGTGCTGCTCGGCCTGGGGCTGAACATCGTGGTCGGGCTGGCAGGGCTGCTCGACCTGGGTTATGTCGCGTTCTACGCCATCGGCGCTTATGGTCTGGCGCTGGGTTACCAGTATTTGGGGTTGGGCTTTTGGACGGTGCTGCCGCTGGCGGCGATTGCGGCAGCGATGGCGGGGTGCATCCTGGGATTTCCGGTATTACGAATGCATGGGGATTACCTGGCAATCGTGACCCTGGGCTTCGGTGAAATCATCCGGCTGGTGCTCAATAACTGGCTGTCGTTTACCGGCGGCCCGAACGGGATGCCGGTGCCTTCGCCCACGTTTTTCGGGCTGGAGTTCGGGCGTCGAGCCAAAGATGGCGGGGTACCGTTCCATGAGTTCTTTGGTCTGGCCTACAACCCCAACATCAAGTTCCTGTTTATCTACATTGTGCTGTTCCTGGTGGTGCTGTTGGTGCTCTACATCAAGCAGCGCTTGACCCGCATGCCTGTCGGTCGCGCCTGGGAGGCGTTGCGCGAAGATGAGATCGCCTGCCGTGCCATGGGCCTGAATCACGTGCTGGTCAAACTCTCGGCATTCACCCTCGGCGCTTCCACTGCGGGTCTGGCCGGTGTGTTCTTTGCCAGCTACCAAGGGTTTGTAAACCCGTCGTCGTTTACCTTCTTTGAGTCGGCACTGATCCTCGCGATTGTGGTACTGGGCGGCATGGGCTCGACGGTCGGCGTGGTCATCGCTGCATTCGTACTGACCGTGGCCCCTGAGTTGCTGCGCAGTTTTGCCGAATACCGGGTGCTGTTGTTTGGCGTGCTCATGGTGTTGATGATGATTTGGCGTCCGCGTGGCTTGATCCGGATCAGCCGCGTCGGTGTGACGCCACGTAAGGGGGTCGCGCCATGAACGAACACCCGAACAATGACGAGATCGTGCTTTCGGTCGACAAGCTGATGATGCATTTCGGTGGCATCAAAGCTTTGAGCGATGTCAGCCTCCAGGTCAAACGCAACTCGATTTTTGCCCTGATCGGCCCGAATGGCGCGGGCAAAACCACGGTGTTCAACTGCCTGACCGGCTTTTACAAAGCATCTGGCGGCAAGATCGAACTCAATGCCCGTGGCACTCGTACCAATGTGATCAAACTGCTGGGTGAGCCGTTCCGCCTGACCGACTTTGTATCGCCCAAGGTGTTTGCCAGCCGGCTCTATTACAAGATGTTCGGTGGCACTCACCTGGTGAACCGCGCCGGCCTGGCTCGAACCTTCCAGAACATTCGGCTGTTCAAGGAAATGTCCGTGCTGGAAAACCTGCTGGTGGCGCAGCACATGTGGGTCAACCGCAACATGCTGGCCGGCATCCTCAACACCAAGGGCTATCGCAAGGCTGAAAGCGATGCACTGGACCACGCGTTTTACTGGCTGGAGGTGGTGGACCTGGTGGACTGCGCTAACCGTCTGGCGGGCGAGTTGTCCTACGGCCAGCAGCGACGCCTGGAAATCGCCCGGGCCATGTGCACGCGGCCGCAAATCATCTGTCTGGATGAACCGGCGGCGGGTCTCAACCCTCAGGAAACCGAAGCGTTGAGCGCGATGATTCGCCTGTTGCGTGACGAACACGACCTGACGGTGGTGCTGATCGAACACGACATGGGCATGGTCATGAGTATTTCCGACCACATTGTGGTACTCGACCACGGCAACGTGATTGCCCAAGGGGGGCCTGAAGCCATTCGCAACGACCCGAAAGTGATTGCTGCCTACCTTGGCGCAGACGAAGAGGAGCTGATATGACGAGCACGATCCTCGAACTCAAGGAGCTGGACGTGCATTACGGGCCGATCCAGGCGCTGAAAAAAGTGTCGATGCACATTGAGGAGGGCGAGACCGTCAGCCTGATTGGCTCCAACGGCGCGGGCAAATCGACGCTGTTGATGTCGATTTTTGGCCAGCCGCGGGCCAGTGGCGGGCAGATCCTGTACCAGGGCGTGGACATCACCCAGAAGTCCTCGCATTACATTGCCTCCAATGGCATTGCTCAGTCGCCGGAAGGGCGTCGCGTGTTCCCGGACATGACGGTTGAAGAAAACCTGTTGATGGGGACCATCCCGATTGGTGACAAATACGCTGACGAAGACATGCAGCGCATGTTCGAACTGTTCCCGCGGCTCAAGGAACGGCGTAATCAGCGGGCGATGACGATGTCTGGCGGGGAGCAGCAAATGCTCGCCATCGCCCGGGCGTTGATGAGTCGTCCCAAGTTGCTGTTGCTGGATGAGCCCAGCCTGGGGTTGGCACCTATCGTGGTGAAGCAGATTTTCTCCACGTTGCGGGAGTTGGCAAAGACCGGCATGACCATCTTTCTGGTCGAGCAAAACGCCAACCATGCCCTGAGGTTATCCGACCGCGCCTACGTGATGGTCAACGGTGAGATTCGTCTGACCGGCAGCGGCAAGGAGTTGCTGAGCAATGAGGAGGTTCGCAACGCTTATTTGGGCGGGCATTAACGGCCGTTACCAGCATACGCGAGCATTCCATCCATTCAGCCCCTTAAGTGGGGCTTTTTTATTGTTCTACAAAGCGCACTTGAAATTGTGGAAAACAATATTGCAACCCTACTAAAGCGCGACATAAAGACGCTGTAAATCGCTGTTTTGTCATCGTTTTGACTTGTCCCCGTTTGCTGTGGAGGTGGCTGTGGGTAACGTGGGAGTAGTTGGCTGCAGGCCTTTATTTCTATGGCCTCCATGGCTGTGATCGTTTTTTGATCAGTGGTTTTTGCTCGAGTGGTCGGGGGATTTGTCAACAGATTTGTTCAGTTATAAAGTCGAATCAAAAAAGCTGTCCGGCCTGTGGATAAGTCTGTGGTTAAACTCTGGAAAGAATGCCCTGAGCAGCGTAATGACTGGCTTCTGGCTATCTGTCCGGAGTCACCGGGTTGCACCTTTTCAGGGCGCCTGCATGTCAGCCATGTTCAGGTCAAGTTAAAAACACTTCAGTCCGGGCTCTACCCCTTGTGTACAAAGGCTTTGAGCATGTTCGACTTGCCCCCAAAGACTGTGGACGGGCCTGTGGATAAGGTGAGTGCACAGTGCTCTAGCCCTTATTCCGCGTGGCTTGGTGAATGTTGGTTGTTTTTTGTACAGTTCGTGGCGGAAAGTTCAGCCCCGGGTTGCCGCTCAATCGCAGGCCGGGCATTCTGCTTAGGGTCTTATTCAACGGCGGCCGATGCCCGCCAGCCAAGGAGAACATGATGACTTCCACCCTGTTTATTACGGGCGCGACATCCGGATTCGGTGAAGCGTGTGCACGCAAGTTTGCTCAAGCCGGCTGGAAACTGGTGCTGACGGGCCGCCGCGAAGAGCGCTTGAAAGCGCTGTGTGAGGAGTTGTCCAAGCAGACCGAGGTACACGGGCTGGTGCTGGACGTTCGCGATCGTGCGGGGATGGAAGCAGCGATTGCCAATCTTCCGCCTTCGTTCAGTAAATTACGCGGGTTGATCAACAACGCAGGGCTGGCGGTGGGCACCGATCCGGCCGGGCAGTGCAATCTTGACGATTGGGACACCATGGTCGATACCAATATCAAGGGCCTGCTCTACAGCACCCGCCTGCTGTTGCCACGACTGATCGCCTATGGTCGCGGCGCCGGCATCATCAACCTGGGATCTATCGCTGGCAGCTACCCGTACCCGGGTAGCCATGTGTATGGTGGCACCAAGGCGTTCGTTAAGCAGTTCTCGCTCAACCTGCGTTGCGACTTGCAAGGCACGGGTGTGCGGGTCAGTAACATTGAGCCGGGCCTGTGCGAGAGCGAGTTCTCGCTGGTGCGCTTCGGCGGCGACCAGGCGCGGTACGACGCGACCTATCAAGGGGCTGAACCGATCCAGCCAGAAGACATCGCCGAAACTGTTTTCTGGGTGCTCAATACCCCGGCCCACATCAATATCAACCGCCTTGAGCTGATGCCTGTCACGCAGTCCTGGAGCGGTTTTGCCATCGAACGCCACGCCAAAGAGTAAACTCACGCCTGGCAGCCCACCTGCGACCCCTGAGAGGGGTCGTATTCAACCGGGCTGAAAAGGAGTTTTTGTGAGTAACCGTGGTGAGCAGAAATTGCTCAAACAATCGACCGTCCTGATGTTCGCAGTGGCAATTGCGGGGATCGTGACGGGTTTTATATCGGGTTCCCAATCCATCATGTTCGATGGATTTTTCTCTTTGATCGCGACCTTCATCAAAGTATTGATGCTGATTACCGCGACGTTGATCGCCAAGGAAAGCAACCAGCGTTTCCAGTTCGGCTTCTGGCACCTTGAGCCCATGGTGCTGCTGATCGAAGGCAGCTTTCTGTTCCTGATTGCAATCTACGCCTTTCTCAATGGTGTGTTCGGTATCATCAACGGCGGGCGTGACATTGAACTGGGGCTGGTCATCGTCTATGCGGCGGTGTTTACCGTGATCGAATTTGCGTACTACTTCTGGGTACGCCGAAAAAACCGCAAGCTCAAATCGACCTTGATCCAGTTCGACAACATCAGCTGGCTGGTAGACGCCATGCTCTCAGTGGGCTTGTTGATCAGTTTCGTCATTGCGCTGGTCTTGAAGCAGCAAGGGCATGTGCAGTGGGCCGCGTATGTAGACCCGGCGATTTTGATCCTGCTGGCACTGAGCATGCTTCCTCCCGCGTTCAAAATCCTCAAGCCTGCCTTGCGCGACGTGCTGGGTATTGCTCCGGACAAGCTCGATGACAAGGTGCGGGAGGTGCTTGAAGAGCTGTCGGCACGCCATGGATTTGAAGGCTACAAGACCTATGTGCAAAAGCACGGACGGGCGCGCTTCATCGAGATCCACATTGTGCTGCCGGCAGGTTATCCACTGACCAGCGTGAAGACCCTGGATGCTATTCGCGAAGAACTGTCGAGCATGCTCGGTGCCCCTGACAGTGCTCGCTGGCTGACCATCAGCTTTACCGGTGATCGTAAATGGATTTCCTGATGAGTCATGGCAGGCGCAAGGCTGCGCCTGCCATGTTTGCAGTCAGTTCAGGAAGTGCGTCAGGCCGCTGTAACACGTCGCCAGGTGATATGGCGTGGTTGAGGGCATGTCTGCGCGGCTGACGTTGCCTTGTGCATCCAGGCATTCATACCAGCCACCGGCATGAAGAAAGTGCTGTTGCAGCGCCAGCAATTGGCGTTGCAGGCGTGGCTGGCTTTCAGGGCGTAAGGTCAGTGCCCGCAGGTATTCGGCCTGGGCCCAGATACGCTGGGTGCCATCGCGCAGGCAGCCAGCGCTGTCGAGCATGCCGCACACCGCGCCGGTCTTTGCATCCACCCCGACCTGTTCGGCGAAACTGAAGGCGCGCTCCAGCGATGCGTGCAACGGGGTTCCGCGCAGCAGTGGCGATGCGTGCAACAAAAAGAACCATTCGAACTGATGGCCCGGCTCAAACCAGTTATCCACAGCTCCGCGTGGCTTTTCGAGCATGACGTTATGCACAGGCTCGATAAAACGCTGCTGCATGCGTTCGGTCAGCGTGAGCAGAGCGGCCTGCACGGGCGCGTCGTCGCGTACGGAAAGGGTCGCCAGAAACGCTTCGGCCAAATGCATCAATGGGTTTTGCAGCGGACCGCTGCCCAGTGACGACCAGTCTTGATTCAGGCTGGCTTCGTACAGGCCGTTGCTATCACTGAAACGCTCGGCCACCACGCTCAGGGCCGCATTGAGCACCGACTCGACCAAGGGGTCGCGCACTTTGGCCCAGTAATGGGCGCTGGCAAAGATGATGAAGGCATGGGTGTAGAGGTCTTTGCGTTGATCCAGAGGCGCGCCGTGAGGGTCGATGCTGTAGAACCAGCCACCGTGCTCAGCGTCATGAAAGTGCTGCTGCAACGAGCGGAACAGGGCGCCGGCGCGCGCTGCTGCATCAGGGAAATCCTTGTCGCCGATCAGGCTGGCGAAGACATACAGCTGACGTGCGCAGGCCATGGCGCGATAACGCTGGGGCGGCAACGGCTGATGATCCGGGCTGAGGGCCTCATAAGGCAACGCCATATCGGCATTCCAGCCGGGACCTTGCCACAGGGGCACAATCACCTGGCGAAAATGCTGCTCGACGGCCGTAAATACGGCAGTCAGTTCAAGCGGGAAGGCGGAGCTGGCTACATCAGGCATGGGTGGGCGTCGTCACGGCTGTTTGCGCGACATGATACACCTCAAGGCTTTGCACGTCCCTGTAGCCGCTGCCGCAGGCTGCGATGGGTTGCGCAGTTGAAGGCCCTTCGGCCCTTATCGCAGCCTGCGGCAGCTGCTACAGAGACCGCCTGTAGCAGCGGTCGAGCGAAGCGAGGCCGCGTCCGGCGGCGCAGCCGTCGTAAAGCCCCGCGTACCTATCCGTTGAATGCACCACGGGCCTCGCCGTTAAGGCGGTTCATTGTTGTCAAACAGCCACAAAAGCAAGCCTAAAGGCTTACGGACATCGAGTCAGGTCAGTAATCCTTGACGCTCGATAAACGCCACGATGGCATCGAGCCCCTGGCCGGTTTTCTGGTTGCTGAACACAAAGGGTTTACCGGTGCGCATGCGTTGGGTGTCGCTGTCCATCAGTTCCAGGGAGGCGCCCACCAGCGGGGCGAGGTCGATTTTGTTGATTACCAGCAAATCCGATTTGCAGATCCCCGGGCCACCTTTGCGGGGCAGCTTGTCGCCCGCCGATACATCGATCACATAGATCGTCAGGTCGGAGAGTTCGGGGCTGAAGGTGGCCGACAAGTTGTCCCCGCCCGACTCCACCAGAATCAGGTCGAGCCCGGGGAAGCGGCGGTTCAGTTGATCGACGGCTTCCAGGTTGATCGACGCGTCTTCGCGGATGGCCGTGTGCGGGCAGCCACCGGTTTCAACACCGATGATCCGCTCCGGGGCCAGCGCTTCGTTGCGCACCAGAAAGTCGGCATCTTCGCGGGTATAAATATCGTTGGTGACCACGGCCAGGTTGTAGCGATCGCGCAGGGCCAGGCACAGCGCCAGGGTCAATGCGGTTTTGCCGGAGCCCACAGGGCCACCAATGCCGACACGCAACGGTTGTGTGTTCATCAAATTCTCCTAGGAACGAAACAGACGGCTGTACTGGCGCTCGTGGGCCATGCTCGCCAATGACAGGCCGAACGCGGCGCTGCCCAAGCGGGATAAGTCGAGGTTGCTGGCGTGTTGCTGTGCCTGTTGCAACGCGGGGGATAACTCACTGGTCATGCGTTGGGCCGCTTGCTGGCCCAGCGGCAGGGTCTTCATCAGCACCGCCAATTGGTTTTCCAGCCAGCTCCAGAGCCAGGCGGCCAGCGCATCCTGTGGGCTGATGCCCCAGGCGCGGGCAGCCAATGCCCAGCCGAGTGCCAGATGCGGCTCGGTTTGCCGGGCGAGAAACTCACGACCAGGCTCATCCAGTTCGGGCAAACCCTTCAACAGCTGTTGCAGGGAATAGCCCATTTGCCGGCTTTCCTGATGCAACTCGCGGGTTTCACGGCTGGCGCGATGTTCGTCGCAAAACTGCTGCAAGGTGTGCCAGTCCTGCTCTGCTGCCGCCCGACAATGGGCCAGCAGCAACGGTGCCTCAAACCGCGCCAGGTTGAGCAGCAACTGATCGCTGATCCAGCGCGAGGCACTCGGCGGGTCGCTGACCAAACCTTGTTCGACCGCCATCTCCAGGCCTTGGGAATAGCTGTAGCCACCGATGGGCAATTGCGGACTGGCCAGGCGCAACAGCGCCCAGGCCGGGTTCACGCGCGCACGCCGAATTGATGCAGACGTGGTGCATAGTTGAAGGCTTCTTCACCTGCACGTGAATGATGATGGCCGCCACCGTAGGCGCCGTGTTCAGGTTGAAACGGCGCCTCAATGGTTTCGGCGTGAGCCCCCAACTGCTCAAGCATGGCCTTGAGCACGTAGTCATCGAGCAACCGCAGCCAACCGTCCCCAACCTGCAGGGCGACATGGCGGTTGCCCAGATGATAAGCAGCACGGGTCAACTCAAAGGCATTGCTGCAGGTGACATGCAGCAGCTTTTCGGGGCTGGCACAAACGCGCACGATGCGCCCGTCCTGGGCCTGAAGGTATTCGCCGTCATGCAAGGGTGCTTGTCCGCGATCAAGAAACAAGCCCACATCTTCGCCATCACGGCTAAAGCAGCGCAGACGGCTTTTGCTCCGGGCTTCAAAGTTGAGGTGTAACTCGGCGCTCCACACGGGGTGGGCTTCGACTCTGCGGTGAATCACCAGCATCGGAAGGCTTCCTGCAATGAACAATGCCAAGGTCAGAGCAAGGGGCTTGCCAACCTTGGGGAACACCGTAAATGCGAGGGCGACATGCGATCTGGACAGAGCAGAGGGGGCGAAAACAGTGCGTAGTGCGAGATTGAGCGCACCATCGCAGTGCGTCCTGACCTATTCGGTGCTGCCCAGGCCTTTCCAGTGCTTGAGCCCGATAAAGATAAAGCGCAGTTGCTGACTGATTTTGGCCTGGGCTTGCAGGTACTCGGGTAAGGCTTCGGCAGGCGGGTCAATGACGTCGGGCAAGGCGGCGAATACGCTTTTCACCACCAGATCGGCAATTACGGTGAGGGCCGCGTGGTTCAAGTGGCGCAACTTGGGCTTTGACCCGAGGTCTGCCGCCAGATCCGAAGTAATGTCTTCGCGCAGTGCGCCAATGGCCTGGCGAACAGGTTGTGAACCGCCGTATTGCTCGCGTGCAAGAAACAGGAATTGCGATCGGTTGGCCTGGACGACGTCGAGAAAGATTTGTACCGAGGCGTCGATCACGCCACCCATAAACAGTTCGTTGTGACGGACCAGGCGAATGGTCTCGCGGAATGTCTGGCCGACTTCACTGACCAGCGCCAGGCCCAGTTGGTCCATGTCGCTGAAGTGACGATAAAACCCGGTAGGCACGATGCCTGCCGTTTTTGCGACTTCACGCAGGCTCAAGCTGCCAAAGCCGCGACCCGATTCCATCAAGTGGCGGGCAGCATCCATCAGCGCAAGGCGGGTTTGTTGTTTCTGTTCGGCGCGGGGCAGCATCGGGCTGGTCTTCCTGACTAGTGCAGCAGCGCACTCTAGCAAATCAGCTTTGATGACGTCGAACGGTGTGGTTGGCAATCCTGGTGAACCGATGCCGATAGCTGCGATGGGAGGTGTAGCAGTCCTGATGTTTTGAGGAGCCTGCTGCTCTTATCGCAACCTGACGGCAGCGGTTACCAGGAGAATGTCAGCTTGCACGTTGATTCCTTTCTGCCAGGCGTTCCGCGCCACCTTCGGCCACACGGTTCAACTGCTTCTGGGTGCGATCATAGCCGTCTTCAGCGACGCGATTTTGTTGATCCAGTGTGCGTTGTGCGCCGTCTTCAGCGACGCGGTTTTGTTGATTCAGCGTGCGTTGTGCGCCGTCTTCAGCGACACGGTTTTGTTGATCCAGCGTGCGTTGTGCGCCGTCTTCAGCGACACGGTTTTGTTGATCCAGCGTGCGTTGTGCGCCGTCTTCAGCGACACGGTTTTGTTGATCCAGCGTGCGTTGTGCGCCATCTTCGGCCACCGGGTTGAGAGGCTGGGTCAGGGTGCTTGAGGCCGGTTGTGCCATCGGGGTCGGTTCTTCGTCAGCAGGCTGGGCGAAGGCGTTAATCGCAAACAGCGAAAGGGTCAGGCCAAGCAATAAGGGGCGTTTCATGGTGTCGGTGCTCCGTAGCAGTGCAAACAGTGGGTGTGGAGGCAATGCTACGCTTGGAAATCCGATATCAAAGTTCATCAGGACAATGGTAATAATCAACAGAATTGATTGTGCAGGCTTAAGCTCTCTAGCCCGAGGCTTTGGTGGAGGTCTTGGCGACAGTGACAGGCCTGTCAGCGGGCTTCACGACCGATGCCGGGAACCCCGCAGGTTGGTTTTTTTCTGCGAGTGCGGCACCTGGGTTAAACCTTGAGTCGTGTTTGTCAGTCGTACTTTTATCAGCGTCGCTAATAGGACGTTCAGCAGTCATGAAGGAGCCGTAAGATGACGCGCACCCGTAAAACCCTTGCCTGGATTGGCGGTATTTTGGTGCTGCTGGTGGCGGTGCTGGTAGTGCTCCTCGCTACCTTCGACTGGAACCGCATCAAGCCGACCATCAACAGCAAAGTCTCCGAGATACTCCATCGTCCGTTTGCCATCAACGGCAACCTGGCCGTGCGCTGGCAACGAGAGGAGGACGAGGGTGGCTGGCGGGCATGGGTGCCGTGGCCGCACGTCATTGCTGAAGACTTGAGCCTGGGCAATCCCGAGTGGTCGAAAGCACCGCAGATGGCCAGCCTGGAAAAGGTCGAACTGCGCTTGTCGCCGCTGGCCCTGCTGACCGAAACCGTGGCCATTCCGCGTATTGACCTGACTCGGCCCAGCGCCAGTCTGGAGCGTCTGGCGGATGGTCGCGCCAACTGGACGTTCACCTTTGACCCCAAAGACCCGGATGCACAACCCTCCAGCTGGAAGGTGGATATAGGTGCGATTGGTTTCGACAAGGGGCACGTGACGTTAAATGACCAAACGCTTAAAACCCGGCTGGATGTGTTGATAGACCCGCTGGGCAAACCTATCCCCTTCAATGAAATCGTCGGTGAGGCTGCAGCAAAAAAGGCTCAGGAAAAAGGCGCCCGGGCGCAGGACTATGCGTTCGCCTTGAAGGTGAAGGGCCAGTACCACGGCCAGAAACTCAATGGCACCGGCAAAATTGGCGGCCTGCTGGCCTTGCAAGACGCGGACAAACCGTTCCCGTTGCAGGCCGAGGTGAGCATTGCCGACACCCGGGTCGCGCTGGCCGGGACCTTGACCGATCCGCTCAACCTGGGGGCGCTGGATCTGCGCCTGAAATTGTCCGGCAACAGCCTGAGCAATCTGTATCCGTTGACCGGCGTGACACTGCCGGATTCGCCGCCTTATGCCACCGATGGTCACTTGATTGCCAAGCTGCATGAGCCCGGCGGTGCGGCGTTCACCTATGAAAACTTCAACGGCAAGATTGGCGACAGCGACATTCATGGCAGCCTCAACTATGTCGCCACTCAGCCGCGTCCCAAGTTGAGCGGGGCGCTGGTGTCCAATCAGTTGCTGATGACTGACCTGGGGCCCTTGATCGGAGCAGACTCCAACACCGAGCAAAAGGCCCGGGGTGGTGCAAGTAAACAACCGGCGGGTAAAGTGTTGCCGGTCGAAGAGTTCCGCACCGAGCGTTGGCGCGAAATGGATGCCGATGTCGAATTCACCGGCAAACGCATTGTGCACAGCGCAGATCTTCCTTTCACCGACCTCTACACGCACTTGGTGCTCGAGGATGGTGTGCTCAGCCTTGAGCCGCTGCGTTTCGGGGTGGCAGGTGGCAAGCTGGATGCGCAAATTCGCCTGAACGGTCGGGGTACGCCATTAACGGGGCGGGCCAAGCTGACGGCGCGCAAGTTCAAACTCAAGCAGTTGTTCCCGGCATTTGAGCCGATGAAGACCAGCTTCGGTGAGCTGAATGGCGATGCTGCCCTCACGGGCACCGGTAACTCGGTAGCCAGGCTGCTGGCCACCGCCAATGGTGACCTGAAGATGATCATCAATGACGGGGCTATCAGCCGCAGTCTGATGGAAATTGCCGGACTGAACGTCGGCAACTACGTGGTGAGCAAGATCTTTGGCGATGAAGAAGTGAAGATCAACTGCGCGGCCGCAGACTTCGGGATCAAAAACGGGTTGGCCAGTCCCCGGCTGTTCGTGTTTGATACCGAAAACGCGATTATCTATATCGACGGTACGGTTAACCTCGCCACCGAACAGCTCGACTTGCAAATCACGCCTGAATCCAAGGGGCTGCGCCTGTTTTCATTGCGCTCGCCATTGTACGTGCGTGGCACCTTTGCCAACCCGTCGGCAGGTGTTCAAGCGGTGCCGCTGCTGTTGCGTGGCGCAGGGATGGTCGCGCTGGGTGTGATCGCCGGCCCGGCTGCCGGCTTGCTTGCTCTGATCGCCCCCAGCGGGGGGGAGCCCAACGAGTGCGCTCCGCTGCTGCAGCAAATGCAGCAGGGTAAAGTACCGAAAACCGTGAAGTAAGGGCCTGAACTTGCGCGGTCGGGCCTGACGATCGCAGGCCCAAAAAAGCCCGCCCTCATTCTCATGTGGGCGGGCTTTTTAATGGCCGGGGCGATTACAGGTCTTGCAGAATATCCGCCATGTCGTCGGCGTGTTCTTCCTCTTGGGCGAGGATGTCTTCCAGAATCCGGCGGGTAGTCGGATCCTTGTCGCCGATGTACTGGATCATTTCACGGTAGCTGTCGATGGCAATGCGCTCGGCAACCAGGTCTTCATAGACCATTTCTTTTAGCGTATTGCCGGCCACGTATTGCGCATGGGCATTTTTGGACAGCAGGTCGGGGTTGAATTCCGGCTCGCCTCCCAGTTGCACGATGCGTTCGGCCAGTTTGTCAGCGTGTTCCATTTCCTGAGTCGCATGCTCCAGAAACTCCGCTGCCGCCACGCTGGCTTTCAGGCCGGTGGCCATGAAATGGTGGCGCTTGTAGCGCAAGACACAGACCCATTCCGTTGCCAGTGACTCATTGAGCAAACGCAGGATTTCTTCGCGGTCGGCGCTGTAGCCTTCAGTCACGGCACCGTCTTCAACGTTCTTGCGAGCGCGTTCGCGAAGGGTCTGTTTATCCGATAAATGCATCTGGGTCATTTCATTCTCCTCACTCATCCGGTTGCCGCCTGGCTCTGTTGGCAAGGTCGGTTCGTTAGTTGTGAGTCTTGAGCGCAGAGAAAGTTTTATCGGATTTCGCCCGGCGCTGCGCCTGGCTGTTTACGCCGTCTTGGGCTTGCCCAGCGGTGTGGTCCAGCGCTCCGAAAGGATGACCCCGGCCAGGGTCAGTGCGCCGCCGATCAGGTGATAAGCGTGCAGCTGCTCGTTCAGTACCACGGTCGCAATCAGCGCGGTGAGTAGCGGCAACAGATTGAAAAACAGCGTGGTCCGGCTCGGCCCCAGCAGGGCAATGGCTTTCATCCACGCCAGCGGGGCGAGCATCGACGCCAGCACGCAGGCATACAGCACCAGCCCGATGTTGTGTACCGAGGGGCCGATCTTGGGTGAAAGCAGGTACAGCGGAAACAGCACCACAATCGCTACCAGCACTTGCAGGTACAGCATCTGCAAGGGAGGGAGCCGCAGCTGCCATTTCTTCAGCAGCGTGCTGTAAATCGCATAGGCCAGGGTGGCGATCAGCATCATCGCGTCGCCCTGGTTCAGGCCTTGCTCGAACAAAAGGCCGAGGCTGCCACTGGAAACCACTACCAGCACACCGACAAACGACAGCATGGCGCCGAACAAGGCGCCGGCGGTCAGGCGCTGGCCCAGGCTGATGATGGACATGGCCAGCACCATCAACGGCATCAGTGACAGGATGATGCCCATGTTAGTGGCTGAGGTACGGGCGGCAGCGTAGTAGGCCAGGCTTTGATAAACCGCCATGCCGAGTACGCCAAGGATGAAAATCTTGCCCAGGTTGGGGCGGATGATTGACCAGTTGGCAATGATCGGCTTGAGCATGAACGGCGTTAACAGCAGGCCGGCCAGCAGCCAGCGATAAAAGCCGATCTCGGACGGGAAGATCGCCCCCACGGCCATTTTGGTGATCACGTTGTTGCCGGCCCAGATAAAAATGGCCAGCAGCGGGAAAGCGTATTGCATCAGTCACAACCACACGATGAATGAGCGGGGATTATCCGCTTGTCTGTCTGCAGGCCTATACTTCAATCCAGCCAATCTTTGTTTAGATCCAGACAGCATGCGCAAGAACCTGATCAGCGTTCCTGAATTCGATGGCTTACCGGCCCCGGTCTATTTCCGTTACGCCGAAATTGCGGCCGACAGCCATGCCGCGCCACACGTGCATGCCTGGGGTTCGCTGGACTACGTGGCCCACGGGGTCATGCGGTTCGAGATCCAGGGCCAGCGCTTCATGTCGCCCCCGCAATATGCGGTCTGGGTTCCCCCCATACCGTGCACAGTGCCTATAACGCGCAGGCGATTGTGTACCGCTCGGTGTATCTGGACACCCAGCACTGTCAGCACCTGCCGACCCGGCCGGTCACTTTGGCCATCAGTGACATCCTCAAGGCCATACTCAGTGACTTCGCCCGGCGCGATATCAATATCCCCCAAAGCGAGGCGGATATTCGTCTGGCGCAAGTGCTCGTCGATCAATTGCGTCAGGCCCCCGAGCATCAGTGCTACCTACCGTATGCGCATCATCCCGGGCTGCTGCTGGTGCTGGAGGCGTTGCAACACCATCCAGGCGATAACCGGCCGCTGGGGCAGTGGGCTGATCAGGTGCATGTCAGCGAGCGAACACTGGCGCGTTTGTTTGTGCGTGAGCTGGGCATGAGCTTCGGCGAGTGGCGTCAGCGCCTGCGCTTTCTGGTCGCGATAGAGGCTCTGGAGTCCGGGCGCAGCGTGCAGGATGTCGGCTTCGACATGGGATACAGCTCGTCATCGGCATTCATCGCGATGTTTCAGCGTCAGGCTGGGTGTACACCCGAGCAATACCGACGTCAGGTTCAGCATCTTTAAAACGCGCGGACGGGCTGTAGGTGTAACAGAGTTTGTCTACAATGCCGATAAGTCCGCTGCCACTCGGTGCGGCAATAAGGAGAAAACTCCATGAAGATGCTGCGCGTTCCTCTGTTGATGATGGGTTTGCTGTTGTGTTCCCAAGGATTTGCGGCCACTGCCCAACAAAACAAAATGACCACCTGCAACGCCGAGGCCGGCGCCAAAACCCTCAAGGGTGATGAGCGCAAAGCCTTCATGAGTACCTGCCTCAAAGCCAAACCGGCCACGCAACAAGAAAAAATGAAAACCTGCAACGCCACCGCGGGCACCCAGGCCCTCAAAGGCGATGAGCGCAAAGCATTCATGAGCGAGTGCCTGAAGAAGAAATAACCTCCCTGAGCCTGTAGCCGCGGGCAGCAGGCTTCGGCTACAGGCCAGATGCCGTTACAAATTCTAGTGATCCCCGGCGAAGGCTGGCAGACTGCCGGTCCATTCGCGCTGCCTGGTCTGAGGCTGTATGCCATCGTTTTCTCAACGTCACATCATTCTGGCCAGTTACATCATCATTGCTGGCGGCCTGTTACTGGTTTTTCCGTTACGTTTGTTGCCGAGCCTTCTGGCCGGTTTACTGGTTTTCGAACTGGTCAACATGCTCACCCCGCAATTGCAGCGGCTGATTGCCGGGCGGCGTGCGCGCTGGCTGGCCGTGGCGCTGCTCGGCACGCTAGTGGTCAGCGTATTGGCGCTGCTCTTTGCCGGTGCAATCAGCTTTTTACTGCATGAAGCAGAAAATCCCGGCGCCTCACTGAACAAATTCATGGTCGTGGTCGACAGGGCGCGCGGGCAATTGCCGCCGTTTATCGATGCGTATCTACCCGCCAGTGCGGCCGAGTTTCGCGTGGCCATCGGCGCATGGATGAACAAACACCTGAGCGACTTGCAACTGGTGGGCAAAGACGCAGCGCACATGTTTGTGACCTTGCTGATCGGCATGGTGCTGGGCGCCATCATTGCCTTGCAACGCATTCCGGATGTGAGCCGACGCAAGCCGTTGTCCGCGGCGCTGTTCGAGCGCTTGCACCTGTTGGTGCAGGCGTTTCGCAATATTGTGTTTGCGCAGATCAAGATCGCGTTGTTGAACACCGTATTTACCGGGGTGTTCCTGGCGCTGATTCTGCCGATGTTCGGCGTGCACCTGCCACTGACCAAAACCTTGATCGTGCTGACATTCCTGCTGGGCCTGCTGCCGGTGATCGGCAACCTGATCTCCAACACCCTGATCACCATTGTCGGGTTGTCGCTGTCGATCTGGGTCGCAGTGGGAGCATTGGGCTACCTGATCGTTATCCACAAGCTGGAATACTTCCTCAACGCCAAAATCGTCGGCGGGCAGATCAGCGCAAAATCGTGGGAATTACTGTTGGCGATGCTGGTATTCGAGGCAGCCTTCGGCCTCCCGGGGGTGGTGGCGGGTCCGATTTACTATGCGTATTTGAAAAGTGAGCTGAAGCAGGCGGGGTTGGTCTGAACCCGTAGCCGCTGCCGCAGGCTGCGATAGGGGCGGCAGGACCGTCGCCTTTTAAAGGCAGGGTCACTGCACAACCCATCGCAGCCTGCGGCAGCGGCTACGAGAGCGCTGTTAGCCGTAACGCTTTTTGGCTTCGATTGCCAGACCGCTGCCGATGCTGCCAAAGATGTTGCCTTCAACGTGGCGAGCGTTGGGCAGCATGGCCGAGACGCTCTGGCGCAAGGCCGGGATGCCGCTCGAACCGCCGGTGAAGAACACCGTGTCGACCTGCTCGACACCTACGCCGGCACCGACCAGCAAATTCGTCACGCTGTTGCGGATGCGCTCCAGCTGGTTGTCGATCGACGCTTCGAACAGTGCCCGGCTCAACTCTACGCTCAGACCGGCTTCAACCCGATCCAGCGGTACATGGCGGCTGTCGCTTTGGGTCAGTTCGATTTTGGTTTCTTCGATTTCCATGGCCAGCCAGTGACCGGCACGTTGCTCGATCAGCTTGAACAGGCGGTCGATGCCTCCGGTGTCTTCGATGTCGTAACGCATGCTGCCCAGGGCCAGCTGGGACTTTTGCGAGTACACCGAGTTGATGGTGTGCCAGGTCGCCAGGTTCATGTGGTGGCTGGTGGGCATATAGGCACCGCTTTTCATGCGGCTGCCGTAACCGAACAGGGGCATGACGCCTTGCAGGCTCAACTGCTTGTCGAAGTCGGTCCCGCCCACGTGCACGCCGCCAGTGGCCAGGATGTCGTCCTGGCGGTGGTCCATGCCACGGCGCTCCGGGGACAGGCGCACCAGCGAGAAGTCGGATGTACCACCGCCGATGTCGACAATCAGTACCAGCTCTTCACGTTCGATGGTCGACTCATAATCGAAGGCCGCGGCGATCGGTTCATACTGGAACGACACTTCCTTGAAGCCGATTTTGCGCGCCACGTCGATCAAGGTGTTTTCGGCTTCCTGGTCGGCGAGGGGATCGTCATCCACGAAATACACCGGGCGACCCAGAACCACTTCTTCAAAGTCACGACCGGCGGTAGCTTCGGCACGCTGTTTGAGCTGACCGATAAACAGGCCTAGCAGGTCCTTGAACGGCATTGCGGTGCCGAGCACGCTGGTGTCGTGCTTGATCAGCTTGGAGCCCAGCAGGCTTTTCAGCGAGCGCATCAGCCGGCCTTCGTAGCCTTCCAGATACTCATGCAGCGCCAGACGGCCATACACCGGACGGCGTTCTTCGATATTGAAGAACACCACTGAGGGCAGGGTGATTTTGTCGTCCTCCAGTGCAATGAGCGTTTCCACGCCTGGGCGTAGCCAGCCGACAGTGGAGTTGGACGTGCCAAAGTCGATACCGCAGGCACGTGCTGGAGAGGCGCTTTTCATGTCGTTTGTGTTCCGGTTAAAAAACGGCCGCGCAGTGTATGCCAGACCGCCGCAGAATCGAAGGGCGACTATTCGTTAAATCGCAGGTTTTAATCCCCTTGAAAGACTATCCTTCACCCCCAACCTTCCAGACATTGGCTTGGTAGTTGGCTGGCGAAAAGCCTGTAGGCTGCCGATAAACTTTTGCAGCACAGTTCAGTCAGACGATTGAGAGCGATCAATCGACAGACCGGGCACCCCGAGCATCCTGGGTGAGCAAGAACTGCGCGATATTGATAACGGATGGTGATCCTTACATGGACTTCAAAGACTATTACAAGATCCTGGGTGTCGAGCCCACGGCCGACGATAAGGCGATCAAGGCCGCCTATCGCAAGCTCGCGCGCAAGTATCACCCGGATGTCAGCAAGGAAAAGGACGCCGAGAGCAAGTTCAAGGATGTCAACGAGGCCTATGAGGCCCTTAAAAGTGTCGAAAAACGCGCGGAATACGATGAACTGCGTAAGTACGGCCAGCATGGCCAGCCGTTCCAGGGGCCACCAGGCTGGCAGGGTCACGCCGGTGCGGGCTTTGAAGACTCGGGCGATTTTTCAGACTTTTTCAGCTCGATCTTCGGTTCGCGCAGCAGCGGTTTTGGTGGCCAGTCAGGTCGCAGTGCGGGTCGTCGTGGACAGGACGTAGAAATGGAATTGCCGATTTTTCTTGAAGAAACCCTGTCCGGCGAGTCGAAACAGATCAGCTTCCAGATCGCAGGTGTCAACAAGACACTGAACGTGAAGATCCCGGCCGGTGTGGAAGACGGCGAGCGCATCCGTCTCAAAGGCCAGGGCGGTCCGGGCGTGGGCGGCGGGGGGAATGGTGATTTGTACCTGATCATTCGCTTTGCCCCGCACCCGATGTTCGATGTTGAAGGTCACGACCTGATCATCACGGTTCCGCTGGCGCCGTGGGAAGCGGCGCTGGGCACCAAAGTGGCAGTGCCGACCCTGACCAGCAAGATCAACCTGACCATTCGTCCGGACAGCCAGAGCGGTCAGCGTTTGCGGATCAAAGGCCATGGCCTGACAGACAAGCAAGGCCAGCGCGGTGATTTGTACGCCCAATTGAAAGTGGTGATGCCCAAGCACACCGACGAGGCTACCAAAGTCCTGTGGCAAGACCTCGCCGAAAAAGCGGCATTCGACCCGAGAGCCCAATGGAGTAACTGATCATGAGCAGCACCCTGATCGTTCAGCTGGACATGGAAAGGTTCTGCGAGGAGGCCAATATCCCGGCCACCTACGTGATAGAGATTGTCGAACACGGAATTATCGAGCCTCAGGGCCGCACGCCGGACGTGTGGCGTTTTGAAGATTACGAGCTGATGATTGCAAGGCGTGCAGCCAAGCTGCGTGATGATTTGAAGATGGAGTGGGAAGGTGTCGCCCTGGCACTGGAACTGCTCGAAGAGTTGCAGCAACTGCGGGCCGAAAATCAGCGGCTCAAACAGCAGTTGGGGCGCTTCGTCGAATAGCTTGACCCCGGCCCCCGCGAGTTTGCGATGACCATGCGTTGATTCGTCCGAATCAACGCATGGCGACCCTCGTGAGCCCGCTGCATGCGGCATGATTGCACTGGCCTGACCAGGCACTATCTATATACCCCTTTAGCCCAAGGCCTCCTCGATAAGCTGATGACCCCATCATTTATCAAGGACTGAACGATGCCCGAGGCTACGACTTACCCCGCTTTAATCCCCATTGAACACGGACGCCACTACGACCTCATCCAGAGCGCCATCCCCCCGTATATGGTCGAGGCTGCGCCAGAGCGACGTGCCGCGCTGACGGCAATCCGCCCGCAGATTCCCGACTGGTATGCACGCGCATCAACGGCACAAAAAGACACGCTCAAGACGCTGAACCAGACCTGCGGCCAGGCACTGAACAAGCTGGACAGTTACCTGAGCAAAATCCCGGAGCTGAACGCCTTTGCGCAACCCTTGCTCGAGCAGGCGCTGGAAAGTGCCGGGTACAGGCTCCCGGTCAACGAGGTCTTTGTCCGGCTCTACGCACCGACGGTCGACGCGTTTGGTGTCGGTTCAGGCGGGTTCAGTGTCAAAAGCATGTCATTGCTTCAGGCAGCGTTGCACAACTTCGAACAACCCGAAACCGAGGCCGGCTACTTTGGCGAGAATTCGGGATTCATTACCCGACCGGACGAATTCGGGCGCTTCGAGCCGTACCAGACCTCACTCACACTCGATGTGTTCACCTCGTTGTGCCGAACGCTGGATATCGGTCACCAGTACCAGCAGGAACTCGGCACCTGGCTCGACCCTGAAAGTGTGCTGTCCCGGGAAGTCCTGCGCCACCGCTACATCAGCCACCGGCAAGCGTTGCTCAAGGTCGATGCGCAAACAGCTTTGCTCAAGGGCGATATCGACATCGCCACTCATGCCCTGATGATGCGGGTGGTGGACGGTGAGCGTCAGATCAAGCTGGGCGAGCAACAACTCTGGTATCGCTATCCTTGTGTGATGGGGCTATCGCTCAAGGGCTGTGTGGTCTTCGAACTCAGTGTCGAGGGTCACTACGCGGGGGCAATGGTGGTCTGGATCCCGGGCGATCCCGAGCACCCGCTCAAGCGCTACGCGAGCTTTTCCGATTTCCGCGACGAAATGCTGCGCAAGCTGATGACCCGTTCCACGTCATTGAGGCAAGTCGGCCTTACGCCTTATCAGTTGTTTCTGAGCCGGTTCATTCAACAAAAGGACCGTCCCTATTACTACAGGCGCCTGACCATGCTGGTGACGGATGCGCCGGAGCACCCCTGGTGGCTGGGCTGGGCCCTGTCACTAAGACCGGTGCTGTTATTGCCCCAGCCCGAATACCACACGCGGCGGGTCCAGGCAGACGACCCCGGGATCAACCTTGAAATTTGTACCATGAGCGAGGATCGGGTGTGGTTCGACGTCGAAATATGGGGCAAGTTGTTCGATGACATGCGCAGCACTCTGTTCAACAATGCCCGTCACATGGCCCTGTCCACGGCGGACACCGATGCCGCCAACCGCTCTGCACGGCTTTCGCACTACCTGAATATCGGCTTGTTTGCAGTCAACCTGGTGGCAATGGCGGTGCCGCCACTGGGTGATGTGATGTTGACGGTGATGGCCGGGCAACTGCTGTACGAAACCATTGAAGGCTGTATCGAATGGAGCGACGGCGACCGGGAGGCGGCCTGGGGGCACATCGGCGATGTCCTGGAAAACCTGGCGATGCTGGCGGCGGGCGCTGCGGTGGTGCGCGGTGTGTCGCCAGTGATCGAGCAGCTCAAGCGAGTGGCATTGCCGGGTGGTGAGCAACGGTTATGGAAGCCGGACCTTGAAAGCTATGAACACCCGATCACCCTGGCGCCTCAATCAGTGCCCAATGAGATCGGTCTGCACACGCACAACAATCGTGAAGTGCTGGTGCATGAAGGCAAGCACTACGTACTCAGGCAAGATCCGGCCTCCGGGCAATATCGTGCGTTGCATCCCCGCCGCGTGGAGGCTTATGAGCCCGAGTTCCGGCACAACGGCCACGGCGTGTGGGTGCATGAAGGGGAGCAGCCCAAGTTGTGGCCGCGTCGTACCCTGATGCGCCGGCTGGGTGCATCGGTCGTGGGGATGAGCGACAGCGAACTCGAGCAGGTGCTGCAGGTCAGCGGCGTTCATGAAGACGATTTGCGTCGCATGTATGTCGAGAACGAGCCGACCCCCGTACTTCTGGCCGACAGCATTTGGCAATTCAAGGCGTATGCCAAAGCCAAAACCGTGGTCGCCGAGGTCAGGGCAGGGCGTCTCTCCAGTGAACTGTGCGGCTATTCCGCAGCCTTTACCCCGGAGCTGGCGGGCTGGCCTGCGAGCAAGGCCATCGAGGTTTTCGACTTGCCGGCACCTTCACTACCGGGTGCTCGATTCGGCAATGCACAAGCGTCCGGCAACGACATTATCCACATCAACCGGGCACAACTGATGAACGGCGAGTTACCGGGACGTGTTGTGGACGCACTGACTCAGCAACAACTCGAAGACCTGCTGGGTGAGCGTGTGCCTTTTCAGCGTGATGAACGCCTTGAACTGTTCAAAGAGCACCTGAGCGCGCTGATGGAAAAAAATATCCAGCGTGTGTTTGACAGCCTTTCTGAAGGCGTCATGCCGGCCAACGACCCGTTGCGTACCTCGATGGAGTGGCTGAAGCGCGTGTTTCCGAAACTGCCCACATCGATTGCACGCCGGCTGGCGACGGATGCCAGCGCCAGCGAACTTGAACTGCTTGACAGCGGCAAAGGCCCCGAACGGCTGATGCAATCAGCCCGTATTCTGCAGCGTGAGGCGCAGCTGTTTTCTGCTTATCGGGGGCTGTACATGGACAGCCTGGTCACAGTAGACACCGAAGCCCTGGCTCTGAACTCCCTCGAAACCTTGCCGGGTTGGGAGGACGATCTGCGTATTGAAGTGCGCAACGATCACTTTAGTGGTGAGCTGAGGGCCAGTTTTGGCCCCCTGAATGCGGGGGATCGCAAGGTGCTGGTGCGTATCGGGGATGGTCAATACCTGGCGCAGGATGCACAGGGTCAGGCGTTGCATGGCGCTGATGACCTGTATCGCAGCCTGCAGCATGCTTTGCCGGACCGGTATAGGGCATTGGTAAAGTTACCCCACGTGGGTCAGGGGTCGGCGTTGCAACGGAGCATTCAACAACACGCGTTACCCCGGGAGCGCCTGCGGCCCCTACTGAACATCCGGGCCGAGAGCCGGCCGTTTTTCCTGCCCCCCGAGCGGTTACCCGATGGCCGGCTGGGGTACCCGCTCAGTGGCCGGCGGGCCACCGGTACCTACGGTCCGCAAGAGATGCTCAGGTCCCGGTATGAGCGGCTTTATCCTTACGCCAGCGCGGATGAGATATCTGATGCATTAAGCTCATTCGGGATCACTGCATCGGCCAGGATCAAGGCACTTGAAGATGATTTCACCCAGTTGGGCATGACCCTCAACCGATGGATTTCATCCCCTGTCGATGGTGTGCCTTTGCGGGGCGGTCCGACGGACACCCAGATTCCGGTATTGCGGGCCAGGCATTACATCAGCGATCGGCTCAAGCAGGTGTGGCGTCGGGCCGGTCCGATGAATCTGGATCGTGCCGGGCGGTATATTGGCCAGACGCTGCAAATCGAAGGCGAAGGCATGGGCCCCGTGCTGGAAAGCCTGCCACCGTTGACGGCAGATTTCTCTCATGTCACCCGGGTCGAGTTGTCGCAAACGGGGGCCACGGATGCCATTGACCGCTTTCTTTCCAGTTTCCCGAAATTGCAATCGCTGGATCTCAGTGCCAATCGACTGACTCGCTTTCCGGCGGCCATCACACGGATGCCGCAACTGGAAGTGCTTGATCTGATGGTGAACAACATCACGCTAACCCCTGAGTCCGTCGAGCAGCTAAAGGGCATGACCCGCATGGTGATGCTGGGGCTGGATGATTCACCACTCGGGATGTCGCCCGATTTGAGCCGCATGCCCCGGCTCAGGGCTATTTCGCTCAACAATTGCGGGCTTGACGCTTGGCCAACCGGGCTTTTTGCTCATCCCCGACCCCGCGACTTTTTACTGTTGCTCGAAGATAACCCACTGACCCGGATCCCCGATGTGGCACCGGGTTCTGACAAGGCTCGCTTGCTGGGGCGAACCAGCATCAGCGCGCAACGGGTTTCGGATGAGGTGAACGAAAAAATAAACCTGTATCGCGAATCAGTAGGGGTCGACCCTGCCCGCCAAAGAGCACGGGGCCTGGCTAACGACAGCCGGCACTGGGTCGAAGGACTGTCCGCCGAAGAGGCTGCTTCCAGGCAAGCGTTGTGGAACCGTGTTGAGTTCGCGGCAGGTTCGGAACCGTTTTTCGAGGTCCTCAGCGACCAGGCGGAACACATGAGGTATCGCTCCGGTTCCGTGAGCTTCAATGCCGACATGAAAGCCAAGGTCTGGCGCATGCTGACAGCCATGGACGAAAGCCCGGACCTTCGAGACAAACTCTTCGAGATGGCTCAGGCGCCTTTTACCTGCATTGATGCCGGCGCACAGCTCTTCAATGCGATGGGGGTCGAGGTGATGTGGTACGAGGCTTACCAGGCGCCGAAGGCGTGGCTGGTCAAGCTCGAAGTACTCGACCTCGCCAAAGGCAAGGCCCGGCTCGATCAGTTGGGGCGCATTGCCCGGGCACGGGTGCATGAGCTGGAAGCCTTGGGCCGCAAGCACCCCGAGTACAAATACAACTCGGGCGATACTCCCCGGCGTGTCGATCACTACGATGCCAATGGTGTGCTGTTGCAAGACATCGATGAAGTGGAAATCTACCTGACCTACACCACTCATCTGGCCCAGCGGCTGGATTTGCCGTGGCAGTCTCCCAGCATGATGTTTGCTGAACCCGAAGTGACACCGGCGATGCTGGAGAGCGCCTATGAGCAAGTGCTGGCGCTGGAGCAAGGTGAGGGCCTGCGCAATCAATTGCTCGATCAGCCGCGCTGGGTCGAATTCCTTGAAGGCGCCCACCGTTCGGATTTCGACAGGCTAAAAGCCAAGCTGGAGGCGTTGACCGATCTGCAGACCGCGCAACAGGCCTGGGTTGAAGGCGTGGCGTTGTCCGAGGTGCAGAAAGTCGGGTTGCGTCGGCAGATTGAACAGGCAGGTGCAGTACTGGGCGAGCCCCTCAGTGCACTGCCCCTCGGTCGGGTCATGACCGATGCCGAGTATGCGGCCGGTGTCCGTCAGATTGATGACGAGCACAAGCAGCTACTGACGACATTGACGGATGCAACGCTGAGCGGGGACTGGTCTCAGTTCCCCGACCACTCACTGTCCGGCGAGCGCTATCAAAACAGGAAGTAACGTTGCGCCATCGGCAGTACATCGGCCGGCTCGCACCACAGCAAAATGCCATCGGCCTTGACCTGGTAGGTCTGCGGGTCGACGTCGATCACCGGCAAGTAGCTGTTGTGGATCAGGTCGGTTTTTTGCACGTCACGACAGCCTTTGACCACCGCGATTTGCTTTTTCAAACCGAGGGTATCAGGCACTCCGGCATCCGCGGCGGCCTGGCTGATGAACGTCAGGCAGGTGGCGTGGCGCGATCCGCCATAGCTGGCGAACATGGGGCGATAGTGAACCGGCTGGGGGGTCGGAATGGACGCATTGGCGTCCCCCATCAGGCTGGCGGCAATCGCCCCGCCCTTGAGAATCAGCGTCGGCTTGACCCCGAAAAACGCCGGGCGCCACAGCACCAGATCGGCCCATTTACCCACCTCGATCGAGCCCACTTCGTGGCTTACACCGTGGGTAATGGCCGGGTTGATGGTGTATTTGGCAATGTAGCGCCTGGCGCGGAAGTTGTCGTTGCCCGGGCTGTCTTCGGGCAGCGGGCCACGCTGTTTCTTCATTTTGTCGGCGGTTTGCCACGTACGGGTAATGACTTCACCCACGCGGCCCATTGCCTGGCTGTCGGAGCTGATCATCGAAAAAGCGCCCAGATCGTGCAGGATGTCTTCGGCGGCAATGGTTTCGCGGCGAATGCGGCTCTCAGCGAAGGCCACGTCTTCGGCAATGCTGGGGTCAAGGTGGTGACAGACCATCAACATGTCGAGGTGTTCGTCGATGGTATTGCGGGTAAAGGGCCGGGTCGGGTTGGTCGAACTCGGCAGTACGTTGGCCAGGCCGCAGGCCTTGATGATGTCCGGCGCATGCCCGCCACCGGCACCTTCGGTGTGATAGGTGTGGATGGTGCGGCCTTTGAAGGCGGCTAGGGTGGTTTCGACAAAACCCGACTCGTTCAGGGTGTCGCTGTGAATCGCCACTTGTACGTCATACCGGTCGGCAACGCTCAGGCAGTTGTCGATGGAGGCCGGGGTGGTGCCCCAGTCTTCATGCAGCTTGAGGCCGATGGCCCCGGCCTCGACCTGTTCGATCAGCGGTTGAGGCAGGCTGGCGTTGCCTTTACCGGTGAATCCCATGTTCATCGGGAACGCATCGGCGGCCTGCAGCATGCGCGCTATATGCCACGGGCCGGAGGTGCAGGTGGTGGCATTGGTGCCTGTTGCCGGGCCGGTACCACCACCAATCATGGTGGTTACGCCGCTCATCAGTGCTTCTTCGATCTGCTGCGGGCAGATGAAATGAATATGGGTGTCGATCCCGCCTGCGGTCAGGATCATGCCTTCGCCGGCAATAACCTCGGTGCTGGCGCCGATGGCGATGGTCACGTTGGGCTGGATATCCGGGTTGCCGGCTTTGCCGATGGCATGAATCCGCCCGTTTTTAAGCCCCACATCCGCTTTGACAATCCCCCAGTGATCGACGATCAGTGCGTTGGTAATCAACGTGTCGACGACTTCGCTGGCGAGCAACTGGCTTTGGCCCATGCCATCGCGAATCACCTTGCCGCCACCAAATTTCACTTCTTCACCATAGGTGGTGAAGTCCTGTTCGACTTCGATCCACAGTTCGGTATCGGCCAGCCGCACCTTGTCACCCACAGTGGGGCCGAACATATCGGCGTAAGCCTGGCGAGAAATCTTCATCGTTTATTCCCAAAAATTAATTCGATCCAGCCCGCAGTGATCTCATCGTGAGCACGCTCGCGATTCGTGTCGGGGTCAGTCCAGGTTGCCCATTATTCGCCCGGCAAAACCAAACACACGACGCAGTCCGGCCAGTTCCACCAGCTCCACTTCGCGTGTCTGCCCCGGCTCGAAGCGCACGGCTGTCCCTGCCGGGATATTCAGGCGCATGCCGCGGCTGGCGGCCCGCTCAAAACTCAGCGCATCGTTGGTCTCGAAAAAGTGATAGTGCGAGCCGACCTGGATCGGCCGGTCGCCCCGGTTGGACACGCTGAGGCTGAGGGTGCGGCGGCCGACATTGAGCTCGATGTCACCGGACTCGATCCGGTATTCGCCAGGAATCATTGCGGCTCACCCAGGGTTTTGTAGTAGATGGCCGTGGGGCTGTAATGGCCGTTCGGGCTACGGCAATAGTTGGGCAGTTCACCAACGCGGGTATAACCCAGCGCACTGTAGAAGTTCTCGGCCGGTGAGCCGGCCTCGGTATCCAGGTGCAATAACCCGCGCTTTTGCTGGCGGGCTCCCTGTTCAAGGGCGTGGATCAGCACCTGCCCCAGGCCGCGACGTCGCACCTCGTTGAGCACCAGCAGTTTTTGCACCTCAGCACGGTTCAGGCCGTTGCGCTTCTGGCACAGGGCCAACTGCACACTGGCCAGCACGCGCTGATCTTCGACCAAGACCCACAACAGCAAGCTGCCTTGTTCCAGCTGGGCGTGAACCTCATTGAAGTAGCTGCTGGCCTGAGGGAAATCCAGATCGTCCATGAAACCGACCGAAGCACCGTGACGAACCGCATCGATCAGCAACGTAATCAAGTCGTCGCGATACTGCGCAAACGTCTGGGCCGTGACTTGCAGCACGTGTTCGGTATTCATTGCACGTCATCCAGGTGAGCGGCGCGAGGCAAGGCGCCGGGGTTGAGCATCAATTGCATGAAGGTGAGGTCGAGCCAGCGGCCAAACTTGATCCCGACTTGCGGCATGCGCCCGCTGGTGACGAAGCCGAGCTGGCGATGGACATGGATCGACGCGGCGTTACCGCTTTCAATGGCGGCCACCATCACATGCTTGTCGCAGGCTCTGGCACGTTTGATCAGTTCCACCAGCAACAGTGGGCCGAGGCGCTTGCCGCGCTGTTCGGGATGAATGTAGACCGAGTGCTCCACGGTGTGGCGGAAGCCTTCAAACGGTCGCCAGTCACCAAACGATGCGTAACCCAGCGGGGTGTCGGCGGTATCGACGATCACCAGAATCGGGTAGCCCTGGGCCTGGCGGGCATCAAACCACTGCTGGCGGTTCTCCAGGTCGACGGTCTGCTCGTTCCAGATGGCCAGGGTATTGAGTACCGCATCGTTGTAGATGTCGCGAATCGCCGGCAGGTCGCTCGGGACAGCATCACGAATGATGTAAGACATGGTGCAGCCTCAGGCGATGGGTTGATGGACAGTGACCAGCTTGGTGCCATCCGGGAAGGTGGCTTCGATCTGGATGTCGGGGATCATTTCCGGGATACCTTCCATGACCTGCTCGCGGGTGAGCAGGGTGGTGCCGTAATGCATCAGGTCGGCGACGGTGCGGCCATCACGGGCACCTTCGAGCAAGGCGGCCGAAATATAGGCGATGGTTTCCGGATAGTTGAGAATCACGCCGCGTGCCAATCGCCGTTCGGCCAGCAGGCCGGCAGTGAAGATCAGCATCTTGTCTTTTTCGCGTGGTGTCAGGTCCATGATGGGTCCGTATTCAAATCAGAAAAAATAGAGTGCGAAGGGCGGGCGGCTGATGCCTGCGCCGTGCTTCAGGTGCTCCAGATTCTTGGCGCCAACGCCGCTCGGCCCAGTAGCGCCGGTCGCAGCAAATGCCACAGGTCAATCAGCCAGCCCCGTGCCTGCAAGGCCTCGGCGGCCAGGCAACGCGCCACCAGCAGGCCCGGCAATTGGGTCAGATCACCTCGTACCGGGTTGGGCAACGAGCGGCAGGTCTCAAGCAATTCGGGGTTGATGTCACCGGTCACCAGCAACGTGGCAAATACCGGGTGGCCATCCAGGCCTATAGGCGAGTGCAACAGGCCATCGCCGCCCACAATGCGCTGGCGCTCATGCCAGAGCAACCGGCCGTCGCGACGAATATCCAGCTGTGATTGAAAGTGCCCGAGGTCGAAGTGTTCATCGCTGGCTTGTCGGCCCAGCGCCACCATGTCCCAGTAAAACAGCCGCGCATCGCCTTCCAGTTCAATGCGGGTACTGAGTTCGGCCCGGGCTGCGCTGAAGACGATGGTTTCTTGTGGCAGCCATTCGAGCGTCGCGCCGGCAGCCACCTTGAGCTCGACTGTTTGATAGGCTGGCCCGGCGGCGCGGTACCACTTTGCGGCGCCGGGGCTGGTCAGTTGCGCCCAGGCCCCGGGGCCGACGCTGGCGCGAATATTCAGCCGGTCACCGCCGGCGATCCCTCCCGGGGGGTGGACGATGATGTGCTGGCACACCTGCGGGCCTTCGGCGTACAGGTGCTTTTGCACCCGCAGCGGACCGGCATGGCGGCGAAGCGTCGGGCGCGTGCTCTCACCAAAGCGGCCATAGCCCAGTTCCAGCTCGGCATCCCAGCTGGGGGTGAACAACGCGGTGTTGGCCGGCAGGTTCATAGGTAGGACTTTTCACTTATCAGGGCCACAGATTAAATCGTCACCAGCCCGCGTACACCCTCTGTTTGCATATTTTCTCCACGGCCTTGCTGCACGATCTCCCCCCGGGACATCACCAGGTACTGATCGGCCAGCTCTTCGGCAAAATCGTAGAACTGCTCCACCAGCAAGATCGCCATGTCGCCCCGGGCGGCGAGCATTTTGATCACGGCGCCAATCTCCTTGATCACCGAGGGTTGAATACCTTCGGTGGGCTCGTCGAGGATCAGCAAGCGAGGCCGGCTGGCCAGTGCGCGGCCAATCGCCAGTTGTTGTTGCTGGCCACCGGACAAGTCGCCACCGCGTCGGTGTTTCATTTGCAGCAACACCGGGAACAGCTCATAGATGAACGCGGGCACCTCCCGAGCTTCGGCCCCCGGGAAGCGCGACAGGCCCATGAGCAGGTTTTCTTCAACCGTCAGGCGTCCGAAAATCTCCCGGCCCTGGGGCACATAAGCGATCCCGGCGTGCACGCGCTGATGAGGTTTAAGCGAGGTGATGACCTGACCCGCCCATTGCACTTCGCCTTCTTTGACCGGCAGCAAACCCATCAGGCACTTGAGCAGCGTGGTTTTGCCCACGCCATTGCGCCCGAGCAGGCACGTGACTTCACCCACGCTGACCTCAAATGACAGGCCGCGAAGAATGTGGCTACCGCCATAGAACTGATGCAGATTTTTGACGTGAAGCATGGTTGGTTTCCTTATGGCCTATGGGCTTCTCGAAGGTGTCCGGACGTAGCCTCGTTGCACTCGTCAACTGCTACGGACGGCCTGCAGCAGCGGTCGAGCGGAGCGAGGCCGCGTTCGGCTGCGGAGCAGTCGTAGAGATCATCAGCGGCCCAGATAAACCTCGATCACCCGCTCATCTGCCTGCACCTGTTCCAGCGACCCTTCGGCCAGTACGCTGCCTTGATGCAGCACGGTGACGTGGTCGGCGATGGCGCCGACGAAGCCCATGTCATGCTCCACCACCATCAGCGAGTGCTTGCCCGCCAGGCGTTTGAACAGTTCGGCGGTGAACTCGGTTTCAGCGTCGGTCATGCCCGCGACCGGTTCGTCCAGCAGCAACAGCTGCGGGTCTTGCACCAGCAGCATGCCGATTTCCAAAAACTGTTTTTGCCCGTGGGACAACAACCCGGCCGGTCGCTGTGCCGACGGGGTCAGGCGGAGGGTGTCGAGCACCTCGCCGATGCGGTCGGTCTGTTCGCCGGTCAGCCTTGCGCGCAGGCTGGCCCACACCGACTTATCGGTCTTTTGGGCCAGCTCCAGGTTTTCAAACACGCTCAGGGCCTCGAACACTGTGGGCTTTTGAAACTTGCGGCCGATCCCGGCCTGGGCGATCTGCACTTCGCTCATCTGCCTCAGGTCGAAGGTTTCGCCAAACCACGCTTGACCTTCAGTGGGGCGGGTCTTGCCGGTGATCACGTCCATCATCGTGGTCTTGCCGGCCCCGTTGGGGCCAATGATGCAGCGCAACTCACCCACGCCGATGTACAGGTTGAGGTTGTTCAACGCCTTGAAGCCGTCAAAGCTGACGCTGATGTCTTCCAGGGTCAGGATCGTGCCATGGCGGGTATTGAGGCCTAGCCCGGCGCTTTGGTCCAGGCCGATGGCGTCGCGGCTGCTGCCTGCATCCATGACCGGTTCGAGCATGAATTCAGCGGTCGGTGTGATTCTCATTGGTCGCCCCTTTTTTTCAGCAGGCCGATCACGCCCTTGGGCAGGTACAGGGTCACGATGATGAACAGCGCCCCAAGGAAGAACAGCCAGTATTCGGGGAAGGCCACGGTAAACCAGCTCTTCATGCCATTGACCAGGCCTGCGCCGAGCAAGGGCCCGATCAAGGTGCCGCGTCCGCCCAGGGCCACCCATACGGCGGCTTCAATGGAGTTGGTGGGCGACATTTCACCCGGGTTGATGATTCCCACTTGCGGCACGTACAACGCTCCGGCCAAGCCACACAGCACGGCACTCAACACCCACACAAACAGCTTGAAGCCCCGCGGGTCGTAACCGCAGAACATCAGGCGGTTTTCGGCATCACGCAGCGCGGTGAGCACCCGGCCGAATTTGCTGCGCGCCAGTCGCCAGCCCAGAAACAGACTGCTTACCAGCAACAGCACGGTGGCTAAAAACAACACGGCGCGGGTCCCGGGTTCAGTGATGCCGAACCCCAAAATGCTGCGGAAGTGGGTGAAGCCGTTGTTGCCGCCGAAGCCGGTTTCGTTACGAAAAAACAGCAACATCCCGGCGAAGGTCAGGGCCTGAGTCATGATCGAGAAGTACACGCCCTTGATCCGCGAACGAAAGGCGAAAAAGCCGAACACCAGCGCCAGCATGCCCGGCGCCAGCACCACCAGACACATTGCCCACCAGAAGTGCTCGGTCCCGATCCAATACCAGGGCAGTTCAGTCCACGACAAAAAGGTCATGAAGGCGGGCAACTCATCACCTGCGGCCTGACGCATCAGGTACATGCCCATCGCATAGCCACCCAAGGCAAAGAACAGGCCGTGCCCCAGCGACAACAGCCCGGCATAACCCCAGACCAGGTCCAGGGCCAGAGCGACAATGGCGTAGCACAGGATTTTGCCCACCAGCGTCAACGTGTAGGCCGAGACCTGAAACGGGCTGTCGGCGGGCAGCAGCGACAGCAGCGGCATGGCCAGCAGTACCAGCAGTATCAGGCCGCCCGCCAGCGCGGTGAGTCTGGGCCCGGCCTTTTGTGTCGCTGTCATCATCAAGGGTTGGTTCATCAGTCGATCACCCGTCCTTTCAGCGCGAAGAGACCTTGCGGGCGTTTCTGAATGAACAGAATGATCAGCCCCAGGATAAGGATTTTGCCGAGCACGGCGCCCATCTGCGGCTCCAGGATCTTGTTTGCAATCCCTAGGCCGAAGGCTGCATAGACCGTGCCCGCGAGCTGACCGACGCCGCCGAGCACGACCACCAGGAAGGAATCAATGATGTAACCCTGGCCCAGGTCCGGGCCGACGTTGCCGATCTGACTCAACGCCACGCCGCCCAGCCCGGCAATGCCCGAACCGAGACCAAAGGCGAGCATGTCCACCCGCCCGGTAGGCACACCACAGCACGCGGCCATGTTGCGGTTTTGGGTCACGGCCCGCACGTTAAGGCCCAACCGGGTTTTATTCAGCAGCAACCAGGTCAGCACTACGACGGCCAGGGCGAAGACGACGATGACCAGGCGGTTGTAGGGCAGGACCAGATTTGGCAGTACGTGCAGGCCCCCCGAGAGCCAGGCCGGGTTGGCAACTTCGACGTTCTGCGCCCCAAACAGCAAGCGCACCAACTGGATCAACATCAGGCTGATGCCCCATGTAGCGAGCAAGGTTTCCAGTGGTCGGCCATAGAGGTGACGAATGATCGTGCGCTCCAGCAGCATGCCGACGCCGGCGGTGACGAAGAACGCCACGGGCAGGGCGAGCAAGGGATAGAACTCGATGGCCCCGGGCGTATAGCGCTGAAACAGCAACTGCACGCCGTAAGTGGCGTAGGCACCGAGCATCAGCATCTCGCCATGGGCCATGTTGATCACGCCGAGCAGGCCGAAGGTGATGGCCAGCCCGAGGGCCGCCAGCAATAGAATCGACCCCAGGGATACGCCGCTGAAGGCTTGACCCAGCACATCGCCGATCAGCAGTTTGCGCTCGACTTGCGCCAGGCTGGTTTCGGCAGCGGTACGCACGGCGGCATCGGTTTCGATACCCGGCTGCAACAGGTTTTCAAGGCGGGTCCGGGCCAGCGGCTCGCCGGTTTCCCCGAGCAGGCGCACGGCGGCCAGGCGTACTGCGGGGTTGCTGTCCACCAGCTGCAGATTGGCCAGTGCCAGGCTCAGGGCGCTCTGAACATCGCTGTCGGTTTCGCTGGCCAGTTGTTGTTCGAGAAAGCTGAGTTGCGCCGGTCGGGCAGACTTTTGCAGTTGCTGCGCCGCAGTCAGGCGCAGTGCCGGGTCGGCGGCGAGCAGTTGATGGCTGGCCAGCGCGGTCTCGATCAAACCGCGCAAGCGGTTGTTCAGACGCACCATCCGGGTTTCACCGTTGAGGGCAATCCGGCCTTGTTGCAGGCTGTTGATCAGCTCGACACGGGCCGGTTCGGGCCGGGCAGCCCAACCCTCCAGTAATTTGGCCTGTTGGGTACTGTTCGCGGCGGTGAAGTCGCTGGCGTCATCGGCCGTGGCCGCCAAGGGCAGGAACAGTAGCAACGCGAAGATAAAGCGGTAAAGGGCAGTGGGCATCGTCATGGCCTTACAGAGTCTGCAGGAGCGCGCTTGCTCGCGATGCAGGCGCCGCGGTTTATCAGAAACCGTCGAGATGCGAGCAAGCGCGCCTGCAGAGGGGGCGATCTATCGGTCTTAGTTACCCTTCACCGCGTAGTCCGGCTTTTTGTCGTTGCCAGGAATGTACGGGCTCCACGGTTGAGCCCGGACCGGGCCTTCGGTTTGCCAGACCACACTGAACTGACCGTCAGGCTGGATCTCGCCGATCATCACCGGCTTGTGCAAGTGATGGTTGGTCTTGTCCATGGTCAGGGTGTAGCCCGATGGCGCGGCGAAGCTCTGTCCGGCCAGGGCTTCACGGACTTTATCCACATCGGTGGACTTGGCCTTTTCAGCCGCCTGCGCCCACATGTGGATGCCCACGTAGGTGGCTTCCATCGGGTCGTTGGTCACGGCCTTGTCCGCCCCCGGCAGATTTTTGGCCTTGGCATAGGCTTTCCAGTTAGCCACGAACGCTTGGTTGACCGGGTTCTCGACCGACTGGAAGTAGTTCCAGGCCGCCAGGTTGCCCACCAGCGGCTTGGTGTCGATGCCACGCAGTTCTTCTTCACCCACCGAGAAGGCAATGACCGGCACGTCGGTCGCCTTGAGTCCCTGATTGGCCAGTTCCTTATAGAACGGCACATTGGAGTCGCCGTTGACGGTGGAGATCACGGCTGTTTTGCCACCGGCCGAGAACTTTTTGATGTTGGACACGATGGTCTGGTAATCGCTGTGACCAAACGGGGTGTAGACCTCTTCGATGTCTTTGTCGGCGACACCTTTGGCATGCAGGAAGGCGCGCAGGATTTTGTTGGTGGTGCGCGGGTACACATAGTCGGTGCCCAGCAAGACGAAGCGTGTGGCACTGCCGCCGTCTTCGCTCATCAAGTATTCAACGGCCGGGATCGCTTGCTGGTTAGGCGCAGCACCGGTGTAGAACACGTTGGGCGACATTTCTTCGCCTTCGTATTGCACCGGGTAGAACAGCAATCCGTTGAGTTCTTCAAACACCGGCAGCACCGACTTGCGCGACACCGAAGTCCAGCAACCGAACACCACCGCGACCTTGTCCTGGGTCAGCAACTGACGTCCCTTTTCGGCGAAGAGCGGCCAGTTGGACGCGGGGTCGACCACGACGGCTTCCAGCATTTTGCCGTTGACCCCGCCTTTGGCATTGATCTCGTCGATGGTCATCAATGCCATGTCTTTCAGCGAGGTTTCGGAGATCGCCATGGTCCCCGACAGCGAATGCAAGATACCGACCTTGATGGTCTCTGCAGCCTGAAGGGTCCAGGACATGCCCATCGCGGCGATGAAAGCGGAGAGGGTGAAAGCCTTGATCAAGCTACGACGCTTCATGGTGCGAGCTCCAGGTGTCTGATTTTTTTAGTCGGCAGATACGAACGCTGAAGGTCTTTAGCAAAGGCTGTGCCGTTTCGGTGCGGCGGCTCTGGATTGGGGCTTTACGAGGATTTGTAACGCGGGCGCGCACCAGCCCGGTGCCGTCCGGCGCACGCCGTGGGCGCAGATGTTCTGCTTTGGTGCTTGAGCCCCCGCGCCTTAACTATGTAGCACCCGAAGGCGAGTGGCAGAACGCAGGATGGGCACTGGCCGCGATGGAACCGGCCAACACCCTCAAGGAGATGAGTGATGATGGAATCTGATAACCCGCGAACATCCGCCCGGGAGCGGAACGGTGCACCGGTAACGCTGCCGACACTGAGCCCTGCGTTCCTTAACCCCGATGATGCCGCCCGCTTTGCCCATGAGCTGATCGGCGACCGGCGCAACGTTGAGTATGGCGGGGCGATCCTGAAGGACCGCCAGGGCCGTTATTTTGCGACGCGCCCGGTGAGGGGCAAGGCCACGTCCTTCAACCCCGAACTGATCATGGCGCGCGATGCCGGCGGTGCCTTTATCCAGCCGGCGGGCTATACGTGCTACGCCTTTTACCATTCACACCCGGACAACTACGATGCGCTGCAGGCGCATTTCGGCCATTGGGGCGCACCGGATATTCACCTGCAGGTCAGCTTCTTTTCGGTCAATGACCTGCTGGCCACGATCATCAACGCCGAGTTTGCTCCTGCGCATTACCTGTCCGGCGTAAACGGATCGCTGATCAAGTATGTGACCAGCGGCTCTGCCCTCGAACGTGCCCTGTTGCTCAAGCTGTACAAGGACATTCGGGCCCGCGTCCAGAGTTTTGACTCGATGACCGAGAGCGTCAGGGCGGTCGCCGAAGCCGGGACATTGACCGTCATCCAGTCCATGGAGGTCTGGGGCGCCAGAGTGGGGCGGCTGAGCGGGGCATTCAAGGCGTTACCGGTGCCGCATGCGTTGGCGCTGGCGCCGGTGATTGTGCAATTCCCGGCCTTCGGTCCTGTGTGTTCCAGCATCGAGCTGGCCCTCAAATATGCCCGGCGCCGAATGTATCGAACCGCCGATCCGCACTATGGCGTGATCCTCAAACACAGGGAACGCCAGGCGTTTGTTGTCAGCGAACCCATCACCCAGGCGATGGACTTCTCTCTGGACCGGGCGCTGGGCCGGGACCCGGAGGGGCGTAGCTTGATGCCTGCCGGTTACTCCGCTTTCGGTTTTTATGGTTGCGATGGTCTTTACCGCGACCCGTCGCAGATACCCGCGCAACAGGCCGCCGTGTTCAAGAACTTCATGCACCCCGATGCCCTGCAAAAGGGCATTGCAGCGGCGCAGGCCCATGCCGGCCCGGGGGCGACTCACGCCTTGCCACTGTATATCGCGACCCGCGACGGGGCTTTGCTGGAGTATGTGTCGCACTTCCTCGCTGTCGAGCACGCCCTGTTTGCCCGGCTGTCGGCAGCCGAAGGCGGCGGGCTGTCTATCCTGCGCGACCTGCTGGCCGGTGTCGAAACCGTTCAGGGGCTGATTCGTTCGCTGGCCAGTGCAGGCCAGCTGAGCGTGCTGCAAACCAGCGATGTGTGGAGTACCGAAGGCCGTGTCGATGCGCACTGGCAGCCTTTCAGCGGGTTTGAGCGGCGGGCGCTGAGTCCTTTCTTTATCAGCGCCGACGATGCGGCGCGTTATGTCCATGCCCGGATGGCCGGACGCCAGGATAAAGTCTACGGCGGGCTTGTTTACCAGACCCCGGATCAGCGTTTTATCGCCACAGAGCCGTTGGCGTCCCACAACGAAACCTTTGATCCGTCGAGCGTGGTGCCGCAAGACGTCGAGCCCTTCATTCCCACCGAATACCGGGTGGTCGCGGCTTATCAGTCGCACAGGATCGAGCCCTTGCAGCTGTGGCGCTCCGATCAGGAGGAACAACTGGCCCGCGCAATGTTTGCCCCCCATGAGTTGTGCGCCGCGATCAAGGGTCGCCATTGGGCGCCCGTGCGCTATTTCTGCGCCCCCGACGGGGCATTGCTCAAGTATTCGGCGAGTGGTTCGGCGGCTGAGAAAAAGCTTCTGGTCAGCCTTTCGCCCCCTGTAGAACACCCCGAGCAGGCCCGAAACAACCCGCTGCAATCCAGGTTGCGAGCCAACTCAATCAAGCCCGGCGAATACATTGCCCAGGTCGCTGGTGCGGGTCAGTTGCAGGTTGTCACCGGCAGCCCCCACTGGGGTGTGCCGGGCACCCTCAGGGCCACTTCGGTGCTGCCGTTATCCAGGGACGAAGGGCTTGAGGCCCGTCAGCCTCCAGCCTGTGGTCCGGTGTTCAGTCAGGTACTCGATGCCGTCCGTGATGCTCACCGTCAAATGGGGGAGCGTCGGGGGGTGCAATATGGCTTCATTTTGAAAAGCAACGTCGGCGCGCACTATGTTGCAACCGTACCGGTACAGAGCGATGCGCTGAGCCTGGACAAGGTGTTTGTGCATCGCCCGTCGGCCTCAGGTGACCACTGGCCCGAAGGCTTTACAGTCTTTGCCATGTACCTGGCCGGGCCTGCCCGGTCGGCATTCCTTGCCCCGGATGAACTGTACCAGGCGTTTGTCTCGCCCCGTGATCTGGCGGTGGCGATGGTGACGCTCTCGATCATCAAGGATCAGCGTTATCCGTTGGCAGACCCGGTGAAGTTGTACCTTTCAACGGCGGACGGTGCTGTGCTGGGCTTCTTGCCGGGCAATATCCCCAGGCTTATCGGTGCGGGGAGCTTGCGCAACACTGGCAAGGAGATGATCGAGCAACTGGCCAGCCAGGCCGAGACAGCGCTGGGGTACGTGCGCAAGGTTGCGGCGAGCGGTGTCCTTGAGGTTCTGCTGCCCAGCCCGCTTTGGGGGCCAGCGGGGCGTATCTCGCAGGGTTGGCGGCCGTGGGGACAAACACCCACCGTGGACGGGCCGGGCAACACATTCGCGCTGGGCCCTGAGTTCAGTCACGAAAACGATGCGGCGCGATACGCCCATGACCAACTCCCTTGCCCACATGTACACGGAGTGACCGGCGCGATCCTGCACAACCCGACCTCCAGCCGGTATGTGGCGGTGGAGCCTTTCAGGAATGGCGCTCCCGTGGTCGGTGCCGAAGCGCTGTTCCTGAGCGCAACGTTCGAGCGTTCAACAGGCCAGCTGCGCCCCTTGCCGGACTTCCCCGACGGTTATGCGCCGATAGCCGCCCACTTTTCGCACCCACCCGTCGACAGTGCTCGAGGGACGGAGGCGCAGCGGCAGTTGCTGGATAACTCATTCGCGCCGCGTGATATTTGCTATGTGACCACGGGGCTGGAACGCCTGGGGTTTTCGTTGGCATACGCTTTCCACTCGGGCAACGATGGCTCGTTGCTCAAGTACCGAAGGCGGGAAGGGGAGGCGCAAAAGGCGTTGTGCGAGATCGTCCCGGGCTCCGATTTTTGGGACGACCTGTATGCCAGCCAGCAACGGGTCGATGCGAGCCCGAAAAAACAACGTGATTACCTGGCGCAACTGGCCAGCGCGGGCGGCCTGAGCGTGCTGGCGAGCAGCCGCGAGTGGCCACGTGCGGGGCGTGTAGAGGTCGGTGACAATCACGCACTGCAGGCGGCACCACAGACCGTGGACTGGGACACCCCTTCGCCGCTGGACGCCATACCCACGCCGAAACCCGGGCTGTTGCGCGACGAAATCTAGCGTTTGCGCATCAGACCAAGAAAGAACAACCCGCCGATCGCCGCCGTGGCCACGCCAATGGGCAGGTCTTCGGGGGCAATCAGGGTACGCGCGGCGACATCGACCCAGACCAGAAATACGCTGCCGAGCAGGGCCGACACCGGCAACAACCGCCGGTGCTCGGCACCGACCAGGCGGCGTGCGATGTGCGGGATCATCAGCCCGACAAAGCCAATCGAACCGCTGATGGCGACCAGTACCCCGGTCATCATCGAGGCAATCAGGAACACCCGCAGGCGCACCGTGCGGGCATTCAGACCGAGGGTTACGGCGGTCTGCTCGCCGGCCATCAAAGCATTCAACGGGCGGGCCATGCCCAGCAGCAACACCAGCCCCAGCAACACGCTGGCGCTGGGGATTGCCAGCAGCTCCCAGCGCGCCAGGCCAAGCCCACCCAACATCCAGAACAGCACGGCGGAACTGGCGCGATGGTCACCCAGAAACAGCAGGGTGTTGGCGATGGCCATCATCACGAATGACACCGCCACCCCGCACAACAGCAAGCGGTCGCTGTCGAGCCGGCCCTGACGGCTGGCGATGACCAGCACCAGCAACATGCTCAGCAAGGCGCCGATAAATGCGGCAATCGGCAAGGTCAGCAGGCCGACGATTTGACCGACATGCAGCACCACGATCACTGCGCCCAGCGTCGCGCCACTGGTCACACCCAGCAGGTGCGGGTCGGCCAGCGGGTTGCGGGTCACGGCTTGCAGGACGGCACCGATCAACGCCAGCCCGGCGCCCACCAGCGCCCCGAGCAGCATGCGCGGCACACGGATCAGCCACACGATATGGGCTTGCCCGGGACTCCAGTTCACCTCTCCGATACCGAACAGCTTGTTCAGCAAGATGTGCCACACCACCTCCACCGGCACCCGCGCCGGACCAAAGCCCAGCGACACTACGCACGACACCAGCAACAGGACGCCAAGGCCGCTCAGCATGAGAGAGTAGCGACGGTCGGTCATTGCGGATGAAAGCCTTTGGCCAGGGTTTTGATCGCCACCACGTTGTCGATGCCCGGTGTGGCCTGAACATAGGGGATGACGATAAAGCGTTTGTTGCGGATGGCTGCCACGGACTGCAACGCCGGGTTGTGCTCAAGGAAGTGTTGTTTTTGCTCGGCACTGACTTCGCTGTAATCGACGATGACGATCACCTCGGGGTTGCGCTCGACCACGGTTTCCCAATTGATGCGGGTCCAGCTGGCGTCAATGTCGCCGAGGATATCGTCACCGCCGGCGGCTTCGATCAGGGCATGGGGAATGCCCAGGCGACCTGACGTCATGGCGCGGTCTTCTCCGCTGTCATACAAAAACACCCGTGGCCGGCTCTCGGGCAGGGTCTTGCGGGTGTCTGCAACGCTCTGCTGCATTTGTGCAATCAAGGCGTTGGCGCGATCCTGCACGTCGAAGATCTTGCCCAGGTTGCGCAGGTCGTTGTAAGTGTCTTCGAGGCTGGCAGCCGGGCGCTTCATCACAAAGGCGCAGGACTCGGTCAGCTCATACACATTGATCCCCAGCGGGGTCAGGGTTTGTGGGGTGAGATCGCCGCCTACCCGCATGCCGTAATCCCAGCCGGCGAAGAAAAAATCAACGTTGGCATTGAGCAGGGTTTCGATCGAAGGGTACTTGCTCGCCAGTTCCGGCAGGCCGTCGAGAATCACCTGCATCTCGGGCGTGACCGCCTTCCAGCCGCTGATGCCGCTGTAGCCCGCCATGCGTGGCTTGAGGCCCAGGGCAAGCATCATTTGCGTCATGTTGATGTCGTGGCTGACCGCGTGTGTCGGCGCCTGATTGAACGTGACGTCGCGGTTGCAGCTCTGGATTGTCAGCGGGTAGCGGGTGGCTTCGGCCTGAGCCCATTGGGTAACAGACAGCAGGCTCAGGCAGAGCGCGAGGCGGATAAAAGTCATGGTTGGGTTATCCAGGTAATGCGCGGGTAGCCGGACAGGGGATGGTCATCGACCAGGGCCTGGACACCAAACACGTCGCGCAACAGGTCGACGGTCAGCACCTCGCGCGGGGTGCCGCTGGCGATGATCCGGCCGTGGTCGATCACATACAGCCGGTCGCAAAAAGCTGCGGCCAGATTAAGGTCGTGGATGCTGGCCAGGGTGCCGATCTGCAGGCGCTTGAGCAGTTGCAGCAGTTCGAGCTGATAACGTGGGTCGAGGTGATTGGTCGGCTCATCGAGGATCAGCAGCTCGGGCTGCTGCGTCAGCGCCCGGGCCAGAATCACCCGCTGCTTTTCGCCACCGGACAAGGTGGCGAAGGCGTGGTCTTCAAAACCGTGCAGGCCGACAGATTCCAGGGCGTCCCTGGCCAGTTGCCGATCGACCTCGGTGTCGCCATCAAACAGGCCTTTGTGCGGGGTACGACCCATGGCGACGATTTCAGCCACGGTCAGGCCGAAGGCGTCGGGGAATTCTTGCAACACCACCGCGATGCGTCGGGCGCACCAGCGCGATGATTGTTGCCAGAGGTTGTGCCGGTCCAGGTGGACTTCACCCCGCTCCGGCTTGCTGAAGCGATAAGCGCAGCGCAACAGGCTGGTCTTGCCGCTGCCGTTAGGCCCGATCAGCCCCACGAACTCCCCGGCCGCCACGTGCAGGTTGGCATCGCGCAGTTGAAACTGGTGATGACAATGGCCATGGCCCAAAGGCGTCCAGGCGAGCTGAGTGAGGGTGAGGCGGGTCATAAGGTTCCGGGGTTTGTGAACGTTGTCGCCGCTGGCGAAGGCTGCGATCGAGCGCGAAGCGGTCGCGCTCTTCTGCGCCAGCGGCGACAGGATTCCAGTTAAAAGGTGTAGTCGGCGGTCACGAAGAACGAGCGGGGCTCGCCCATGATCCATTGCTGGCCGCTATTGTATTGGCTTATGGCGTACTGGCGGTTGAACAAATTGTTCAGGCGCAGGCCCAGGGTGGTTTTGGGCAGGGCTTTCCAGCTCACGGAGGCATCGACCACGGTATAACTTGGTAGCTCAACGGTGTTGGCCGTGTCGGCATAGCGTGCGTCGACATAACGTACGCCGGCCCCGGCATTCAGCTCATCGGTGAGGGTTTTGCTCAGCCACAGGTTAGCGGTACGGCGCGGCACGTCGGTCGGGCGGTTGCCTTTGCGCGAGACGCCGCCATCATCGAAGGTGTCGTATTCGGCACGCACCACCGAGGCATTCGCCTGCAATTGCCAGCGGTTCGGCAGTTGCATCTCAAGGCTGGCTTCGAGTCCGTCGGATGATTGCTCACCGACTTGCAGCGACACGTTCGGGTTATTGGGGTCGGGCGTCAGCAAATCCTTTTTAACGATGTGGTACGCCGCCAGTGTCCACTCGCCGCGCTGGTCCCAGAACATCTGCTTGACGCCAATTTCGGTCTGGCGGGCTCTGGCCATGTCAAAACCCTGCTCGGTCGGGTACAGGCTGATCAGCCCGGCCACGCCGTCGACGCTGGTAGCTTGTTGCGCGTACACCGACATGTCCGGCGTCAGTTCATACACCAGGCCGACTTTCCAGCTGTTGGCCGACAGGCTGCGGTCAGTGCGAGTGTGGTCGATCAGGTCATCGCGGTCCAGGTGCACGATGTCGCGGCGCACACCGGTGACCAGCGACAGTTGATCGCTGAGCTCGGTGCGGTTCTCGGCAAACAGCGACACCTGTTGGGTGGTGGTCTTGAACTGATCGCGGTACGGCGAATGGCTGACGAACTCGCCGCGGTCCGGGTGGTATCGATCAATCGGTTCGCCGCCGTCTACCACATCGTCATAGGGCGCATTGCTGTGCAGATCGAAATGGATACGGTTGTAGTCGACGCCCACCAGGGTTTTGCTGTTCAGGCCCATCAGGTCATGGTTGAGGGTGAAGGTCTGACGGTCGCCCACCTGTTCCTGCTGATGCTTGATGCTGAAATAGCCACTGCGCAGCAGGGTTTGCCGGTTTTCGTCCCAGGCATGGTTTTCGGCGTTCTGCCAGCGGCGCTGGGCCTTGAGGTAATACAGTTCGTTGCGGGCGACGAGGTTGTCGTTGATCTGCCACTCGCTGTTGAGGCGTGTCCATTGATCGTTGTAGTGCAGCTTGGCGTCCCGCACATTGTATTGCTTGTCACGCAGGCTCTTGTGGTAGCGGCCGTTGATCAGCGGTACGCCGAAATCGTTTTGCGGTTGTTGGTCGCCATAGTCGTGGCTCAGGGTAAAGGCCAGGTCATCGCGTGCCTGCCAGCGCAGGGCGGCGCTGATATAGGTGTTCTCGGAGTCGCCGTGGTCGATCCAGCCATTGCTCTGGGTATGGTTGATAGCTAACCGATAGCTCAGGGTGTCGGTCAGCGAGCCACCACTGTCCAGTGCCTGCTGCCGGGTGTCGTCAGTGCCATAACCGACACGGATGCGGTTTTCGATTTCGCCGCTGAACGGCTTCTTCGGTATCACGTTGATCACTGCGCCGGTCGCGCCTTCGCCGTACAGCACCGAGGCCGGGCCGCGCAGCACGTCGATTCGTTCCACTGACCAATCGTCGACCGGGAAGGTCACGGTGCCAGCGCCGCTGTACATGCGGATGCCATCGTAGAGCTGCATCACCGAGCCTGCGCCGACAAAACCGCGGGCCGAGTAGGATGAACCTCCGTTGCCAGGGTTGCCATTGCTGGTGATGCCCGTGGTACGGGTTACCGCCTCCTGTACGTTGCGGTCGCCGCGTGCGCGAACCCGTTCGCCGCTCAGGCTTTCGACACTGGCCGGGGTTTCGAGGCTGTTGAGGTTCAGCCGTGAGCCGGCGCTGGTCGCGGTCTTGAGGTCGGTGTGTTCGGCATCGACTTCAGGCGCTGTGATGCTGGCTGCGGGCAACATCAGCGAAGGGGCGGTGTCGTCGGCCTGGGCGCTGTTGATCGCCAGCAGGCAGAGGCTGGAAAGCAGGTAGTTGTTCATCGGGGCAGTGAGTCGCTTATTTCAAGAGGTGTGCCCGCTGCCTCCTGGCGGCGGGTCATGCTGCGTGCAGCGTGTTGCCATTCAATGGGTGATCGTGGCGCGTCAGTATAACCAGCGCTCTGGAATGCGCCTCTCGGATGCCTAATCCTGGTTATGAGTGACGTTCACGTTGCCGGGTTGAACGAAAGATCAGCACCAGGCGATCCAGTGCCCACACGGCAATCAAAGAGGCGCCCACCAGCGGGAACACAATCGCCAGCGCGAGTATGATCAGCACCCCGGTTTTCCAGGTCGGCAGCTCGTGACGCAAGGGCGGTACGCCCCAACGACCTTGCGGGCGGCGCTTCCACCAGATCACCAGGCCGCTGATCGAACTCAGCAGGATCATCAGGCACACCAGCAGGATCGCAATCTGGTTCAGTGAACCGAACATTTTGCCTTCGTGCAGCATGACGCCCATTTCAGTGACGCGGGCGACAGTGGGGTAGTGCTGCCAGCGTACGTCGGCCAGTACCTCGCCGGTGTATTGATCCACATGCAGGGTGGCGTCATTGCGCGGGTCGTCCGCAAACACGGCGATGGTGAACACGCCTTCGGCGGTGGTGGGCAGGGTGATGCTGTAGCCCGGCTCGACCTTGCGTGCCGTGGCGGTTTCAAACACCTGTTGCAGGGTGACGCCGGGCGCTGCCGGGCCAGCCGAGTGACCGGCATGGGCCATGTGTTCGGCATGGGCGCCGGAGGTCGGCATGGGCGTGTTTTCCATGGCCCAGGGCACGGTCTGGCGAGTCGCGGTGTTGAGCGTTCGGGCTTCAAGGTCGGAGGCGGGCACGTTCATCCACATGGCGGCCGGGAACTGATTCCACAGTTCGGCGTATTGCTTGCCCCAGAAACCGGTCCAGGTCATGCCGCTGAGCAGCATGAACAACAGCAGCGCGGCGCCCCAGAAACCGGTCACGGCGTGCAGGTCGCGCCACAACACTCGGCCGCGCCGGCTCAGGCGCGGCCACAGAATGCCGGCTGCCGATTGCCCGCGGGGCCACCACAGGTAAAGCCCGGAAATCACCAGCACCACGCCCCAGCCGGCGGCCAGTTCGATCAGCCGGTCACCGAGGGTGCCAATCATCAGTTCGCCATGCAGTGCCCGAGCCACGGCTTGCAGGTTGAGTTTGGCGTCTTGCTCGCCCAGCACTTCGCCGTTGTATGGGTTGATAAACACATTGAGCTCGCGCCCGCCGTCATGAATGACGAACTGTCCGCTGCGCTCAGGGTTGATCGGGGGCAGGTACTGGCTGATATGGCCCTGTGGATAAGTGGCTTGCACCCGCTGCAACTGCGTGTCGGCGCTGAGGCGGTGATGGCCCGGGCTGACGTTGAGCAGGTGGTCGTACATCAAGGGGTCGAGCTGGGGCTTGAACAGATAGATGATGCCGGTCAGCGCCAGCAGGATCATGAATGGCGCAACGAACAGCCCGGCATAGAAATGCCAGCGCCAGGCCAGGTTGTAAAAAGACGGTGTTGGTTGGCTCATGTGAGCGGCTCCGCGAAGATGAGTTGGCGTTCTGCAGGCGCGATCACGCGCGCCTGCAGAGTGCGGGTCAGGTGTTTAGAAGCTCACATCCACTTTGGTCCACAGGGTGCGGCCCGGTTCATTGATCGGCCTCGGGTCGTTGGCCGGATAGCCGTAGCCCGCGTTACCCGCCATGTTCAGGTGCTCGCTGTAGTTTTTATCCAGCAGGTTGTCGACCCCGGCGCTGACTTTGAGATTCGCGTTGATGCGGTACGCGCCATTCAACGAGAACACGCCAAACCCGGCGCTTTTGGCGTAGTCCTTGCCGACCACGTTACCGGCGTTGCGGTCGATGCGGTTTTGCGCGGCAACCACGCGCCACAGGGCACCGGCGCTCCAGTCGTCTTCGCTGTAGGTGAGGCCAAAGCGAGTATCCAGCGGCGGCATTTGTGGCAGTGCCTTGCCGTCGGTGCTGTTCTTGCCCCAGGCGTAGGCCAGCGTCGCGTCGGCTTTCCAGTGCGAGGTCAACTGATAGGCTGCCCCGAGTTCGCCGCCCATGATGCGCGCATTGATGTTTTGTGCCTGGGAGGCGCCGCGGCTGTAGTCGAACAGGATGTAATCACGGACTTCCCCGGCGTAAGCCGATACCCAGGCTTCCAGGTCCGGGGTTTTGTATTGCAGGCCAACGTCGAGTTGCGTGGTTTTTTCAGGTTTGATGGCATCGAACGCATTGACCGAGCCGGTGGGGCCGGACGTCGGCGAAAACAGTTCCCAGTAATCCGGGAAGCGCTGCGCATGGCCAAGGCCGGCATACACCGTGGTCGGGCTGTCTGCCAGGTCGTGCTCGTAACGGATGAAGCCGCTGGGCAGGGTGTCGGCGCGGGTTTTATCGAGCGTGGGGTTGGCGCGGGCCATCATCCCCGAGCCCAGTTTTGCGCGGTAATCCTTGGCTGACGCGCGGTCCACGCGTGCGCCGGTAATCACGCGATCCCGCTCGGTGGCGTACCAGGTCAGCTCGCCAAAGGCGCCATAGTTATGGAAGTCGGCGTCTTTGCTCCAGTTCTGCTCCTTGTAGGTGTCGATGCCCATGCCGGAACGCTTGCGATGCTCGTTGGTCTGCGCGTCGATCCCGCTGATCAACTGGTAATCAGCCCAGCGCCAGGTGGCTTTGATCCGCGCTCCCAGGGTCCGACGGTCAACGTTGCTGGCCATGGGGCCGGCCATCATGCCGGTGCCTGAAGGCGTGCGCAGGCTGTAGTTATCCATGACGTGGTCAGCGTAGTTGTAATAGACCTGCGCTTCGATGCTGTCGAGCACCTCGCCGATATTGGACTTTTCAAAGCGCAGGCCGAGGCTTTCACGCTTGTACTGGCTACCGTCCATGCCGCGCCCGGCGGAACGTGCTTCACCATCGCCCTTGCCGGCGGTGAGTTCGAGCAGGGTGTCGGCGTCCGGGGTCCAGCCGAGGGCAATATCGCCGTTCCACTTGTCATAGCGCGACGGCACCGTGTCGCCATTGCCGTCTTTGTAATCGTCCGAGTGGGCGGTGTTGCCGATCACCCGCACATAGCCTTGCGGGCCACCGGCTGCGGCGTCCAGGGTCTTGTCGAAGCGTCCGTTGGAGGCCGCCAGCAGGCTTGCGTTGACCCGTGTGCCCAGCTCGCCAAAGTGCTCCGGTTCGCGTTCAAACAAGATGGTGCCCGCCGACGCGCCAGGACCCCAAAGCACGGTTTGCGGGCCTTTGATCACCGTCAGCCGGTCGTAGGTTTCAGGTGAGATATAGGACGTCGGGGCGTCCATGCGTCCGGGGCACGCGCCGAGCATCATGCCGCCGTTGGTGAGGATATTCAGGCGCGAGCCGAACATGCCACGCAGCACCGGATCACCATTGGTGCCGCCGTTACGGATCAAGGCGAAACCGGGAATGGTCTTCAGGTAGTCACCGCCGTCACTGGCGGGAACCGGTTGGCGCGGGTCCTTGGGGTGGGTGACCACCGTCAGCGGCGAACTGGGCGCCACGGCGGTGACCACCGTGGGGCTGAGTTCGTTGACAGGCCCGGTCGAGGTCTCGGCCAGGGCCGCAGGTGACAGCAGGGCGCAGCACAGTGCGCTCAAGGTAAAAGGCAATACCGTTTGGCCATGGGTCAAACGGTAAGCAGCAGTAAAGCGGGACATAGACATTCCATTCTTCAAGCAGATACGACACGGCCATGCACCTGCGCCTGTCTTGAGCAGGCTGCGGGCAGGCCGGGTGGTGAGAGAGGCGGTTGCTTAAAGAAAGGCGGGCGGTGCGCGGGAGCGAGCGCCGGGGAAGACCGGTTGCCGGGCATGGCCCAGTCGGGTATGCAACGCCAGATAACCCTTGGGACGCGGCGCATCCAGCAGGGTCAGATCAGGGCTGTGCGGCAGCGCCGGGCAACTGAACAGCAGGGTGCAATAGCCGCACTTTTCCCACATGGCGTGGTGATCAGTGGCAGGTGCCTGATGCTCTGCATGTTCCCCATGCCCGGCATGGGCCGACATATCCATATCCATGCCCACGTTCATCGACATGGGCATGATCATGGAGGCGTGATGATCCATCGGCACCGCTTGGGAAATCAGCGGGCCGATAAAGATCATCAGCATGGCAAACAGGCTCAACCAACTGCCGCGAATCTGCGACATGGCGTGCCTGGCGCGAGGGGCGCGCACCGGGTTCAAAAACCTTGGCGGTTAGTGGGCGTGAGCGTGATCCACAGGGGCGCCGGGGGCTTGCTTCTGCACATTGACCTCAACCGGAACGGCACCGGCTTTTTCAAAGTGCAGGGTCATCGGGAAGCGTTTGCCGTCTTGCAGCAGGCTGCGGTCTTTCAGACCGACCAGCATCACGTGGTACGCCATGGGCGCAAAGGTGACAGTGGCGCCGGCGGGCACGTCGACGCTCGGTACCGGCTGCATTTTCATCAGGTCGCCCTGCATCACGTGCTCATGCAACTCGGCCTTGTCGGCAATCGGGGTGTCGACGCTGAGCAGGCGGTCGGCGCTGCTCCCGGTGTTGTGGATCACGAAATACGCCGCCACCGTCGGTGCGTTGGGCGGCAGCTCCTGGGACCATGGGTGAGCGATATCCAGCTCGCCGCTTTTGTATTGATGGGCGTTGGCAAAAGTGGCAGGCAGCAAAAAGGCCGCCGCAATCAGGGCGTGCTTGACCAGTGACAGGTTCAACATGGCAATTCTCCGGAACGATTCAAGGCGCAAAAGGGTGCGGGGATGAATCAGGCCAGAGGCGAAGCGCGGGGGTTGAGGCTCGGCCATTGCTGGCGCGGGGTGGGGCGTTTGAGGTGATCCGGGACCAGGCTGTGGCCATGTTCGATGGCCGCGAAGTACAGCGTGGGCACATGGGCGGGCAAGGCCACCAACGGGGCCGAGCCTGAACAGCACCAGCAATGCTGCATGGTGGAGTGATCATCTGGCTGGCTGTCACCGGGCTCAAAGGTCCCCAGCGATACCGAGACCATTTTGGTGCCCATGGACGTGCAAAAGCTGCTGACCATGAACTGTTCGACGGGCGCACGATCTGACCGGGGCATCGCACCGGCCATCGACATGGCGAGCATGTTGAACAGCACTGCGAAGCAGGCGATCCAGGCAAATGCAAACCGTTGTCGGGACATGACGGATTCCGTGAATCAAGCGATCAAGGCGACTATTAAGCCTGAATGATCAGCGTAAGTAAAAAGGTCGGGTATGCGGTGAAACGTCGCGCAAGTTTAAACAATATGCGGCTCTTTGGTTCTGTATTTCATGTAGGAGAAATCTGGTGGGTAATGGGCACTCTACTCATCGGAATGATCTGGTGCCCTGCTGTTGACTGGGCTTTTGCCCACCGCCGAACAGGATGATCAAACGCTTTGCGTCATGTAACAAATAGATTCTATGCAAAACCCTGGGTGTTCAAAGCCTGCAACACCTCATCCACCGTCCATAACTCGCGTTCCACCGCAGGCAGCACCGGGCGTTTGAGGATCAGCACCGGCAGACCGTGTGCCCGGGCGATTTCGAGTTTGGGTTCGGTGGCGCTGCTGCCGCTGTTTTTGCTGATCAGCACGTCAAACCGGCGCTGTTCGAACAGGGTGCGTTCGTTGTTGAGGGAGAAGGGGCCGCGTGCGCCGATGACGTCGCAGCGGGCATTGCCCGGATACGGGTCGAGGGCGCGCAAGGTCCAGAATTGGCCTTGGGGGATTTCATCCAGGTGCGCCAGTGGCTCGCGGCCCAGGGTAAAGAACGGTCGCTGGAAGGGTTTCAGCGCGTTGACCAGTTCGGCCCAGTCAGCGACTTCACGCCAGTCGTCGCCTGTCTGCGGCTGCCAGGCCGGGCGACGCAAGGCCCAGCACGGGATGGCGCAGATGGCTGCCGCCTGAGCGGCGTTCTGGCTGATTTGAGCGGCATAGGGGTGAGTGGCGTCGAGCAACAGGTCAATGCCTTGATCGCAGATGTACTGAGCCAATCCCTGGGCGCCGCCGAAGCCTCCGACCCGTACCTGGCACGTCAGATCCCCGGGCACGCGGCCCACGCCAGCCAGGCTGTACACGTGGTGCGCTGGCAGTGTCCGGGCGATGGCCAGGGCTTCGGTCACCCCGCCAAGCAATAAAAGGCGTTTCATGCAAAGGCTCCGGCGTGACCGACGATCCCGCCCTGACGGTCAATGGCAAACACTTCGACCTGCACCTGTGCCGGGACGACGCTGCGGGCGAAGTCCAGAGCGTGCTGGCACACGGCGTCGCCCAGCGCGATCCCGACCGCACTGGCCATCGCCAATGCTTGCTGGCTGGTGTTGGCCTGGCGGATGGCGTCTTGCAGCGTGGCATCGGCGCCGATGGCGGCGGCCCAGTCGGCCAGTTGCGGCAGGTCGATGCTGGAATGCCGGCTGTGCAAATCCATATGCCCGGCGGCCAGTTTGCTGATTTTGCCGAAGCCGCCACACAGGCTTAACTTATCCACAGGGACTTTGCGCAGATGCTTGAGTACGGCCCCGACGAAATCGCCCATCTCGATCAGGGCAATTTCGGGCAGGTTGTAGACCCGGCGCATGGTGTCTTCGCTGGCATTGCCGGTGCAGGCAGCAATGTGCAGAAAGCCATTGGTCTTGGCGACGTCAATGCCTTGATGGATGGAGGCGATGTACGCCGCACAGGAGAACGGCCGGACGATACCGCTGGTGCCCAGAATGGACAGCCCGCCGAGAATCCCCAGGCGCGGGTTCATGGTTTTCAGCGCCAGAGCTTCGCCATCGCGCACATTGACCGTCACTTCGAAACCGCCGCTATAACCGAGCTCTTGCGCCAGTTGCAGCAAGTGACCGGTGATCATTTTGCGCGGCACCGGGTTGATTGCCGGCTCGCCGACGCCCAGCACCAGACCCGGGCGGGTCACGGTACCGACACCTTGGCCGGCGATAAAGCCAATGCCCGGCTGCGGTGTGAGGCGTACGCGGGAGTACAGCAACGCGCCGTGGGTCACGTCGGGATCGTCGCCGGCATCCTTGATCGTGCCCGCTTCGGCACCGTCATCGAGCAGGCGACAGAACTCCAGGCGCATCGTGACAACCTTGCCTTTGGGCAAGGTGATTTCCACGGCATCATGGCTGACGCCGCTGAGCAGCAAACGGGCGGCAGCCAGGCTGGTGGCAGTGGCGCAGCTGCCGGTGGTCAGGCCACTGCGCAGGGGCGCGGGTTGTTCGGCGGTTTCGTCACGCATCGTGGGGTTTGGTCATTTCAAGAAGTGTGATCGGCAGGGCTTGCCGCCAGGTGTCGAACTCGCCCAGCGGTTGGGCCTGCGCGACATGCACGCGGGTCAGTTCGCCACCATGCTGCTCGCGCCAGCTCATCAGGCGCATTTCACTTTGCAGCGTCACGGCGTTGGCCACCAGCCGGCCGCCGGGCCTGAGCTGCTGCCAGCAGGTTTCGAGCACGCCCTCGCGTGTGACGCCGCCACCGATGAAAATCGCATCCGGCCTTTCCAGGCCTGCGAGGGCGTGCGGGGCCTTGCCGCGAATCAATTGCAGACCGGGTACGCCTAACGCATCACGGTTGTGTTCGATCAGTTGCTGGCGCCCGGCATCGGCCTCGATGGCCAGAGTGCGGCAGCTCGGGTAGGTGCGCATCCACTCGATGCCGATCGAGCCGCTGCCCGCGCCCACGTCCCACAGCAACTCACCGGGTAACGGCGCGAGGCGGGCGAGGGTGATGGCGCGTACATCGCGTTTGGTCAGTTGGCCGTCATGCCGGAAAGCGCTGTCGGGCAAGCCGCCAACCCGTGACAGTGGTCGGGCGGTTTCATCGGCCAGGCATTCAATGGCGACCAGGTTGAGGTCGGCGATCGGCGTGCCGCTCCAGTCATTGGCGCTGGTCACGACTTGCCGTTCGGCCGGGCCGCCCAGATGTTCAAATACGCTCAGGCGGCTGGGACCAAAGCCGCGTTCGCGCAGCAGGGCCGCGATGGCCGCCGGGCTGTTGCCATCGTTGCTCAGCACCAGCAGGCGTACACCGCTGTGCAAATGGGCATTGAGTGCGGCAAGGGGACGGGCGACCACTGACAGCGTGACCACATCCTGCAACGTCCATCCCAGACGAGCGGCAGCCAGTGAGCAGGAGGACGGCGCAGGCAAGATCAGCATCTCGTCGCACGGTACTGCGCGAGACAGGCTGGCGCCCACGCCGAAGAACATCGGGTCGCCACTGGCCAGCACGCAAACCGGCTGCCCGCGTGACACCAGCACCGGTGCCAGCGAAAACGGGCTGGGCCAGGTCAGACGCTCGGCGCGGACACAGGCGGGCAGCAAGTCGAGCTGACGCGGCCCGCCAACCACCCGGGTTGCACCCAGCAAGGCACGGCGGGCGTTTTTGCCCAAGCCTTTGAAGCCATCTTCACCGATTCCCACAACTGTAAGCCAGGGCGACATGCCAATCCTCTTGTTCAACGTCGATTGATCCATCCGCACCGACCGCACTGGCCCGCAGATACTCGACGCATGATACGCGCCTTGGCCTGCGGATGCCTTTGGTAGCCGCGCACGAGTAAAACGAGGCCGCGTCCGGCGGCTACAAGGGTGAGTTCGTTATGCCTCAGGCTGCAGGCGCCAGCCCAGCACATTGAGCAAGTCACAGCCGTCACGCAGTAACAGCGCCGCTGCGATCCAGCGCACACCTGCACGATCCGGCCATGGCCGCCAAGCCATACGTCAGACGTATCGTATCCAGGCTTTTCATGCCAACGGCCAAAGCAGGCATAATGCGCGATCCGCACGCGCGCCTAGCCTTCTCTGGACCGACTTTTGACCTTGCCACCTCAACCTTCTGCCACGACGCCCGTGCGCCCTTCGGCTTGTCCGGGGTTGCTGCGTATCGTCCAGGCGATGGACGGCGGTATTTGCCGGGTCAAGCTGGCGGGCGGCTCGATCACTGCCGATCAGGCCGTGGCCGTGGCCGAAGTCGCTCAGCGCTATGCCAGCGGGGTGATCGAAGCGACCAATCGCGGCAACCTGCAAATTCGCGGGGTGGGCCCGCAGCACACGGAGCTGATTGCGCCGTTGCTGGCAGCCGGGCTAGGCCCGAGCCACGCGGCCAGCGATGACGTGCGCAACCTGATGCTCAGCCCGAGCGCGGGCATTGATCCGCAGATGACGATCGATACCTGGCCCCTGGCCCGGCAGATTCTCGCCAGCCTTGAAACCACTCCGCGCCTGGCCGAGCTGTCGGCCAAGTTCGCCGTGCAACTGGACGGTGGCGAAGGGCTGGCGATGCTCGAACATCATCACGACCTGTGGTTGTCGGCGTGTGAGCAGGATGGCCAGACGCTGCTGGCCTTTGGCCTGGCCGGTTGCCCGGCGCACACCCCGGCATTGGCTGCGGTGCCTGTTGCGGCGGGCCATGAACTGGTGCTGGCTGTGCTCACACTGTTTCTCGACCTGGCCCGCCCTGAGCAAACCCGGATGCGCCATCTGCTTGAGGAGGTGCCCGTTGCGCAGTGTGTTCAGCTGCTGGCGCAACGACTGAGCGTTGCCCTGATTCCACTGACGGGCTGGCACCGCGAGATCAATCCCAAACCGCTGCACATCGGCACTTACCCACAGCGAGAATCGGGCCGGGTCTGGATTGGCGCCGTTGCACCGTTGGGGCGGCTGGATGCGCTGATGCTCAACGGGCTGGCGCAGGTGGCGCGTGAACACGGAGACGGCACCTTGCGTTTCACCCCGTGGCAAAGCGTGTTGTTGCCCCATATCTCGGCGGCAGATGCTGTACGCGTCACCGCTCGACTACAGGCGCTGGGCCTGCTCTGTGAGGCGGCTGATCCCTTGGCGCATCTGGTCGCGTGCACCGGCTCCAGCGCCTGCGCGAAAGGCCTGGCCGACACCAAACAGGATGCCCGCCAGTTGGCGGCGGGCTTGTCCCGCCCGCTGAGTATTCACCTGACCGGCTGCCCGCGTTCCTGTGCGGCGGCCCACGAAGCGCCAGTCACGCTGCTGGCGGTGGCACCCGGTCATTACGACCTTTATTTACGTACCGCAGAACAGCCGGGTTTCGGCGTTCTGCGTGAGCGAAACCTTACTATTGAAGCGGCGAGCGCCTGGCTTGAGGCCCGCCAATGGAGCAACACTGATGATTGATTACATCCGCGATGGTCAAGAGATCTATCGCAACTCGTTCGCCATTATTCGTGAGGAAGCCAACCTTGATCGCATCCCGGCAGACCTGGAAAAACTCGCGGTACGAGTGATTCACGCCTGCGGCATGGTTGATGCCATTGACGACCTGCGCTTTTCGCCGGGCGCGGGCAAGGCCGGGCGTGATGCCCTGGCCGCCGGTGCACCGATCCTGTGTGATGCGCGAATGGTGTCCGAGGGGGTTACCCGGACCCGTTTGCCCGCCAACAATCAGGTGATCTGCACCCTGCGCGAAGAAGGCGTACCGGAGCTGGCTCTGGAACTGGGCAACACCCGCTCGGCAGTCGCGCTCGAGCTGTGGCGTCCGTACCTGGAAGGCAGTGTGGTGGTGATCGGCAATGCACCGACCGCTTTGTTTTACCTACTGGAAATGATCGACGCCGGTGCTCCGAAGCCGGCACTGATTCTGGGCTTCCCGGTCGGTTTTGTCGGCGCAGCCGAATCCAAGGCGATGTTGGCGGCCGACAGCCGCGGAGTGCCGTTTGTGATCATGCAGGGCCGTCGCGGCGGCAGCGCAATGGCCGCTGCAGCGGTTAACGCCTTGGCGACGGAGATCGAATGATGACGCAACCTGGACGTTTGATCGGTTTGGGCGTTGGCCCGGGTGATCCCGAGCTGATTACGGTAAAAGCCTTGCGCCTGCTGCGTGAGTCGCCGGTGGTGGCTTACTTTGTCGCCAAAGGCAAAAAGGGCAATGCGTTCGGCATCATCGAAGCGCACCTGCAAGGCGCTCAAACCTTGATGCCACTGGTGTACCCGGTGACCACGGAAGCCTTGCCGGCGCCGTTGTCGTATGAGCAAGTGATCAGCGACTTTTATGACGAGGCGGCTGAAGAAGTGGCCGTGCATCTGGCGGCCGGCCGCGATGTGGCGGTGATCTGCGAAGGCGATCCGTTCTTCTACGGCTCTTACATGTACTTGCATGACCGTCTGGCGCAGCGTTTTGAAGCTCAAGTAGTCCCGGGTGTGTGCTCGATGCTGGGTGGCGCTTCGGTGCTTGGCGTACCGCTGGTGTACCGCAACCAGAGCCTGTCGGTGCTGTCTGGCGTGTTGCCTCACGATGAACTCAAGCGCCGCCTGGCCGACGCCGATGCAGCGGTGATCATGAAGCTGGGGCGCAACTTTCACAAAGTGCGCGAAGTACTGGGTGAGCTGGGGTTGGCCGAGCGTGCGCTGTACGTTGAGCGCGCGACCATGAACAACCAGAAAATCGTGCCGTTGAATGAAGTCGAGCCGATGTCTTCGCCTTACTTCTCTCTGATCATCGTGCCCGGTGAACGGTGGCAAGGGTGAGTCGCGGCGCACCGGCCATTGTCATCCTGGGCAATGGCAGCCTGAACACGGCGCGGCGTATTCAGCAACGCTACCCGCAGGCGCGGATTCACGGTCTGGCGCAGCGCGTTGAAGGCGCTGACTGCACCTACAGTGATTTTGGCGCCACCTTGCGTCAGCTGTATCAGCAGGACACGGCGATCATCGCATTGTGCGCCGCAGGTATTGTGATTCGTTCGCTGGCGCCGGTACTGCTGGAGAAGGGCGCCGAACCGCCCGTCCTGGCCGTGGCTGAAGACGCCAGCGCGGTCGTGCCGTTGTTGGGTGGGCTGGGCGGGGTGAACGACCTGGCGCGGGAAATCGCGGCACACCTGGCCGTGGCTCCCGCGATCACCACCAGCGGCGAACTGCGTTTTGGTACCTGTTTGCTGAACCCGCCGAGCGGCTATGCCTTGGGCGACCTGGAGCTGGGCAAACGGTTTGTCTCTGATTTGCTGGCGGGCGAGCCGGTGCGCATCGAAGGCGACGCACCGTGGCTGGCCCGCGCGCAATTGCCTGAGAGTCAGCAGGCTCGTTTGGCGATCCATGTGGGCAGCGCTGAGCGTACGCCGACCGCCAATGAGCTGTTGATCTACCCGCGCAATCTCGTGGCGAGGGTCTGCACGCCGACCCCTGAACTGGCGCAAGCCGTTCGTGACGCGTTGCACGCCGCCAGCCTCGCGTGGCAATCCCTGGCCTGTCTCATTGCCGAAGACACCTTGATGGCAAACATGCAGGTGCACGAAGCCGCGGCGGAGCTGGGTGTGCCGTTGCGCTTTGTCAGTCCGGGTGAACAGACCTTGGCTGTCGCTGGGCAAACGCTGGCATGGCATGAAGCGGATAATGGCCTGGCGCTTGGGGCGGCTCCGGGCCCTCTGGACCCGCAACAGATCGGCCGTGTTCGCGGACGGCTGGCCGTCATCGGTCTTGGCCCTGGCGCTGCCGACCTGATGGTGCCCGCGGTCAAGGCCGAACTGGCCCGGGCCAACGATGTACTGGGCTATGAAACCTATGTGCGCATGGCCGGGCCGTTTCGCGACGATCAAGTGCTGCACTGCACTGATAACCGTGAAGAGATGCAGCGCGCGCGGCATGCCTTCGAGCTGGCGGCTCAGGGTCGTTCAGTGGTGGTGGTGTCGTCGGGCGACCCTGGCGTGTTTGCTATGGCAGCGGCGGTCCTTGAAGCCTTGCACGCGTCCAGCGACCCGCAGTGGCACAGCGTTGAGCTGGAAATGTTGCCGGGGGTATCGGCCTCCCTGGCCACCGCGGCACAGGCCGGGGCACCGTTGGGCCACGACTTTTGCGTGATGTCACTCTCGGACAATCTCAAGCCGTGGAGCATCATCGAAAAGCGCCTCGACCTCGCCTGCGAGGCTGACCTGGCGCTGGCGTTCTATAACCCGATCTCCCGGTCGCGGCCTTGGCAACTGGGGGTTGCACTGGAAGTCGTCGCTCGCCACCGCACTGCGCAAACGCCGGTGGTATTGGGGCGGGATATCGGCCGCCCCGGGCAGACGTTGCGTGTGACCACGCTCGGCGAACTGACCCCTGAACAAGTCGACATGCGCACCATGGTGCTGATCGGTTCGTCCACCACCTGCACTTTCCCGCGTGCCGATGGTCGGGAGTGGGTGTACACGCCGCGCTGGTACGGCGAAAAACCCTGATACCGGCCTGGATCACGTTTAACAACAATGGCCCTGGAGGGGTCATTGTTGTCAGGGCGTTTTATATCGGACAGACGTGTGCAGCGCGTTATCGTGATTGAGTAGGTTTTTTCTGCTGATTAATGAATATTTAGACAAGAGTAAGTGGGTTTGCTTACTTTGTTTTGTGGTGTATTTAGTCCTGTCTTTTGAATGCCTTTGTTCTTCGGGTTGGTACAAGCTAAGTTCGAAAAATTTGTAATATTCAGTATGGCGTTAAGGTTGGCGGCCAGGGTTTTTGACGTCTAGTTTTTAAAGTGTCGGGTAACTAATGATTCGGCACTTTTAAACTTTATGGGACTTCTGTGTATGTTGATGACTGAACACGCATTGCCAACTGAACGTGAAAGTGAACAGTTTTTTAATCGCATGAAAATGCCGCCCCAGCCTCGCTTCGCAAGAATGAGTGCGTTGTCGGCATCCGGAAAAATGCAGGGGGCTTCGGACCTGCCGACGGGATCAGACGAAGCAGGCGCCGTGGTAGGCAGAAAGGCGCCGATCATCATCGCCTTTGCCGATGGCCTCTCGCCGGACAAACGCCATGCCGCAATGAACAGCACGCAATTGTCAGAGCAATATGCAGACAGCAGGGCCGATCGCAAAACCCAGGCACTACGCTGGCATGAGGCTTATGTCGAAAGCATGCGTCATTGCGGCTGGCTTTTTACCAGTTATGTGTTCTCCGATCACGACACTTCCAAGGCCAATGTCTCTATGGACAGTATCGTTATGGATATTGTGAGCATGGTCGCGGGGGCAAATACCCAGGCGGTTCTGGAACTGTTGGGTCGGGTCTTTGATGCGATAAAACAGGACGCGCCTACCATTAACCTGTTTGACAAAAACAGCAAGAAAGACTCGGTCGGTCATTGCCAGATCATGCCCTGCATGGAGTCGCCCGGGGGCATAGGTGTGTCGGTATTTACCGGGCTGGAGTGTCACTTTTCGAGTCTTGAAGGCGGCGCCTGGTTCTGGAAGTGGAAAACCTCCAACTTGAAAATCAAAAAGGCGGCGACCATGGTCAATTTGAACTTTGCGCATTATCAGCGGCATGAACGCACGATTCTGTCGAAGCTCGACGGTGCCGCCGATGACTTCTTTGCCAACGTGCGCTTTTAATTTTTGAATCGTGACCACGGGAGTGCTGTTGGGGCCTTGCCTGTGCCGCGGTATGGAGACTTTTCAACATGGACTATGACGTGAAAGTGGTGGCAGGGCAGTTGCTTCTGTTATCGAAGTCACTGACGCCTGAGCACAAAGAGGACGTGGTGCAGTCGCTGCTATTTGCGCAGCTCTATGCCAACTCCAGGACCGACAAGTTCTGTCAGGCGCTTGAATGGGACAAGTACCAGGTCAAGGCCCTGCAAGAGGCCCGGTGGATTACGACGCTGGTTCAGACCCGAAGCAATCAGCCTTCGCCCCGACAGGTCATGAGTGTCTCCCGGTTGCTGACCTTGCAACTGGGGAGTGTGCTGGAGGACGGAGGCAGCGTTCGGCTTGACGCCGTCAGCCGTGCACTGACGGCACTGACGCGCACGCCGCTGGCCAGGCAGGTCTTTGACGAGGCCGGCCTGATGCGCACCGCGATGTGCGTTACAGAAGATTCGGCCCCCGCTTCACGGGTTTCGCTGCAGGTGACGCTGGTAGACCCTGCTGCGCTGGCAGTGTCCATCCATATTGGCTTCAAGGCGCGAGTGGCATTCGCTGACGATTTGCTGACACGGCGCTTTTCAGGTCTCGACGTGGACGGGGATGTGGTGACGACGGTCACGCGCTCGGAGCTGGATATCCCTAATTACGCCCGCGTACGAAGCAAAATCCTCTCGGCCCTCGGTACCCAGCAGGAGACGCTGGTGGTTGAGGTGGGCATCCCGCTTGTACCGGCTGAGTGGGCAGGCAGGAGCGAGACATGAGTCAACAGGCGGTGCTGGTGGCGGGAAACCTGGTTTCTTTTGCCAAAGACGTTACAGAGCAGGATCGTCAGGATGTGATGGACTTGATGCTGTATGCCGACCTGTCAGCCAGCAAAAAATATGATCAGACCACCTTGAGCATCAGTTGGCTGAATCATTACCAGCAACGGTTGATCAAGTTCGGCTGCGAACTGAAAGCGTTCATTGATCCTGAAACACTGTTCGCTTCGGATTTGCAGAGTTTCTATCAATTGACCTGCCAAGTGTATGGCAGCGTGGGGTCGATCGCACTGTCGCAGCAGCTGCGTGCCTCTTTCTCGGCGCTGGACCTGGATCAAACGGCCATGGATTTGTTTCAGCGCTCCATGGGCAACGCAAGGAGCGTGATCATCAAGGCCACGCCTTGCGAACTGACCGCCAGCAATGAATTGATGATTCTGTTTTGCGCCATCAAGCTGACGTCGACGGTAGACGTCGAGGGCTTTTTGTTCTGGAAAGAGACATTCCGCGATTTGAGCATTCGCCCCGACGGCGGTGTTTTCCTGTTTCGCCGGGAGATCTACGACCGCTATCGGGCGGGTATCCGAAGCCGGTTGGCGGGGCTTTCAGAGCAGTTCTTTCATCCGCTGAAGGCCCCGCAGCCCTGAAACCATTCGCCCGGTTGTGGGGGTGGCTCAGGGCACCATGTAGCCCCGGATGCCGGTAAAGATGATCTGTGCGGCAAGGGCGCAGACGAACAGCCCCATCAGGCGACTGACGATCTGCAGCCCTTGCTCCCCCAAAATGCGTTCAATCCGGCCGGACAGGTAAAGCACTACGCCAACGGTCAGGCTGGCCAGCGCAATACTCACAATGGCCATCAACTTGTCGTCCCAGTGCGGCTGCCCGACCCCCATCACCAGCAACGCACCGATAGTGCCCGGCCCTACGGTCAGCGGGATGGTCAGCGGTACGATGGTGACGTCCTGGTTTACGTTGTCAGTCTGTACTGCAGACTTGCCCTGAGCCATGCCCAGGGCGGAGATGAACAGCACGCTACCGGCGCCGATGCGGAACGCATCCACAGTGATGCCAAAGACGTTGAAAATCACCCGGCCAAAGAGGTACAGCAATACGCTTGAGACCAGTGTCGCCAGTGCGACCTTCCAGGCCAGGTACCGGCGCTCTTTTTTAGAATAACCACGCGTCAGGCTGATAAAGCACGACAGCACGAAGAACGGGCTGTAGAGCACCAGCATCTTCAAGTACACACTGAATAACACATGGAGCATGGTCGGAGCTCACATAGAAGGAGGGCGCCGAAAGTCTATCAGGCTGCCAACAATCTGTCGGCTTACGTCTGGTTCCACTGGGCATGAGGTTCACGCAGCTCGCGTTGCGCGACCCAATACTCCACCAGCTCACGCAGTTGGGACAGTTCTACCGGCTTGGCCATGTGGCCGTCCATTCCAGCCTGTCGGGCGCGCTCTTTGTGTTCGCTCAGAATGTGCGCGGTCAATGCCACCACCGGCGTACGAACGCGTTGGTGGCTGACTTCCCAGGCCCGGAGTTGTTCGGTCGCCGAAAACCCGTCGAGTACCGGCATTTCACAGTCCATCAGCACCAGGTCGTAGCGATGGGCTTTCATGGCTTGCAAGGCTTCTTCGCCATTACAGGCGTTATCGGGTTGCACGTTGAGCTTGCCCAGCATCCCGCGGATGACCTTGGTGGAGATGTTGTTGTCTTCGACCACCAGAATACGGAAGTCGGCGGGCACTGAGACGGGCGCAGCCGCCGGGCCATTGTTGGCCGTTTGTGCAGCGCTATGGCCCTTGTTGCGTTGGGTCAGCTCATCGGCCAGGGTAGTTTTCAGGGTGTAACCTGCCACGGGCTTGGCCAGGATGCGCTTGATTCCGCAGTTACGGGCGATGATCTTGCTCGGTGCGTTACTGATCCCGGTGAGCATGATCAACAAAATATCGTGATTCAGGCTCGGGTCTTCCTTGATCTTGGCAGCCAGTTGCATGCCGGTCATGCCGGGCATGTTCTGGTCCAGCAAAACGATATCGAAGTAATCACGCAGATGAGCTTTGGTGCGCAGCACGGCGAGGGCTTCTTTGCCCGACGCTGCGGCACTGACATTCAAGCCCCAGGCCGAGCACTGCTGCACCAGCACTTTGCGGCAGGTGTCGTTGTCATCGACCACCAGCACTCGAGCCCCCTTGAGCGGGCTGTCGAGGTCGGAAGTCGGGTGTTCGAGGTGTTGTGGGTCCAGAGGCAAGGTCAGCCAGAGATTGCTGCCCGTGGTCTGCCCGGTCTTTATCCCGAATTCTCCACCCATCAGCATGATCAGCTGGCGTGCAATCACCAGCCCCAGATGACCACCCAAGCGGGTAGCGGCAAGGAAGTTCTTGCTGTGCAGTTCGGCGTGCAACAGGGCCTCGCGCTCCTGATCATCCATTGGTTGGCCGGAATCCTGAATGGCAATCCGTAACCGTGGCGGGCCACTGCGTTCTTCCAGGGCCACGACGATGAGAATCTCGCCTTCGGTGGTTTTCTTCAGGGAGCTTTCAAGCAGACTTAACAGGGTTTGGCGCAAGCGCGTAGGGTCGCCACTAATGACGCGCGGGACTTGTGGCTGAATGAAACTGATGAGCTCGACATTCTGCTGCTCGGCCTTGGTACGGAAAATGTTCAGGCAGTCTTCGATCAATGCGTTGAGGTCGAACTGCACATCATCCAGTTCAATTTGCCCCGATTCGAGTTTGGAAATATCAAGTATTTCGTTAATCAGCGTCAGTAGTTCATTACCAGCGCTGTGGATGGTCTGCACGTAGTCACGTTGTTTGACCGACAACGGTGTCCCCAGCAACAGCTCGGTCATGCCCAGTACACCGTTCATGGGGGTGCGGATCTCATGGCTGATCTTGGACAGAAATTCGGTCTTGGCATTGACCTCAGCGTTACTGGCTGCCAGGTCGCGACTGATGCTGAACTGACTTTCAGTGATGCTGCGGTTGCGTTCGCTCAAGGCAACACTCATCAGGCAGCCGCTGATACAGACCACCAGCATCAGCGCCAGAATCAGCTCTTGCGGGGCAATCAGCGTCAAACTCACGAGTGCAGGCAGAATCACCAAAGTGCCAATATTGAATAGCACCATGGCCGCCACGAACAGACGGGCAGGGCGGTAGCCCTTTTGCCAGTGATAAGCCGCAACCAGCAGGATGCTCAGGCTGGCCAGCCCGACCAGGCCGTAGGTCATCAGGTTCAATGGCAGGGTGTCGATAAACAGCAACAGCAAGCCACCGAGGGTGATGATCAGAATGTCGGCCAACAACAGTTTATTCAGCGGATGCGGGCCACGGGGCGAGAAGAAGGTGTAGGTAAACATCAGCCCGCAAGGCGCAGTGATCAGCAAGGCCAGATAGGCGCCGGGAGTGTGTGTGATACGCCAGTCCGGGAGCCAGTCCCCTAGCAAGTTCAAGAACAGCACAGTACTGCTCAGGAGCAGGATTTCACAGATAGCGAGCCACAGGCTGCTGATGGAACGGGTGAAGGCAAATCGCAGAAGATTATGCAGTACCAGCATGATCAGGCAGCCGAGCAGTAGGCCATAGAGCAAGGGCATGCCTTGGTTTGCGGCAAGCATGACGGCGGTGTCCAGTGTTATATGCGGGCGTACCTGGTGGTCGGAGACCAGTCGCAGGTAAACATCGAGTTCATGAGGGCTCTGAGGCAAGGGCAACAGGTAGTCGCTGCTCGGCAGAGGTTTTTGTGCCTGGGTCAGGTCATTGCCCGTGGTGATTTCGTTGATCAGTTTTTGATCATCGAGGACGTACATGTCCAACCGAGCCAGGTCGGGTGCAAAGATCCGCACAACCTGTTGGTTTTTTTGGGGCTGTAACCGAAAGCGCAGCCAAAGGGCCTCGCCGGGTTCAGCGGCGGCCAATTGTTCGAGTTCGATGGGACTGAATTGATTGGTAAATCGTGCAGAGCGAACATCGCTCAGTTGCAGGTCACCCTGGGGGTCCGGCAGGACTGACCAGGTACTGCCTGTGGCTGAATGTGCCGGCAGCGAGACGAGCAAAGCGGTCAGCAAACTCACAGTTAAAGCTATGGCGATCCTGAGCCAGCGCAAGGCGAAATCCCTTCGTAAAGTGAAGCCAGAGGTGAACTATGCGCGGCGCTGGAACAGTTAGGCAAGGGCTGGGTGCCCCCGCCTATCCGTATGGATTGTTTATTTCTAGACGTCGCCACGTTCGCGTGCAATGGCTCGGTAGCCGATGTCGTTACGGTAGAAGCAGCCGTCCCACTCGATGGCTTTGGCCAGTGCATACGCTTGCTGTTGAGCGGCCTCAACCGTGTCGCCCATGGCTGTAGCGCACAGTACGCGACCGCCGGAAGTGACCACTTCACCCGCATCGTCAAGGGCCGTGCCTGCGTGGAAAACCTTGCCTTCCAGTTGTGCAGCCGCATCCAGACCGTGGATCACGGCCCCTTTAGCGTAGTCGCCAGGGTAGCCGCCGGCGGCCAGTACGATACCCAGGCTCGGACGTGGATCCCACTGAGCTTCTACCTTGTCCAGAGCTTGAGCCAGTGCGGCTTCGACCAGCAGGACCAGGCTCGACTGCAGGCGCAACATGACCGGTTGGGTTTCCGGGTCACCGAAGCGGCAGTTGAACTCGATGACTTTCGGGTTGCCCGCTTTGTCGATCATCAGGCCGGCATACAGGAAACCGGTGTAGACGTTGCCTTCTTCAGCCATGCCGCGCACGGTCGGCCAGATCACCAGATCCATGACGCGCTTGTGGACGTCGGCCGTGACCACTGGAGCAGGGGAGTAAGCACCCATGCCGCCCGTATTAGGGCCGGTGTCAGCGTCGCCAACACGTTTGTGGTCCTGGCTGGTCGCCATTGGCAATACGTTCTTGCCATCGACCATGACGATGAAGCTGGCTTCTTCGCCGTCGAGAAACTCTTCGATCACGACGCGTGAGCCGGCTTCGCCAAACGCATTGCCTGCAAGCATGTCGCGCACGGCGTCTTCGGCTTCTGCCAGGGTCATGGCGACGATAACGCCTTTGCCCGCGGCCAGGCCATCAGCCTTGATCACGATCGGTGCACCGACCTTTTGCAGGTAAGCCAGCGCAGGTTCGATTTCAGTGAAGTTCTGGTAGTCGGCGGTCGGGATCTTGTGACGCGCCAGGAAGTCCTTGGTGAATGCCTTGGAGCCTTCCAGCTGGGCAGCGCCCGCGGTCGGGCCGAAGCAGTCGAGGCCACGGGAGCGGAACAGGTCCACGACACCGGCAACCAGTGGTACTTCCGGGCCAACGATGGTCAGGGAAACATTTTTCTCGGCAAAGTCAGCCAGTTGCTCAAGGGCCAGCACGTCGATCGCGACGTTTTCGCACTTGGCCTCAATGGCGGTACCGGCGTTGCCCGGGGCAACGAATACTTTGGCCACACGTGGGTCCTGAGCGACTTTCCAGGCCAGAGCGTGTTCGCGGCCACCGCTGCCAATGATCAAAACATTCATTTCAAAAACCTCGGATGACGCTGAATTCGGGAATTCTATGTTCTGTAGGAGCGAGCGTGCTCGCGATCGCATCACCACGGCCCAGATGGCTGGACCGTGTCGCCTGCATCGCGAGCAAGTTCGCGCCTACAGAGGCATGGGGAAGCGGTGTTTTAGTGGCGGAAGTGACGCATGCCGGTGAACACCATGGCAATGCCGGCTTCATCGGCAGCAGCAATCACTTCGTTATCGCGCATCGAGCCGCCTGGCTGGATCACCGCAGTGATACCGGCCTTGGCCGCGTTGTCCAGACCGTCACGGAACGGGAAGAATGCGTCCGATGCCATGACCGAGCCTTGAACCTGCAAGCCAGCATGTTCGGCCTTGATCGCAGCGATACGGGCCGAGTTTACGCGGCTCATCTGGCCCGCGCCGACACCGATGGTCTGACGGTTCTTGGCGTAGACGATGGCGTTGGATTTCACGTACTTGGCCACTTTCCAGGCGAAAATCAGGTCGTTGATCTCTTGCTCGGTCGGTGCGCGCTTGGTCACGACTTTCAGGTCTTCGCTGCCGATCATCTGGATGTCGCGGCTTTGTACCAGCAAACCGCCATTCACGCGTTTGAAGTCCCAGGCCGGAGTGCGCTCTGCGCTCCACTCGCCGCATGCCAGCAGGCGTACGTTGGCTTTGGCAGCCACGATAGCGCGGGCTTCTTCGCTGACGGACGGGGCGATGATGACTTCGACGAACTGACGCTCAACGATAGCCTTGGCCGTTTCGGCGTCCAGCTCGCGGTTGAATGCAATGATGCCGCCGAATGCCGATTCGGTATCAGTCGCGTAGGCCAGTTCGTAAGCCTGACGGATGCCGCCTTCGGCGTCCGGGCTGACTGCCACGCCGCACGGGTTGGCGTGCTTGACGATAACGCAGGCGGGTTTGACGAAGCTTTTTACGCATTCCAGTGCGGCATCGGTGTCTGCCACGTTGTTGAAGGACAGTTCCTTGCCTTGCAACTGGGTCGCGGTGGAGATGCTGACTTCGGCAGGCTTGGCTTCAACATAGAACGCCGCGCTCTGGTGCGGGTTCTCGCCGTAGCGCATTTCCTGAGCCTTGATGAACTGGCTGTTGAAGGTGCGCGGGAACTGGCTGCGACCTTCGGTGCTCAGGGTTTCTGCGGCCTGGTTCACGGTGCCCAGGTAGTTGGCGATCATGCCGTCATAGGCTGCGGTGTGCTCGAACGCCTTGAGCATCAGGTCGAAGCGCTGGGCGTAGGTCAGGCCACCGGCCTTGAGGTTTTGCAGGACGTTGGCGTAATCGCTGGCATTCACCACGATGGCCACGTCTTTGTGGTTTTTGGCAGCCGAACGGACCATGGTCGGGCCGCCGATATCGATATTTTCGATCGCGGTCGGCAGGTCGCAGCCTGGCTTGGAGATGGTGGCTTCGAACGGGTAGAGGTTGACGGCTACCAGGTCGATCGGCTTGATGCCGTGCTCGTTCATGATGGCGTCGTCAATGCCGCGACGGCCGAGGATGCCGCCGTGGATTTTCGGGTGCAGGGTTTTCACCCGACCGTCCATCATTTCCGCGAAGCCGGTGTAGTCAGCAACTTCAACTGCAGCCACGCCGTTATCTTGCAGCAGCTTGAACGTGCCGCCGGTGGACAGGATCTCGACGCCGAGGGCTTCCAGTTCACGGGCGAAATCAAGGATTCCGGTTTTGTCGGAAACGCTGATTAGAGCGCGGCGGATCGGCAGGCGGGTAGTCTGATCGGTCATCTCGATTTCCATCAAAAGCAAAGGAGTCAGCAAAAAAGGCGGCCCGTTTTACCAGGACGCCTTTCAGGTTTGATTGAATGCTTACAGCAGATCGTACTGTTTGAGTTTTTTGCGCAAGGTACCGCGGTTCAGTCCCAGTAACTCGGATGCTTTGGTCTGGTTGCCCTTGACGTAGTTCATGACGCACTCGAGCAAGGGGGCCTCGACTTCTGAAAGCACCAGGTTGTACACGTCCGTAACTTCAGCGCCCTCCAGATGGGCGAAATAATTGTGCAGCGCCTTTTCGACACTCCCGCGAAGGGTCTGACCTTCTTCGCTTGGTGTATTGAGGTGCTGTTTCAAGTTGACGTTGTCGCTCACGGGCGTTGTTCCACTCACTAATGTCTCGGTCATCATCGTCATGCGGCCACCCATCCTTCGTCCCCTGTCACCAGGCTCTTGTGTCGTTCGGCGAAAAACGCCTGAACGTTGGCGCATTGTGCTTCCGTATCTTCTAAACGATTGAAGTGGGCGCGAAACTCCTTGGCGCCCGGCAAGGTTGCGAGATACCAGCCGACATGCTTGCGGGCAATACGTACGCCCAGCACCTCCCCATAGAAGGCATGCAATGCGGCCAGATGCTCTAGCAGAATACGTTCCACTTCGCTCATCTGCGGTGCCGGCAAGAGTTGCCCGGTACGCAAAAAGTGATCAACTTCGCGGAAAATCCAGGGCCGCCCCTGGGCCGCCCTGCCAATCAAAAGTCCGTCGGCGCCGGTTGCTTGCAGCACATGCCGGGCCTTGTGGGGTGAATCGATGTCGCCATTGGCAAACACCGGGATCGACACGGCCTGCTTGATCGCGGCGATGGTGTCGTACTCGGCTTCGCCGGTGTAAAGGTCGGCCCGGGTTCGGCCATGCACTGCCAGTGCTTGAATCCCGGCCTGTTCGGCAATTTTTGCCACCGTAAGGCCGTTTTTGTTGTCCCGGTCCCAGCCGGTACGGATTTTCAGGGTGACCGGCACATCAACTGCGGCCACAACGGCCTGCAGGATCTCGTTCACCAATGCTTCATCTTTCAATAACGCGGAGCCGGCGGCCTTGTTGCAAACCTTCTTGGCCGGGCAACCCATGTTGATGTCAATAATCTGTGCGCCCAGTTCCACATTGGCTCTGGCGGCGTCTGCCAGCATTTGCGCGTCACCGCCGGCAATCTGTACCGAGCGGGGCTCGGGATCACCGTCGTGAATCATGCGCAGGCGCGATTTGCGACTGTTCCAGAGACTCATGTCGCTGGTGACCATTTCCGAAACAACCAGGCCTGCGCCCATCCGTCGACAAAGCTGACGAAAGGGCTGGTCTGTGACGCCCGCCATCGGGGCGAGAATCAAACCGTTATGTAATGTATATGGGCCGATGCGTACCGCCGACATAGGACTTCCCTGTTGTGGGGCCGGATCTTGGGAGTTCGAAAAAGGGTTGGCATGATACCCGCTCTCGATGACTGGATAAAGACTGAACTGGATAAAAATTGAACAACCCGTGGCAAGTTGCTTGCTTGAACCGCCAGCTCGCAGAGGTCAACTCATGGCCGCAAGCGTGTCGCTGGCCACTAAAAACGCGTGAGGTTCATTCCGGGGAGTGAAAGCTGAGGCTGTAGTTAACCGCCTTGGGGCCCGGATCAAGGATGTCCAGAGCAATATGGATAGGGGTTTGTGGTGGCATTTCGGCCTTGGCCAGGTCGCCGCTCAGGTACTCGCCGGGTTTGAAGCGGCGACTGGCAATCATTTTGCCATTGAGGTCGGCGAAGCGCATTTCCAGCAAGGGGAACGGCTGGGAGAACGGCGCGCGGTTATACAGGATGGCATCGACTACCAGTGCCCCGGCGAACTCAGGGTGGCTGCGCACCACCAGGTTGCTGCTTTTGATCCGGTCAATATCGACCTTTGAAGGTACGGTGCAGCCGATCAGTGGGCACACTTGCTGAAAGTAAGGGCGGTACAGGTCCTGTCGGGCCAGCTCCTCGAAGTGGTAGGCAATGTACTGGCCGGCCAGCGCGCCACCCGCCAACAGCACCAGCAAGCCCCAGAGCAGGCGCTTGCCCCAAGGGCTGCGGCGCTTTTTCCAGTCCAGGTGCAGGGGCGTGTCGACCAGATCCAGCAGCATGTCATCGCGTATGCCCGGTTCGTTGCGTCTGGATTTGTCTTTGCCGGCAGGGGCCGCCTCAACAATCTCTTCGTCTTCGTCTTCGTCTTCGTCTTCGTCATCGGTTGCTGACAGGCGTTCGCCGATCAGCGGCGGCTCCTGTTCATCATCGTCCATCGACAACCTGAGTTGCGGGGTGTCGTCGAGATCGTCGATGTCGAGAGACAGGGACGGCTCGGTGCGTTCGGATGTGTTTGGCTCGAGGGGCTTTGCTGCGGCCTGTGCCGCCAGCGCCGAGGTTTCGGCGCGCTCGGCAGCAGAGTCGCTGAACAGGCTGTCAGACCATTCGCTTTCCTCTGCGTCGGAGGTTTCGCGCCGCGCACTCAGCGAAGGGTCTTTGGGTTTGTGCGGTTGGCCGAAGCTTTTGCTGGGCTGGATTTCAAGTTCTTCAAGCCTGGCCAGTTCTTCGTCCAGATCCAGATGGTCGAGGTCGAGCTCGGTCGCCTGCCACGGTGTCGGTTCGGCGGCCTTGGGCGTAGCGGGCGGCGCGATGGTCGCGGGTGCCACAGCAGCGGGCGTCGCGACCGGTGGCTGCTCTGTTTCAGTGCTTTTATTCAGCAGTTGCTGTGCGGCATTGAACACTTGCAGGCAGGCGCCACAGCGCACCACGCCGCGCGCCATGCTCAATTGAGCATGGTTGACGCGGAAGCTGGTTTGGCAATGCGGGCACTGTGTAACGAAGCTATCGCTCATGCGGCCATCCGGATTAGTCAGGCGTGCATTCTAGCGCCGACGGCCACTGATGCGCACCCAGCCGTCGCGATTGGCGATAGGGTCAAGGTCGAAATCCCTGGCGTAGGCAGCCGCCACTTCTTCGCCCTGTTCGGCGAGGATACCCGACAATGCCAGGCGGCCACCGGGTTTGACCAGGCTCGACAGTTGTGGTGCCAGTGCGACCAATGGCCCGGCGAGGATATTGGCGACCACGACATCGGCCTGAACCTGTGGCAGGTCTTCGGGCAGGTACAGCGGAAACAGGGCCGGCTCGATGTTGTTGCGTCCGGCGTTATCGCGCGAGGCTTCCAGCGCCTGTACATCGATATCGGTGCCGATGGCCTCCTTGGCGCCCAGCAGCAGGGCGGCGATGGCCAGAATCCCCGAGCCGCAGCCGAAGTCCAGCACGTTGCAGTCCTTGAGGTCCTGACCGTCGAGCCATTCCAGGCACAGCGCGGTGGTCGGGTGGGTGCCGGTGCCAAACGCCAGGCCCGGATCGAGCAGCAGGTTCACGGCGCCCGGCTCGGGAGCTGCGTGCCAGCTGGGTACGATCCACAGGCGCTGGCCGAAGCGCATCGGGTGGAAGTTGTCCATCCAGCTGCGTTCCCAATCCTGGTCTTCGATGACTTCGGCGTGGTGCTCGGGCAAGGGCGAGCCGGTCAGCAGTTCCAGATGGGACAGAACGAGTTTGGCTTCGGTGCCGCCTTCGAACAGTGCCAGCAAGTGGGTGTGCGACCACAGTGGGGTGGTGTTGAGTTCAGGTTCAAAGATCGGTTGATCTTCGGCGTCCATGAACGTGACCGAAACAGCGCCGACTTCGAGGAAAGCGTCTTCGTAGGTTTCGGCTTGTTCCGGGCTGATGGCGAGGCGTACTTGCAGCCAAGGCATGGCGGGCACCTTTGAATTAAGAGGAATATGCAGCCTGTCGGGCCGCGAAAGCGCGCAAGTTTACGCGAGCAGGGGCGTGGCGGGTAATCAAAATACGATGAAGCGCCTGGCGGGCGTCAGCAAAACCCGTAAACAACAAAGCCGCTCGAAAGCGGCTTTGTTGATCAGAAAACAAACTTACTGGTTAGCCAGTTTGTGTTCCAGGTAGTGAATGTTGACGCCGCCTTCGCAGAAGCCTTCGTCATTCACCAGATCACGGTGCAGCGGGATGTTGGTTTTGATCCCGTCGACCACGATCTCGTCCAGGGCATTGCGCATGCGCGCCATGGCTTCGTCACGGGTCGAGCCCCAGGTGATCAGCTTGCCGATCAGGGAGTCGTAGTTGGACGGAACCTTGTAGCCGCTGTACAGGTGCGAATCGACGCGAACGCCGTTGCCGCCTGGTGCGTGGAAGTGCTTGACCATGCCCGGGCTCGGCATGAACGTCGCCGGGTCTTCAGCGTTGATCCGGCATTCCAGCGAGTGACCGTGGATTTTTACGTCGTCCTGGCTGAAGGTCAGCTTGTTGCCTGCCGCAATGCTCAACATCTCTTTGAGGATGTCGATGCCGGTGACCATTTCGGAAACCGGGTGCTCTACCTGCACGCGAGTGTTCATCTCGATGAAGTAGAAGCGACCATTTTCGTACAGGAACTCGAACGTGCCTGCGCCGCGGTAGTTGATGTCGATACACGCCTGAACGCAACGCGCCAGAACTTCTGCGCGTGCGGTCTCGTCAATGCCGGGTGCCGGTGCTTCTTCCAGAACCTTTTGGTGACGACGCTGCAGCGAGCAATCGCGGTCGCCCAGGTGGATCGCATTGCCCTGGCCGTCGGAAAGCACCTGAACTTCCACGTGACGTGGGTTGGTCAGGTATTTTTCGAGGTAGACCATCGGGTTGCTGAACCAGGCGCCTGCTTCTTCGCGGGTCTGCTTGGCTGCTTCGATCAGGTCTTCTTCGCGGTGCACAACGCGCATGCCGCGACCACCGCCGCCGCCAGCGGCCTTGATGATCACCGGGTAGCCGACTTCACGGCCAATGCGCAGTGCGGTTTCTTCGTCTTCAGGCAACGGGCCGTCAGAACCCGGAACCGTCGGAACGCCTGCCGCGATCATCGCGTGCTTGGCCGACACCTTGTCGCCCATCAGGCGGATGGTATCGGCTTTAGGACCGATGAAGGCAAAGCCGGATTTCTCGACTTGCTCGGCGAAGTCGGCGTTTTCAGCCAAAAAGCCGTAGCCCGGGTGAATCGCCGTGGCGCCGGTAACTTCAGCGGCCGCGATGATTGCCGGAATGTGCAGGTAAGACAGGTTGGCTGGTGCCGGACCGATGCAGACGGTTTCGTCCGCCAGGCCCAGGTGCATCAGTTCCTTGTCGGCAGTGGAGTACACTGCGACGGTCTTGATGCCCAGTTCCTTGCACGCCCGCAGGATACGCAAGGCGATTTCACCGCGGTTGGCGATAAGAACTTTTTCCAGCTTCTGAGGCTTCAACATCGTTGGCTCCCCGTGGTTCAAACGATGGTGAACAGCGGTTGGTCGAACTCAACCGGCTGACCGTTTTCTACCAGGATGGATTCGATAACACCGGCTTTTTCAGCCTGGATGTGGTTCATCATTTTCATCGCTTCAACGATGCAAATGGTGTCGCCGACCTTAACGGTCTGGCCCACTTCAACGAAGGCTGGCGAAGTTGGCGCCGGGGTGCGGTAGAACGTACCGACCATTGGCGACTTGACCACAAAACCGTTCAGTTTCGGGGCGGCCGGAGCTTCGGTGATGGTAGCAACCGGGGTTGCGGCGACCGGAGCGGCAGCGGCTGGCGCTTGCATTGGAGCAGGCGCGTAGAACTGCTGGGCTGGAGTCTTGCTGTGACGGCTGATGCGTACGGACTCTTCGCCTTCTTTGATTTCCAGCTCGTCGATACCGGACTCTTCCAGCAGCTCGATCAGTTTCTTAACTTTACGGATATCCATGAATCGTCAACTCCCAATGGGTCGGTCAGGGGCGTTTAGCTTGTAGTTCAAGCTGTTCCAGGGCGGCCTCCAAGGCCAGTCGATAACCGCTGGCGCCAAGGCCGCAGATCACACCTACCGCAACGTCGGAGAAGTAGGAGTGATGGCGGAAAGGTTCGCGTTTGTGCACGTTAGACAAATGCACTTCGATGAATGGGATGCTCACTGCCAGCAACGCGTCACGTAATGCCACGCTGGTGTGGGTAAAAGCAGCCGGGTTGATCAAAATAAAATCCACCCCTTCATCGCGGGCGGCATGAATCCGGTCGATCAATTCATACTCGGCATTGCTTTGCAGATAGAGCAAATGGTGACCGGCATTACGGGCCCGCTGCTCCAGATCCTGATTGATTTGCGCCAGGGTAGTCGCGCCGTAGACGCCCGGCTCACGGGTGCCGAGCAGGTTCAGGTTGGGGCCGTGCAGCACCAGAAAGGTCGCCATCTGCTGTTCCTTGTTATGTGTGTGCAGTTGTCAGTGCCGGGCGACTATGCCGAAAAGCGGATTCGCTGTCCAGTTAACTGCAATAGCCAGCACAATGACCGATGTTCGCGAAAAGTTTGTGACTGGAGCTCTAGTTCTGGTCATTCGCGTTCGCGACACGTTCGGCGAAGTCCGCCGCATTGATCTCGCCGATGACCCGCTGGTCACTTATTTCGGCGCCATTTTTACCAAAGAACATCAGCGCCGGAGGACCGAACAAGTGGTAGTGATCGAGCAGGGCACGCTGCTCGGGATTGCTGGCCGTCATGTCGAAGCGAATCATCCGGTAGCCTTTGAGCAAAGCGAGCACACGCGGGTTGTCCAGCACTTCATGTTCAATCACCTTGCAACTGATGCACCAGTCGGCGTACCAGTCCAGCAACAACGGTTGGCCTGCTGCCCTGGCTTCGGCCAGCGCGTTATCCAGCTCGGCGGGCGTGCTGATGCTGAGCCATTGGCCTGCCTGTTGCGGGGCGGCCGGTGTGGCGTTGCTGATCGATTGCGAAGGGCCGAGAGGATTCAGCGGGTTGCCCTGGCCATTGAGAGCGCCGTACCAGCAGGCCAGGCCATAAACCAGCAGCATCAGGCCTAGCAGTTGGGCGAGGCGCTGGCGCGGAGTTTTGTGGGTCAGCTCCAGGGTGCCCAGGAACAGGCTCACGCCCACCGCCAGCAAACCGATCAGCAGCAAGGTGATCGGCCCAGGCAGCACGCGGCTGAGCAAGCCAATGGCCAGGCCTAGCAGCAACACGCCGATCGCATTTTTGACGCTGACCAGCCACGGCCCGCTCTTTGGCAGCCATGCTGCACCGCCAGTGGCCACCAGCAGCAGCGGAGCGCCCATGCCCAGGCCCAGCGCGAACAATTTCAAACCGCCGCCTAAGGCATCGCCGCTGGCGCTGATATAGAGCAAGGCACCGGCCAGTGGTGCTGACACACAGGGCGATACCAGTAAGCTGGAGACCACGCCCAGCACGGCAGCGCCCCACAGCGATCCGCCCTGGGTGCGATTGGCGACGCGATCCAGGCGGTTGCTGATGGCTTGCGGCAACTTCAGCTCGAATACGCCAAACATCGCCAGGGCAAAAATGGCGAAGAACAGGGCAAACGGGACCAGCACCCACACCGATTGCAGACGGGCCTGCAGATTGAGTTGAGCGCCGAACATGCCCATCAGCGCCCCCAGCAGTGCAAAGCACGCCGCCATGGGCAATACGTAGGCCAGAGACAGGCTGAAACCGCGCAGGCCGCCCACCTGACCGCGTAATACCACGCCTGACAGAATCGGCAGCATAGGCAGCACGCAGGGGGTAAAGGTCAGCCCAAGGCCGGCGAGGAAAAACAGCGCCAGTTCGCGCCAGCTCCAGGACGTTGCCGGCATGCTGCTGTCATTGGCGGGTGCTGAAACGGTCGTGCCATCGATGCTCAGGCGTTCGGTTTCAGGCGGGTAGCACAACCCTTTGTCGGCGCAGCCCTGGTAGGTGACCAGCAGGGTGAAGGCACGTGAGTCGTTGGTCGGGCGGGGTACTTCAACATCGAGAATGCCGTGATACACCTCGACATCGCCAAAGTACTCATCGTGCTTGGCTTCGCCGGGCGGCAATTGCGCAGTACCCAGTGCGATGCCGGCGGGTTCGGTCTTGAAGCCGAACTTGTGCCGGTACAGGTAATAACCTTCGGTGGGGACAAAACGCAGCGTGATCGTTTCGGGAGTGCTGTCGATCAGGTTCAGCTTGAACGCTTCTCGCACGGGTAAAAAATCGCTGCTGTTATTGATCGCCCCCAGGGTGGCGCTGGGGCGGTTATCCAGCAGCCCGGCGCCAAAGGCTGGCACGGCAAACAACACACACAGGATCAACATCAGGCGGCGCATGGCAATCTCGCAAATCAAACGTGCGGCCATGATAACGGAGTGGGTCGATCGGCGCAGGTGCAGGTCAAAAACCGACCCTCAATGCGTCTGTCTCGTTTGAGTGTCTGGATACCGGAACGCCGCACGTGCATAGGCGTGGCTGCGAGCTTGTTCTATAGTGCCGTGCTGTAGCGCCCGGCCCGGCTTCTGTGTGATTAAAAAGCATGTATGCAAGGCACGATGGGGTAGGGTTGTGGTCGAACCGTTGAATCAAGTATTGAAAAGGACATAGCCATGCTGGACTGGAAGAAGCGTGAGGGCAGCACCCGCGAATCGGTCAAGGAGACACCTGCAAAGCCGCATGGCTATTTCAAAAGCATTTTGTTGAGTCGCTCCATTGCCGTGCTGGTGGGCATTTATGTCCTGGTGTGCCTGGGGCTCGGGTGGTACTGGAGCCAGGAGCCGGCCCTGTTCCCGGTCCAGCAAGTGGCCCAACAGGCTGCCGAGAAAGACGGCAAGCAAATAGTCCCGGGTTTTACCACGGTTGAAACGCTCAAGGCCGTCGCCGGTACATTGCTCACCAAGCCGGGTGGCTACCTGTCCAATGACCGTTTTCCGCCGGGCGTGCTGCTCGACAATATCCCGAGCTGGGAATATGGCGTGCTGGTGCAAGTACGTGACCTGACCCGTGCCATGCGCAAAGACTTCGCCCGCTCGCAGTCGCAGTCGGCCGAAGATGCGGATCTGGCCAAGGCCGAGCCGCGGTTCAACTTCGATAACAAGAGCTGGATGCTGCCTTCCAGCGAGTCCGAGTTCCAGGAAGGGCTTAACTCACTGAGCCGTTATCAGGCGCGCCTGTCTGATCCTAATCAGAAAAACGCGTTGTTCTATGCCCGCGCCGATAACCTCAACAACTGGCTGGGTGATGTAGGGACCCGTCTGGGTTCGCTGTCGCAGCGTCTGTCGGCCAGCGTGGGTCGCGTCAAGCTCAACAGCACGCTGAAAACCGAAAGCCTGCAACCGGGCCAGGTGCCGGTGGTGGACGAGGAAATCGTCGAAACGCCGTGGATGCAGATCGACAACGTGTTCTATGAAGCGCGTGGTCAGGCGTGGGCCTTGTCCCACTTGCTGCGTGCCATTGAGGTCGACTTCGCCGATGTGCTGGCCAAAAAGAACGCGACGGTCAGTGTTCGTCAGATCATTCGTGAGCTGGAGGCCGCTCAGGAACCCGTCTGGAGCCCGATGATCCTCAACGGCAGCGGTTATGGCATGTTGGCCAACCACTCGCTGGTCATGGCCAACTATATTTCCCGGGCTAACGCAGCAGTCATGGACCTTCGTCAATTGCTCTCGCAAGGATAAAACATGGCGATCTCAGCTTCGGAAGCCGCGCACCGTGCGGCCTCCGATGTCGAACAGGTGGTGTGGGTCGACCGTGATGACCGGATCCTGGGTGCTTTGCCGCGCCATGAGCTGCGTGAGCGCAGCCTGATCGGGCGCGGCACGTTTATCCTGCTGTTCAACAGCTCTGGCGAGTTGTGCGTGCATCAGCGCACCCAGAGCAAGGCGCTGTATCCCGGGTATTGGGATGTGGCGGCGGGCGGCATGGTGGGGGTTGATGAAAGCTATGCCGAGTCGGCTTCCCGTGAACTGGCAGAAGAGTTGGGCGTGAGCGGTGTGTCGTTGATCGCCCACGACCGGTTTTACTTCGAAGGCCCGGAAAACCATCTCTGGTGTGCCGTGTTTTCGGCCGTGTGGGACGGGCCGCTGCAGATCCAGCCCGAAGAAGTCCAGCACGCCCATTTCCTCCCGGTGTCCGAGGCCTTGCGCTTGAGTGAACTGCAACCCTATTGCCCGGATTCACTGGATGCGCTGAAGCGTTACCTGATGCGCAAAGGCGCCCTGTAGCGCGTAATGTGTAGCCGCGGACGAGTAGAACGAGGCCGCGTCCGGCGGCGTAGCCGAGGTGCGCAGGCTGCGGCACTTGATTGGCAACAGAGTATCCATAGGTTTGCGTGAAATTTTGCGCCGATTGGCTCTTGGGCAGCGGGACATTTGTCGTTACACTGCGCGACCTTTTTCACGCTCAAGCCGTTTTTCGCTTGAGTTGCGCTGCCCCTGCCAGAGTGGGGCTTCGCGGTCGGTAGAGCGCGACGCATCAGCGTCATGCACCGGCCAATTTCTTGTCCTCCAAATGAGGATTGCCGGTGGCCAAAAAAGCCGCATCCTTCGCCGCCCTGGGTGGCCTGGTATTTTCCACCGACGCAGGTCGTCACTGTCCGGACTGTAGCCAGCCGGTGGCCGCCTGTACCTGCAAACAAACCCAAATCCCCGACGGTGATGGCATTGCTCGCGTACGTCGCGAAAGCAAAGGCCGTGGCGGCAAGACGGTTACGACGATAACCGGCGTGCCGCTGGCTGAAGACGCGCTCAAGGAGTTGGCCACGGCGTTGAAAAAACGCTGCGGTACCGGCGGTGCGTTGAAGGACGGCATCATCGAGATTCAGGGCGATCACGTCGAACTGCTGCTGGGCGAGCTGGTAAAGCACGGGTTCAAGGCCAGGAAGTCCGGCGGTTAGCAGCCTCTGTGAAGACCACCGCGTCGCCGACCTGTCGCCCTCCGGGGGCTGACAGGGCACGCGCGCCATGGCTTTCACAGAGCCTGTTCTGACGGGTTTCTAAACTCCGCGCTGTTGTCAGGGTCTACCCTGCACAGACTCTAATCGTCACTTTCACTCTTTAGACTGCGCCAACCTGCTCTCAGGCTGGGCTATTTGACTTATTTATAGGGGACTTCAATGTCCGTACGACGCACACGCAAAGACGATGGCAGCCAATGGACAGTTGCGGACAGCCGCAGTGTTTATGGGATTCGCCATTGGGGGGCCGGATATTTCGCGATCAATGAAGCCGGTCGCGTAGAAGTACGTCCGAACGGCCCGAACAGCTCGCCCATCGATCTGTACGAGCAAGTCGACGAACTGCGTAAAAGTGGCTTGTCTTTGCCATTGCTGGTGCGTTTTCCGGATATTTTGCAAGACCGTGTACGGCAGTTGACCGGCGCCTTCGATGCCAACATCGAGCGTCTGGAATACCAGAGCCAGTACACCGCGCTGTACCCGATCAAGGTTAACCAGCAAGAAGCCGTGATCGAGAACATCATCGCTACCCAGGATGTTTCGATTGGTCTGGAAGCCGGGTCCAAGCCTGAGTTGTTGGCTGTGCTGGCGCTGGCCCCCAAGGGCGGCACCATCGTCTGCAACGGTTACAAGGACCGTGAGTTCATCCGTCTGGCATTGATGGGCCAGAAGCTGGGCCACAACGTCTTTATCGTGATCGAGAAAGAGTCTGAAGTAGACCTCGTGATCGAAGAAGCTGCCTCGCTCAAGGTCAAGCCGCAGGTCGGCTTGCGCGTACGCCTGTCATCCCTTGCGTCGAGCAAATGGGCTGACACCGGTGGCGAAAAATCCAAGTTCGGTTTGTCTGCCGCGCAATTGCTGTCGGTGGTTGAACGCTTCCGTGCCGCTGGCCTGGATCAGGGCATTCGTCTGTTGCACTTCCATATGGGTTCGCAGATCGCCAACCTGGCCGACTACCAGCACGGTTTCAAAGAAGCGATCCGTTACTACGGCGAACTGCGCAACCTTGGCCTGCCGGTCGATCACATCGACGTGGGCGGCGGTCTGGGCGTGGACTACGACGGTACGCACTCGCGCAACGCCAGTTCGATCAACTACGACATGGACGACTACGCCGGTGTCGTGGTGGGCATGCTCAAGGAGTTCTGCGACGCGCAAAGCCTGCCGCACCCGCATATCTTCTCTGAAAGCGGCCGTTCGCTGACCGCTCACCACGCCATGCTGGTGGTGCAAGTCACCGACGTCGAGAAACACAACGACGACGTGCCGGTGATCGAGAATAAAGAAAGCCTGCCCGAAACCGTTCAGTGGCTGGTTGACCTGCTGGGTCCGACCGACATCGAGATGGTCACCGAGACCTACTGGCGCGCGACGCACTACATGAGCGACGTGGCGGCCCAGTACGCCGACGGCAAAATCACCCTGTCTGAAAAAGCCCTGGCCGAGCAGTGCTACTTCGCGGTCTGCCGTCGCCTGCATAACTCGTTGAAAGCGCGTCAGCGTTCCCACCGTCAGGTGCTCGACGAGCTCAACGACAAGCTGGCTGACAAGTACATCTGCAACTTCTCGGTATTCCAGAGCCTGCCGGACACCTGGGCGATTGGCCAGGTCTTGCCGATCCTGCCGCTGCACCGTCTCAACGAAGAGCCGCTGCGCCGTGCGGTACTGCAAGACTTGACCTGCGATTCCGACGGCAAGATCAAGCAATACGTCGACGAGCAGAGCATCGAAACCAGCTTGCCGGTTCACGGGCTGAACGAAGGCGAGGATTACTTGCTGGGTATCTTCCTGGTGGGCGCTTACCAGGAAATCCTGGGTGACATGCATAACCTGTTCGGTGACACCGACTCGGTGAACATCTACCAGAATCCGGATGGCAGTGTTTACCACGCCGGTATCGAGACCCACGACACCATCGAGGACATGCTGCGCTATGTGCACTTGTCGCCCGAAGAGTTGATGACTCATTACCGTGACAAGGTGGCCAGCGCCAATATCAGCACCAAAGAGCGCACTCAGTACCTGGATGCTTTGCGCCTGGGCCTGACCCGCTCGTCGTACCTGTCTTCGTAAGTTTCTCGAAGCCTTGAAAAACGCCGCCTCCTGAAGGGGAGCGGCGTTTTTTTATGCCTGTCGATCAAGGGTTGAACCATTGATCCTTGCGCTGCATGTTCCACGCATAGACACCCAGCGTCAGGCTGCGCAGCACCATGAACAGCAGGAAACTTATCCACAGGCCGTGGTTGCCAAAGCTGTGCAAGGCCCAGGCTACCGGGAAGGCGAGGAGCACGCTAATCACCATGGCATCGCGCATTTCACGGGCGCGGGTGGCGCCGATAAACAGCCCGTCGAGCAGGTAGCTCCACACGGCAATCAGCGGTAACAGCGCCAGATAAGGGACGTACTGGAAGGCGGTTTCGCGCACGCTCGGGATGTCGGTCTGCAGCTCGATGAATAAATGCCCGCCGAGCCAGAACAGCAGGGCAAAGCCCAGGCTCGCCAGCAAAGACCATCCACAGGCCACCACCATCGAACGGCGCAATGCCTGGCGGTCCCGGGCGCCGATGGCGTGTCCGCATAACGCTTCTACGGCGTGAGCCAAGCCATCCAGGGCGTGGGCCGCCAGGAGCAGGCCATTGAGCAACAGCGCGTTGGCAGCCACCGTGGCATCACCCAGGCGTGCGCCTTGCAGGGTGATCAGGAAAAACACGGACTGCAGCATCAGGCTGCGGATAAAAATATCGCGGTTGACCCCCAGCAGCGGTTTCCAGTTTTGCCACACCCGCAGCGCGGCCCACAGCAGGACGCCCGGGTACTTGCGCAATGCACTGCGGGTCAGCCACAGGCCCAGCAGGGCGCCGCTCCATTCAGCAATCACCGAGGCCCGTGCCGAACCGACCACCCCCCAATCGAGACCGAGGACAAACCACAGGTTCAGCGCAATGTTCACCAGGTTCGTGGTCAGCAGAATGGCCAGCGGTGCCCGGGCGTTTTGCGTGCCCAGGAACCAGCCGACCAGGGCATAGGTGGCCAGCGCCCCCGGCAGACCGAACAGGCGGGTGTGGAAGAAGTCCAGGGTCAGCCCATGCAACTCGGCCGACGGCTGCATGACGCTGAGCGCCACCCCGCTGAAGGGAATCGCAATCATCCCCAGCACCATCGACAGCAGCACACTGAGCAGCAGGCCTTGCAGCAGGATTTGCCGAAGCGCCGTGCCGTCTCCGCGTCCGGCGGCCTGAGCGGCAAACCCGGTGGTGCCCATGCGCAAGAAGCCCATTGCCCAGGCCAGAAAGACATACAGACTGGAGCCCACCGCGACGGCGCCCAACTGATGGGCGTGGGGCAAGTGGCCGATGACGGTGCTGTCGACCAGCGCCACCAGCGGAACAGAGATATTCGACAGAATCATCGGCGCCGCCAACGCCCACACCCGGCGATGGGTCGGACGGTCGCGCCAGTCAGCTAGTAAGGAAGAGGACATGCAGGCTCCTTTGGGGAGCGGCATTGTAGCGGGACGACGCAGTTCTGTAGCCGCTGACGAGGCACGAAGGCTGCACAGCAGCTGCAAAACCTGGCTGCTCGGTCCATCTGACACTCCAAGTTACGTAGTCAAATCAAGTTACGTAGTCAAATTGACCGGTAGAGATAGTCAGCCACATGCTCCTTGGCCTGACATATAGCCAGGCAGTAACTCAGGATGAAAAAAGCCGATTCTGATGACCCTTTGTTTCGCAGGCCTATGGGAGGCTCACTTCCGAACGGCGGAGCCTCATGGGCTGCGTGGAACAAACCCTCTGTACCTATGCCTATATACATTCCAAGAGATGAGTGGCCGTCCCCCGCGGAGCGTACAGACTTGGTCTTTGCCAAGTCCTGTGTGTCATCAAACTGGTGCCGTACAGATGCTGGTGCAGCCATAGAGCCTGCCTCGAATTTCGGCAATGTCATGGTGGCTACCTCCATGCTTTTACCTGACGCTTCGGCGGCTATAGCCTTAGCCCTTGGGGCCGATGCCGGCCTCGCTCGTGTGGCCGGTGGCGGCATTATGCAACAGCGGCTGACCTGGATGCTGCGCGGAGTTAGCGGCCCCGCCGGCGTTTTTATACTGGGTATGCTCCCTGCAAAAATGGCTGACGGTACGCTGCATACTGACGGCCAGCTACGCACAATGAGCCGGGTCGCTACACGGGTGCGTTTTCAGTTTCGGCGTGATGCCGAAGGCGTTTTGCAGGTCTACGGAATTCACACTAGTGCCTTAGGGGACGACTCGGTTCGCACAATTCAGGTCAAGTGGAATGCGGCCAAAACCGCGATGGAAGCCGAACTGAGTGGGATTACCATTATTTGGACGCCTCAAAGTGGGTCTTTAGGGCCCATTGCGCCGCTGATTTACCCCAACAATAGAGGAGCGCAACTGGGCACTATTTTTGTGCATCCGATCCCGGAGAATGCTGACAGCCAAGTCGAAGGCTTGCCCGGCGAGAACATTACAACTGACGATTGCATTCTGATCTTTCCCGCAGAGACGGGTCTAAAGTCGCTGTATGTGGTGTTTGCTAAACCTATTGGCGGTGACCACAGTTATTACCCATCGCCAAAAGGACTGACGGCTTTTCCTGATGCGGTACGTGATCGTCCGAAATCAAGTGTCCAGGGTGGTGGTAAAAAGCGAAGTCGCTGGAAAGATAAAAAAGGAAGGATTTATGAGTGGGACAGCGAGAACGGAGCTGTTGAGATATACGACAAGCAGGGCAAGCACTTAGGTGAGTTCGATGCTGATACTGGAAAAATGAGAAAGCCTCCAAAAGCAGGCAGAACAACACCAAAATAAGGAGGCAAGCATGTTCTTGGAAATTACAGGGTTTTTAGCAGGCAACAGCGAAGACAGCTCAATCAAATTTGAGCTGAATGTTTCTCCTGAGTTGGAGCTGGCAGTAATGGAATGTCTTGGCTGGCAGAGTTTGGCTGCCGAATGTGATGGTGAGCGGTTATTAACCAATGACCAAGTCCGAGAAATTGCCTCATTAATCAATGAGCCGCTGCCAACTGAACTTGAAATGTACATAGGCGTACGAGCTTGATCCCTTCAATTGGGGAATAGGGAAGACATACAGCTCCTTTGGGAAGCTGATTTGTGGTGTTGCCCAAATCAGCTTCTGTCTTTAGTTGCTTCTCCCTCCGGGAAAGGGAGAGGGGCTTTAGATCTCGATGCCTGCGGTTCGTATATAGTCAATGCCTTCACTGCCCAGTCAACGAGTACACCATGCTTAACAAAGGATTGTTCCTGGCTTGCGCGCTGGCGCTGCTGAGCGCTTGTGATTCTTCGACCCCTGACCAGCCGGTGCCGCCATCGGCAGCGGTGACGCCGCCGATTCAGGACGTCAAGGTTCTGGCCGAGCGCTATGCCGGGCAGGCGTTAAGTGTGGTGGATGTGTCCGAGGTGCAACTGGACGGTGCCAGCGCCTTGTCCGTGAGTTTCTCGGTGCCGTTGGAGCCCGAACAGAACTTCGCGGACAAACTGCATGTGGTGGACGCCAAGAGCGGTAAGGTCGATGGCGCCTGGGAGCTCTCCGACAACCTGATGGAGCTGCGCCTGCGCCATCTGGAGCCGCAGCGTAAGTTGATCCTCACCGTCGACCCTGGCCTGCGCGGGGTCAATGACACCCAACTGGCCGGCGAGTACGTCAGTCGTCTCGAAACCCGCGACCTGCAGCCTACGGTCGGCTTTGCCAGCCGGGGTACTTTGCTGCCGACACGTCTGGCCGAAGGTTTGCCGCTTATTGCGTTGAACGTCGACAAGGTGGATGTCGAGTTCTTTCGGGTCAAACCCGAATCCCTGCCCGCGTTTCTCAGCCAATGGGGCCGTAACAGCAGCCTGCAAAGCTATGAAGCCCGCGACCTGTTGTCGATGGCCGAGCTGGTCTACGGTGGGCGCTTTGATCTGAACCCGGCGCGCAATACGCGCGAAACCCTGATTCTGCCAACGGCGGGCATCAAGCCCTTGCAGCAGCCGGGTGTTTATCTGGCGGTGATGAAAGCGTCTGGTAGCTACAACTATTCACAGCCGGCCACTTTGTTCACCCTCAGTGACATTGGTCTTTCGGTGCACCGCTACCAGAAGCGCCTGGATGTCTTCACCCAGGCGCTGGAAGGCGGCAGTGCCTTGAGCGACGTCGAATTGGAACTGCTCGACGGCAAGGGCAAGATGCTGGCCCAGGGCAAAACCGACAATAAGGGGCATGCGGAACTGGCATTGCCTGCCAAGGCCGAGGTGCTGTTGGCCCGCCAGGGTGATCAAACCAGCTTGCTGCGGTTGAACACCGCTGCGCTGGACCTGGCCGAGTTCGACATTGGCGGGCCGCAGGCGCACCCGTTGCAGTTTTTCGTGTTTGGCCCGCGAGACCTGTACCGCCCGGGCGAAACCGTACTGCTCAATGCCTTGCTCCGTGACCGTGATGGCCACCCGGTCAAGCCGCAGCCGGTCAGCGTTGAAGTGCGTCGCCCGGACGAGCAGGTGAGCCGCAAGTTTGTCTGGACACCGGACGCGTCCGGTTTCTATCAATACCCGTTGCAGTTGGCCAGCGAAGCCCCGACCGGGCGCTGGCAACTGGTGTTTGATCTGGGTGATGGCAAGCCGCAGCTTTATGAATTCCTGGTCGAAGACTTCCTGCCCGAGCGTCTGGCCCTGGAGCTCAAGGGCAGCGCCACGCCGTTGGCACCCGGGCAAACGGCGGATATCCAGGTCAATGGCCGTTACCTGTACGGCGCCCCGGCGGCGGGTAATCGTTTGAGCGGTCAGGTCTATGTGCGGCCGTTGCGCGAAGCGGTCAAGACCTTGCCGGGTTATCAGTTTGGTTCTGTGACTGAAGAAGAGCTGAGCCAGGATCTGGAGCTCGAAGAACGTGTGCTCAATGCTGAGGGCGAATACACCATCAGCCTTGAAAGCCAGTGGAGCAACGCCAAGTCGCCGCTGCAATTGATCGTCCAGGCCAGTTTGCAGGAGTCCGGCGGGCGGCCGATCACCCGGCGACTGGTGCAACCGGTGTGGCCGGCGGATCGTCTGCCGGGTATACGCGGGCTGTTCGAGGGCACCGAAACCGATGGCGATGGCCCGGTGCAATTTGAACTGCTGGTGGCCGACAACGAAGGCCACAAACTGGCGACCGAGAACCTCAAGGTGCGGCTGGTTCGCGAACGCCGCGATTACTACTGGAACTACTCGGACAACGACGGCTGGAGCTATCACTACAACGAGAAGTTCCTCAACCTCAGCGAAGAAACGGTCAACCTCAAGGCTGGCGAAACCGCCACCGTCAGCTTCCCGGTGGAGTGGGGCCCGTATCGGGTTGAAGTCGAAGACCCGAAGACCGGCCTGGTCAGCAGCCTGCGTGTCTGGGCCGGTTATCGTGCCCAGGACAACGCTGAAGGCGGAGCGGTGCGTCCCGATCAGGTCAAGCTGGCGCTGGACAAGGCTGCGTATGCCGAGGGTGATACCGCCCGGGTCACGGTGACGCCGCCAGCAGCGGGCAAGGGTTACTTGCTGGTCGAGGGCAGCGATGGCCCGTTGTGGTGGGAAGAAATCGAGGTGCCGGCCGAAGGCAAAACATTCGAGGTCAAACTTGATTCCACTTGGGCGCGGCATGACCTGTATGTCAGTGCGCTGGTGATCCGGCCCGGCGAGCGCAAGGCCAATATCACCCCGAAACGCGCAGTGGGTGTGCTTCATCTTCCGCTGGATCGTACCGCACGCAAGTTGGCGGTGACCCTCGATGCCCCGGAAAAAATGCGCCCCAAACAAGTGCTGACGGTTAAGGTGCAGGCCAAAAACGCCGATGGCAGCATTCCTGCGCAAGCCCATGTGCTGTTGTCCGCAGTGGATGTGGGGGTACTGAATATCACCGAATATCCAACCCCGGACCCTTACGCGAGTCTGTTTGGGCGCAAGGCCTATGGTGCGGACCAACTGGATATCTACGGGCAATTGATTGAAGCCGGGCAGGGCCGTCTGGCCAGCCTGGCGTTTGGCGGGGATGCGGCGCTGGCCAAGGGCGGCAAACGCCCGGCGACCAGCGTCAACATTGTCGCGCTGCAAAGTGCGCCGGTGACGCTGAACGCGCAGGGCGAAGGTGAAGTCAGCGTGCAAATCCCGGATTTCAACGGTGAGCTGCGAGTCATGGCGCAAGCCTGGACCGATGACCGCTACGGCATGGCCGAAGCCAAAACCGTGGTGGCTGCGCCGTTGGTGGCCGAACTGGCCGCTCCGCGTTTTATGGCCGGTGGCGATGAGACCCGCCTGGCCCTGGACCTGTCCAACCTCACTGACAAGCCGCAACAGCTACAGGTCAGCCTCAATACCCAAGGGCCGTTGAGTCTGCTGGGTGATGCGCGGCAGACGTTACAGCTCAGCCCCGGCCAGCGCAGCACCTTGCAGATCCCGATCAAGGCGCTGGGCGGTTTTGGCAGCGGTAAGGTCGGCGTAACGGTCGAGGGGCTCGACCTGCCGGGAGAAACCCTGGCGCCCTTTACTCGCGAATGGACCTTGGGCGTACGCCCGGCGTACCCGGCGTTGCTCAAGCATTACCGCACGGTGCTCAGCGACCAGCCGTGGAGCCTGCCCGATCACGCGTTGCAAGTCTTTGAACCGGCAGGCCGTGAAGCCTTGCTCAGCCTCTCGAGCCGTCCGCCGCTGAACCTGGGCGAGCAGATTCGCGCACTCAAGGCTTACCCGTACGGTTGCTCCGAGCAAACCACCAGCGGCCTGTATCCGGCGTTGTATGCCGATGCTGCGCTGCTCAAACGCCTGGGCCTTGAAGGCGAGCCGGACGCCGAGCGCAAACGCAAGATCGAACTGGGCATTGAGCGTTTGCTGGGCATGCAACGCTACAACGGCAGTTTTGGCTTGTGGGGCGCGGACGGTCAGGAAGAGTATTGGTTGAGCGCTTATGTCACCGACTTCTTGCTGCGCGCCCGCGACCAGGGTTATGCCGTTCCGCCCGAGGCGCTGAAAAAGGCCAGCGAGCGTCTGATGCGTTACGTGCAGGAGCGCAACCTGATTGAAGCCGACTACAGCGACAACCTTGAGCACACCCGCTTTGCGGTGCAGGCCTACGCGGGGTTGGTGCTGGCCCGCAGCCAGCAGGCGCCTTTGGGGGCGCTGCGCAGCCTCTTTGAGCGCCGCAGTGATGCGCGCTCCGGTTTGCCTCTGGTGCAGTTGGCGATAGCGCTGCAGAAAATGGGCGATCAACCGCGGGCGGATCAAGCGCTGGTGGCCGGTTTGGCCGCGACTCGCAAAGCCAATGAATGGCTGGGTGATTACGGCAGCCCGCTGCGTGATCAGGCGCTGATCCTGGCGCTGCTGGAAGAGAACGACCTGATGAGCGGCCAGCGCGAGCAGCGCTTGTTTGAGCTGTCAGACCAATTGGCAGCGAGCCAGTGGCTATCGACGCAGGAGCGTAATTCGCTGTTCCTCGCGGGCCGTGATCTGTTGAGCAAGCCTGAAGCCAGCTGGACGGCGCAACTGGGTAGCGCTGGAGAGACCCGCGAGCTGAACAACAGTCAGCCGGCACTCAAGCTGGAAGGGCCATTGCTGGCCACGCCGCTGACGGTGCGTAATCAGGGCAGCACGGCGATTTATCAGCAACTGACGATTTCAGGTTATCCACAGCAGGCACCCCGGGCGGGTGGCGAGAACTTGAGTATCCGTCGTGATTACCTGGGCATGGATGGCGAACCGCTCAACCTCGACACCCTGAAAAGTGGTGATCTGGTGCTGGTACATCTGGCGGTGAAGGCCAAGGAGCGCGTGCCGGATGCGCTGGTGGTGGATTTGCTGCCGGCGGGCCTGGAGCTGGAAAACCAGAACCTGGGCCAAAGTGCGGCGAGCCTTGAAAACGCCAGCAGTCAGGTCAAGCAATGGCGCGAGTCGATGCAAAACGCCAGCATTCAGCATCAGGAGTTCCGGGATGATCGTTATGTCGCGGCGCTGAATCTGGACGGTAACGGCACCTCGCACTTGCTGTACCTGGCTCGTGCCGTCACGCCCGGTACTTACCGCGTACCGCCGCCACAGGTGGAATCGATGTACCGTCCCGACTGGCAGGCCGTGGGCGAAACGCCGGGTCCGATGGTGATCAAAGGCCGGTAACCCTTCTTTTGTAACCGCTGCTGCGGGCCGCTGGCGCCCGTCGCAGCCTGCGGCAGCGGCTACTGAAGCTGGGGTGTTCTAGCTGATGATCCAGCTCAATACCCATAACCCCAGCAACAACCAGATCACGCCGCCAACGATCGAGGCGCGCATGAAAGCCCGGACGGCGTTGTACAGAAGCAGCAGACCGATCACCAGAATGGCAATGCTGATGATCGACGTTTCCATGCCCAGGGTGCGGCTCAGGCCGTCGATGAAATTCCCGCCGGCGTTGCTCAGGCCGCTGAAAATGCCACTCAACCCTTCAACGATAAAACGAATAATGGCCCCGAACATTTGTCCCAGGCTCTCGAAAAATCCTTCAACTTGCATGTGTGTGTCCCGATGAATGAGGCCGCTACTGTGCCAGAGATACGCCTTGGGCTGCTATGCCCTGCGCGTAGTTCCCTGCAAGGGCGTGAAGCCAGGTGTTGAAGGTGAAGAAAACCCTGCGCTGGAGCGCTGCCAGCCTGTTGCTGGTTGTCGCCTCGCTGTGGCTGGCTGATCGTCTTTGGCCTCTGCCACTGCCCAAGGATGACCTGGCCCGTGTGGTACTGGCCGAAGATGGCACCCCGCTGTGGCGCTTTGCCGATGCCAACGGTGTCTGGCGCTACCCTGTGCAGACCCACGAGGTATCACCGCTGTACCTGGATGCCCTGCTGACCTATGAAGACCGCTGGTTCTTCAGGCATCCCGGGGTTAATCCGTTGGCGCTGGGACGTGCCGCCTGGCAAAACCTGAGCGGTGGGCGGGTGCTGTCGGGAGGCAGCACCTTGTCGATGCAAGTTGCCCGATTGCTCGATCCCCATGAGCGCACGCTGTCCGGCAAGCTGCGTCAGCTATGGCGAACGGCGCAACTGGAATGGCACTTGTCCAAGGAACAGATCCTCAACCTGTACCTTAACCGCGCGCCGTTTGGCGGCACCTTGCAAGGTGTGGCGGCGGCCAGTTGGGCGTATCTGGGCAAGCCGCCGCAACAGCTCACCCACTCCGAAGCGGCGCTCCTTGCGGTGCTGCCGCAAGCCCCGAGCCGGTTGCGTCCGGACCGCCACCCGGAGCGTGCCCAAGTGGCACGGGACAAAGTGCTGCGGCGATTGGCCGACTATGGCGTATGGACCACAACCGCAGTCAATGACGCCCTGGAAGAACCCCTGTTGCTGGCCCCGCGTCAGGAACCGAACCTCGCACCGTTGCTGGCCCGACGTCTTAACCGGCCACACAGCCCGCCACTGATTCGCACCACCCTCGACGCCAGTCTGCAGCGTCGGCTAGAAGACTTGTTATTGGGCTGGCGTGCCCGATTGCCAGAACACACTTCGGCCGCCATCGTGGTGGTCGAAACCGACACCATGGCGGTGCGGGCGTATCTGGGATCGGTGGATATCAACGACGCTCGTCGTTTCGGCCATGTCGACATGATCAGTGCCCTGCGCTCGCCGGGCTCCACGCTTAAACCGTTCTTGTACGGGATGGCGATGGATGCCGGGCTGATTCACTCCGAGTCGCTGCTGCAAGATGTGCCGCGTCGCTATGGCGATTATCGGCCGGGCAATTTTTCCATGGGCTTCAGCGGGCCAGTATCGGCCAGCGCGGCGCTGGCGATGTCGCTCAACTTGCCGGCGGTGCAGTTGCTTGAAGCTTACGGTCCGAAACGCTTTGCTGGTGATATGCGCAACGGCGGTGTGCCATTGAGCCTGCCGGCGTTGGCCGAGCCCAATCTGGCGCTGATCCTGGGCGGCGCCGGCAGCCGGCTGGAAGATCTGGTCAGTGGCTACAGCGCGCTGGCGCGGGAAGGGCGCAGCGCCAGTCTGCGTCTGCAGCCCAGCGACCCACTGCATGAGCGGCGCTTGTTATCGCCGGGTTCGGCGTGGATTATCCGGCGCATTCTCAGCGGTCAGGCGCGCCCGGATCGTGACCCGCGTGCCGAACTGGTGCAGCGCCCGCAACTGGCCTGGAAGACGGGCACCAGCTACGGTTTTCGTGATGCCCTGGCGATCGGTGTCGGGCCGCGCTACTTGATCGGAGTCTGGATCGGCCGGCCGGATGGCACGCCGGTACCAGGGCAATTCGGTCTGGCGTCGGCTGCGCCGCTGATGCTGCAAGTTCATGACGTGCTGAGTAATCGCGACAGCCAGCGTGGCATTGTGGCGCGGGTACCGGCAGTGCCGGGCAGCGTCGGGGTAGCCGCTATTTGTTGGCCGTTTGGGCAACCTTTGAACAAGCGGGATCCCAATTGCCGGCGCCAGCGTTTTGCCTGGACGCTGGATCACACCACGCCGCCCACCTTGCTGGCCACTGATCAACCCTTGGGTGTGGGGTTGCGGGAGCGTATCTGGGTCGATCCGCACGGCCTGCGTGTCGGCCCGCAATGTCCCGGGGCACAGATGCGGGAAGTCGCGGTGTGGCCCGCTCCGCTGGAGCCCTGGCTGCCCCGGGCTGAGCGCCGAGAGTCACGTTTGCCGTCCGCTTCGATTACCTGTGCGCCCCCTGCCTTGAACACGGTCACGGCGCTGTCGATTGTTGGCGTGCGTGAGGGCGACCGCTTGCGACGCCCCGCTGCGAGCCAGACGCTGCTGACCCTCAAGTTGTCGGCGTTGGGTGGGGACGGCCAGCGCTGGTGGTTTCTCAACGGCGTACCGCTGGGTGACAGCGCCCGCCAGGAAACCCTCAACGCGACACTTGAGCAGGCAGGGCGGTATGAGTTGAGTGTGCTCGATGAAAGTGGGCAAACTGCGCGGGTAGAGTTCAGTGTCGTGGAGTGAATTTTCAGGCGGTTGCAAGAGCGCGCGGCCATGACAAAAACGACGTGTTAAGTTGTTTTAACGCTCAACTAAGCACCTTTTGGCATGAGGTTTTTCAGGGCGGCACGACGTGGGTAAGAACAAACAGCGTCACCTGGTGGAATAAAACGTCTGTGTTTGTTTGGCGCCGTGCCAATGTCTGCAGGTTGCAGAGATTAGTCAGGGGGAAGTGCGTGCTGAATGCAGGAGGGCGAGGGCTTAATAAAAAAGGCCTAAGTTGGCATATGACAACTTAGGCGCTTGTCTTTTTGCAGTGCTTTCCACGCAGAAAGTACGTCCGTCTCGTCCTCTGTATCAAGAAATACGTGTGGGTGAAACGGCTTATATCTTAGGCGGCAGAACTAGTAACCGCTGTCTGGATTTTGGTAAAGATTGCCCCGACGGCAGTCGAAATGGTCGGTACAAACGCCACCAGCGCGACCGCCACCATGCCCGCAATGAGTGCGTACTCAATACCCGAAGCGCCTTCCGTACGCTTTGCAAACAACTTGGCCTGGTGTATGAGGAATGCCTGGGCCGGCACATACACTTTCAGAACAGTATTCATAATCATCTGACATCTCCTTGATGCGTCGGGGTGAGCACTGCGACACCGAGTTTGGTGCTTGAGGATGCTTGTAGGGTGATTCCGATTCGCCATTACAGCATTGGCAATAATTCACTGTTCAGCAACTGTAATAAATAGCTAATTATAAAGTATTAATCCAAATTAGTATTGGGCGAGAAATGCGTTCTAAATCAGAGTATTTATAAATTCTTGAAGATTTTTAGACGGGCTGATGGCATTTTGGTTCGCCTGCGCTACTTTCACAAAGCAAAATGATTGAAACAGCGTGATCTGTTCATCGTTGCCTGATGGTGCGTGATTTATTGGATCTGCAGTACGCCGTGGGGAAAGGGAGTTTAACTATGAACAATCGACGCAGTTTGATATTGGCCGCGATTTTGTTTGTCGGCGCTATTGTGGCAGGTTACTGGGGGTTGGTATTGACCCGGCAACAACCGATCGCGACAGCCCCGGTGGCTCAGACCGTTGAGCAGGGAGTGGCGACGGTTGAGGATCAGACCCGGCAGCCGGTCGTTGTGTTGGCCCGTGATGTTCCCCCGCATGTGCCGCTGACAGCCGCTGACCTGTCTCTGGAGAAATTGCGTACCGCGCCACCCGGCAGCCTGACCTCGATCGATCAGGCTGTGGGGCGTACGCCATGGCGTGCGCTTAACGCAGGGACCTGGCTGAGCGAGCAAAGCTTTGACGTTGGAGGGCCCTTGGCCCGCATGATCCGCCCGAACGAACGTGCCCTGGCCGTGGCCATCGACGAAGTTGCCAGTGCGGGCGGCCAGTTAACCCCCGGCGATTACGTCGACATCCTGCTGTTTCTGCGCCAGGACACCGACAACCCACAGCAGTCGGCGCAGGTGGTGTTGCCTGCCGTGCGGGTGTTGAGTGTGGGCGAAGAGCTGGGCCTGACCAGCGACGGTCAACTGGCAGGCCGCCCCTTGACTGCCGAAGAGGCGCAGCAGCAAGCACTGCGCCGTGCCAGCGCCCGGACTGCGGTGCTGGCCGTTCCCGAACCCTTGCTCAATCAACTGATGCTCGCCACTCAGGCCGGCACCTTGCGGTTGGCCGTACGCAGTGCCCAGGAACAGCGCCTGAGCAAGTACTGGGCGGGCGAGCAAGACGCTCCCTCCAACCTGGAGAACGCCAAGCGCAGCCTTTACCAGTTCAACCAATTGGCTCTGGCCGGCCCGGTGAAAGCACCGGCTACGAGTTATTCGGGGCCTGCGCGCGTGCGCGGCATTGAAATTATTCGGGGCAATCAAACCGCCCAACAGCCTGCTCAATAAAAAACCTGATTTGCAAGGGAAGCCCAGCATGAGTCGTCGTTGCGTTCCGCTGTACAAACGAGCTGCCTGGACTCTGATCTTAAGCAGCCTGCCATTTGAAATGGTGGTGGCCAATTGTTCGGTTCTCGAACCATTGCCTGCGGTCCTGGAAGTGGCCCAAGGGACACAGAAAGCGCTGGAGTCTGTGGTGAATATTTCTCGCATTGCAGTGGGCGATCCGACCATCGCCGATGTGCATGCCAATGGCAGCAATGCCTTTTTGCTGACGGGCATGGCCCCGGGCACGACCAGCCTGATGGTCTGGACAGCCTGTTCCAAACAGCCGCGCCAGAGCATGGTGTTCGTCAAGGGCAAGGCGACAGAGGGCTTCACCGGGGCATCGGTTGTGCCCTCTGAAGACCCGACACTTTCCAGTCAGGTACAAACTGAAATTCGATTTGTTGAAGTCAATCGCACCAAATTGCAGGAAGCCAGCACTTCGATTTTTGGAGTGGGCACTAACTTCTTGCTCGCTTCACCGGGGTCATTTCTCAGCAATGCCGAAGGGCTTATCACTGGCGGACCGGTCGCGAACGACAAGTACTTCAATATCGGTTTCGGGGGCGGTCGGGTCAAAGCCATGATCAACGCACTGGAAGGCAGCGGTTTTGCCTACACCCTGGCGCGTCCCACGCTGGTTGCGTTGAGTGGTCAGAGTGCGAGCTTTCTCGCGGGGGGCGAAGTACCGATCCCGATCCCCAGCAGCGGCAGCGATAACGTGTCGATCGAGTACAAGGAGTTCGGTGTCCGCCTCACGCTGACCCCGACTGTCGTGGGGCGCGACCGTATCTTGCTCAAGGTGGCGCCAGAAGTCAGTGAGCTGGATTACACCAATGCCGTGAATATCGCCGGAACCCTGGTCCCGGGCTTGAATGTGCGCCGCACCGATACCAGCATCTCCCTGGCCGACGGCGAGAGCTTCGTGATCAGTGGCCTGATCAGTACGCGCAACAGTTCACAGGTGAACAAATTCCCGGGACTGGGCGACATACCGATTCTGGGCGCTTTTTTTCGCGACTCCAACATCAGCCGTGAAGAGCGTGAGTTGTTGATGATCGTGACGCCACGACTGGTTCAGCCGTTGGCGGCCAACGCACCGTTGCCTTCATTGCCGGGCGAAAAACTGCGCAATTACGACCCTAACTGGTATCGCCTGTACTTCCTTGAAAACGGTAATACCAATCGCCGTAGCGGGTTATCTCAATGAGCGAGAACTTGAGTCAGACGTTCCTCGCGCTGACGCGCAACAGCACTGATCTTGAATGGCTGCAAGGGGCTCTGGCACCGCTGGGCCAAGTGGTCGGTGCAGGTCCCGGCAGCAGCCTGGATGAGTTGTTGGCGCTGGTGGATGTCACGTTCGCCGGCTTGATCTTTGTCGGTCTGGACCGAGACAAGGTGGTGTCTCAATGCGCGCTGATTGAAGGTGCGCTGGAGGCCAAGCCGATGCTGGCGATTGTTGCCCTCGGCGATGGCATGGATAACCAGCTGGTGCTCAATGCCATGCGCGCGGGTGCGCGGGATTTTGTCGCTTACGGTTCACGCTCCAGTGAAGTGGCCGGGCTGGTGCGTCGGCTGAGCAAGCGCTTGCCTCCGGTCACTCCGAATGCCGAGCTGGGCGGGCTGAGCGTATTGTTCAGTGCTCAATGCAACGCCGACGGTGCGTTGCTCGCCAGCCACTTGGGGTTGGTGGTGCAGAAAAATGAAGATAAAACCCTGTTTCTCGACCTTGGGGTGCCCCGCGGGGATGGCCTGGCGTTGCTGGGCCTTGAGAGCTCGTTCTTTTTTGGTGATGCCTTGCGCCATTTGCGCCGCCTGGACAGCACCCTGATCGACAGCGCGTTTACCAAAGCTCCCGGTGGTTTGCGGATTCTGGCCCACAGCAACAACGATGAGCCACTGGAGCACACCAGCGCGGCCGAGTTGTACATGTTGCTCAGTGCCCTGCGGCAGCACTTCCAGCATATCGTGGTCAACCTCACCGGCCAGCCGGACAGCGAGGCGTTGCGCACCTTCGTCAGTCACTGCGACACATTGCTCTGGTACACCGATCAAAATGTCCTCGATTGCCGCCGCAATCTTGAGGTGCTCAGTGCATGGCGGGCCAAAGGCATGGGGCTCGACCATGCCACATTACTGGTTGACCGTTACATACGCGGTGTTGCACCGGATACCGATGCCCTGGTCAAGAGCTTTGGATTTGCCCTGGCCAGCACCTTGCCGCTCAGCCCGGAGCTACGGCTCAGTGCCAAGAACCAGGCCGTCACCTTGTTTGACCTGGGGCCGCGCGAAGCCCTGAGCCAAGGCTTGAAGAAGCTTGGCGAGCGACTGGCGAAAGGCTCTAAAGGGGCGCCGCAAGGTGTTAGCAAACCGGGTGCCTGGTTGAGCCGTCTGTGGGGGGGCAAATGAATAAAGAACTTCTGTTCGGCTCAAGCCTGAACAAGGACGGGCGTGCAGACCATGACGGTCTGAAACTGGTGCTGCATCGCTACATCATTGATGCCATTGAAGAGAACGGGAATAACCTGCTGGAAGGATCGCGTGTTGCCCTGGCGCAGTTTGTAACCGAGCGTGTTGCCGAGTACGTCTCGCGTCTGCACCTGGCCATTTCACGTTACGAAATGGAGCGGCTCGCCGAAGAAATCGTCGACGAACTCACGGGTTTCGGGCCGCTTGAAGTCTTGCTGCGCGATCCGGCGGTGACTGAGATTCTGGTCAACGGCCCGCACCGGGTCTTTGTCGAGCGCGAAGGCATCCTGTTTCAAAGCGAGTTGCGGTTTATCGATGACCATCACGTAGAGCGTGTGATGCAGCGCATTCTGGCTCCGTTGGGGCGGCGTCTGGACGAGTCGTCGCCTATGGTCGATGCGCGCATGCCCGACGGCAGCCGGGTGAACGCGATTATCCCGCCGATTGCGCTTGATGGCCCGTGCCTGTCGATTCGCAAGTTTCGCAAGGACATGCTCAAAAGCAGCGACCTGGTTGCGATGCACACCATCGATCAGGCCATCCTCGAGTTCCTTCAGGAGGCCGTCAGCAAACGCTGCAATATCCTGATCAGCGGCGGTACCGGTACCGGTAAAACCACGCTGCTGAACATTCTCAGTCAGTTGATCGACCCGCATCAGCGGCTTGTCACTATTGAGGATGTGGCCGAATTACAGCTGGGGCATCCCCACGTGGTGCGCCTGGAGACACGTCCGCCGAATGCTGAAGGGCACGGTGAAGTCAAAGCCAGCGACCTGATTCGCAACGCTCTGCGGATGCGCCCGGATCGCATCATTCTGGGCGAGATCCGTGGTGTGGAAGTACTCGATGTCCTGACCGCGATGAACACGGGCCACGATGGTTCGATGAGCACCGTCCACGCCAACAACGCGCAGGACGCCCTGTTGCGTCTGGAAACCCTGGTCGGTTTGACCGGGCGCACGGTGGCAGAAAAGACCTTGCGCCAGATGATCTGCGCCGCACTGGATGTGATTATTCAGCTGACCCGCATGCCCGATGGGCGTCGTTGCGTCAGCGAAGTGCTGGAAGTGGTCGGGGTACGTGACGATGTGTATGTCACCAATACCTTGTTCCGGCTCGATAAACGCACAGGCTATGGATTTGTGCGAGACGCCCTGAACCCGGCGGGTGACAAGTTGCGTCATGCGCCGATTCTGAATTCAAACGGCTGAGGGACTGCCAATGATCCCGGCCTTACTGCTATTCATGATCAGCCTGATGATGTTCGGATTGTCGCTGCGCCTGGTATATGGCGCTTTGCGTGACCCGGCGACCAACCGGGTATTGGAGCGCCTGGGTGCGGCTCAGCCAGCGCTGGGGCAGAAGAGCGTGAGCGTGGCTTGGCTGGACAGGGCCTTTCTCCAGGCGGGCCTGGGGCGGCCTTCTGAACGTATTGGGTTATGGCTGGCGATGTGGGCCGGGGTGGCGCTGCTGGCCGGTTTGATCGGCGGCTGGGTGTTTCTGTTTGCGCTCCTGGTGCTGCCACCGTTGCTGCTCAAGCTGTTTGTCAGTTGGCGTTACCAGCGCCGGGTAAAGCGCATGGTCGAACAGCTGCCACAGTTGCTCGACTCTTGCGTGCGCAGCCTCAAGTCGGGGCGGACCTTGGCTGATGCCGTGTTGCACGCGATCGAGTCATCCAGCGACCCGCTCAAGAGCAGCATCAGTCGGGTGTCGCGCAACGTGCAATTGGGGGTGAGTTTACCCGAGGCGGTACAGGATTTCGCCGAGCTATATGAGCGTGAAGAATTCCGCATGTTCGCCCTGGGATTGAAGGTCAATTATCGCTATGGCGGTAACGCCAGCGAACTGCTGGAAAACCTGATTGTGCTGATCCGCGAACGTGACCAAGGGGCTCGCAGGCTCAGGGCCATGACCGGTGAAACACGCATTACGGCGCTGGTTCTGGCGCTGTTGCCGTTGCTGGTGGGCGGGTATTTCATGCTCACTAACCCGACATATTTGATCAACATGTGGCACGACTCGGCGGGCCAGTACGCGTTGCTTACGGCCTTTATCATGCAGGCGATTGGTTGCCTGGCACTGTGGCGCATGGTGCGGAGCGTATGACATGGCTTTTGTGATATGTGCCGTTCTGCTGTTGGGCGCTCTTGGGCTGCTGATTTACAACGTGGTCCAGAATCGGTTGCGCCACCAACGGGTGATACAGCGCCTGGAAGGTGGCAGGGCCGGCCCCGGCAAGTTCAATGAGTGGATGCGGGCACTGGGCAGCAGCAAGTACGGGCAGCGATCGGTCTCGATGGACTCCGAAACCCAAACTTTGCTCAACCGTGTGGGCTGGCGCACGGCTAGCCAGCGTTCGCTGTTTGCGGCATTCCAGATCGGCGTTCCGGTGGCGTTTACCGGGTTGGTGTTTTTGGGGTATGAGCTGTTTTTTCCGCGCTCGGGCAATTTGCTGATCGTGCTGCTGTTCGCCCTGGCCCTGGGATATCTGATCCCCAAGCGTTTGTTGGCTTACGCGGCGAAAAAGCGCCAGCAGCAGGCGGCCATTGAGATTTCAACGTTTATACCGTTACTGCGGATTCTGTTTGAGTCCGGGATGGCCGTTGAACAGGCGCTGCGGGTGCTGAGCCTGGAGGCTCGGCAGTTGTTGCCGGTGCTCACCAGCGAATTGCAGGTGGTGCTGGCTCGGGTGGACTCCGGGCTGGAGCTGAGCCGCGAGCTGAACAAGGCCGCCAGCCTGCTGGCAGTGGATGAGTTCGATGACACCTGCGTCATCCTTCAGCAATTGATTCAGCAGGGGGGCGGGGCGATGAAATCGCTGCAGTCGCTCAAGGAATTGCTCGATGACCGACGCCTGACGCGCATGGAGGAGTACATCTCAAAAATGTCCGCCAAGATGTCAGTGGTGATGATGACGTTTCTGTTTCCGGCGCTCCTGATTGTATTGGGCGGGCCGAGTTTTCTTGCCATGGCACGAGCCTTTTCCTCTTGATCGGGAGTATGTACATGAGAGCTGTCATCGTCGCCTGTGGGCTGTTGCTGTTGGGCGGCTGTGCAACGGACGGGCAGAGTAACCCGCCGTGGGCAGGCCTGACCGGCAGCAGTTGCACCAAGTTGAGTGGCGATCAGGAGTTGTCGCTGAACCTGGCCGACGACATGGCCAGGGAAGGCAAGCTGCACGCCAGCCTGGCCAACCTGCAAAGCCTGCCGGAGCGCCACGCCCAAGTGCAACTGCGCAAGGCGCGTATCTATCGCCAGCTGGGACGGGCTGAAGCCGAGCCGTTGTATCGCGGATTGCTGGGCACCTGCCTGGAGGCTGAGGGTGAGCATGGTCTTGGGCAATTGGCTGCTGGGCGCGGCAATTACCCATTGGCCACCTCTCACCTGGAGCGAGCAGCGAAGCTGGCGCCCACCGATGACAAAATTCGCAATGACCTAGGGGTGGTTTATCTCAATCAATTGCGCATCGATGATGCCCGGTTTGAGTTTTTGACTGCACTGGAGCTCAAGCAAGAAGACGCTTTGGCGGCGCTCAATTTGGTGACTTTGTTGCTCTTTCAGGACAACTGGAGCCAGGCCTCGGAGCTTGTGACCCGTGCCGGGCTGACGCCCGGACAAGTGAGTGATGCACAGGCAAGGGCGATGGAACTCAAAGCCCAGACCGTAAAAGTCATAAGCCCGGTGGCTGCAATCCATTAATGCGTTGGAGTTTTGCCATGATCTTTTCTATTCGTATGGGTGTGATGCTGGTCATGCTGCCTCTGGGTGCGATGGCCATTGAACCGGGGCCTGCGTCCAGTGCCCAGCAGGAAACCGAAAACTGGCTGCATCTGCAGAGCAGCGGCAAAGCCCGGTCGTCGATACAGCAAGTGGCAACTCCGGCGGAACGCGAGCGCAGTCTGCAACGCTGGCTTGACAGCTACACCCACCCGATTCCCGAATACTACGGGCAAAAAGAGGGCGGCTCTGCCAAGCCGGATTGAATCGGGTGCCATGACAGCGACCGGGGGCGAGGCTTGCATCGCGAGCCCTCTGCTCCGACAGCGTATGTTCACGGCTTGTATGCCGGGTTAATGCGATGTGTGCTGATGCCGTTTGACGGAAGCACCAGGGGACAAGGCCAGCGCTAATTGGGTGCGGTTATTCATGTGAGTCAGGCGCAGCACTTGCGACACATAGAGTTTGACGGTGTTTTCAGTGATGCCCAGATCACAGGCGATCTGGTAGTTGGTTTGGCCTTTGCCCACCAGTTTTGCCACATCCATTTGGCGCGGTGATAGTTGGTTGAAAATTGAAGGTATCTGGACTTCGCTCAAGACCCGCTCGGCGGGAGGGGTGGGGACCCGTTGCGGGGGACGTAGTACTGACTCCATGTCGTGATAAAGATCATCGATGGACTCGGCTAAAAATTGCAGCTTTTGGTTCAGGTGGCCCAAGTGATCATTTCTTTGTCGATCAAGCAGGATAGTTTCCTGACGTTGAATGCCTTCAAGCAATTCGGTGAGATCGATCGGTTTTTGATAGTAATCAGCGATGCCAATTCGCAAGGCCTTGATCACATCCTGCTTGTCTGCACGACCCGTGAGTAGGATGCTTTCGAAAGCTCGTCGCTTTCCGGCGATTGCTTGCAAATGCTGTGTCAGCTCAATGCCGTCCATGTCTGGCATATGCAGGTCACACAGCACCAGAGCGATTTGCGAGTCAGCGACAAATGCAGCTATGGCTTCACGGCTGGATAGGCAGGGCACGCAGGTATAGCCGCTGCTTTCCAGGAATTCACACAGTTCTTCGACGATCAGGGCGTGGTCGTCGACGACGAGTATTTTTATAAGGGGGGTGAGCTTGTTCACGCGTTACTCCATGCCTGGCAAGCCAATCTAAGGCGTCCTTTACCATTCACTGAATGGGGGGGTGTATAAAACATAGTCGTACTTTTACACACTGTACAACTATTAAATCCTACGTTTTGACTAGGGTATGCACAAGACTGTGAGACTAAAGCCGCACAGCAGGAAAGGCGCAAATGGCAGTTTTTTTGACGGTTCGCCAATGCATTCAGGAACAGGCGGGATAATTCGCGGATTCAGCAAAGAGCAGATTTTAGGTGCGAGCCACCACCACAGTCCTGCGCTAAGCCCTGCGCCAATAAATGTACCCAGCAGCATCAGACGATCGCTTGCCAATGCCAGTGCAATCAATAGCTTCACATCACCGGCCCCCAGCTTGTTGAGGGCATACCCGGGGAGGGTCAGCGCCAATGCAATCAGCAATGCCCAGCCGCCCTCGGCAGCGCTGGCGCCCAGCCAGGTATGCCCGGTCCAGAGCAGGTAGAGCAATGCCAGCGTCGCGGCCCCGAAGGTCAGCCAGTTGGCAATGTGGCGTTGCAGCAGATCCTGGATAGCGCAGGCGGCGAACCACAGCAATACAACCCATAACTGGATCACGTAATTAATATCCCTATTTACGAATGATTCTATGATGATATTACGTCAAGTCGGCAGGGTAGACACAGTCATGAAAATTGGCCTTTCCCACAAGCAAAAAGGTGCTGCTGCGATTGAGTTCGCGCTGGTGTTCGTTATTTTCTTTGCCGTGTTGTACGGCGTGCTCAGCTATAGCTTGCCGCTGTTGCTGATGCAGTCGTTCAACAATGCGACGGCTGAAGCGGCGCGGCGCAGCGTGGCGGTGGATCCTACTCTGGCTGCAGCGGCCTACAAGCTGAAAGTCGAAGAGGTTGCCAAGGCCGTACTTGAGGAGAAACTGACCTGGGTGCCTTCTGCGATCAAGGGATCCATCGTCAAGACGGCGGCCTACAACGCGGGTGAGCTGGTTGTGACCGTCAGTCTGCCGGCCACAGCATTAAGCAGCATTATGCCGGTGCTCAAGCTGGGGGTGATTACCGTGCCTCAACTGCCCACCGATTTGACAGCCAAGTCGAGCCTCAGCTTTTGAGCCAGGGTGTGCGGTTGTTCACCCGTTTTTTGAAACGCAACAGCGAGCATGTTCCAGAGCCGGCCGGGTCATCGTCCGGCAGCGAGGCGGGGTTGCAGCTATTGCTCGATCAGTACGGACACGTAGTCGAGTCCCATGGCGGGCAGCGTCATGGTCTGACGCGGTTCAACGAGGGAGCACCGCGTCTGTTGCGGGACTATCTGATACCGGGCAGCACGCTGGCACTTGAAGGTGTACCGGCAGACTGGGTCGGGCACAGCCTTGACCTCGACTTCCAGGGCGCCGGGCAACTTGTGGTTCACACCCGCGGCTGGCTTGAGCCCCATGCAGACGGCTGGCTGCTGCGGCTGCTGGATATCACGGATTTGAAGCTGGGGACTCAGCAGGCGCACAGTCGTCAGCACTGCACGCAATTGAGCCTCAGCATGACCGAGCAACTGCGCCAATGCAGCCTTGAGCGTTTGCCCGTGGTGATGCTCGAGTCGCTGCAGCGAGTCGCCCAGCATTGGCATGTGCCCTGTGTAGCGCTGGCCCTGCGCGATGATGCGCAGCCGGGCTGGCGCCTTTATAGCGCCTTTAACGCGTTTGACGCCCCGCAGCTCTGGACCACAGGGCAAATGATTGGCGCAGAGCTCAACAGTTACAGTGGTGTTCAGCGTCTCGATCTGCAGCGTCAGGCAACAGAGGAACAGCTCAGGCTGGACAGTCTGTTCGGTCATGCCGAAGGCCTGCGCGTGCCGTATCGTGATCATTGCGGGCTGTCAGCGTGGCTGCTGTTCGGGTTTTATCCGAGGTCGGCACATTCAACACTGATGAGCGAGAGTGACTGGTCGCAAGTCTGCGCGGCGCTGGCCGGGCCGCTGCTGGCACGTTTGCGCGAAAAACAGCAGGTCGAGCACCGCGATCGCATGGAGTCTCTGCAAGGGTTGCTGGGAACAGGCTGGTGGGAATGGTCCCCCGGCGATCAACAGTTGCACGTTGCTCCGCAATTGGGCAGCAGTTTGCTGCTGGAGCCAGGTGCACACTCGATGCCCCGTGAAGCGTGGCTGGCACTGTTCCACCCGGCAGACCGCGACGAGCTCAGTAGTCGTTTCAATGAGTTGCTGGAGCATGACAAAGGAATGCTGTTGAGTGTGCGTTTGCATCAACCATCCCGTATCGAGCCGCCCCAGTGGTATCGGATTCAGGGCCAGACACAGGGCTCCGGCAGTCAGCGCCGCATCGTCGGCTTCATGCTCGATGTCAGCCTGATTAAGAACCAGCAACTTCAAGCCGATGCGGCCCATGCTCGACTTGATAACCTGATCGCCAGTTCACCGGCGGTGATTTACGTCCAGCGCTATGAAGAGGGGGCGTTGCTGCCCGCTTTTTTCAGTGCCAGCCTGCAACCTCTCTTGGGCTGGGCTCTGGAAGACTGCACCAGTGCTGCGTTGATCGAATGGATTCACCCCGATGATCGCGAGCAGTATTTTGAGCGCACCCGGCAGCTGCTGCGCGATGGCAGTGCCCGTGCCCGCTATCGCCTGCGTGATCAACGTGGCAATTATCACTGGTTACTGGACGAGGCCAAGTTATTGCGTGATGACCTCGGGTTACCTGTGGAAGCCGTAGGGCTGTGGCTGGATGTCACCGAGGCAACCGAGACCGCCGAGCGGGTCAAGCGCAGCGAAGAACGCTACCGGGTGCTGGTCGAAGATTCACCGGCAATGATTTGCCGCTACCTGCCTGACCTGACCCTGACCTTCGGCAACCAGCCATTGGCGACGTATCTGGAGTGCACGCCTGCACAGTTGCCGGGGATCAATCTGGGCAGTTGGCTCTCGACGGAGCAGCGTGCAGACTTTGTGCAGCGCATCGCTGGCTTGAGCCCGCAAAACCCGGTGAGCCTGGCTGAAATCAGTCTGCAGCTGCCGGGGCGTGAACATGCGTGGTGGGTATGGTCAGACCGGGGAGTGTTCGATGCCCAAGGCAACTTGCTGGAAATTCAGGCCGTTGGCCGTGACAACACGGAGTTGCGGCGCTCGCAGCAGCAACTGACCCACAGCGCAAAAATGGCCACCCTGGGTGAAATGGCCACCGGTCTGGCCCACGAGATCAACCAACCGTTGAACGTGATGCGCATGGCGGTCGTCAATGTACTCAAACGCCTGAGCAACGGTGATGTGCAGGCCGACTACCTGCAAGACAAGCTCACTCGTATCGACTCGCAGATCCAGCGTGCGGCCCGGGTGGTCGATCATATGCGGGTGTTTGGCCGTCGCTCTGAAATCGAGCAGCAAGTCTTCAATCCGCACCAGGCAATGGAAGGTACGCTGGCCTTGTTGGCGGAAGGACTACGCGGCAAAGGGGTAGAGCTGCGCAGTGAAGGCCTGGCGTGCAGCGTATTCGTACGCGGTTATGTTGACCAACTGGAGCAAGTGCTGATCAACCTGGTGGTCAACGCGCGTGATGCCCTGATGAGCAAGCGTGAAACCGACCGCGATTTCCAGCCCTGGATCGCCCTCTGCGCTGAATCTGTCGGCAATAACGTTTGCCTGTGGGTACAGGACAATGCTGGCGGCATCGACCCGCGCCTGCTGGAGCGGGTTTTCGAACCGTTCTTCACCACCAAGCCCATCGGCCTCGGCACCGGCCTGGGCCTGTCCGTCAGCTACGGCATCATCGACAACATGGGCGGCCGGTTAAGCGTCAGCAATACCGGGCCGGGCGCCCGGTTCTGTGTGGCGTTGCCGGTGGTGGAGGCCGGAGGCTTGCTAGAGCACTAGTTGAGGGTGTCCGCCCTGATTGCAGGAGAGGTTGGCGCCGATTTCAGCGTTGGCGAGGCCCACGCCAAGAGCGCTGAGTACGCTGTTCACAATAGGGTCGAGCAAGTTGGCCAGCAGCCCTTTCAGAGCGGTGGACAGAATGCCGGTGACCTGGTTAACCAGCCCGCCCACTGCCGCCAGTGCATCATTGGTAATGTTGCCGGTCTGGGGGGTGTAAGTGACCAATAACTTGTTATCCAGAGAGTCACCCAGACTTCTAATGATGTTTGGATCGCCGGGAAGTACTCTCCAGGCGAGAGGCGTGTTGACGTTGGTTAGCGTGGGGGCTGAGAAAACAAGCGGCTCGGACTTTCCGGCTAGCTGAGCTTGAACCTTGAGTCCCAGCCCTCCGCCCTTGCCCATCTGGAGAGGGCCGCAGAGCAAAAGAATGGAGCAGTGGGTGACGTCAATACTGATGAGCTTAACCGGTTCCACGGCCAGAAAGTTCTCTCTGTTGATTTCGACGGTTGAAGGAAACGCGCCGTTGGCAGGAGGCGTACCAATGCTCAGTTTGGCGGCCGCGCTCGAAGATTGAGCCGTCAAGCTTTTGGTCGCTGTATTGGCACAGTTATAGGCCGTCACATAGCTGTTGGCACTGGCGGCTTCCAGGAAAATATCCAGGGATGAGGCAATGCTCAGCGAGGTTCGTTCACAGGCCACGAGGCAACTTAAAACACCGACCAGATCCAGATGCAAAAGGCTGTTTACTACACTGGTCAGCGGGGACAGGAGTTGAGTGAGCGCCGAGGTGATTTGCGAGACCAGTTTTAACACCACCAGATCAATATGAATGTGGGTTTGAACCTGCGCAGTCTTTACAAAAATCCGATTCGGGCCGTTCAGAGGGTCTTTAATGGCCAGCGCGGGATTGCCCACCATTGATATCTGTGCGGGCTCAATGACTTTAAGTTTCAGGGTCACGTTGCCGACCAGTGGAATAGACGAGTTTATGTCGGCAAAAATGGCACTTTTCCCGTTCGACAGTTGAACGATCCCTTGAAGTAAGTCGAACACTTTAAGGTCTGTATTCAGGCCAGCGTTGGAGGTGCCATTTTGAATCTTGAGCAAATCCCCCAGTTTTAATATCTGCGTATTACTGGCAATCAGCTTAATGGTTTTCAGGGCATTCAATGCGACCGATGCGGCAGGACCTCCTTTCTCCAGTACATTCACCGCAGCGTTAATGAGTTGAGTCGCGCTGACCTGCGTATCCAGCAACTGGTTGTAGTCTCCGGCCGTCAAGTTCAGGTCGATGGCGAGCTGGTCCAGATAGCTGAGCAGGTTGATATCGGTGGATGCCAACCCTTTCCACGATGCAAGTGTCAGGTCCAGCTTGCCGCCCAACAGGCCACCGATGACACCATTGAGAAGTGCCGATTTCGAGCTGTCTATTGTTCCGAGAGAGGTCCGAATACTCAGCATTGCCAGAGGCTCACCGCCGATGGCCCCCACCGCACTCGCCGTCAAATGGGTACTGAGATTAAACCCGTTATTTGAAAATATGCTCCACAATCCACCAACCACGCTGGAGGGAACGGTGGTGGTGGCAATAACACGGATGGCATCGGTTTTAGTGGCATCCAGTTTAAAGGTGCGCAGGCTGTCACTGCCTGTGACCAAGGTACCGCAGGTGGTGTTGACCTTTTGTACGGCTCCGGGAGTAAAGCCATTGCGGCTGGCGCTTTCGTTAGCGAATGTGGCGGCGGTACCATTTACGCAACTTCCCCCGCGGCCTACCGCTTCAAGCACGGCCAGATCCGCGACCCGCTGCAACTTGCGTTGCTCCAGGTACAGGCGCCCACTGTCGATCACCAACAGAATAAAGAGCAGCGCCATCCCCAGAACGATGGCAGCCATTAAACCGATTGCACCACGTTGTGGCTGCGGGCCCTTGAAACGGGCACTGCGTAGAGGGGGAGACATCGAGCACTCCTTATACCGGAACAGAGCCCGGCGCTAACGCTCCAAAGGTGCAGGAAGTGTAGCCAAGAAGCGATTTAAATGCTGGCAATTTGCCGTTTTTATATAAGTAATGTGAGCCAATGATCAGAACTTTTCGCCCGGTGATCTAAAGCACTGTTTAAATACGATGGGGCTTCACGAAAGTATTAATACATTGTGAGTTATATGTCGGGCAAGTAAGTGCGTGCCGCCTAAAAGTATGAGGCTTACTTGGGAGGGTAGTTACTCAGGATTTTGCTGGCCGCGTTATGAATGGCTGCACTGCGCTCTGCAGGTGTCGGGCGCGGGTTGACGATCTGTTCAGCACTGCCTCGCCACACCAGTCTGCCATCTCTGGCATCGAGCAAATCGATTTGCAGGGTGCCGACCTGATAGTCAACGCTGCGGGTTTCGTTATACATCGGAGAACCCCAGTAGCCACCCCACGGGCCGCCCCATGCGCTACCGTAATTAGTACTGACTTGCTGTTGGCGATTGTCGACGATCAGGTAGGTTTGCACCTGCAGGTCGGCCTTGCTGCCTGCTGCAGCCTGACGCAACCCGCGCTGACCCAGTTGCTCGGCCACAGCCTGACGAATGCGTTGTTCGGTCAGGTCGCTTTTGATGCGCGGGTCGTCGGGCCGGTATTGCAGGCCGGGTTCTTTCCAGGACCAACTGCGGTAGCTGGAAAAGTCGCGGCTGGCATCAAAATCGTGATTCACCTGCGTGGTTTCGCAAGCGCTCAACAACAGGACCATACCCAATAACAAGAGGCGACGTAACATGATGATTTCTCCGCTTCAACAGCGCCTTATTGGGGAGGATAAGCTTGCACTGCCTTGTTCAACGACTCACGCAACGCATCACTGCGTTCGCTCAGGCTGCCCCGGCTGCTGGTTTCTGCACTGGAACTCCACACTGGCTGCCCGGTTTTGCCGTCATACAGATTGAGCCGTACCACCATCACTTCAACTTCATAGGTGCGCACGACCGGAATGCGCTGATACATGCCGAACTGGTTGCCATAACGCCCATACGGATCGCCATACATCCCGCCGTATCCACCCCCATAACCATAGTCGTCCTGCACCTGACGCAGACGTTTTTCGGTGTGCAAATCGGCGCGAACCCACAGATCTGCCGGACGGCCGGCTTGCGCCGGACGCAAGCCGCGCTGATCCAGGGCATTGCTCACGGCTTCAGCGATTTGCGCCGAATCGGCCCAGGCCGTGCCTACCGGCGGGCGACCATTGAGCCAGGCCCAGCTCTGGTAGCGCCCGTAATCTCTGGGCGGCGCGGGGTAGGCGCTCAAATCCAGCGTGTGGGCGGCTTGAGCCGGGGCCGGCGGCATGGGCAGGGACGTGGCAGTGTAGGGGTTGGTGCTTTGACACGCTCCCAAACCTAAGCTTAAAACGAGTAAGGCAGCACGGCGATACATGATGTTTCCCCCTCGCCAAGTGGTCAAACCGGGCGGCACACCCAATGCAGATAACGGCCCAGCCCGGCAAAAGCAGGATGACGGCGGTGGGCAAGCTCCATTTCTACCAGCGCCTGCAGTTCGGCGCGGGCCTGGAATTCCACGGGCATGTAATCGTGAAAAACCCGCACGCCACTCTGGCTTTCGACTTGCCACAGCCCCTCAAGTGCAGTGGCCAGCTCGCGTGGGTCGAGGGGCTGTTGCGGAGTCAGGCTCTGTTTTTCGCCGGCCATGTCGTTCTTGCGCATCTTGCGGAAGTGGCCTTTGAGCAGGTTGCGGTAGATCAAGGCGTCGCGGTTATAAAACGCCAGCGATAACCAGCCGTCTTTGGCGGTCAGTTGATGCAGCACCGGCAAGATCGCGTGGGGCTCGGCCAGCCACTCCAGGACCGCGTGACACAGCACCAGGTCGTAAGGTTCGGTGAGCTGGCCCAGCAGCTCTTGCCAGGGCGCCTGAATAAACGTGCCGGTCTGGCCCGCTTCGGCAAACCGCTGACGCGCGCCTTCAAGCATGGGGGCGGCCGGCTCGGCCAGGGTCACATCGTGCCCTTGCTCGGCCAGCCACAACGACATATGCCCCAGCCCGGCACCGATATCCAGAACCCGCAACGGACGGGATGGCAGTGCTTCCTTGAGGTCGGCCTGAAGCACGGCCAGGCGAATGGCGCCCTTGGCACCGCCGTAGATTTTCTCGGCGAAGCGGGTGGCCAATTGATCGAAGTGACGGTCACTCATTGATTGAAACGCCTTTCATTGTCGGCCAGTTTACTGCGCACCACTTCGTTCATGTCCAGCCCCAGCTCGCCGCACAGCAACACCAGATAAAGCACGATATCGCCCACTTCCTGTCCGGCGTGAGCCAGTTTGTCAGCGGGTAGTTGGCGTGACTGGTCTTCGCTTAGCCACTGAAAGATTTCTACCAACTCGGCCATTTCGACACTGGCGGCCATGGCGAGGTTTTTCGGGCTGTGGAATTGCTTCCAGTCATTGTTATCGCGGATGCGATGCATGCGTTGGGTCAGTTCGTCGAGGTTCATCGCGGGTGTGCTCTCCAGAAGACGCAAAGCTTGCGGCGGAACGCCAGCTGACGCAAGTGAAAGGCATTGGCTGCTGTGGATTGCGAACAGTCGGACTCTTTAGCCTTGACCACCTAGCCAAGTGGACGCCACTGACCGGTCAGGTGCACCAGATCACCCTGCCCGTTGAGCTGGAAATCACCACGGGAGCCCGGGTCACTGGCCAGTAGAATGACTTCGCTGGGCAAGCGCACCGGTTTTTTGAACGAGACACAAATTTCCAGATTGTCCGCCGGTAGATGTGAGTCAAGGGCCGCCAGGGCTCGGGCTTTTATCCACAGGCCGTGGGCAATGGCGCTGGGGAGGCCAAACAGTTTGGCACTGGCTGCGCTCAGGTGGATCGGGTTGTAATCGCCCGACACCTTGGCGTACTGGCGGCCAATGCCAGAGGGGACGTACCAGCGCGTCAGCTCTGTCAGCGCAAGCGCTGCGGCTGTCGGTTGCTCAAGCGTTTCTCCTGGTAACTCAACGCCTTTGCACAACAATGTACTTTCAGCAGCCCACAGCGGACCGATCCTGTCGCTGACTTCGGTCACCACCTCAAAGGTCGCGCCCTTGGGGTGTCTTTGCAGGTTGCGGGCATACACGCCGATATGCAGTTCGGTTACGCCCCCCATTGGCCGTATGAGTTGAATCCGGTTGTTGAGATGAATCAAACCGAGCAGCGGGAAGGGGAAGTCCTTGGCAGTCAGCAATTGCATTTGCAGTCCGAACGCCAACAGGTGTGGGTAGGTGGGAGGCAACAGCGGGCTGGGTGTTAAACCGCACAGGTCACGAAACGCCGCCAGGGGCTTGGGGGCGACGGCCACCCAGCAGCGCACGCCTTGCTCGGGCAACGTGCTACCGGTGATTTTGCGTCGGGCCGCGGCGTGGGCATACAGCGCGGGCAAATGCGGCGGCGTGTCGAGGTCAAGCCATTTTATGCTCATGCTCAGGCCCCCAGAATGCTTTGGCCACACACCCGCAGCGCTTGCCCGCTGATCGCGCCGGACCCCGGCTGGACGAGCCAGGCCACGGCTTCCGCCACATCTTGCGGCAGGCCGCCCTGACCCAGAGAGCTCATGCGGCGCCCAGCCTCACGCAGGGCAAATGGAATGTGCGCGGTCATTTGGGTTTCGATAAACCCCGGCGCCACGGCATTGATACTGATACCGCGTTCGCCCAGCAAGGGTGCCCAGGCCTGAGCCAGGCCGATCAATCCGGCTTTGCTGGCTGCATAGTTGGTCTGGCCACGGTTGCCGGCAATGCCACTGATAGAGGCCAGCAGGATGACCCGGGCATCATCGCGCAGGGTACCGCTGTCGAGCAGGTCTTTGGTCAGGACCTGGGGGGCATTGAGGTTGACCGCCAGCACCGCATCCCAGAATTCGGGTGTCATATTGGCCAGGGTTTTGTCACGGGTGATGCCGGCGTTGTGGACCAGAATGTCGAGGCCGTCCGGCAATTGTTCGATCAACTGTTCCGGCGCATTTTCAGCACAAATATCCAGCGTTATAAAACGCCCGTCCAGGCGTGCGGCGAGGGCTTCAAGATCATTCTTGGCCGCGGGCACATCCAGCAGGATCACATCGGCACCATCGCGGACCAGCGTCTCGGCAATCGAGGCGCCGATTCCTCGGGCCGCACCGGTGACCAGTGCCTTGCGCCCCGCCAGCGGCCGGGTCCAGTCCTGTACCTGCGAAGCGCAGGCATTGAGGCGCAGTACCTGGCCGCTGACATAAGCACTTTTAGGCGAGAGGAAGAAGCGCAGCGCGCCTTCCAGCTGGTCTTCGGCGCCTTCGCCGACGTACAGCAGCTGCAAGGTGCTGCCGTTGCGCAGTTCCTTGGCCAGTGAGCGGCTGAAACCTTCGAGGGCGCGTTGAGCACTGGCTGCGAACGGCTCACTTAAGGTTTCCGGGGGGCGGCCTAAAACAACCAAATGTGCGCTCCGTTCAAGGCTGCGCAGCAGAGGCTGGAAAAACTCGCGTAATTGCTTGAGTTGATAGATGTGTAACAGTGCACTGGCATCGAATACCACTGCTTTGAGTTTTGGTCCCTGGCCTGGAATCCAGGACGTCGCGTTGAATGATCCAGAGCCGTAGCTGAACACCGCATCCGTGAGTTTGCTGGCAAAGTGATTAACCTGCCCGGCCAGTTCTCCCCCGCCAATCAGCAGCGGGCCTTCGACCGGACGCAGACGTCCGGCTTGCCAGCGCTCCAGTCGCACCGGTGACGGCAGCCCCAGCGCGCCGACCAGACGCTGGCCGATGGAGGAGTTGGCAAAGTCGATATAACGGTCTGACATGGAACACTCTCCGACAGATGGGGTTCAAAGGGTTGACCACAAACAAGTGATAGTCGTTCGTTTTCAGCGATAAGACCTACGCTTGTAACGATTAATGGCGGTAAGAGAATAGGGTGAATCGTATGAGTCTGCGCCGTGTGGCAATTATTGGCGGTAATCGAATTCCGTTTGCCCGCTCTAACGGGCGGTATGCGACTGCCAGTAATCAGGCAATGCTGACGGCCGCGCTGGAAGGCCTGATCGAGCGCTATAACCTGCATGGGTTGCGCATGGGGGAGGTGGTGGCCGGGGCTGTGCTCAAGGATTCACGGGATTTCAGTCTGACCCGGGAATGCGTGCTGGGCTCGCGGCTGTCGCCGCAAACCCCGGCCTATGACGTGCAGCAAGCCTGTGGCACCGGACTTGAGGCCGCGTTGCTGGTGGCCAATAAAATCGCCCTGGGGCAGATCGAGTGCGGCATCGCGGGCGGGGTCGACACCACCTCCGATGCGCCCATTGGCCTGAATGACGGGCTGCGCAAATGGTTGTTGCAGTTCAACCGCACCAAGGCGCCCCTGGACAAGCTGAAGTCCCTGTTGCAACTGCGCCCGCAGTTTCTGAAGCCCGAGTTTCCGCGCAATGGCGAGCCGCGTACCGGTTTGTCGATGGGGCAGCACTGCGAGTTGATGGCGCAAACCTGGAACATACCGCGCGACGAGCAGGATGTATTGGCCTTGCACAGTCATCAGGCGTTGACGGCGGCTTATCACGCGGGCTGGGAAGATGATTTGATCACGCCATTCATGGGCCTGAGCCGCGACAACAATCTGCGTGTCGATCTGACGCTGGAGAAACTGGCAGCCCTTAAACCGGTATTTGAGCGCAGCGCCAAAGGCACGCTGACAGCGGGCAACTCCACGCCGCTGACGGATGGCGCATCCGTGGTGTTATTGGGCAGCGAGGCATGGGCCAAAGAGCGAGGCTTGCCTGTATTGGCTTACTTGCGCGATGGCGAAACGGCGGCGGTGGATTTCGTACACGGCGCTGAAGGTTTGCTGATGGCCCCGGTGTATGCGGTACCACGGCTTTTAGCGCGCAATGGCCTGACGTTGCAGGATTTCGACTACTACGAGATTCATGAAGCATTTGCGGCGCAGGTACTCTGCACCCTCAAGGCATGGGAAGACGTGAATTATTGCAAAAGCAGGTTGGGCCTTGAGGCACCGCTGGGCTCGATCGACCGCAGCAAGCTGAATGTCAAAGGCAGCTCGCTGGCCATAGGTCACCCCTTTGCCGCGACGGGGGGACGGATTCTGACCAATATGTCCAAGTTGCTCGCTACCGCCGGGCAGGGGCGAGGGTTGATCTCGATCTGCGCGGCGGGCGGGCAGGGCATTACGGTCATCGTTGAGCGTTAACAGGCAGCGCAGCAGTTGTAAATGTGAGTGGCCGGACGCGGCCTCGTTCTACTCGTCCGCTGCTACAGGATGGTGTGAGCCGAAGGTCGTCCGGTTTGTGGTGGTCACGGCCACTGTAGAGCAGCCGTAGAAACGCTTTTGTAGCCGTTGACGAGCGCAGCGAGGCTACGTTCGGCTGCGCAGCAGTCGTAAATGTGAGGGACCGGGTTTACGGCCGCTGCGCAGCCGGACGCAGCCTCGTTCTACTCGTCCGCTGCTACAGGATGGTGTGAGCCGAAGGTCGTCCGGTTTGTGGTGGTCACGGCCACTGTAGAGCAGCAGTAGAAACGCTTTTGTAGCCGTTGACGAGCGCAGCGAGGCTACGTTCGGCTGCGCAGCAGTCGTAAATGTGAGGGGCCGGGTTTACGGCCGCTGCGCAGCCGGACGCGGCCTCGTTCTACTCGTCCGCTGCTACAGGATGGTGTGAGCTGAAGGCCGTCACGGGTTGTGGTCAGGGAGTGGGCACGGCCACCGTGTTTTGTGCAGCGGCTTCCTGTCGATGACGGCTGGCATAGTTTTCTGCCATGACCGAGCACACGATCAGCTGCAACGGGTGGTAGATCATGATCGGCAGCAGAATCAGCCCCAGGCCGGGGTGAGCCCCGAAGATCAGTGCCGCCATCGGCGCGCCGGTGGCCAGCGATTTTTTGCTGGCGCAGAACACCGCGGCAATCTCGTCAGCCGTGCTGAACTTCAAGGCGCGGGCGGTCCGGGTGGTCATCCACAAAATGACCGCCAGCAATAACACGCTGCCTGCAAACGCGCTGATAATCACCGTGGAACCTTGTTGCTGCCACATGCCCGAGACCATCGAATTACAGAATGCGGCGTACACCAGCAACAGAATCACCAGCTTGTCGGCGATGCCGGTGTAGCGCTTGTGCCGGGCAAAGAAGCGCCCCAGCAGCGGCCGTGCCAGTTGGCCAAGGACCAGTGGCAATAGCAGCATGGCACACAGGTCGAGCAGGGTTGAGCCCAGGTCGATGCCACCGGTGCCGCTGCCGACGACGAAACTGACCAGCAACGGCGTCAGGAAAATCCCCAGTACGCTGGACAAGCTGGCGTTGAGAATCGCAGCGGGCACATTACCGCCTGCACTGCCGGTCAGTGCGACCGAAGACGAGATCGTCGAGGGCAGGGCGCACAAGTAGAAGAACCCCAGCATCAGCAGTGGTGGCAGTTGAGCGCCGAGCAGTTTGTCAGCCATGACCCATATCAGCGGAAACACCACGAAGGTGAAGCCTTGCACCATGAGATGCAGGCGGATGTTTTTCAAACCATGACTGATCTGCTCGCTGGACAGGTTCACCCCGTGCAGGAAAAACACCAGGAATACCCCGATATTGATCACCCACTCTGCGTGCATGGCGCCCCCTGTGCTACCGAATGTCGGGAACACATAGGCCAGAAATGTCGCCAGCAACATGCCACACAGGAACCAGTCGGTGAACAGTCGCTTGAGGTGTTTGAGTACAGGCATCACAGGCACCGGGATATTGTAAGAATTGGTGACTTAGCCTAACGTCGGTTTTTTGAGACGTCTTGCGACACAAGGCCAACCAATGCCGCCAAACGGACAATATGGGCTGGAGCGGGCCATTCCGGTACTGAATGCCTTGCCTCGGCCGTTGTATGCACGGGCCGAGAGCCTGGGCGCGGGGTCGTGGACGCCACGGCATCAACATGACTGGGTGCAGTTTTCTTACGCGATCAGCGGTGTGTTGGGCGTGCACACCGACGAGGGCAGCTTCTTTGCGCCACCGCAGTGGGGGATCTGGATTCCCGCCGGCCTGGAGCATGAAGTCATCACCTCGATGCGGGCTGAAATGCGCAGTTTGTACGTGCGCCGGGAGGATTGCCCCTGGGCGCCGGGCCATTGCCGAGTGCTCGAAGTCACGCCGCTGGCCCGTGAATTGATCAAGCGGTTTTGCGCCTTGCCCGTGGAATATCCCGAAGGCGGAAGCCCGGAACAGCGACTGGTGCAGGTCTTGCTCGACCAGCTTGCCGGTCTGGACGAGGTCGGGTTCTCGCTGCCCTTGCCGCGTCATGCGCGGTTATTGGCGCTGTGCAATGAGTTGATCGCCTGTCCGGATGCCGAGGTGACTCTGGGCCTGTGGGCTGGACGCCTGGGCACATCGGAGAAAACCCTGATGCGTCTGTTTACCCGTGAAACGGGCTTGAGCTTTCGCAGCTGGCGTCAGCGCATGCGGTTGCTGTCGTCGCTTCGGGTGCTGGAAGAGGGCGCCAGCGTAACCAGCGCTGCGTTGTCATGCGGTTATGATTCGACGTCGGCTTTTATTGCCGCCTTCAAAAAAATGTTCGGGTTTACGCCGGGGGAGTTGTTCTGTCAGGGTTAGCCGGCGGGTTGATAAGTCGATGCTCTAATGGTGGGCCTCGTCTATGATTCAAGCGGCTGACGCAAGAGGCGACTTTCGGGATTTATCGGCACAAGGAGTGCGTACAAGCGACTCTTAAAACGGTCGCCCTCTCCCCGTGGTGAGAGGATTGCCGTATAACGAGTGACATTCGCGTGTTTGGTAATAAAGGACCCACAATAAAAGCTGATGAAGACTCCAAAACGCTTAGAACCCCTGATCGAGGACGGTCTGATCGACGAGGTGCTGCGCCCACTCATGAGTGGCAAAGAAGCAGCTGTGTACGTAGTCCGCTGTGGCAATGAGCTGCGGTGTGCCAAGGTTTACAAGGAGGCTAACAAACGAAGTTTTCGCCAGGCCGCCGAATATCAGGAAGGCCGCAAGGTACGCAACAGCCGTCAGGCCCGAGCGATGGCCAAGGGCTCGAAGTTCGGTCGTAAAGAAACCGAGGATGCCTGGCAGAACGCCGAAGTGGCTGCGCTGTTCCGTTTGGCGGGTGCCGGTGTTCGGGTTCCAAAACCGTTCGACTTCCTCGAAGGCGTGCTGTTGATGGAGCTGGTGGCGGACGAGTACGGCGATGCCGCTCCGCGTCTGAATGACGTGGTTCTGGAGCCGGATCAGGCCCGTGAGTACCACGCGTTTCTGATTCAGCAGATCGTATTGATGCTGTGTACCGGACTGGTTCATGGTGACTTGTCCGAGTTCAACGTGCTGCTGACGCCGACCGGTCCGGTGATTATCGACCTGCCACAAGCGGTTGATGCCGCAGGTAACAACCATGCGTTCAACATGCTTGAACGTGATGTGGGCAACATGGCGGCCTACTTCGGACGCTTTGCACCGGAGCTCAAGAGCACCCGCTATGCCAAGGAAATGTGGGCGCTTTACGAAGCGGCTACGTTGCACCCGGGTAGCGTGTTGACCGGCGAGTTTGACGAGCCGGACGAGTTGGCGGATGTCGGCGGTGTGATGCGCGAAATTGAAGCGGCGCGTCTGGACGAAGCCTTCCGTCAGGCGGTGCGAGCTGCCGATGATGCCCCTCCGAGCAAAACCGAAGAGCCGCCTCCACCGTGGATGCAGTGATTCGATGAATAAAAAAATCCGGCCCAGGCCGGATTTTTTTATGGCTGTGATTCAAAGCCCTCACCCGCAGGTCGAAGGGCTTTGGGCACGTGGGGCAATCACTTGCAGCAGCTCCCCGATTCCAGGTCCTTGAGGATCGGGCAGTCAGGGCGGTGGTCGCCCTGGCAACTTTCAACCAGTTCCTGGAGGGTGTCGCGCAGGCCGCTGAGTTCGCGGATTTTTTGATTCAACTGCTCGATATGCTGGCGAGCCAAGGCCTTTACATCGCCGCTGGCACGCTGGCGGTCTTGCCAGAGGGTCAGCAACTTGCCGACTTCTTCGAGTGAGAACCCCAAGTCCCGTGAGCGTTTGATAAACGCCAGCGTATGAAGGTCATCATCGCTGTAAAGGCGATAGCCGCTGTCGCTACGATTCGCCGCTTTCAGCAGGCCGATGGATTCGTAATAACGAATCATCTTGGCGCTCAGCCCACTGTGTCTGGCGGCTTGGCCGATGTTCATGGCAGGTGCTTCCTCACTCAAGGTCCTTGGGTTTCCACAACTTCAGCAACAATGCGTTGCTGACGACGCTGACGCTGGAAAAGGCCATGGCTGCACCCGCAAGCACCGGGTTCAAAAAGCCGAAGGCAGCCAGCGGGATGCCGATGACGTTATAGATAAAAGCCCAGAACAGGTTTTGACGGATTTTGGCATAGGTCTTACGGCTGATCTCCAGCGCGGCGGGTACCAGGCGTGGATCACCACGCATCAGGGTTATTCCCGCGGCATGCATGGCGACGTCGGTGCCACCGCCCATGGCGATACCAATGTCTGCCGCTGCCAGAGCCGGGGCGTCGTTGATACCGTCGCCGACCATGGCCACCACGCCGGTTTTTTTCAACTCGGCAACGGTCGCAGCCTTGTCGGCGGGCAATACCTCGGCGTGTACATCTTCAATCCCCAAGGCCTGGGCCACGACCCTGGCACTGCCCCGGTTGTCTCCGGTCAGCAGGTGGCTGCTGATATGGCGTGCCGTGAGCTGCTGGATGGCCGACAACGCGCCGCTTTTAAGCGTGTCGCCAAAGGCGAAAAGTCCCAGGACATGCGGCTGCGGAGCTTGTTCAATCAGCCACGACAGCGTGCGGCCTTCCGCTTCCCAGGCGGTAGCAGACTCGGCAAGCGCTCCCGGGGTGAGGCCGGTTTCTTCCAGCAGGCGACGATTACCCAAGGCCAGACGGCGACCTTGCAGGGTGCCAGCAATTCCGCGTCCGGTGAGCGATTGGCTGTCGGTGACATCCGGTACATCCAGGCCGCGGGCGGCGCAGGCATCCAGTACAGCTTTGGCGAGCGGGTGTTCGCTGCCTCGTTGCAGTGCACCGGCGGCTTGTAATACGCGGGTTTCGTCACCTTCCAGTGCGCTGAAGTGGGCAATCTGCGGGGTGCCGGAGGTCAGGGTGCCAGTTTTATCAAACACCACGGCGCTGACTTCATGGGCGCGTTCGAGGGCTTCGGCATCTTTGATCAAAATGCCGTGGCGCGCCGCCACGCCGGTGCCGGCCATGATTGCGGTCGGTGTGGCCAAACCCAGCGCACAGGGACATGCGATGACCAGCACCGCCACGGCGTTAATCAGTGCGGTTTCGATGGGCGCGCCATAAAACCACCAACCGAGCAAGGTCGCGAGAGCGATCAGCAGCACCACCGGGACAAAAATCTGGCTGACTTTATCCACCAGCTTCTGGATCGGGGCTTTAGCGGCCTGGGCGTCCTCGACCAGACGGATGATGCGCGCCAGTACGGTTTCGGTCCCCAGCGCCAGCGTTCTGATCACCATGCGACCTTCACCGTTGATCGCGCCCCCGGTGACTTTATCCCCAGGCTGTTTCGGCACGGGCAGGCTTTCGCCACTGATCAGCGCTTCGTCGGCGTGGCTTTGGCCTTCGACCACCTCGCCATCCACCGGGAAGCGTTCACCGGGTTTGACCAGCACCAGGTCGTTGAGGCTCAGGTCGCTGATGGCGACATCTTGTTCCTGACCATCAACCACTCGCAGCGCACGTTCGGGGCGCAGTGCTTCAAGGGCTCGAATGGCACTGGCGGTCTGACGTTTGGCGCGACTCTCGAGGTATTTGCCCAGCAGTACCAGCGCGATGACCACCGCCGAGGCTTCGAAATACAAGTGCGGAACACTCCCGGGGGCAGCGATGGCCCATTCGTACAAGCTCAAGCCATACCCGGCGCTGGTGCCGAGAGCCACCAGCAAGTCCATGTTGCCAGCGCCGGCTTTGACGGCTTTCCAGGCGGCGACGTAAAACCGGGCACCCAGTATGAATTGAACGGGTGTGGCCAGCGCAAACTGAGCCCAGGCGGGCAGCATCCAGTGCAGGCCGAATGGTTCGAGCAGCATCGGCAGCACCAGCGGCAACGCCAGAACTATCGCCAGAACCAGTGCCCACCGTTCGCGGTGCAAGCGTTTTTGCTGATCGTCCTCGGCAGCCTTTGGGTTTTGCGGCAGGCTTGCCGCATATCCCGCCTGGCTGACCGCCTTTATCAGCACGCCCGGATCGAGCTGTCCGAGGTATTCAATGTGGGCGCGTTCGCTGGCAAGGTTGACGCTCACACGTTCAACTCCCTGCACCTTGCCCAGGGCCTTTTCCACCCGTCCTGCGCAAGACGCACAGGTCATCCCGCTGATAGCCAGTTCAAGGGTGTGACGGGGTACCTGGTAACCCGCATGTTCCACGGCCTCGATCAGCAAGGGCAGGCTATCGCCATTGGCTGCGACGCGAGCGTGTTCAGTGGCCAGGTTAACGCTGACCGACGTAACGCCCGGCACTTTGGCCAAGGCTTTCTCCACACGTCCAGCGCAGCTGGCACATGTCATGCCCGAAATGGGCAAATCGAATGGGGTGGACACAAGCAGACCTCCTCAAGAAGTTATCTATCCATAGAATCGACCTTGACCCTATGGCAAGGTCAAGGCTTCTTGCTGCCCGCTACGTTAGCTCCCCGGATTCAGTAGCCCAGCGCGGCCGGTTTGAGGTACATGCCGCTTTTGCCAAGGGCGATACGGTACTTGCGCACATCACCGGCTTTTAAAGTGAACTGCTGCGCGGGCGGCACCAGCATGCCGGGCAGGCATCCAGCCGCTTGTCCGGGCAAAAGCTTGAGACGAATGTCGACGCTGGCGGCGGGTAAATTAAAAGACAGGGCTTGTTCTTGAAACAAACGCCCGGCCAGCAGGTCATCTATGTACACGCCAATTTCACAGTGTGTGGGCACTTCAAGGCGCTCGCGGGAGATGATCAGGACGCCGTAATCCTGTTCGGCATGTGCCCACAGCGGCAAACTGGCAAGACCCAAAAGGCTGGCTAGGCTCAAGGCGGTCCAGCGCATAGGATCCACTCCTGTGTTTCGATGGTTGGCCTTGTAGCTTGGCCGAGCGGTGGATGGATTGCCAGTGGACTGTAGTGACGTCGTAACAACGGACTTGACCTTGCCACGATGGCAAGGTGAAAGCTGACCGCATCTCAAACCAAGGAGGCATGACCATGCAAGTATTCACAGTTGAAGGTATGACCTGCGGCGGCTGCGCCGGATCAGTCACCCGTGCCGTGCAGCAAGCGGATAAAAACGCCCGGGTTGAAGTAGACCTGGCGACCAAAACAGTCAAGGTGGAGAGCACCTTGCCACCGTTGCAAATCATTGATGCAATCACCAATGCCGGGTTTGATGCGCGGACTGCGCACTGAGTGACGGGCGTAAATCCGGGCGTGTGGCGAGCCAGGAGAATTTATTAGCTAGCTCGCTATCTTAATGTTCAAGGTGCTTATCCACAGCTAGACTATCGGGCTGCATTGAACGCAGCTCGATTTGGATAACTGATGAACTTTAGAGCAATTCTGATTCTTGGCGCCTTGAGTGCTTTCGGCCCCTTGGCCATCGATTTCTATTTGCCGGGCTTTCCGGCAATGGCGACGGCCTTTGCGACTGACGAAACCCATATCCAGCTGACCCTGGCCGTGTATTTCCTGGGGCTGTCCATTGGTCAACTGATCTACGGCCCGATTGCCGACAGGTTTGGTCGACGCGTGCCACTGCTGGTGGGTGTCAGCCTGTTCACCGTGGCGTCTTTGGCGTGTGCTTTTGCCCCGAGCCTGGAGTGGCTGATCGGTGCACGCTTTGTGCAAGCGTTGGGCGGTTGCGCAGGAATGGTAATTTCACGGGCGATTGTCAGCGACAAGTGCGATGCCGTTGGCTCGGCCAAAGTCTTTTCGCAGTTGATGCTGGTGATGGGGCTGGCCCCGATTTTGGCGCCGATGCTCGGCGGCTTGTTGGTCAACCTGTATGGCTGGCAGGCGATTTTCATCGTGTTGACGGCGTTTAGTGCAATGGCAGCATTGGCTGTGGCGCTTGGGTTGCCCGAAAGTCTGCCGGCCAATGTACCGCGCCAGCCGCTGTCGGGTGCCTTGCGTCAGTACGGTCGACTGCTTAAAGACGGTGAGTTCCTGGGACATGCCATGACCGGCGGAATCGCTATGGCCGGTATGTTTGCCTACATTGCCGGTTCGCCTTTCGTCTTTATCAAACTCTATGGTGTCCCGGCCGAGCACTACGGCTGGCTGTTCGGTACTAACGCCGCCGGGTTTATCCTGGTGGCCCAGGTCAACGCCCGATTGCTGGCCAAGCGCGGGCCGGCCTTTTTACTGTCGCGCATGATCTGGGTCTATCTGGCGGCGGGGCTGACGTTGCTGGGGGTGAGCTCGTTGCACACCGAGCAGTTATGGCCGTTGCTGATTCCGCTGTTTATCTGTATTGCCAGCCTGGGTTGCATCATTCCCAACGCATCGGCCTGTGCCATGAGCGGCCAGGGCGCACGTGCGGGCAGTGCATCGGCGATGCTTGGCTGTTTGCAGTTCAGCGCGGCGGCGACAGCCGCGTGGATGGTGGGGGTCTTGCATGACGGCAGTGCGATGCCGGTAGGGATGGTCATCACCTTGTGCGGGATACTTGCAGTGGGTGCAGCGATGGCGACCCGTCGGCTCTATGCTGCACGGATCGCCACTCAAACATCGTTCTGATCAGACTGCCTGCTGCTCGGGAAGGCGGTGCGGGGCTTGTATTCGCGCTTGCAATTTGTCCACAAAGGCACGGGCTTCGGACTCGTTGCGAAAGTTGACCGCTTGCCGGTCGATTTGAACCTGCCATTGGCAATCACGGGATCTTGCTAACGCTTTAATCAGGATTTTCATAACGGGCCTCCTCAGGTTGGCGAAGGAGGCCAGTGTATGCCTGACACGTTGCCGTCGCCCGCACTGGCGGATGACGGACAGCAAGTCTCTGACTGACGGTATCCCGAGGCTTTTACAGATCCTGTTCGGGGTCGATCAGAAGCCTTCCAGCACTATTTTGCCCTTGGATTTGCCGCTTTCCAGCAGCGCATGGGCGCGGCGCAGGTTGCTTGCGTTGATGGTGCCGAAGTGTTCGCCCAGCGTGGTGCGCAAAGTCCCGGCGTCAACCAGCTCCGCAACACGATTGAGTAGATGATGTTGCTCGATCATGTCCGCAGTTTCGAACAATGAGCGGGTGTACATGAACTCCCAATGCAGCGACAGGCTCTTGCGCTTGAGCTTGGTAATGTCGAGCGCCTTCGGGTCGTCGATCAGCGCGAGCTTGCCTTGCGGGGCGAGGGCGTCAACCAGCTGATCCAGATGCTGGTCGGTTTGGGTCAGGCTGGCGACATGAGTCACAGCGTCGATGCCCAGGCCCTTGAGGGCTTCACTCAAGGGTTGGCTGTGATCGACAACCACGTCGGCGCCCAGCTCGCGCACCCAGGCCTGGGTTTCAGGGCGGGATGCGCTGCCAATCACCTTGAGTGCCGTCAGTTGGCTGGCCAGTTGGGTCAGGATCGAACCGACGCCGCCTGCCGCGCCGACGATCAACAGGCTCTGTTGCTCGTCGGCATCACCCTGCTTGATCCCGAGACGCTCGAACAACAGTTCCCAGGCGGTGATTGCCGTGAGTGGCAATGCCGCGGCGTGTGCGAAATCGAGGCTTTTTGGCATGTGCCCGACGATGCGTTCATCAACCACGTGGCGTTCACTGTTGGCCCCGGCGCGGGCGATTGAGCCGGCGTAAAACACCTTGTCGCCAACCTTGAACAGGCTGACCTCACTGCCTACGGCCTTGACCACACCGGCGACATCCCAGCCCAGTACTTTGGCTGTGCCAGCATCCGGCTGTACGTTCTGTCGGACTTTGGTGTCCACAGGGTTGACGGAAATGGCCTTGACGTCCACCAGCAAGTCCCGTGGTCCGGCAACTGGCTCGGGCAGTTCGATGTCTTGCAGCGCCTGCGGATCTTGAATCGGCAAAGAATGGAAGTATGCGACAGCTTTCATGGGAAGGACGTCCTGCGAAGGGGGAGACAGTTGGACGATGATTCGCTATTTCACAGAATGAAAAAACCCGCTAATACTGCAGTCTCTTTCAATATTATTTTGATAATGCTCGGGTAAATTCCCCATGTTGCGCTTTGATGATCTGCAATTGTTTGTTCGCGCCGCTGACTTGGGCAGCCTGTCGGCTGCGGCACGGGTGATGGACATGTCCCCGGCCGTGGCAAGCGCGGCCCTCAAGCGAATTGAAGCGCAACTGGGCGCACGGTTGCTGGCGCGCTCAACTCGCAGCTTGCGCCTTACAGCTGAAGGCGAAGGATTTCTTGAGTACGCGCGTACGGCATTGAGCAGCCTTGATGAAGGGCGGCGCTTGCTGGCCCGTGGGCAAGATCAGGTCAGTGGTGTGTTACAGCTTTCGGCGCCCTCGGACTTCGGCCGCAATTTGCTGTTGCCGTGGCTGGATCAGTTTCAGCGTGAGCATCCGCAACTCACCGTACGGTTGTTGTTGGGCGACCGCATAGCCGATCTCTTTCGTCAGCCAGTAGATATCGCCTTGCGCTATGGCGAGCCGGAAGACTCCAGTCTGGTGGCACTGCCAGTAGCCCCTGACAACCGTCGGGTGCTCTGTGCGTCACCTGCGTATCTGGCGCACAAGGGTGAGCCGCAGCAGCTTGAACAACTGCTGCAACATAATTGCTTGCTGTACATGTTGGGTACGCGGGTACACGACTATTGGCAGTTCCATGACGGCAAGCGTGAGCTCGGGCTGACAGTGAGCGGCGATCGCTTCAGTGATGATGCCGATGTGGTGCGTTTGTGGGCAGTGGCTGGCGCGGGGATCGCTTACAAATCCTGGCTGGATGTTGCGGGGGATGTACAGGCCGGAAGGCTCAAGGTCTTGCTGCCCGAGCTGACGTGTGAACGGGCGCCGTTGAACATGCTCTGTGGCCATCGAGCACAATTGAGTAAACCGGTGAGGTTATTGCGGGACATGCTCAGTGAGCAGTGCGGGATTTTAAGCCGCTCCCGCAATCCGTAGCCGCAGGAACGCCGTAAAACCCGCGGCAGGAGCAGGGCTTGCCTCGTGATTCAGGCAACGCGGTGCGGGATGCCAACCGCGTGGGGGCTTTCGCGAGACAGGCCCGTCCCTGCCGGCGGACGTGTTACGGCTTGACCAGGCGTGCGTCCAGGCTGTTTTGCGCCAGGCGTTTGGCCTGGTCCTGGGTCATACCCAGATCGGTGTACAGCGCGTGGAAGTTCTCGGTCATGTAGCCACCAAAGTAGGCCGGGTCATCCGAGTTCACGGTGACTTTTACGCCGCGTTCCAGCATGTCGAGAATATTGTGTTGTGACATGTGATCAAACACACACAGCTTGGTGTTGGAGAGCGGGCATACGGTCAACGGGATTTGCTCGTCGATGATGCGTTGCATCAAGCGCTCGTCTTCAATCGCCCGCACACCATGGTCGATGCGCTGGATTTTCAACAAGTCGATCGCTTCCCAGATGTATTCCGGTGGACCTTCTTCGCCGGCATGGGCGACGGTCAGAAAGCCTTCATGGCGCGCACGGTCGAACACCCGCTGGAACTTGCTCGGCGGGTGGCCCATTTCTGAACTGTCCAGCCCGACGGCGACAAACGCTTCGCGAAACGGCAGTGCCTGATCGAGGGTTTTTTCGGCTTCTTCTTCGCTCAAATGGCGCAGGAAGCTGAGGATCAGACCGCTGGTGATACCCAGTTGCTGTTCACCGTCCTTGAGTGCGCTGGCGATGCCATTGAGCACGACTTCAAACGGAATTCCACGGTCAGTGTGGGTTTGCGGGTCGAAGAAGGGTTCGGTGTGAATAACGTTCTGTTCTTTGCAGCGCAGCAGATACGCCCACGTCAGGTCGTAGAAATCCTGAGAGGTGCGCAGTACGTCTGCGCCCTTGTAGTAGAGGTCGAGGAACTCTTGCAGGTTGTTGAAGGCATACGCCTTGCGCAAGGCTTCAACGTCGTTCCAGGGCAATGCGATTTTGTTGCGCTCAGCCAGCGCGAACAGCAGCTCGGGTTCCAGAGAACCTTCAAGGTGCATGTGCAGTTCAGCTTTTGGCAGGGCGTTCAGCCAGTCATACATAACGTTTTTTCTCATCAAAGCAGGTACAGATGACGACATTCTACAGGCGCGAAGCGCTACAGCTTGTAAAAATGCCCCTGCCATTTGTCGCAGCCCAGGCTGTACTTGCCAGTCAAGTGATGATCAAGACGCTGATAGCTGAACTAAGGTGTAACGAAACGTTAGCGAGTTGCAGGTGTCTGTAGCCGGCGACGTTAATGGCTACTCCGACAAAAGGCTCTCAATGCTGACTTTAATCAAAGACGAAAAACTCCTGCTGCTGGCGATTGTCATGGCCTGTCTGACATTCCCGTTTGAGCACTGGTTGCTGCATAGCGGCCAGGTCACGGCGTTGGTGGCAGGCTTTGTGCTGATTGCCGCGATTGTTTGTGCCTCGATGCGCGTGGCGCATCATGCGGAGCTGCTGGCAGAAAGATTCGGTGATCCATACGGGACGATGATCCTTACGCTTTCAGCGGTATTGGTTGAAGTCGTGATCCTGGCGATCATGATGAGTAACGAAGCCTCTCCCACGCTGGTGCGTGACACCATCTATTCGGCGGTGATGCTCGACATCAACGGCATCCTGGGCTTGGCGGCCCTGATGGGAGGCATCAAGCACGGCGAGCAGTCTTACAACGACGATTCGGCCCGTACCTACAGCGTGATGATTCTGACCGCGATGGCTGTCTCGATGGTGGTGCCTGAATTTATCCCCAAGGCTGACTGGAAAATCTATTCAGCCTTCACCATTGGCGCAATGGTGGTGCTCTATACCTTGTTCTTGCGCATGCAGGTGGGGCCGCACAGCTACTTCTTCAGTTACAGCTACCCTGAGAAAAAAGCCCACAAGCGCACGGCAGAAGAGCCACAGGGCAATCTGCAGTTTTCAATCGGTATGTTGGTGCTAGGGGTCATTGTGATCGGTGCGCTGGCGGAGGTGATGTCCAAGACTCTGGATCTTGGCCTGGAAGGCACGGGGGCACCCCCGGTCATCACCGCCATCGTGGTGGCGACCATTTCGGCGGCGCCGGAAATCCTGACGGCCTTGCGCGCGGCGCTGGCCAATCGTATGCAATCGGTGGTTAACGTCGCCTTGGGCGCCTCATTGTCGACGGTGATTCTGACCGTGCCGGCCATGGAGGCGATGGCCCTGTATACCGGGCAACCGTTCCAGATGGCCATGACACCGGTACAAACGGTGATGGTCCTGATCACTCTGGTGGTGAGCGCAATCAACCTGAACGATGGTCAAACCAATGCGATTGAAGGTATGACCCATTTTGTATTGTTTGCGACGTTCATCATGTTGTCGTTTCTGGGGCTGTAACCCGTGGGCCGCCTGCATCGCGCATGACCGGGGATGGCCCAGACTTTGTAGTCCCCTCGACCATCCCGCCGACCCAGCGTCTGAAGATGTAGGCATATGATGCTATGCGAGTAGGACTTGATTTTTAACGCAGTCAGAAAAGAAATGGCGTATAGAGAAAGTGGTTAAAAAACGTACAAAAATAAGCAGGCGTTATGGGGGTTGGATCCGAGGGGAGTTTGCACGGGTTATCCACAGGTTGTTCCACAGTAACTGTGTGCAACTTGAAAGCATGGCTATAAGTACCTGGCTGCTTTGTTCTAACCGCGATAACAGGCTCTAACTGTCTGTTTTTATTATAAAAATACTCAGCATGCCGGAAGTTGGTTGAAAAACGTACAAAACGCCGGAGTGCCCGTGAAACAAGGGCTGCAGCCGTGTGTACTCAGGTTATCCACAGCCGGGTGCACAGCGACTGTGGGCAATTGTTATGCAGCGATATAGCCGTTTTATTCAGCGGGATCCACGGCAGATCTGTGCAGCAAAATTCTGCCGCGACTGAGTCCTGACAGGTGCTGTTGCAGAGGCGCTATGTGCTCTTCGGCCAGAGCCAGACGCAGTTCAACCCCGTTGGCCGTGAACGTCTCGTCGATCAGTATTCCGTTCAGTTCGGCCAACCGCAGTTTTACCAGGGCTAGCTCGTTGAAGTCGCAGGCGCATTTCAGTTCCACGCGTCTGAACAGAGGCAGCTTCTCGGCGTTTTGCAGGCACTTGTTGGCTCCGCCGCCATAAGCGCGTGCCAGTCCGCCAGTCCCCAGTTGAATACCGCCATACCAGCGGATGACCAGCACGACCACTTGATCACAGTCTTGCGCTTCAATGGCTGAGAGTATCGGGCGCCCGGCGGTGCCCCCCGGTTCTCCGTCATCACTGCTGCGATATTGATCCCCGAGCTTCCAGGCCCAGCAGTTGTGCGAGGCGTTATGGTCGCTGTGTTGTTCAATGAACTCTTGGGCTTGCCGGGCGTTGTTGATCGGCGCCGCGAGGGTGATAAATCGGCTTTTGCGGATTTCTTCGCGGTATTCGCAAAGGCCCGTGAGGGTTGAAGGCATATCAGTTCCGCTTAGACAGTAGGCGTCAGGCCGCAGCCTTTGAGGATGATGCGAATCAGGTTGTCGCTGGCAACGTGCATGTCTTGCTTGGTCAAGCGTGAGCGTCCCGTTACGCGGCAGATCTGTGTCGCAAAGTCGGCGTAATGCTGGGTACTGCCCCACAAGAGGAAGATCAGATGCACCGGATCGACCGGGTCCATCTTGCCGGCATCAATCCAGGCCTGAAACACTGCTGCGCGACTTTGGAACCAGGCGCGGTAGTCTTGAGTGAAGTACTCGGTCAGACATACACCGCCACTGATGATTTCCATCGCAAATACACGCGATGCCTGGGGGTGCTGGCGTGAGAACTCCATCTTGGCCCGGATGTAGCTGCTCAAGGCCCGGGCCGGATCGTCTTCGGCGCGCAGTGTATTGAAAGTGCTGTCCCACAACTCGAGAATGTTGCTCAATACCGCAATATAGAGCCCCAACTTGTTGGAGAAGTAGTAATGCAGGTTGGCTTTGGGCAGACCGGCCTTGAGGGCGATGGCGTTCATGCTGGTGCCTTTGAAACCATGACGGGCAAACTCATCCTCGGCGGCCTTGAGAATGGCCTCTTCGTTTTTTTGACGAATACGTCCGGCAGGTTTGCCGTCGTGGGCGGGGACTTCAAAGGTCATAGGTCTTCCAGAGCATACTGTGTGGGAGTAATCAGTGCGACGACACGATTTTTCACGTTAACGTGTCGCTTCCAGGCTCTCAAGGAAACTTTCCAGCACCAGATGTGGGCGGCGGCCCTTTCGCGTGACTGAAGCCAGGCTCAAATCATAGAAACGTGTGGTGGCTTTGAGAGCCCGAAGGCGGCCTTGTTGCACCCAAAAGCTTGCGTAGTGATCGGGAAGATAGCCGATATAGCGTCCGGTCAGAATCAGAAACGCCATACCTTCGCGGTCCGAGGCGCTGGCGGTGCAGTTGAGTGCCTGATAATGCGCTTGAATCTCGGCGGGCAGGCGAAAGGTCGGTGCAATGGCATCCTGTTCATTGAGGCGCTGATCTTCGAGTTGCCGGTCATCGACATAAAACAACGGATGACCCACGGCGCAATAAAGCTGCGAACGCTCGCTGTACAGCGGTTGATACTCCAGCCCTGACAGTGCAGTGGCTTGCGGTACGACACCGACATGCAGGCGCCCATCGAGCACGCCTTGCTCGACTTCGCTGGGCGGGATCATTCGAATGTGGATGCGTACGTCTGGCCCGCGCTCTTTGAGTTGTGCCAGTGCATGGGTGATTCGCATGTGGGGCAGGGTGACGAGGTTATCGGTCAGGCCGATGGTCAGCTCGCCACGCAAATGTTGGTGCAGACCGTTTACTTCAGTACGAAAACTCTCCAGCGCGCCAAGTAATTGCAGAGATGATTGATACACCTCGCGACCTTCCTCTGTCAGAGAAAACCCCGCTCTGCCGCGTTGACACAGGCGTAATCCTAAACGCTGTTCAAGATCGCTCATTTGCTGGCTGATTGCCGAGCGTCCAATCCCCAGCACGGTCTCTGCCGCAGAAAAACCGCCGCACTCCACCACGCTGCGAAAAATACGCAGCAACCGGATATCAAAGTCGCTGACCTGGGCCAGTGCATCGGGACGACGGCTGCTCATAGTTTAGTAGGTGCCCAACTAAAGGTTAGAAGAGTTGTGTTTCATCGACTTTATAGCCGTGGCAATTTAGGTGCAAGAACGCTTTCAATCCCGTGCCGCTTTCTGCTTTGCGAGGTTTTGCTGATGAACATGCCCGAGAACGCCGAAGTTACCGTGACCAGCCAGCTCAAACTGGATGCTCACTGGATGCCTTACACCGCCAACCGTAACTTCCATCGTGACCCGCGTTTTATCGTGGGTGCCAAGGGTAGTTATCTGACAGACGATAAGGGTCGGCAGATTTACGACTCGCTCTCAGGTCTTTGGACCTGTGGTGCAGGGCATACTCGCAAGGAAATTCAGGAAGCCGTGGCCAAGCAGTTGGGCACACTCGATTACTCGCCGGCGTTCCAATACGGACACCCGCTGTCATTCCAGTTGGCAGAGAAAATTACTGCACTGACACCGGGCAATCTCAATCACGTGTTCTTTACTGACTCGGGTTCGGAGTGTGCTGACACCGCAGTGAAGATGGTGCGTGCTTATTGGCGGTTGAAAGGTCAATCGAGCAAAACCAAGATGATTGGCCGTGCCCGCGGTTATCACGGTGTGAACATTGCGGGTACCAGCCTGGGCGGTGTGAACGGTAACCGTAAGATGTTTGGCCAGGCGATGATGGATGTGGATCATTTGCCGCATACGCTGCTGGCGAGCAACGCGTTCTCGCGCGGTATGCCGGAGCAGGGCGGAATTGCCTTGGCCGATGAGCTGCTCAAGTTGATCGAACTGCACGATGCGTCGAATATCGCGGCGGTTTTTGTGGAGCCTATGGCCGGCTCGGCAGGGGTACTGGTCCCCCCACAGGGTTATCTGAAACGACTGCGCGAAATATGTGACCAGCACAATATTCTGCTGGTGTTCGATGAAGTGATCACCGGGTTTGGCCGTACAGGTGCAATGTTTGGTGCTGACAGTTTTGGCGTGACACCTGACTTGATGTGTATTGCCAAGCAAGTCACTAACGGTGCCATTCCAATGGGCGCTGTCATTGCAACCAGCGAAATCTATCAGACGTTCATGAATCAGCCGACGCCTGAGTACGCGGTTGAATTTCCGCATGGCTACACCTATTCGGCGCATCCGGTGGCGTGTGCCGCAGGTCTAGCTGCGCTTGATCTGCTGCAAAAAGAAAACCTGGTTCAGAGCGTGGCTGAAGTTGCACCGCATTTTGAGAATGCGCTGCACGGTCTGAAGGGCGTGAAAAACATCATCGATATCCGTAACTATGGGCTGGCCGGCGCGATTCAGATCGCACCGCGGGACGGCGATGCAATTGTGCGTCCGTTCGATGCCGCGATGAAACTCTGGAAGGCTGGCTTCTACGTACGCTTTGGCGGAGACACCCTGCAGTTTGGGCCAACCTTCAACAGTAAGCCGCAAGATCTGGATCGTTTGTTCGATGCTGTCGGCGAAGCACTTAATCAGATCGACTGATCCTTCTATATAGAAGAGACATTTTTGAATTTTGACAGGCGTGACAGTTTCGCGCCTGTGCATAACTTTTTGGAGTCCCAATGAGCACGATTCAACATTTGATCAACGGCGAAATGCTGAGCGATTCTGTCCGTACCGCTGATGTGTATAACCCCTCGACCGGTAAAGTGATTCATCAGGTTCCGTTGGCCAGTCGCGAGACGATTCAAAAAGCTATTGATGCAGCCAAGGCAGCCTTTCCTGCCTGGCGCAACACACCTGCGGCCAAGCGTGCCCAGGTGATGTTCCGTTTCAAGCAATTGCTGGAGCAGAACGAAGCACGGATTGCGCAGTTAATCAGTGAAGAGCATGGCAAGACACTTGAAGACGCTGCAGGTGAATTGAAGCGCGGGATTGAGAACGTCGAGTACGCTTGCTCCGCTCCTGAAATCCTGAAGGGCGAATACAGCCGCAACGTAGGCCCGAACATTGACGCATGGTCCGACTTTCAGCCATTGGGTGTGGTCGCGGGTATTACGCCTTTCAACTTCCCGGCAATGGTTCCGCTGTGGATGTACCCGCTGGCCATTGTTTGCGGCAACTGTTTCATTCTTAAACCATCGGAACGTGATCCGAGCTCGACCCTGCTGATCGCTCAGCTGTTGCAGGAAGCCGGTTTGCCCAAAGGCGTGATGAACGTGGTGCACGGTGACAAGTCTGCAGTGGATGCGCTGATCGAAGCGCCGGAAGTAAAAGCACTGAGCTTTGTCGGGTCCACACCTATTGCCGAGTACATCTACGCCGAAGGTACAAAGCGCGGAAAACGCGTTCAGGCACTGGGTGGTGCGAAAAACCATGCGGTTCTGATGCCGGATGCTGACCTTGATAACGCAGTCAGTGCATTGATGGGAGCGGCTTACGGTTCATGCGGCGAGCGTTGCATGGCGATTTCGGTGGCCGTGTGCGTAGGCGACCAGGTGGCGGATGCACTGGTGGCCAAGCTGGTCCCGCAAATCAAGGCACTGAAAATTGGCGCAGGCACGACTTGCGGGCTGGACATGGGACCTTTGGTTACCGGACAGGCGCGTGACAAGGTTAGCGGCTATGTCGAAGACGGCGTGGCAGCGGGTGCCGAGCTGGTGGTTGACGGTCGTGGCCTGAGTATCAAGGATCATGAAGAGGGCTTCTTCCTGGGGGGGTGCCTGTTCGACCGCGTGACGCCTGAGATGCGCATCTATAAAGAAGAGATCTTTGGTCCGGTGTTGTGCATTGTCCGGGTGAATAGCCTGGAAGCGGCGATGCAGTTGATCAACGATCATGAATACGGCAACGGTACTTGTATCTTTACCCGTGATGGCGAAGCGGCACGTCTGTTCTGCGATGAGATTGAAGTGGGGATGGTCGGGGTTAACGTTCCGTTGCCAGTTCCTGTGGCTTATCACAGCTTTGGCGGGTGGAAGCGCTCGTTGTTTGGTGATCTGCATGCCTATGGGCCGGATGGCGTGCGCTTTTACACGCGCCGCAAGGCTATTACCCAGCGCTGGCCGCAGCGCGCAAGCCATGAAGCTTCGCAGTTTGCCTTCCCGAGCCTGTAATCACAGCACTGCTATATAGAAGAAAAGAGGCCAGCCGTCAGGCTGGCCTCTGCTTTTGGGGGCTTTTAAGGCGATATGGCAGAAATATTAAATGAGTGCTTGACCTGGAAATCCAACGGCCTATAATTCGCCCCACTTCCGGCGCAGTCGAAACGGAAAACTCCTTGAGTTTCAATGAGTTGGATTGGTTTTCGACGGTGTCAGCTTCAAGTTATCGAAGCAGGAAATGAGGTGTTGACAGCAGCGTGTAACGCTGTAGAATTCGCCTCCCGCTAACGAGCAATCGATAGCGCAAGTGGTTGAAGTTACAGAGGAAACTTTGAAAACTTCTTAAAATAACCGCTTGACAGCAATAGAGGCTGCTGTAGAATGCGCGCCTCGGTTGAGCGAAAGCTTAACCAACCGCTCTTTAATAACTGAATCAAGCAATTCGTGTGGGTGCTTGTGGAGTCAGACTGATAGTCAAAAAGATTATCAGCATCACAAGTTACTCCGCGAGAAATCAAAGATGTAACCAACGATTGCTGAGCCAAGTTTAGGGTTTTCTCAAAACCCAAAGATGTTTGAACTGAAGAGTTTGATCATGGCTCAGATTGAACGCTGGCGGCAGGCCTAACACATGCAAGTCGAGCGGTAGAGAGGTGCTTGCACCTCTTGAGAGCGGCGGACGGGTGAGTAATACCTAGGAATCTGCCTGGTAGTGGGGGATAACGTTCGGAAACGGACGCTAATACCGCATACGTCCTACGGGAGAAAGCAGGGGACCTTCGGGCCTTGCGCTATCAGATGAGCCTAGGTCGGATTAGCTAGTTGGTGAGGTAATGGCTCACCAAGGCTACGATCCGTAACTGGTCTGAGAGGATGATCAGTCACACTGGAACTGAGACACGGTCCAGACTCCTACGGGAGGCAGCAGTGGGGAATATTGGACAATGGGCGAAAGCCTGATCCAGCCATGCCGCGTGTGTGAAGAAGGTCTTCGGATTGTAAAGCACTTTAAGTTGGGAGGAAGGGCATTAACCTAATACGTTAGTGTTTTGACGTTACCGACAGAATAAGCACCGGCTAACTCTGTGCCAGCAGCCGCGGTAATACAGAGGGTGCAAGCGTTAATCGGAATTACTGGGCGTAAAGCGCGCGTAGGTGGTTTGTTAAGTTGGATGTGAAATCCCCGGGCTCAACCTGGGAACTGCATCCAAAACTGGCAAGCTAGAGTATGGTAGAGGGTGGTGGAATTTCCTGTGTAGCGGTGAAATGCGTAGATATAGGAAGGAACACCAGTGGCGAAGGCGACCACCTGGACTGATACTGACACTGAGGTGCGAAAGCGTGGGGAGCAAACAGGATTAGATACCCTGGTAGTCCACGCCGTAAACGATGTCAACTAGCCGTTGGGAGTCTTGAACTCTTAGTGGCGCAGCTAACGCATTAAGTTGACCGCCTGGGGAGTACGGCCGCAAGGTTAAAACTCAAATGAATTGACGGGGGCCCGCACAAGCGGTGGAGCATGTGGTTTAATTCGAAGCAACGCGAAGAACCTTACCAGGCCTTGACATCCAATGAACTTTCCAGAGATGGATTGGTGCCTTCGGGAACATTGAGACAGGTGCTGCATGGCTGTCGTCAGCTCGTGTCGTGAGATGTTGGGTTAAGTCCCGTAACGAGCGCAACCCTTGTCCTTAGTTACCAGCACGTAATGGTGGGCACTCTAAGGAGACTGCCGGTGACAAACCGGAGGAAGGTGGGGATGACGTCAAGTCATCATGGCCCTTACGGCCTGGGCTACACACGTGCTACAATGGTCGGTACAAAGGGTTGCCAAGCCGCGAGGTGGAGCTAATCCCATAAAACCGATCGTAGTCCGGATCGCAGTCTGCAACTCGACTGCGTGAAGTCGGAATCGCTAGTAATCGTGAATCAGAATGTCACGGTGAATACGTTCCCGGGCCTTGTACACACCGCCCGTCACACCATGGGAGTGGGTTGCACCAGAAGTAGCTAGTCTAACCTTCGGGAGGACGGTTACCACGGTGTGATTCATGACTGGGGTGAAGTCGTAACAAGGTAGCCGTAGGGGAACCTGCGGCTGGATCACCTCCTTAATCGACGACATCAGCTGCTCCATAAGTTCCCACACGAATTGCTTGATTCATTGAAGAAGACGATAGAAGCAGCTTTAAGCTCCAAGCTGATAGCTCAGGCTAACAGTTGCAAGCTCGAAATTGGGTCTGTAGCTCAGTTGGTTAGAGCGCACCCCTGATAAGGGTGAGGTCGGCAGTTCGAATCTGCCCAGACCCACCAATTTTGTGTGGAAATAGCCTGTAGAGATATGGGGCCATAGCTCAGCTGGGAGAGCGCCTGCCTTGCACGCAGGAGGTCAACGGTTCGATCCCGTTTGGCTCCACCATTACTGCTTCTGTATCGTAAAGCTTAGAAATGAGCATTCCATCAGACGATGGTGAATGTTGATTTCTGATCTTTTGATTAGATCGTTCTTTAAAAATTTGGGTATGTGATAGAAAGATAGACTGGATAGCACTTTCACTGGTGTTTATTCAGGCTAAGGTAAAATTTGTGAGTTAAATTGCGAATTTTCGGCGAATGTCGTCTTCATAGTATAACCAGATTGCTTGGGGTTATATGGTCAAGTGAAGAAGCGCATACGGTGGATGCCTTGGCAGTCAGAGGCGATGAAAGACGTGGTAGCCTGCGAAAAGCTTCGGGGAGTCGGCAAACAGACTTTGATCCGGAGATGTCTGAATGGGGGAACCCACCTAACATAAGTTAGGTATCTTAAGCTGAATACATAGGCTTAAGAAGCGAACCAGGGGAACTGAAACATCTAAGTACCCTGAGGAAAAGAAATCAACCGAGATTCCCTTAGTAGTGGCGAGCGAACGGGGACCAGCCCTTAAGCTGTATTGATGTTAGCGGAACGCTCTGGAAAGTGCGGCCATAGTGGGTGATAGCCCTGTACGCGAAAACATCTTTACAGTGAAATCGAGTAGGACGGAGCACGAGAAACTTTGTCTGAATATGGGGGGACCATCCTCCAAGGCTAAATACTACTGACTGACCGATAGTGAACTAGTACCGTGAGGGAAAGGCGAAAAGAACCCCGGAGAGGGGAGTGAAATAGATCCTGAAACCGTATGCGTACAAGCAGTGGGAGCCCACTTTGTTGGGTGACTGCGTACCTTTTGTATAATGGGTCAGCGACTTATTTTCAGTGGCGAGCTTAACCGAATAGGGGAGGCGTAGCGAAAGCGAGTCTTAATAGGGCGTCTAGTCGCTGGGAATAGACCCGAAACCGGGCGATCTATCCATGGGCAGGTTGAAGGTTGGGTAACACTAACTGGAGGACCGAACCGACTACCGTTGAAAAGTTAGCGGATGACCTGTGGATCGGAGTGAAAGGCTAATCAAGCTCGGAGATAGCTGGTTCTCCTCGAAAGCTATTTAGGTAGCGCCTCATGTATCACTGTAGGGGGTAGAGCACTGTTTCGGCTAGGGGGTCATCCCGACTTACCAAACCGATGCAAACTCCGAATACCTACAAGTGCCGAGCATGGGAGACACACGGCGGGTGCTAACGTCCGTCGTGAAAAGGGAAACAACCCAGACCGTCAGCTAAGGTCCCAAAGTTATGGTTAAGTGGGAAACGATGTGGGAAGGCTTAGACAGCTAGGAGGTTGGCTTAGAAGCAGCCACCCTTTAAAGAAAGCGTAATAGCTCACTAGTCGAGTCGGCCTGCGCGGAAGATTTAACGGGGCTCAAACCATACACCGAAGCTACGGGTATCACTTAGGTGATGCGGTAGAGGAGCGTTCTGTAAGCCTGTGAAGGTGAGTTGAGAAGCTTGCTGGAGGTATCAGAAGTGCGAATGCTGACATGAGTAACGATAATGGGTGTGAAAAACACCCACGCCGAAAGACCAAGGTTTCCTGCGCAACGTTAATCGACGCAGGGTTAGTCGGTCCCTAAGGCGAGGCTGAAAAGCGTAGTCGATGGAAAACAGGTTAATATTCCTGTACTTCTGGTTATTGCGATGGAGGGACGGAGAAGGCTAGGCCAGCTTGGCGTTGGTTGTCCAAGTTTAAGGTGGTAGGCTGGAATCTTAGGTAAATCCGGGATTCTAAGGCCGAGAGCTGATGACGAGTGTTCTTTTAGAACACGAAGTGGTTGATGCCATGCTTCCAAGAAAAGCTTCTAAGCTTCAGGTAACCAGGAACCGTACCCCAAACCGACACAGGTGGTTGGGTAGAGAATACCAAGGCGCTTGAGAGAACTCGGGTGAAGGAACTAGGCAAAATGGCACCGTAACTTCGGGAGAAGGTGCGCCGGTGAGGGTGAAGCATTTACTGCGTAAGCCCACGCCGGTCGAAGATACCAGGCCGCTGCGACTGTTTATTAAAAACACAGCACTCTGCAAACACGAAAGTGGACGTATAGGGTGTGACGCCTGCCCGGTGCCGGAAGGTTAATTGATGGGGTTAGCTAACGCGAAGCTCTTGATCGAAGCCCCGGTAAACGGCGGCCGTAACTATAACGGTCCTAAGGTAGCGAAATTCCTTGTCGGGTAAGTTCCGACCTGCACGAATGGCGTAACGATGGCGGCGCTGTCTCCACCCGAGACTCAGTGAAATTGAAATCGCTGTGAAGATGCAGTGTATCCGCGGCTAGACGGAAAGACCCCGTGAACCTTTACTATAGCTTTGCACTGGACTTTGAATTTGCTTGTGTAGGATAGGTGGGAGGCTTTGAAGCGTGGACGCCAGTCTGCGTGGAGCCAACCTTGAAATACCACCCTGGCAACTTTGAGGTTCTAACTCAGGTCCGTTATCCGGATCGAGGACAGTGTATGGTGGGTAGTTTGACTGGGGCGGTCTCCTCCTAAAGAGTAACGGAGGAGTACGAAGGTGCGCTCAGACCGGTCGGAAATCGGTCGTAGAGTATAAAGGCAAAAGCGCGCTTGACTGCGAGACAGACACGTCGAGCAGGTACGAAAGTAGGTCTTAGTGATCCGGTGGTTCTGTATGGAAGGGCCATCGCTCAACGGATAAAAGGTACTCCGGGGATAACAGGCTGATACCGCCCAAGAGTTCATATCGACGGCGGTGTTTGGCACCTCGATGTCGGCTCATCACATCCTGGGGCTGAAGCCGGTCCCAAGGGTATGGCTGTTCGCCATTTAAAGTGGTACGCGAGCTGGGTTTAGAACGTCGTGAGACAGTTCGGTCCCTATCTGCCGTGGACGTTTGAGATTTGAGAGGGGCTGCTCCTAGTACGAGAGGACCGGAGTGGACGAACCTCTGGTGTTCCGGTTGTCACGCCAGTGGCATTGCCGGGTAGCTATGTTCGGGAAAGATAACCGCTGAAAGCATCTAAGCGGGAAACTTGCCTCAAGATGAGATCTCACTGGAACCTTGAGTTCCCTAAAGGGCCGTCGAAGACTACGACGTTGATAGGTTGGGTGTGTAAGCGCTGTGAGGCGTTGAGCTAACCAATACTAATTGCCCGTGAGGCTTGACCATATAACACCCAAGCAATTTGCTGACTCGAAAGAGCGCCAGATTGCGGTGTGTGAAGACGATACAAACCGAAAGTTTGCAATTCACAAAGCACCGACTCTATTACATACCCATTCGCTGGAGCGTGAACCGCAAGGTAAACGACCTGGCTACCGAATTTCTTGACGACCATAGAGCATTGGAACCACCTGATCCCATCCCGAACTCAGTAGTGAAACGATGCATCGCCGATGGTAGTGTGGGGTTTCCCCATGTGAGAGTAGGTCATCGTCAAGATTAAATTCCAAACCCCCTGTCTGCTCACGCAGACAGGGGGTTTGTTTTTGTGCCAAGAAAAGCCAGGTGCTCTGCTCCCGCCAGGCCTGCAGCTAGACTCTCACCAATCCCTCCGAGCAATGTTAAGGTTCGCCTTTGGATTTGCTTTCTCCTAAGGATGCCGACATGCCGGTTGCTACGTCTCTCAATGCGGGTTTCATGGTGGTTCACGGTAACCGCCTCGATGAGTTACGCAGCCTGGTTGTCAGCTGGATGCGCCGCTATCCTTTGGCGCCTTTGGAAAACGAAATTGCGTTGGTCCAGAGCAATGGCATTGCCCAATGGCTGAAGCTGGCTCTGGCAGGGGACGCTCAGGACGATGACTCTGGCGGCTGTGGTATTGCCGCAGCGGTGGATGTGCAACTGCCCGGCAGTTTCATGTGGCAGCTTTATCGACTCGTTCTGGGCAGCGAAGAGATCCCGGCCAAGTCTCTGCTGGATAAAGCCCCCCTGACCTGGCGCTTGATGCGTTTGCTCCCCGCTCTGATCGATCAACCGCACTTTGAACCGCTCCAGCGCTTCCTGACCCATGACACCGACTTGCGCAAGCGCTACCAGCTCTCAGAACGTCTTGCAGACTTGTTTGACCAATACCAGGTCTATCGGGCGGACTGGCTGGAGGACTGGGCAGCCGGTCGTCATCAATTGCGCAATGCACGGGGCGAAAGCCCGGCCCTGAGCCCGGCCAATTGCTGGCAGGCCGAGTTGTGGCGCGCGTTGTTGCTGGATGTCGGGGAGGAGGGTATGTCCCAGAGCCGGGCAGGCGTGCACCAACGCTTTATCGAGAAAATAAACAGTCTCGAGCAAGCCCCGCCCGGCTTACCGGCGCGAGTGATCGTGTTCGGTATTTCCTCGCTGCCTGCACAGGCGCTCGAAGCATTGGCCGGGCTGGCCCGGTTCAGCCAGGTGTTGCTGTGTGTTCACAATCCATGCCGACACCACTGGTCTGACATCGTGGCTGACAAAGACCTGCTGCGTCATCAGTACAAACGCCAAGCCCGCAAAGTCGGGATGCCTACAGCGCTGGACCCTGACATCCTGCATCAACACGCACATCCATTGCTTGCAGCGTGGGGAAAGCAGGGTCGCGACTACATCAACCTGCTCGACAGTTACGATGACCCCAACAGTTATCGTGCGGCTTTTCGGGACGGGCGTATCGACCTGTTCAGTGAAGTTGAACCGCTCAACATGCTGAACCAGTTGCAGGATGACATTCTGGAGTTGCGTCCACTCAACGAAACCCGTGATCTGTGGCCTCCTGTCGATCCAGCGCAAGACAATTCAATCCGCTTCCACGTTGCTCACAGTGCGCAGCGAGAAGTTGAGATTCTTCACGACCAGTTACTTGCGCGATTTAGTGAAAATCCTGAGCTGCAGCCTCGAGACGTGATTGTGATGGTGCCCGATGTTGACAGTTATGCACCGCATATCCGCGCTGTATTCGGACAAATCGAACGTGACGATCGCCGGTTTATTCCCTACACCCTGGCCGATCAAGGTCAGCGTGGACGTGATCCTTTACTGATTGCCATTGAGCATCTGCTGAAGTTGCCTGATAGCCGCTTCCCGGTCAGTGAAATTCTGGACCTGCTGGATGTCCCAGCCCTGCGTGCTCGTTTTAAGGTACAAGAGCGCGACTTGCCGACCTTGCATCGTTGGATTGAGGGCGCGGGGATTCGCTGGGGGTTGAATGCCGAGCAGCGGGCAGGCCTTGGCTTGCCGTCACAACTGGAGCAAAACAGTTGGCGTTTCGGCTTGCGTCGCATGTTGCTCGGCTATGCCGTCGGCAGTGGCGAGGCCTGCGATGGCATCGAGCCCTATGATGAAATTGGCGGCCTTGATGCGGTATTGATCGGACCGCTCGTGGCATTGCTTGATGCCCTGGAAATTGCCCACCAGGAACTGTCGCAACCAGCATTGCCGCAACAGTGGGGGGAGCGCCTGCAAGCCTTGATGCAGCTGTTCTTCCAAGCCGAAACCGAGCATGACGATTACTTGCTGGCCCAGCTTGAGGAGCTGCGCGAAACATGGCTGGAGACCTGTGAACAGGTGGGGCTGCAGGATGAGTTACCGCTGACGGTGGTGCGCGAAGCATGGCTGGCCGGACTCGACCAAGGCAAGTTGTCACAACGCTTTCTGGCCGGTGCCGTCAATTTTTGTACCTTGATGCCCATGCGTGCGATCCCGTTCAAGCTGGTATGCCTGCTGGGCATGAATGATGGTGACTACCCGCGAGCACAGCCGCCTCTGGATTTTGACTTGATGGGCAGCGACTATCGTCCGGGCGATCGATCCCGCCGTGAGGATGATCGTTATCTGCTGCTCGAAGCGCTGCTTTCTGCCCGGGATCAGCTTTATGTCAGTTGGGTAGGGCGCAGTATTCGCGACAACTCAGAGCGTCCGGCCTGTGTATTGATTGGCCAGTTACGTGATCACCTGGCCAGCGGCTGGCAACTGGCGGGCGACCATGACCTGCTGGATGCCATGACCCAGGAGCATCCGCTTCAGCCGTTCAGTACGCGTTATTTCCATGAAGGCGATTCGAACCTGTTCAGTTATGCCCGTGAATGGCAGCAATTGCATGAGCCCAAGCCTGAGCGAACCCCGCCCGCCACGCTGGAAGCCTATCAACAGGAAGAACCGCTGAACCTGACGCAGTTGCAGGATTTTTTTCGTAACCCTGTTCGTCACTTCTTTAGTCAGCGTCTGAAAGTCTTCTTTGAGGCAGCCGAAGTGCCTTTAGCGGATGAAGAGCCATTCGTGCTTGATGCGTTACAGCGTTACACCTTGAGTGACAGCTTGCTCGAAGCCGCACTGGCGCAGCCTGATCAGTTTGAGCAGGCCTTGCATACTCGTGCCTTGCGGTTGCAGGGCAGCGGCTTGTTGCCCATGGCGGGTTTTGGCGAGTGCCTGCAGCATGAGTTGATTGAACCACTGCCGGATGTGTTGCAACGCTATCAGCAGTTACTGGCTCTTTGGCCGACGCCGCTTAACACTGCCTTGCCTGTCCGTTTCGACGATCACGGCGTGCTGCTTGAGGGATGGCTCAGTCACCTGCATCAGCGAAGTGACAATGGTTTATTGTCCATCACGACGATTCCTAACAGCATCGGCGCAGTTAAAACCCGTAAATGGCACCGTCTGACTCGCCCCTGGGTTAATCATCTGGTGGCCTGTGCCAGCGGCCTGGACATGTCTACCGCGCTGGTGGCCAGCGATGACACTTTGCTGCTAGGGCCTCTGGAGCCCGGGCAAGCCCGTGACATTCTGGGTAATTTGCTGGTGTCCTGGAAAGTCGGCATGGGGCGTCCGCTGCCCGTTGCGGTCAAAACGGCATTTGCCTGGCTGGCACAGACAGACCCGGCCAAGGCCGACGCTGCAGCGCAGAAAGCCTACGAAGGTGACGGACAAACCAGCGACGGTGAGCGCCGCGAAAGCGCAGCCTTGGCCCGCCAGTTTCCGGACTATGCGGCCTTGATGGCCAATGCTGAATTCGAAGGGTGGTGCGACGCCCTTTATCGACCCCTATTTGAGGCGCCCTGGCGTTCATTGAGCAGCGAGGCAGCCCGTTGATGAGTGCGCAAACCCTACCTTTGGCACTAGGCTTTCCGTTACGCGGCAGCCAGTTGATTGAAGCCAGCGCCGGCACCGGCAAAACCTTCACTATCTCAGCGCTCTATCTGCGTTTGATATTGGGGCACGGTGGCGATGGCGCGGACTTTGGCCGCGAGTTGCTACCGCCGCAAATCCTGGTGGTGACCTTCACCGATGCGGCGACCAAAGAGCTGCGTGATCGTATTCGTACCCGGCTGGCAGAGGCTGCACGGTATTTCCGTGACGAGATTGACGCCCCCGATGCCTTGGTTGCGCAGCTGCGTGATCAATTCGATCCCGGGCAATGGGCAGCGTGCGCCGGGCGCCTCGATATCGCTGCGCAGTGGATGGATGAGGCTGCGGTTTCGACCATCCACAGTTGGTGCCAGCGGATGCTGCGTGAGCACGCTTTTGACAGCGGCAGTCTGTTCACCCAAACGCTTGAAACCGACCACAGTGATTTACTGGGCGAAGTATTACGCGACTATTGGCGACTGTTTTGCTACCCCATGCACGGCGATGCATTGAACTGGGTACGTGCCAACTGGAGCGGGCCTGCTGCTTTGTTGCCGCGGGTTCGGGCACTGTTCGCCAGCTCGCGTCAGGCGCCTGTCACAGAGCAAACGCCGGCAGAAATGATTGAGGCTTGTTTGCAGCAGCGTCGCGAGGCGCTGTCACAACTTAAAACGCCGTGGCTGCAATGGGCCCAGGCGTTGCGCGAGATTTGCCTGCAAGGCGTTGCCAGTAAAACGGTCGACGGTCGAAAAATGCAGGCCCGCTATTTTGAGCCCTGGTTTGAAAAACTCAGCGCCTGGGCCAGCGATGATTCCCAGGAGCAACTGGACCTGGGCACCGGTTTCAGCCGTCTGACCCCGGACGGTATGGCCGAGGCCTGGAAAGGTGAGCCACCGCAGCATCCGGCACTGGACGCGATGCTTGGCCTGAAAGCGGCGCTCGATGCCTTGCCGACCCCGGATGCCGCCGTTCTGCAGCATGCGGCACGCTGGGTGAGCGTGCGTTTTGAAGAAGAAAAACGTCGCCGCGCCGAGATGGGCTTCGATGACATGCTGCTCAGACTGGACAATGCCCTGCAGGCAGAGGGTGGTGAGCGATTGGCGACCCTGATTCGCGAACAGTTCCCGGTGGCGCTGATTGATGAATTTCAGGACACCGACCCGGTGCAGTACCGCATCTTCCAAACCGTCTACCGCATCGAAGACAACAACCCCGACACCGGCCTGTTCCTGATCGGTGATCCGAAGCAGGCGATCTACGCCTTTCGCGGTGCTGACATCTACACCTATTTGCGTGCCCGTCACGCTACTCAGGGGCGACTGCACACGCTGGACACCAACTTCCGTTCAAGTCACGCGATGGTCAACGCGGTAAACCACATCTTTGAGCGGGCCGAGCAGAGAGAGGCTGGACGGGGGGCATTCCTGTTCCGCGAGGGTTCTGAAAACCCTGTGCCATTTGTTTCGGTGAAATCCCAGGGGCGCAAGGAAGTCTTGCAGCTGGACGGTCAGCCCGCCACTGCGTTAACCCTCTGGCAATTGCCTTCAGAGCAGCCGGTGTCGGGTGCGGTTTACCGTCAGCAACTGGCGGCAGTGTGTGCCAGCCAGATTGTTGAGTTGCTCAATGGCGGGCAACAAGGTCGCTGCGGCTTTGCCCTGGACGGCCACATTGTGCGAGGTGTGTTGCCGGCTGATATCGCGATTCTGGTACGTGACGGTAAGGAGGCGCAGGCTGTTCGGCGCGAACTGTCGAATCGTGGTGTGCGTAGCGTTTACTTGTCGGATAAGGATTCGGTTTACGCCGCGCAGGAAGCGCACGATGTGTTGGCCTGGCTCAAAGCCTGCGCCGAGCCTGATGTCGAGCGCCCCCTGCGCGCCGCGCTGGCGTGCATCACGTTGGACCTGCCCTTGATCGAGCTGGAGCGTTTGAATCAGGACGAACTGGCCTGGGAAAAACGCGTTATGCAATTTCGTGGCTACCGCGAAACCTGGCGCAAGCAAGGGGTGCTCGCCATGTTGCGCCGTTTGCTCCACGACTTTGAATTGCCCCAGGCACTGATCGCCCGGGTCGATGGCGAGCGTGTCTTGACCAATGTGCTGCACCTGTCCGAGCTCTTGCAACAGGCTGCCGCCGAACTGGATGGTGAGCAGGCGTTGATCCGGCATCTGGCCGAACACCTGGCATTGTCCGGGCAGGCGGGCGAAGAGCAGATCCTGCGTCTTGAAAGCGATGAACAGCTGGTCAAAGTGGTGACCATCCACAAGTCCAAGGGCCTGGAATATCCTTTGGTGTTCTTGCCGTTCATCTGTTCGGCAAAGCCTGTGGATGGCAGTCGTCTGCCCTTGCATTACCACGATGCCCAAGGCAATGCCCACGTCAGTTTGAGCCCTGTACCGGAGCTGATCGTCCAGGCCGATGACGAGCGTCTGGCCGAAGACTTGCGCTTGCTCTACGTGGCGTTGACCCGTGCCCAGCATGCTTGCTGGCTCGGTGTGGCCGACCTCAAGCGGGGTAACAACAATCGCTCGGTTTTGCACCTTTCGGCTTTGGGTTACCTGTTGGGTGGCGGGGCGTTGCTCGCCGAGTCTGTCGGGCTGGAACGCTGGCTTGCCGACACGCAGCAAGGGTGTGAAGGCATGCAGTGCATGCCTGTGCCTCTCGTTAGCGAGCAGCATTTCTACCCGCCGGCCAATCAAGCGAGCTTGCTGAAACCTCGCGTCCCGGTGCGGCGCGCAGCCGAGAACTGGTGGATTGCGTCCTACAGTGCATTGCGCATCAGCGACAGCCTTAGCCCAGCCGAGGCACCTGAAAGCGCCTTGGCGCAGAAGCTTTCGGATGACGAGCGTCTGGATCCCGATGCACCGCGTGATGTGTTGCTCAGCGGTGGCGATATTCACCGCTTTCCTCGTGGGCCCAATCCCGGGACCTTCCTTCACGGCCTGCTTGAATGGGCCGGGAGCGAAGGGTTCAAGGCCACCCCGCCGGCCATCCACGATGCGGTGGCGCGGCGGTGTAACCGGCGCGGCTGGCAGGGCTGGATCGAAACCCTGAGCGACTGGCTGCACCACCTGCAGGATGAACCGCTGCGTCTGAACAATGGTCAGCCAGCGGTGGTGTTGAGCCAGTTGGGTCAGTACCAGATCGAAATGGAGTTCTGGTTCGCCAGCCACAAAGTGGATGTGGTGCAACTGGACGCGCTTGTGCGTCAGCACACTCACGGCGGCGTTTCGCGTGCCGCGGCCGAGCCGAGCTTGCTCAATGGCATGTTCAAAGGATTTATCGACCTGACCTTCGAGCATGCCGGACGCTATTACGTGGCGGACTACAAATCCAACTGGTTGGGCAGCGACGACGAGGCCTATACCGAGCACGCGATGACGGCCTCCATTCTGGATAACCGCTACGACCTGCAATACGTCTTGTATCTGTTGGCCCTGCACCGTCAACTCAAAGCGCGGCTGGCTGATTACGACTACGACCGGCATATGGGGGGTGCGCTGTATTTATTCTTGCGCGGTACCCGCTCTCAAGGGCAGGGCGTGTTCTTTACACGGCCACCGCGATTGTTGATCGAAAGCCTGGACCTGATGTTCCAGGGCAAACCCCGGCAGCAGGCTGAACCGGCGTGGGAACAGGGAGTGTTGTTATGAGTCGTTCATTTGCCGAGCTGTTGCCGACACCGTTGACGGCCGAAAGCCTTGCCCGGTTGCAACCCTTGAACCAGGCCGACGACTTGCTGCTGTTGCTGGAACGTTGGGTCGAGCGGGGCTGGTTACGTGCGCTGGATAAAGCGTTCGTAGCGTTTCTCCATGAGCGTGATCCGCACGGGGATCCGTTGGTGTTGTTGGCGGCGGCGTTGACCAGTCATCAGTTGGGCCACGGGCATGTGTGCCTGGATTTGTTTGAAACCCTCAAGGAGCCGGACTTCGCACTGTCTCTGCCACCTGAAGGCGATCTCCAGACCGGGGCCATGTTGCTGCCCTCGCAGTTGCTGGAGGCGCTGGATGGTAACGCCTGGTGCAAGGCCCTGCAGGGCAGTGCGTTGGTCGAGCATGCAGGCCGGCCGACGGCAGATGCCGCCAGCCGGCCTTTGGTCCTGAGCGAGCGCCGTCTGTATTTACGTCGTTACTGGGCTTATGAGCGAAGAATCGACAGCGCGTTGCGCCAGCGCCTGGCGGCCCCGGAACCCACACCGGATGACTTGCCAGCGCGTTTGACGGCATTGTTCGGCACGCCAGCGGCCACTGCACCGATTGACTGGCAGAAACTGGCTTGCGCCGTGGCTACCCGTGGTGCCTTCAGCATCGTGACCGGGGGCCCGGGTACCGGCAAAACCACCACTGTGGTGCGTTTGCTGGCTCTGCTCCAAGCCCCTGCTGTCGAAGCGGGCGTGCCATTGCGCATCCGTCTGGCGGCGCCAACCGGCAAGGCGGCAGCCCGCCTGACCGAGTCCATCAGCCTGCAAGTCAAATCGTTGGAAGTGGACGACAAGGTCAGGCAAAAAATCCCCAGCGACGTGACGACGGTTCACCGCCTGCTGGGCAGCCGTCCCGGCACGCGACACTTTCGTCATCATGCGGGTAACCGTCTACCGCTGGATGTATTGGTGGTCGACGAAGCGTCGATGATCGATCTGGAGATGATGGCCAACCTGCTGGATGCCTTGCCGGCCCATGCACGGTTGGTGCTGCTGGGGGACAAGGATCAACTGGCCTCGGTAGAAGCCGGTGCCGTGCTGGGTGATCTGTGCCGTGATGCAGAGGCAGGCTGGTACTCCCCGCAAACCCGTGCGTGGCTGGAGCAGGTCAGCGGTGAACAGCTCAGTACCAGTGACCTGCAGCAAGACCTGGACGGTACGCATCCATTGGCCCAGCAAGTAGTGATGTTGCGTCATTCACGACGTTTTGGTGAAGGCAGTGGCATCGGTCAGCTCTCGCGACTGGTCAATCAGCAACAGTCCCGGGAGGCACGGGCGTTATTGGCGGCCGGCAGCCATGCCGACTTGTTCGCGCTGCCGCTCAAAGGCGAGCGTGACCGTGCCTTTGAGCGCTTGGCGCTGGAGGGCCGAAGTGCCGAGGCCAAGGGCTACCGGCATTATCTTGAAGTGTTGCGCAATCAGCGGCCGGCGGTAGATGTCGGGCTGGAAGACCCGTGTTGGGCCGCCTGGGCGGGCAAGGTACTGGACGCATTCGAGGCGTTCCAGGTGCTGTGTGCCGTACGCAAGGGGCCATGGGGGGTAGAGGGCTTGAATGAACGCATTACCCGCGCCTTGTACGCCAGCCAGTTGATCGACAGCGATCAGCATTGGTATGAAGGCCGCCCGGTGTTGATGACCCGTAATGATTACGGTCTGGGCTTGATGAATGGTGACATTGGTATCGCGCTCAAACTCCCGGAGCGTGATGGCCAGACGCAACGTTGTGTATTGCGCGTGGCGTTTGCCCGCAACGACGGACAGGGCGGGATCCGCTTTGTTCTGCCAAGCCGGCTCAATGATGTTGAAACGGTGTACGCCATGACCGTTCACAAGTCGCAGGGCTCGGAGTTTTCGCACACGGCGCTGGTCCTGCCGGAAGCACTCAATCCGGTTTTGACCAAAGAGCTGATCTACACCGGCATCACTCGCGCCAAGCACTGGTTCAGCCTGATCGAGCCGCGTGCCGGAGTGTTTGAAGAGGCTGTGCAGCGCAAGGTCAAACGCTTGAGCGGCTTGATGTTGGACTTGACTTAATTCGGGCGGAGGAGTCGACAGAGTGTGATGTGTGTCACAGTCTGGACAAAGGCTGTGCTATCGTTGCGACATTACTCCTACAACGATATCAGAGAAATCCTGCATGGACGTGGCAGTCTCTTCAGCGGAACAGCATCTTGGATGGCGGCTGTGGCTGCTACTCCTTGGTGTGTTGCTGCTGAGCACTCCTTGCCTGGCTCAACCAGTAGTGCCGATAAATCTGGCTGATCAACGTGCCAAAGCCGTTACCCAAGTTGTTCTGGGGATACTCAGCTACGCTCGCTGGCCGACAGAGCCCACCCAATTACAGTTGTGTGTGATCGGGCCTACCGAATACACCGACGACCTGCTTAAAGGTGCGACTCAATCCAGCGGTAGGCCGGTGCACGTCCGTCGTTTGCTGACGAATAATCCCACTATTCCCAGTGACTGCAACGCTGTGTACCTCGGCAAGTTAAGTGCGCAAGAGCGCAGCCACCTGTTTAGCCGGCTGAATGGACTGGCCGTGCTGAGCATCAGTGAAGACGGTAACCAATGCACCGTCGGCAGCCTGTTTTGTCTGCACATCAGCGATCAGAAAGTCTCGTTTGAGGTCAACCTCGATTCCGTTTCCCGCAGTGGCGTGCGCATTCACCCCAGTGTGTTGCAGCTGTCACGCCGCCGGGAAGCCCAGCCATGAGCCAGCCAAAAACGCCTGAAAATCGTAGGCACCGTCTGCGCTCGGTGTTGCGCAGAGGTCACCTGGGCGTTGCATTGGTCGCCGTAACACTGGCCAGTGTCTCGCTCACATTGTTGGGCACTCTGGCGCTCAAGGTCTACGCTGATCACAACCTGCAGTTGATTGCCCGTGCCATCAATTACACCGTGGAAGCGGCCGTGGTGTTCGATGATCGGGCGGCGGCGACCGAAGCATTGGCGATGATTTCGTCCACCGAGGCGGTGGCCAAGGCCGAGATCTATACCGCGCAGGGCGAGTTGCTGGCGCAATGGCAGCGTCCCGAAAACGGCGTGATGTCGAAGGTTGAAATGCTGTTGGCCAACAGTCTGCTTGAGCAACCGATCAGCGTGCCTATCCAGCATCAGGGTGAAGAGATCGGGACGGTGGTGGTCAGTGTGCATGGCGCCAATATGTTGAGCTTTTTACTCGGTGGCGTGATTGGGGTCATGGTGTGCACAGCCTTGAGTGTATGGAGTGCGTTGTACCTGTCGCGCCGTTTGCTGGGGGGCATCACCGGGCCGCTGCAGCAACTGGCCGAGGTCGCTCACGCCGCACGGTGCGAACGGGCGTTCGATCGTCGAGTACCACCCGCCGATATCGCGGAGCTGGACGACTTGGGCAACGACTTCAATGCGTTGCTCGATGAGCTGGAATCATGGCAAAGCCACTTGCAGAACGAAAACCAGACCCTGGCGCACCAGGCCAATCATGACTCGCTGACCAATCTGCCCAATCGCGGCTACTTTGAAGCGCGGCTGGCGCGTACGTTGCGTTCGCTGCACAAACCCACCGAAAAAGCTGCGGTGCTGTTTCTCGACAGCGACCGTTTTAAGGACATCAACGACACCTTCGGTCATGCCGCGGGCGATGCGGTGTTGATGGCGGTGGCGACGCGGGTTCGCGGTCAGCTGCGCGAAGATGATGTGGTGGCGCGCATGGGAGGTGACGAGTTTGCAATTCTCCTGACCCCGCTGCACAGGATCGAAGACGCTCAACGGATTGCTGACAAAATCATCCTCAGCATGCTTGAGCCGATTCAATTGCCCGGTAAAACCACGGCAGTGACCTCGCTTAGCATTGGTATTGCCGTTTATCCCGACCATGGAGCAGACCCGGATACGTTGCTGCGTGCGGCAGACTCGGCGATGTACCAGGCCAAACGCCTCGCTCGAGGCGGACAACAGATCGCGGTGCTGGAGTGCCCCGTTAATTCCGTTATTTCCAGGAGCTAGTTTTCCCCATGCGTGCTTTGATCCAACGTTATTCACCGTTTTTCGGGGTTGCCATGTTGTTGGCAATGCTGGCTTTGAACGGCTGTCAGACAGCCCCGCAAAAGGGCTTGAACCCGGCGCAGATTGCAGTATTGCAACAGCAAGGTTTTGAGCTCACGGAAGAAGGTTGGGCGTTTGGCCTGTCGGGAAAAGTACTGTTTGGCAGTGACCTTGAAGTGCTCAATGCGCAAAGCCAGGAAATCGTTGAACGTATCGGCACCGCCTTGCTTGCCGTCGACATTCAGCGGGTGCGGGTTGATGGCCATACCGACGCCTCGGGGCAGGAGTCTTATAACGAACAGCTTTCAGTGCGCCGCGCCAACAGCGTGGTCAAGGTGCTGACCCGTACGGGCATGCGTCCTGAGAATATCCAGATCCGCGGGCTGGGCAGCCGCGAACCCGTCGCGTCGAACAAAACCCGTGCCGGACGCACTGAAAACCGCCGGGTGTCGATCGTGGTGATCGCCGATTAAAGGCTGTTTGTAGCTGCTGCCAGGGGCTGCGATGGCGTGTAGCAGCCCTGGTATCGCGAAGACCCTCCGGACCTTAGTCCGCAAACTTCATCCCCCGGGTTTCCCCCAGCAACAACGGTGCATTCAGCTCAGTGACCTCGCGGATGTAATCCCACAACAGGGTGATCCGCTTGAGCTTGCGCAGGTCCTCGCGGCAGTACATCCAGAACTGCCGTGTCAGGTTGATCTCCTGCGGCAGTACCGGCAGCAAACGCGGGTCCTGGGCGGCCAGAAAACACGGCAGAATCGCCAGTGAACGGCCTTGCTGAGCGGCCACGTACTGTGCGATCACGCTGGTGCTGCGCAGATTGGCGCTGGCGCCGGGCAGCACATTGGCCAGGTACAGCAACTCCGAGCTAAATGCCAAATCGTCGACGTAACTGATAAACGGGTGCTCTGCCAGGTCAGAAGGCCGGCGGATCGGCGGGTGCTGATCCAGATATTCCTGGGTCGCAAACAGCTGCAGTCGGTAATCGCACAGCTTGCAGCACACGTAGGGGCCGTGTTCCGGGCGCTCCAGCGCGATGACGATATCCGCCTCGCGCTTGGACAGGCTGATGAAGTGCGGCAGTGGCAGGATATCCACCGAGATTGCCGGGTAGGCATCCACAAAGTGACTCAACTGTGGGGTGATGAAAAAGCTGCCGAAACCCTCGGTACAGCCCATGCGCACATGGCCCGACAATGCCACGCCAGAGCCTGAAACCTGCTCGCAGGCCATGTGCAGCGTGCTTTCGATCGACTCGGCATAACCCAGCAGACGCTGACCTTCGCTGGTCAGGGTAAAGCCATTGGTGCGCGACTTTTCAAACAGCAAAGTGCCGAGTGCGGCCTCCAGCGAGCTGATGCGGCGCGACACGGTCGTGTAGTCCACGGCCAGGCGTTTGGCTGCGCTGCTGGCTTTGCGGGTGCGGGCCACCTCAAGAAAAAACTTCAGGTCGTCCCAGTTCAAAGCGCTTAACGATGTGATGTTTTTTTGCATGTTAGACCGGCTTTTATGTGCGTTCTTATTAGAAGAACGCACACCTATACTCCAAAAACAGTCCTGCGACCAATCTGGACGCCCGTACACGCGCTACTGACGCAACATAAAAATAATGTCGGAGACTTCCATGAACGTTTCTACCGCCCCATACCAAAACGCCCGCTTGCTGATTGATGGTGAATGGATCGAGTCGCAGACCACTGAGTGGCACGACATCGTTAACCCGGCCACTCAACAAGTGCTGGCCAAAGTTCCGTTCGCCACACCCGATGAAGTGAACGCGGCCATCGATGCTGCCCAGCGCGCTTTCCAGACCTGGAAGCTGACGCCAATCGGCGCCCGGATGCGCATCATGCTCAAACTTCAGGCGCTGATACGCGAGCACTCCAAGCGCATCGCCACCGTCCTCAGCGCTGAACAGGGCAAAACCATTGCCGACGCCGAGGGCGATATTTTTCGCGGCCTTGAAGTCGTCGAGCACGCGTGCTCCATCGGCACTTTGCAGATGGGTGAATTCGCTGAAAACGTCGCGGGCGGTGTTGATACCTACACCCTGCGTCAACCGATCGGTGTTTGCGCGGGGATCACGCCCTTCAACTTCCCGGCGATGATTCCGTTGTGGATGTTCCCGATGGCCATTGCCTGCGGTAATACCTTTGTCCTTAAGCCGTCCGAGCAAGACCCGCTGTCGACGTTGATGCTGGTCGAGCTGGCGCTGGAGGCCGGAGTGCCGCCAGGCGTGCTGAACGTTGTTCACGGTGGCAAGGACGTGGTGGATGCACTCTGCACCCACGCGGATATCAAGGCGGTGTCGTTCGTCGGCTCAACCGCTGTCGGCACTCATGTCTACGACCTGGCCGGTCGTCATGGCAAGCGTGTGCAATCCATGATGGGCGCGAAGAACCACGCCGTGGTGCTGGCAGACGCCAATCGCCAGCAAACCCTCAATGCGCTGGTCGGTGCGGGCTTTGGTGCCGCCGGTCAACGTTGCATGGCGACCTCGGTGGTGGTGCTGGTGGGCGCGGCCAAACAATGGCTGCCGGACCTCAAGGCGCTGGCGCAGCAGCTCAAGGTTAACGCGGGCAGCGAAGCGGGCACTGACGTGGGGCCACTGATTTCCAAGCGTGCGAAAGAACGTGTGCTGGGGCTGATCGAAAGCGGGATCAAAGAGGGGGCGGTTCTCGAACTGGATGGTCGCGACGTCAAGGTGCCGGGTTTTGAGCAAGGTAACTTCGTGGGGCCGACCCTGTTTTCCGGGGTGACCACCGACATGCAGATTTATACCCAGGAGATTTTTGGTCCGGTCCTGGTGGTGATCGAGGTCGACACGCTGGATCAGGCCATCGCGCTGGTTAACGCCAACCCGTTTGGCAACGGTACCGGGCTGTTCACTCAAAGCGGGGCTGCGGCGCGCAAGTTCCAGAGCGAAATCGATGTGGGTCAGGTCGGGATCAATATTCCGATCCCGGTGCCGGTGCCGTTCTTCAGTTTCACCGGCTCTCGGGGTTCGAAACTCGGGGATCTGGGGCCATACGGTAAGCAAGTCGTACAGTTCTATACTCAGACCAAGACCGTCACCAGTCGCTGGTTCGACGATGACAGCGTGAATGATGGCGTCAATACCACCATCCATCTTCGTTGAGGGCCGGATCATGAACATCGCATTTATTGGCTTGGGCAACATGGGCGCCCCCATGGCGCGCAATCTGCTCAAGGCAGGGCATTCGTTGAACCTGTTTGACCTGAACAAAGACATCCTGGCAGAGCTGGCGGCCTTGGGCGGCCGCATCAGTGCCTCGCCACGCGAGGCTGCCAAAGGCACGGAGCTGGTGATCACCATGCTGCCGGCGGCGGCCCATGTGCGCAGTGTGTGGCTGGGCGAGGACGGCGTGCTGGCCGGTATCGGCGACGGTGTCCCGGCAGTGGATTGCAGCACCATCGACCCGCAGACCGCGCGTGATGTTGCTGCTGCCGCGGCTAAACAGGGCGTGCCAATGGCTGACGCACCGGTGTCCGGCGGCACTGGCGGCGCACAAGCCGGCACGCTGACGTTTATGGTCGGTGCCACTCAAGCGCTGTTTGACACGCTGCACCCGGTACTCTCACTCATGGGGCGCAACATCGTCCGTTGTGGGGATGTGGGAACCGGCCAAGTGGCTAAAATCTGCAACAACCTGCTGCTCGGGATTTCCATGGTCGGTGTCAGTGAAGCCATGGCGCTGGGCGCGGCACTGGGCATCGACAGCGAAGTACTGGCCGGGGTGATCAACAGTTCAACCGGGCGCTGCTGGAGCTCGGAGGTCTACAACCCGTGGCCCGGGATCGTTGAAACGGCACCGGCCTCGCGCGGCTATACCGGCGGCTTTGGTGCCGAGTTGATGCTCAAGGATCTGGGGTTGGCCACCGAGGCGGCACGTCAGGCGCATCAGCCGGTGGTGCTGGGCGCTGTGGCCCAGCAACTGTATCAAGCCATGAGTTTGCGCGGAGAAGGCGGTAAAGACTTTTCGGCCATCATCAACAGCTATCGCAAACCCCAATAGGGGTTTTCCGGGAATCCGCGTCGGGCGGGTTCCCGGTTTTTTTGCGGGGTGACAATCAGGCAAAGACAAAATACTTGCGCACGGTTTCAACCACTTCCCATGTGCCTTTCATGCCCGGTTCAATCACAAAGATATCCCCTGCACGCAGATGGATCGGCTCCCGGCCTTCTGGCGTGATGATGCAATAACCCTCGCGGAAATCGCAGTACTCCCACTTCACATATTCCACGTACCACTTGCCGGGCGTGCAAATCCACGTGCCCATGATTTTGCTGCCGTCTTCGCTGGTGTAAGCGTTGAGGTTGACAGTGTGCGGGTCGCCTTCCAGCTTCTCCCATTTACAGGCGTCGAGCACAGGCAATGGGTGCGTATCGCGAAGAACGGTAATCGGCGCAGACATAAGAACTCCGGTGATGGTTTAAGACACAACCCCCACCGTAACCGTCCGAGCTCCCTGACAGATGTCTGGGTTCGACCCCCAGCAACCCGAATGCGCCGTGTCGGCAGCTTTAGTCAAAGCGCGGGGGGCGTCACTTGATCAGTGTCTGTTCACCAGCGCCTGGCCCTTGATCAGGCGCAAGCGGTAGAACCCGTAGATCACCAGGAGCCACACCGGGATGGCATACACCGAGGCGCGAACGTCAGGGATCATCCAGATAACGGAGACGATTACCGCCATAAAGGCCAGGCACAGGATGTTGCTGAATGGGGACCAGAACGCTTTGAACGAAGGCACTACACCTTGTGTGGCTATGGCCTTGCGGAATTTGAGATGGGTGAGGCTGATCAGTGCCCAGTTGATCATCAAGGACGCAACCACCAGCGCAAACAGCAGCTCCAATGCTTTGTGCGGCGCCACGTAGTTGACCGCGACGCACAGCAGGGTCACCAGCGCCGACACGCCCAGTGCCCGCAACGGCACGCCATGGCGAGTCAGTTGCATCAGTGCTTTAGGGGCGTCGCCTTGTTCGGCGAGGCCGAACAGCATGCGGCTATTGCAGTACACGCCGCTGTTGTAGACCGACAGGGCGGCGGTCAGCACGACGAAGTTGAGGATCTGTGCGGCGGTGTTACTGCCGATCAGGGCAAAGATCTGTACAAACGGGCTGCCGCTGTACGCATCGCCGGAAGCGCCGAGGGTCACCAGCAACTGATCCCATGGGTACAGTGCCAGTAGCACGGTCAGTGCGCCGACGTAGAAAATCAGTACCCGGTACACCACCTGGTTGATCGCCTTGGGAATCACTTTTTTTGGCTCGCTGGCCTCAGCGGCAGTGATGCCCACCAGCTCCAGGCCACCGAACGAAAACATGATGAAGGCCATCGCCATCAGCAGCCCGGTGCCCCCATTGGGGAAGAAACCGCCGTGGCTCCAGAGGTTACTGACTGACGCTTGCGGGCCGCCAGTGCCGCTGATCAATAGATAGCAGCCGAGTACGATCATGCCGAGAATCGCCACGACCTTGATGATCGCAAACCAGAACTCCATCTCACCGAAGACCTTCACGTTCAGTGTGTTGATCAGGTTGACCAATACAAAGAACACCACGGCGCTGACCCAGGTCGGGACTTCGGGCCACCAGAACTGGATGTATTTACCGACCGCCGTGAGCTCGGCCATGCCCACCAGCACGTACAGCACCCAATAATTCCAGCCCGACAGAAAACCCGCATAGCCGCCCCAGTACTTGTGGGCGAAGTGGCTGAAAGAACCGGCCACGGGTTCTTCAACGATCATTTCGCCCAGCTGGCGCATGATCAGAAATGCGATAAACCCGGCAATCGCATAGCCGAGAATCATCGACGGGCCTGCCGACTTGAGTACGCCTGCGGATCCGAGAAACAACCCCGTACCGATCGCGCCACCCAAGGCAATCAGCTGGATATGGCGATTCTTCAAACCACGCTTGAGTGTGACGGGGGGAGAAATGTCGTCAGCCATCAGGTGCCCTGTTCGTTGTTGTTTTTGATATGGATAAAGACCCCGGCGGTTTCTCCGGGGATCAGGATGGCCCGGATATTACTCCGGGTGAAAAGTGAGGCATACAGAGCAGGGCAACTCTGCGATATTTCTTACAGACTTATCGAGTCGTCAGCGCTTCCAGCAGTGCCCGGGCATAGGCCGGCAAGTGTTCGAACGAGCGGGCGCACAGCAGCAGTTTGCGGTCCGCCCAAGGCTCGCTCAAGCTCACCACATTGAAGGTGCGCGGGGCTTGCCAGCGCTCAATGGTGGCCTTGGGCACAATGCCCAACCCGGCGCCGCGGGCCACCATTCGCAATACCCCGTCAAAGCCTTCGGCGCGGATTCTCACCTGCATCCGCAGGCCGATGTGCAGTGCTTGCTCCTCCAGGTACACCGCCAAGGCACTGTTTGTCCCAAGCCCGACGTAGTCATGGTTCAAGGTGTCGCTGAACGAGGGAGATGGCAGATCGGCGAGCGGATGATCTCGTGGCATCACCAGTACCAGCGGATCGTCGCGAAAAGCGCGGGTCTGCAGGTTACGGGTATCCACGGCGTTGGAGATAACCCCGATATCGGCGGCGTTCTGACGCAAAGCATGGGTAATGCGCAAGCTGGTGAGTTCTTGTTGATCAATGCTGATGGAAGGGTGCTGGCGCACAAAGTCGGCCAGCAACTCTGGCAGGTATTCGGTCAGGGCGGCGGTGTTGCACAGTAGCCGGACCTGACCCTTGAAGCCTTGGGCGTACTCGGTCAGGTCGTGGTTCATCCGGGCGACCTGTTGCAGCAACAACCGCGCGTGTTGTGCCAGCGCTTGCCCCGCTGGCGTGGGGCTGACCCCGCGGCGGCTGCGATGCAGAAACGTCACGCCCAGCGAAGCTTCCATCGCCCTGATGCGCGCACTGGCGGCGGCCAGCGACAAATGACTGAGGCCGGCCCCGGCGGTGATATTGCCCGCCTGCAGCACATTCAAATACAAGCGCAGATCAATCAGGTCGAAGTGCATGTTTCAAGTACGCCTCACATCAAACGGGATGAGCCTATTGCGAGGCAAGAGGCTGGCTCAGTCAATGACGCATTTTCAGCCGATGTCATGCGCATCAGCATACGCCGATGAAGACATTAATCGAGTTCTACCAACATCTGGGCTGGGCCCTGTCACTGCTGGTGCTGATCACCTTTCTGCTGGCTGGAACCGTGAAAGGCGTAATTGGTCTCGGCTTGCCGACCGTGGCAATGGGTTTGCTTGGCCTGGCTATTGCTCCGGCACAGGCAGCGGCATTGCTGATCATTCCCTCGATGGTGACCAATGCCTGGCAATTGGCTGCGGGTGGGCAGTTGCGCGTCTTGATCCGACGCCTGTGGCCGATGCAATTGGGGATAGTGCTGGGCACCGGGCTTGGCATGCTCTGGCTGAGTGTCGATGGCGACAGCTGGGTGGTCAGGGCGCTGGGCGCGGCATTATTGCTCTATGCCCTGAGCGGCCTGTTTCTGCCCACGCTGCGCGTAGCCCCACATCGAGAACGGTGGTTGGGGTCGGCCAGTGGTCTGATCACCGGGGTGATTACTTCGGCCACCGGTGTCTTTGTGATTCCTGCCGTGCCGTACTTGCAGGCCTTGGACTTGAATAGAAATCAGCTGGTTCAGGCCTTGGGATTATCCTTCAGTGTCTCCACAGTGGCCCTTGCCGCCGGGCTTTACTGGCGCGGCGATCTGGGCAGCGGTGAGCTGAACGCCTCATTGCTGGCGCTGTTGCCGGCCATGTTCGGCCTGTGGCTGGGGCAATGGCTACGCCAGCGCATCAGTGCCGCGGTGTTTAAACGGGTGTTCTTTGTGGGCATGGCACTGCTGGGCACGCACCTGTTGGTCAGCGGGTAGCCGACGACGGGCTGAGCATGTCGATCATCCGCACTTCAAAGTCACGGGCCAGGTAGTCCATGCGCTGCTCGAAAAACTGCTTCATGTGCGGCAAGTTTTCATGCACAGCCAGGTGCTCGCGTGACTGCCAGATCTCGTAAAAAATAAACAGTGTCGGGTCCAGTTGGTCGCGCAGCATGTGGTACTCAATGCAGCCATCCTCTTGACGGCTGAGGGGTACGTACGCGCGAAACAACGCTTCAAAGGCGTCGGCTTTTTCAGGTTGGGTATAGGCGTGAAGAATAAATCCGTGCAGTGGGGTCATCGAAGCAGCTCTTTAGCGTGAGTGTCTAAAAAAGCTTAAGGCAACAATAGGTTGTTGATTCGTGCTTTTAGCGCAAATGTCATTTGCCCGGACGCGGGTGTTTCCTGGGCAAGGCGGTCTATATCCTGCCGTCACGTTTTAAACCTTTAATACCCAACGCCGCTCAACAGCGCCGAGGGTTAATTCCTGACGAGGCTGATGATGAAGAAAATTCTGTTGCTTAACGGTGCTAAAAAATTCGCGCATTCCGATGGTCGTTACAACCTGACCCTGCACGAGACGGCCCTGGCTTTTTTTGATCGCCAAGGGTTCGAAGTCAAGGTGACCCACATCGACGAAGGCTATGACGTGGCTGAAGAGGTCGAAAAATACCTCTGGGCTGACGTGGTTATTTACCAGATGCCGGGTTGGTGGATGGGCGCGCCGTGGATCGTCAAGAAATACGTCGATGAAGTGTTCACCCAGGGCCACGGCAAGCTGTACGCCAGTGACGGCCGCACGCGCTCTGATGCTTCGCAGCGCTATGGCAGCGGTGGCCTGATTCAGGGCAAGCACTACATGCTGTCGCTGACCTGGAACGCGCCGCAGCAAGCTTTCGATGATCCGGCTGATTTCTTTGAAGGAAAGGGCGTGGACGCGGTGTACTTTCCGTTCCACAAAGCCAATGAGTTTCTGGGCATGGCCGGTTTGCCGACCTTCCTGTGTGTCGACGTGATGAAGCGTCCGCAACCAGAGGCTGATGCGGCCCGTTACGAACAGCACCTGACCGAAGTGTTCGGCCTGCGGGCCTGACCCATTTGCCCCACATGCGGCTACTATCAAGGCTGTTATCCATGAGGGGCATGTGTGAAAGCCAGATCCGATGAGCTGCAAATCTTTGTCTCGGTGATTGAGTGCGGTTCGATTTCCGCTGCTGCCGAACAGGCAGGGCAAACGCCTTCAGCCGTCAGCCGCACGCTGTCACGGCTGGAGACCAAGCTCGAAACCACCCTGATCAACCGCACCACGCGGCGCATGGATCTGACCGAAGAAGGCAAGTTTTTCTTCGAGCGGGCCAAGCAGATCCTGGAGCAAATGGATGAGCTCGAAGAACGTTTGGTCTCGCATCAGCGCACGCCCTCGGGTCGTCTGCGGATCAACGCCGCCGCACCTTTCATGCTGCACGCCATCGTGCCGTACATCGCCGAATTTCGCGCCTTGTACCCCGAGATCCTGCTGGAACTCAACAGCAATGACCTGATCATCGATCTGCTGGAGCAAAGCACCGACATTGCCATTCGCATCGGTGCGCTGACCGACTCCACCCTGCACGCCCGCTCTCTGGGTTGCAGCCCGCTGAACATCCTGGCCAGCCCCGACTACATCGCTGCCCACGGGTTACCCACAAGCGTTGCAGAACTGGCCCAGCACACCCTGATCGGTTTCACCCAGAACGATGGCCTCAACCAGTGGCCGCTGCGTTATGCACAGGGCGATCGCTGGCCCATCCAGCCGGCCATCAGCGCCTCCAGCGGTGAAACCGTGCGCCATCTGGCGCTGCAAGGGCAGGGCATTGCTTGCCTGTCGCATTTCATGACCCACGAAGACATTCAGGCCGGACGCTTGCAGGTGGTTCTGGGCGAATTCAACAGCGGCTATCGCCAACCGATTCACGCGGTGTACTACCGAAACTCGCAATTGGCGCTGCGCATTCAGTGTTTTCTGGACTTTATCCAGACCAAGCTGACCCGTTATGCGAACTGCGATTTCCAGCAGTAATGCGGCCGTAACTTGGCTCAACTCATCCATTGTTACGGACGTCCTGCGCCTGCGTTTTTCCGCTATCCGTAGCAGCGGAGTGAGGCCGCGTCCGGCGGCGTAGCCGTCGTATGGCCTTTCGGATCAAGATCAAAAGCCGACGTCGCCTCGTTGTACTCGCCAACGGCTACGGTTTTTGGAGGGGCTGAAATCTTGAAGGTTCTTCGGGCCTTATCGCTGCCTGCGGCAGCGGCTACAGGCACTGTAGTTTCGAGGGTTTGTGTATCACCTCGCAGTTTTGCTTTTGTTGTTTGAAAGTGATGCTGAAATCAGACATGGTTCGGCATCGTCCTACAAAAATAAAAGGTAATCATCATGCGTGTTGTTTGGTTCAAAACCTTGGCCTTAACGGCTGCAATCGCGGCCAGCAGCTCGGCTTTTGCTGTCACGCTGGACGGCGGAGCCGTGGCTGCGCCGGATCAGTACGGCGCTGAAGTGGCGGCACAAATCCTCAAGAAAGGGGGCAATGCGGTCGACGCTGCAGTCGCAACGGCCTTCACCCTGGCCGTGACCTACCCCGAGGCAGGCAACATCGGCGGCGGCGGTTTCATGACCTTGTTTGTCGATGGCAAACCCTACTTCCTCGACTATCGCGAAACTGCGCCCAAGGCTGCTACCCGCGATATGTACCTCAATGACAAAGGCGAAATCATCGAGAACATGAGTCTGGTGGGCGCGCGCGCGGCTGGCGTGCCGGGGACGGTCATGGGCTTGTGGGAAGCGCACCAGCGTTTTGGCAAGTTGCCGTGGTCCGAACTGCTGACGCCTGCCGTGGGGTACGCGAAAAACGGTTTTAAGGTCGCGAACAAGCAGTACCAATATCGCGAAGATGCGTTGAAGCTGTTTAACGGCTCGACCAACTTTGGTGACTATTTTGGCAGCATGAAAACCGGCGAAACCTTCAAGCAGCCTGAATTGGCCGCCACTCTGGAACGTATTGCCGATCAAGGTGCAAAAGAGTTCTATCAGGGTAAAACCGCCGATCTGCTGATCGCGCAAATGAAGCAGGACAAGGGGCTGATCACCCATGAGGACCTGAACGACTACAAGGCCAACTGGCGTGAGCCGATGCGTGTCGACTGGCGTGGCAACACGCTGTATACGGCACCGCTGCCAAGCTCTGGCGGTATCGCGCTGGCGCAATTGATCGGTATCAAGGAGGCTCGTGCAGCCGACTTCAAAGGTGTCGAGCTGAACTCTGCGCCGTATATCCATCTGCTGGCTGAAATCGAAAAACGTGTATTTGCCGATCGCGCCGATTATCTGGGTGACCCGGACTTCGGCAAGATGCCAGTGGCTGAATTGACTGACCCGGCCTACATCGCCAAGCGGGCGGCAGAGGTGAGCCCCAAGACCATTTCTGCAACTGAGCAGGTCAAACCGGGGCTGGAACCTCATCAGACCACGCACTTCTCCATCGTCGACAAAGACGGTAACGCGGTCAGCAATACCTACACCCTGAACTGGGATTACGGCAGCGGCGTTGTGGTTAAAGGCGCAGGCTTCTTGCTCAACGATGAAATGGATGACTTCAGCTCCAAGCCGGGCGTTGCCAACTCCTTTGGTGTGGTAGGGGGAAATGCCAACGCCATCGAGCCGGGCAAGCGGATGCTGTCGTCCATGAGCCCAAGCCTGGTGACGCGCGACGGTCAGGTCACGCTGGTGCTGGGTACGCCCGGTGGATCGCGGATTTTCACCTCGATCTTCCAGGTGCTGAACAACCTCTATGACTACAATCTGCCGCTGGAAAAGGCCGTGGCTGCCCAGCGTGTGCATCACCAGTTGCTGCCTAAAGATACGATTTATTACGACGCTTATGCGCCCCTGACGGGCAAAGTCGCCGATGAGCTCAAGGCGATGGGTTACACCCTGGAAGATCAGGGCTGGAACATGGGGGATATCCAGGCCATCCGGGTTAACGGCACCCAGCTTGAAACCGCGTCCGACCCGCGTGGTCGTGGTGTCGGCATGGTCGTGAAATAAGCAAACCACCCCTGTAGGAGCGAGCTTGCTCGCGAGAGTCGCTGACGATTACGCGTGTACTTGCTGGATACACACTGCGTTTTTGAAGCCATCGCGAACCCGCTCGCGCCTACAGGTTTTGCAGTTGCAGGATTCAGTTTTACAGTTTGTTACCATATGCGATTCGTTTCTCCCTTCAGGTAACTCATGAAACCTATCCGTCTGCGTGCTGATGTCCTGGCAGGACTCACGACGTCGTTCGCTCTGTTGCCCGAGTGCATTGCGTTTGCACTGGTCGCTCACCTCAACCCGCTGATGGGGCTGTATGGTGCTTTTATTATTTGCACCCTGACCGCGCTCTTCGGCGGGCGCCCGGGCATGGTGTCCGGTGCAGCCGGGTCAATGGCGGTGGTCATTGTCGCGCTGGTGGTGCAACACGGGGTGCAGTATCTGCTGGCCACGGTGCTGCTGGGCGGGTTGATCATGCTGGCGTTCGGTGTGCTCAGGCTGGGCAAGCTGGTACGCATGGTGCCGCACCCGGTGATGCTCGGTTTTGTTAATGGCCTGGCGATCATCATTGCCATGGCCCAGCTCGATCACTTCAAAGATGGGGAGGCCTGGCTCACCGGTACACCGCTATACATGATGATCGGGCTGGTGGCGCTGACCATGGTCATTGTCTACGGCCTGCCGCGCTTGACCCGCGCTGCACCGCCGGCGCTGGTGGCGATTCTCGGGGTGGGGCTGGCGGTGTACCTGCTGGGCTTGCCGACCCGTACATTGGGCGATATGGCGCACATAGCCGGTGGCTTGCCGACGTTCAGCCTTCCGGATATTTCGTGGACGCTGGAGACCCTTGGCATCATCGCGCCCTACGCGATATTGATGGCGCTGGTGGGGCTGCTGGAAACGTTGCTGACTCTCAATCTAACCGACGAAATCACTGAAACCCGTGGCTACCCGGATCGCGAGTGCGCAGCACTGGGGGCTGCGAATATGGTCTCGGGCGTATTTGGCGGCATGGGCGGTTGCGCCATGATCGGGCAAACCGTGGTCAACCTCAGCTCAGGCGGGCGGGGCCGGCTGTCAGGCGTGACCGCTGGCATCATGATCCTACTGTTCATATTATTTCTCGCCCCGTTCATCGAGCGCATCCCGCTGGCGGCACTGGTGGGGGTGATGTTCGTGGTATCACAGCAAACGTTCGCCTGGGCGTCGTTGCGGGTGCTGAACAAGGTGCCGCTGAACGATGTCCTGGTGATCATTGCGGTCACCGTGATCACGGTGTTTACCGACCTGGCCACTGCGGTGCTGTGCGGAATCATCATTGCGGCGCTCAATTTCGCCTGGCAACAGGCCCGCGAGCTGTATGCCGACGCGAACCTTGAGAGTGACGGCAGCAAGCTTTACCGGGTGCATGGCACGCTGTTTTTTGCGTCGACAACCGCGTTTCTGAAGCAGTTTGACCCGGCCAACGATCCGGCCCAGGTGACACTGGATTGCCGTCACTTGAGCTTCGTCGACTACTCAGCCATTGCGGCCTTGAACACGTTGCGTGAGCGCTACAGCAAAGCGGGCAAGCACCTGCGGGTTTTACACCTGTCCGAGCGCTGTAAAAAACTGCTCAAGCGCGCCCGCGTACAGCACGTTTAGAGTCCTCTCTGCGGGCCCGTGCGCGGGCCCGCAGCATTCAGGGGCTAGACCTTGAAGTGGCTCACCATCATTTGCAGTTGATTGCCCAGTCGCGCCAGCTCGACGCTGGACTTGGCGGTTTCGTCGCTCGCGCAAGCGGTCTGCTCCGACACATCGCGCACATTGATAATGCTGCGGCTGATTTCTTCGGCCACAGCACTTTGCTGTTCGGCCGCTGCGGCGATTTGCTGATTCATTGACTGAATATTCGACACGGTACGGGTAATACCCTGCAGTGATGTGCCGGCCTGGCGAGTCAGGGCCACGCTGCTGTCGGTCAGGGTACGGCTATTGTGCATGACACTGGCCACTTGCTGGGTACCGCTTTGCAGTGCTGCAACCAGCGTATGAATCTCTTCCGTGGATTTTTGTGTGCGCTGGGCCAGGCCGCGGACTTCATCGGCGACCACCGCAAAACCACGGCCCGCTTCACCCGCTCGGGCGGCCTCGATGGCGGCGTTGAGCGCCAGCAGATTGGTCTGCTCCGCTACGGCCCTGATCACGTCCATGACGCTGCCGATCTTGTCGCTTTCCTGTTGCAACACGGCCATGGCCTCGGTCGAACGGCCGACTTCCACTGCCAGGCGCTCGATCTGGTCAATCGCCTGATTCACCACGTTGTCACCTTCGCGAGCTTCTCCGTCAGCCGCGGCGGCCGCTTGCGAAGCCTGCTCGGCGTTACGCGCGACTTCCTGCACGGTGGCGGTCATTTCGTGCATGGCGGTTGCCACTTGATCGGTCTCGATCTTTTGGCTGTTAACACCTGCGCTGGTCTGTTCCGTAACGGCAGACAGCTCTTCGGCGGCGCTGGCAATCTGTGTCACGCCATCGCGGATACCGCCAATCAATTCGCGCAGGGTACTGCCCATGCGTGCAATGCCTTGTTGCAGTACACCCAGCTCATCGCGGCGGGTCACGCGCATATCCTGGCTGAGGTCGCCGCTGGCAATACGTTCTACAACTTCCAGGGTTTCGCGCAGCGGACGGGTGATCTGGCGCGTAATGATCACGGCGGCACTGATTCCGAACAGCAACACCAACAACGTACTGATCATTTGCAGGTTGTTGGCTTCGGCGCTTTCGATGTCGCGGCGTTCGAGCTGAATTTTATACAGTTCGTTGCTGCGGCTAACGATGCCATTTCCGTACTCGGTCATTTCCTTGCGCATTTCTACGATGGTGTTGTCCGTGTCGGCGTATTGCTGCAGCGCCGTTTTGTACTGGACGATAGCCTCGCTCAGGGAGCGCAAGGCGTCGGCTGACGTATTGGCGAAGTGGGCATTCAACCCTTCAATACTGGCCGAGGCCAGGTTGAGTTGGGTGCGTGCGGCCTGTTCGGTGGTGGCGGTGGGTGAGCCGATGTAGGCCCGTACCTGATCGCGGGCCATCAGGAACCGCTCGCGTACCCGGGTCACGTCCTGGAACTGTTCGAAACGTCCGTCTTCGCCGGCAGCGCGTTGCAGCACACGGTCATTCAGTACGTCGATGGCGGCGAGTGCCGTTTTGGCCTGGCGATCCATGGTGTCGCGGGATACGGCGGATTCAACGTACGCCTTGCGCATGATCACCAGCGCGCTCTGATAGCGATTGATCATGTCGAGTTGCTCATTGAGCAGCTTGAGGTTTTCCGGGCTCTTGAAGCTGGCGATCAGCTTTTTTTCCTGATCCGCAAACGCTTCCAGGCTGTTTTGCACCACTTGCGCAGCCGTTTCGTCGCCGTTGGTGAGCATGTACTGCAGGCGCGTGACCCGCAGGTTGGTCAGCGCGCTGTTGAGGCGCGTGATGTCACTCATCCAGTTGCTGCGATCAATCAAGGTGTCCAGGCTGAACCAGCTGCCGATTGCCATCAGGCATGTCAGGGCTAGGACCAGGCCGAAGCCAAGAGCCAGTTTCAAATTAACGCTGATGTTACTCAACCAGCTATTCATTTTGTTCTCCAGGAACAGTGCACGTCTGGGGGAAGTTCGCTGGAGGTTTTTATTGTTCTGGTCCAGCAGAAGGTGTGTGGGGCTGTATCGGCGGGATTGCCCAGAGCTGAAACGTTTTTTTCGGTGCGTCGCTCCCGGGATGAACACCCCTTTTATTCGTGTGGACAAGTCCGGTGTTCACGTTTTTTTTCACATTCGTTTCACCTGGCTCTGACGTGGGCTTTTTTAGACTGCGCCCATTTAGCGGGATCGGTTGCATTCAGGATCGTTTCTTTCCTCAAGGTCGCCCCTTGCGCCCTTGTCATATTCGCCCGATAGGGTGGCGGCCTGTGCCACTCACCGACGGCCTGGAGGCATGCTTACCGTGATATCGAGTTTTCGTCTGACCGGCGCTAAGCCAGCGCAATTACTCAGCGGGCTGGCACCTTATAAAAATGTTCTGGTAGTGATTGCAGCGACGCTGCTCACGGTGGCGCTCACCCTGAAGTTGCTGGCGCCTGCGTCGGCGCCGGATTTGGCGCAACCCGGTAACGCCAGCCGGGTGCTCGCATTGACCGAAAGCTGGGAAAGCGGCGATGTGATTGCCCTGGTGCGACATGCCGAACGCTGTGATCGCTCGACAGCCCCTTGTTTGGGGGCCGCAGACGGTGTGACCGTGCGCGGCGAAGCGACCGTCCGAAAGCTGGGCATGGACTTTCAACAGTTAGGGCTTAATACCGTCGATATTTACAGCAGCTTGCTGACTCGGGCCCGCCAAACAGCTGACGCCATGTTTATTCGTCCCGTTGAGGCGCAGGACTGGTTGTTCAACTGCCGGGGCACGATGTTACGTGATGCGCTCCGGCACAAGGTGCCGGGCCGCAATCTGGTACTGGTGACTCACAGCGAGTGCATGGAGCAAATGGAAAAGGACCTGCAGGTGCCAACCGACACGGCCTTGGGCTACGGTTCTGCATTGTTCATCAAGGCCGATGGCAGCAGCGTTCAGCCGAAAATGCTGGGCTATATTGCCCCCGAAGACTGGAGGCGTCTGGTGCCCGGGATGACGGGTATGGTTACGCCCGCTCGTGCCGTATTGCCGTTATGACATGTCGGCCGGGCGCCTACCCGGTCCAGAGTATCCAGCGCCGGGCTCTCGCATCGGGCGTTTTCAGTGGGTGCGGCACCTGACGACGCGATCAGACCCGGTTCAACAGGCGGTTCCAGTTTTGCTCTTCAGGCAAGGGCAGTTCGCTGAGCTCCCGGGCCACAACGTTTTCGATGTCGCGGGCGCTCAGCTCGTTTTCATCCAGCCATGGCCAAGTGGCGTCCGCATCGCGAAAGTTGAGTTGATTGTTCATCTGCTGGCAGGCGAGGGCGAGCAGGTGCATCAAGTTCCACTGAGTGCTTAAGTAGGCTTTTTGTTCAGCCTGAGTGCGGCTCAGCATGGCTGCTACGTCAGGCAGCTCCTGACTTTGACAGACGGTACTGCGCAGGCACCACACGATGGTTCCTGAATTCGAGGCGTCCTGATTGGCTTGCGTCGGGTCAGTACTGACGTCGATGTCGAGGTTCAGGTGTTGCCGTTCAAGCTGATCAATCAGGTAATTGGCAAGATCAGACTTGCGCAGATAGGCAGTGGCGGTATTGAACGCCAGGTGAGCGTCGTAGTTGCTCAGGGTTTTGCTGGAAATACGAATGGACATGACAGGCTCCTTGACTGGGAAATGCCCAGCATTGAGAGCGTAGTCAAAACACCGTGATCAGCCATGACAACTGATGTCCTGTTGTCATGGGTCATGTTTTGCTGGGTAAAGTCCAGGCACGGTCCGGATAGCATGAACAGGGCAGCCCATGGCTTTCACGTTCTGTATCATTTCAAGCCGCCACAATGACTGCGGCATCAGGTGCCCTCATCCGCTAGAATTCCGCGCTTAGCGAGTTTCTCCTCTATCTGTACCAAGGGATGTCCATGATCTGGTTTCTTGAAGGGCAATCCAGCCAACGCGATGTAATTGCAGGTGCCCGCCTGGCACTGCCCGAAGCCGTTCGAATCTTTGCCTCGCACCGACAAAATCGTCCTGAAATCACGGGCCTGGCAGATGTCGCCTGGCGTGAGCCGCAGGACAACGAAGAGCGTATTGCCTGGGTTATCGAGCAGGCCCGTGCCAACCAGATCAAGGTGCTGCTGGCCGGACGGGTGGGCCATGTCTATGAAGCCTATCGTGCTGATTTTGAAGCCGCCGGGTTGCAGCTGGTGACGGGTGCTCTGGATAGGGACACCTTTGAGCGGGTTGACGACAAGTCGGTGTTTACCCGTGAAGCGCTGGCAGCGGGACTGGCCTGTATTCCGGCCATTACTGTCCACACTCAGGACGAGCTGCAAGACGCTTACGCCCGGCTGTCCCGTGACGGCCAGGTGTGCGTCAAGCCGACCCGCGGCATTTATGGCCAGGGCTTTTGGCGCCTGGCTGATGACGTCGATCCCTTCCGCAGTTTTGCCAACGCGGATGCCCATGAAGTGAATGCTGCGGTATTCGCCCGGGCCTACGGTCAATCGGTTGATCCCAAGCCATTGCTGGTGATGCCCTACATGCCTGGCAGTGAGTGCTCGGTGGACATGATGTGCGAGGCGGGCAAGGCGGTGGCCTACGTCGGGCGCCGCAAGCAAGGCTTGATGCAGTCGTTCGAGCGTGACAGTGCGGCAGTGGAGCTGGCGATCAAGGCGGCGCGGCATTTCAAGTGTGACGGTATCGTCAACGTGCAGACCCGCGATGACGCCGCTGGCCAACCGCATTTGCTTGAGATCAATCTGCGTTATTCCGGCGGCATTGGTTATACCCGTGAAGCGGGGGTTAATTTGCCGGGTATTTTCGCCGCGCGCCGTCTCGGTCTGCCCGAGCCTGTGAGTGCATGGCGTGAGGACCTGCAGGTCAAAGCGATTACGGTCGTCGTTTCGGTTCGCGCAGATGAGCTGTTAAGGTGCTAGAAAGCCCGAGCAACTGCCGGTCATCGGGTTTGACGGTTGCTGCCAGATCAAGACCGTAGTGGCGTCCGACGCCCATCCATGAACCTCGCGTGCCGGCTTAACCGGGGACCGCGAGCGTCTTCCAGGCATGCCGAGCCAGCCCGGCTTCACAGGTCGGGCGATGGTGAATGGATCTTAGCCATCTCCAGTAACCATTTTGCGCTTGTCTTAAATCCTCAACTCGCGAATTGTCCCCCACTTTTTAAGTATTTCCAGGTAATAAACTTTGATGAACAGCGGTAACTCAATGACCGAAACCAAGGCTTTGCACGCAAACCTTAAGCGCGGTCGTCTGGAAGTCGAAGTCAATTCATCGACCTTCGACCCTCAGGCTCTTTTCAGTTTTGCTGAACGTCGTAACCCCAAGCGCGCCTTTTTGTTTGTGTCCCGCGTGCTGGGTCGACATATTCCGGCGCGACCATCGCTGATGGCCGACAGCTTCAATGCCCTGGCGGCCCAAATCCCTGCAGACCTGCCCGGCCCGGTGCTGGTCATCGGCATGGCTGAAACCGCCGTGGGCCTCGGTGCCGGCGTGCACCGGGCGCTGAGCCAGACCCGTGACGACAGCGTGTATCTGGTGAGCAGCCGACACCCCACCGGCAGCGAGCTGTTTGCCCGCTTTGAAGAAGAACACAGCCACGCCAGCTCGCATTTGTTGCATCTGCCACAGGACCCTGAGACCCGCGAATTGATGCTGAACGCACGGTCGCTGGTGCTGGTGGACGATGAGGCCTCGACCGGCAATACGTTTATCAACCTGTCTCGAGCCCTGGCTGACGCCGGGCTGCATTCGATTGAGCGGGTTGTCACTGCCACCCTGACTGACTGGTCGCAGGATGCTGTGCGCAAGGCAATGGGTGCTCACGTCAGCAGCGTGTCACTGCTCGATGGTCGCTATACGTTCGCCGAAGATGTCACCGCTGAACTGCCAGACATGCCCGAAGTGGGCAGTGTTGCCCAAGGTGACTGGTCGCTCGATCCGAGCCGTGACTGGGGCCGCATGGGCGTGCGCGAGCACCTCGACACTCTGGCGCCGGGGTTGCAGGTCAAGCCCGGAGAGCGTGTGCTGGTGATCGGTACCAGCGAATTCGTGTGGCGTCCGTTTCTGCTGGCAGAGCGCCTGGAGCGTGCGGGTGCCGATGTGCACTTCAGCTCCACCAGCCGTTCGCCGATTGCCCTTGGGCATGCGATCGATCATGCGCTTTCGTTCTCGGACAACTATGGCCTGGGCATTCCCAACTTTTTGTACAACGTTGCCCCCGGCCAGTTTGACCGTGTGCTGATTTGCAGCGAAACCCCGGCGGCAGCCGTCGACCCGGCGCTGGTCAGCGCATTGAATGCGCAGGTGATCGTTGATGACAAGTAATCGTCCACTGGTGTTCGTTGATCTTGACGACACGCTGTTCCAGACCGCCCGCAAGATGGGTGATGAGCCGCGCTTCCCGGCCACGCTGGATGTGGACGGACAACCCAACGGCTTTATGAGCGCCACTCAGAAGAGCTTCGTTGAATGGCTGCTTGCCACAAGTGATGTGGTACCCGTGACCGCTCGCAGTATCGAGGCGTACCAGCGTGTGCAATTACCGTTCGCCCACGGCGCGGTGTGTGCTCACGGAGGCGTGATTTTGGGCGCCGACGGCACTCTGGACGCGCAGTGGCACGCCCGCATGTGCGATGAGCTGGCGTTCGAGCAAACCCGTTTGCATGAATTGAGCGAGCAAACGCTGCTCATTGGCGCCGAACTGGGCTTCTCGTTGCGTGGCTGGGTCGTTGAAGAGCAAGGGCTGGCCAATTATGTGGTGACCAAACACAACAACGAAACCGACGAAGCGCTGCGCATTGTCCTCGCAGAGGTCAAGGCGCGAGGCTTGCTGGACGGGTTGTATGTGCACGGTAATGGCAACAACCTGGCGTTCCTGCCACTGACGCTGCAAAAACGTGAGGCAGTGCGCGAGTGGATCCGCCGCGATCAGGCGATCAACGGCAAACGTCCACTGCTCGGTTTTGGCGACAGCGTGTCAGATCTCGGCTTTATGGCTGAATGCGACTGGTGGGGTACGCCAAAGCGCGGTCAACTGGCCAGTCATGTGCTGGCGAGTATGGATCATGAATAACGCGTTTGAAGGGCTGAGCACCGTTGGCAGTGGCAGTTACGACGCTGATGACGTGCACTTTTTACTGCAGGCGATGGAGATTGAAGTCACCGACGTGCAGGAAAAGGAACGCCTGATTCAGACCCGGCAGCGCCATTACTCCGAGATGATCAGTCAGGAGCATCCTCCGTCCGACACGCATAAAAGTTTGTATCAGAAGGCTCTGGCACAAAATGGCGCCCGCATGGCTGCCGATGTGCAGGCCTTGGCCCTGGCCTTGAATGAGCGTTACAACGGCGCGTCGATTGCGCTGGTGTCATTTGTCCGGGCGGGCTTGCCTCTTGGCGTTCTGCTGCGTCGAGCTCTGGTTGAAATGGGACGCGATGCCCGGCATTACGGGATCAGCATTATTCGTGATCGCGGCATCGACAACGTGGCACTCGAAGCTATCATCAAGACCCACGGCGCCGAGAATATCGTGTTCGTCGATGGCTGGACCGGAAAAGGAGCTATCAGCGGCCAGATTCGTGACAGCCTGGCGGGAGACTCGAGGTTTCCGGCGGATCCACGCCTGGTGGTATTGGCCGACCCGTGCGGCCGTGCCTGGCTGGCGGCTTCCGCGCAAGACTGGCTGATCCCTTCGGGCATTCTCGGGGCGACGGTTTCCGGCCTTGTTTCACGTTCCATCTGGCCTCAAGAGCCCGGGCTGCATGGCTGCGTGGTGTACGAGCACCTGGCCGGACATGACGTGACCATGAGTTTTATCCACAGCATCGAAGCCGAACGCGCGCAGTTGGCGCCAGTGGCAGCCGTCCAGCCCTGGACATCGGAGCAGGCGTTGCTGTTGCAACGCTCGGCCGTGGCTGCGGTCGAACGTATCTCGACACGTTTTGCGGTGAGCAATCCCAACCGCGTCAAACCCGGCATTGCCGAAGCAACTCGCGCTGTCATGCGTCGGGTGCCTGACCACGTGCTGGTTCGCAGTCGAGATGATCAGGATGTGCAGCTATTGATGCACCTGACTCGCCAGGCCAGCATCGAGGTCGAAGAAGTCGGTGATGAGTTGGGTCCGTATCGCGCAGTGACCGTAATCAGGAGTGTTAGCTGATGAGCCAGTATTCAGCCTATGCCTTGGGTGCCACGCTTTATATGCCAGCCACCCGTCCTGACATCCTGGACGTGGTCATGGGTGAGAAGATTCAGGGGTTGCGCTCGCTGGTCGTGTGTCTGGAAGACGCAGTGGCCGAAACCGACGTACAGCAGGCACTGAACAACCTGAAAAACCTGTTGCTGGGGATCGAGGCGCGTGGCTGCCGCCCGGCCGGCGGCCCTCTGCTGTTCGTCCGGCCTCGGGATGCGGAAATGGCGGCGGTGCTGAACGAGTGGTCGTTGATGCGTCACGTCGACGGCTTCGTGGTGCCCAAGCTGCGTCTGAGCAATATCCGCGAGTGGGAGCTGGCCGTTACGCGCAGTGACTTGATCCTGATGCCGACACTTGAAACACCGGAAGTCTTTGATCCCGGTGCGATGGTAGAGCTGCGCAGCGCCATGCTCGAGCAACTGCCCGGGCGTATTATCGCCTTGCGCATCGGTGGCAATGACCTGATGGGATGCCTTGGATTGCGTCGCAACCCTGCGATGACCCTGTACAGCACCCCCATGAGCTATGTGATCCCGATGTTGTGCGGGATCATGGGCGCAGCGGGCTTTGCCCTGACGGCCCCGGTGTTTGAACAGCTCAATACACCGCACTTGCTGGATCAAGAGCTGGGTCTGGATCTCGCTCACGGGCTGGTGGGTAAAACCGCAATCCATCCGTCGCAAATAGGCGTGATTCACAAAGCGCTGCAAGTCAGCCTTGAAGATCTCAACAGTGCACGCCACATAGTGAATGAGGCGGCGCCTGCGGTATTCAGGTTCAACGATGCCATGTGCGAGCCGGCGACCCACTACAAATGGGCGCAAACGATAATCGAACGAGCACACTGGCAAGGGGTTCGCCCTGAAACCGCCAGCTCGACGGACACTTTTGGAGGCAGCCTGCGATTGGCTGAATGGGTAGGTTGAACAAGGTTTTAAATTCCCCGGCTACATCAAAACCGGTGTTGGCGGCTTTCGATTTCGATGGAACGCTGACCTATCACGACAGTTTTGTGCCGTTTTTTACGCTTTGCCTTTGGCAACCGATTGTTCGCCATGCGCTTGCTGCGAATGATTCCGTCTACCCTTTGCTATTTAGTGGGGCGGATATCGCGTAACGACCTGAAGGAAAAGCTGATCACGGTGTACCTGACCGGTGCCAAAGAGGCATGGGTCAAGGAGCGTGCCGAAGCATTTTGTGACGTTTCGTGGCAGCGTCTAATGCGACCTTTGGGCTTAACATCTGTCGCCAGCCAGCTTGAGCAGGGAGCTCGCGTAACGATTTGCTCTGCGTCACCCGAACTGGTGCTGGCACCTTTTGCGAAAAAGCTGGGTATTGGCCTGATCGGCACTCAACTGGCGTCCGTCGATGGCGTGCTCACCGGTGAAATCGACGGTACCAACTGTCGCTGTGAACAAAAAGTCATCCGGCTGGAGGCGCAGTATGGGCCTTTATCCCAATACACACTGCGCGCCTGGGGTGACACCCGGGGCGATGAACAAATGCTCGGGGCTGCTCATGAGCCACATTGGCGCGAGTTTCACGCGCTGTGGCGCCGCAAGCGGCCACTTGATGTGTGCTTGCGTGAAGAACTGTAAGCAAGGCGTAAGCCAGGCATGTCAATAATCAGCAATCCCCTATGGTAAACAGCACCTCGTGCACCATTGCAGACAAGGAGACGCTTCATGGCCATTTCGCTGTCCAAGAACCAAACCATATCCCTTGAGAAAGAAGCCGGAACCGGCCTCAAGAAAATCCGCATGGGCCTTGGCTGGGACCCGGTCAAACCGAGTGGTTTCTTTGCCAAGCTGCTAAGCAGTGATGCGGCCGTCGACCTGGATGCTTCGTGCATCGTGCTCGACAGCGGCAAACAACCCCTGGATCTGGTGTGGTTTCGCCAGCTCAAGTCCAACGATGGCTCTATCGTTCACTCCGGCGACAACCGCACGGGCGAGGGCGAGGGCGACGACGAGTCGATCATGGTCAACCTGGAGCAACTGCCTTCGGCGGTCAAGCATCTGGTGTTTACCGTGAACTCGTTCACCGGGCAAAACTTTGAAGCGGTAGAAAATGCCTACTGCCGTATCGTTGATGAACTCAGCGGTAAAGAGCTGGCGCGTTTCAACCTGTCCGAGAAAGGCCGTCATACGGGCGTGGTCATGGCCTGCCTGAGCCGCACGTCGGCGGGTTGGGACCTGACGGCAATCGGCTCGGTTGCCAATGGTCGTACTGCTCAGGATCTGAGTAACGAGGCAGCCAAGGCGGTGCGCGCATGACTACTTTGACCCCGGGCGCCAACACGGCGGTCGCTTCCGGAACGCTGAGCGTCACGATCGGCTACACCCCTGTACCGGGTGCCGACCTGGACGTGTCGGCGTTCTTGCTCAATGAAGGGGGCAAGGTGCGTGGCGACAATGACATGTGCTTCTTCGGCCAGCAGAGTGTCAATAACGGCGCGGTGAAGCTGGTTGAGTCAGCTGCCGGCCGCAGTGTGTTCAGCCTGGATCTGGACGCGATTGATGCTGCGATCGAGAAAGTCGCGCTGACCGCAACCATCTATGAGAACAAGGCCAACTTCGCCGCATTCCCACAGCTGACGGTCTCGGTGAGTGGCGGTATTGAAGCACCGATTCCGACCCAGGGCATGCAGGAAACTGCACTGATCCTCGGTGAGTTCTATCGTCGCCAGGGTGTGTGGAAGTTCCGTTGCGTTGCTCAAGGGTTTGCCGGTGGTCTGGCCCCCCTCGCTCAGCATTTTGGAGTCGAAATCGCTGCACCCGCACCCGCTGCACCCGCCCCCGCCCCCGCTGCGCCTGTACCTGCAGCGGCACCAGCCCCGGCCCCTGCTGCCCCGGCGCCAGCCCCTGCTTCAAGGGTCAATCTGTCGAAGATCACCCTCGACAAACAACGCCCGTCGATCAGCCTTGAGAAAAAGGACGGGGATTTTGGCGAGATCAAGATCAACCTCAACTGGAACCGCGCAACGCCGAGCGGCGGTGGCGGTTTCTTTGCCTCCTTGCGCGGCAAGTCGGGCGGCATCGACCTGGATGTAGGCTGCCTCTACGAAATGGACAATGGCCTCAAGGGTGCCGTCCAGGCCCTGGGCAATGCCTTTGGTGACTTCCGTGACGAACCGTTCATCCAGTTGATGGGCGATGACCGTACCGGTGCAGTAAGCGATGGCGAGTGGCTGCGGATCAACGGCAAGGAATGGCGCAAGATGCGCCGTGTGCTGGTTTACGCGTTTATCTACGAAGGTGCACCGAACTGGCAAACCACTGACGGTGTCATCACCTTGTATATACCGGGTGAACCACCGATCGAGGTGCGTCTGAGCGAAGAGGGCGGTACCAAGGGCATGTGCGCCATTGCTCTGCTCGAAAACGTCGGTGGCAGCGTGAAGGTGAACCGCAAGGTCGAGTTTTTCAAAGGGCATTCAGATATGGATAAAGCGTTTGGCTGGGGCATGCGCTGGTCTGCCGGCTCCAAATGAGCGCTGTGTAATTGGCCGCCTGCCGAGGCAGGCGCTGTTCCCTCAACTTTTGAAAAGGTAACTCCCATGCTCGAATGGCTGAAAACCAACGCAACGGCTGCCCGTGACAAGCTTTCGGCGGAAGTCAGCAAGTTCAAGAACCGTGAATTCATGGAAGCCGTGGTTTCCGGGTGTGCACTGGTTGCGGCTGCCGATGGCGACATCAGCAGCAGCGAAAAACAGAAGATGATCGGTTTTATCCAGAACTCGAATGAGCTGAAAGCGTTTGATGTCAAAGACGTGATCAAGTCGTTCAGCGATGTCTGCGACAAGTTTGAATTTGACCAGCAAATCGGCCGTGCAGAAGCACTGAAGGCGATTGGTCAATTACGTAAAAAAGAAGATGCCGCCCGTCTGCTGGTGCGTGTGTGCTGCGCAATCGGTAGCGCCGACGGCAACTTTGATGAAAGTGAGCGGGCTGCTTGCCGCACTATCTGCAATGAGCTGGGGTTGAACCCTGGCGATTTTGATCTCTGAGGACATCATGGAAAACACGGCAATTGGCTTCCCGCCAACTACCATCGCTGTATTTGTGGCTCTGGCGGTCATTGCTCTGGCAATTGACCTGTTCACCCACAAAAGCGATAAACCGGTCTCGCTGACCAACGCCGCCGTCTGGTCGGTGTTCTGGGTGCTGATCTCGCTCGCGTTTGCGGGCTACCTGTATTACGCCCATGGCCCAAGCGTGGCCAGCCTGTTCGTTACCGGTTACGCGCTGGAAAAAGTCCTCAGCGTCGACAACCTGTTCGTGTTCATGGCGATCTTCGCCTGGTTCAAAATCCCCGATTCGTTGCGTCACCGGGTGCTGTACTGGGGAATCATCGGCGCCATCGTATTCCGCCTGATCTTCGTGGCCATCGGTACCGGTCTGCTGGCCTTTGGCCCTTGGGTCGAAGTGCTGTTCGCGGTGGTCGTGGCCTGGACGGCGATCATGATGTTGCGCAGCAAGGAAGAAGACGAAGAAGAAGATTATTCCAAGCACATGGCCTACCGTTTTGCGAAAAAACTGTTCCCGGTCTGGCCGAAACTGCACGGACATAATTTCTTTGTTTCACGCAAAGAGCTTGAAAAAGAGATCACGAAGCCGCAGAACAAGGGAATGACCCTGGTGGGCAAGGGCGCTTTGTTTGCGACACCGCTGTTTCTGTGTGTGGTGGTGGTCGAGGTTTCGGACATTCTGTTCGCTTTCGACTCCGTACCGGCAGTGATCGCAGTCAGCCGTGAGCCGTTGATCGTTTATTCGGCCATGATGTTCGCCATCCTGGGCCTGCGGACCATGTACTTTGTCCTCGAAGCCCTGAAGCGTTACCTGGTTCACCTGGAAAAAGCGGTTATCGCACTGTTGTTCTTTATCGCTGGCAAGCTGGCCCTGAACGCTACCGATCACTTGTTTGGCCATGGTTATGAAATTGATCCAAACACCAGCCTGATCGTGGTGTTGGTGGTATTGGCCATTGGTATCGTGGCCAGCATCATCTTTCCTGGTAAGGATGAAGAGCAATCCGACGTTAAAAACGACACGAACGCTTGATCGCACATTATTAAGGAGAATTATTCATGGCACTTTCCCTTTCCAAAGGCGGCAACCTGTCTCTGTCCAAAGAAGCCCCCGGGATGACTAAAGTCCTGGTAGGCCTGGGCTGGGATGCTCGTTCCACCGATGGTCAAGATTTCGACCTGGATGCGAGCGCTTTCTTGCTCAAGGCTGACGGTAAAGTCCGGGCTGACTCCGACTTCATTTTTTACAACCAGCTGAAAAGCGTCGATGGTTCGGTTGAGCACACCGGTGACAACCGTACCGGCGAAGGCGACGGCGACGACGAGGCGATCAAGGTCGACCTGTCTAAAGTCCCTGCCGATATCGACCGAATCGCCTTCACGGTGACCATTCACGAAGCCGAAGCGCGCAAGCAGAACTTTGGTCAGGTACGCGGTGCATTCATCCGCATCGTGAACCAGGACAACAACAGCGAAGTCGCACGTTATGACCTGGCTGAAGATGCCAGCACCGAAACCGCGATGATTTTTGCTGAGCTGTATCGCAATGGCGCCGAGTGGAAGTTCCGCGCGGTCGGTCAAGGCTTCGCCGGTGGTCTGAAGCCATTGGCTGAAAGCTATGGCCTGAAATTCTGATCTGTCCCCATCAACTTTTTATATAAGGGTTCACGAACATGGCAGTAAGTCTGAGTAAAGGCGGTAACGTTTCCCTGACTAAAGAAGCTCCTGGCCTGACAGAAGTGATTGTCGGCCTGGGTTGGGATCCACGAGTTACCGACGGTCAGGATTTCGACCTGGACGCCTCGGTATTTATCGTGGGTGAGAGCGGCAAAGTGCTGAACGACGGCAGCTTTGTGTTCTACAACAACAAAACTTCTCCGGACGGCAACGTCGTGCACCAGGGCGACAACCGCTCGGGCGCAGGTGAGGGCGACGATGAACAGGTCAACGTAAACCTGGCTGGCCTGGCACAAGAAGCCAAGAAACTGGCTTTCGCTGTGACCATTCACGAAGCTGAAGGCCGCAAGCAGAGCTTCGGTCAAGTGTCGAACGCTTATATCCGCGTTCTGAACAAGGCTGACAACAAAGAGCTGGCACGCTTTGACCTGAGTGAAGATGCGTCGACTGAAACCGCAATGGTTTTCGGCGAGCTGTATCGCAATGGCGAAGAGTGGAAGTTCAAGGCAATCGGCCAAGGTTTTGCAGGCGGTCTGGCACCGTTGGCATCGAACTTTGGCGTTAACCTGGGCTAAACCCCGGCGTTAATCAAAAGGCCCTCTCCGGTTTCGGAAAGGGCCTTTTTTAATGCCGGTCTTGTAGCGGCAGTCGTGGGTAGCCCATCAGGTTTGTCTCAGAAACTCAGCTGCCATTGCCCCATCAGACCGTGGTTGCGGCTGTTGCTGCCGATATCACCGGTATAGCCGACGGCCAGTGTCTGGTGCGCTGACAGGCCGAGATCAATCCCGGCTTCCAGCACCAGACTGTTGCGATCCAGCGAGCTGCCTTCAACATTGAACGCTGTTCCGCCGAGTACAAAGGCCTGGCGGGTAGAACTGCCGGTATCGCCATAGGTGTGCTTCCAGCCCGCGCTCAGGCGCGGGGTCAGGCTCATGCCGTTCTGCAGGTGGCCCATGTGTGCTAAACGCACGCCCAGTGTGCTGTTGGCGTTTTCCTGGGTTTGCGCCTCCACTCGCAGTGCTGCGGCACCGCCTTTTTCGGTATAGCGTTCACGGTGGTAGCGCTGATAACCCAGATTGACGAAAGGCTCAGCACTCAGACGCCCGCTGCCCAGCACGTAGCCCAGCTCGGCAAAGGCTTGCTGGCTGTTGGCGTGGTAATCGCCTTTGGGCTGATCTGAAAGTCCGTCAAACGCGACGGTGCGTTTGCTGTCACCGTTATGGCCGCTATAGGCAGCCCCCAAACGCAAGGCCAGGGCCCCGCTTTGGCGAATCGCATAAGCGCCAGCATGCCAACTGTTAACGGTACCGTCCATGCTGCTGGTGTCAACGTCGGTTTTCGAATAACCCCCCAGCAGACCCATGCGCCAGTCCGGGGTCAGCGCCCAATCCGCACCCAGCAAACCACCTTGGGTGCGCTGCGTCATATCGTTGCTGCCGTGCTCGCCGTCCAGTCGACCGTAACTGCCGATCCCTTGAAGCCAGAGTCGACCTTGTGCCTGTGGATCATTGAGGTGGCGTACTCCGGACGGAACCCCGGTAGCTACCAGCGACGGGGTGTCGTGACGGCTGGTTGCCACCTGTAGCCCGTGGCCCGCGCCCAGTGAGTACATGGCTGCCAGCAGGCTGTTGCCGACTTGTCGGGTCGCGCCCAGGGTGGCGCTGCTCAGGCTGGCATTGCTGCTGCCTGCCAGTTGTTCAATGGCTGACGCAGCGGCTTGTGCATGAGTATTGAGCAGGGCGTTATACAACGTGTTGCCGGGTTTGAGCTGGCTGAGGCTGAGGGCTGCACTGCGACCGTTGGCGCTGCTGGCGTAATCGGCAAACGCCACGTCATTGCGCGCATAGCTCAGCTCAACGCTGCCCGGGGTGTAGCTGAGGGTGGGGATGAGAAAGGCGTAATCACTGGTGACCTCACCAAAGGTGCCGTTGACCGATCCTGCGTTCAGCACCGTGTACTGGCTTAGCCAGGGATAAGTGCCATGGCCGGCATTGATTGCCAGGGTGGCACCGTTCAGGTTGACGCTGCCTCCGACTTGCAGGGGCGCACTGCTGCCATCGGCATTGACGCCATAGGCCAGGGTGGCGCCCCGGTCGAGTATCAGGTCATGGACGACGCTTACGCTGCCCCGTTGCGCATCGGTTTGCAGCGTGCCGTTGACCAACAGGTTGCCGACACTGCCCCCGCCCGCATAAACACCGCCCTCATCGACGGTCAGGGTGCCGTTGATGGCGCCCTGATTGATCAGGCGTGCGCCGCTGAAAATCTTGCCGCCAGCGCTGAAGTCATCCTGGCTGGTAAGTGTCCAACTGCCGGCCTTCACGTCCAGCCATTCGAAGTTTCGACTGTTACCGAAGCTGCCGCCCGCCGGATCCTCGAACACCACGCGGTCATCACCCCTGCCGCCGTCGACCACACCGTTGAAGTGGCTGGCTCCGCCCAGTGTCAGCGCGTCATTGCCTGCACCCAGATCCAGTGCCTGACCATTGCTGCCACTGATCAGGCCGTGGTTGATCACCCGATCATCGAACTCGCCGACAAACTTCACCCCAAAACCGTTTTGCCCCTCAATGCTGCCCTGGTTAACCAGCGTCGTTGCGGCGACACCGGAACCATCGCTGCCATCATCCACCAGCAGCGCATTGTTGGCACCAATGACCCGTGCGCCTTGGGCGTTGAGGACATAACCACCGCCTAAGGCAATACCTTCGCTGCCGTTGGCGAAGCCGTTCTTGTCGACCCCTCCGGCGCCGGCGCCCTCAATCACCCCGTAGTTTTCAATATGGGCGACCAGGTCGATGTCCACACCGTCGCCATCACCGTTGGGCTTGAGCCCGGAGTAAGTACCGGTAATGGTGCCGTAGTTGATCACCGTGCCGTCGCCATCCGAGCCGAAGCCCGAACCGTTACGCCCGGTCACCTCGCCATGGTTGTACAACGTGGCGCCCAGGTCGGTGGTTATCCCGTGGCGTCCGCCGGATACTGTGCCGTGGTTGGTCACGACAACGCCGGCAGCCGAGTCTATGTCGATGCCGTCGAACTTGTCGTTGTCGGTCAGTGCATCGCCCGAAGAAATTTCGCCATCGTTGAGGATCGTTGCATGGGCGCCGGTTTTTATCCCGTCGCTGAACTCCCCGCGAATCACGCCTCCCGTACGATTGAGCACCGTGGTGGAAACGCCGTGACTGCGTAACGCGTCGAGGTCAATGCCCTGGCCGCTGCCGGTGGAGCGGATCGTGCCACTGTTATCGATCAGCAGGCTGGCGCGGCTGAAGTTGGTATCGATACGCAAGGCATCGTTGCTGCCCTGAATCGTCGCGCCGCTGCGATTGAGAATACTGTAGCGGTGTTCGCCGTCTTCACTGCCGCTGCTGTCGATGGCACGTCCGGCCGTGGAGGTCAGGCTGCCTGCGTTATCGATCACGACCCCCTTGCCGAGGGTGCTGCCCTTGAGGGTGACGGCCACTTTGGCAGTCGTCAGGCTGGCGTTCGAATGGAGGGTCAAGGAATCGCTGGCGCTCAGTTTCAGGGCGCCGGTCTCGGGGGAAGTCAGGACGGTGTCGTTGGCGAACGTCTGCGAGATAAAACCACTGGAGCTGATGAGCGCAATGGCGAGTGCAAGGCGCTGGGGTGAGGCGGGCATGGCGAACGACCTTTTTTTGTAATAACCGGACCGTCTTGTATAACGGGAGGTTTTTACAGAATGATGTAGCTGACTACCGCCCGAACCTCTGTATCGTGTCGACCATTGCAGGTTTTTTCGCTTTCACCCGGCGCAATCAGGTTTTCTCGATGAAGACCGCGCCCTCTTATCAAAGTGGTTCAGTTCAAACATGGATACAGTACGCGCACGTCTCGCCGGTCTGATTGAATTCGTCAAACAGACGGCGCTCATGCAAAAGCGCCCGGCGCTAACAGTGAGCCAGCACAAAGCATTTGGCATCACTGAAGAAAAACTGAGGGCCTTGCCGGGTGTCAGCCTGGATGTGCAAGACGCCGCCGACGATGAAATATGGTTACGGCTTGAGCGATTGCACGAAACTAAACCACCGGCGCCACTCAGCCTGCTGCTGGCACAGTGGATTGAACTCAAGGGGACTCCGCAGACCGAGCCGGCCCTCAAAGCGCGGGTGAATCGCCAGGTGCTGCTCAACAGCGGTGCACTGTCCGAGCCCGAGCGTTCACGCTTAACGGCCACCGGTATCCATGTAGGCGAAGAGGTTTTGCCTGATGAGTGGGTGAATCTGGACGACTGTCTGGATGCCGATGACATAAAGGCTCAGCTCAAGTCCTACACCCAAACCGCGTGGCAGGTGTGGGCGGTGGAAGAAAAGCAGCGCCGTAAAAGCATTGAGCTTTACGCCGAACTGTTTTTGCTGGTGCAGCAGATGCAAGGCAACCTGGGGGATGCCCAGCTGGAGCTGGTCTGGGGGATGGGCGTTTCGACATGGGAACACCCCGTGGTCGGAGTCATCCATTACCCGTTGATTAGCCAGTTGGTCGAGGTCGGCATTAACCCGGACAACATGGCCATTGAAGTGCGCCCGCGCTCGGTCGAACCCCGACTCGAAGTGGACGCCTATGTGGCGGCGGAAATCGCCGGTGTGGGGCCGCTGGATAAGCAGGCCAAGGCATTTTTCAAGCAGGAGCAGGCCGGTATCAGCCCGTTTGATGCCGCCAGCCATGAGCCTGTGATTCGCCTGGCATCCACCTTGCTGGATGCCCAGGGCGTGTACCTGCCACCCACGCTCACTGAAGAGGACCGTTCGGTGCCCAAGGCGGGGGAGCACCTGTGTGTCACAGACACCTGGACCCTGTTTGCACGTGCCCGCGACAGCAATATGTTTATCGAGGATCTGGGGCGGTTTGAAGGCGCAATGGACGCGCTGGAGGTAATGCCACCGGCTTTGCAGGCGATTTTGACCGAGCCTTCAGACGTGCTGGAAGACCTTGAGCTGCCGCCGTTTCGCGGATTGTCTTATGTCAGCGGCTCACAAGGGGGTGATAGCCCCGCCGCGAAGGCCCACGAGCTGTATTTCCCCAAACCGTATAACGACGAACAAGTGCAAATCATCCAGTTGCTGGAGGTGCACGACGGCGTTGTGGTCCAGGGCCCGCCCGGAACCGGCAAGACCCACACCATCGCCAACGTCATCAGCCATTACCTGGCCAACGGCAAGCGTGTACTGGTGACCTCCATGAAGGATCCGGCGCTGGCGGTGCTCCAGGAAAAACTCCCCGAAGACATTCGTCCGCTGGCGATCAGTTTGTTGAGCAGTGAAGCGGACGGTATGAAGCAGTTCGAGTTCGCGATTCAAAAGATATCGGCAGAGGTTCAGCGTATTGATCGAGCGCTGTACAAGCGTGAAATCAGTCAGATTGATGACGAAATCAATGCGCTTCACGGGCAGATTTCCGGTGTGGATCGGGAAATCACTCACTGGGCCGAGCGCAATCTGTCGGACCTCGAAATAGACGGCGAGCGCCTCAGCCCGACCCATGCCGCGCAGCAGGTCGCCACGCATCAGAACGAAGTCACCCGTTTTGCCGACCGTCTCAGTCTGGGAGATGAGCACCGTCCGCAGTTCACCGTGCAAGACATCATCGCCTTGCGTCAGGCCCGTTCAGAGCTCCGGGAATCATTGTCTTACCTGGGACACACCGTACCTCGGCTGGCTGATTTTCCAGAGGCGCAGACGCTGATCCAGGTTCATCAGGACCTGGCCCGGGAAAGCCAGTTGCAGCACAAGGAAAGTACGGGCGAAGTGCCTCGGCTGGTGGACTCCAGAGCTCAAACCCTGGAGCAGGCGCAGGTATTGGCTGAGCATCTGGAGCACTTGCAGGCGCTGCGTACACAGATCAAGACCACCGCCCAGGACTGGGTGCCCGCGATGCAGGCTTATCTGTCACGCAGCGGTGACAGCGATGTACTGGGGCTTTTCGACACTCTCAAGGGGGAAATAGAAACCCTCCTGGTGGGGCGAAAAGCCTTCGTGGCCCGGCCGGTGAGCTTGACGTTTGAGCTGTCAGCGCAGCCCGAAGTGCTGACGGCCATCGAGAACCTGGCCCAGGGTCGCCGCCCGTTCGGCCTGGCGGGACTGATCGGCAAAGGCGCACAAAAGCAGTTGCTGGACGAAATAGTCGTGCTCGGCAGCAAGCCGCAAAACGATGAAGACTGGGCGCATGTGCATGGGTTTGTGCGCTTCCAGCAGCTCAGCCGAACCTTGCTCCTGCGCTGGAATGCACTGGCAGCCGAGATGCCGCTGCCGACGCTGGAAACGGATGCCGAGCATCTGGTGGCCGCCGCTCGAGCGATTGAGCTATTCGATGACCTGGTGCGTGCGCATCACTGGGAAACCCGCGCCCAGGCTGAACTCAGGCAGTTACTCCCGGAGTGGGCTGAAGCCAGCCAGCTGAGTGGGGATGACACCGTACTGGCCACTGCGCAAAGTATCTTGCAGCACTATTTGATCCGTCATCGCCTGGCCGCTACCTGGGCCACCAAAGAGGCCTTCAACAAGGCGCTGGCGGGCTGTGGCGGGGCGGTGAGCGAGCGACTGCAAGGGTTTTTCGACCTGAGCCTGGGGCAGCGCGGCGTGGATACGTCCGACATTCAGGCGCAGTGGTCTGAGCTGATGGACGAGTTGCGACGGGTTTTGGCGCTGTCAGATGCGCTCGCTACCGTACAGCGGGTGACGGACCTCATCGCACAGAGCGGTGGGTTGATCTGGGCTGCACGCTTGCGCGAAGAGCCGAGTTTGCAGCCGGTGGATACCCTGCTGGCGGACAACTGCCTGGACGTCTGGCGCCTGAGCCGTTTGGCGCATTACCTCGAGAGCATCGATGGTCGGGAAGACCTCAAACGGTTGTTTAAAGTACGCGGCGAGCTGGAGTTGAGCCTGTCGCGGCTGTATCAGGATGCCGTGGTTAAACGGACCTGGCTGCGCTTGTCGGAGAACGCCACGCCAAGTGTCAGGGCGGCCCTTGAGTTGTACCGTACGGCGATCCGTAAAATCGGCAAGGGCACCGGCGTACGTGCCGGTCGTTATCGTCAGGATGCGCGGCTGGCGGCCGATGTGGCGATCTCGGCGATCCCGTGCTGGATCATGCCGCATTACCGGATTTGCGAGAGCCTGCCGGCACAGTACGGTGCGTTTGACCTGGTGATCATCGACGAAGCATCGCAGTCTGATTTGAGTGCATTGCCGGCGTTGCTACGGGCAAGGAAAGTGCTGGTAGTGGGGGATGACAAGCAGGTCTCGCCGGACGGTATCGGCATGGAAGAAGAGCGCGTGCAGACCATGATGACGCGCTTTCTGGGCAATCAGGTGGCGCTGTATCGGCCATTGATGTCACCTGAGCGCTCGCTCTATGACCTGTTCAAAGTGGTGTTTGCCAAGAGCGGAACCATGCTGCGTGAACACTTTCGTTGCGTGGCGCCCATCATTGAATACTCTAAGCGCGAGTTTTATAACCACGAACTCAAGCCACTGCGCCTGCCGATGATGACCGAGCGACTGGACCCGCCGCTGATCGACCTGTTGGTGATGGACGGGGTGAAAAAAGGCAAGTTCAACCTCGGCGAAGCCAATGTGATCGTCGAGGAAATCCGCCGCTTGATTGCCATGCCGCAGATTGCGGGCCGCAGCATCGGCGTGGTCTCGTTGCTGGGAGCCGAGCAAGCGCAAAAAATCATGCAGATGCTGACCCAGGCATTGGGAGAAGAGGTGATCACCCAGTTCCAGATCAGCTGTGGTGACGCGCGTACGTTCCAGGGCAAGGAACGCGACATCATGTTCCTGTCGATGGTCGCGTCCCCGGGTGACTGTTTTGCCAATACCCGTGACTCGATTGCCCAGCGCTTCAACGTGGCGGCTTCACGGGCACGTGACCGCATGTACCTGGTGCGCAGCGTCGAGATCAGCGACCTGAGCCCTGTCGACAGTTTGCGACGGGGCCTGATCGAACACTTCGAAACGCCGTTTGCCCAGGATGCGGTGCAGGTCAGTGACTTGCGCGAGTTGTGTGAATCCGGCTTTGAGTGCGATATGTACGATGAGCTGACCCGACGTGGTTATCGGGTGATCCCGCAGGTCGGCGTGGGCGCCTATCGCATCGACATGGTGGTTGAAGGGCATAACGACAGCCGTCTGGCCATCGAGTGCGATGGCGATCGCTTTCACGGTCCGGATCGCTGGGACAGTGACATGCGCCGGCAACGCATTCTGGAGCGGGCGGGCTGGCGCTTCTGGCGCTGCTTTGCTTCGGCGTTCACCCTCAGTCGCCAAGCGATTGTCGATGACCTGCTGGCAACCTTGAAGGCGATGGACATCGAACCTGCCAGCGGTGAAGGTGCGGCGCCGAGCATTCATGTTGAGCGGCGCCAGGTGTTTGGGTTTCAGCGCGATGATGAAGGGAGCGAAGAGGGCAGCCCGCATCGTCATGACGATCGTCCTGCCAAGGATCCGTTCTTGATCTGGATCCCCGATGTGGCCCATGTCGAGAGTGAAGTCGACTCACTTTTGCCACAGATGGTTTAAGTCATTAACGGGCAGGTTCAAGGATTGAATCTGCCCGTTGTCGCAATAGCGAACTGCGCAATTATTTGCGCAGTTCAAACCTGATCACGTTGTGGATAACACCTCGCAGGGCTTGTTGCTCAAGGCCTGTAGAGGAGTGCGCAAGAAGTTGCACACACTGCGCAACTTCTTGCGCAACTTTTAGTGATTTTAAGGATGTTTTTTATCCTGAACTAAACAAGGTTACGCTGCAGCCAGTGGTTTATGAGGGTTGAGTATAAGTTGGCATAAGTCTTGAACTCCTGTTGTGGTCTCGCGGACTTTTTCTGCGGGGAACTACAACTTTTTGCAAGGAGAGTTTCATGGCTACACCAGCGTATATGTCGGTCAATGGCGAGAGACAAGGTCTGATCACGAGTGGTGCTTTTACCGCCGACTCAGTGGGCAATATCTATCAGGAAGGGCATGAAGACGAAGTGATGGTGCAGGCCTTCAGCCATGAAGTCATCATTCCCCGTGATCCCCAGTCGGGCCAGCCCACCGGGCAGCGCGTTCACAAGCCGGTATGCATTACCAAAGTCTTTGACAAGGCCTCGCCGCTGTTACTGGCAGCCCTGACTTCCGGTGAACGGATTACTTCGGTAGAAATCAAGTGGTATCGGACTTCGGCTTCCGGTACCCAAGAGCATTACTACACCACCCTGCTTGAAGACGCGATCATCGTGGATATCAAGGATTACATGCATAACTGCCAGGACCCGGCCAACTCGCACTTCACTCACCTCGAAGACGTGCACTTCACGTATCGCAAAATTACATGGACTCACGAAATCAGTGGTACTTCCGGTTATGACGACTGGCGGACTCCGGTCGCCAGTTAAACCCAGGTTTCCCTAACACGTCATCGGCTCTTATACGGGTCGATGTCGTACACAGGTGACTCAGTATGTTTAAACCTGAAGTTTCGTTGTCCGATGGCTTGCCCGCCGATCTGGACTGGCAAGGTTGTACCGGGTTGTTACTGGATGCGGTACGCCTGATCAAACTATCCCGTCACTTGGAACAGTGGACCAATCCCTGGGTCTTTGAGCCTCTTTACACCGCTGCGCACATGGCGGGCCTCGAGAGCCTGTCGCCTCGCGTGGTGAAAGTTGAAGGCCCACAGCAGGCGGTGTTGCAACAGTTCCTGGCCGAGGCTGACGAAGAGTGGGGCTACCTGCTGTTCTGCGATGGCTCCTGGGAAGCCCTGATGGAACATCTGCGCTGGCTAACCGTGGTGCGCATGCCGTACGGGCAGGATGTTTTGCTGCGCATAGCTGACCCGGCTGTCGTACATGGGTTGCTGGACAGGGCGGTCGAGGCGGGTGATCCCACCTTGTTCGGTCCGTGTCATCAGATCCTGCTCGCCGATGGCGCCCTGGGTGGCTGGCATCTGCATACGCGTCCAGGCCCTGCATCGAAAGTGCGGCATGGCACGCGCTACGCATTATCCGCGCAAGACCTGGAAGTGCTCGAAACCGTGAGTTTGCGCAACGTAATGATGGTGCTCAAGGCCCACATGCAACATTACTTTCCTGCCTACCTGGAGCATGTCCCGCTGACCGGGCGTTGGGATCGGTTGAATGAGCTGGTAACGGCATCGTATGCGCGGGGATTCAGCAGCGAACTCGATATCACCCTTTACGCCAACATTCACGGTTATCTCGGAGAGGACGCGCTCAATGCCCATCCTGACCTTGAGCATCTTCTGAGCCGTGGCTCGGCGTTGACCCCGTCCCAGCGCGTTGAAAAAGCCGCTGAAATCGCCAGATGCAGAGCGCTAGGCCTGCAGGAGCCCTTCTGATGTCGACTGCGTTCTTTCCTAAAAACCCCAACAACGTCATCAAGTCGCGCAGTGATGCACGAAGTTTCATGGGCGTCTGCCCGCTGATGAAGTCCACGGTGCAGCTGGTGCCGTTGCGTTACGGGCTGGTGGACAATCCGATGCTGGATCCGTCTGCTGAGGTGACGATGCCGTTTGCCCTCAGTGCGCGTCCGCTGGGGATTCGCTTGTTGCGCGATGGCTGGTTGTACGTGATCGAGGGCAGCAGCGGCTTGTTGTCCGAGTACCGCGTGGAGGACGGTCTGGTCAGCGCCATGCTGTGGCAGGGCCAGGCGGTGATGGAGGATGAGCGCGAAGCCCCGATCCATCTGCCGAGCCTGATCTTTGCCAAGTCCAGTACCGTGCATGTGGCCTATGCCGAGGTTCAATGGACGGCGAAAAAATGCCATCAGGTGCTGGATGATCCCGGCGAGCGTGATCACTTCATGCAGGCGGTGGATTTGAGCGCCGTCGATTGTGAAACCGGTGCGCCGCATTTGCTGACGTATGACATGGCCGAGCATTGGCTGGCTGAAGCGGCGACCGAGCGGGTCGAGGCCGGGCTGCACGCGTCCTCCCTGGACGAGCAGGCAGAAAGCACCCGCCGGCGAATGGATGACGCGCTGCCCGAGCATGAGCGCCAGCCCTATGTGTGGGAACGCCCCCAGCGTTTTGAACAGGTGTCGATGAACCGGCTGACCGCTTGCATCGACCCGCACCACCGTGACGACACGCTGTACCTGGTGCTGGATGACACCCTCGGGGTGCTGCGTGACCTGGCCAACTATCAGGATCAGGTGATCGGCTGGATCGATGACTGGGCCAGCGGCGGTGCGCAGAAGGGCGATAACGAGCGCGATTATCTACTGGCCTGCTACATCGAATCCCTCAGCCAAATGAACGAGTCTGATCTTTCGGCTCTGGCCAATACCAGCGATGACCTGGCGATCAATGCCCTGTTTGCCGACCTGGAGCGCCTGCCCGACTCCGAGCGTCGGGTGACCCAGGCCGCGCTGCGTGACTACCTGAACAAGGGCGGCCTGATGCTGCCACCGGCTGGCAGTGCGGTGCCTGAAGCACTGGCGGATGCCCGCGCAGCGGCGCAGGAGCAGGCTGCACGGAGTACTCCTTCGTTTAACGGGGGCCTGGCTATGGAAGCGCTGGGGGCGATGGAAGATGTCGACCGACGGTATTTTACCCACGAGCACTTTCGGAGCGCGCCGGCTGCGTTCGTCGACAGCCATTTCGAAGCGCTGGTGGCGCTGGGCAAGCAGCAGCATCGGCAGATCGACGACATCCTGCACGGCAGCAAACTGGGCCAGCGCGGGGTCAATGACCTGATTGACCGTGCTGCCATGGACCACGAACTGACGGCCCACCGTGTCGGGCTGGCGCGCTGGAACCTGCTGCTCGATCGCATCACTGCCGATCGCGTGGCGCTGGTGACGGGCGGCGCCTTTCACAAGGCCGCGTGGTATTTCGACCCGCTCTACATCGCCCATGCCCGGCATGCCTTTACCCTCGAATATGCCTGCCTCAAGGACATTTGCCGCAGCGACGAAGCCTGCGACCAGCTGTTTGACTACATCGAGCGCGAACCGCAGTTCAGCCGCCCGCTCTATTACACCTTGCCCTTTAGTGAGCAAACCGCATTGTGGGTGCAGTACGCGTTTTTGAGCGCCGCCGGCCTGACCCTGTTCAACAACGGGCCTGAGCTGCTGGCCCGTATGATGCGCATTGAGCAGGGACGTTTACCGGTACTGGATGACTTGCCCGAGAGCACGCGGATCGTGGCCAATGCCGCGCAGCACACCATGACCCCGGCCCTCAATCGGGGGCTGGAGCTGTTGCTCGCCAGCTTTGAGGGCTTGTTCGACGGTAAAGCCATTCCCGATGTCGACGACCTGTTGCGCCGGCTGCCCACTGGCCTCAAAGCCCGATTGTTGGTGGCGGCTAAAACCGAAGGCGTCACGTTCAAGTTCGCCTCGACGCAGGAGCTGGTCAAGTTGCGTTCCACTTTGCAGGAGCTGGCGGAGCAACTGCCTAGAAAGGCCTGGCTCAAGAAAGAGCGCGGCCAGTCCAATCGTCTCAATGGGCACAAGTCCCCAAAATCCCAAGCGCTCATGGCAGAAATCCACGAGCTTAACCGGCAGATCGAGGTCAACCAGCGACGGCTGGCCGCCAGCATGAGCCCGATCCCGGAACTGCCGGATTACCACGAACGGCTGTATGGGGCCACGCCGGGACGCGCGGGGCTGACGGCCATCTTCCCGCCCGAGGGCCGGCAACAAGTCGCCGGCCTTATGGAAAACTTCCGCAAAGGCATCACCAGCGCGCCACCGCTGAACGTACTGGGGGATGGAGCGGCGCTGCTGCTGTTTGTGGCACAGGCGGTGAATTTGGTGCAGTTGTACAACGAAACGACGGCTCTCCCTTTGCACAAGCAAGAGTGGCAACCAGTGATGAATGCCGCTCTAGCAACTGGGGCCGTGGGTTTTGCGGCGGCTCAAGGGATTTTCGACACCGCGTTAAGTGCCCAGGCGAAAGTCTTGCAACTGGCAATGAACAGCAACAGTTTGGGCCGGCTGCAAGTGTGGATGGGGAAACTGCACGTTGGTTTGGGAGTTGGTACCTACTTTTTGGGATTTGCCTCTGCTGTTATCAGTCTTGATGCTTATCGCTCCAATTGGGTGCAAGCGGTGCGCAGCGGCAATCGAGCGGCCCAGCACAGTGCCATCGTGACAATGGTCGCAGCGGGAGGCCTGATGCTGATCAACGCTTACGGTCTGGGTCATACAGGTTATGCCGGGTATCTCGTATTGAAGGCTGCCAAAGGAGAAGCCCGGCGGGCTGCATGGCGAGCGGCCGGACTGCGGCTTAGTCGTGTGTTTTTTCGTTTCAGCCCGGCTGGCGGCCTGTTTACGATTCTTGAGCTGGCCGGCACCTGGCTGTACAACCGCTACAACCTCAGCGCCCGGGATAAATGGCTGCAATGCACCCCGTGGGGCCGGGAGGCCGACAAGCGCAAGGCGGTGAGCTTCGAGTTGTTTCAGCTCTACCTGCAGGCTCTGTTGCAGGCGCCCTTTGTCCAGATCAAGGGCGCAGAAGAGGAACCGTTCTGGCGCAACCTGCTGCTCACCAGCCAGTCGGGTGAGGTTTTTCTGGTCTTCCCGGGGCTCAGTCGCGCGGATTTTCAAGTCACGCTGCAGGGTACAGCCTGGCGTGGCTTGCTGATTGGTGCGCAACGCACCACCACCCTTCGCGAGGGCAGCCGCGGCTTGCCTCTGGTACGGCGTGAAGACATCAGTGCCGAGGTGGAGGCCGGTTTGAGTCGGGTGGTGAGCCAGCAAGAGCGCGAAGGCCAGGGCAGCCCGCTGGCATTGACGTTGCGATTACCGCGTAACCCTGAGCGAACCTCGGGGTTAATGTCCGAGGAGATCGTGCTTGAGTTGGTACTGCAGACCCTGGATGAGGACGGCGAGGTGCTGGTGCAAACCTATTGCATTCGCTTCAACCCCCGGGAAACCGGGCGCTTTCCCGCTACCGAGCCGAGCCAGCCCAGCCCCGGCCTGCCGTTGCTGGCGGTGCATATCCTGGAACTGGAGGAGGTCGTGCAATGAGCGGCTCCTCAGTGAACGACTCTTCAATGAGCAGTGGGATCAAGCCAGCCCCGACACCTGCCAAACGTGCCGGTGATATCGAGTATTTCCCTGCCGGGCAGAAAACCTACCTGGCGCCCATGCCGCTGCCCACCGGGGCGCAGCCCTATTGCCCGTATATCAGCGACCACAACGATATCTACCTGGACTTTGGGGGAGGGATGCCGAATGTGTTTTCTTATCAGGTTAATTTGGGGGGGCCGTTTGCGTACGCCTGTCTGGTTGCTTTTGGGCTTCCTCTGATAGGGGGAGGTATAGGCGTGGCTTTAGGATTAAGTGGCGAGGTTATTCTGAACTCGATCAAAGGGATGTTTTTTGCTGCCTGGAGACCAGCTATCTATGGCTGGCTAGCGGCATCAACCATATTCTTTGCCATCTGGCTTTACCATCACCTGCTGTTTATCCGGGTCATTCCCACGCGCTTCAACCGTCAGCGACGGGAGGTGTGTTTTATGCTCGAGGAGGAGGCGGAGCCGTTGTTTGTGCCGTGGGAGTCGTTGTCAGCCTGGGTGGTGCAGGAGCAGGCAGCGAGCCAGTACGGGGTGGTACGTGAGTATGAAATGGGCATGGGCTTCGAGCACGAAGGGGAGTGGGTGCGGCTGGAGTTCCAGTGCGGGGGGCTGCAGTTGGCGATCGCCCATTGGGAGGCGGTTCGTGGGTACATGGAGTACGAACTCGATGAGCTCAAGGCTGTTCAGGACCCGCTGGAGTTGTCAGGGCCTGACGATCCACCCCACGAAGGCCTGCACACGTTCCGCAATGCCCGCGCCCGTCTGCACCAGCAGATACGGGACAAAGAAGCAGGTTGGGTGTACGGGTTTTTCTGGTACTTCTACCACGTGATGACCCTGTGGACACTGCCGAACCGGCTGGTGGAGTGGGAGATAAAGCGCATCGCCAAAGTCGGACGTCGAGAGTTGCCTGACGCCATGCGCGAATGGTCCGAACCCCTTCCGCCCGAACAATGGGCCACGCCTGGCCGCGACCTGGTGCGCCTGAGCGCCAAGGTCAACGCCCTGAGCAAACGCTTCCCGCGCAAACCCATCACTGAGGTGTTCGCCGAGGTGTGTCGGGGTGAGCCCAACGAGGGCCGGGCATGACGCAGCCTGACGTTGTAAAGCCCTCTCCGACACCTGCCAAACGTGCCGGTGATATCGAGTATTTCCCTGCCGGGCAGAAAACTTACCTGGCGCCCTTGCCGCTGCCCACCGGGGCGCAGCCCTATTGTCCGTATATCAGCGACTACAACGATATCTACCTGGACTTTGGGGGCGGGATACCGAATGTGTTTTCTTATCAGGTTAATTTGGGGGGGCCTCTTGCAGGCACCTGCCTTATGACTTTGGGATTTTCAATATTGTTCTGGTTTTGGGGGGTGTTTCAGGGAGAAAGTGCTGTAGAAAGCTGGTTGTTTGCGCGGGATTATTTCTGGGCTGCCTGGCCATACGGTTTTAAGGCATGGCTAGCGGCATCAACCATATTCTTTGCCATCTGGCTTTACCATCACCTGCTGTTTATCCGGGTCATTCCCACGCGCTTCAACCGTCAACGACGGGAGGTGTGTTTTATGCTCGAGGAGGAGGCGGAGCCGTTGTTTGTGCCGTGGGAGTCGTTGTCAGCCTGGGTGGTGCAGGAGCAGGCAGCGAGCCAGTACGGAGTGGTGCGCGAGTATGAAATGGGCATGGGCTTCGAGCACGAAGGGGAGTGGGTGCGGCTGGAGTTCCAGTGCGGGGGGCTGCAGTTGGCGATCGCCCATTGGGAGGCGATTCGCGGGTACATGGAATACGAACTCGATGAGCTCAAGGCTGTTCAGGACCCGCTGGAGTTGTCAGGGCCTGACGATCCACCCCACGAAGGCCTGCACACGTTCCGCAATGCCCGCGCCCGTCTGCACCAGCAGATACGGGACAAAGAAGCAGGTTGGGTGTACGGGTTTTTCTGGTACTTCTACCACGTGATGACCCTGTGGACATTGCCGAACCGGCTGGTGGAGTGGGAGATAAAGCGCATCGCCAAAGTCGGACGTCGAGAATTGCCTGACGCCATGCGCGAATGGTCCGAACCCCTTCCGCCCGAACAATGGGCCACGCCTGGCCGCGACCTGGTGCGCCTGAGCGCCAAGGTCAACGCCCTGAGCAAACGCTTCCCGCGCAAACCCATCACTGAGGTGTTCGCCGAGGTGTGTCGGGGTGAGCCCAACGAGAGCCGGGCATGACGCAGCCTGACGTTGTAAAGCCCTCTCCGACACCTGCCAAACGTGCCGGTGATATCGAGTATTTCCCTGCCGGGCAGAAAACCTACCTGGCGCCCTTGCCGCTGCCCACCGGGGCGCAGCCCTATTGCCCGTATATCAGCGACTACAACGATATCTACCTGGACTTTGGGGGCGGGATGCCGAATGTGTTTTCTTATCAGGCTAACCTTGGTATTCCGTTTATGTGCGCTTGCTTAATTGGCGTCGGTGCGCCGTTATTGCTTGGCTTAGGTTTCGCACTTATGGGGAGTGGCATAGAGAAGATATGGGAGGGAATGACCGGTGCATTTTTGGCAGGCCGGTGGATCGCTTTTAATACATGGCTAGCCGGTTCAACCATGTGCTTCGCCATCTGGCTCTACCATCACCTGCTGTTTATCCGGGTCATTCCCACGCGCTTCAACCGTCAGCGACGGGAGGTGTGTTTTATGCTCGAGGAGGAGGCGGAGCCGCTGTTTGTGCCGTGGGAGTCGTTGTCAGCCTGGGTGGTGCAGGAGCAGGCAGCGAGCCAGTACGGGGTGGTGCGCGAGTATGAAATGGGCATGGGCTTCGAGCACGAAGGGGAGTGGGTGCGGCTGGAGTTCCAGTGCGGGGGGCTGCAGTTGGCGATCGCCCATTGGGAGGCGATTCGCGGGTACATGGAATACGAACTCGATGAGCTCAAGGCTGTTCAGGACCCGCTGGAGTTGTCAGGGCCTGACGATCCACCCCACGAAGGCCTGCACACGTTCCGCAATGCCCGCGCCCGTCTGCACCAGCAGATACGGGACAAAGAAGTAGGCTGGGTGTACGGGTTTTTCTGGTACTTCTACCACGTGATGACCCTGTGGACACTGCCGAACCGGTTGGTGGAATGGGAGATAAAGCGCATCGCCAAAGTCGGACGTCGAGAGTTGCCTGACGCCATGCGCGAATGGTCCGAACCCCTTCCACCCGAGCAATGGGCCACGCCTGGCCGCGACCTGGTGCGTCTGAGCGCCAGGGTCAACGCCCTGAGCAAACGCTTCCCGCGCAAACCCATCACTGAGGTGTTCGCCGAGGTGTGCCGGGGTGAGCCTCGTTGACTGCGCTGCATGTGATCGTACAACCGCCTTAAGCTATGATACAGGCCTGTGCCACCCCGTAATCCCTTGAATCCGAGATAAATGTTCACCATGGAAAACCAGATCGACGTCCCGCGCCTTCCTCGCAAACGCCGCAGCCTTGCGCAAGAGTTGGTGACGGTACTGTCCGAGCAGATCCGCGATGGCTTGCTCAAGCGAGGCGATAAATTGCCCACCGAGTCTGCGATCATGGCGGCCCATGGCGTCAGCCGCACGGTGGTGCGTGAAGCGATTTCCCGGCTGCAGGCGGCAGGGCAGGTCGAGACCCGGCACGGCATCGGTACTTTCGTGCTGGACACGCCAAGCCCCAGTGGCTTTCGCATCGACCCGGCCACCGTGGTGACGTTGCGCGATGTGCTGGCGATTCTGGAGCTGCGCATCAGCCTTGAAGTCGAGTCGGCCGGGCTGGCCGCGCAACGGCGCAGCGCCGAACAACTGGCGGGCATGCGGGCGGCGCTGGATGCCTTGAACGACAGTACTGCCCGTGAGGGCGATGCGGTGGCCTCGGATTTTCAGTTTCACCTGCAGATCGCGCTGTCGACCGGTAACCGCTACTTCACGGACATCATGACCCACCTGGGCACCAGCATCATTCCGCGTACCCGGCTCAATTCGGCGCGCCTGGCCCACGATGACCAACAGCACTACATGACGCGCCTGAACCGCGAACATGAAGAAATCTACGAAGCCATTGCCCGTCAGGATGCCGACGCTGCACGCGCGGCCATGCGCCTGCACCTGACCAACAGCCGTGAGCGCCTGCGCCATGCCCATGAAGAGGCACAAGCGCAACGCGGTTGAATATCCCTCTGGCGAGACTTGATCTCGCCTGTTCTCCGACAACGTATCACTGTCATTAAAAATATTTTCTAGTCCGCGATACTTCCTGAAACCCCTGTAGCCAAGGCTTTATCTGACTTTTAGTGATCAGGTAAAGCCCGCTTTTGCCCGCGATTTGAAGAAATGGGATTGACGATACTTTTTTAAGTTGTACGATGACGTACGACACAGCCAACCGCTGCCGTTTTTTTCATCACTACAAGCTCCCAGGGTGTTCGAATAATGAATCCACAAGAACTGAAGTCCATCCTCTCTTCCGGCCTGCTTTCCTTTCCGGTGACCGATTTTAATGCCCAAGGTGATTTTCACCGTGAGGGTTACATCAAGCGCCTGGAATGGCTGGCTCCGTATGGCGCCTCGGCCTTGTTCGCAGCAGGCGGCACCGGCGAGTTCTTCTCCCTGGCAGCCAGCGAATATTCGCAAGTGATCAAAACCGCTGTCGATACCTGCGCCAACAGCGTGCCGATTCTTGCCGGTGTAGGCGGTTCGACCCGTCAGGCGATCGAATACGCTCAAGAAGCCGAGCGTCTGGGTGCCAAGGGTCTGTTGCTGCTGCCGCATTACCTGACTGAAGCCAGCCAGGACGGCGTAGCCGCTCACGTTGAAGCCGTGTGCAACTCGGTCAAGATCGGCGTGATTATCTACAACCGCAACGTCTGCCGTTTGACCGCGCCGCTGCTGGAACGTCTGGCTGAGCGCTGCCCGAACCTGATCGGTTACAAGGACGGCCTGGGGGATATCGAACTGATGGTTTCGATCCGCCGCCGCCTTGGCGATCGTTTGAGCTACCTCGGCGGCCTGCCGACCGCAGAAGTCTATGCGGCCGCTTACAAGGCGCTGGGTGTTCCGGTTTACTCTTCGGCGGTGTTTAACTTCATCCCGAAAACCGCGATGGATTTCTACCACGCCGTAGCCCGTGAAGATCACGCCACCGTAGGCAAGATCATCGACGACTTCTTCCTGCCGTATCTGGACATCCGTAACCGCAAGGCAGGTTATGCCGTGAGCATCGTCAAGGCGGGTGCCACCATTTCCGGTTACAGCGCAGGCCCTGTGCGCACCCCGCTGACCGACCTGTTGCCAGAAGAATACGAAGCACTGGCGGCCTTGATCGACAAGCAAGGTCCACAGTAAACAATTGCCCAAGGCCGCTGAGAAATCAGCGGCTTTTTGCGTTTAAGGAAGCCTACCGTGTCTGCTACCCAACGATTTGATAACTACATTGGCGGCCAATGGATCGCCGGTGCCGATTATTCGGCCAACATCAATCCGTCCGATCTGTCGGATGTGATCGGCGAATATGCCAAGGCCGACCTGGCTCAGGTTCACGCCGCAATCGATGCGGCCCGTGATGCGTTTCCGGCCTGGTCGACCTCGGGCATTCAGGCGCGACACGATGCGCTGGATAAAGTCGGCAGCGAGATCCTTGCCCGTCGTGACGAACTCGGCACGCTGCTGGCCCGGGAAGAGGGCAAGACCTTGCCTGAGGCCATCGGCGAGGTGACCCGTGCCGGCAACATCTTCAAGTTTTTTGCCGGTGAATGCTTGCGCCTGTCCGGTGACTACCTGCCGTCTGTACGTCCGGGCGTTCATGTTGAAGTCACCCGGGAAGCACTGGGTGTTGTCGGTTTGATCACACCGTGGAATTTCCCGATTGCCATCCCGGCGTGGAAGATCGCCCCGGCGCTGGCCTACGGTAACTGCGTGGTGCTCAAGCCGGCCGATCTGGTGCCGGGTTGCGCCTGGGCACTGGCTGAAATCATTTCCCGTGCTGGCTTCCCGGCCGGTGTTTTCAACCTGGTGATGGGCAGCGGCCGTGTGGTGGGCGATGCATTGGTGCAGAGCCCGAAAATCGACGGCATCAGCTTCACCGGCTCGGTGGGCGTGGGTCGCCAGATTGCCGTCAGTTGTGTTTCCCGCCAGGCCAAAGTCCAGCTGGAAATGGGCGGTAAAAACCCGCAGGTCATTCTCGATGATGCCGACCTCAAACAAGCGGTCGAGTTGTCGGTGCAGAGTGCGTTCTACTCCACGGGACAGCGTTGCACGGCCTCCAGCCGCTTTATCGTCACCGCCGGTATTCATGACCGGTTCGTCGCGGCCATGGCCGAGCGCATGCAGTCGATCAAGGTCGGTCACGCCTTGAGCGCCGGTACTGATATCGGGCCTGTGGTGTCCCGCGCTCAGCTTGAGCAGGATTTGAGCTACATCGACATCGGGCAATCCGAAGGCGCTCGCCTGGTCAGTGGCGGTGCCGTGGTGACGTGCGACACCGAGGGTTACTTCCTGGCGCCCACCCTGTTTGCCGACAGCGAAGCATCGATGCGCATCAGCCGGGAAGAAATTTTCGGCCCGGTGGCCAATATCGTACGCGTGGCAGATTACGATGCGGCACTGGCAATGGCCAATGACACCGAGTTCGGCCTGTCTGCGGGTATTGCCACCACATCGTTGAAATATGCCAACCACTTCAAGCGTCACTCCCAGGCCGGGATGGTCATGGTCAACCTGCCAACGGCGGGCGTGGATTACCACGTGCCATTTGGTGGGCGTAAAGGGTCCTCTTATGGATCCCGCGAGCAAGGTCGCTACGCGCAAGAGTTCTACACGGTCGTCAAAACGGCCTACGTCGGCTCATAACGCAACACCCTGCAGGCACGAGCACGCTTGTGCCTGCAGGGAGCACGACAGTTTCACCCGCGCATAAAAATAATCAGTGGGAGTTGTTCACATGCAAGCGACCAAGCCAACGCACGTCCGCTATTTGATTTTGCTCATGCTTTTTCTGGTGACCACGATCAACTATGCCGACCGTGCCACCATCGCGATCGCAGGCTCCAGCCTGCAAAAAGACCTCGGCATCGACGCCGTTACCCTCGGTTATATCTTCTCTGCCTTTGGCTGGGCCTACGTGGCCGGACAAATTCCCGGCGGCTGGCTGCTCGACCGTTTCGGTTCGAAAAAAGTCTACGCCCTGAGTATCTTCACCTGGTCACTGTTCACCGTGCTGCAGGGTTATGTCGGTGAGTTCGGTATGTCGACGGCGGTGGTTGCGCTGTTCATGCTGCGCTTTTTGGTCGGCCTGGCCGAAGCGCCATCCTTCCCTGGTAACGCGCGCATTGTGGCGGCGTGGTTTCCGACGGCGGAGCGCGGTACGGCGTCTGCGATCTTCAACTCGGCGCAATATTTCGCCACGGTACTGTTTGCCCCATTGATGGGCTGGATCGTCTACAGCTTTGGCTGGCAGCACGTGTTCATCGTCATGGGCATGATCGGCATTGTGTTCTCGCTGATCTGGCTGAAAGTTATCTACAGCCCGCGCCAGCATCCGATGATCAACGAGGCCGAGTTCAAGCACATTGCTGACAACGGCGGCATGGTCGACATGGACCAGGACAAAGGCCAGGGTAAAAAAAGCGACGGCCCGAAATGGGACTATATCCGTCAACTGCTCACCAACCGCATGATGCTGGGCGTGTACCTGGGGCAGTACTGCATCAACGGCATTACTTACTTCTTCCTGACCTGGTTCCCGGTGTACCTGGTGCAGGAGCGTGGCATGACCATCCTCAAGGCCGGTTTCATTGCCTCACTGCCCGCCATCTGCGGGTTTATCGGAGGGGTGCTGGGGGGCGTGATTTCCGACTATCTGTTGCGCAAGGGCCACTCGCTGACCTTCGCCCGCAAGGCACCGATCATCGCCGGCCTGCTGGTTTCCAGCAGTATCGTGGCCTGCAACTACGTGGACATCGAGTGGATGGTGGTCGGCTTTATGGCCCTGGCATTCTTCGGTAAAGGTGTGGGTGCGTTGGGCTGGGCGGTGGTGTCTGACACCTCCCCGAAACAAATCGCCGGTCTGAGTGGTGGCCTGTTCAACATGTTTGGCAACATCGCTTCGATCACCACCCCGATTGTCATCGGCTACATCATCAGCTCCACCGGTTCGTTCAAATGGGCGCTGGTGTTTGTGGGATGCAACGCGCTGGTGGCGGTGTTCAGTTATCTGGTGATCGTCGGTCCGATCAAACGCGTGGTGCTCAAAGAACCGCCCGCCAGCGGTCCGTCTGTTACCGAACTTTCACCTGCCCATACCTGAGGAGCGGCGCCATGACTTTGATTGAACATTCCGATTCGCCGCGCTCGATTCGTTTGCACCCGCTGGACAACGTTGCGGTAGTGGTCAATGACCAGGGCGTGCCGGCCGGGACCGAGTTGGCAGGCGGTCTGGTCACTGTGGATTTTGTACCGCAGAGCCATAAAGTCACGCTGGTCGACATTGCCGAAGGCGGCCAGGTGATTCGCTACGGGCAGACCATCGGTTATGCCTTGCAGGCGATTCCGCGTGGCAGTTGGGTCAACGAAGACCAACTGCGCATGCCGACCGCGCCGCCGCTGGACAGCCTGCCGTTGTCCACCGATGTGCCGGAGCCGCCGGAGCCGCTGGAGGGCTACACCTTCGAGGGGTATCGCAATGCCGACGGTACGGTCGGTACACGCAACATCCTGGGTATCACCACCACCGTGCAGTGTGTGACCGGGGTGCTGGACCATGCGGTCAAGCGCATCAAGGATGAACTGCTGCCTCACTACCCACATGTCGATGATGTGGTGGCGTTGACCCACAGTTATGGCTGCGGCGTGGCGATCACCGCCACCGACGCCTACATCCCGATTCGCACGGTGCGCAATCTGGCCCGTAACCCGAACTTGGGGGGGGAAGCCCTGGTCATCGGGCTGGGCTGTGAGAAATTGCAGGCCGGGCAGGTGATGCACGAGAACGACAGCTCAGTGGATTTGAGCGAGCCGTGGTTGTACCGCCTGCAGGATTCCAGCCAGGGTTTCACCGAGATGATCGAGCAGATCATGGCCTTGGCAGAAGTGCGTCTGAAGAAGCTTGATCAGCGCCGGCGAGAAACCGTACCGGCGTCGGAACTGATTCTGGGCATGCAGTGCGGTGGCAGCGATGCGTTTTCCGGGATAACCGCCAACCCGGCGCTGGGGTATGCCTCGGACCTGCTGTTGCGGGCGGGGGCTACAGTGATGTTTTCTGAAGTCACCGAAGTGCGCGATGCAATTTACCTGCTGACGTCCCGTGCCGAAACCGAGGCAGTCGCCAAAGAACTGGTACGGGAAATGGACTGGTACGATCGTTACCTGGCCAAGGGCGAAGCGGACCGCAGCGCCAATACTACGCCGGGCAACAAGAAAGGCGGCCTGTCGAACATTGTCGAAAAATCCTTGGGGTCGATCGTCAAATCCGGCAGCAGCGCGATCAATGGCGTACTGGGTCCAGGCGAACGCTTCACGCGCAAAGGGCTGATTTTTTGCGCGACACCGGCCAGCGACTTTGTCTGCGGCACGTTGCAATTGGCGGCCGGAATGAACCTGCACGTGTTCACCACGGGGCGGGGCACGCCTTACGGCCTGGCGATGGCCCCGGTGGTCAAGGTTTCGACCCGCACCGAGCTGGCTCAGCGCTGGCCGGACCTGATCGACATCGATGCCGGGCGAATCGCTACCGGGCGAGCCTCAATCGAAGACCTCGGCTGGGAGCTGTTCCACTACTACCTGGACGTCGCCAGCGGCAAAAAGCACACGTGGGCTGAGCAGCACAAATTGCACAACGACATTACCCTGTTCAACCCTGCGCCGATCACCTGACCCTTGTAGATACACGGTTGCCGGTCAAGTACCGCAGCCTTCGTACCTCCACTCCGCCTCGCGAAAGGGGCGGGTGGATCAAGAGCGAGGCCGCGTCCGGCGGCGTAGCCGTCGTAAAGCCTGGTGTACCTATCCCTGCGTACGGCCTGCCGAAAGGGGGGGGTGGAGAGCAAGACCGGACGCGGCCTCGCTTCGCTCGACCGCTGCTACAGGTTTTGGGGGATTCTGTAGCCGCTGCCTTGGCTTTCATGAGACGCAGCCGCAGCGGCCACCACGCGGCCGATCACCAGAATGGCCGGGCTTTTCAACTGGAAAACCTCGGCATCGCTGTCCATCGCGGCCAGATGGCTGCGGCATTCCCGCTGGTGGGGCAGTGAGGCATTTTCGATCATGGCAACCGGCATATCGCTCGGCATACCGCCCGCCATCAACTGCTCGCGAATCTCATTCAGTTTGGCCACCCCCATGTACACCACCAGCGTAGTGCCGCTCTGTGCCAGCGCTTGCCAGTTCACGTGGCTGTCATCCTGAGTGTGTGCCGTCACCAGTGTCACGCCTCGGGCAACGCCGCGCAGGGTCAGGGGGATATCGCATTGGGTCGCGCCTGCCAGCCCGGCGGTAATGCCGTTGACCAGCTCTACGGCAACACCGCGCTCGCGCAGCCACTGCGCCTCTTCACCGCCACGGCCGAAAATGCACGGATCGCCGCCCTTGAGCCGCACTACGCATTTGCCATGCCGGGCGTAACGCAGCATCAGGCGATGAATGAATGCCTGGGGCGTTGAGCGACATCCACCGCGCTTGCCGACCCGAATGATTCGCGCATCGGGGCAATGCTCCAGCACGGCGGCATTGACCAGGTCGTCAATCATCACCACGTGCGCTTCCTTCAGGGCCCGCACAGCCTTGAGGGTCAACAGTTCCGGATCACCAGGGCCTGCGCCCACCAGCCAGACTTTTGCACTCATTGTGTTTTCCTCACGCGATGACGGCGACTGGCTGCGGGTTGGCAGCCAGCAAGCGTTTGATTTCCGGAACGCAGGAGCCGCATTGCGTCCCGCAGCCCAAGGTGTGTTTTAACGCCTGCAAGTCCATCCCCTGGCCGATTGCGGCACACACGGCGCCCAGGCTGACGTTCTTGCAGTTGCACAGGATGTTGTTGCCGCCGGTCAGGGGCTTGCCGTTGCCCGGTGGCGCGCTCAGTGGCGCCAATAGCCAGCGGCGCAATTGCTCATCGACACGCCCTTCCAGCCACAGGTTGTGCAGCCAGTGCCGGGCCAGGGTTTCGCCGGCAAGTCGAATCGCAGTGATGCGGCCGTCTTCGAGACGCACCCGTTTGCCAATTGAACGCTGTGGATCGTCATAGGCCAGCACTGGCCCGTGGTTAAGTCCCAGGCATTGGTCAATATCACGCAAGAGTTGCGCATCCGGAGGGCTGACATGGGCTGCGCGGATCAGCAGCGCGGGGCGGTCACGACCGGTAAGGCTGAGGCTGACGTAAGAAAAACCTTCACACAGAGGTCGCAACGTCTCGAAGTTCTGTTGAGCATTGCCTTCGATTAGCGCGAACAAATGCCAGGGCAAACACACCGGCTCCAGGCTGACACCGCTGTGTTTGAGTTCGGGTTGTTTCGATAGCGGGTCGAAGGCCGGCAAGGTCAGGCTGTTCACGCCCCCCTTGAGAAAACGGTCGCCCCAGTGCATGGGCAAGAATGCCTGTCCCGGCCGCACACTGTCGTCGCTGCTGACTGGAAGGATGATGGCGCCACGCCGACTTTTGAGGCGGATCAAGTCACCCGACCGCAAGCGGTGGCGGCGCAGTTCATCCGGATGCAAGGTCAGCACGGCTTCGCTGACATGGCCGAACAGTTGGGCGGCGGTGCCGGTGCGGCTCATGCCGTGCCATTGGTCGCGCAGGCGGCCAGTGATCAGGGTCAGCGGAAAGTGTGCATCGCGTTGTTCTTTGGCGGCGCGGTAAGGGTCGGCAACGAAGTTGGCCCGGCCGCTGGCCGTAGGGAATACGCCGTCCAGGTACAGGCGCGCCGTGCCTTCGCGGGCTCCGGCCGGGAAGGGCCATTGTTGCGGACCAATGCGATCTAGCAGGGCATGACTGATGCCGGACAAGTCCAGATCACGGCCGAGGGTCAGGTGTTTGTATTCATCGAACACTTGGGCGGCGGTTTCAAACGCAAACAGGCTGCTGTGGCCTGGGCGCAGGTATTTTTCCAGGCGTTGTGCGAAATCAACCGTGATCGCCCAGTCGGAACGCGCTTCACCCGGTGCGGCAATGGCCTTGCGGACGTGTGAAATACGCCGCTCTGAATTGGTCACCGTGCCGTCTTTTTCGCCCCAGCTGGCGGCGGGCAACAGCAGGTCGGCGAAGGCGGCGGTTTCGGTGGTGTGAAAGGCCTCTTGCAACACCACGAACGGGCAGGCCTGCAGTGCAGCGCGCACGGCGACCTGATCGGGCAAGGATTGCGCCGGATTGGTACAGGCAATCCATACCGCCTTGACCTTGCCGCTGGCCATCTGCTCAAACAGCTCGATGGCGGTGAGGCCGGTATTGTCCGGGAGTTGCTCAACGCCCCAGTAGGCCGCGACCTCTGCTCGATGCTCGGCATTGCCCGCCTCGCGGTGGCCGGGCAACAAATTGGAAAGGCTGCCGGTTTCCCGCCCACCCATGGCGTTGGGCTGGCCGGTGAGCGAGAACGGTCCGGCGCCTGGACGGCCGATCTGCCCGGTGGCCAGGTGCAGATTGATCAGCGCGCTGTTTTTCGCACTGCCGGCGGTGGACTGGTTCAGCCCCATGCACCACAGCGAAAGAAAACCGGACGAGGTGCCGATCCACTTGGCGCACTGCTGCAATTGCTCGACGCTGATGCCGCACAGTTGCGACACCCTCGACGGGGTGTAATCGCGCACCCGTTGTTTCAGTTCGGGCAAGCCCTGGGTGTGGGCCTGGATAAAGTCCCGGTCAATCCAGTCTTCCTTTAGCAGCAGGTGCAAAATCCCGTGAAACAAGGCCACATCTGTGCCGGGAAGAATCGCCAGGTGCAGATCAGCCAAATCGCAAGTATCGGTACGGCGCGGGTCGATCACGATGATTTTCATGTGAGGACGACGGGCTTTGGCTTCTTCCAGTCGACGAAACAGAACGGGGTGAGCGTAGGCCATGTTGCTGCCGACGATCATCACGCAATCGCTCAGTTCCAGATCCTCATAGCTGCATGGTGGCGCATCGGCTCCCAGGCTGCGCTTATAGCCGACCACGGCCGAAGACATGCACAGCCGCGAATTGCTGTCGATGTTATTGGTGCCAATCACGGCCCGGGCCAACTTGTTGAAGGCGTAGTAGTCCTCGGTCAGCAATTGCCCGGAAATATAGAACGCCACGCTATCGGGCCCGTGCTCGGCGATGGTCCGGGCAAATACGCTGGCGGCGTGATCAAGGGCGCTGTCCCAGTCTGTTCGGCCACGCGCCAGGTTTTTGCTCAGGCGCAGTTGTGGATACAGCGCACGGGCATGCAGGTCGCCGGTCAGGTGCAGCGTGGAGCCCTTGCTGCAGAGTTTGCCGAAGTTGGCCGGATGCGACGGATCGCCTTTAACGCCGAGAATGCGCTCGCCGTCATGCTCGATCAGCACGCCGCAGCCGACCCCGCAATAGCAACAGGTGGAAGCCGTGATCTGGCGGTTCATCAGCTTGCATCCCGCAGAGCCAGCAGCACTCGGCCCGGCTGGTTCACAGGGATGGCTTCGACTTCACTCGGACCTTGAGGGCCCGCGTCATCCATGATGTTTTCACCAAACATCAGGTGATCGCGGATTTCACCAATGGTGTGGTGCTCACGGATCTGGCGGAAGTACCAACCGCCGTCGACCGTGTCGCCATACAGGCAGGCGCCGACCAGAACGTCGTCTTTGATCACCAGCTTTTTGTAGATCCCGCCAATCGGGTCCGAAAGGGTGATGGTTTCGGTGCCTTCGCCCCCCATAAAGTCACCGGCGGAGAACAGGTCGATGCCGGTGACTTTCAATTTGGTCGAGGTCACTGAGCCTTGATAGCGCGCGAAGCCCAGTTGTGCGAGGTGGTTGGCGCAGACTTTGGCTTGCTCGAACAGCGGGGCAACCAGGCCGTAGGCGATGCCGCGGTGGCTGGCGCATTCACCGATGGCGTAGATGCGCGGGTCATAGGTTTGCAGGGTGTCGTTGACCAGAATCCCGCGGCTGCAAGGCAGGCCGGAGCGTTCCGCCAGTTCGGTGTTGGGGCGGATGCCGGCCGCCATGACAACCAGGTCGGCGGGGATGATGTCGCCGTTCTTGAATTGCACTGAGCCGACCCGGCCATTGCCGGCGTCATGCAGGGCCTGGGTTTGTTCGCTCAGGCGAAAATGCAAACCGCGGGCCTCGAGTGCAGTTTGCAGCAACTGGCCACTGGTGTTGTCCAGTTGCCGCTCCAGCAGCCACTCACCATTGTGCACCACGGTCACGTGCATACCGCGCAGCATCAGGCCGTTGGCGGCTTCCAGACCGAGCAGCCCGCCACCGATGACCACGGCATGCTGATGGGTCCTGGCGATGTCGATCATGGCCTGGGTGTCGGCAATGTCGCGATAGCCGATCACGCCCTCCAGCGTGTTGCCCGGGATCGGCAACATGAACGGGGTCGAACCGGTGGCAATCAGCAGGCGATCGTATTCGGCCTCCGTGCCGTCCTCGGCAATCACCCGGCGCTTCACCCGGTCGATGTGCACCACCTTGCGGTTTAGCAGCAGCGTGATGTTGTTTTCCCGGTACCACTCCAGATCGTTGAGCACGATCTCTTCAAAGGTGTGTTCACCGGCCAGAACAGGCGAGAGCAGGATGCGGTTGTAGTTGGCGTGAGGTTCGGCACCGAAGACCGTGATGTCGTACAGCTCGTTGCTCAGCTTGAGCAATTCTTCCAGGGTCCGAACCCCGGCCATGCCGTTACCGATCATCACCAGTTTTAGTTTTTTCATCAGGTCCTCCGGGGCTCGGGCCTGCCTCATCAGAGCATTCAGGCCTTGCTCGACAAATATGCGCAAACAAAAAAAGGCATCCCGCCAGTTACCTGGCGAGGACACCTTTGTCCTTGTCCCGTTCTCTCGGGAAAACCGGCCTTCGTCGTTGAGGGCCGGGTTTTATGATTGATGAATCAGCTAATGCAGTGGTTGTGCCAAGTTGGCAGAAGCCCGTGTTTACAGGAAGGAGGGACTTTTTGAGGTGAGATGCAGTGCACTGATTAAACGCGCAGCGCCCGTTATTGGGGCGGCGCAGCGGCCTGGGATGAGTGAGCGCTTTTTCATGCGTGAAGCAGCCAATACAGCAGCGTCAGGTTGATCAGCAACGAAACCAGCGCCACCGTGCGCCAGACCTTCAGCGGCTCGCGCTCCAGCAAGGGCCTGGGGCGTATGTTCAGGCTCTGGCGTTCTCCCTGTTCCAGTTGCAGCAGCCATTCTTCGGCGGTTTCAAAGCGCTGGGCCGGGTCTGCTGCAACGCCGCGCTCCAGGCCATGGGCAATCCACTCCGGCAGGTCGGGTCGATAGCGACTGGCGCTGACCGGCACGCCAAAGCGGGGACGCTGGAAGGCTTCGATTTCACCGTAGGGATAATGCCCGGTCAGCAGGAAATACAAGGTTACCCCCACGGCGTACACGTCTTGCTGAGGGGTCGGCTTTTCGCCGCGAAAGGCTTCCGGGGCGATAAAACTGGGGGTACCGGGCAGAAGCGAGGGCTGATCTTCAGACAGCCCCGGGCACCAGGCGAGGCCGAAATCCAGCAGGCGCAACTCGCCGTCGTCACCCAACAGCAGGTTTTGCGGCTTGATGTCGCGGTGCAGAATTTGCCGCCGATGCATCAGGCCCACCGCCCGCAGCAGGCGTTCGGCCAGGTCCAGCCATTGCACCAGCGGCAGCGGCCCGCCCTTGGTGTGCAGGTCTTCCAGCGTCGCGCCGCTGTATTCACGCATCACGTAGTACAAATGCTGGCGCTGACTGGCGGCATGCACCTCCGGAAAATGCCGCCCGGCCATGCGCTTGAGAAACCACTCCTCCGAGAGCAACGCTTGCCCGGCCTGGTGATGGTCGTGCAAGTGGGCCGGCAGGGTTTTCAGCAGCCAGGGCTGTTGTTGCCCATCGTGTACCCGATAAAGCAGCGATTGCTGACTTTGGCCCAGCAGGCGCTCAACCTGCCAGCCTTCGAAGGACTGCCCCGGTTTAAGGGTCGGTGGCAGCGGCCATTGCTGCAGCTGGATCAGCGCATCGCCGATGTTGGTCTCGCCCAGGGTGTCGACCCGTACCAGCAGCGCGCTGGCATTGTCCTGGCTCCCGGCCAGGTGCGCGGCGGTGACCAGCGTCTGTGCCGCGCTCTGAAGATCGGGCTGGTCGCGCACAATGGCCGCGATGGCCGTATCGCCCAACACCGCCCATACGCCATCGCTGAGCAGCACAAAGGTTTCGCCCTGGCGCAACTCACCGTCGAGAAAGTCCAGCACCACGTGCTGGTCGAGCCCCAGCGCCCGCTTGAGCACATGCTGCATGCCCGGTTGTTCCCAGACATGATCTTCGCTCACCCGCTGCAAAGCATCGGCCTGCCAGCGATAGACCCGGCAGTCGCCGACATGGGCGAGGGTAAAGCGCCTGCCGCGCAGGACCAGCGCACTGACCGTGGTCAGCAGCGGTTGCCCGCCGCCGTTGGCCTGTAACCAGCGATTCTGCGCGAGCAGCAAGCGCTCCAGGGCCTGCGCGACACTCCAGGTTTCTGGCGTGGCGTAGTAGTCCAGTGCCAGGGCCTGCAAGGTCGAGCGCGCTGCCAAGCCACCATCGGCGCATTGGCTCACGCCATCGGCGATGGCGAACAGATACCCTTTGCTGGCTGCCAGCGCGGGGACCGGCGTGACCCCGCGCAACGCATCCTGATTCTCGTCGCGAGGGCCCGTAGCGCTGGCCTGGGCAAAGCTCAGTTGCAGGCTCATTGCGTGCTCACACCCGGGCGGCGGTCACGGCGGCCGAACCCCAGGTGGTTCTCCAGCGGCGCTTGACCCCGTGCAGACCAAACCACGCCAGGACGCCGAGGCTGGCAAACAGCCACAAGGCCAACTGATAGCTGCCCGTGCTTTGTTTGATCGCGCCCATGCCCGCCGCGAGGGCAAAGCCGCCGATACCGCCGGCCATACCGATCAAACCGGTCATGACACCGATTTCACGTCGAAAGCGCTGCGGTACCAGTTGGAACACTGCGCCGTTGCCTGCGCCCAAACCGAGCATGGTGCAGACGAACAGGGCCAGTGCTGCGTAAGAGCTGGGCAAGTTGAAACCGACCGCTGCGATGCTGATGGTGGCCACGGTGTACATGCCGAGCAAGGTCCGGATTCCGCCGAAACGATCGGCCAGTGCTCCGCCCAAAGGTCGCATCAGACTGCCGCCAAACACACAGGCGGCGGTGTAGTAGCCGGCGGTCACCGGGCTCAAGCCGTATTGGTCGTTGAAGTAGCCGGGCAGGGCGCTGGCCAGGCCGATAAAGCCACCGAAGGTCACGCTGTAGAAGAACATGAACCACCAACTGTCGCGGTCGCCCAAGGCTTTGAAGTAATCACCCATGGATTTGGCTTTGGGCCGCTCGGGTGCATTTTTCGCCAGAAAGGCGAACACGCCAATGCACAGAATCAGCGGGATCAGGGCAAAGCCGAACACGTTGCTCCAGCCATACATCGCGGCCAGCACCGGGGCCAGCAGGGCGGCGAACACCGTACCGGAGTTGCCGGCCCCCGCGATGCCCATGGCTTTGCCTTGATGCTGCGGCGGATACCATTGCGATGCCAGCGGCAACGCCACCGCAAACGACGCACCGGCCATCCCCAGGAACAGGCCCAGCAACAACGCGTGTTCGTAGGTGTGAATCCCGACCTTCCAGGCCACGAACAGCGCGCAGATGACGATGCTCTGGCCGATCAGCCCGGCGGTTTTCGGGGACAGGCGATCAGCCAGCAGGCCCATGACCAGACGCAGTATGGCCCCGGCCAGAATCGGCGTGGCCACCACCAGCCCACGTTGTTGAGTCGTCAGGTGCAGATCGGCAGCGATCTGTACGCCCAGCGGGCCCAGTAGATACCAGACCATAAAACTCAGGTCGAAATAGAGGAAGGCCGCGAACAACGTCGGGGTATGGCCGGATTTCCAGAAGCTTGAATTCATCGCGCACCTCAGCTGTAAAAATCTCGAGAAGGAGTCATGAGCTTGTGATGGTGCGCCGTGACGGCCGCGCCACCGGCCCCGGGCAAGGGGGCCAAAACGAAAAAACGCCGCAGCCTGATCCGCGAGGTGCGAATGAGGTGGGCGACGTCTTTGTCGTGGGTGGGGCAACCGCCGTTGGTTACCGGTGACGGTTACTTAGCGAGAACTGTGCCAACAGGTGAATAACCCAGGTTCGTGGAAACGCTGTAGAGACGCGGTTGCCAGTCAAGTAGCGCAGCCCTCGTACCATCGGACGCAGCCGCGCTCTGCGGGTCAGCGGTTACGGCCTCAACCAAGCAACTCGCTCATGGCGATGATCTGTTCGGCGACCTGAATCAGCTTTTGCTGGCGGCTCATGGCCTGGCGTCGCATCAAGGTGTAAGCCTCTTCTTCGTTACAGCGCTTCATTTTCATCAACATGCCTTTGGCCAGTTCAATGCGCTTGCGCTCGGCCAGTTGCAGGTCGCGGGCGTGCAGTTGTGCCCGCAGGTCCTGGTCGCTTTCAAAGCGCGCCATGGCCACGTCGAGGATCGGCTGCAGGCGTTGTGCATGAATCCCTTCGACGATGTAGGCGCTGACCCCGGACTTGATCGCCTGGCGCATCACGTCGGGATCATGTTCGTCGGTGAACATGACGATGGGCCGCGGCTGGTCGCGTGACACCAGCACCACTTGCTCCATCACATCACGGCCCGGTGACTCGGTATCGATCAGGATCACGTCCGGGCGCACCGTTTCGACGCGTGCGGGCAGGTCGATGATCAGCCCGGATTCGTCGATGACCTCAAAGCCGGCTTCAACCAGGGCGGCTTTGAGGCGCCCGACTTTCCTGGCGGTGTCGTTGATCAGCAGGATACGCAACATGTTTGCAGGCTCCTGTCAGTGGCTGGCCACGAGCGGCACGTTGTCGCTCATGGCGTGCAACGCGAAACTGCGGGCATAAGCGGCCGGGTCAGTGCCGTCCCAGACCTTGCCGTCGATCAACTGGCTGCTGCGCATGTCGTGTGTGCCGATGTTGACCCCGACGGCGCTTGCGGCGTCGCGGTAGAGCGCCAGTTGCTGGACCTGCCGGGCAACGCCGAGGTAGTCCGGGTCTTCGCGCAGCAAGCCCCAGCGCCGGAACTGGGTCATGAACCACATGCCATCGGACGCGTATGGCAGATTGACCTCGCCGTCGCCATGAAAGCGCAGGGCATGCGGGTCCTGCCACTGATGACCCAGGCCGTCCGTGTAATTGCCGAGCAAGCGCGGTTCGATGCAATCGAGCGGCGCATTCAGGTACTCGGGAGCCGTGAGCAATTGCGCGGCGCTGCGTCGGTTTTCGCTGCTTTGCTCGATGAAGCGGCTGGCCTCCAGAATCGCCATCACCAGCACCCGGGCGGTATTGGGGTATTGCTCAACGAAGGCGCGGGTGCAGCCAAGGACTTTTTCCGGGTGGTCTGGCCATAACGCCTGGGACGTGGCCAAGGTAAAGCCCATGTTGTGTTTCACCGCGCTCGCGGCCCACGGTTCGCCGACGCAGAAACCGTCAATTCGCCCGGCGTGCAGGTGCGCCACCATGTGTTGCGGCGGGACCACCACGCTGTCGACATCCTGCAGCGGATGGATGCCCTGGCTGGCCAGCCAGTAATACAGCCACATGGCGTGGGTGCCTGTGGGGAATGTCTGGGCAAAGGTCAGTTTTGAGCGAGTTTGGTGCACATGCCGTTCCAGTGCCTCAGGACAGGTCACGCCGCAGGCTTGCAAACCGTGGGAGAGGTTGATGCTTTGGCCGTTTTGATTCAGCCCCATCAACACCGCCATGTCAGTGGCGGCGACGCCGCCAATCCCCAGGTGCACGGCATAAATCAGACCGTAGAGGCTATGGGCGGCATCGAGCTGGCCGCTGACCAGATTGTCCCGCAGGCTGGCCCAGGATGACTGCCGCTTGAGGTTAAGGGTCAGGCCGAAGGGTTGGGCGAACCCTTGAGTGGCCGCAACCACCACTGACGCGCAGTCGCTCAGGGCCATAAAACCGAGGTTGATGGCTGATTTTTCCGGGGCATCGCTGCCGTTGACCCAGGCCAGGGGCCCTGCGCAGGGTTCGTTCATGTGGGCTGCACCTTCGATTAAAACGTACTGCCACGGTGCAAGGCACATGCCACCCGTTAACCAATCGAACCGTTCGACGGTGAACGTGTTCACGCGGGTTAAAAGTTATGAGCTTACAACTGAACATTGATAACGATTTATTCAGCTAAGTCAGGGCTTAGTTCTATCAGGCTGCTCGTATATCTTTATGTTAAATAGTGATTGGTAGACCCTGCTTTTATGCCTTTATGATCTGTCCACAACAACTCGTGAGGCAGGAGTGGGGCAATGACTATTCAAGTAAAACCCGTGGCGGGTCGAATTGGTGCACAACTTGAAGGCGTAAAACTGGGCGGGGATATCAGTGCCGAAACGTTCGAACTTATTAACCAGGCACTGTTAAAACACAAGGTCCTGTTCTTTCGTAATCAGCATCTGGATGACGCCGAACATGAAGCCTTCTCCCGGCGCTTTGGCGACCAGGTGCCTCATCCGACGGTACGTTCGGCCGAGCAGAGCACCGCGATCCTGCACCTGGACGCCAAGGAAACCCGGGCCAACTCCTGGCATACCGATGTGACCTTTGTGGCCAACTACCCGAAGATTTCCATCTTGCGCGGGGTGGTTATTCCTCCTTATGGCGGCGATACCGTGTGGGCCAATACGGCCTCGGCGTATGCCGACTTGCCTGAGCCGCTAAAACAACTGGCCGACAGTTTGCGCGCTTTGCATACCAATGTTTATGACTATGCAGCACCGCGCAATACCGATGAGTCGGGGCTCAAACGTTATCGCGAACAATTCACCGCACACGTGTATGAAACCGAACATCCTTTAGTTCGGGTACACCCGGAGTCGGGTGAAAGAAGTTTGCTGTTGGGACACTTCGTCAAAGAGATTCAGGGCGTCAGCCACAACGACTCAAAACTACTGATCCGTCTGTTCCACGACCGTATTACCCATGTGGATAACACCGTGCGCTGGCGTTGGCAGGAAGGTGACGTGGTGATCTGGGACAACCGCGCCACCCAGCACATTGCGATCAACGATTACGGCGATGCCCAGCGCATCGTACGCCGCACCACCATTGACGGCGATGTGCCTGTCGGCGTGGACGGTCGCCGGAGCCAGGCGCTCAAGCCGAGCCCGGACACCCGCTCGCCGAAAACCGAAGCTGACAAAAAACACCTCGCGGCCTGACAGACCGAACCTCATCGCACCCAGGAAGACGTGTATATGGCCTCATTCAAAAGTAAGCCCCTGTTTCGCAAAGGCCGTATCGCCGCCGTGCTGATGGCGGTTCTGGCAGCACCCTTAGTCCAGGCCGATGTCTTGCGCATCGGTGTCGCGACGGCTGGCGGCGGTGATCCGGTCACGTTCAGCGGCTCGTCTCTGGGCATCGTGCGTAACCAGCAGTTGTTGGAAAAAGCCTTCGCCGGCACCGGAACCGAGGTGCAATGGTTTTTCTTCAAGGGGGCTGGCCCGGCGGTGAACGAAGCCTTGTCCAATCAGCAGCTTGATTTTGCCTACCAGGGCGATCTGCCCGCAGTGGTCGGGCGCTCCAATGGCCTGGATACCAAACTGCTGGCGGCATTGGGCGTGCGCGCCAATCTTTATCTGGCCGTGCCCAAGGGCTCCGAGATCAAGAGCATCGATGACCTGAAAGGCAAAAAAGTCGCGGTTTTTCGTGGCACCAACGGCCATTTGGTCTCGATCAACCTGCTGGCGGAACACGGCCTGACCGAACGCGATATCAAGGTGATCAACCTCGATACCGGCAGCACCCAGGCCGCCCTGGTTTCCAATGGCGTGGATGCCGCCTTCGGCGGTCGCGAACTGTTCAAGCTGCGGGATAAAGGCCTGATCGACATCGTTTACGACAACCCGACCCAAGATGTGCGCTACACCCGTCAGACGGCATTGGTGGTGCGCGGAGCCTATGAAAAAGAACACCCGGCCAACGTACAAAAGGTCGTCGACACGTTGGTGGAGGCGGCGAAATGGACCTCGGAGGACAGCCATCTTGAGGCGGTGCTCACGGAGTGGGCCAAGAGCAATGAGCCTGTGGACTCGCTGCGTGCCGACCTGGCCGGAGTCAGCCTGCGGGACAAGGCTTCGCCTCTGATCGATAACTTCCTGCAGAGCCGCTATCAAGCGGTGGCAGAGCAGGCCAAGAAAGAAAAACTCATTCGCCGCCCCGTCAGTATCGATGGCTGGTTCGAGCCCGGCTATTTGCAGACCGCGCTCAAAGCCAAGGGACTTGAGGGCTACTGGACGGCCTACGGCCCGGATGGAAAACAGCCGACGGGCGATGCGCTCACCGCGGCAACCGGTAAGTAACGGCCTGATCCAGCTGGGGCGCGACTGTTTTTTGTAGCAACAAGAGGGATAAGCACATGGCCAGGGCACAGACTGTTACATCAGAACCGTACGCGGTGCCGGCGTTACCCAGAGACAACGTCAAGCGCTTGCCTCCGGCGCCGACTCGCCCGGTTCGCAAAGTCGAAGTAGCGCGTACGACAGCCTGGACCACGACGCTCGGCGATCACGCTTTGCCCTGGCTGCTACCGCTGCTCTTGCTGGGGCTGTGGTACATCGGGGTTGAACACGGCTGGTTGTCAGAGCAGGTGCTGCCGCCTCCGGCTTACGTTTACCAGACCCTGTCGGACCTGATCACCTCCGGCGACCTTTGGCTGAATGCATCCGCCAGCCTGCTGCGGGTGGTGGTCGGGTTCGCCCTGGGCGCTTGTGTCGGCGTGGCGTTGGGGCTGGCGATGGGGTTGTCGAAAACCGTAGAAGATTATCTGCTGCCCACGTTCAACGCCTTGGTGCAGATCCCGGTACTGGGCTGGCTGCCGTTTGCCCTGCTGCTGTTCGGCATCGGTGAGTCGCTCAAGTATGTGCTGATTGCCAAGGCGGCTACGGTGCCGATCACGCTGTGCACGTTGCAGGCATTTCATCAGGCACCCAAAGGGCTGCTGGAAGCTGGCCGCGCTTACGGTTTCAGCCGCTGGCAAAGCGTTCTTTTCATTGTCTTGCCGTCAGCCGTTCCGACCTTGTTCACCGGCTTGCGCCTGGGCTTTACCAAAGCCTGGCTGTCGCTGGTGGTGGTTGAGCTGGTGGCCTCGAGCGAGGGCCTGGGCTACTTGATTGTCTATGGTCGGCAACTGTTTCAGCTGGATCTGGTGATGGCGGCCGTGGTGGTGGTCGGGGCGATCGGGCTGTTGATCGACCGTTCGTTCGATTACCTGGAGCGGCGCTTGAATCGCGGTCGTCCGACTGCTGCGGGGCGACTGTCATGAGCACAACGTTCGCTGTCAGTGGCGCAAGCCGTCGCTATCGCGGTTGGGTCTTGCCCCTCGCGGCCATCGCCGTGTGGTGGCTGGCCTCGAACCAGGGCTGGAGCCAGTCGGGCCTGCTGGTTTCTCCGGAAAAAGTCGCCGCCACGGCCTGGGAGCAATTGTCATCGGGCAAGTTCTGGCGGGCGATCAGCGCCAGCCTGGCGCGTAACCTCAGCGGCTTTTTTATTGGCACTGCGCTGGGCCTGGGGCTCGGGTGCCTGTTGGGTTTGTCGCGGGTGTTCGAGCGCCTGGTCGGGCCGAGCTTCAATACGTTCAAGCAGATTTCGCTGTTCGCCTGGATCCCGCTGATTTCGGTGTGGTTTGGCCTCGGGGATGTGGCCAAGGTGGTGTTCCTGTCGCTGGCGGCGCTGGTGCCTGTGGTGGTGAACACCTGCGACGGATTGCGCAATGTTCCGCCCAACCTGTTGGAAGTGGCGCGGGTGTACCGCTTCACCCGCGGGCAAACCATTGTCGGGGTCATGCTGCCCGCCGCCTTGCCGTCGATCTTCACCGGGCTGTACCTGGCGCTGGTCTACTCCTGGCTGGCGACCATCGGCGCCGAATACCTGCTGGTATCGGGGGAGGGAATCGGCAACACGCTGATTGATGGCAGTGAGCATTTCATGATGGACCTGGTGTTGTTCGGCATGGTGGCGATCGGCCTGGTGGGCTGGTGCCTCAATGCACTGGCACGGGTATTTGAGCGACGGATGCAGCGCCTGTATGGCATCGCGCCTCGTTGACTGGCACTTTCAAAAGGATCGCAACATGCTCAATAACGGCCTGACCCTGGAGCACATCAGCAAGCGCTTTGCTTCTCGCCCGGGTAGCTCGACTCACTTGCACGTGCTCGACAATATCCAGCTCAACATTGCCCCCGGCGAATTCATCAGCATCGTCGGCGCCAGTGGCTGCGGCAAATCCACGTTGCTGCGGCTGATTCTGGGCCTGGACGAGGAATACGACGGACGCATCCTGCTGGATGGCAAACCCATCGAAGGCACTGGCCTGGAGCGCGGCATCGTGTTCCAGGATCACCGGCTATTCCCTTGGCTCAACGTTGAACAGAACGTTGCGGTAGCACTGAAGAACGCCCCACTGAGCCCAAAGGCGAAGCGCGATACCGTGCGCGAACATATCGAGCTGGTCGGCCTGCAGGATTTTATCGATGCCTACCCGCATCAGATCTCCGGCGGCATGGCGCAACGCGTGGCCATCGCCCGTGGCCTGGTCAATCGCCCGCGGGTGCTGTTGCTCGATGAACCCCTCGGCGCCCTTGATGCCTTGACCCGTGTGCGGCTGCAGGGCGAGCTGCAAAACATCTGGGCCAAGGAAAAAATCACCATGATCCTGGTCACCCACGATGTGGATGAAGCGGTGTTTCTGGGCGATCGCGTGGTGGTCATGCAGCCCAACCCCGGTCGCATCCGGCGGATTCTCGACATTGATCTGCCACGCCCGCGCAACCGCAGTGACAGCCGATTTATCGCCCTGCGCGACGATGTACTGAGTGACTTTGCCGAATTGCACTGACCCCCTGCGCCGTAAACTTCAGAGTACGAAAAATGTCCGAACGCCAGCTCAGCCTTAACCTTTTTATTTACCCCAATGGCCATCACGAAGCCGCCTGGCGCCACCCGCAGTCGGTGCCGGAGTTTTCCATGGACATTGGCTATTACCAGCAACTGGCGTTGCGCGCCGAACGTGAAAAGCTCGATGCGATTTTTTTCGCCGACTCGCCATCATTGTCCGAAAGCGGCCGTGAAGGCGTGCGTATCCGTTTTGAGCCCATCACCTGGCTGGCGGCAATTGCGGCGGTTACCCAACGCATCGGTCTGATCGCCACGGCCAGTACGACCTACAGCGAACCTTACAATCTGGCCCGCTCGTTCAGTGCCCTGGATCACCTGAGCAAGGGCCGCGCCGGCTGGAATATCGTGACCACTTCCATGGCGGCCGCAGCGGCCAATTTCGGTCTCGACGAACACCCGTCGGCGCATGACCGTTACGCCCAGGCCGAAGAGTTCGTGCAAGTGGCCTCAGACCTGTGGGACAGCTGGGAGGACGATGCGCTGGTACTGGACAAGGCGGGCGGGGTCTTTGCCGACAGTGACAAGGTGCACTCGATCAACCACGTAGGCACGCACTACAAAGTCAAAGGGCCCTTCAACTCGCCGCGCTCGCCACAGGGCCGGCCGGTGCAGGTTCAGGCCGGGTCCTCCGAAGACGGCCGTGATTTCGCCTCTCGCCATGCCGAAGCGATTTTTACCGCGCACCAGACCCTGCAAAGCGCGACCGAGTTTGCCAACGATATTCGCGCCCGGGCGCAAGCGGTGGGACGCGACCCGCGCCAGCTGAAAATCCTCCCGGGGATTAGTCCGTACATCGCCAGCACCGAAGCCGAAGCCCGGCGCAAGTTCGACGAGCTCAACGAACTGGTGCTGCCCCACATCTCGTTGGGGCAACTGCGGCGCATGCTCGGTGTCGACCTGTCCGGGCATGATCTGGATGGGCCTTTCCCACGGCAGCTGATCAACTTCGACAGCCCCGAAAGTCAGTCCAGCCGCTTCAAGCTGATCATCGACATTGTCGACCGCGAGCAGCCGACGTTGCGCCAGTTGATCAACCGTCTTGCCGGTGCCCGCGGGCATTGGGTGCCTGTGGGGACACCGGTGCAGATCGCCGACCTGATCGAACAGTGGTTCCGCAGTGGCGCCGCCGATGGTTTTAACGTAATGCCGCCTGCGTTCCCCGAGGGCTTTGAGGTGTTCCTGGATGAAGTGCTGCCAATCCTGCGCCAACGCGGCCTGTTTCGAACCGAATACGCGGGCAGCACATTGCGCGAGCATTACGGCCTGAGCCGCCCGGCCTCGCGCTTTGCCCTGAAAACCGCCTGAGCAGATTGGCTGTACCTGGAGCTACGCCATCCGCTCATGCGCGGGACTGGTCACCAGGTACGCGACGGCCTCGCTGTCCAGCGGGTTGCGGTAGGAGTGAGGCTGCTCGGCGCGGAACAGGATTGAGTCGCCGGCCTGCAGCACAAAATGCTCTTCGTTGATGTTGAGCTCCAGGCTGCCCTGGGCAACGACCAAATGTTTTTGCACGCACGGGTCGTGACCCGGCGCATGGGCTTCGGCGTGGGGGCTCAGGCGCAGTTCGAAAAACGCAACCAGCGGCTCGCCTTGTTCCGGGTGCAAGGCGCGGTGGACAACGGTGCCCGCGGCGTTGATTTCACGTTTGCTGTGTTGCGCAGGCAGCAGGAGCACGCCATGACCGTCGCTCGGGACGAGCAACTCGGCGATCGACACCTTGAGGACGCTGGCGACCTTGCACAGCACCTTGATCGAAGGCTGGCTGCGGCCCGACTCTATTTGCGCAATCAGCGCCCGCCTGACACCACTGGCCTGTGCCAGCGCGTCCACTGACAGTTGGTGCTTGTCACGCAGGCGCCGCAGGTTCTGACTGATACGTTCAGCAATCGGGTCGTTGTTCTGTTGTTCGCGTTTGGGCAGGCTGAAAGGGACGCTGCCGCTGCTGTCGAGAAAGCCGGTAGGAATGTTCATGGGCACGAACCTGCGGCAAGGGTGAATGCAGGTGGAAATTCAGGGCCATGAGGATGACGGCGCATGATGATTCCTTTTCATGGGATCAGAAAAAGTCTTGAGCTTACCGCTGGTTTTTTAGATCCATAAATAATTAATTCTGACTTTTATATTCTCTAGGGGAATAACTGGCCGGGCGAAAAAAACGCTCTATCGTTATGCTCCGCGCAAGGTTGACCGCCTCAATCCTGCTGACTACTGTTGGCACCACTGGATTTCAGGACGCAACGCAGGGAGTCATCATGAGCGACATTCCGTATCGCAATCTGGGCCGCAACGGTGTGAAGATTTCGCCGATCACCCTGGGCACCATGATGTTCGGCGGGCAGACCCCGGACGACGTCGCCCGGCGCATCACGGACCGTGCCTTCGAGCAGGGCATCAACGCCATCGACACCGCGAACAACTACAACGGTGGCGCCTCGGAAGAGGTGGTCGGCCGCCTGATTGCCGAGCGTCGCCAGCGCTGGGTCCTGGCCACCAAGTTCGGCAACCCCGACCCGAGTGGCGGTGGACCGAACAACACCGGCGCCTCACGCCAGAACGTCATTCAGTCAGTCAACGCCAGCCTCAAACGTCTGAACACGGATTACATCGACCTGTTCTACCTGCACCGTGAAGATCACGTCACGCCGGTAGACGAGACACTGCGGGCCCTTGATGACTTGATTCGAGCCGGCAAGATCCGTGGCTACGGGCTGTCCAACCACCGTGGCTGGAAGCTCGCCGAGTTCAGCCGTTCTGCAGACCTGCTGGGCATCCAGCGCCCCAGCGTCAGCCAGCCGCTGTACAACCTGGCTAACCGCCAGATCGAAGTCGAGCACCTTCCGGCTGCCGAGCACTACGGCATCGGCGTCATCTCCTACAGCCCGTTGGCACGGGGCGTACTCACCGGTAAATACGACCCGAACCAGCCACCGGGCCAGGACACCCGTGCCGGTCGTAATGACCCGCGATTACAAGAAACAGAATGGCGCCCGGAGTCCCTCAACCTGGCGCGGCGCATACGCGAGCATGCCGAGCAGCGAGGCATCACCGCCGGCCAATTCGCCCTGGCCTGGGTACTCAACAACCGGCTGATCACCTCGGCCATCGCCGGCCCGCGTACCGAGGCGCAATGGGAAGACTACGTACCCGCCTTGAACTATGCATTCACTGCCCAGGATGAAGCATTCATCAATGACCTGGTCGTGACCGGACACTCCACGACACCCGGCTATAACGACCCGAGCCACCCTTTCTTCGGTCGACAATCGCGGGTGTGATCCAGGCGCTGATCATCCGCGTTACCCATGACAGGCACAAAAAAGACGTCCCCGGACGTCTTTTTTGTGTTCGGTTAGTTTGAGTTGTTCATTTAAGTTTTTGATTTTAGTCATCAACTTAAATGAGTGGCCCATGGAAAGGCTGTAGCAAGACTCAATATCATCTCTGCCGTCACTCAATATTAATAAAGTTATTGATAGGTATTCAGCCCGATTGAGCCTATGTGTGTTCTGCCTCAGGAACAGGGCAAGTACGGGATAGGGTTGGGCGGGCAATGAAGTCAGCCCCCTTTGTACGGGCCGCCCCTTGTCTTGACTGGGGGGGATATGCCGCCTAGATTTTAGTTTCCGATATGACGTTATAAATAACTACCCTATTGAATAACAAGACGTGTTCTCAGTTGGAGCAGGTTCTGGTTCAGTTTTTTTTGGCTGAGGAGTGTGATGCTTACTTGTCTTGCTCAGAGAGTAGAACGTTACGTAATGCCGCGTTACAGCGGCAGCTAATAGGCAACTAACGACTCTCGCCATCGGCGGCGAGTTGCATACGGAGCGATCATGGCGATTAAACGCAAGGTTCCCGGTGTTCGTAACTACGACGGCCCGGCAGGAGGGTGGGGCGCCCTCAAAGCCACCGCAACGGCAGTACGCGAGCAGATGGATACGCTCAAGGCCCCCCTCACGTTGATGAGAACCAACCAGCCGGACGGATTCGATTGCCCAGGGTGTGCGTGGCCAGACAAAGAACACAAGTCAACGTTTCAGTTTTGCGAAAACGGCGCGAAAGCGGTGACGTGGGAGGCGACCAACAAGCGTGTAACGCCTGAGTTTTTCGCCAACCATCCGGTGTCGACCTTGCTCCACCGAAGCGACTACGAACTGGAGGATCTCGGACGCCTCACGCACCCGCTGGTTTATGACCGGGGCACCGACACGTATAAGCCGGTGGAATGGGAAACTGCATTTGCGCGAATCGGTGAAATCCTCCGCGGGCTGAAACCTGATCAAGTTGAGTTTTACACGTCCGGCAGAGCGTCCAACGAAGCGGCTTACCTGTATCAGTTGTTTGCCCGTGAATACGGCACCAACAACTTCCCGGACTGTTCAAATATGTGCCACGAGCCGACGAGTGTCGGTCTTCCTCGCTCCATCGGGATGGGTAAAGGCTCCGTATCACTGGAGGACTTCGATGACTGTGAGCTGCTTCTTTCCATTGGGCATAACCCGGGCACCAATCACCCGCGCATGATGGGTACGCTTCACGAGCTATCCCGGCGAAAAGTGCCAATCATGGTATTCAATCCGCTGCGCGAACGCGCACTGGAGCGATTTGCCGACCCGCAAGACATGATCGAAATGGCAACCTATGGTTCGACGCGTATTGCCTCCACTTATTTGCAAGTCAAGGCAGGTGGGGATGCCGCGGCCATTAAAGGTGTGATGAAAGCACTGCTGGAGCTGGAAGCATCAGTCGGGAAAGTCATCGACTACGAATTCATTGAGCAACACACCAATGGCTTCGAGGCACTCAAAGCGGATTTGCTGGCCACTGAATGGCCGGCTATCGAATTTGCCAGCGGATTGCTCAAGGCGGACATGGAGAAAGTAGCTGCCGCCTATGCCAAGTCCAATGCCACCATCGTGACCTATGGCATGGGTGTCACCCAGCACAACGAAGGCACTGCCAACGTCCGGCTGATCTGTGACCTGCTGCTGTTGCGGGGCAACATTGGCAAGCCGGGCGCGGGTATTTGTCCGCTGCGCGGGCACTCCAATGTTCAGGGCAACAGGACGGTCGGCATCACCGAGAAACCCTCCAGCAGCTTTCTCGAAAAAATCGAGGCGGTATTGGGCTTCAAACCACCCGCAGAACACGGCCACGATGCGGTACAGGCAATGCAGGCGATGATCGCCGGTGACTCTAAAGCCCTGTTCTGTCTCGGCGGCAACTTCGCCGTGGCGCTTCCGGATCCGGCCCAGTGTTTTCCGGCCATGAACCAACTGGATTTGAGTGTTCATATCGGTACGAAGCTCAATCGCACCCATCTTCTGGTCAGCAAGGAAACGTACCTGTTCCCTTGTCTGGGGCGTACCGAGCTGGATATACAAAACGGCATGCGGCAATCGATCACGGTTGAAGATTCGATGTCGATGGTTCATGCCTCGGCAGGCAAGTTGATGCCGGCTTCCGAGTTCTTGCGCTCGGAGCCTGCCATCGTGGCGGGCATGGCTAACGCGACATTGCCTGACAGCAAAGTGCCCTGGCTGGAACTGGCGGCTGATTACGACAAAATCCGCGATCTGATCGAGAAAACCGTCCCGGGCTTCGAGGCGTTCAATGAGCGCATCCGGGTTCCGGGAGGCTTTCGGATGCCGCTTCCCGCGACGGAGCGTATCTGGATGACGCCCTCGGGCAAGGCCGAGTTCTTTGTATTCCCCGGTCTGCATGAAGACAAGGAAGTTGACGGTGAGGACGTCTTGCGGCTGATCACGCTGCGCAGTCATGACCAATACAACACGACGATCTATGCTCTGGATGATCGGTATCGCGGTGTATTTGGTCGGCGAGACGTGTTGTTCATGAACCCGGCTGATCTCGAGTCACGGGGGCTGGCTCACGGGGATTTGGTCGATATCGAAACGGTCACCCAGGGGCGCAAGATGCGCTACGAGAAAATAACGGCCATCGAGTACAAGATATCGGCGGGTTCGGTGGGCGCGTATTACCCGGAGGCTAACCAACTGGTGCCGCTGGACTATATCGACGTCGATAGCGGCACGCCGTCATACAAATCGGTCCCCGTAAAGGTCATGCGCTCGGAAGTTAACTGAGCGGCTGATCATGATCAAACAAGGGGCGTGAAGCCCCTTGTTAGCGGATGCCGTATTTCGACTCAGGCCGCTCTGCTAATCTCAACGGCTCATCCCGGCACCCTATGGCGCCATCAATCACAAAGCGTGAATCCATGACCCACGAAACCTTCGAGCCTCAATCCGTTTGCAGCCCTGTAACCAGTAGCGCGATTTTCATCGTGGCAACGCTCAACCCGGGCATCGAAGCAGTCGAGACGGTTCGTGCCTGGTGTGGCGATATCGCAGCGCTTACACGCTCTGTTGGCAAGCGTGTGCCAGCGGGTAATCTGTCATGTGTGTGCGGCTTTGGTTCCAGCGCCTGGGACACGTTGTTTGGCGCACCACGCCCGGCTTCGCTGCATCCGTTTCGAGAGTTTGGTGTGGATGGACGTCGAGCGGTAGCCACGCCAGGCGATATCCTGCTGCACATTCGAGCCGATCAGATGGATCTGTGCTTTGAACTGGCAACACAGCTGCTTTCAGCCTTGGGCGACGCTGTCACGGTGGTCGATGAAGTCCAGGGTTTCCGCTATTTCGACATGCGCAGCATCATCGGTTTTGTCGATGGCACAGAAAACCCGGCCGGTCGCAAGCTGGAGCATTTCACCCTCATCGGTGATGAAGACTCCGCATTCAGCCAAGGCAGCTATGTGCTGGTACAGAAGTACCTACACAAAATGACCGAGTGGAACGCGTTGCCTGTTGAAGCCCAGGAACGGGTCATTGGCCGTACCAAACTGGCTGATATCGAACTGGGTGAAGCGGTCAAACCCAGTTGTTCGCACAGCAGCCTGACCACCATCACCAAGGACGGCGAAGAGGTGAAGATCCTGCGCGACAACATGCCGTTTGGGCGACCAGGAGCAGGCGAGTTTGGCACCTACTTTATCGGCTATGCCCGCTCGCCCGAGCCGATTGAACAGATGCTGGAAAACATGTTCGTGGGCAAGCCGGCAGGTAACTATGACCGCTTGCTGGATTTCAGCACGGCGGTGACCGGCGGATTGTTTTTCGTGCCTTCTGCGGACCTTCTCGAAGCGCTGGCTGACCGGTAGCGTTCATGAGCTAACCGGCCACCGGTTAGCTCATGCTCTGGGGGGTGAATAACTTTTTGGCTTCTGCAAAACACTTTTCGGCGATGGCTGAACGGGGCTCGGTTTTGCGCATCACCATCCCCAGAGGCGCGAGCACGCTGGCGTCCGGCAGATTGATAAACGCCAGATTCTCGATCGGGCTCTCCAGGCCGCTGTCCAGCGGCATGATCGAGCAGCAAAAGCCTTCATGGATCGCCTGGAACAACTGGTACGTCGAATCGCTTTCGAGGATGGGTTGGGGGTCGAGACCGCGACTGCGGAAGCTCAGGTCAATGGATTTGCGATAGTGCATGCCATTGCTGATCATGCCCAAAGGCAGTTCGGCGGCGTCTTCCCAGCTCATTTCAGTGCCTTCGAAATGGAAGTGCCGCGTGTCGTACAGCAGGCCGACACGGGTCTCGCCCAGTTCGAAAAACTCCAGGTAATTAGGGTTTACGTGGTCCAGATAACACACCCCCAGATCAAGCTGGTTGGTGCCCAAGGCTTCGATGATCTTGTCCGAGCTCATGGACGTCAGGCTGAACTTGAGTTCCGGAAAGGTATGGGACAGGCCCTGAATGTAGCTGATCGGATTGAAGCCGCTGAGCGGCACCAGGCCCAGGCGCAAATTACCGACCAGTTGGCCGCGACAGGCGGCAGCTTCGGCGAACAACCCGTCATGGGCGGCGAGCAAGGTCCTGGCCCAGGCGAGCACGCGTTCACCGGCCTCTGTGAACCCTTCGAAGCGTTGGCCCCGGGTCACCAGTTCCAGGCCCAGCTCATCCTCCAGATTACGCAAACGCATCGACAAGGTCGGCTGGGTGATGTGGCAGCGCGCAGCCGCTTGGCCGAAGTGTCGGGTCTGCTCCAGCGCGATGAGGAATTTAAGCTGCTTGATATCCACTAAGGCACCTGCTGCGGGATTAATGAGAGGTAATTATTAACGCGAGTGGTCAGAAACCGTGGATTATTTTAGCGATTCTGTTCCGGCCCCTTTAACCAACGCGGCATCGAGGCCTTCGGTGCGCGCCAATGATTGCCCGGCCAGCCATTCAGGCGTATTGAAATTGCTCAGGCGCAGGTCATCGCCAGCGCAGGTCAATGCCATCAGCTCATGCTTGAGCAGCGCGCGCAGCAGGCTGCGTTCACCGTCATCCCAGGCCTGTTTCAACTGCGGCAACAACGCCGTGGGGATCAGGCTGAACATGGGCTGCCATTGCCCGGCCTGCTGGATCATCAGCGCGGCGCCGCTCGCAGGTCGCGCCTCGAGCATGGCCTTGATCAGTGCGGCATCGATATTCGGAGCATCACAGGCAAGCACCAGCAGCCAGGGATGGTGCGCAACGGCAAGTCCGGCCAGAACACCGGCCAGGGGGCCCGGGAAGTCCTTCTGTGAATCTTCGACCAATTGATCGGCATATGCGCGATAACGCGCTGCATTGCGGTTGCAGGAAATGATCAAGTCGTCGGTGAACGGACGCACGATGGCCTGTACATGGGCAATCAGCGGCTTGTCCTTCCACACCAGCAATCCTTTGTCCCGCCCGCCCATACGTGCCCCGCGCCCGCCCGCCAGCAGGAGTACCGAGCAGGGGCTGGATGCAGCTTCAGGAGAGCAGGTCGATGGCATGACGGGAACACCGTGAATAGAGAGGGGCAGACGATCGCACTCTCGCGCCTGTTCGTCCAATCATGGCTATTGAAGGGATGATCGACTCACTCGATCACCGGCCAATTGCGCCCGGAAAAATCAGTGATAGAAGCGCTCGATAATCCGGTCAACCGTAACGATTAGACAGTGGTTGTTTGGGCGCTTTAGCCTCTGGTAATCGTTTCAATAATGGCTTGCAGGAGAGTGACATGAGCGTGAAGTCGGATGCATTGTTTGTACCGCTGAATATGGCCGTGCTAACCGTCAGTGATACCCGTGAATATGCCAACGATACCTCCGGGCAACTGCTGGTCACCCGGCTGCTGGAGGCGGGTCATCGTTTGAGCGAGCGCAACTTGCTAAAGGATGACCTGTATAAAATCCGCGCGCAGGTGGCGACCTGGATCGCCGACGAGCAGATTCAGGTGGTACTGATTACCGGGGGCACAGGTTTCACCGGGCGCGACAGTACGCCTGAAGCGGTCAGTTGCTTGCTGGACAAGCAGATCGACGGTTTTGGTGAGTTGTTCCGTGCAATATCCATCCTCGATATCGGCACCTCCACGGTACAGAGCCGTGCCTTGGCCGGTCTGGCCAACGGAACGCTGGTGTGCTGCCTGCCGGGCTCGACGGGCGCTTGCCGCACGGCGTGGGAGGGTATCCTCGCCGAGCAGCTGGATGCGCGCCACAGGCCATGCAATTTTGTGCCGCACCTCAAGTCGGTGGCCTTGTGCGAGTCTCGGGGATGATCCCGTCACCGCTGATGTCAGTGGAGGAGGCCAGCGCTTCACTGTTGACCATGGCGCAGGCGCAACGCCTGCAAGACAGTGAGTCGGTAGCACTGAGCGACGCACGGCAACGGGTGCTGGCCAATGACTTGATCGCAACCCTGGATCTGCCGCCGTGGCCGAACAGTGCCATGGACGGGTACGCCTTGAACGTCGACGACTGGAAGGGCCAGCCGCTGACCGTATCGCAACAGATTTTCGCCGGGCAGACGCCTGAGGCATTGCTGCCGGGCACCTGCGCTCGAATCTTCACCGGCGCACCGGTACCCGATGGGGCCAACTGCGTCGAGATGCAGGAGAACGTCGAGCGGCTGGAGGACGGTCGGGTGCGCTTCAAGCAGGCCCTGAGCGCGGATCAGAATATCCGCCCGCAAGGCCAGGAAAACCGTGCCGGGCAGGTGTTGCTCGCTGCCGGCAAGCGACTCGGGCCTTTCGAACTGGCCGTCGCGGCGGGGCAAGGCTGCACCCATGTATCGGTGGTACGGCGTCCACGGGTGGCAGTGCTGTCCACGGGGGACGAACTGACTGAGCCGGGGACGCCGCTGAAGCCCGGCTGTATCTACAACAGCAATCGCATCCTGCTCAGCCATTGGCTGAGTGCGTTGGGTTGTGAGGTGATCGATGGCGGTATTCTTCCCGACCAGCCGCAGCATACGCGGCTCAAGCTGGAACAGTTGCAACATGCCGCCGACTTGATCCTGACCACCGGTGGCGTGTCAGCCGGAGACGCCGACTGCCTTGGCCAGGTGCTGCGCGATAGCGGCAAGCCGTTATTCTGGAAACTCGCGATCAAACCGGGAAAGCCTTTGACCGTGGGCTACTTCGGCAACGTGCCGGTCATCGGCTTGCCCGGCAATCCGGCCTCGGCGTTGGTGACGTTCGGCCTGCTGGCAAGGGCCTACCTGTTGCGCATCCAGGGTGTCGATGACGTCACGCCCTTGAGCTTCCCGATTAACGTCGGGTTTGACTGGCCGAAAGCAGGCAGCCGTCGCGAATACCTGCGGGCCAGGCTGGAGGAGGGGCGGGCGATTCTGTATCCGAACCAGAGCTCAGGCGTGCTGCTGGGAGCTTCGTGGGCGGACGGGCTGCTTGAAATTCCCGAGGGCTGCACCCTGCAGCGCGGTGACACGGCGCGGTTCATTCCTTTCTGCGACTTGTTCTGACGCGGCATGCACCGCTCTCAACTCCCGCCACCGCCCCTCTAGGCACGAGCCAGCTTGCTCCTGCCGATGGGGGCGTCATGCTGTCCAGCGGTTGACCGCCAGTTGGTCACTTTCTCTTCCCTCTACCCAGCGCTCTCCGGACGGCGTGTGTTCACGCTTCCAGAACGGTGCGCGAGTCTTCAGGTAGTCCATCAAAAAGTTGCAGGCATCGAAGGCTTCCTGACGATGTTCGCTGGCAACGCCGACAAACACGATGGGCTCACCGACCTTCAATGCCCCCACGCGGTGGACGATGGTCACCCGTTGCAACGGCCAGCGTTGATGGGCTTGATCGATGATCTGCTGCAGTGAGCGTTCGGTCATTCCCGGGTAATGTTCAAGGAACAATTCGCTGACCTGATCCCCCTGATTGAGATCGCGCACATAGCCGACAAAGGTGGCGACGGCGCCGACGCCCGGGTCTTCGGCGTGCAGGCTGCGGGTCAGCTCACCCAGATCAAACAGCTCGGTCTGAACCTGAACAGTCATCGCTCAACCTCCGGTCACTTGAGGGAAGAAGGCGATCTCGTCGAAGTCTTCTATCGGAGCATCGGGCGTACACAACTCCTGATTCAGCGCGCACATGAGGCTGGATTCACCGAGCACTTGCTGCCAAATCCCGCCTCTGGCCCTCAGCCGTTGCCTGACGTCATCCAGGGTGCGCAACGAGCCGTCCAGCGCGAGCTTTTCATCACCGATGCCAAGTTGTTCCCGGTAGCGCGCAAAGTAGTTGATAAGGATCATTGGGCGTCACCGGCTACGAAAGTCCCCGATTTCCCACCCTGTTTTTTCAGCACCTGGATCCGGTCGATGACCATCCCCCGATCCACGGCCTTGCACATGTCATAGATCGTCAAGGCGGCCACGCTCGCGGCGGTCAGGGCTTCCAGTTCGACACCGGTCTGGCCGTTGAGCCGGCAGGTGCTGACGATCCGCACGCTGTCGGGCTCGACAACGCTCAGTTCGAGGTGGATCGAGCTGAGCATCAGCGGGTGGCAGAGCGGGATCAGTTCATGGGTTTTCTTTGCAGCCATGATCCCGGCGATACGGGCGACCGCAAATACGTCGCCCTTGGGGTGCCCATTGTCCTGAATCAGCTTCAACGTGGACGGCTGCATGCGTACCCAGGCCTGTGCCTGTGCCTCACGGGTGGTGGCGGCTTTGTCCGTAACATCGACCATGTTGGCCCGGCCTGCGGCATCCAGATGCGTCAGTGTGTGTTGGAGGTCGTTCATGGAGGTCCTCGGATCAGTTCAGTACAAAGTCGATGGGTTGAAGCACGGGAGGCAGCTCTGTCGCGCCATTGGCGTGGAGAACTTCACGTTCGATCGTGCGCACGATGGCATTGGTCGGCAGGTCGTTTTCGTCGTAGCCGAACGGGTCTTCCAGTTCATCGCCAATCGCGTCCAGGCCAAAAAACGTGTAGCTCACAATCGCCGTGAAAATCGGTGTCAGCCAGCCCAATGGCTCGGCCATTGCGAAGGGCAGCAGGATGCAGAACATGTAACTGGTGCGGTGCAACAAGAGCGTGTAGGGGAAGGGCAGCGGGGTGCTTTTGATGCGCTCGCAAATCGTCTGGGTCGTGGTCAGGTTGCTTAAATGGCGGGCCATCAACTGATAGCGCCATTCATTGAGCTCCCCTGATTCGGCGAGTGTCGAGCACTGCTGGGTGACGCGGCTTAAAATGCTTTCCGGAATGTTCGGGGTGTTGGCTGACGGCAGCTTGTCCAGCCAGGGCCCGGCCACGCTTAACTCGTCTTCATGACGAAGCCTGGCGTTCAGCGCATGGGCAAATCCGCACAGGTTGCGAAGGAGATGGCTGCGCTGGCTGGCGTCCTTGATGACCTGGGTTTCCCGAATCATCGCCCGCACATCCATCACCATCGCCCCCAGCGCTTTGCGACCTTCGTACCAGCGGTCGTAGCACGCGTTATTGCGAAAACTCATGAAGATAGAGAGCGACAGGCCCAACAGCGTGAACGGCGTGGCGTTGACCTTGGAGAAGTACGCCGGATGAAGGGTTTCCACCAGCACAATCACCGAGGCCAGCAGTGTCACCAGCAGGCTACGCAGCGCGATGCGCCGGGCAACGGAGCCCTTGAGCGACGTCAATACACCGATCAGGTTGGGTTTGGCTCTGACGATCATGGGAAACAGCCTTCTGCATAGGGATAAAACCGGGGCGGTCAGCCGCCCGTCATGTTCATGAAACGGACCACTTGCACGTCATCGTTGAGCTCGAAGTTGTGCCGATACGGCTTGAGCTTCATCGACTCGATGATGGCGCTTTCCAGCCGTTTCGCATCACCCGGATAACGGCGCAGAACGGCCTTGAGGTCGACTGAATGCTCGTTGCCCAGGCACAGTAACAACCGGCCTTCAACGGTCAGGCGCACCCGGTTGCAGGTGCCGCAGAAGTTGTGGCTGTGGGGGGAGATAAAGCCCAGGCGAATATGCGGCGCCTCGGCCAGGCGCCAGTAACGCGAAGGCCCCTGGGTCGACTCCGCAGAGTCGATCAACGTGTAGCGTTCGGCGATACGCTCGCGCACTTGCGCGCTGGAGTAGAACGCCCCGGCGCGACTGTGTTCGCTGATGACACCCAATGGCATTTCTTCGATGAAGGAAATGTCCAGCCCCCGGTCGATGGCGAACGCCACAAGGTCGTTGATCTCGTGATCGTTGCGGTCTTTCATCACCACGCAGTTGAGCTTGGTGCGCTGGAAGCCCGCGGCATTCGCGGCATCGATACCGGCGATGACCTTGGCCAGGTCACCGGTGCGCGTCAGTTCGCGAAAGCGAACGGGATCAAGGCTGTCGAGGCTGATATTCAGGCGCTTGAGCCCGGCATCGAATAACGGTGCGGCCAGCTTGCCCAGCTGTGAACCATTGGTGGTCATGCACAACTCACGCAGCCCTGGCAGCATCGCGATGCGCTTGCACAGCTCAACCACGCCAGGACGAACCAGCGGCTCACCGCCAGTCAGGCGGATTTTCCGAGTGCCCAGCGTCACAAAGCTTTCAGCCAGTTGGTAAATCTCTTCCAGCGTCAGGATCTGCTGTCGCGGCAGGAACTCCATGTCTTCTGCCATGCAATACACACAGCGAAAGTCGCAGCGGTCGGTCACGGACAGTCTGAGGTAGTCGACCCGGCGAGAAAAACTGTCCATCAAAATTTGATCGGTCATTACAACCTCCGGCTCAACTAAACATCGTGGCCTTGGCGCTGGTTTTTAGGGGGACGATTTATATAAAGGGATGTAGTTGAGTCAAGACTAGAGTTGTTTTCAGGTGCCGTCTAATCACTATTAACAACCGGGTGATCGATGAAATCTATGAGGTTTAAGTCTATTGCTCTGGTCAATGTTTTTTGCGCTTATCACATTGAATTTGAAAGGTATTTTTCGTGATAGAGCATTTCGATGAGTTGGTCATTATTTGTGATTGGACAGCGTATTCATGCCCGCAATAGGCTGAAAACGTAATCCGACTTAGAACCCGTTTTAACGGGGCGGCGCGAATCATGTTTAGTGGTTTTAAATGTGTTTGCGTTTTGTCGGTGCCTGAAAAACAACCATCAATAAGGGCTTTAAGTTAGGCCGCCGCCTACGCGTGAAGTCTTAGGGAAGTGCCATGAGCGAAATTGAGCGTTATAAACCGTACAAGGGGGCGGCCGCAGGTTGGGGCGCGCTGATTGCGGTAACGAAAAACTGGTTGGGCAGTGAAAACGCGTTCAAGAACATCCGCGCAATGCTCAAGACCAACCAGAATGGCGGTTTCGACTGCCCGGGTTGTGCGTGGGGCGAGTCGCAGGAAAGCGGCATGGTCAAGTTTTGCGAGAACGGTGCCAAAGCGGTCAACTGGGAAGCCACCGGGCGCCTGGTCAACCCGGCGTTTTTCAATAAGTACACGGTGTCGTCGCTGGCGGCGCAAAGTGACTACTGGCTTGAATACCAGGGGCGTCTGACGCACCCGATGCGTTACGACGCTTCGCTGGATCGTTATGTCGAAACCAGTTGGGACGATGCCTTTGCCCTGATCGCCAAGCACCTCAAAGAACTGGAATCGCCGGATCAGGCCGAGTTCTATACCTCGGGCCGGGCCAGTAACGAAGCGGCCTATCTGTATCAGCTGTTTGTTCGTGCCTACGGCACCAACAACTTTCCCGATTGCTCGAACATGTGCCATGAAGCGAGCGGCCTGGGCATGGGCGACAGCGTCGGCGTCGGCAAGGGGACGGTGACCTTTGATGACCTGGAAGAGTCCGATGCGATTTTCGTCATCGGGCAGAATCCCGGAACCAACCACCCGCGCATGCTTGAGCCGCTGCGCGAGGCGGTGAAACGCGGCGCCCAGGTGATTTGTTTCAACCCGCTGAAAGAGCGCGGGCTGGAACGCTTCCAGCACCCGCAGCATCCACTGGAAATGCTCACCAACGGATCTGAACCCACCTCGTCGGCGTACTTTCGTCCGGCCCTGGGTGGTGACATGGCGGCTTTTCGCGGCATCGCCAAGTTCCTCCTGGAATGGGAGCGTGATGCCCTGGAAAACAACGGCGAGGCGGTATTCGACCGTGCATTCATTGCCGAACACACCGCGGGCCTCGACAGCTACCTGGCGGAGGTGGATGCCACGTCGTGGGAGCACATCGTCGAGCAGTCCGGCCTGAGCCTTGAGGACATCGAACTCGCTGCGCGGATGTACCGCCGCGCCAAGCGGGTGATCATGTGCTGGGCGATGGGTGTGACCCAGCACGCACACTCGGTGGTGACCGTGCAGGAAATCATCAATGTGCAGTTGTTGCGCGGCAATATCGGGCGGCCCGGGGCAGGGCTGTCGCCGGTGCGCGGGCACAGTAATGTGCAGGGCGACCGCACCATGGGCATCAACGAACTGGCGCCGCCGGAGTTGATCCATGCGCTGGAAGCACGCTTTGACTTCAAGGTGCCGCGTCATCATGGCCACAATACCGTGATGGCCATTGCCGCCATGGAAGAAGGGCGCTCAAAGGTCTTCATCGGCCTCGGCGGCAACTTCGCCCAAGCCACGCCAGACACCCCGCGCACCCATGATGCGTTGCGCAAGTGCGACCTGACCGTGCACATCGCCACCAAGCTCAATCGCAGCCATTTGGTGATGGGCCGTGAGGCGCTGATCCTGCCGTGCCTGGGCCGTACCGATATCGACATTCAGGAGGAAGGGCCACAAGGCGTGACCGTGGAAGACACCTTCAGCATGGTGCACATTTCCCATGGCCAACTGAAACCCAAATCGCCGCTGATGCGCTCGGAGCCGGCGATCATTGCCGGGATTGCCAACGCCACCCTGGGTAAACACCCGATTGACTGGCTGTGGACCGTCGCCGACTACAGTCGAATCCGTGACTTGATTGCCGACACCATTCCGGGCTTCGAGGACTTCAACAACAAACTGCTGCACCCGGGCGGCTTTCATTTGGGCAACGCTGCCGCGCAGCGCATCTGGGAAACCGCCAGCGGTAAAGCCCAGTTTGTCTCGAGTGTCCTGCCCGCTCACCTGGTCAGCGAAGGCGTGCGCACTCTCGACGTCAAACCGGACCTGATCCTGCAGACCATGCGCTCCCACGACCAGTACAACACCACGTTGTACGGCCTCGATGACCGTTATCGCGGGGTCTACGGCATGCGCGATGTGGTGTTCGTCAACGAACAGGACATTCGCAAGCTGGGCTACGAGCCAGGGCAAAAGGTCGACATGGTGTCGTTGTGGGGCGATGGGCGTGAGCGTCGGGTCAGCGGCTTTACCTTGATCGCTTACGACATTCCACCGGGCCAGGCCGCGGCCTATTACCCGGAAACCAACCCGCTGGTGCCACTGGAAAGCTACGGCGACCGTACCTACACACCGACGTCGAAGTTCATCGCCATTCGCCTTGAACCGGCTCCGGCCAGCAACCTGATTCAGTCCCTCGGCGCTTGAGCCGGACCGGGGCGGCCTGAGCGTCGCCCCGGTGTTCCCTGATCACTGGACATCTGTTCGTCGCGGGCCAAAAGGCTCAAGGCGGCCGGGCTTGGTGTGCACGCGCACCGAGTCACTATGAGGGTATCGTCATGTTAAATCTTGAGGCGCTCGACCTGGCACGCATTCAATTCGCGTTCACGGTCTCGTTTCACATCATCTTCCCGGCCATCACCATCGGCCTGGCCAGTTTCCTGGCCGTGCTTGAAGGCATGTGGCTGAAAACCAACAACCCGGTCTACAAGGACCTGTACCACTTCTGGTCGAAAATATTCGCCGTCAACTTCGGCATGGGTGTGGTCTCGGGCCTGGTCATGGCTTACGAGTTCGGCACCAACTGGAGCCGTTTCTCGGACTTTGCCGGGAGCATCACCGGGCCCTTGCTCACCTATGAAGTTCTGACCGCCTTCTTCCTGGAAGCAGGTTTTCTCGGGGTCATGCTGTTCGGCTGGAACCGGGTCGGACGCGGCTTGCACTTCTTCTCCACGGTGATGGTTGCCATCGGCACGTTGATCTCGACGTTCTGGATCCTGGCCTCCAACAGCTGGATGCAGACACCGCAGGGTTTCTCCATCGTTGACGGCCGGGTGATGCCGCTGGACTGGCTGGCCATCGTCTTCAACCCGTCGTTCCCGTTCCGTCTGGCGCACATGGCCATTGCGGCGTTCGTCGCCACGGCGTTCTTTGTCGGCTCCTCTGCGGCCTGGCATCTGCTGCGCAAAAACGACACGCCGGCGGTGCGCAAAATGCTGTCGATGGCGATGTGGATGGCGCTGATCGTAGCGCCGATTCAGGCAGTGGTCGGTGACGCCCATGGCCTCAATACCCTGGAACATCAACCGGCAAAAATTGCCGCGATGGAAGGGCACTGGGAAAACGTCGGTAACGAACCCTCGCCGCTGGTGCTGTTCGGCATCCCGGATATGGAGGCCGAGAAGACACACTTTGCGATCGAAGTCCCGTACCTGGGCAGCCTGATTCTGACCCACAGCCTGGATAAGCAGATCCCCGCGCTGAAAAGTTTTCCGAAGGAAGACCGCCCCAACGCGACGATCATTTTCTTCAGCTTTCGGATCATGGCCGGGCTGGGCATGTTGATGATCCTCACCGGGTTGCTGGGCTTGGCGTTGCGTCGTAATGGCGCGCTGTATCGCAATCGACTGTTCCTGCGACTGGTGTTGTTCATGGGCCCCACCGGCCTGATCGCGATGCTGGCGGGCTGGATCACCACCGAGGTTGGCCGCCAGCCCTGGGTGGTCTACGGGCTGATGCGCACCGCAGATGCGGTGTCCAATCACACCGTCGCGCAGCTCAGCATCTCCCTGGCATTGTTTGTGGTGATCTACTTCTCGGTGTTTGCCGTAGGCATCGGCTACATGATGAAACTGGTCCGCAAAGGCCCGCAACCTCATCACGACCATCCGCCCCAGGGCGGCCCTGGCCAGGAGCGTACGCCACGCCGTCCCCTGTCCGCCGTCACCGAGACGCTGGCGTCCGGCGACCACACCAACTGATCAAGGGGAATGAGCATGGGTATTCAAGGTATAGATCTGTCGTTGATCTGGGGCGTGATCATCGCCTTCGGAGTGATGATGTACGTGATCATGGATGGCTTCGACCTGGGGTTGGGCATCCTGTTTCCGCTGATCCCGGACGAACAGGAACGCGACGTGATGATGAACACCGTCGCGCCGGTCTGGGACGGTAACGAAACCTGGCTGATCCTCGGCGGTGCGGCGCTGTACGGCGCCTTTCCGCTGGCTTACTCGGTGATTCTGGAGGCGTTGTACCTGCCGCTGATTTTCATGCTGGCGGGGTTGATCTTTCGCGGTGTCGCCTTTGAGTTCCGGTTCAAGGCCAGCCCGCAAAAGCGCCACATCTGGGACATGGCCTTTATCGGGGGATCATTCCTGGCAACGTTTAGCCAGGGCGTGGTGATCGGCACATACATCTCGGGTATTCCAGTGGTCGACCGCCAGTTCGCCGGCGGCACCCTCGACTGGCTGGCGCCATTCCCGTTGTTCTGCGGCGTGGGCTTGATCGTCGCCTATGCATTGCTGGGCAGCACCTGGTTGCTGGTCAAGACCGAAGGCATGCTCGAATCGCGGATGCGTCTGTTCACCCATTACCTGGCGTTCGCCCTGATGGCAGTGGTGGCCGTGCTCTGCGTCTGGACACCCTGGCTGCACCCGGAAATCGCCCTGCGCTGGTTCGCCCATGCCCATATCGTGGTCTTCGGCGTCCTGATGCTGCTGGGCGTACTGGCGCTGATCGGCTTACTGAAGACCTTGCGCCAGCACCACTCCCACTGGCCCTTCGTCTTCACCCTGGCGCTGGTATTCCTCGGCTACATCGGCCTGGCCTTCAGCATCTGGCCAAACATCGTCCCGCCGTCCATCAGCCTGTGGGAAGCCGCCTCACCCGTTTCCAGCCAGCTGTTCATCCTGATAGGCACCTTATTCATCCTGCCGATCATCCTGATGTACACCTGCTGGAGCTACTACGTATTCCGCGGCAAAGTGAGGATTGGTGATGGCTACCATTAACGTTGAAAAAACAATGCCGTTTTACAAACAGGTGGCGCAGCTAAGCCTGCTGTTTTGCACGGCACTGGTCATGCTGGCCGCCGCCACGGCCCTGACAATGGAGTTTGCCCATGGAACGCTCTGAAGTGTCACAGACTCGAAATCAGACAGAATCTTGGTACAAGCGAGTGTTTTGGCTGATCGCTATCTGGCTTGCCAGCGTAGCTACACTCGGCATTGTGGCCAGTGGCATTCGCGGACTGATGCACATGGCCGGTATGACCAGTCATTGACGGGGCAATTCACCCAATCAACGTCCGGCGCTTAACGCAGCGCCGGAACGAGGAGCGACATATGTCAGAACGTATTGATAAAAATCATCCCGTTAAATACGTGACGAAAAGTGGTGTCACCGTAATGATCGGATTCAGTTGGAGCCCACCGCTTGATATCCCTGTAGGGGCCAGGTTAACCATGCCAGACACCGTTGCCCGCCCGGCCTACGTCGAGGGCGATCATTGGGAGAGTTATGAACAAGCGGTAAAAGGCGCGCAAGAAGCAGCCGAGCGCTGGGTGAATTCTCCGCTTCGATGAGGGGGGATGGGGTTGGCGCGGTGGGTGGTTGAACTGCTGCGCCTGGCTTTATGATCGTTATTGGGTTTGAGGTACAAAAAAAGACGTCCGGGTGACGTCTTTTTTTGTTGGGGCGGGGGCATTTGAACCAGGCTCACTTGTACCTGTATTCATTGGATTTTTCCTATAGGAACGTTAGAAGGGATACGCAGTGGTTCCTGCTGGCAAGATCAATTACTCGGCACTGAGGACTTTTGCCGAATGTGCCTGTAAGCGTCATGGTCAGTCACCGTATGCTCCTGACGACGGCATGACCCGCTTCTAGCGTGGCGCAACAGATCCCTACCGACCCGATCGTCATTTTTATTGACCCTGCGAACACCTGTCAGTATCGTCCTCCATCCCTCCTTTCCGGCTACCTCTGCCGTGAACCGCCCAGGCGTTAACTCGCGAAGCGGTCATACACGTTGCCGACACTTATACGGTCGCTATCTTCAAGCGCGCCTCATTTCCGATATCCAGTGTAAAGGATGATTCTATGATCATTCGTCAGGCGACTAATGCCGACCACCCGCAACTGCTCAACATTTGGCTGCGCTCTGTTCGCGCCACACATCACTTCCTGCAAAAGTCCGATATTGAGGCATTGCTTCCTCAGCTCCGCGATATCTACCTACCCGCTGTTGAATTATGGGTTGCGGTAAATACCGAGGACTACCCGACAGGCTTTATCGGGCTCAATGAAAACCACGTAGAGATGCTCTTCATCGAGCCAGACCTGCGAGGGACAGGTATTGGCCGTGCGCTGTTGAATCATGCCCGCAGCTCTCGCAATCAGATGAGTGTTGACGTGAATGAGCAGAACCCCGAAGCGGTAGGGTTCTATTTACATTACGGGTTTGTTCAAACAGGTCGTTCCCCGCTGGATGGCGAGGGCCGCCCCTTCCCGTTGCTACACCTGAGCCTGCCCGGCTAGGGCTTTAATCGTGAATCGCTCCTAAGCTTCGGCTTCGGAGCGATTCATAACCCATCAGGTCAGCATCCATTGATGCGGTAGCAATTGCCCAATCTCACTGGCCCGCTGCATCGGCAGCCGCGTTAGCACATCTTTCAGATACGCCTCCCTTCATCGTTACCGGCGCCGCCACGCTCATTCAGCCATGCGTTGAGGCAGACACAGGCTGCTGTGGTCGCCGTGCCGTCAGGCCAGCGCGGTAGCTGGTTCAGCCGTTGCGGCCGCACTCTTGAGCCTGTCGGCGCATATTGCGAGTGCGAGCAGGGTTGGCAGTGGCGAGCACACAGGATACGACTCGTGATGTTCAGGGGGGATACACAGCGGGAAGGTATAGGGGAAGACAGGGACGGATAGCCAGAAACAAGAAAGCCCGCACGGGGCGGGCTTCTTGGGTGTTTCGCAGACTGTCTGGGACAGGTCTGGAGAGCTATTTGGTGGGCCGGGGTCATTTGAACTAAAGGCTGGAGCGCCTGAAATCATTGGTCTTTGGTAGATGTGATTTTGTTGGGGATACATGTGGGGATACACGCTGCATGTTCCTGCCCACTGATATCGAGGTATCCCTCTAGGTAAAGCACCATCAGATGGTTGGTGGTGTATTGCCATTTGGCAGGGTAGTTACTTCTTTGTCCGACCTTCAGCCGCCAGTGAGGCGAGGGCAAGGGTGATGAATCCTTCATTCCCATCCAGAGTGTCCAGTGCCCCACGTATGTTCTGCGCCACTTCTGTAGATCCTCTTTGTTCAACCCAGTTAGACAGCTCCTCGATAGCTGCCCCCAATGCCAGTTGGTTTTCATTCATGCGCTTGAGTAATGACACAAGCAAAGGGGTGTCTTCCATGATGTTCTCCCGCCGTGTTGTCAGGTAGTCAATCTACCTCGAGCCAGTGGTATTGCATATCAGCTGTCCTCACCACCTGGTGATTGGTACTCACGTCGATCATGTTGATTCACTAAAGGTCAACAGTATGATGGAGGTCCAATTTGTAAAGGCAGCATCAGAGCACACACCCAGCCCCCCTCAAAAACGGGTGTAACCGGTGTTACGAGTGTAACGCCCTTAACCAAGTACCCGGTTTCATTGGCTTTAACGGCTGTTACACAGTTGAGCGGCATCGCGTACATCGGATGTAACGCTGCCCGTGCGTGTAACGCTAAAGTCAGCATCCAAGTGTTGTGGGCAGACGCTTTGCGCTCCAGCCTACCAAGCAATTTTCGCTGGCTCCGCCTTTCGGTGATAGGAAATCACGCTGGGGACCCTGAGAGATTTCTCGTCACACGGGGCAGGAAACCCGCGGGAATTTTTTAGCGTCAGGCCCCCCATCTTATTGAAATTTCAATCGTTGAAATTGAAAGGGTGGGCTGAAGAAAAGGGGGCTTCGTTACCGTATTGGTAAAGGTGCTGGCATGCTGCATAAATGGTAGGGCAAATGCACAGGTGAACTGTAGTTAACCTAGTTCACCTGTTAACTAAGTTGTGAACCCTCCCACTAACGTTCTTCCGCGGGTTTCCTGCCCCGTACCCGTGGAAAATACTTAGGGGCCCCAGCAGTCTTTTTAACAGGAGAACTATTCTGACTGGTGGTGACATACATAGATGTCTTAGGTTCTGATAGTTTGAATATAGGTACTTACTTAAACCTCTGCAGCGCCTGTTGCAAGTGTTTGACTTTGGTAATGACTACGACATTGCTCTCACGCTCAGACTCAACCGACAGGGTAGCACCGGACGAAGCAGTTTTATCGGGTGGGGGGAGTATTTTGGAAGTGACGAAGAAATGAAGTACCTGTACCTCTATCGCGGGAGGAGTCGTTGCTTGGGGGTGGGGGGCAGGTGTTGCTGGTGTTACGGTCGTGTAAGGTTATTAATTTGTATCACTTTTATCGAGTAAGGCCGTTGTATATTACGCTCGTATGCTGGTGTTGCTAGACTGTTGATTGTTGCGTACATGTTAGTCATGGGCTGTTAACTATCAAGCAGGGTTGTTGGATAAGCTGAGCTTATGATTTAGCAGGGGAAGTGGCCAGAAGGCCACTTGAACAGGTATGTTTATTGTAAGTCAATTGCTAGGTCGAATTTCTTTCTCTATAAGTTCAAAGTGGTAGTCGATTCGCATGGTTAACAGCTGCTTGTGCGGGGGGGTTTCTAGTCTTATTAGTTCTTTTAATTCATTTTTGACTATATCGAGCCATGGGTACTCTTCGCTAAGGCGATGAGAGTGATGATGCTCCCCCTCGTATCGTCGAGTCAAGCTTGCTAGTAGTTTGTCATTTGGGCATGAGTCAATAATTAATAATTTGGCGAACTCTGCTGTATTTACATTGTGAAGGAATGCTATTCCGGCATAATTTTCATTCTCGAAGCCATATTCATGAAGTGAGTCGTAAGCGTCTGAATCACTTTTCAAACGTTGAGTGTAGGTCTGTGATATTTCTTTCATTTTCTGGGCGCAAGCAAGCTTTGTGGCATGCTCTACTAGTTTGTAAATAGATTTAAACTCCTCAGAGTCGTGGGCTCCGAAGCCAAGTCCTCCGTATCCGAGTCCCCCATGTCCAAAAGCTTTACTGTCTGGAGAAAGCACCTTCTCTTGTAGTAGTTCTTCAAGATAATTTTTAAAGTAAGTTACGATGTTTACGCGTGAGCCTAACACTCTGTCGTCAAACTGTTTGAGTGTTAATATAGAGCCTGCTACGTGTAAAATAATACCTGGGATAGTTAATTCGTGATTAGAAAGCTGAGCTAGTATCTGGCTCTTGGCGGCGACATATTGCTCTTTAGGTAGGTCTGTCCAACTCCATAATTGTCTCCATGCAGGCGCTTGGGCGTATCCGACGATTACTGGGTGCTGGGATAGTGCATTATTTATGGCCTCAATGCTTATTAGTCCTGACTGGTATATATCTGCTAAGTAGGTTGGAGCGATTATGGGGTCGATCCATTTTACATCGGTGTACTTGTTTTTTAGCTTCTCAAAAGCTTCTACTTCTTGTGATTTGGTCGGGCTGTTATTTCTCCTTGCTATGTAGTGTAGAGAGGTGGGGAGTAAGTGCATGGTTTTTGCGTCAAGTTCTCCGCTACGATATTCATGTCCTGTTGCGATCATGTATAGCAATAGTTGTTTCATACCCTCAGGCGATTCTTGAAGGCGAGGGTCCAGGGAGTTAACTAGTCTTTCATATTCTGAAAGTACGGCCCTTAGATTGCGATAATTGTGTTTTCCAGAAGCCAAGAAAGTGCTCAGTACGGTATTTTTGTGGCTCGTGATGGTGTGCTTTATTGAGGGTGTTTTTAGGCAGGTTATGAATTTTTCTATGACTTCGTTTGGGTCGGACTTTACTTGGATGGTTTTCCCGATTAGCTTCTCTTTTTGTTTGTTGTATGTGATTTTTTGACCGTTAGGTATGTCGGATTCGTTAGCCAAAATTATAACTTTAAGGTTTTCGTGCTCTACGAATGTATTTATGAACCCCAAAACATCGCCTATGGGCATTGAGCATCTTTCGAGGTCATCGAAAATCAGAATTTCCCCCTCCAGCTTCAAAACCATCTCCTGAAGGGCAGCGCGGTTTTCAGTATTTGAGTTCACATCTGTCCCTACCAAGCCATTCAACGCTTTTGAAGCAATGGAACCAAAGAGTCGAGACGCTTTTGAATTGAGTATGGGATGCGCTTGGGCGAAAAATTGGTCAGTGATTTCAGTCGGGGAGGTGATGCCATAGAGGCTAGCGTAAAGATGAATTCGCTTACCTGGGTTTTCAGTGTGTGATGCACGATCCAGCAAATACTTCTTGATGAAATGAGTTTTTCCTGCTCCCCAGGGGCCATCTAGCATTACCGCAAATTCTGATTCAGTTTGCTTGTCAAGGTAGTAGTCTAAAAATATGGCTGCTTCGTTTTTATTCATTAGTAAATCCTACAAAATGTATTGCCTGGGATCTGGTAGAAGTCATGGATTGGTGCCTCAGGCTGAATTTTCGGTCATTAAACGCTGCCTGCCACGTAGAGGTTTTCGCCGTCAATTTACTTGTCTTTGCCTCAGAGGACACCTGTCTTGATGGGTATTATCGTTCTAGAATGAGTGAATATTGCTGAGACAATCAGAGGTTAATTTGGAAGACAAGGAAAGTTTTTTGGGCGCTGTTGCGTCGAATGCTGGTGATGACTTTCATACCCTTTGGGCCACTCGTGAAATGCTGCGTTTACTCGACGCCAAAGAGGACGTAGCAGGAATTAAGGTGGAGGGCCTGCCCCGGGATGAAATTCATGCTCAGTTGGGTGAGCATGGGCAAGCTGCTGACATTGTATTGATACGTCAAACGCCGAAAGGCTTGAGCCATAGTTATTTACAACTCAAGCATTCTGCATCGCACCCTGAAGAGAACTGGACGTGGTCGCGATTGCTCACACGTCGAGCCAAAACCAAGCCGTTGAGTAGTGTGCTCGGAAAACTCGCCGGGTTATTAAAGGCAGTAAAGTTTGAGGGCAACTTTTCCATTGTCACAAATCAACCTATCTCCGCCTCAGTAGCAATGGATATTGAGCGGTTGATAAGAAGTGACATTAAGCCAGCCGTAACGGACGTTGATTTATTCTCTAAGCTCAAAAAAGGGCTCGGACTAACTTCCCGGCAAGTTGTTACCTTCCTCAAAGCGTGGGACTTAACAGGTTTTGCATCTGCGTCTCGATTGATGATGGAAAGTGAGGTTATCCAGCGTCTTGCAAGTATGGCCGACGCTGATGCGCGCGATGACTCCAATCTGTTGCAGAAGCGTGTTGCCACATTGATGCTCCCAGAAAGCACCAATGACCCGGCGGTGACAAAGGAGCGTCTATTAGTCTGGCTGGGGGTGGGGAACCGTGAAATGTTGTTCCCCGCTGAGTGTCAGATAGAGCCTGCTCGTCCGTATGTGCGCCGTGAAGTCATTAATCTCATCGGTGAGAAACTGAAAGGCTTTCAGCAAAAACCACTGCGCCTCCATGCTGGAGGAGGATGTGGTAAAACAACTCTGATCTGTGAGCTACCGTCGGTACTTCCGGCAGGCTCAGAACTATTCACATATGACAGCTATGGTGGAGGCTTGTTTTTAACCTCTGATCAGAAACGTCACCTACCCGAGCATGCATTTACGCAACTCGGTAATGAACTAGCTGCTCGGCTCAGAACGCCAATGGTGATTCGGCGTCAAGGTAGCGTGGAGGTATTCGAAGCCTTTCGAAGCCGTGTGAAGGTGGCTGCTGGCCTGCTAAAGTTGCGGAGCGCTGATGCATTACTCGTACTTTGCTTCGATGCAGTCGACAATGCGCGGACAGGTTCTCGTCATTGGCGTGAATCATGTTTTCTTGACGTATTGAGCCAAGCCTCTGGTTGGCCTGCCAATGTTCGGATTGTTGTGAGCTGCCGTACAGCACGGCGCGACGAAGTCGGTGATAAGCGGTTCTACGACGACTTTGAAATTCCAAGTTTTGATGTCAATGAGGTTCGCCAGCTAGTTGCTTTGTGGCAGCCTGAATGGAACTTTGAGCTTGCCACTACGTTTGAGAACCTTACGGGAGGAAACCCACGTCGTCTTGTTTATGCGATTGAGGGTTTGCCTATTGATGGTGAGGCGCGAGCATTAGCGCGACTGATGCCAAAAGCGGAGGGCATTAACCCATTGTTTGAACAACGGGTTAGCGAGGCAGGTAAGCATCTGGGCAACGCAGATAAGGTCTGGCGCGTTCTTGATGCACTTTCCCGTCTTCCACGACCAGTGCCGGGACGGATTCTCTCTGCATTGGCTGAGCTTGCTCCAGCAGATATTAATGACATTGCCGCGGATGTGGGTGGTATTGTCGAACACAAGGAAGGATGGTCCTTTCATGATGAGGACTTCGAAGCATTCGTAATTGAGCGCCCTGGGAGTGGGGGGGAAGAGCTGTTAGAGCGCGCAGCCGATCTGCTCTTAGAAACCCAGCTCACTGATCGCTATGCCGCCATAAGCGTCGCAGAAGTACTTGCCGCCGCGAAACGACTCGATGCCCTTTATGCACTGGTAACCCAGGTGCAGAAGCCTTCAAACGTTTTAAACTCGCTAGAAGCGCAGTTTATCTGGTCCCGACAACTGAGCCTTGCTATACGCTGTTGCCGTGCAGCCGCTGATATTACCAATGCATGTAGTCTACTTATCGCTTCGGCTGGGGCAATTCAACGCACTAAGTTGCTGGAGGACCTGACTGTTGAGAATCTCGACCTGTCAGTACTATTTGCTGCTGAGGAAGCGAACCGCCTTGTGATGGTCGGTCAGCGTCATCGAAATAAACGCCCGAGCCTCAGGATCGAGCTTGCCCGCCAAGTAGCGCTTTCTCATCCAGAAACTGCAAAAGCTCATTTACGTTGGTGGGATGCTCACCTTAGCGAACTTCACGATTCAGATAGTTCTAAGGGCTTCAAACCCAAAGCCTGTGATATAGCGGCCGAGTATCAAGTCTATGCCGCGTTGTTAAATGAGAGTGACGCCTTAGATCGACTCCTTCTGTGGGGGCCTAAGTCAGTGTTGCACCCTGTGTTCAATATACTGGCGGGGAGGGCTGCGGGGGTTAACCCTCAGGCATTGCTAGATGTCATCGATGTACGAGCATGGCCTCCACTTGGGCTGGCGCCACTGATGGCTGCGGCATTAATTGCCGGAGCTAAAATTACTAATCCAGTTATGCGGAATGGCCTTGCGAGGCTAGCGCAAGCAACCCATGCCAGATGGCATAGCCCTATCGAGAGCGGGTTGTCTAACTCTCCATTACTTGCTTGGCAGGAAGCAACGCTCCTTATCTGCGAACGAGCCATCGTCTATGAGGATCTCAAGCCCCAGGTCACGCAGATACTAGATCGCGCAATGCCTAAGCCTGAGATGAAAGAGACATATCATTTGTATCGTCTACGTTCAGCGGGGGCGTGTCATGCGCGTGCGTATACTCTGCGCGAATTTATCTCTGGAGTTGTTGTACCCATCCCTGAGTGGTTGCCGCCGAGGCGTATTGTTCCTCCATCGACTAAACGCAGTCCAACGCTGCGTCAGGAAAAATCGCCTGAGCAGTCTTGGAATGAGACACTTGCTGAAACAGTGACAGCCTTCACAAGATATGTCGAAGCAGCCAGAGTGACGCTAGCCTCAGTTCTCGCGGATCCTGCAAGTGCATGGCCAGCGCTTGCAAAAACGCTCAGTATTTCTCGAAGCTATGACCCTTTTTTACGCCGAGACCCTGACCCCGTAACTATACTTGTGCGCAATCACCTTGTGCATGCAGGGATCGGCGGCAACAACTTGGCAAGCCTAATTCCAGAGGCGCGTGAATTGTTGCGAAACTGGTCAGCTGAAAGCATTGCTTGTGCGCAGGATTTAGCAAGTACGCTTGGGCTGCTGCCGCATACACATGACTCTGTACTAGAATTATTGACTGCAGTTGCAAGGGAGATTGAGACTGATCCGCTTCCTGCATCTGAACGCGTCAGATTGTTTAGCGTAAGTGCGCGCATTGCCCTTCCACTTGATGTCGGGCTTGCGGAGTGGCTATTTGAAAAGGCCGTTGAGGCAAGTTGCGCAGTAGACTTAGAGGCTCGTAGTGCACTTGCGGCCGCAGGTGCTATCGCTCATACGGGCCTTAATGGAAGTTTCGCCGAGCGAGCATCGTTTGCCGCTCGTCTCGGAGACGCAGCAGGTGCAGTTGCTGAATCACTTGGGATTCACTATGAGTTTGCTTGGATCGACGTAATTGGTTGGATGACTGCTGCGAACCTTCCTATGGGCTTAGCAACTGCTGCTCTTTGGCATGATCGGGGTATTACATCATTCGATCATAGTCTGCCTAAAGTGATAGCTACCGGAACAGCATTGACACTTGCCCAACGAGTCGCGCTAGCGACGCTAGCTTCAGATATTTCGGTCGAACTGAATGATACAGTTGATAGCAATTCGATGCTGCCAGCCTGGGTGATAGATTTGGCTCTGACAGAGCAACTGCGCGACGGCAAGATCGATGGATTTCTATCTTCTTTCGAAACTCTTAAAGGCTGCGCAGGTAATGATGCCTCTGAAGTGATCTCTGCGGCAAAAGTGAATCGAGACATCTTCCTCAAATGGCGAGAAAAGGAAGCTCAAGAACAGCGTTTATTAGATGAAGAGCTGGAAGTTGAGTCTGAAGGAGAGGGGCTTACAGTTCTTGGTACCGCTGATGAAATACGCGCAGCATTGAAGGAGGAAATGGATAAGCGGGGGCCTGATGTAGATAAGTTCTGTCAAGTGGCAGAGCGACTGGGCAGCTTATCCTTACGTGTCCCTTTTCTCGATATAGGGCTCGAGTTTGGTCGTCACGAAGCTGATCTAGGCGAAGCCGTACCTCAAATTTTGCAGTCCTGGTCCAACTATCCTCCTGTAACGGTTTGGATGAGAGAGCGCTTTCCCTCCTACATTGCTGGAGCGCTGCGTAATTTTTTCCTCTGGCGTGACGACACCTCAGTTATAGAGGCTGCCTTATCCGCTACTGGGCTAGATTCTTCCGCGCAAGCTGATGTCCTTCTATCAGGTATTGAACAGCTTCGAGAAAGGATTTCGGCAGACCTTCTCTATACCTTGACCGGAATGATCGCAGCCCGTACTCCGGTAGAGAGTCGCTCTGATTTATTCGACGCGTTGCTGCGTAGGATCGAGGATGGTGTATCGCATCGGCCTCGTGTTCCCCTCTCTAACATAACTCCACCCGACGATATTGCTGAGAGTATTGCACGCAGCTTGTTCGCCGCGATGGGAGATATAGATCGTCGGGTACGCTGGCGTGCGTGTCACGCAGCACTGGTGTTGTTGCGCGGGCAAGACCTTGCGTGGGAGAAGTTAATCTTATGTTTGGACAGTAGCTCGGAGCATGTCTTCGCTGGAGTTCCCTTTTATCGCTATGCAGCACTTGAACAACTAATGATGGTACTGCTACGTGCGACTGTGGAAAACGTGCAGGAAATCTCACGTTTTACCTCACTTATCCTCAGCGTAATTCGGCATGAACCGCATGTGATTGTGCGCGAACTGGGGCGCTCTGTTCTGCTAGAGATTGATAGGAGCGGATTGTGGAACCCCACATCAGCAGACCGTATATTCGTGGAGCAGCTTAATCGTAGTCAATTCAGTCCGAGTGCTGGTTCAAATCAGTATACACCGCGAATGAAAATTGAAAGAGACAGGCAACGAAAATATAGCTTTGACAGTATTGACGCTATTCCATATTGGTATCAGCCAGTTGCCCGTATGTTCGATATTCCATTGGATGTTTTTCTAGATCGTCTTGAATTATATATTCATGATAAATGGGGTTATGAAGAAACTAGTACGCACTGGGTAAATGAGCCGCGAAGGAGTCGATTGGATGCTCTACATAAACTTACATCGCGCAGGCATGGGGACCAGCCTACGGTCGAGAGATTAAGTTATCATATCGAGTGGCATTCAATGATGTGCGTCGTCGGAGAGCTTATCTGCGAGCGACCACTAGTTGAGCGGCCGCAATATGAGAACGAGTTTGAAGAGTGGCTCAGAGGTCATTTGCTGACTTTTTCGCCGCGCTGGTTAAGCGATTATCGTTCCATTCCTCCTCTTGAACCTCGCTTCTGGGGGTGTGAACCATCCGAGCTTAAATGTTTGGAGCAGCATGATGGTGAAACTAAAGGGCAGGCTTGGGGACGCTCACTTTCTACCGAAGTCTTTGATGCTGAGATTAACGCTTCTGACGATCTCGTGGTTGCGGCCAATTTTGAGTTGCGCTGGGGAGACGCCACTCACCGTGTATATATCCATTCTGCGCTAGTTTCACCTCAAACTGCACATGCTCTTGCACAAGCGCTTGCCAATACGCGTGACCATATGGATTTCGCGTTGCCTGATGAGAGATATCACGAAAATATTGATGTGCCAGATTTCCAACTGGAGGCTTGGTTGCAACCTTTCGATAGTGCTCCTTGTGGAGACAAATTCGATGAGCGCCGTGGAGCGTATTCAGGGATTCCATTAGGCTTGGTTGGAGCAGCTGATGATGGAGGATTGCTCTTCGATATAGAACGTAGTTCATGGTGCTCAGCGAAAGGCGAAGTTTTGGTAAAGGTTGCAGGTTGGGGGCACGAAGAAGGTGAGGGCGGTTATGGCTGGAGAGCAACTGCTAGTAAGGAGTTTACTACTAATCTACTCAAGAAAACTGATAGGAGTCTTATCTTCTTAGTACAAATTGCACGGCAGGTACGGAGTGATGATATAGATCGGAACAAACCAAAGTGGCTTATGTATATCTTCGATGTTGAAGGGAGATTGACATGTGTAGAGCGAGATCGTCGAAGTTACGGATCTGCTCTGGTGAGGCGTGAGGGGTTAGAGCACAGTGTTGACACACTGGGTCGCTGGATGTTGCACCAGTGCTCTGAGCTCAAGCGCCAGTGCGATATGGCTGATGAGAAAGAATGCGCCAAGCTGAGTCTTGAACTTGAAAAGCTTTGTGCTGCTTTCAAGTTGCGGCGTCACCTAGATTTAGAGCGGTAGAGTCTATCGATAGACTCGTCTTTGCTTATATTAGGAAGTCGAGTCTATCGATGTGTTAAGTATAACCAGGTACAGATAATTGAGCTGGAAATCTTCTGGGTGTTCTACATGCAGAAATGTGTTTTCACCAAGGATAGTGTGGTCGGCTGGGGAGAGGTATTTCTTGTGTGTTAATGTTGGTAAGTAAGTTCGTTGTGTAAATATTTTTTGGGGAGTGGGTTTTCTATGTGTTAAGAAGTTTGGTTTTTGCGAGCTGTGCGGAATAACTGAACCTAGGTTCTAACGTTTATTTAAGTTGGTAGGGTATTCGTTTTTGGTGTTTTTGAAAAATAAAATATACAGTTATCAAAAGTAGAACTTCGACGTAATATTGAGAGCGGTAGATGTTCATTGGCGGGGGCGGTGCTTTTTAGCAGAGGTTTAAATGCAGACTAAATCGGAAGCCCATAGGGCTTCCGACTAGAACACTAGGAGCATTTTTTCATCTGTTGTTCTATGACGCTGATCTCTGCCTTGATTGCTGCAATCGTCATTGTCTCTATTTTTGTAGTTGCCCTGTCCTTGGCTTTATGAGGTTTATTAGTCTGTTCAGATGCGATTTCCTGGCTTTTAGGGAGTCAAAATAACTGACTTTGTTTTGTGTGGCAGCGTTCATGGTTGGGCCTCTTGGGTGACCGGAACGGCCCTGCTTCAAGGCCGTTTCGGGAAAGATCAGTGCTACATAGCAAGTACGTCTTCAAAGCTATGTTGATAAGAGAGATCAGAAAGATCGGTCCAGCCCCAGGGCCCGTAGTTTTCGCCCTGCTCAGGGATTTTCAGGTTCGTCAGTGCTATTGGGTCGCGATCTATTAGGCGTCGAGCGGCCCATAGTTTGCCACCTACCTCGAGCAGAGCTATTGCAGCAGCATTCCACTTTTCTTCAAGCACAGTGTTTGCCAGATATGACGCTTGGTTTTCAATGTCTGCGCGCGTTTTCTGTGCTTCTGAGATGTGCTGATCAATAGTGACGATTTCTTGCTCCAGTGCAGTAATAATCAGCTGTTGGCGACGATGATGCTCGGAGGCTGAGGTGAGATGTTTCGCAGCTTTTTGAGCGTCGTCATTAGCTTTTTTCTCACCCTCCACATCCCCCCAAGCGACTGCTTGTGCATAAGCAGTAGCGGCTTTTGTCTCGGCTTGCCGAGCTTTTGTCATATCTTCATGTGCTTGCTGACGAACCTGCTCCAAGCGCGTGCTGATGCTGTTACGTTTTTGGTTTAGCTCTTCTTCGTCAGCTTTCCATGTAGTGATGGCTTCGATATAGCCAGCCATCAGGTTCTGGTGATTGGCCAGTGTTTCTCGGCGATGGATCTTCTTATCGAGCGTATCGATGTCCCGCTCACGGTAACCGACCTCTCTTTTTTTATCGGTGATTTCATACCGCAAGTTGCTTTCCAAACTTTGCAGCACTTCATAGTCTTCGAGTGCAGCCGCATAAGGGGCCAGTTCGCGCTCAAGTGTTTCCTTCTCGAGGATTGTTTGTTCGCGGCGGTTTTTCAGTTCTTGGATCTCGTTCATATCTTCTATCTCAATGTAATGCGATTAGGGGGTGGCTGAATGGCTGGCGAGGCCGGGAATGAGCCGGCGCTACCTCGAACAATGGGTTACCGTCAGGCAGCCCTGGCCTCGCTCTCATCCGTCCCCGGAATCGTCTTGACGATGTAGCAGCGTTGCGGTCCAAGTCCGGGAAGGCGGACGAGGCTTGAAGCCTTCCCGTCGCTTCCCGGGTCGAGCACTCCACGACGTAGCAGCTCCTTGTTCACGGCATTGATGTTCATGCCTTTGAATACTTCGGAGCGCCAAGCCTCGGGCAGCACGTAGTAGGTGTTGGTGGTATGCAGTTCGTCTCCTAGGCCATGCTCCAACGATTTGCGAAAGCCCAACCGGTCGATGGTGCGCGGACCGTGCTCATCGATCTTGGCTGCGGCAGACTCCCAGCGAGTGAAGCGGCTTTCGCCAAAGCGCTCGATAACTTGGCGCAGTCGAGCAACGATGGCGTCACCTTCATAGTTACCGGCGCCGCCGCGCTCATTCAGCCATGCGTTGAGGCAGACACGGGCTGCTGTGGTCGCAGTGCCATCTGGCCAGCCAGTGATGCCCAGTGCGGTAGCCAGCTCACCAGCTGCAGCCGCAAGACCAAAGCGCAGGGCAGCACGATGGGCTTGGCCGCTCGCTGAGGCGGGCAGGGACTTGGCAATAAACCCTTCAAGCGTGCGGCGCAGGATGATCGCCCAGCCGTGCATTTTTCCGGGTTCGCACAGCGCTGATAGAAAGGCTGTGAGTGGCGTGCCGTAGTATTTGGCCACTCGGGATTTGAGTGCGTCAGAGAGGGCGGCAGCGTCCTCGAAACCGTTGAGTGCGTCGAACATACCAAGCCCTTTACTGGCGTCTGCAGGCACCGCAAGCATGCGTACCTCCATACCGGCCTTGAGTTCTTTGTTGGCCTCGGCCATATGTTGTGCCAAGGTTTTCTCGCCGGTGGAGAGAAACAGCAAACGCCACTCTTGAACCTGTCGGCCTGCTTGGCCACGATCATTAGCGCGGGCTTTACCGGTGCCGTTGCCGAGCATGTACACGGTTTCGCCAATGATGCGCGGGTCGCACATACCTATTTCGTCGAGTACCAGAAGGCCGTCCGAGTGCGCGGCAGCGATGGACTCCAGGGCGTTATCGGTCGAGCGCCATGACCGCACCAAGCGCGGCCCGCCGTAGATCGAGGCGGCGACTTGCAGGTGGGTGGTTTTGCCGCCCGAGCTATCGCCGTACAGGTGAAAGCCACCTGATTCATGACCAAGCATGTGCAGCAGTGGTCCAGCAAACGCCACGCTGGCCACAAATGCCAAGCGATGATTACCAACGCACAAGGCGCCGATTTGCTCTTGCCATTGCTCCAAGGTGCCAGCCTCGCTGATAGGCGGCAGTTGGGCACCTGCTTCGTAGAAGTGCAGGTGCTCAGTGTGGGAGCCGACTTGCTGTTCTGGCAGTAGAAAGGCGCTGTCATGCCAGCCCAGTCGTGTGACCAAGCGTGCGCGTTGTGCGCTGTCGAAGCCTTGGAAATAACTCTGCAAGTCGTTGCGTGCATTGCGGCTGGAGCGAGTGCCAGCAAGGCGCAGGCCCATATCTACCAGCGGACCTAGAACGTCTTTTCCGAAGTCGCCGGTCATAGTGCGCGCTGGAATGTTCCAGCGTTTTTTGGCCCCGTCCGGATCGTCAAACTCGACCAGTAAACCCCAGTTATGACCTTTGGCATCACGGGTGCGTGCAAGGATTTCCAGTGGTGAGCACACAGGGCGCGACTCGCCATCTTCACCGGAGTAAAACACCCCTTCGTGAGTCAGGCGAAAGCCGCTGGGTAGAGTGTCGGTCTTGGGTTTCGAGGCACGTTTGGCCGGTTTTTTTACCTTGGGTTCTACAGTCTGGGCAGGCGCAGTACCAATTAGTTCGCCAGTGCGCTCCAGCTCGGCAATGTGGCTCGCCGTCCAGCCTTTGGCGAGTGCGTCCGCTGCATCATCGCCTTGTTCCCATGAGCCGCCCTTGGCGAAACCGGGTAGATCATTTTTGAGGGTGGGCTTGCGTTTGAAGTTTTCCAGCGCAATTACGCGAACTGACTCGGCGCCGATTGCTTCCAGCTTTTTAGCAACGGCATCCATGCAGGTTGTGCCGCTCGGGTCGTTATCGGGCCACAACACGACCTTGCGATTTTTGAGAGGGGATAGGTCGGCTTTGTGCCAGGCATTCGAGCCATTTGGCCAGCAGGTGGCCACGTAGCCTGGAAAGAGTTCGGCGGCTGCATCAGCAGCCTTTTCACCTTCGCATAGCACAACTGCGGCATCAGCCTGCAGGTTGAGCTCGTGCAGTCGCAGCAATGGGCGTGGCTCGGGCAAGCCTTGCCACCTCCATTGTGCCGATTGGTTATCGGAGCTCTGGCACCACGTTAGCGGAGCGAAGACTTTCTTGGGTTTACCGTCTTCGTCCGGGTCGAGGTCAAAGCGATAAAGCGCCATCAGGGGCTGCCCCTGAGTATCGCGATAGATCCAGACTTTGGACGGTGTGCCGTGTTGCCGATGCTTGGCGGGGCACTTGTTCATGGCCTCGGTCGGGATTGGCTGAATTGCTATCCACTCTGGTGCTGGGCTTTTAGTCGGAACTGGTTTTGATGGCGAATCGACAGTGCTCAGCCGAAGTAGATCTGCAAGCTTGTTGCAGGCCTCTACGTCCGTGCCGCCATCCAGATAGCGCACCAAATCAATCAGATCGCCGCCTTTGTCACCGGTAGCAAAATCAGCCCACGTGCCTTTGCTCAGGTTGATTTTTAGAGAGCCTGCGCGCTTGTCCGTGCGAGTGGGGTTGGGGGCTGTGTATTCCTTGCCGCCGTCTACACGCTTGCCGTTGGGCAGCCATTGAGTGAGTACGCGATCAATGTTGCGCAGAGCTGCAGCTTTGACTTGGGCAAAAGTAGGGCGGCGTGATTTACCTTTTGGGGGAGTATTCATTAGGCACCCCCAACTGAATTAGCTTGGTTCGAGGCCGCATCGGCATGCATGGCCAGCGTTCTGATCAAGCCCAGCGTGCCGCGAACATCCCAAAGCACGGAGGCGATGATGTGATTGGAAAGGCGAGGGGAGTCACCTTCAAAGTGATCTTCCAGGAGGGTCAGCACTGACGAAGCGCGATCAATGGCGCAAGTGATGGCATCAATGGGAATTCCGGCTTCGGCCTCTTTGCTGACGCAAAGCAGATCTTCAGGCAGAGCGAAATTCAGAGCGCTTTTCATTGAGCACCCCCAGCGGATTCGAGGGCGCGAGCTTTGGACATATGAGCGTTGTAGCGTGCAAGACGTGTAGCGAGGCTGGAGTTTGCGTGTAAAGCGGCGAGAGCCATTGCTCGATGAGCAGCGGCGCGATTTTTGAACGGATTGAGGGCGTGCATGTGGCGTAGCTCCTTGATTTGGGAACTGCCACGACTCGCCGTCAAACGAATTAAGGTGGCAGCTGTACGCAGGTTGACGGACCGGGAATCAAGGAAACCGGCACACCCGAAGGTGTCCTGCGCACAGCCACCATAAACAGGATGTGCGGGCACAAAAAAAGCGCCTGCAATCGTTATGGGGGCGCTTGTGCGCCTTGGATTCGTCGGGCCGTCAAACCCGGTCGCTGAATTTGCAGCGACAGCGAGAGAGTACCGCCCCATTTTGGAAAGTGCAACAGTGTGTGGATCTTGCGCATTTTTCCGACGCGGCTTAAATTGATCAGGCATGTAGATATACCTCAACGCCTCCGGATCGCTCCCGGGGGCGTTTTCATTAGTGCTTGAAAGCGCCGGGCCGGGTGAGCATGAGCCATTGCATGTGGTTCCCTTCGTGTGACCGTTGCCGCATTTGCTCAAGAGTTTCGGGGTTGCGCAGCAATCTAGGGATCAGCTCGCGAGCGTCGTTAATCTCAACGTCTGCAGGCGGTTGAATAGCCAGAAGCGTCCACTCCAAGTCCTGCCACAGAACGATCACGACATGAGCGCCAGACGAGACAGCCAGATCACGAATGGAGCACAGTCGGCGGCGCGCTTTCACAGCGTCTTTGGATGGAAGGCCCGTTTCAATTACGCCGAATAGATCCATGGCCTGGTGGTGAAGGAATATTGGCGTCATGCGGCCACCTGATCGCGTGCTTCGATACGGCCGCGTGCCCAGGCTTGAACTTCAGCAAGAACCCAAGCAACTGGCGCGCCACGTGCGGTGCTCATACTGAGCTTCACCGGCTGGGGGAAGCCGCAATCAGAACGTTGCATCAGTTTGTAGATGGTGGATCGCTTCATGCCGACGATGGTTTCGACTTCGCGCATGCGGATCAGCGTTGAGGCAGGATCAAATAGGGTGGGGGTATGTGTCGTAGTTTTGCTGGGGAGGGAGGTTACATTGATGTTCATAGGCACTGCTCTCGCTTGATTTGGACTGGCGAGAGCAATGATCTAGAGATTTAGATGGTGTGAGCAGTTCACTTCCACATTGAAATTTCGGGTTACACGACTTCATAACGATCAAGGATCGCATCCACTTGTCTGCGGGTCAGTGCTTTCTCAACTTCGGGTGGGAGCCAGTTTGGCCTTTGCTGCGATGGAAGGGCCACTTGATTCTCCAGCCAGCGATGAACCTGGGTAGTCACGTTTCGGCGCGGTAACCCTTTATTTCGAAGGTCGCGTGCGTGTTGCACAATGGCTGCGTCGCGGACTGAGATTTCTTCTTTACGATCCATGCCGCTCAGAATACCACCCTTCCGTTTTGTTGCACTTTTCATAGCTGCGGCTGCGAGCTCGGTTATGTCATTGTCGTAAACCGAAAGCAGAGATGTGATGACCTCTAGGTGTGCGACATAGTTGTCTAGTGCCTCAATGCGTTCGTAAGGACTCACTTCTGCCACAACAGCGGTTTCGAACTCCTCCCACGGCAGCTCAAGAATCTTCCAGTTAGTTGATACGGCGTCCTCTGCGGTTGCCTGCATCCAGTCGTTGAGTGATTCAATTGCTCTGATCGCACATGCGATTGCGTAGGCAGCATAAGCCTCCTCATCTGATGCTGCCTCGCAGCAAGTGAAGTGGCGAATGCCATCAGCCAGGCGTGTTACGGGTGGCGTCGATGCAAACTGGAAAATTGACTCTTCATTCCTGATCGCCTCGATACAGAGTAATTTCAAATCACCGGTTGCGTCGCTTACCACGAGCCGAGAGGTGCATTGATCGAGTATTCGGCACGCGTCCTGTATCTGCTCTCCGCAATAGGCGTAGAGGGGCAGGACAGATAGGTATTCGATCAGCTTGGCTGTGGGGTGCACGCCTGTCGTGAGATCAATGCCATCAATTAAATCCAAATGAGTCTCCGTTTTTCGAACGACTGGCATCTACCCCCTGGCCCCCGTGCGAAGAGCACAAGTCCAGCGTTGCAAACCTTGGCGAGCAGTTACCTGCAGGTCAGTAAATGCGTTTCGAGCGTTACACTACTTGAGAGCGTTACACGTAGTAGATTTTGTGTGTGTGCTGAGTGTAACGTCTAAATAGTCCTTTATTTTCAATGGCTTGATTGATGTTGTTACACGAGTAACACCCGTAACACGGCTTTTGAGAGGGGGTATGAGTTGGCAGGGTTAGGTTGCTTTACTAAAGTTCCCGTGCATCACATTGCCCAGTTCAAGTCCATCCAGATAATCGGCGTACCACTGCATCATTGATGTGCGCTGCTTCAGATAAATCGCCTTGTTATAAACGCCTGCAACGCCGTCTTTCACATGCGATAGCTGCGCCTCGACATGGTTCTCTTCAAAGCCGTGCTCGTTGAGTGTGGTACTCGCGATGTGACGAAACCCATGACCCGTCTGCCTGCCTTCATAACCGAGACGGCGTAAAGCCATCAGAAACACGGTATTGCTGCGGGGCTTGGTTCGGTCATTCCGCCCGGGGAAAAGCAGTGGGTATGCCCCGCTCAGCGTATGAAGTTCTTTCAGGGCTTCGATGGCTTGGCGTGACAGCGGGACCAAGTGCTCCCGACGCTTTTTCATGCGCTCGGCAGGGATGGTCCAAAGCTTCTTGTCGAAGTCGAACTCAGACCAAGTGGCTTCTCGTAGCTCTGATGGACGTGCCGCCATAAGGGAAAGAAGGCGTAGACCCAAACGAACATCTTTGGCGTGGGGATATGACGATATGGCTCGCAGTAGGGCAGGCAGCTCTTGGGTTGAGACGTGTGCATAGTTTTCAGCCGCACGGGTCTGTAGAAATTTGTGCAGACCTTCGAGTGGGTTATGCACAGCCCTGCCAGTAACGCGGGCCAGATCATAGATCTCTTTGCAAAATCCACGTACCCGGCTCATCTGTTCCAGAATGCCTTTTTGCTCCATTCCACGCAGAAACTCCATCCACTCAAGAGGGAGGATTTCCGTGTAGATGCGTTTGCCGAAAACAGGGAACACATGAAGCTCTAGGGCTCCGATCACCCTAGTAGCTGTTGCGTCCTCCCAGCTTTTGCGACGTGCAACAAACCACTCTTGGGCCAAAGCCTCAAAGGTGTTGTTCGCAGCTTCAAGGTCGGCAGCCTTGCGGGCCTTCTTGGTCGCTATTGGGTTCTTGCCTTCAGAGGCGTCACTTCGAAGCTCAGCTGCCTTTTTTCTGGCAAGAGAACCTCCTACCTCTGGATAACCCCCTAGCCCCAGCCAGCTCCATTTACCCGTCGGGGTCTTGTAGCGTAATTGCCAAGACTTTTGGCCGTCAGGCTTCACGCGGAAATATAGGCCACTACCATCGTGTTCTCGGTACTCCTTGGTGTCAGGTTCCAGGCCAAGCAGCGTGGTATCAGACAAAGGGCGGCGCTTGATATCGGCACGCTTCATTGCTGTGTATCCCTTTGGTTCAAAATTAGAACAAGGATACACAGGGGGATACACGGCGGGAAGGTATAGGGGGAGACAGGGATGGATAGCCAGAAACAAGAAAGCCCGCACGGGGCGGGCTTCTTGGGTGTTTCGCAGACTGTCTGAGACAGGTCTGGACAGCTATTTGGTGGAGCCGGGGGGATTTGAACCCCCGTCCGCCAGTACTCCGCTGTCGGTACTACATGCTTAGCCGTTTCTATTAAGTTAACCCTCAGCGACCCGAAGGGCAGGGTGCTTTGGGCGAGTTGTGTAAGTTTTAGCCGATTCGTCCACAACGTACTGCACGGCGATCCTGTTCTATATGACAATCACTTCAGGTTTACAGGCATCCCCTAGTGATTGCTGGACCCGAAGGTACCAGGAGGATGGCTAAGGCAGCTTACGCTGCGAGAGCTTGACCCTCGTAGGTTTCGTCATTGGCAACTATAAGTAGTTGCAACAGTGGATTTACGAGTTCTGTTACCAACTCGGCATGCACCTAGAGTTTCGCAACCGGCGTCGAATCCTAAACGGCCCCGATGCTTGCTGTGTATAACCAGCAAGCTAGACGAGTCTACGCCAATCCGACGCAGAAGGCCAACCTCAACAAAGGCTTACTGACCGCCTTTGGTGTTGTTCTGGAGTTTCTGGAGGGCCTGGGAGGTCAGTGAGGTGCAGTTTTTCTCACCTTCCTCAGTGCCTTTGGCTTTTTCGGTCTGGGCTTCTGCTATCAGTTTATTGATGTCGCTTTTCAAGTCTTCGCTCATGACTTCAGTGCTGACCTCCGTGTCCTTGATTTTTTGCAGGTTGATGTCGCACAGGCTTTCACTCGCAAACACGGGAGACGTCAACATTGCAGCAGCGATCAACAAGCCAGCAAGAGCGGTACGCTTCATGGAAAAACTCCTTGTGCAGAGATAAGGCCCTGTGTCGTCAGGTGCCGTGATATGCCCCAATGCAAGGGCGTTAAGCCTATTGAATATAGCTGCGCTCAAGGGCTTTGCTTTTATTTTGCTATCACTCTGCAGAGGTGAGCCTGTCTCGCGATGCAGGCACCACGGCATCCGGGGATGCGGCGGTGATGCTATCGCGAGGCAAGGCTGTTGCAGCGGCGGTTTAACGGGCGTGGGTCACCCGGTCTACGAGGTACACCAGGCTGTGGTAATCGATTCCGCCGTGCTGGCTCAAACCGATCTCACAGGTGCGGCTGGTGGAAATCCCTTCGCTGCAATGTTGCACGGCCTCTTTCAAGGTTCGTAGCGAGTGGGCATTCAACTCCGGCGTGGTGAAGCCTTTGTCGCCGGCAAAGCCACAGCAATGAATGCCTTCGGGGATCACGACGTCGTGGCTGCACAGGCGGGCAATGTCGATCAGTGCCTGGCTTTCACCCAGGTGCTGGGTGCTGCAGGTGACGTGAACGGCAATGCTGGCCTGTTGTGGCGTGAAGTTGAGTTTGTCCACCAGGTGGGTGCGGATGAAGCGCACCGGGTCATACAGGTCGAGGCGGGTTTCGCCGATGTCCTGCACCAGGCGCAAGGTGCACGGGCTGGTGTCGCAGTAGATCGGATCAAGCCCGCCACGGCTGGCCTGCAGCAGCGCGTCAATCAGCTCCTGACGTTTGTGCTCGGCTTGCTCGGTGTAGCCTTTGGACGCAAAAGGCTGACCGCAGCAGAGGTTGTCGAGATTGTCGGGGAATATCACCTGATAGCCGGCTTTTTCCAGCAGGCCGCGGGTTTTTGCCTGCAGCGACATTTGCTCGCCGTCCCCGGCAGCGGGGCCCATGACCCGCGACACGCAGGCCGCCAGGTACACCACCCGCGGCCGTGCATCCAGCACTTGCGGGCTGAAGCGAATCGCGCGTTCCGGCTGGGGCATGGCGTTGGTCCACAGCGGTACCCGGCCTTTACTGGCGCGGGTCAGTGCGGCGGACAGTTTCGTCAGCCGTGGAGCCCCGAGCAGCATGCGTGCGCCATTGGCCACGTGCAGGGTGAAGCGGGCCCCTTGCAGCGAGGTTGCAAAATGGCTGGCCAGCCACTCGGCGGTTTTCACGTTATCGGCACTGCGCGCACGGAGCTTTTTCACCAACTCGCCGGTGTTGATGCCTACAGGGCAACGCTGGGCGCATAACCCGGTCGCTGCGCAGGTATCGATGCCCTGGTAGGCGTAGGCTGCTTCCAGCTCACGGGTGTCGATGCCTGCACGTTTTTTCGCCTGGATATCGCGCCAGATCACAATCCGCTGGCGCGGGCTGAGGGTCAGGCCTTTGGAAGGGCACACCGGTTCGCAAAACCCGCATTCGATGCACTTATCCACAATCTCGTCGGCGGCGGGCATGGGCTTGAGGTGCTTGAGGTGGATGTGCGGGTCTTCGCTGAGCACCACGTCGGGGTTGAGAATGCCCTGCGGGTCGAGCAAGCGCTTGAGCTGCCACATCAACTGATAGGCATCGCTGCCCCATTCCAGCTCGACAAACGGCGCCATATTGCGACCGGTGCCGTGTTCGGCCTTGAGTGAACCGCCGAACTCCACGGCCACCAATTGCGCCACGTCGTCCATGAACGCTTCGTAGCGCGCCACTTCTTCAGGGTTGTTGAAGCCCTGAGTGAAGACAAAGTGCAGGTTACCCTCCAGCGCATGGCCGAATAGGATGGCTTCGTCATAGTGGTGTTTGTCGAACAGCGCGATCAGGCGGTTGACGCCGATGGCCAGTTGTTCAACCGGGAAGGTCACGTCTTCGATGATCACCGTGGTCCCGGTTTTGCGCACCGCGCCGACGGCCGGGAAGGTGTCTTTGCGGATCGCCCAGAGCTTGGCGTTTTCGGCCGGGTCTTCGGTGAAATCCACTTGTTTCTCGACCGGGAAGGCCGCGAGCGAAGCCATGATTTGCCCCAGTTGCTCGTGCAACAAGGTGCGCGAGGCGGCGCGGGACTCGATCAGCAGGGCGCAGGCATTGGCCGACAGTTGCTGTACGAAGGCCGGCATTCCGGGTTTGTCCTGGACGGAGCGCAGGCTGCGCCGGTCCAGCAGTTCAACGGCGGACACCGGCTGGCTTTTGAGCACGGTGACGGCGGTGCAGCAGGTTTCCACGTCCGGGAACACGATCAGCGCCGACGCTTTGTTCGGGTGGTCGATGACCGTGTCGTAAGTGACCGAGCTGATAAAGCCCAGTGTGCCTTCGCTGCCCACCAGCAAGTGGCTGAGAATATCCAGCGGATCGTCGAAATCCACCAGGGCGTTGAGTGACAGGCCTGTGGTGTTTTTCAGACGGTACTTGTGGCGAATTTTTGCGGCTAATTCAGAATTGGCGCGGGTTTGGCGGGCCAATGTTGCCAGCTGTTCGAGCAATGGCCCGTGGCTTTGACGAAAGGCCGTGATGTTGGCCGCGTCTTCGGTGTCGACCCGGGTGCCATCAGCCAGCACCACACGCAAGCCTGCCAGGGTGTGATAGGTGTTTTGCGCGGTGCCGCAGCACATGCCGCTGGCGTTATTGGCGACGATTCCGCCAATTTTGCAGGCGTTGATCGAGGCCGGGTCGGGGCCGATCTTGCGTCCGAACGGGGCCAGCCAGGCATTGGCCTGTGCGCCAATAACGCCGGGCTGCAAGCGTATCTGGGTACCCTGGCCGCGGATTTCTTTCGCGTTCCAGTTATCCCCCAGCACAATCAGGACCGAGTCGCTGATGGCCTGGCCGGACAAACTGGTGCCCGCAGCGCGGAAGGTCACCGGCACCTGGTCACGGCGGGCCAGCCGCAACAGCTCGACCACTTCGTCTTCGGACTCGACGCGGATCACCAGCTTGGGGATCAGCCGGTAAAAACTCGCGTCGGTGCCGAATGCCAGCGTCGAAAGAGCATCGGTAAAACGCCGGTTCTGCGGGATCAGCCGTTCAGCATCACGGACAAAGGCGGCAGGCAGGCTCATGCGTCCTCCAGGATCAGCACCACCAAGTCTTTCGGACCGTGGGCACCGTAGGCCAGCACTTGCTCGATGTCGGCGGTTTTCGACGGGCCGGATACCAGTAAAGCGTTGGTGGGCATGCCTGCGGCCCAGTTCATTTCGCGTTGTACTTGATAGAAGTTGTCGCGGATTTCACTGGCCTTGAGCAGGGCGAAATGCACGGGCGGCACCAGGCTCATCAGCCGTGGTTCTTCAGGCGTCGGCCACATGATCAGGCTGCCGGTGGCAGCAATCGCACCCAGGGTAGTCGTGAGGCTGGCAGGCGTGTCGTTGAACAACTCGTCCTTCCACTCTTCTACGCGTCGGTCGTAGGCCTTGAGTGCTGGCAGTGCAGGGTTTTGTGCCCAGTGCGCGGTAACTGTTTGCCCGTGAGGGGTCGTCGGGGCGATCAGCAGGCTTGGCAACTGTCGGTCCGTCACCAGTTGCGCGAGCAAGGCGGGCCAGTCCTGCTCGGTGCTGAGGTGGATTTCGGTATGCACGGCTTCCATCAACTTGCGCAGTTGCGGGATGCGCTGCTCCGGTGTGTAAGTCCAGGGCTCGGTCACCAGCGCTACGTCGAAATCGTCAGGGACCGGTGTGGTGCCGGTCAGGCTGTTGCGCAGTTTGTTGAGGATGTTCTGCTTGGCGCTCATCACTGGTCTCCCGACTTTTTAGCCATGTGTTCGCGGGCCATATCGTGTAGCGAACGGGCTGCGGGTTTAGGGGCACTGTGGTTTTGCGTCCACGGCCCGACATTGCTCGGGGTCAGCCCGCGCAGGCGAGTGGCGGCCTTGAGAAAGACGCGGTACAGCGTGGGTGAGCTGTTGAGCCTGGCCCACATGTTCCAGATCAAGCGCTCTTTACGTGAATACTTGCTGCCCTGGCCACGCATGATGCGAGGCGAGCTGTCCGGCGCCTTGACGTTCTCTTCGCGCAGACGGCGCAGCAGGGCGGGAATCGGGATTTTTACCGGGCACACTTCGCCACATGCACCGCACAGCGACGAGGCGCTCGGGTGATCCGGAACTTTCGCCAGGCCCACCATGTGCGGTGTGATGATCGCGCCGATCGGACCGGGGTACACCTCGCCGTAGGCATGGCCGCCGATGCGGGTGTAAACCGGGCAATGGTTCATGCAGGCACCGCAGCGAATGCAGTTCAGGGTCTGGCGCAGTTCACTGTCGGCAAAGGCCTGGCTGCGACCGTTGTCGAGCAGTACCAGGTGCACTTCTTCCGGGCCATCCAGCTCGCCGGGCTTGCGCGGGCCGGAGATCATATTGACGTAGGTGGTGATCGGCTGGCCAAGGGCCGAACGGGTCAGCAACGATACCAGCGGTACCACATCGCGCAGGTTTTCGACGACCTTCTCGATGCCGGTCACGGCAATGTGGACCGGGGGCACGGTGGTCGACATGCGACCATTGCCTTCGTTTTCGACCAGCAGCAGGGTGCCGGTTTCAGCGACGGCGAAGTTGACTCCGGACACGCCGATGTCAGCTTCAAAGAACTTCTGACGCAGGACACGACGCCCGATCTGGATCAGTTGGTCGACGTCCTTGGTGTATTCCACGCCGAGCTTTTCGTGAAACAAGTCGGCCACTTGCCCGGCGTTTTTGTGGATCGCGGGCATGATGATGTGGGACGGCTTTTCGTTGTCGAGTTGAACGATGTACTCGCCCATGTCGGACTCAAGGCATTCAATGCCCTGGGCACCGAGCACGTGGTTCATCTCCATCTCTTCGCTGACCATCGACTTGCCTTTGATGACCTGCCTGGCTGAACGCCGGCGGGCAATCGACATGACGATCTCGTTGGCTTCATCGACGGTTTCAGCCCAGTGCACCTGCACGCCGTTGCGGGTCAGGTTGGCTTCCAGCCGTTCAAGCAGTTCGGGCAGCTTGGACAGGGCGCGGGCTCGCACTGCGTTGCCCAGTGCCCGCAGATGTTCGCGCTCATGGGCATCACTGAAGGACGCGGCGCGTTTGGTCATCAGCGAATCCATAGCACTGCGAAAGTTGTTTCGCAGTTGTTTGTCGCCCAACGCTTCGTGGGCGCGCTCGCGGAAGTCTTCTTCCACGGCAACGGTGGGAATCAGTGTGCTGCTGCTCATTGTTCACCTCCGGTACGTTCCCACAGAAAGCTGGCCAGGTGCTGGCCGCGCAGGGCTTGTTTCTGTTTTTCCAGCGAGCCATTGATGTTCATCAGGCAGCCGCAGTCGGCGCTGAGCACCTGGTGCGCGCCGGTTTCAATCAGCGAGCGGGTTTTGTCAGCGACCATCGCCCCGGAAATATCGGGCATGCGTACGCTGAATGTCCCGCCAAAGCCGCAGCACTCACTTTCGTGGCTGTGGTCAATGCGCTCGACATTGCTCAATTGCGCCAACAGTTCGCGACCGTGCAGGTGGGTGTTCATTTCACGACGGGCCGAGCATGAAGTGTGCAGCGCGACTTTGACCGGTGCGCCGCTGTCCTTGAATTGCACCTTGCACACAAACAGCAGGAACTCGGTCAGTTCAAAGGTGCGCTCGGCCAGCGCGTGGACTTTTTTCAGTGTTTCGGGCTCGTCTTTGAACAGGTCTTCATAGTGTTCGCGCAGCATGCCAGCACAAGAGCCGGACGGCACGACCACAGGGTAATCTTCGGCGAACAGCGCCAGTTGGGAGCGAGCGACCTCGCGTGCCTGATCGGTATAACCCGACGTGTAGGCCGGTTGGCCGCAGCAGCTTTGACCTTGCGGGTAGTCGACTTCGATACCTTCGCGCTCGATCAGGTGAATCGCGTCCATCCCGGCTTCGGGGTAGAACAGGTCGACCACGCAAGTGCCAAACAGGTAGACCCTGCGTGGCTTTTGTTCGGGATAGCGGCGCGGTGTGGGCAGGGGCGGGGCGACGCGGGTCGCGTTAGGCACGGCGTTGTAGAAAAGCTCGCTCATCAGGCGTCTCCGGGTGGTCCCGGTTATGTGTCTGCCCCAGCGATGGCTTATCGCTTTAGCCGCAGGGGCAGACCGGGTATTGAATGGCTGGCGCCGACGTTGAGTCCGGCGCCCTTAACGTGCTGTAACCATAGCGCTATTTATTAATGCACCAGCATGCCGGTGAACCAATACGCCTGAGCCAGAGTGATCAGGCCGACGATCGTGGCGAAGAACAGACTGTGTTTCAGGGTAAAGCGGAACAGGTCGGACTCTTTGCCCACCAGGCCGGTGGCGGCACAGGCAACGGCAATGGACTGCGGGGAAATCATTTTGCCGGTCACGCCGCCGCTGGTGTTCGCGGCCACCATCAAGGTGTCGCTAACACCGATCTGGTGTGCAGTGGTGGCCTGCAGCGAGCTGAACAGTGCGTTGGACGAGGTGTCGGAACCGGTCAGGAATACGCCCAGCCAGCCGAGGAACGGCGAGAAGAACGGGAATGCCGCCCCCGTGCCTGCCAGGACCAGTGCCATGGTCGAGGACATGCCTGAGTAGTTGGTCACGAAGGCAAAGGCCAGCACCATACCGATGGACAGGATTGGCCAGCGCAGTTCAAAAAAGGTCTCTTTCAAAGTGGTCAGACCAGTCTTGATGTTGATTTTCAGAACCAGCATCGAGATGAGCGCAGAGAAGAAGATCGCTGTGCCTGTGGCTGAAATCGGGTCAAGTTTGAACACGGCCGCAATGGCGGTCGGGCTATTCACGATCGGCGCGACCTTGACCACCAGTTGATCTAAGTGCGGGATCGCAAAGTTGAACACCCAGCCGTACATCGAACCGCCCGGCGAGAACATGGCTTTGAACGGTTTCAGGGTCCAGATGGTAACCAGCACGGTCAGGATCAGGAATGGCGACCAGGCTTTGAGGATTTGCAGCAAGGAGTAAGGCGAAGCCATCAGGTTGCTTGGCTTGCCGAAACCACCGACGCTGGCGGTAACGGCTACGTCAGAGCTGACACCCGCAATCTGCGCGCCTGCGGTGCGTTTAGGCTGCCAGACTTTCAGGAACAGTGTCAGGCTGATCAGGGATGCAAGGGCCGAAGTAATATCCGGCAGCTCCGGGCCAATGTAGTTCGAGGTGAAGTACTGGGTCACGGCGAAACTCAGGCCCGCCACCAGGGCGGCTGGCCAGGTTTCGCGCACGCCACGCAGGCCGTCCATCATGAACACCAGCCAGAACGGCACGAACAGCGACAGCAGCGGCAATTGACGGCCGGCCATGGCGCCGATCTTGAACGCGTCGATCCCCGTGACCTGGCCGGCGACGATGATCGGAATGCCCAGCGCGCCAAAGGCCACGGGGGCGGTGTTGGCAATCAGGCACAACCCGGCGGCGTACAGGGGGTTGAAACCCAGGCCTACCAACAGGGCAGCGGTAATGGCGACCGGCGCACCGAAACCGGCAGCGCCTTCAAGGAACGCGCCGAAGCAGAAGCCGATCAGCAGCACTTGCAGGCGTTGGTCGTCAGTGATCGACAGTACGGAGCTGCGGATGATTTCGAACTGGCCGCTCTTAACGGTCAGTTTGTAGAGGAACACCGCGGCAACGATGATCCATGCAATCGGCCAAAGGCCGTAGGCAAATCCATAGCCCGCTGCTGCGAAGGCCATGTCGACAGGCATCTGGAAGGCGAAAATGGCCACCAGAATCGACAGGGCAAGCGTAATGCTGCCAGCGACGTGTCCTTTGAGGCGGAACACGGCCAAGGCCATAAAGAAAAACACAATCGGGATAACGGCGGCGAGTGCGGACAGACCGAGACTGCCAAGCGGATTATAGAGCTGTTGCCAGGTTTGCATATGGGGTGGCCCCTAATTGTTATTGGTCGTTGCAGCGTAGCATGTTGGTTAATTGGTAATACCAATTTACAAGCGCTGTTGGCTAGGTTAAAAGCCTTATGTGCTATGTGTCAATTTGCCGCCCCTAAATCTTTGGTCGAGTGTTCGTTGCCGGGCATCTGATTCGGTCTTGGGGAGCGCGACTGACAGGTGTGAGGGCGACGCCAATCGGCGAGAATAGAAGGCCCGGCGCATGGTCGGGATGATGGAGAGCAGTTATGGGGTTTGATCAAATTCGTCAGCGCCGTTTGTCTGACGATATTGTCGAGCGGCTTGAGGGCATGATTCTCGAGGGCACGCTGAAGTCGGGTGAACGTCTTCCGGCTGAACGTGCGCTGGCTGAACAATTCGGGGTGTCGCGGCCATCGTTGCGCGAAGCGATTCAAAAATTGTCAGCCAAAGGCTTGCTGGTCAGCCGCCAGGGCGGTGGTAACTATGTCGCCACATCACTGGGCTCGACGTTCAGTGACCCGCTGCTGCAATTGCTGGAGAGCAACCCGGAGGCACAACGCGATTTACTTGAGTTTCGCCATACCCTTGAGGCGTCATGCGCCTTTTACGCGGCATCGCGGGCAACGGAGATGGACCGGGATCGCTTGCGGGTGGCTTTTGAACAGCTTCAGGACTGTTACACCCGGGTCGATGAAGTGAGCCGGGCAGAAGAGGGCGAGGCGGATGCAAATTTCCATCTGGCCATTGCCGAGGCGAGTCATAACGCCGTGTTGCTGCACACGATTCGTGGGTTATTTGACCTGTTGAAGCGTAACGTCGTGACCAACATCGGTGGCATGTACCAGCAGCGCAGTGAAACGCGCGACATGTTGATCGGTCAGCACCGTGAGTTGTATCTGGCGATTATCGAGGGGCGGGCAGACGATGCCCGGGAGATCTCCAGTCGGCATATTCTGTATGTGCAGGAAGTGCTGGAGGAGGTGCGTCAGGAAGTACAGCGCATGGCGCGGGCCGAGCGGCGCAACGGGTTGTGAGGGCGTGCGCCTGCAGGAGCGAGCACGCTCGCCCCTGCAGAAGGCTTGAGAAGAGCTAGTCTTCCTTGCCCTTGTTGCGCACCGCACGCTGCAACTCGCGATCGGAGTCGCGCTCGCGCTCGGTATGACGCTTGTCGTATTCCTTCTTGCCTTTACCCAGGGCAATTTCGCACTTGATCAAGTGCTTGCTCCAGTAAAGGGAGAGGCAGACGCAGGCGTAACCCTTCTGCTGCACTGAAGCAAACAGCTTTTCCAGCTCGCGCTGGTTAAGCAGCAGTTTGCGGCTGCGCGTCGGGTCGGCGATAACGTGGGTGCTGGCGGTCGTCAGAGGCGCAATATGGCTGCCGAGCAACCATGCTTCACCATCTTTGAGCAGCACATAGCTGTCGACCAGCTGTGCCTTGCCTGCACGCAGACTTTTTACTTCCCAGCCGGCCAGGACCAGACCAGCCTCGAACCGATGTTCGATGAAGTAATCGTGTCGCGCTTTTTTGTTCTGCGCGATGGTCCCTGTGGGGTGTTTCTTCTGTTTAGCCATAGGGCCGGCATTATAGGCAGTTGCGCGCGTGTCGGCTACGGGCATCCTGCGTGATTGAGTGCTAAGGACTGCGTGCTTGAGCACATAGGGTGAATCCCGGACAATGCGCGCTCTTTTTTGATCGGTTGGGCGTAGTAACGATGTCGACAGACAAGGTTTCTGTCCACGGCAGTTGGGCAAGCCGTTGGGTCTTTATTCTCGCTGCGACCGGATCTGCCGTGGGTTTGGGCAGTATCTGGAAATTCCCTTACATGGTTGGCGTCTATGGTGGCGGCGCTTTTGTGTTGGTTTTTTTGGCGTGCATCGCGCTGATCGGTGTTCCTGTCATGCTGGCTGAAACCCTGATCGGGCGACGGGCGCGGCTTAGTCCGGCCAATGCCTTGAAGGTGCTGGCAGTTGAAGCGGGGCACTCGGGGCGTTGGTCGTGGGGCGCATTTGCCGGGATGATTACGGCATTGCTGATCCTGTCTTTTTACAGCGTGGTGGGCGGCTGGTCGCTGGATTACATCATCAATATGGGCAAGGGCGACTTTGAAGGTGCGACAGCCGGCCAGGTCGGTGCGTACTTCAGCGATGTCATTTCCAACCCCTGGCGCCTGACGTTCTGGCATACCGCCTTTATGTTGCTGTCCGCGTACGTGATTGCAAAAGGTGTCGTGGCAGGGCTTGAGCGCAGTCTGCGGATCATGATGCCGATTCTGTTTGTGCTGTTGCTGGTGCTGCTGGGTTACAGCATGACCACGGGGCACTTTATGGAAGGCGTGCATTTCATGTTCGACTTCAACCCGGATCGCGTACTCGACGGTTTGCTGGCAGCGATGGGCCATGCGTTCTTTTCGCTGAGTGTGGGCGTAGGCTCGATCATGATCTATGGCGCGTATATGCCCAAAAATGCGTCGATCTCAGGAACCGTGGTGGGCGTGGCGTTGATTGACACCTTTGTCTCATTGCTCGCCGGGCTGGCATTGTTTCCAATTGTGTTCGCGTCAGGGCTCAACCCGAGCGAGGGGCCGGGCCTGATGTTCGTGACCTTGCCGTTTGCCTTTGGCAACGTGGCGTTTGGTCAGTTGATGGGCGTAGTGTTCTTTGTCCTGGTGGCGGTGGCAGCCTGGAGCTCGGCCATTTCGTTGCTTGAGCCCATGGTTGCGTATCTGGTGGAGCGAACCAAAGTCAGGCGCCTGTGGGTCACCTTCTGGCTGGCTTTCAGCTGCTGGTTTGTCGGGCTGGGTACGGTGTTCTCGTTCAACATCTGGAAGCAGGCCAAGTTTTTTGTGAGCGAAGAATCGGGCTTCCATCTGTATCAGTGGGGAGCTGCGAGCGGCCTGGATTTCTTTGGTGTCGTCGATTTCTTAACCTCGCGTATCATGTTGCCGTTGGGCGGGCTGTGCTTTGTGGTCTTCGCCGGCTGGATCATGGGGCGTGGTGCGGTACGCGACGAATTGTCGATGCGCAGCCCGGTTTTGTTCGCCCTGACTCTTTTTTTGATGCGCTATGTGGCGCCACTCGGCATCCTGATTGTGTTTGCCGCCCAGCTGTGGAAATAACGCTGACATGACTACACATATTCAACGCTCCGCGCTGTTGCCTTACCCGGCACAGGCGCTCTATGACCTGGTTAACGATGTTGAGCGTTATCCGGAGTTTCTGCCGTGGTGCTCGTCTGCCGAGGTTCTGGAAAGCACCGAGGTTTTGATGCGTGCCAGTTTGGGGGTGGCCAAGGGAGGCTTGAGCCAGCACTTCGTCACCCGTAATACGCTGGTGCCCGGGCAGTCGATTGAAATGAACCTTGAAGAAGGTCCGTTCACCAAGCTGCACGGCCTTTGGGTGTTCAAGCCGCTGGGCGAGAAAGCCTGCAAAATCAGTTTGGACATGACCTTTGATTACGCGGGTGCGCTCGTCAAAGCGACCCTGGGTCCCTTGTTCAATCAGGCCGCCAATACGTTGGTGGATGCATTTTGCCAGCGCGCCAAACAGTTACATGGCTGAGCCGGTGATTGAGATTGAAGTGGTCTATGCGGCGGTCGATCGTCAGCGGCTGATGGCTCTGCTCGTGCCCGAAGGCACGACGGTGCGGGCGGCAGTGCGTATGTCTGGTATAGGGGACGAGTTCCCCGAGCTTGATCTGGCGACCTGTCCGTTGGGGATTTTTGGCAAGCAGGTGACCGAGCCTGAAGCCCGGGTGCTTAAATCGGGCGAGCGGATCGAAATTTATCGTCCGCTGTTGGCTGACCCCAAAGAGATTCGCCGCTTGCGTGCTGCTAAAGCAGCCGAGGCCAAACGATTGAATCAGTCATGAAGTACTGAATGGCAGACAACAAAAAGCCCGGCTTGCCGGGCTTTTTTGTGCCGAACACTTATTGTTCGGAAGTATCCAGAGGCTCGGGTGTCGGCACTGGAACGGCTTCGACGCCGTCGACATCCTTCTGGATTTGATCCAGCAGAGAACCAGGCTTGGCTGGAACCTCGCTCGGCTCGGCCGGCGCTTCTTCAGGGGTGACCACGTTAGTGGCACCGTCCTGACCAAGAATCGCTTCATCGCGACTCACGCCAGGCTTGAAATCACCTGACAAGCTGACGAGCTGATCGCTTTCATTGAAGAACACACTCATGCGCTCTTGTTGGCGTTCACCGCCGCCGGGCTGCAGGCTATACAGGTAATCCCAGCGATTTGGGTGGAATGTGTCGGTCAACAGGGCGTTGCCCATGATAAACCGCACTTGCCGACGGGTCATTCCCGGGCGTAACTGGTTTATCATGTCCTGTGTGACGACATTGCCCTGTTGGATGTCGATTTTGTAAACCCCGGGGAATGAACAACCGGCGAGTGCGAGCAGTCCCACAAAGGTGAAACTGGTTAGCAAGAGCTTGGTGTTTTGCATCGGTGGGCGACTTCCACTATCTTGGCTGGGACAACGTAAACGCCGATCATACCCGTATTAAGAGGAGCTGCGAAGCAGCTTCCGCGAGAAAGCTAACCATGGTTGAAAATAGCGAACTGCGTAAAGCCGGTCTTAAGGTGACTCTGCCACGAGTCAAAATTCTACAGATGCTCGATTCTGCCGAGCAGCGTCACATGAGTGCCGAGGATGTTTACAAGGCCCTTATGCAAGCTGGAGAGGACGTCGGTCTGGCCACGGTTTACCGTGTACTGACTCAGTTTGAGTCAGCCGGGCTGGTGATTCGTCATAATTTCGATGGCGGTCATGCGGTCTTCGAGTTGGCAGATGCCGACGGTGGGCACCACGACCATATGGTCAACGTGGACAGCGGTGAAGTGATCGAGTTTTTCGACGAAGACATCGAAAAACTGCAGCACGCCATTGCTGCCAAGCACGGCGTAGAGTTGGTGGATCACAACCTCGTGTTGTACGTGCGCAAGAAAGTTAAATAAGCATGTCGCGCGAATTTCGGTTCGCGAAACGATCGAAGGCGACTCAAGAGTCGCCTTCGTGCCGTCTGAATATCGGCTTTTTCTGACCGTTCGTCGTTAAGCGGCGTTCTTGGCAGTGACCACCATTTTTTTGGCGTGAGCCAGCGACTCTTTGGTGAGGTCAATGCCGCCGAGCATGCGTGCGACTTCTTCGACGCGTTCTTTTTTGCTCAGCTTCGACACGGCTGTGCGCGTGGTGTCGCTGTCACGCACCTTGTGGACAAACAAATGCTGGTGGCATTGCGCAGCTACCTGCGGCAAGTGAGTCACGGTCAGCACCTGACCCCGTTCGCCAAGGCGGCGCAACAGTTGGCCTACGATCTCGGCGGTCGGCCCGCCAATTCCCACGTCCACTTCGTCAAATACCAGAGTAGGCACGCGAGAGGTTTGTGCGGTGATGACCTGAATGGCCAAGCTTATACGTGACAGTTCACCGCCTGAAGCGACTTTTGCCAGAGCCTTGAGGGGCTGTCCGGGGTTGGCACTCACCAACAGTTCGACGTGTTCCAGGCCGTGAGGCGTCGGATCGCTGCTGTTATGGGGGCGCAGTTCGATGACAAAGCGTCCTCCCGGCATGCCCAGACGCTGAATTTCTTCTTCGACCGCACTTCCCAGGCGAGTGGCGGCATGGGTGCGCAGATTGCTGAGCTCGCGTGCGCACTCTTGGTAGTGGCGGGTGTAGCTGGCCAGCTCATTACCCAGGCGCTCGATGGATTCATCATTGGCATTAAGGGTTTCGAGTTCTTCCAGCAGTTTCTGTTGCAGGGCGGCGACGTCGGAGGGTTGTACGCGGTGTTTGCGCGCCAGGGTATAAATGGCATCGAGCCGTTCTTCGAGGTACAGCAGGCGTCCGGGATCGGCATCAAAGTGGTCGAGAAAACGATTGAGCTCACCCACGGCCTCTTCGACCTGGATTTGGGCGCTGGCCAGCAGGTCGGTGGCTTCGCTCAAGGAACCGGAGTTGTTATTGATGCTTGAAAGGCGGTTCAGGCTCACCGTGAGTGCATTGAGCACGTTGCCGGAATCGTTTTCGCTGCATTGTTCGACCACCTGGCGACAGATGGTCAGCAGGGTTTCGGCATTGGTCAGGTTTTTGTGTTCCTGCTCGAGCTCTTCCAGCTCGTTTTCGCCCAGCGCCAGGTTTTCCAGTTCTTCAAATTGATAGCTGAGCAATTGATGGCGTGCACGCTGCTCATCACCCGAGTTGGACAGGTGTTCAAATTCCTGTCGGGTCTGGCGCCAGCGTTGTGCAGCCAATTGCACCTGGCGGGCCAGATCCGTTGCCCCGGCATATTCGTCCAGCAGGCGGCGGTGGGTATCGGGCTTGAGCAGGGATTGATGTTCATGCTGACTGTGGATATCAATCAGCAGCTCGCCCAGGGCTTTCAGGTCGCCCTGGGGGCATGGCGTGCCGTTGATATAGCCGCGGGACCGGCCTTCGCTGGTGATGACACGGCGCAGAATGCACGGGCCGTCGTTTTCGAGGTCGCGCTCAGCCAGCCAGGCGCGGGCTTCAGGTATGTCTTGCAGGTCGAAGGTGGCGAGAATGTCGGCCTTTTCGGCGCCCGGACGCACCACGCCACTGTCGGCCCGGTCCCCAAGGGTCAGCCCCAATGCATCGAGCATGATCGATTTGCCGGCGCCTGTTTCACCAGTGATTACACTCATCCCGCGATCGAGTTCAAGATCGAGGTGTTCAACGATGGCGTAGTTATGTACGGACAAGTGCACCAGCATGGGGGCCGCTCCAAAACGTAATGTCTGGTTATTTATACAGTGTTTTTAATCCTGCTGACAATGGGCTGGCTTAGTTCTATTTGCTTGCGATTTCCTGTTTTTTAAGCCGTTCTGAATTTTCGCGGCGGGAAGAGATGGCTGCAAACTGGCGCCTTCGTGTTTTTGGCTCTTGAACCTGGGAATTGCGACCCCATATACGTTGGCAGAAGCGCGAGTCGAGCTCGCGGACAAAGTTTGAAAGGAGAAATCTATGGCAGACGAACAGACTATGGATACGCAGAACCAAGACGCTAATCAGGCCGCCGACGTTGCAGGTGAAGATCTGGTAGCCCGTGTGCAGGTGCTTGAAGAGCAGCTGGCAGCCGCTAATGATCAGGCTCTTCGCGTAGCTGCCGATCTGCAGAACGTCCGTCGTCGAGCTGAGCAGGATGTTGAAAAGGCACACAAGTTTGCCCTGGAGAAGTTTGCAGGCGATCTGTTGCCGGTCATCGACAGCCTGGAGCGCGGTCTTGAGCTCTCCAATCCGGATGACGAAAACATTCGTCCTATGCGCGAAGGGATCGAACTGACCCTGAAAATGTTCCAGGACACCCTGAAACGCTATCAGATGGAAGCTATCGATCCGCACGGCGAACCCTTCAATGCCGAGCATCATCAAGCCATGGCAATGCAGGAAAGCGCTGACCTGGAGCCAAACAGTGTGCTCAAGGTGTTTCAAAAAGGTTATCAGCTCAATGGTCGCTTGCTGCGCCCGGCTATGGTCGTAGTCAGCAAGGCGCCAGCGCCGGTTTCGCCAACGATTGACGAGCAGGCTTGAAATCGGCCATAAGGCCCCCATTTAGAAGTCAAGCGTTTAAGTGCTACCGCAGGTTAGTCATTACTGCTGCGGCAACAAAATTCAAATTTCGGGAGAGTTAACATGGGCAGAATTATCGGTATTGACCTCGGGACCACCAACTCGTGTGTTTCGGTTCTTGAAAACGGTAAAGCAAAAGTTATCGAAAACGCAGAAGGCGCGCGTACTACGCCGTCGATCATCGCGTACGCCAACGATGGCGAAATTCTGGTTGGCCAGTCGGCCAAGCGTCAGGCTGTGACCAATCCGCATAACACCCTGTACGCGGTGAAGCGTCTGATCGGTCGTCGTTTTGACGAAGAAGTTGTACAGAAAGACATCCAGATGGTGCCTTACAAGATCGCCAAGGCTGACAACGGCGACGCTTGGGTTGAAGTGAACGGCCAGAAAATGGCTCCGCCACAAATCTCGGCTGAAATTCTGAAGAAAATGAAGAAGACCGCCGAAGACTACCTCGGCGAGCCAGTGACTGAAGCGGTGATCACCGTTCCGGCCTACTTCAACGATAGCCAGCGCCAGGCGACCAAAGACGCCGGCCGCATCGCGGGTCTGGACGTAAAACGCATCATCAACGAACCAACCGCGGCCGCTCTGGCTTACGGTATGGACAAAGCGAAAGGCGACCACACTGTCATCGTTTATGACTTGGGTGGCGGTACTTTCGACGTATCGGTCATTGAAATTGCCGAAGTGGATGGCGAGCACCAGTTTGAAGTGCTGGCGACCAACGGTGACACGTTCCTGGGTGGTGAAGACTTTGACATTCGTCTGATCGACTACCTGGTTGACGAGTTCAAGAAAGAAAGCGGCATGAACCTGAAAGGTGACCCGCTGGCAATGCAGCGTCTGAAAGAAGCCGCTGAAAAAGCCAAGATCGAACTGTCTTCGAGTCAGTCGACCGACGTGAACCTGCCGTACATCACTGCAGATGCCACGGGTCCTAAGCACTTGAACGTGAAGATTTCCCGCGCCAAGCTGGAATCGCTGGTTGAAGACCTGGTTCAGCGTACCATCGAGCCTTGCCGTATCGCTCTGAAAGACGCCGGCATCGACGTAGGTGCAATCAACGACGTGATTCTGGTCGGTGGTCAGACTCGTATGCCGCTGGTACAGAAGCTGGTTACCGAGTTCTTCGGCAAGGAAGCACGTAAAGACGTGAACCCTGACGAAGCCGTGGCAATGGGTGCTGCTATCCAAGGCGCGGTATTGGCTGGCGATGTTAAAGACGTTCTGCTGCTGGACGTGAGCCCGCTGACTCTGGGTATCGAAACCATGGGCGGCGTGATGACTGCCCTGATCGAGAAAAACACCACGATTCCTACCAAGAAATCGCAAGTGTTCTCGACTGCTGACGACAACCAGGGCGCTGTGACCATTCACGTGCTGCAGGGTGAGCGTAAGCAGGCTGCTCAGAACAAATCGCTGGGCAAGTTCGATCTGGCTGACATCCCGCCAGCTCCACGTGGCGTGCCTCAGATCGAAGTGACCTTCGATATCGATGCCAACGGCATCCTGCACGTAAGTGCAAAAGACAAGGCGACTGGCAAGTCTCAGTCCATCGTGATCAAGGCTAACTCGGGTCTGTCCGAAGAAGAAATTGCTCAGATGGTTCGTGACGCTGAAGTCAACGCTGAGGAAGACCGCAAGTTCGAAGAGCTGGCAGCTGCGCGTAACCAGGGCGATGCACTGGTTCACTCGACGCGTAAAATGATCGCCGATGCGGGCGATAAAGTGACCGAAGACGAGAAAGTGGCGATCGAAGCTGCAGTGGTTGCTCTTGAAGCGGCCGTTAAAGGCGACGACAAGGCTGCTATCGAAGCCAAGGTTGAAGAGCTGTCCAAGGTGTCTGCTCCAGTTGCACAGAAAATGTACGCTGAGCAAGCGAACCCGGCAGACGCAGCGGCCAAGCCTGCTGATTCGGCTGAAAAGGCTGACGACGTAGTCGACGCCGAGTTCGAAGAAGTAAAAGACAACAAGTAAGACGCTTGTTTGTCGGCCGGTTGACCGTGTTTGAGCGGTGACTGGTAGGATGTCGCCGCGCGGGAGCTTGCTCCCGCGTTGGCGTGTCTGGAGTAGAGGAATTTTTACAGCATGCGACAAGGTCGAATGCTTGCGGTTTGGCCCGGATCTTTTGTTGTGCCCGGCCTGAGATAACCGCGCCTGTCGGCCACTGCATTGGCTGTTTAACAGAAACCAATATCGTTGAAAAAGACGTGAGTCAGGCCTGATTTGTAGTGGGGCTGGCGGGTTTGGCGAGGCTCGGGAGGGTTTTGCCGAACGTCCTTGAGAGTGCAAAGAATTATGGCAAAGCGCGATTATTACGAAATATTGGGTGTCGAACGTAGCTGCACTGAGGTGGAGTTAAAGAAAGCGTATCGTCGTCTGGCAATGAAGCATCATCCGGACCGTAATCCGGATGACAAGGCTTCGGAAGAGCTGTTCAAAGAGGCTAACGAGGCTTACGAGGTTCTGTCGGACTCCAGCAAGCGCTCGACCTACGATCAATATGGCCATGCTGGCGTTGATCCCTCTATGGGTGGCGGCGGTGCCGGTTTTGGCGGGCAGAACTTCTCCGATATTTTCGGCGACGTGTTCAGCGATTTCTTTGGCGGTGGCCGTGGCGGCTCCCGGGGCGGGGCTCAGCGTGGCAGCGATTTGCGCTATACGCTGGACCTGAGTCTGGAAGAGGCTGTTCGGGGTACCACGGTCAATATCCGCGTTCCGACGCTGGTTAATTGCAAGCCGTGCGACGGTTCTGGCGCCAAGAAAGGCTCTTCGCCCGTTACCTGCACAACCTGTGGCGGCATTGGTCAGGTGCGCATGCAGCAGGGATTCTTCTCTGTGCAGCAGGCATGCCCGCGTTGCCATGGGCAGGGCAAAGTCATTTCCGATCCGTGCGACAGCTGCAATGGCGCCGGTCGTGTAGAAGAATACAAGACTCTTTCCGTCAAGGTGCCGGCGGGCGTTGATACGGGCGACCGCATTCGTCTGTCGGGTGAGGGTGAGGCAGGCGTACAAGGCGGGCCGACGGGTGACCTGTACGTAGTGATTGAGGTGCGTGAGCACGATATCTTCCAGCGCGACGGCAAGCACCTGTTCTGTGAAGTGCCTATCAGCTTTGCTGATGCCTCGCTGGGCGCTGAGCTGGAAGTGCCGACCCTGGATGGTCGGGTCAAGCTGAAAGTCCCGGAAGGTACCCAGACCGGCAAGCAGTTCCGTTTGCGTGGCAAGGGTGTCGCGCCGGTGCGTGGCGGTGGTGCGGGCGATTTGATGTGCCGTGTCGTGGTCGAAACGCCAGTGAAACTGAGCCGCCGTCAGCGTGAGCTGATGGAAGAGTTCCGCTCAACCCTGGAGGGCGACAGCTCTCACTCGCCTAACGCCACTGGCTGGTTTGAAGGCGTGAAGCGATTCTTCGGCGATCTGTAAGGAGCAGGGCATGCGACGTATAGCTGTGATGGGCGCTGCAGGGCGCATGGGCAAGGCGTTGGTCGATGCGGTGCAGCAGCGTTCGCCGCTGTGCGGTCTTACGGCGGCCATCGTTCGTCCGGGCAGCTCGCTGATCGGCGCGGATGCCGGTGAGCTGGCTGCAATCGGTCGGGTAGGTGTGCCGTTGTCTGCCAGCCTCGAGGCGGTCGTCGAAGAGTTCGATGTGCTGATCGACTTCACGCTGCCAGAGGTGATGCTGAAAAACCTGGCAATGTGTCGCGCCTCGGGCAAGGCCATGGTGATTGGTACTACGGGCCTGAGTCCGGCCCAAAAGCAGTTGCTGGCCGAGGCGGGCAAGGACATTGCGATCGTGTTTGCGGCCAACTTCAGTGTTGGCGTGAATCTGTCGCTGAAGCTGCTAGACATGGCGGCCCGCGTAATGGGTGATGATGCGGACATCGAGATTATCGAAGCTCACCACCGACACAAGATCGATGCCCCTTCAGGCACGGCGCTGCGCATGGGTGAAGTCATTGCCGATGCGTTGGGGCGTGACCTGCAAAAGGTCGCGGTCTACGGTCGGGAAGGCCATACCGGCGCCCGCGACCGCGAAACGATCGGCTTCGCGACTGTTCGCGGAGGCGATGTGGTCGGGGATCATACGGTTCTGTTTGCTGCAGAGGGTGAGCGTCTTGAAATCACTCACAAGGCATCCAGCCGCATGACCTTTGCCAAGGGCGCTGTTCGAGCTGCGCTTTGGCTGGAAGGGCGTGAGCCTGGTTTGTATGACATGCAAGATGTGCTCGACCTGCGTTGAGTTGTCTCTGTAAAATCGGGCTGTTGCTACCTAGGCAGCCCGTTTTTAACCGCTAAGCGATGTTCTGTCGCATTCCTCTGCCTTTTAGGCTCTTTAGCGGTAGACCAAAAAAGCCTTTTTCTGTAAGCTACAGCTTTAGTGTGTCCACTAAAAGCGCGCAGATAATTCGATGAAGAAGCGGGGTGACGTGTCCATACGTCACTCCGCTTTTTTACAACCTGCGATCGCCCTTTCAGGCTTTATTTACGGGAGGTCTTCTTGACTAAGCAAGCCATACTCGCCCTTGCTGATGGCAGCATTTTTCGCGGCGAAGCCATTGGGGCCGACGGTCAGACCGTTGGTGAGGTGGTGTTTAACACCGCAATGACCGGCTACCAGGAAATCCTTACCGATCCTTCCTATGCTCAGCAAATCGTTACCCTGACTTACCCGCATGTTGGCAATACTGGCACTACGCCGGAAGATGCCGAGTCTGATCGTGTCTGGTCCGCAGGTTTGGTTATTCGTGATCTGCCGCTGGTTGCCAGCAACTGGCGCAACACGATGTCGCTGTCGGATTACCTGAAAGCCAACAATGTCGTCGCGATCGCAGGCATTGATACGCGCCGCCTGACCCGCATCCTGCGTGAAAAGGGTGCGCAGAATGGCTGCATCATGGCCGGTGACAACATCTCCGACGAGGCCGCCGTCGCGGCAGCACGTGGCTTCCCGGGCCTGAAAGGCATGGATCTGGCCAAAGTGGTCAGCACCGAGAAAGCCTATGAGTGGCGCTCCAGTGTCTGGAACCTGGCCACTGACAGCCATCCGACGATCGAAGCGTCTGAACTTCCGTACCATGTCGTTGCTTACGACTACGGCGTGAAGTGGAACATCCTGCGCATGCTGGTTGAGCGTGGCTGCCGCGTGACCGTTGTGCCGGCACAAACCCCGGCCAGCGATGTGCTGGCACTCAATCCGGATGGCGTGTTCCTGTCTAACGGTCCTGGCGATCCGGAGCCTTGTGACTATGCAATTACCGCCATTCAGGAAGTGCTCAAAACCGAGATCCCTGTGTTCGGTATCTGCCTGGGTCACCAGTTGCTGGCTCTGGCCTCCGGCGCCAAGACCGTAAAAATGGGTCATGGTCACCACGGTGCCAACCACCCGGTTCAGGATCTGGATACGGGTGTGGTCATGATCACCAGCCAGAACCACGGTTTTGCGGTTGATGAAGCGACCTTGCCTGCCAATGTGCGTGCGATCCACAAGTCGTTGTTCGACGGTACCCTGCAAGGTATCGAACTGACCGACAAGAGTGCTTTCAGCTTCCAGGGTCACCCTGAAGCCAGCCCGGGCCCGAACGACGTTGCACCGCTGTTCGATCGTTTCATCAATGAGATGGCCAAGCGCCGCTGATCACGTCCTTGTTGTAGCGAAGCCCTGAGGTGGCCCCGGAATCCGGTGGCCCCCTGGGTTTCAGGAACCTGATCGACGGCTTGCCGACTGACCTGCGGATTTGAGTGACAAACCCATGCCAAAACGTACAGACATTAAAAGCATCCTGATTCTCGGCGCTGGCCCGATTGTGATCGGCCAAGCGTGCGAATTCGACTACTCCGGCGCCCAGGCCTGCAAGGCTCTGCGCGAGGAGGGTTACCGCGTCATCCTGGTTAACTCCAACCCGGCCACCATCATGACCGACCCGGACATGGCTGACGCGACCTACATCGAGCCGATCAAGTGGCAAACCGTTGCCAAGATCATCGAAAAAGAGCGTCCGGACGCGCTGTTGCCAACCATGGGCGGCCAGACTGCGCTGAACTGCGCCCTGGATCTGGAGCGCGAAGGCGTTCTGGAGAAGTTCGGTGTGGAAATGATCGGTGCCAATGCCGACACCATCGACAAGGCTGAAGACCGTTCGCGTTTCGACAAGGCCATGAAGTCCATCGGTCTTGACTGCCCGCGTTCCGGCATCGCCCACAGCATGGAAGAGGCCAATGCGGTCCTCGAAAAGCTGGGCTTTCCGTGCATCATTCGTCCGTCGTTCACCATGGGCGGCACGGGTGGCGGTATTGCTTACAACCGCGAAGAGTTCGAAGAGATCTGCTCGCGTGGTCTGGATCTGTCGCCAACCAAAGAGCTGCTGATCGATGAATCGCTGATCGGCTGGAAAGAGTACGAAATGGAGGTTGTCCGCGATAAGAAGGACAACTGCATCATCGTTTGCTCGATCGAAAACTTTGATCCGATGGGCGTGCACACCGGTGACTCGATTACCGTTGCTCCGGCACAAACCCTGACGGATAAGGAATACCAGATCATGCGTAACGCCTCGTTGGCGGTACTGCGTGAAATTGGCGTCGAAACCGGCGGCTCCAACGTTCAGTTCGGCATCTGCCCGGATACTGGCCGTATGGTCGTCATCGAGATGAACCCGCGCGTTTCCCGCTCTTCGGCGCTGGCCTCGAAAGCCACTGGCTTCCCGATTGCACGTATCGCGGCAAAACTGGCGATTGGCTACACCCTCGACGAATTGCAAAACGAAATCACCGGTGGTGCTACTCCGGCGTCCTTCGAACCGTCGATTGACTACGTTGTGACCAAGCTGCCTCGCTTTGCTTTCGAGAAGTTCGCCAAGGCGGATGCGCGCTTGACCACGCAGATGAAATCCGTGGGTGAAGTCATGGCCATTGGCCGGACTTTCCAGGAATCCCTGCAAAAAGCCCTGCGCGGTCTCGAAGTGGGCGTCAGCGGTCTTGATCCAAAGCTCGACCTGAGCAACCCGGAAAGCATGGCCGTGCTCAAGCGCGAGCTGACCGTGCCGGGTGCCGAGCGCATCTGGTATGTGGCTGACGCGTTCCGCGCAGGCATGACCGTTGAAGATATCTTCGGCATGAACATGATCGATCCATGGTTCCTGGTACAGATCGAAGATCTGATCAAGGATGAAGAGAAGATCAAGACCCAGACCCTGACTTCGATTGATCGCGACGCCATGTATCGCCTAAAGCGCAAGGGTTTCTCCGATGCGCGTCTGGCCGTGCTGCTGGGTGTGAGCGAGAAGAACCTGCGCCGTCATCGTCACAAGCTTGAAGTGTTCCCGGTCTACAAGCGCGTTGATACCTGCGCGGCCGAGTTTGCCACTGACACTGCTTACATGTACTCGACCTATGAGGAAGAGTGCGAAGCCAATCCTTCGGACCGTGACAAGATCATGATCCTGGGCGGTGGCCCGAACCGTATCGGCCAAGGTATCGAGTTCGACTATTGCTGCGTTCACGCCGCTCTGGCGCTGCGTGCCGATGGTTACGAGACCATCATGGTCAACTGCAACCCGGAAACGGTTTCCACCGACTACGACACCTCGGATCGCTTGTACTTTGAATCCGTAACACTGGAAGACGTACTCGAAATCGTTCGTGTCGAGAAGCCAAAAGGCGTGATCGTCCAGTACGGCGGCCAAACCCCGCTGAAACTGGCGCGTGCCCTGGAAGAAGCTGGCGTACCGATCATCGGTACCAGCCCGGATGCCATCGACCGAGCAGAAGACCGTGAGCGCTTCCAGCACATGGTTGAGCGTTTGAACCTGCGTCAGCCGCCAAACGCTACTGTGCGCAGCGAAGACGAAGCCATTCGTGCTGCGGGCAAGATCGGTTACCCGCTTGTAGTTCGTCCTTCCTACGTGTTGGGCGGTCGGGCGATGGAAATCGTCTACGAAGAAGAAGAGCTGAAGCGCTATCTGCGTGACGCAGTGAAAGTCTCCAACGACAGCCCGGTGCTGCTGGATCACTTCCTGAACTGCGCAATCGAGATGGACGTTGATGCTGTCTGCGACGGTACTGACGTAGTGATCGGCGCGATCATGCAGCATATCGAACAAGCCGGTGTTCACTCCGGTGACTCTGCGTGCTCGCTGCCTCCTTACTCGTTGCCGCTGCACATCCAGGACGAGATGCGTGAGCAGGTCAAGAAAATGGCACTGGAGTTGGGCGTAGTAGGCCTGATGAACGTGCAACTGGCCCTGCAAGGCGAAGATATCTACGTGATCGAAGTGAACCCGCGTGCCTCGCGTACCGTTCCTTTCGTATCCAAGTGCATTGGCGTTTCCCTGGCGATGATCGCTGCGCGCGTCATGGCAGGTAAAACGCTGAAGGAAATTGGTTTCACCAAAGAAATCATTCCTAACTTCTACAGCGTAAAAGAAGCTGTTTTCCCGTTCGCCAAGTTCCCGGGCGTTGACCCGATCCTCGGCCCGGAAATGAAGTCGACCGGTGAAGTGATGGGCGTGGGTGACACGTTCGGTGAGGCATTCGCTAAAGCCCAGATGGGTGCCAGCGAAGTGCTGCCAACTGGTGGTACCGCGTTCATCAGTGTGCGCGATGATGATAAACCGTTGGTGGCGGGTGTTGCCCGTGACCTGATCAGCCTGGGCTTTGAAATTGTTTCGACGGCTGGAACTGCCAAGTTCATCGAAGCTGCCGGCCTGAAAGTGCGCCGTGTGAACAAAGTGACCGAAGGTCGCCCTCACGTTGTCGACATGATCAAGAATGACGAAGTCACCCTGATCATCAACACGACCGAAGGCCGTCAGTCGATTGCTGACTCTTACTCCATTCGCCGCAACGCCCTGCAGCACAAGATTTACTGCACCACGACCATTGCTGCTGGCGAAGCGATCTGCGAAGCGCTTAAATTCGGTCCTGAAAAAACCGTACGTCGCTTGCAGGATCTACACGCAGGATTGAAGGCATGATCAAATACCCAATGACGGTCCGGGGCGCGAAGGCCCTGGAAGAAGAGCACGCACACCTGACCAAGGTTGTCCGTCCCAAGCTGAGCCAGGATATCGGTACTGCGCGTGAGCTGGGCGACCTGAAGGAAAACGCTGAATACCATGCTGCCCGCGAGCAGCAAGGTATGGTTGAGGCGCGTATCCGTGACATCGAAGGCCGTATGCAGAATGCGGTGATTATTGATGTGACGACTATCCCTCATACCGGCAAGGTGATTTTCGGTACTACGGTTGAGATCGCCAACGTCGAGACAGACGAAAGCGTGACCTATCAGATCGTGGGAGAAGATGAGGCTGACTTCAAACTCGGAAAAATCTCCGTAGGTTCGCCGCTTGCTCGCGCCTTGATAGCCAAGGAAGAGGGTGATGTGGTCGCGGTGAAAACGCCGGGTGGCGTCATTGAGTACGAGATCGTTGAAGTACGCCACATCTGACTCAGGGTGCCCGCTTCGTGCGGGCACACTGCTTCAAGGCTGACCCGGAAGTGCCGGGTTGGCTGATGATGGCCACAGAATTGTTTCCGGTGCTGGCCCGAACAGGGCTGGCATCGTTGTTGTACGAGAGGTGTGCAGTAAGCTGCGCGTGGATTTGTTGGTTGCGGGATGTAGGCGTTGGGCGTCTCTGGCTGCCTGATGCGTTGCGCGGGCAGTTATTGCTTGTTACGTGTTTCAGGCAAGAGTGTCAGGGCGCGCCAGGCACGCCCTTGACCCTTGTCGGCATCACTTGAAACGATGGATGTTCGACAGTTGCTTGTTAACGTTGACGTTCTTGCGGTACAGAAGCGCCATTTTACCGATAACCTGTACCAATTCCGCTTTGCCGGTCTTGCACATTTCTGCAACGGCCTCCAGGCGGGATTCGCGATCCAGGATGTTGACTTTGATTTTAATCAGCTCGTGATCGCCCAATGCGCGTTCGAGTTCGGTTAAAACACCCTCAGTCAAACCATTATCAGCCACAGTCAATACTGGTTTCAGATGGTGGCCAATGGATTTGTACTGTTTCTTCTGCTCTTGAGTGAGCGGCATAATCTGACCCCTGTGTCTGATCTTGTAAAAAGCGGCGGCCAGTTTACCCGAGCGAGTCCGGGACCGCCCAGTTAATCACGACCCGTTTATTTTTTTGAGGTGGCCCGTGGCCCGTTCCAAGACTAGCCTTAACTGGCTTAAAGAGCATTTCAACGACCCATACGTCAAAATGGCGCAAAAAGATGGGTATCGTTCGCGTGCCAGCTACAAACTGCTGGAGATTCAAGAGCGGGATCGTTTGATTCGTCCCGGCATGACCGTTATTGACCTCGGGGCTGCCCCGGGTGGCTGGTCGCAGGTGACCAGCCGTCTGATCGGCGGCCAGGGGCGTCTCATCGCTTCCGATATTCTGGATATGGACAGCATCCCGGATGTGACCTTTATCAAGGGTGACTTTACCGAGGATGCGGTGCTGGCGCAGATCCTTGAAGCCGTCGGAAATACGCAAGTAGACCTTGTGATTTCAGATATGGCCCCCAATATGAGTGGGTTGGCAGCTGTAGACATGCCTCGGGCGATGTTTCTCTGCGAACTGGCACTGGATCTGGCCGGACGAGTCTTACGTCCAGGTGGTGATTTTCTGATTAAGGTTTTCCAGGGCGAAGGCTTCGATCAGTACCACAAAGACATTCGCAAGCTGTTCGATAAAGTGCAGATGCGTAAGCCGTTGTCTTCGCGAGACAGGTCCCGCGAGCAGTATTTGCTGGGGCGTGGCTTCCGAGGCATCGAAGGTTCAGCCAGTGATGAGCGTCTCTGACCAGGGCGATAGTTTTTTTTGTATCGCTTTACAGATCTGGCATAACGAATATTGTGTAGTCAAAGTTTCACAAAGGGTTACAGACGGAGCCTGCAAGAGCTGTAGGCAATGTAGTAAGTTATGCCGGTGAATATCATGCGAAGCACGCTTCAGTAGCGGGGCTTGCTTCAGAGGGTAGCTAATTGAACGATATGGCAAAGAATCTGATCCTGTGGTTGATCATCGCCGCTGTCCTGGTGACAGTGATGAACAACTTCTCCAGTCCAAACGAGCCACAAACCCTCAACTATTCCGACTTCATCCAGCAAGTTAAGGATGGCAAGGTCGAACGCGTTGCCGTGGATGGCTACGTGATTACCGGCAAACGCAGCGATGGCGATACCTTCAAGACCATTCGTCCGGCCATTCAGGACAACGGTTTGATTGGTGATCTGGTTGATAACCATGTGACCGTTGAAGGCAAATTGCCTGAGCAGCAAAGCATATGGACTCAACTGCTGGTTGCGAGCTTCCCGATTCTGGTGATTATCGCGGTCTTCATGTTCTTCATGCGTCAAATGCAGGGCGGAGCCGGCGGTAAAGGCGGCCCGATGAGCTTTGGCAAGAGCAAGGCGCGTCTTTTGTCCGAAGATCAGGTCAAGACGACCCTGGCTGATGTAGCCGGGTGCGATGAGGCCAAGGAAGAAGTCGGTGAGCTGGTTGAGTTCCTTCGTGATCCTGGCAAGTTCCAGCGCCTGGGCGGCCGGATTCCTCGCGGTGTGCTGATGGTTGGCCCTCCAGGTACGGGTAAAACCCTGATCGCCAAGGCGATTGCCGGCGAAGCCAAGGTACCGTTCTTCACGATCTCCGGTTCCGACTTTGTTGAAATGTTTGTCGGTGTCGGGGCGAGCCGTGTTCGTGACATGTTCGAACAGGCCAAGAAACACGCGCCTTGCATCATTTTCATCGATGAAATCGATGCTGTTGGTCGTCACCGTGGTGCCGGTATGGGCGGCGGTCATGATGAGCGTGAGCAAACGCTCAACCAGTTGCTGGTTGAGATGGATGGCTTTGAAATGAACGATGGCATCATCGTGATTGCTGCCACCAACCGTCCGGATGTACTCGACCCGGCGTTGCTGCGTCCAGGCCGTTTTGACCGCCAGGTTGTGGTTGGCTTGCCGGACATTCGTGGTCGCGAGCAGATCCTCAAGGTGCACATGCGCAAAGTGCCGATGGGTGACGACGTTCAGCCCGCTGTGATTGCTCGTGGTACTCCAGGCTTTTCGGGTGCGGATCTGGCTAACCTGGTCAACGAAGCTTCCTTGTTCGCCGCGCGCACCGGTAAGCGTGTTGTTGAAATGAAGGAATTCGAGCTGGCCAAAGACAAGATCATGATGGGTGCCGAGCGCAAATCGATGGTCATGTCGGATAAAGAGAAGCGCAACACGGCTTACCATGAGGCGGGTCACGCCATTGTGGGGCGCGTAGTGCCGGAACATGATCCGGTGTACAAAGTCTCTATCATTCCTCGCGGTCGAGCATTGGGTGTGACCATGTTCCTACCCGAAGAAGACCGTTACAGCTTGTCCAAGCGTGCACTGATCAGTCAGATCTGTTCGCTTTATGGTGGTCGTATTGCCGAAGAGATGACGCTGGGCTTTGATGGCGTTACCACTGGCGCGTCCAATGACATCATGCGTGCAAGTCAAATTGCGCGGAACATGGTCACCAAGTGGGGGTTGTCCGAGAAACTTGGCCCGCTTATGTACGCCGAAGATGATGAGTCCTATCTGGGGCGTGGTGGCGGCGGTCAGGGTGCAAGCGTTTCAGGCGAGACAGCCAAGCTGATCGACTCTGAAGTGCGCAGCATCATTGATCAGTGCTACGGCACGGCGAAGCAGATCCTGACCGACAATCGTGACAAGCTTGAGGCCATGGCTGACGCGTTGATGAAGTACGAAACGATCGATGCTGATCAGATCGATGACATCATGTCCGGTCGTCCGCCTCGCGAGCCTCGTGATTGGGAAGATGGCGGCTCGGGTAAACCGACAGCGCCAACGCTGGATAAGCCCGAACGTCCGGAAGCTCCTATCGGCGGCCCTGCTGCTGATCACTAAGGCTTGAAATGACCTCTGTTCACTCCTCTACCCGGTTGCCTTGCGGCAACCGGGTTCTTGATTTGGCCCATACGCATGTTATGGGTATTCTCAATGTAACCCCTGACTCCTTCTCTGATGGCGGACGTTTTGCTCCGCTGGATGCGGCTTTACGGCATGCCGAATCGATGGTTCTGGCCGGTGCGACCCTGGTTGATGTTGGCGGTGAGTCAACGCGTCCAGGGGCACCTGTGGTTTCACCGCAGGAGGAGCTCGATCGGGTTGCTCCTGTTGTTGAGCGCATCAGCCGTGAACTGGATGTCATTATTTCGGTCGATACCTCCGCGCCAACCGTCATGACTGAGGTTGCGCGCCTGGGTGCCGGGCTTATTAATGATGTGCGCTCGCTGCGCCGTGAAGGTGCTTTGCAGGCGGCTGCAGCCACGGGATTGCCAGTGTGTCTGATGCATATGCTCGGTGAGCCCGGCGATATGCAGAACAATCCGCATTACGAAGACCTGGTCGGTGAGGTATCGACGTTCCTGGCGGATCACATGGCTCGCTGTGTGGCTGCGGGAATTGCCCCTGAGCGTATAGTGCTCGACCCGGGATTCGGTTTTGCCAAGACATTGCAGCACAACCTCAGCCTGTTCAAACACATGGATGCCCTGTTTTTATTGGGGCGGCCATTGCTGGTGGGAGTGTCACGTAAAAGCATGATCGGTCAGACCTTGGGTCGGCCTGTGGATGAGCGGCTGTTTGGCAGCCTGGCTCTTGCAGCGCTGGCCATGACCAAAGGCGCGCGAATCCTGCGCGTGCATGATGTTGCTGAAACAGTTGATGTGGTACGGATGATCGCAGCGGTAGAGTCCGCCGACTAAGTAAGAATGATGGAGCGCTTATGACAAAGAAATATTTTGGCACCGACGGTATTCGTGGCCGGGTCGGCGTTTATCCGATTACCCCTGACTTTATGCTCAAGTTGGGTTGGGCAGCGGGTATGGCGTTTCGCAGCAAGGGTGCCTGCCGGATTCTGGTAGGCAAGGACACTCGCATCTCGGGTTATATGTTTGAGTCGGCCCTGGAGGCCGGCTTGTCGGCGGCAGGCGCAGATGTGCTGTTGTTGGGGCCAATGCCCACGCCGGCGATTGCCTACCTCACGCGCACCTTTCATGCGGAAGCAGGCATCGTAATCAGTGCTTCGCACAATCCCCATGACGATAACGGTATCAAGTTCTTCTCGGGAGACGGCACCAAGCTGCCTGATGATGTTGAGCTGATGATCGAGGAGTTGCTCGACGCGCCCATGACGGTTGTCGATTCTGACAAGCTCGGCAAAGTGTCGCGTATCAATGACGCGTCGGGTCGCTACATCGAGTTCTGTAAAAGCAGCGTGCCAAGCAGCACCAAGTTCAGCGGTCTCAAAATTGTTGTCGACTGTGCGCATGGTGCTACCTACAAGGTGGCTCCGAGCGTATTCAGAGAGTTGGGCGCACAGGTCACTGTGTTGTCGGCACAGCCCAACGGCTTGAACATCAATGACAATTGCGGCTCGACCCATATGGGGCAATTGCAGGCTGCTGTCCTGGCTGAGCAGGCTGATCTGGGTATCGCTTTCGATGGTGATGGCGATCGCGTGCTCATGGTCGACCACACGGGCGCCATTGTTGATGGTGACGACCTGCTGTTCATCATTGCGCGGGATATGCATGAGCGTGGCAAATTGCAGGGTGGTGTCGTCGGTACGCTGATGAGCAATCTCGGGCTTGAATTGGCTCTGGCCGACCTTGGCATTCCATTTGTGCGGGCCAATGTCGGCGATCGTTATGTCATTGCCGAGTTGCAAGAGCGCGACTGGCAGGTAGGAGGTGAGAACTCCGGGCATATCGTCTGCTTCCAGCACACCACGACCGGCGATGCGATTATCGCTGCGCTGCAAGTGCTACTGTCGTTGGGCCGTCGCGATGAAAGCCTCGCTCAAGCACGTCAGGCATTGGGCAAGTGCCCACAGGTCCTGTTGAATGTTCGCTTTGCAGGCGGGGTTAATCCCGTTGAGCACCCTGTGGTCAAAGAGGCGTGTGCACGAGTGACTGAGGCGATGCAGGGGCGTGGTCGCGTACTGTTGCGCAAGTCGGGTACCGAACCTTTGGTGCGCGTCATGGTGGAAGGTGACGACGAAAACATGGTTCGTGGCTATGCAGAAGAGCTGGCGAAGCTAGTAAGTGAAGTTTGCGCCTGAATTCGGCTTGCAAGCGCGGATTTGGTTGGGTAACATCTGCGCCCACTTTGACCGACGAGGTAAAGCATGCGTCGCACTATGGTAGCTGGTAACTGGAAGATGCACGGTACCTGCGCCAGCGTCGTTGAGCTGATCGACGGTCTGCGTACGCTGACCTTGCCAGGCAATGTCGATGTCGCAGTATTTCCACCTGAGCTGTTTATTGATCGTGTGATCAATGGCTTGCAAGGTGCATCGATTTCGGTCGGTGCTCAGAATGCTGCGATCGAGTCCAGGCAAGGTGCACTGACTGGCGAGATTTCATCGAGTCAGTTGGTGGATGCGGGTTGCAAGTTTGTGTTGGTAGGTCACTCCGAGCGCCGCCTGATTCTGGGTGAGTCGGATGAGACGCTTAACCGCAAGTTTGCAGCTGTCCAGGCTTCTGGCTTGACGCCAGTGCTGTGTATAGGGGAAACCCTGGAGCAGCGTGAAGCAGGGCAAACGCTTGAGGTGGTAGAGCGTCAGCTGAATGTCGTCATTGATGAGTTCGGTATTGAGGCTTTTGAAAATGCAGTGATTGCATATGAGCCGGTCTGGGCCATTGGTACCGGGCTGACTGCATCACCGCAGCAAGCGCAAGATGTGCATGCGGCCATTCGCACACAGCTGGCGAAAAAGAATTCTGAAGTGGCGCAAGGTGTGCGGCTTCTATACGGCGGCAGCGTGAAGGCGGCCAATGCGGTCGAACTGTTCAGCATGCCGGATATCGATGGGGGACTCATTGGCGGGGCTTCCCTGAATGCAGATGAGTTCGGTGCGATTATTCGTGCCGCAGGAAACTGAAAATGCTGGATAACGTCGTAACTGTTTTTCATCTGCTGACAGCATTGGGTGTAATTGCACTGGTTTTGCTGCAACAGGGTAAAGGGGCGGATGCTGGAGCATCTTTTGGTGCAGGTGCATCAAATACTGTGTTCGGAAGCCAAGGTTCCTCTACCTTTCTTAGTAAGTTTACTGCTATACTTGCCGCAGGTTTTTTCATAACCAGCTTGGGGTTAGGTTACTTTGCTAAAGAGAAGGCTGAACAGCTGACTCAAGTAGGTTTGCCAAATCCAGCGGTGTTGGAAGTGCCAAAGCAACAACCGGTTTCAGATGATGTTCCGGTGCTTCAAGAGCAAAAGTCGGCAACTCCTGCGACTGACGTACCTCCAGCTCAAGAGCAAAAGTAAAACGGGTTTCATGATGTAACGTAGTATTGCCGAGGTGGTGGAATTGGTAGACACGCAACCTTGAGGTGGTTGTGCCCATAGGGTGTAGGGGTTCGAGTCCCCTTCTCGGTACCAATTATCAAGAATGCCCGCAGTAGCGGGCTTTCTTGTATGTGGAAGGTTGGATTGACCCTGAAAAGGATCAACCGTATACTTCCGCTCCAGCTTTGTCGCGGGATGGAGCAGTCTGGTAGCTCGTCGGGCTCATAACCCGAAGGTCGTCGGTTCAAATCCGGCTCCCGCAACCAGTTTTAGCGGAGCCCCTTCTTAGGGGCTTTTTGTTAACTGGACACTTTATAACGCCGGTATTCAACGGCGTTTCAGGGATGGGCGCTTCGCCCATTTTTTCATTCTGCATAGCATGCACAAACATGCACTAGGGGGTTCAGGTGTCGAGCAAGCTAGAACAGTTGCAGGCCTTGTTGGCCCCGGTGGTCGTGGCCCTTGGCTATGAATGCTGGGGTATTGAATTTTCGGCTCAAGGCCGCCATTCAATGTTGCGTGTGTATATCGACAAGGAAGGCGGCGTATTGGTGGATGACTGCGCCATCGTCAGCCGCCAAATCAGCGGCGTACTGGATGTCGAAGATCCTATCGCTGTTGAATACACCCTTGAGGTTTCTTCTCCTGGCATGGAACGCCCGCTGTTCACGATCGAACAGTATGCGCAATTTGTCGGTGAGCAAGTGAAGATCAAGCTGCGCTCGCCTTTTGAAGGGCGACGCAACTTTCAGGGCCTTCTGCGCGGCGTAGAGGAGCAGGATGTTGTGGTGCAGGTTGAAGACCACGAATTCCTGTTGCCGATCGATATGATCGACAAGGCCAACATTATTCCCAGTTTTGACTGAGACGCGGATCCCGCGGATCCAATGGCTTGCGAAAGGCGAGGCGTACGATGAGCAAAGAAGTACTGCTGGTTGTTGAGTCGGTGTCCAATGAAAAGGGCGTACCGGCAAACGTTATTTTTGAAGCGCTGGAGCTGGCTCTGGCCACCGCTACTAAAAAGCGTTTTGAAGACGAAGTCGAACTGCGTGTGGAAATCAATCGCCACACCGGTAACTATGAGACTTTCCGTCGCTGGACTGTGGTCGAAGACGAAGATCTGGATGATCCAGCAATCGAGTTGGCGGTAGACCAGGCCCAGGCGAAACAGCCAGGCGCGAAGGCCGGCGATATTATCGAAGAAAAAATCGATTCTATCGAATTCGGTCGGATTGCTGCACAAACTGCCAAGCAGGTTATTGTGCAAAAAGTCCGAGAAGCTGAGCGCGCTCAAGTAGTCGATGCTTATCGTGAGCGTCTGGGCGAAATCATTTCTGGCACAGTCAAGAAAGTGACCCGTGACAATGTGATCGTTGACCTGGGTAATAACGCTGAAGCGTTGTTGGCCCGTGAAGACATCATTTCGCGTGAGACTTTCCGTGTTGGCGTACGCCTTCGCGCACTGCTGAAAGAAATTCGCACCGAGAACCGCGGTCCTCAACTGATTCTGTCGCGTACTGCGCCAGAAATGTTGATCGAGCTGTTCCGTATTGAAGTTCCAGAAATCTCCGAAGGCCTGATCGAAGTGATGGCGGCCTCCCGCGATCCTGGATCTCGCGCTAAAATAGCCGTTCGCTCCAAAGACAAACGCATCGATCCGCAAGGTGCCTGTATCGGTATGCGCGGTTCGCGTGTCCAGGCAGTGTCCGGCGAATTGGGCGGTGAGCGAGTGGATATCGTCCTTTGGGATGACAACCCGGCGCAGTTTGTGATCAACGCCATGTCGCCCGCAGAAGTGGCGGCAATTATCGTCGACGAAGATGCCCATGCAATGGACATCGCCGTTGGCGCAGACAATCTGGCCCAGGCGATTGGTCGCGGCGGTCAGAACGTACGTTTGGCCAGCCAGTTGACCGGCTGGACCTTGAACGTGATGACCGAATCGGACATCCAGGCTAAGCAGCAAGCAGAAACCGGCGACATCCTGCGCAACTTCATCGAAGAGCTGGAAGTTGATGAAGACCTGGCGCAGGTGCTGGTAGATGAAGGCTTTACTAGCCTGGAAGAGATTGCCTACGTACCGGTGGAGGAAATGCTCAACATCGATGGCTTTGACGAAGATACCGTCAACGAGCTTCGCGCTCGGGCCAAGGATCGCTTGTTGACTAAAGCCATCGCTACTGAGGAAAAGCTGGCAGACGCCCATCCGGCCGAAGACCTGCTCTCGCTTGAGGGTATGGACAAGGATTTGGCGATGGAACTGGCGGTGCGCGGCGTAATTACCCGCGAAGACCTGGCCGAGCAGTCTATTGACGACCTGCTCGACATCGACGGCATTGACGATGATCGTGCCGGCAAGTTGATCATGGCCGCCCGAGCCCATTGGTTCGAGTAATTAGGCGCGGCCTGAGGAGAGAAATGCATGACGCAAGTCACGGTGAAACAACTGGCCGATGAGGTCAAAACACCGGTTGAGCGCCTGTTGCAGCAGATGCGTGAGGCAGGTCTGCCGCACAACGCCGCCGAGCAGAATGTGACCGACAGTGAGAAGCAAGCTCTGCTGACTCACCTGAAAAGCAGCCACAAGGCTAAAGTGGAAGAACCGCGCAAGATCACTTTGCAGCGTAAAACCACCAGTACCCTGCGTGTAGCTGGCAGCAAAAGCATCAGCGTTGAAGTACGCAAGAAGAAAGTCTTCGTACAACGCAGCCCGGAAGAAATCGAAGCCGAGCGCAAGCGTGAGATGGATGAACGCCGTGCAGTAGAAAATGCCGCACGTCAGAAGGCTGAAGAAGAGTCCAAGCGTCGTGCCGAAGAAGAAGCGCGCCGCCAGCCTGCATCTACTCCGTCCGCAGCGCCAGCCGTTGCTGCACCTGCACCTGTGCAAGCAGCACCGGCTGCAGCCCCTGCACCGGCAGCAGATGCACGCAAGCGTGACGAACAGCGTCGCCCTGACAAGCCACGTGCTGACGATAGCAATCGTCGCGGCAGTGGTGACGGCGATCGCAAGAACGCACCGCATCGCGCATCGGTTAAAGAAAAAGCACCGACTCCACGTGTTGCTCCACGCACTTCCGACGAAGAAAGCGACAGCTTCCGTCGCGGCGGTCGTGGCAAGGGCAAGCTGAAGAAGCGCAACGCTCACGGTTTCCAGAGCCCAACCGGCCCTGTTGTTCGTGACGTACAGATTGGCGAGACCATCACTGTTGGCGATTTGGCTGCACAGATGTCGGTCAAGGCTGCTGAAGTCATCAAGTTCATGTTCAAGCTGGGTACTCCAGCCACCATCAACCAGGTACTTGATCAGGAAACTGCTCAACTGGTTGCTGAAGAACTGGGCCACAAAGTGACTCTGGTCAGCGACAACGCCCTGGAAGATTCCCTGGCCGAGTCCCTGAAGTTTGAAGGCGAGTCGTTCTCCCGTGCTCCGGTTGTGACCGTAATGGGCCACGTTGACCACGGTAAAACGTCCCTGCTCGACTACATCCGTCGTGCCAAGGTAGCTGCTGGCGAAGCCGGTGGTATTACTCAGCACATCGGTGCGTACCACGTTGAAACCGAACGCGGCATGGTCACTTTCCTCGATACCCCGGGTCACGCTGCGTTTACCGCAATGCGTGCACGTGGTGCCAAGGCGACTGACATCGTGATTCTGGTTGTTGCGGCAGATGACGGCGTAATGCCGCAAACCGTTGAAGCTGTTCAGCATGCCAAGGCTGCTGGCGTTCCACTGGTTGTTGCAGTGAACAAAATCGACAAGCCAGGTGCTGATCTTGATCGCATCCGCAGCGAGTTGTCCGTTCATGGCGTGACATCGGAAGAGTGGGGTGGTGATACTCCATTCGTTTCGGTTTCGGCCAAAATGGGTACCGGCGTTGACGAGTTGCTCGAAGCCGTATTGCTGCAAGCCGAAGTACTGGAACTCAAGGCCACTCCATCGGCTCCTGGCCGTGGCGTAGTTGTTGAATCCCGTCTGGACAAAGGTCGCGGCCCTGTTGCAACGGTTCTGGTTCAGGACGGTACTCTTCGCCAGGGCGACATGGTTCTGGTCGGCTCCAACTATGGCCGTATCCGCGCCATGCTCGACGAGAACGGCAAGCCTATCAAGGAAGCCGGTCCATCCATCCCGGTCGAGATTCTCGGCCTGGACGGTACGCCAGATGCTGGCGACGAGATGAGCGTGATGACTGACGAGAAGAAGGCGCGTGAAGTTGCCCTGTTCCGTCAAGGCAAGTTCCGCGAAGTGAAACTGGCGCGTGCTCACGCAGGCAAGCTGGAAAACATCTTCGAGAACATGGGCCAGGAAGAGAAGAAGACGCTTAACATCGTCCTCAAATCTGACGTCCGTGGTTCGTTGGAAGCTCTGCAGGGCGCTCTGAGCGGCCTGGGTAACGACGAAGTGCAAGTGCGCGTAGTCGGCGGCGGTGTCGGTGGTATCACCGAGAGCGATGCCAACCTGGCACTGGCCTCCAACGCTGTATTGTTCGGCTTCAACGTGCGTGCCGATGCCGGCGCTCGCAAGATTGTCGAGCAAGAAGGCCTGGACATGCGTTACTACAACGTCATCTACGACATCATCGAAGACGTCAAGAAAGCCCTTACCGGCATGCTTGGCAGCGACGTCCGGGAAAATATCCTGGGTATTGCTGAAGTCCGCGACGTGTTCCGTTCGCCCAAGTTTGGCGCGGTTGCAGGTTGCATGGTGCTGGAAGGTGTTGTTCACCGTAACCGTCCAATCCGCGTACTGCGTGAAGACATCGTTATCTACGAAGGCGAGCTGGAATCCCTGCGTCGCTTCAAAGATGACATGTCCGAAGTGCGTGCCGGCATGGAATGCGGTATCGGCGTCAAGAGCTACAACGACGTTAAAGTCGGTGACAAGATCGAAGTGTTCGAGAAGGTCCAGGTTGCTCGCAGCCTCTAAATCGCGAGCCTCAAGAGCGAGGACGGGCTACGGCATGCAAATGCTTTACGCTCGGCCTGGACTCTAAACGCAACGCCCGGTCCGGCTTCTGTCGGGCCGGGCGTTTGCCGCTTTCAGACCGCATGGGTTTCCCATGGGTGAGTAACAGGTAACAAGACATGGCAAAAGAATATAGCCGTACCCAACGTATTGGCGATCAGATGCAGCGCGAGCTGGCCCAGCTGATCCGTCGTGAAGTCAAAGACCCGCGTGTGGGTCTGGTCACCATTACAGCCGTTGAAGTCAGCCGTGACGTCGGTCATGCGAAGATCTTCATCACCGTGATGGGTCAGGATAATGCTGAAGATATCGCTCAGACCATCAAGGTGCTGAATTCGGCTGCAGGTTTCCTGCGCATGCAACTGGCGCGTGAAATGAAACTGCGCAGTGTTCCTCAGCTGCACTTCCACTACGACGAAAGTGTTGTGCGTGGTGCTCACCTGTCCGCTTTGATCGAGCGTGCAGTGGCTGAAGACAATCAGCATCCTGAAGCCACTGCTCCTGAAGACACCAAGGAGTAACCGGTGGCTCAGGTCAAGCGTATCCGTCGTAACGTCAGCGGTATCATCCTGCTCGACAAGCCTCTTGGATTTACATCCAACGCTGCCTTGCAGAAAGTCCGCTGGCTGCTCAATGCCGAGAAGGCAGGGCACACCGGTAGCCTCGATCCATTGGCGAGTGGCGTACTGCCATTATGCTTCGGTGAAGCCACCAAGTTTTCGCAATACCTGCTCGATTCCGACAAGGGTTATGAAACCTTGATGCAATTGGGCAAGACCACCACCACAGCGGACGCTGAAGGTGACGTTTTGCAGACGCGCCCAGTGACCGTTGGTCGCGCCGATATCGAAGCTGTTTTACCCAAATTTCGTGGGCAAATCAGTCAGATACCGCCGATGTACTCGGCGCTCAAGCGTGACGGCCAGCCGCTTTACAAGCTGGCTCGTGCAGGCGAAGTGGTGGAGCGTGAACCACGTTCTGTTACTATTACCCGCCTCGAATTACTGGCCAGCGAAGGCGACACTGCGCGCTTGGCCGTCGACTGCACCAAAGGCACCTATATCCGTACCCTTGTGGAAGATATCGGTGAGGCGCTGGGGTGTGGTGCATATGTTGCAGAGCTGCGTCGTACGCATGCCGGACCTTTCAGCCTGGCCCAAACGGTGACGCTGGAAGAGTTGGAGGCAGTACATGCCGAAGGCGGCAATGAAGCGGTTGATCGCTTCCTGATGCCATCGGACAGCGGTTTGCTGGACTGGCCGTTGCTGCACTTCTCGGAGCACAGCGCGTTCTACTGGCTGAATGGCCAACCGGTACGCGCTCCGGATGCTCCGAAGTTCGGAATGGTGCGGGTACAAGATCACAACGGTCGCTTTATCGGTATCGGTGAAGTGAGCGAAGACGGGCGCATCGCGCCGCGTCGACTGATTCGGTCAGAATGACCGGAACAGGCCGGATCAGGATGTAACTGTCCTGTTCCGTACTGGAACGAGGGTGGCTGTTATTAGGCACGGTCACATCTCACTTTTAAATACGAGGATTTGTCCTCGGCCTATTGGATCTGTCTTGTTCGCAAGCAGCTCCTTAATGAAAGGAAAGCCACATGGCACTGACAATCGAACATAAAGCAGAAATCGTAGCCGACTACCAGCGCGCTCCAGGTGATACAGGTTCTCCAGAAGTGCAGGTTGCACTGCTGACCTTTAACATCAACACGCTGCAAGGTCACTTCAAGGCTAACGGTAAAGATCACCACTCCCGTCGTGGTCTGATCCGTATGGTAAACCAGCGTCGCAAGCTGCTGGACTACCTGAAGGGTAAAGACATCAGCCGTTACGCAACGCTGATCGCTCGCCTGGGTCTGCGTCGCTAATAGCGATGTTGCTAGAGGCTGGTTGGCTGTTGTGCGCTTGCGGGTTTCCCGCAGGCGTACGGCAGGCTTCCAGCCTCAAGTTTTATCTGGACCAGCAGGACCTTTACGAAAGCTCGCCGTACAGGCCGTTTCCGTAAGCATCTTGAGTCGGGTCAATGCCCGACAGTGCACACGTATTTCGCAAGAAACCCGTTCCCCAAGAGCCACAAAGAGAAGGTAGGACACCGTGAACCCGGTTATCAAAAAATTCCAGTTCGGTCAGTCGACCGTCACCCTCGAGACTGGCCGTATCGCCCGTCAGGCTTCCGGCGCAGTATTGGTCACCGTTGACGACGACGTCAGCGTGTTGGTGACTGTGGTCGGTGCCAAGCAAGCCGATCCAGGCAAGGGCTTCTTCCCTCTGTCTGTTCACTACCAGGAAAAAACCTACGCCGCGGGCAAAATCCCGGGCGGTTTCTTCAAGCGTGAAGGTCGCCCTTCCGAGAAAGAAACCCTGACTTCGCGACTGATCGACCGTCCGATCCGTCCTCTGTTCCCGGAAGGCTTCATGAACGAAGTGCAGGTTGTCTGCACCGTTCTGTCCACCAGCAAGAAAACCGATCCGGACGTCGCTGCGATGATCGGTACTTCGGCTGCGCTGGCAATCTCCGGTATTCCTTTCGATGGTCCGATCGGCGCTGCCCGTGTCGCTTACCACGAAAGCACCGGCTACCTGCTGAACCCGACTTACGAACAACTGGCTGCTTCCAGCCTGGACATGGTTGTAGCGGGTACTTCGGAAGCCGTATTGATGGTTGAATCGGAAGCCAAAGAGCTGACCGAAGACCAGATGCTGGGCGCTGTACTGTTTGCCCACGACGAATTCCAGGTTGTGATCCAGGCTGTCAAAGAGCTGGCTGCCGAAGCTGCCAAACCAACGTGGGACTGGGCTCCACAGCCAGAAGCGACCGCACTGCTGGGCGCTATCCGTGCCGAGTTCGGCGAAGCGATCTCCCAGGCTTACACCATTACCATCAAGGCCGATCGCTACGCGCGTCTGGGCGAGCTGAAAGACCAGGTAGTTGCCAAGCTGTCGGGCGAAGAAGGTCAGCCGACTTCCTCTGAAGTCAAAGCTGCATTCGGCGAAATCGAATACCGCACCGTTCGCGAAAACATCGTAAACGGCAAGCCACGTATCGATGGTCGCGACACCAAAACTGTTCGTCCCCTGAACATTGAAGTCGGTGTTCTGCCGAAGACCCACGGTTCTGCTTTGTTCACCCGTGGCGAAACTCAGGCTCTGGTTGTTGCAACTCTGGGTACTGCTCGTGACGCGCAGCTGCTGGACACCCTGGAAGGCGAGAAAAAAGACCCGTTCATGCTGCACTACAACTTCCCTCCGTTCTCGGTAGGTGAGTGTGGTCGCATGGGCGGTGCCGGTCGTCGTGAAATCGGTCACGGCCGTCTGGCGCGTCGTTCGGTTCAGGCCATGCTGCCTGCTGCCGACGTGTTTCCGTACACCATCCGTGTTGTATCGGAAATCACCGAATCCAACGGTTCCAGCTCCATGGCTTCGGTCTGCGGTGCTTCCCTGGCACTGATGGACGCTGGTGTTCCGATGAAGGCACCGGTTGCCGGTATCGCCATGGGTCTGGTTAAAGAAGGCGAAAAGTTTGCCGTCCTGACCGATATCCTGGGTGACGAAGACCACCTGGGCGACATGGACTTCAAAGTAGCCGGTACCTCCAAAGGTGTTACCGCGCTGCAGATGGACATCAAGATCAAAGGCATCACCGAAGAAATCATGGAGATCGCCCTGGGCCAGGCCCTGGAAGCTCGCCTGAACATCTTGGGTCAGATGAACCAGATCATTGGCCAGTCGCGTAACGAGCTGTCGGCCAACGCTCCGACCATGATCGCGATGAAGATCGACACCGACAAAATCCGTGATGTTATCGGTAAAGGCGGCGCAACCATTCGTGCAATCTGTGAAGAAACCAAAGCTTCGATCGATATCGAAGACGACGGTTCGATCAAGATCTTCGGCGAGACCAAAGAAGCAGCAGAAGCGGCGCGTCAGCGCGTTCTGGGCATCACTGCCGAAGCCGAGATCGGCAAGATCTATGTGGGCAAGGTTGAGCGTATCGTCGACTTCGGCGCATTCGTAAACATCCTGCCGGGCAAAGACGGCCTGGTTCACATCTCCATGTTGAGCGACGCTCGCGTAGAGAAAGTGACTGACATTCTGAAAGAAGGTCAGGAAGTGGAAGTGCTGGTACTGGACGTGGACAACCGCGGCCGTATCAAACTGTCCATCAAGGACGTAGCAGCTGCCAAGGCATCGGAAGCGTAATCGCTTCAATACCCGGGTAGAAAAAAGGATCCTTCGGGATCCTTTTTTTATGCCTGCAGGAATATCGCGACCTTGGGCGAAAGGCCATGAGCTGAAAGCCGCAAGTTGCACGCAGTTTTGCCAAGTGTCATGCATTCTGCACGATCCGGCGAATCAGGAAAATTGGCAAGCTATTGATTTATAAAGATTTTATTTTGAGTTGGGTGTTGGCACAGAGCCTGCAATATTACTGGTAACCCTGCTGCCATAAGACGGCGCAGATTTTAAAGAAGACAGGAGTTACTCGTATGAAGAAGTTCGCTATCGCTGCTGCAACTGCTACCGCTCTGACCCTGACCATGGCCAATGCTGCATTTGCCGCCCAGGCTTCTACTCAAGCCCCGATGACTGTGGCTGCAGGTGAAGTAGAGAAAGCCAAGGAAGCTACTTCTGATACCTGGATCACCACCAAGGTCAAGTCTGACCTGCTGACTGAGAAAGGCATTCCGGGCAGCGACATCAAGGTCGAAACCAATAAGGGCGTAGTTTCCCTGTCGTCAGACGTAGCAATCACCGACGCGCAGAAACAACTCGCTGTCGACATCACTAAAAAGATCAAAGGTGTTCAAGCCGTTTCGGCTGATGGCCTGAAGTCTGAGTAATTACATTTTCTCGTAGAGCCGGGGGAAAGCAGGAGCAGATGATTCAAGTGAAGCATCTGCTGGCTTTCAAATAGGTTCATGCGACGGCCATATGGATATGGCCATTACAGCCCTCGACGCTTGCGTCGGGGGCTGTTCTATTCCGCCAGGCAGGTTGTCGTTATTCACTGTCCAGATGCAGGGGCGAGATCACTCGACCGTCGCTCTCGGGCTCACCCAGCGTGGCATCGACGAAGTAAACGCGTTCGTCAGCCAGTTGCCCCTTGTCTACCAGATAGTCCTTGATACTGCTGGCGCGCTCTTGTCCCAGTTGACGCAGCAAGACTTCGCTTGTTCCCCAGTAGGTGATCAAGGCGTCGCTCATTTTGCTGGCTCGTTCGGTACGACTCAGATCAGCCCACTCAGCAGGCGGCTGCTGTTTCAGGCGGGCGCGATAAATGCCTTCAAGCAAGGCGCCTTTCTCATCATCAGGAACGTTGAGTTCGGATGCCTGTGCGGGGACTTTCTCGCCGCGACGCTGAAGAATCTTGTAGTAGGTGTATTGGTATTCCCGCTCAAGTCGCTCTTGAGCAATCGGTGGCCCGTCGCTTTTTTGCGCGGCGGTGCCTTCGATCTCCAAGCGCAGTGCAGGACGCTCTTTAAGGGCGCTGGCAAGGGTTGTGAGGGACTTTTGGGCATCAGGGCTCAGCTCGCTCGAGCCTGAGGTGAATGACACCGTACCCAGGTCCTCAGCGCCTCCACCGCTAATCAGGCCACCAATGAACTTGAAGGGAGCCTGAGCAGCCCGTACCACCAGATTACGCAGGGTTTGCCAGACGATAGGCATGACGCTGAACTGAGGGTTGTTCAGGTCGCCGGTGACAGGCAGTTCAATGGATATCTTGCCGTCGGAGTCCTTGAGCAGGGCGATGGCCAGTTTCAAGGGCAAATTGACAGCATCCGGACTGTCGACTTTCTCACCCAGTTGCAATTGCTCGACCACCACTTTGTTCTCGGCCTTGAGCTGCCCATTGGTGATCAGGTAATGCAAGTCGAGGTTCAGGCGGCCTTTACGGATACGGTAGCCGGCAAACTTGCCTGAGTAGGGCGTCAGGGTGGTCAGCTCGACACGTTTGAAACTGGTCGCAATATCGAGACTGGCCATTGGATCGAATGGATTGACGCTGCCTTTGATCGTGACGGGAGCATAACGGTCGACCTTGCCTGCGATATTCACCGAGGCCGGCTTGGCCTGACGGCTGTCAATGGTGCCGATTTGCCCGTTGAGCTGCTGGACGGCCGTGGCGAAGTTGGGGGTCAGGCTGAAGTCGGCAAAGTTGGCCGAGCCGTTATTGATAACAATCCCGCCGACATGGATGCCCAGCGGTTTGTCCTGAGTGGCAGCCGGCTTGGCTGCACTGGTGCTGCCACTGTTTGCGGGTTGCGGGATCAGCAGGTCGTCCACGTTGGTGGTGCGATCATCATTGATCATGAAACGCACGTAAGGCTGGGTGAGGTTGACCCGGCTCATCGACAGGCTGTCGCCGTGTTGGTACTTGAGGTTCTCCAGAACCAGGCGTTGCCACTTGAGGAAGTCGCGATTCTTGAGGGTGTCGAGTGTGTGCAATTGATCGACCTGAACCTGGCCATCCACGGTAAAGGCTAAAGGCTCGATGTTCGTGAGGTCGACGGCCAGATCACTCCCGAGCATGCCGCTGCGCAGTTCGAGTCGCACAAACGGGTCGATGTAGGCTTGAGCGACACGCAGGTCGATGTCTTTGGTGGTGACCTTCAGCTTGGCGCTGATGGGGCTCAGGTTAACGTCACCGCTGGCAGTGAGCTTGCCTTGCTTGCCGATGCCCGTGTCGAGCTTGAGGCCGAAAGGGGACTGATTCAGGCTGTCGAAGTTTTTCAGGTCCAGGTTCAGTGGGCCGATATCCAGCGCCACAGGCGTTTTTGGTTCTTTATCCGCGAGGTGAACCCGATAATCGCGTAGCTGGACGTCCTTGAGCAGCACTTGCCAGGGTTTGCCTGGTGCCACGGGCTCAGGTTTCGGTGCTTCGACGGTTACTGGATCTGTGGAGGTGGGTGCGGTCCTGGCCGGTTGGCCGGCAAACAGCTTTTGCCAGTCGAGCTGGCCATCGCTTTCACGGGTTGCCCAGGTTTCAAGGTTTTTACTGTCGATTTTGCCGACGACGACTTTTTGCTTTGCCAGGTCAACGGTGGTGTCGCTGATGTTCAGCCGTTCAAGGCGTGCCAGAGGGCGACCGTCAGGGGCGTTGATCCTGAAAGGGGCAATACTGGCAGAGGCGTTGCTCAGGACTATTTCGGTCTCTTTGGCCAGATTCAATGTGTAGTCGGTGCTGAAGTTAAGGACGCCGTCCTCAAGGACCAGTGGTAGCGCGTCACGGACATAAGGCCACCAGACTTTCATCTTGCCATCGGTGACCTTGAGCGAGCCCTTGGAAGCAATCGGTACCAGGCTCAGAGTGCCGTTCCAGTCGATACGCCCACCCTCGGGCCCCGCTGCAACCAGCGTCATGTCGGCATTGTCATCGGGCAAGGTGCTGAGGTTCTTCAGCTCAAGATTCATCGCGTCATACAGGAACTCGATGGGCTCGCCTGGACGCTTGTCGACGAAGTGCAGATAACCGTCTGCGAGCTTGATGTTATCAATGCGCACCGGGAACGGTTTGCTGTCGGGATCGCTCGGTGTGGGTTCGCTGGCAGGGAGCTTGAACAACTGGGTCAGATTGAGTGTTCCGTCCTTGGCAAACAGCAATTCGGTCTTGGGCTTGTCCAGTTGCACCTCGGTAAGGTGCAAGGCTTTGGTCCACAGGCTGTCTACCTGCAGATTGGTGTAGAACCGCTCAAAGCCGACTTGCTCCTTGCCCGGCTCGCCAACGGTCAAGCCCCACAATGTCAGCTCCAGGCTGAAGGGGTTAAGCTCCAGCCTGTCGAGTTTGGCGGGGACAGTGGCGTAGTTGGCCAGTTGCTGGTTGATAATTCTCAAGCCAATTCCGGGCAAGATCAAAAAGCCCAGCAAACTATAAAGTGCGAGAGCAATCAGTGCGGCGCCGAGGGCGCGGATCAATCCTTTGAGCATGTGCTGGCGTCGTCTTATGCAGTCGGAGGTGCCTTTGAGTATGGCACGCGTTTCTGGTTCCGATACGAAGGCCTTATTTCCTCGAAGTCGTTCGTATCCTGCCAGGCGTTTTAAAACTGGAGAATCAGTGTTTTCAATGGCGGTTGCTGGTCCAGGGACGGAAAATCGCTGGCCGGTGTCAGAACCTGCCAGTCGCGAACCGGGCGTCCAGCCTTCTCGGCGCATCGTAGAACCTGTTCGCGCCAGTCGTCCATGCTGACTTTTGCCAGATTATTACAGCAAATCAGCACGCCATCAGGTGCCGTGGCCAGTACCGCGGGCTTGAGCAAGCTTTGGTAGTCACGCAATAGGTCAACAGTCCCGAAAGCGCTTTTGGCCCATGCCGGTGGGTCGAGCAGCACCAGGTCATACTCACGGGGTTCAAGGCGCGGATAGGCGGGCAGTTTGTGGCGGCGTTGAATGATCGGCAGGCCGGCCAACTGGCGGATAGCGGCAAAGTAATCCGACTGCACGAACTTCATCGTTTTCAACTCCGGGTTCAGCAGGCCATTTTCGCGGCCTACCGCCAGGTTGCCTTCGGCAAAGTCCAGGTTGCAGACTTCACGCGCGCCGCCCGCAGCAGCACTCAGGCCGACGCCACAGGTGTAGGCGAAGAGATTGAGTACGCTTTTGCCGGCGCTGTGTTGTTTGACCCAGCCGCGAGCGTTGCGCAGGTCAAGAAACAGCAGGGGGTCTTGACCGGCATGACGCCCGCGTACGCGGTAGTTGAGCCCCCATTCATGCCCGACCATATCGGCCAGTGCGGCGTCCTCGGCGCGGTACACGGTGTCATCCCGATCAATGCGCGAGTTGCCTTGGGAGCGGTCGTTGTAGACCAGCAGCAAATCCAGGTCCAGATGGCGATTGATCGTCTCATGCAGTTGCAAGAGATCATCGCGTTCAAGCCGTTGATGGAAGCTTTGGACCAGTAACTGTGGGCCATAACGGTCAATGGTCAGACCGCCGGCACCTTCCTGGCTACCGTGAAACAGGCGATAACAATCCGTGCCCTGAGTGTGCAGTTCGGCCAGCAGGTCGTGACGGTTATCGAGGGCGGCGCGCAGCGCCTGATTCAAGGAAGACATGCGGTGCGCCTTGGGGGATGGATAAGGCGCGGCAGTTTAACAGAATAGAAGGGGCGGGTTTGCAGCCGCTGCCTAAGGCTGCGATAAGGCCCCGCAGGGCCTTCTGAGTGTCAGGCATGCGGTGCAGTCCATTGCAGTCTGCGGCAGCGGCTGCGGTTTTTACTCGCGTTCGATTGCCAGGGCCACGCCTTGGCCACCACCTATGCACAAGGTGGCGAGGCCTTTTTTGACGTCACGCTTGAGCATTTCATGAAGCAGAGTGACGAGGATCCGGCAACCTGATGCACCGATCGGGTGGCCGATGGCAATGGCCCCGCCGTTGACATTGACCTTGCTGGCATCCCACGCCAGCTCTTTGCCGACTGACAGCGCTTGAGCGGCGAAGGCTTCGTTGGCTTCGATCAGGTCCAGTTGCTCAAGGTTCCAGCCGGCTTTGCTCAGGCAGCGCTGAGTGGCACTCACCGGCCCGATGCCCATGATGGCCGGGTCTACGCCGGCATTGGCGTAGGCGGCGATTCTGGCCAGCACCGGCAACCCCAGGGCTTTGGCCTTGGTAGCGCTCATCAGCATGACCGCTGCCGCACCGTCATTGAGTGAGGAGGCGTTACCTGCGGTGACAGAACCGTCTTTTTTGAACGCGGGTTTCAGTTTGGCGAGTGCTTCGGCGGTGGTGCCAGCTCGAGGTTGTTCGTCGGTGGCGAACGACAGTGGGTCGCCCTTGCGCTGGGGAATCAGGATCGGCGTGATCTCATCCACAAAACGCCCCGCCGAGATGGCCGCGATTGCCTTTTGTTGAGACAGGGCGGCGAAGGCGTCCTGATCTTCACGGCTGATGTTGTACTTGTCCACAAGGTTTTCGGCAGTGATGCCCATGTGGTAATCGTTGAATGCATCCCACAGACCGTCGCTGATCATGGTGTCGACGATCTGGCTGTGGCCCATACGCAGGCCGGTACGTGCGCCGGGCATGACGTAATGGGACAGGCTCATGTTTTCCTGGCCGCCGGCAATGATCACCTCGGCATCGCCGCAACGTATGGCCTGTGTGGCCAGGTGCAAGGCCTTCAGACCGGAGCCGCAGACCTTGTTCAGGGTCAGTGCAGGTACGGCGAAGGGCAGACCGGCTTTGATCGCGGCCTGGCGTGCAGGGTTCTGGCCGGCGCCGGCGGTCAAGACCTGGCCCATGATCACTTCGTCGATCTGAGCACCGTCCACTCCGGTTTGTGCCAGCAACTGGCGAATGACCGCCGCACCAAGTTCTACGGCCGGTACCTGGGCCAGCGAGCCCTGAAAGCTGCCAACAGCAGTGCGGGTAGCGGCAACAATTACGACGTCTTGCATGGCGGGAGTCCTCTTTATTATTGGAATGCAGTGCTTGGAAGCTGGCGGGCATGTTGGCATAGAAATGGCCAAATCGTGTAGCCACTGCAGGCTTGGGGCTTTATCGCAGCCTTTGGCAGCGTCTACAAAAGCCCCATTCGTCGCCGGGCTCGCTGTACCGATCCATTACGCACCGCCCAGCGCAGGATGGGCGCCGTACTGTTCACGCCGGTATGAATCAGCTGACGAGTCAGCGGGTGTTGATTAAGTCCCAATTGATCGCTGGCCCAATCTGGCAGCAGGTCAATTCCGGCTTGCATCATCAAGGCGCGGAAGGGTTTGGCGAGTCTGCTGGGGGAGGGCGCGCTCAGCAGCAAGCGAATAACTTCATGGCTGCGCTCATCACACTGTAATTGCGGGCGAATGTCCTGGAGGTAAGTCGCAACTTGCTGGCGCGTGCGCGGCACGTGGGTGGCGCCCAAACGCTCAGCAACCAAGGCTATTTCGTCGTAATAACGGTCCTGGTCAGCGTCGGACAAGTGCGGGTTGCGATAGCGCAGGTGGGCCGCGAGGAAGTTGCTGACTTCAGCCACATGTACCCAGGTCAGCAACTCGGGATCGCTGGCGGCGTAGAGCCGGCCATCGAGAGCGGTGCCTGTGACTTGCAGGTGAATGGTGCGTACTTTGTCGATCAGCCAGTTGGCGTCCTGGGTGGCGCCAAAGGTCGTGCCGGAAATGAACTGTCCGGTGCGGCGTAGCCGTCCGAGCATGTCCTGGCGAAAGTTGGAGTGATCCCACACCCCGGCCAGAGCCAGAGGGTGCAAGGCTTGCAGCATCAAGGCGCTGATGCCGCCAATCAGCATGCTGGTGAAATCACCATGTACCTGCCAACTGATGGACTCCGGGCCAAACAGGCCGGGGTCGCCTTTGGGATTTTCGAGATCGAGCTGGCCGAGTGAAAGCCCGCTCAGGCTCATGATCTGGCGTTCGATGGGGCGGCGGATGAATTCCATGCGCTCTCGGTTGTGCCAGCCAGTCGCAGGCGACTGGCCGGCTATCAATCAACCGCGATGACGGCCGCGGAAGTAGTTGATCAGGCCTTGGGTCGAAGCATCGTCGGCAGGCTCTTCCTGGAGACCGGTCAGGCGGTTGTAGACACCCTTGCCGAGCTCCTTGCCCAACTCGACACCCCATTGGTCGAAGGCGTTGATGCCCCAGATCACGCTCTGTACGAAGACCTTGTGCTCGTACAGCGCAACCAGTGCCCCGAGGCGACGCGGGCTGATGCGCTCGACCACCAGAGTGTTGCTCGGACGGTTGCCCGGAATCACCTTGTGCGGTGCGAGTTTTTGAACTTCGGCCTCGGACATGCCTTTGTCGCGCAATTCCGTTTCGGCTTCTTCAAGGGTTTTACCCAGCATCAGCGCCTGGCTCTGCGACAGACAGTTGGCGTACAGCCACTGATGGTGATCGGCCACCGGGTTGAAGCTGACGATCGGCACGATAAAGTCGGCCGGGATCATTTGCGTACCCTGATGCAGCAACTGGTGATACGCGTGCTGGCCGTTACAGCCTACGCCGCCCCAGATGACCGGGCCCGTATCGGTGGACACAGGTGTGCCGTCCTGCCGAACACTCTTGCCGTTGGACTCCATGTCCAGCTGTTGCAGGTGCTTGGTGATGTTGCGCAAGTAGTGGTCATACGGCAGGATCGCGTGGCTCTTCGCGCCCCAGAAGTTGCCGTACCAAACGCCTAGCGCGGCCATCAAGACCGGCATGTTCTGTTCGAAGGGGGCGTTCTGGAAGTGCTGATCCATGCTGTAGGCGCCGGACAGCAGTTCCTTGAAGTTGGACATGCCAATGGCCAGCGCAATCGGCAAGCCAATGGCGGACCACAGCGAGTAACGACCGCCCACCCAATCCCACATCGGGAAGATGTTTTCTTCACGAATACCGAACGCTACCGCTGCCGCGTTATTGCTCGATACGGCGATGAAGTGGCGATGCAGTTCAGCTTCCGAACCACCCTGTGCCAGATACCAGGCGCGGGAGGCCTGAGCGTTTTTCAGGGTTTCAAGGGTGTTGAAGGATTTGGACGAAACGATAAACAGCGTGGTTTCGGCACGAATCTTGTGCGAGAGCTCATGGAACTCAGTGCCATCGATGTTAGCCAGGTAATGGCAGCGAACACCTTTTTGCGCGTAGGACAACAGCGCTTCAGACACCAGCTCAGGGCCCAGGAACGAGCCGCCAATACCGATGTTGACGATGTCAGTGATAGGTTTCTCGGTGTAGCCGCGCCACAGGCCATCGTGAATCCGGCCGACCAGCTCGGTCATCTGATTCAGGACTTTATGCACCTCAGGCATGATGTCCGCGCCATTCACCGACAGTTTGTCGGCCACGGGTCGACGCAAGGCGGTGTGCAAGGCCGGGCGGCCTTCAGAGGCATTGACGATTTCGCCCGAGAACAGCGAATGGATCGCCCCTTTGAGGTCGACCTCGTTCGCCAGATCAACCAGCAGTTCACGGGTCTCGTTGGTGATCAGGTTTTTCGAGTAATCCAGAAACAACCCGCAGCTGCTCAGAGTGAACTCTTCAAAGCGTTTCGGGTTGCTGTTAAACGCATCGCGCATGCTGAAGTTTTGCATGTCGATGCGGTGGAGTTTCAACGCTTGCCAAGCGGGCAGAGCGGTAACGTCGTGAGGAGTGCGGTAGTACGCCATCGCTGCGAATATCCTTTTGCTTGAACTGCCTTTTGGACACCGGAAACATCGAAACCTCCGATTTAACATCGGGGTATTCGGTCAGTCTGTTTCTGCACGTCAGCCAGAAGCAGGGCGATTACATTAAACCCCGCGCCTGCTTCTGTCTTGCTTTTGTCTGACAACGCGTACTGAGTTTTGTCACGGCGGTGTGACGCAAGCTGAAGCGATTCAGTATCGTTGATGGAAGACGGGCGAATCAATGATCCCGGCAACCGCAGATATCAGAGCACGCTGTCGAGATTGAGGTGCACATTGTCGATCAGGCGCGTGCTGCCCAGGTAGGCGGCAACCAGAATGACCACATCACGGTCAGTGACGTGTGCCGGGAGCAATGTCCGCGCGTGGCGCACTTCCAGATAATCCGCGCGAAACCCGGTGGCTTCGATTTCAGCCACGTGCTGGCCCACCAGCGCGGGGTAATCGCGTTCGCCTGCTTCAACGGCACGGGCCATTTCGCTCAGGTGGCGATACAGCGCTGGCGCTACAGCGCGTTGCTCTTCGCTTAAATAGCCGTTGCGTGAAGACAAGGCCAGCCCATCGTCGGCACGTACTGTCGGCTCGCCAATAATCTGGATCGGCATATTCAGGTCATGCACCATGGCGCGAATGACCGCCAACTGCTGATAGTCCTTTTGTCCGAAGATGGCCAGGTCGGGCTGAACCATGTTGAACAGCTTGCTGACGACCGTGGTCACGCCATCGAAATGCCCGGGGCGGCGGCTGCCGCACAGCTCATTGCTCAGTTCAGCGGCCTTGACTCGCGTCAGGCCTGACATGCCATGGGGGTACATCTCTTCCACGGAAGGTGCGAACAACAAATGGCAGCCCGCTTGCAGGAGTTTCTCCTGATCGGCCGCAAGGGTGCGCGGGTAGGTATCGAGGTCTTCGTTGGCGCCAAATTGCAGCGGATTGACGAAAATGCTTGCGACCACAAAATCGGCTTGCTGAGCTGCCGTGGTGACCAGGGCCGTATGCCCGCTGTGTAGATTGCCCATGGTCGGGACGAGGCCGATCTGCTTGCCTTCGCTACGAGCCCGAGCGACAGCGGCGCGTAACTCGCGGACGGTTTTTACAGTGTTCATGCAGAGAATCCGTGTTCAGTGCCAGGAAAGCTGACGGCTTTGACTTCAGTCACGTACGCGCTGATTGCCGATTGAATGTCAGGTTGGCCCGCCATGAAGTTCTTCACGAACTTGGGCATGCGCCCGGTGAGTGACAGGCCGAGCATGTCATGCAGCACCAGCACCTGGCCGTCGGTATCGCTGCCGGCACCGATACCGATGACCGGGATATTCACCGCGTGGGTGATTTCCTTTGCCAATTCGCTCGGTACGCATTCAAGCAGCAGCATCGCCGCGCCCGCCTGTTCCAGGGCAATAGCGTCGGCACGCATCTGGCGGGCCTGGTTCTCGCTGCGCCCCTGGACTTTGTAACCGCCCAGGACGTTCACCGTCTGAGGGGTCAGGCCCATGTGTGCACACACCGGGATGCCGCGTTCGGTCAGCACTCGGATCGACTCGGCCAGCCAGACGGCACCTTCGACCTTGACCATGTGCGCACCTGCTTTCATCAGTTGAGCGCTGTTGTTCAGGGTTTGTTCGAGTGTGGCATTCGCCATGAAGGGCAGGTCGGCAATGATCATGGCGTCCTGGTTGCCGCGTTTGACGCATGCCACGTGATACGCCATCTCGGCGTTGGTGACTGGCAAAGTGCTGTCATGTCCTTGTAAAACCATGCCCAGGGAGTCGCCTACCAGTAACACTTCGACACCGGCCTGATTGCAGGTGTGGGCGAAGGTGGCGTCATAGCACGTCAGCATGGTGATTTTTTCACCTTTTTGCTTAAGGCTTTGCAGGGAGGTCAAGGTGATAGCTGGCATGAAAAGGATCCTCGTCAGGCAGTGTGATAACCACTGCGAGTAACGCGCGTGATTCATCGTTATAAACAGGCACACCTTATAGAGGGTGCTTGGAAAGCCTGCTTTTCACATTGCGCCGTCCAGTGAACGGCAGCGGGATGCCTATAGTCGTGACGAGGACTCTGGAAGTCAATTCCGGGTGTTACCGCACAGGTGTTACCGCGGTTATTGATTCGATTCAGCGCTGGGGTTGATCCGTTCCAGTCCGACAAATGGGCACTCAGCCAAGAGTTGCTCAAGGCTGCGGCCATCCGCGAGTTCGAGGGAGGCAGGTGCCAGTTCGGCCAGCGGGTAAAGCACGAAGGGGCGGGCATGCATGTGGTAATGCGGGACTTTGAGGCGTGGTTCGTCGATCAGTCGATCGCCGAACAGCAGGATGTCCAGGTCCAGTGTGCGTGGGCCCCAACGCTCGTGCCGTTCACGACCTTGATCACGCTCAATGGCTTGCAAGGCATCGAGCAAGTCCAGAGGCGCAAGCGTGCTGTCGATGGCCGCCACGGCATTGGTATAGCGTGGTTGGCCGGGCAGTAACGAATCACTTTGATAGAACGCCGAAACCCCGACGAATCGGGAGTCGGGCAATTGCGTCAACGCCTGGACAGCGCTACGCAATTGATCGTCTGGGTCGGCCAGATTGCTGCCCATACCGATGTAGATACGCTCCATCGCTTACTCGTCCGCGGCGCTGCTGCGTTTGCGTTTACTGCTGCTGGTGCGGCGACGCTTGCGCGGTGCAGGCCCTGCGCCGTCATCTTTGGCATTGCTCAGGTCGCGGATCATATCGCGGCGGCCACTGTCATTGGCATCCTGGTAATCCGTCCACCATTCACCCAGGCCATTGGTCTGCTCGCCAGCGGCTTCGCGCAGTAGCAAGAAGTCATAGCCTGCACGGAAACGCGGGTTGTCCAGCAGCATATCGGCGCGTTTGCCGCTGCGACGCGGTAGACGTTCCTGCATGTCCCAGATCTCGCGGATCGGCATGGTGAAGCGTTTGGGGATTGCAATCCGCTGGCACTGTTCGCTGATCAGTTCGTGGGCGGCTTCCTGCATTGCCGGAATCGGCGGCATGCCACGATCCTGCAGACGCAGGACGCGCGCCGGCAGGGCAGGCCACAGCAAGGCTGCAAACAGGAACGCCGGTGTGACCGGTTTACCCTGTTTGATCCGCAGATCGGTGTTGCGCAGTGCTTCGCTGATCAACGTGTGGGTGTACGTCGGGTTGTGTTCCAGTGCTTCGGCGCTGGCCGGGAACAGTGGATCAAACAATTCGAGATCAACCAGCATTTCGAAGGTGTCAGAAGCATTCCCCGAGAGGAACAGCTTGAGGACTTCTTCGAAGAGGCGGGCAGACGGGATCTCGCGCAACATCGGCGCCAGTTCACGAATCGGTGCGGCAGTGTGCTTTTCGATGCCGAAGTCGAGCTTGGCGGCAAAGCGCACAGCCCGCAGCATGCGCACGGGGTCTTCCTGATAGCGCTGTTGCGGATCGCCAATCAGGCGCAGCAGGCGATTGCGAATATCGTGTACGCCGTTGGCGTAATCGAGGATGCGCTCGCTGACCGGATCGTAATACAGGGCGTTGATCGTGAAGTCTCGACGCTGGGCGTCTTCTTCAAGGGTGCCATAGACGTTGTCGCGCAGAATGCGCCCGCTTTCGTTACGCGAGGACTGGTTGCTGTCTTCCTCTTCGTCGTTTTGCGGGTGATTGGCGCGGAAGGTCGCAACCTCAATGATTTCACGACCGAAATGGATGTGTACCAACTTGAAGCGCCGACCGATGATCCGCGCATTGCGGAACTCGGCACGCACTTGTTCTGGCGTCGCGCTGGTGGCGACGTCAAAGTCCTTGGGCGTGATGTTGAGCAACATGTCGCGTACGCAACCACCGACCAGATAGGCCTGGTAACCGGCGTTCTGCAGGCGCTCGACGATATTGACTGCGTACCGGCTGAACTGGGCACGTTGCAGCGAGTGTTGGCTGCTGTTGAGCACTTCAGGGGTGCTACGCAGTTGTTGCGTATGACGCTTGGGAGAACGGAATGACTGGAACAGCTTCTTCAGCATGGGATGCACTGTTTGAAGGAATGTTCGGCCAAAACGAAGAATGACCGCATGATGGGCGGGGATTCTAGCATTTAGTCAGGGGATGGTGTAGGAAGCTGAACCGCTCAGCCTGCCGAAGCTGTGCCCGGAGAGTGAAAATAGCGGTAAGAGGCAGGGTTTAGACAGGTTGAAGATTTTGCTGAAAGGCAGAAACCACAAGGGGAGCCGAAGCTCCCCCAGAAGTAGTTGCGTGCTCTATTTTTATTATTGATTGCGGGCTTCTTGTTTTTGTTAATCGCCCTGGCTACAGAGGTTTTGCCTGTGTAGCCCTCCCAATCGGGAGATAAGAGCAAACGGATTGCTTTGGTCGCTGAGTTGATGTGATCTGTGATCCAACTAGTTCAGGCTCTGCTTTAAGTGCAGTTTTTGTTGTTCTCTGCCTAGTCGTGGGGCTGGCCCCAATATCAACGCCTCTCCAAAAGAATCAGTTAGCTGCGCCTCCGCCGTGTTGTTTTTGTTATGCGTGAGCCGATACGTCTTATTTTTATTGTGTGCTGCTGTGATTCTTATTGTTCTTGTACGAATACATATAGCAGGGGGCGTGCCAACTTTTGCGAGGACCAGCAAAATAAGGGGGTTTCGAGGTTTTTGCTTTTTTGAGAGCCAAAAAAAGCCGGGTCTTCGTTACCGTAAGACCCGGCTTTTGTTACGTGTTTAGACTGAGGTAACAGTTTTTTCACATTGGGGAGTGTTACCTCCCCCTCAGTTCTCGCTGGCGACGCCGGTTTTCCTGCGTGGAATACCCAGGCGCTGGCGGCGTTCCCACAGGCATTTACGGCTAACCCCGAGTTTGCGGGCCAGTTCGGTCTCGGTCATGTGGTCCTGATGTTCCAGAACGAAATGCTGGAAGTAGTCTTCCAGTGACAGGTCTTCGCTCGGGTCCAGGCTGGTGTTACCGCTGCCGATGCTTTGCTGGGGAGCCAGACCGATGAAGTCGTCATCTTGCAGATCGCTCAGCTCGATATCGATGCCCAGCAGGTCGGCCGAGATTTCCGGGTTTTCGCACAGGATTACGGCACGCTCTACTGCGTTTTCCAGCTCGCGAACGTTACCTGGCCATGAGTAATGGCTAATTGCTCGCTCGGCGTCAGGGGCGAATTTCAAATCGGTGCGGCCTACGCGAGCACTTTGGCGAGCGAGGAACGCATGGGCAATTTCGTTGACGTCGGCGCCACGCTCACGCAAAGCGGGCAGCTTGAGTGCGATGACGTGCAGGCGGTAGTACAAGTCTTCACGGAACTGACCGACTTTGGCCAGGCTTTTGAGATCCCGGTGGGTCGCGGCGATCAGGCGCACATCCACTTTTTGCGATTGCACGGAGCCCACGCGGCGAATTTCGCCTTCTTGCAGCACCCGAAGCAGCCGCGCTTGGGCTTCAAGCGGCAATTCACCGATTTCATCGAGAAACAGCGTCCCGCCATCGGCAGCCTCGACCAGCCCGGCGCGTCCGGCGCTGGCGCCGGTAAACGCCCCTTTTTCGTGGCCGAACAGTTCGGATTCGATCAGCGATTCGGGAATCGCAGCGCAGTTCACCGAGATCATCGGTGCCTTGGCGCGTTTCGACAGGTTGTGCAGTGCGCGGGCGACCAGCTCCTTGCCGGTACCGGACTCGCCTTGAATCAGGACATTGGAGTCGGTGGGCGCGACTTTGCGGATTTTGCTGTACATGTCGAGCATCGGCGGACATGAACCGATGATGCCTATTTCGGCATTGCTGTTATCCACCCCGGGTTTATCGGCAGCAGCCGTTTTGGCAGTGCGCTCGGCGGGAACACCTTGGACGTTCTGCCGATCACGCAGGATGCGGGCGACGGCCTGCAGCATTTCGTCATGATCAAAGGGTTTGGCGATGTAATCGACAGCCCCCATTTTCATCGAGTCAACGGCTGAGCGCAGGCTGGCATAGCTGGTCATGATCAGCACCGGCTTACCTTGACCCAGCTTTATCAGCTCGGTGCCCGGGGCGCCAGGCAGGCGCAGGTCGCTGACAATCAAGTCGAACGAGGGAATGCTGAAACGCTCCTGCGCCTCCTGCACCGAGCCAGCTTCGCTGACTTGGTACTGATTACGCTCCAGTAAGCGGCGTAATGCGGAGCGGATGATGGTTTCATCTTCGACGATCAAAATATGCGGCATTGATTCGGTTCTCTCGACGGTCTCAGTTCACAGCGGACGTCGCTTCGACATGACGCGGTAATGTCACCCGGATACGGGTTCCGCGTTGGCTTTGAATGTCAGCCGGGCTGTCGATGGTGATCTGTCCATAATGCTCTTCAACGATGGAATAGACCAGTGCAAGGCCCAGACCGGTGCCTTCGCCAGGGTCCTTGGTGGTGAAAAAAGGTTCGAACAATCGGTCCATGATGTTCTTCGGAATACCTGTACCTTCGTCTTCCACAATCAGGTCGACGGTGTGTTCGCTGATTTCACTCTTGACCCTCACTGCACAACCGGCAGGGGAGGCATCACGGGCGTTGGACAGCAAGTTGATCAGCACTTGGGCCAGACGTTGAGGGTCGCCATCGACCCAGTGATCGGGATCGCAGAGGTTGTAAAACTGCACCTCGAAATTGCGCCGGTTCAAGGCCAGCAGTCCGATTGCATCCTGGGCCACTTCGGCCAGACAAACGGGCTCATCGTTGTGTTGATGACTGCCGGCATGGGCAAAGCTCATCAAGGACTGGACGATGCGAGAGATGCGTTTGGTCTGCTCAAGGATCTGACTGCTGATTTCGGTCAATTCGCTGTCGTCTTCCCGTTCTTCGCGCAGGTTCTGCGCCAGGCAGGCGATGCCGGTGACCGGGTTGCCGATTTCATGAGCCACCCCCGCCGCAAGGCGGCCGATACTGGCCAGGCGCTCGGAGTGCACCAGTTTGTCTTCGAGCATCTGCGTTTCTGTCAGGTCTTCGACCAGTAACACCAGGCCACTGTTACCTGGGGCCAAGGGTTCATCAATGGCCGCCTTGTGTAAATTCAGCCAGCGAGTCTGACCATCGAGGGCCAAATGCTGTTTGTGCAAGTGTTCGTCGGGCAGGTCGATGAAGCCTTGCAGCAGCTGGCGCCAAGGGTCGCCCAGAGTGTTCAGTCGCGAGCCCACCACCCGTTGCGCCGGGATGCCGGTCAACTCTTCCATGGCCTTGTTCCACATCAGGATTTCCTGATCCTTGGCCAGGGAACACACGCCCATGGGCAGCTCTTGCAAGGTTTGGCGGTGATAGCGGCGCAATGCATCAAGTTCGGCGGCCAGGCCTGTGAGGCGTGAGTGATAGTCTTCCAGCCGGCTTTCAATAAAGTGAATGTCTTCGGTGACGTAGTTTTCGCCGCCTGATTTGTAAGGCAGGAAGGTTTCGACCATGTCTTGCGCGACGCTGGGGCCCATCAAGCCGGAGAGGTTGGCTTCAATCCGGTCCCGCAGGCGCCGCAAGGCATATGGCCGGCGTTCATCGAAGGGAAGGTAAAGATCGCGCAAGGCTTGTTCGACTTCCTTTTGCGCGGCCTTGGCACCCAGCGGCTTGGCCAGTTGCGTGGCAAATTCTTGCGGCGAAGCCGCATGCAGTTCACGACGTTGCGGACGCCGCACGTTGTCGACGGCACAGGCTTCTGCGGCGCTGGTCTCTTCAGCGCTGGCGTTGGTGAACAGCGAAATCAGGGTGAACATCAGAACGTTGGCGGCCAGCGACGCGATGGCTGCCATGTGCCAACTGGTTTCGTCCAGCACGTAGATCATGTTCAGCCACGGGATGTAGAACCCCTGAAAATTGCCGACCAGCGGGAACAGCATGCTGATCATCCAGACACTGATCCCCGCCAACAGGCCGGCGATGAAGCCACGACGGTTGGCGGTTGGCCAGTACAGTACCGAGAGCACGCCCGGCAGGAACTGCAGTGTGGCGACAAAGGCGACGATGCCCAGGTTGGCCAGGTCCTGCTCGGCGCCCAGCAGCAGGTAGAAACCATAGCCGGCCATGATGATGGCCACGATCAGTGCACGACGTGTCCATTTCAGCCAACGGTAGATATTGCCCTCGGCAGGCGGTTGGTACAGCGGCAGAACGAGGTGGTTCAAGGCCATGCCCGACAACGCCAGGGTCGTGACAATTATCAAACCGCTGGAGGCGGAAAGACCGCCGATGTAGGCCAGTAACGCCAGGGATTTGCTGTTTGCAGCAATACCGATACCGAGGGTGAAGTACTCGGGATTGGTGGTGGCGCCGAGTTTGAGGCCCGCCCAGAGAATCAGCGGTACGGCCAGGCTCATCAACAGCAAAAACAGCGGCAAGCCCCAGCTGGCACTGACCAGCGCTCGCGGGTTGAGGTTCTCGGTGAAGGTCATGTGATACATGTGCGGCATGACAATCGCGGAGGCAAAAAACACTAGCAGCAGCGTACGCCACGGCCCTTCTTGCAGGGGCGTGTGCAGGGCGGCGAGAGCGGTCTGATTTTGCAGCAGCCATACTTCAAGTTGCTGCGGGCCATCGAACACACCGTACAGCGCATAAAGGCCGACGCCGCCAATGGCAATCAATTTGATCACTGACTCAAAGGCAATGGCAAACACCAGGCCTTCATGTTTTTCACGGGTTGCGATGTGCCGCGAGCCGAAGAAAATCGTGAACAGAGTGATCAGTGCGCAGAAGCTCAGGGCGACACGATGCTGTACCGGCTCGCGGGTCAGGATGCTGATGGAGTCTGCTACCGCCTGGATTTGCAGGGCCAGCAGCGGCAGCACGCCAATCAACATGAAAATCGTGGTGAGCGCCCCGGCCCAGGTGCTGCGAAAACGAAAGGCGAACAGGTCGGCGAGCGATGAGAGTTGATAGGTGCGGGTGATTTTCAGAATCGGGTACAGCAGCACCGGGGCAAGCAGAAAGGCTCCGGAAACGCCGAGGTAGCTGGAGAGGAACCCGTAGCCGTACTCGTAAGCGAGACCGACCGTGCCATAAAACGCCCAGGCGCTGGCGTACACGCCAAGTGACAAGGTGTAGGTCAGCGGGTGACGAATGATTGCACGCGGGATCATGCCGCGTTCACTGATCCAGGCTACGCCAAACAGCACCGTCAAATAAGCGGCGCTGATGAGGATCATCTGGGTCAGGCTAAAGCTCATCGGCATCTTTTTGGCTCTGCAGAATAAAGGTCACAACGATCAGAATCAGCCAGAGCAGATAGGGCCTGTACCAGGCGCCCGTCGCGTCGATCCACCAATCCATGATGGCGGGAGAAAACAGGTAGATCCCGACAACCAGTAACAGGACCAATCGATAGATATACATCCTGCCCTCACTTTTACAGGCCGCATGCCCAAAAACGTGCGGCGATGGTAACGGATGGCTGGCAACCTGCAAGGGCTGTCAGCGTAATTGCGCTTCGGCCAGGGTCAGCGTACGCGGGATAAGGTTAGCGTCCCAGTGCGTGATCGCCCAATCGAGGACTTCACGCGGGGTGGCATCATTCAGGCAGTCATCGGTGACCTGGCCCAATGTGCGCAGGGCACGAAGCAGTAACGGTGTGGCCTGATCGGGTGTCAGGGGTGGCGAGCGGTAGGATTTGCCGAGTTTGTGGCCATCGGGTTGCACGATCAGCGGCACATGCAGATAACGGGGTTGCGACAATCCCAGGAGCTCTTGCAGATAGAGCTGACGCGCAGTGGAGTCCAGCAAGTCGGCCCCGCGTACGATATCCGTGACTCCCTGCCAGGCATCATCCAGCACTACGGCCAATTGATAGGCGTACAGGCCGTCGCGCCGGCGAATCACAAAATCCCCCACCTCCCGGCCCAGATGCTGTCGATATTCACCCTGCACCCGGTCTTCGAAGGCATAGGTCAGCTCGGGAACGCGCAGGCGTATGGCGGCATTATCCATCGAGTGTCCCGCATTTCGGCACAGCCCCGGGTAAATGCCGTTATATCCCTCCAGTTGCTTGCGCGAACAGGTGCAGGCGTAAGCCAGGCCCAGACTGAACAGTCGATCCACCACTTCGGCGTAAGCGGCGTGCCGGTCGCTCTGGCGAACCAGCTCGCCATCCCATTCAAAACCATATTGCTCAAGGGCATGGAGAATCGCGGCCTGGGCTCCGGGCATTTCCCGCGGCGGATCGAGGTCTTCCATGCGCAGCAACCAGCGGCCGCCCACTGCACGGGCATCAAGATAAGAGGCGAGGGCGGCGACCAACGAGCCAAAATGCAAGTGGCCACTGGGCGTTGGGGCGAAGCGCCCGATGTAGGAGGGAGCAGTCATGACAAAAATCCTGTAGCCGCTGCCAAAGGCTGCGATGGGGATGGTGCGTCGCTGCGACGTAGCACCCCTGGTACGTTGAAGGCCCTTCGGGCCTTAACGCAGTCTGCGGCAGCGGCTACAGAGCCCTGCGACCAAACTGCAGAAACAAAAATGGGGCGTTCGCACGCCCCATTTGGTCAAGCCGGCGATTACTTGCCGACTTGTTTTTCCTTGATTTCAGCCAAGGTTTTGCAGTCTACGCACATGTCGGCAGTGGGACGGGCTTCGAGTCGACGAATACCGATTTCAACGCCGCAGGATTCGCACCAGCCGTATTCTTCGTCCTCGATCAGTTGCAGCGTCTTGTCGATTTTCTTGATCAGCTTGCGCTCGCGATCACGAGCACGCAGTTCCAGGCTGAATTCTTCTTCCTGGCTGGCGCGGTCGGCCGGGTCAGGAAAGTTTGCCGCTTCGTCTTTCATATGATCAACGGTGCGGTCGACTTCCTGCATCAAGTCCTGTTTCCACTTTTGCAGAATTTTGGTGAAGTGCTTGCGCATGGGCTCGCCCATGTACTCTTCGCCTTTCTTTTCAACGTAGGGTTCGAACCCGCTAAGTTGACTATTCTGTTGCTTTGCTTGTGTGGGCATGAAATGGACCGCCTCTCATTCTTCTAATCCATTGCGCAGGATTGCAACATCACCGACACCTGCCGGCCCTGCGGCTGCAAGCGGGCGAACTTACCAGATCAAATCGGGCCGCGCTACTCCCGGTTGTCTAGCTCGCTGCCAGTGGTTGTACGCAGAGCCTGTGATCCTTGAGATTAGTGGCTGATTAATAATTCTAGTCGAGCTATGACGGGCGCTTGCGCCGTTTGGTTCTACTGGACAGCCGCTTAAGACAGTAATTAGCTCTCCCTTGGGGCCTTGCTTGGGTAGAATCGGCCTTTTGCTTACCCAGGAAGGCAGGCTCATGGCTCAGTCATACAGTGCGCGCAGCCGCGCGATCGAACCGTTTCACGTGATGGCGTTGCTGGCGCGTGCCAACGAGCTCCAGGCGGCGGGGCATGATGTGATTCACCTGGAAATCGGTGAGCCGGACTTCACCACTGCTGAACCAATCATTGCTGCGGGTCAGGCGGCACTGGCGGCCGGAAAGACCCGTTATACCGCGGCACGCGGCCTGCCTGAACTGCGCGAGGCCATCTCGGGCTTTTACCGTGACCGTTACCGGTTGAACATTGACCCTTCCCGTATTCTGATCACGCCCGGCGGTTCCGGGGCTCTGCTTTTAGCCAGCAGCTTACTGGTCGATCCTGGAAAACACTGGCTACTTGCAGATCCGGGCTACCCGTGTAACAGGCATTTCTTACGCTTGGTTGAAGGTGCTGCGCAATTGGTGCCCGTAGGGCCCGATGTGCGTTACCAACTGACTGCCGAGCTGGTCGAGCGCCACTGGAACCAGGACAGCGTTGGGGCTTTGGTGGCATCTCCGGCGAATCCGACCGGTACGATCCTGACCCGCGACGAGCTGGCGACATTGTCGGCCGCGGTCAAGGCGCGCAACGGGCATTTGGTGGTGGACGAGATTTATCACGGCCTGACATACGGCTGCGACGCGGCCAGCGTGCTGGAAGTCGATGACAGTGCCTTTGTGCTCAATAGTTTCTCCAAGTATTTCGGCATGACAGGCTGGCGCCTGGGCTGGCTGGTGGCACCACCCGAAGCGGTGGCCGACCTGGAGAAACTCGCGCAGAACCTCTATATCAGCGCTCCCAGCATGGCCCAGTACGCCGCGTTAGCCTGCTTCGAGCCACAGACGCTGGCCATTCTTGAAGAGCGCCGGTCCGAATTTGGGCGCCGTCGGGATTTCCTGTTACCCGCCTTGCGTGAGCTGGGCTTCGGTATTGCGGTAGAGCCGGAAGGCGCGTTTTACCTGTATGCCGACATCAGTGCTTTTGGCGGTGATGCCTTTGAGTTTTGTCGGCATTTTCTTGAAACGGAACACATCGCCTTTACCCCGGGCCTGGATTTCGGTCGCTTTCAGTCCGGGCACCATGTGCGCTTTGCCTACACGCAAAGTTTGCCACGGTTGCAGGAGGCTGTTGAGCGAATCGCCCGCGGGCTCAAGAGCTGGAGCAACTGATGCAGTTTTTGCCTGTGCTGGAAGAAGGGCGTTTGCTGAAACGCTACAAGCGTTTTTTGGCCGACATCGAAACCGTGACAGGGGAACTGATGACAATCCACTGTCCGAACACCGGCTCAATGCTCAATTGCATGGTGGAGGGCGGGCAAGTCTGGTTCAGTCGTTCCAATGACCCTAAGCGCAAGTTGCCAGGCACTTGGGAGATCAGTGAAACCCCGCAAGGTCGATTGGCGTGCGTGAACACCGGGCGCGCCAATCGTTTGATCGAGGAAGCACTGCTGGCCGGGGTGATCACTGAATTGAATGGCTTTACCGCACTCAAGCGAGAAGTAGCGTACGGGCAGGAAAACAGTCGGATTGATTTTCGCCTGGAATACCCCGATGGCTTTGCTTTCGTGGAGGTCAAGAGCGTCACCTTGGGGTTTGATGGTTCGCGTGTGGCGGCCTTCCCGGATGCAGTGACACAGCGTGGCGCCAAACATTTGCGGGAGCTGGCGAGCCTGGCTCGGGATGGTGTGCGGGCGGTGCAGTTGTATTGCGTCAATCTCACGGAGGTCGACGCCGTGCGCCCGGCTGAAGAAATCGACCCGGGGTATGCCGCAGCCTTGCGCGAGGCAGTGGCTGCCGGGGTACAGGTGCTGGCCTATGGTGTGAGCCTGAACGCTGATGCAGTGGTGGTCGATCGTCGTTTAGAGGTCATCATCTGAGATTTCAGGCATAAACCAGACACCTTGGCTGTCTTCTCGGCAGCCAAGGGCCGTCAGTGATTGCCCGGCGCAAGGTCCGGCAACACATTCCCCGGTTTCAATCAAAAACAGCGCGCCGTGGGTAGCGCACTGGATGAGGCTGGCGCTGGCGTCGAGAAACTGGTCCGGTTGCCATTCCAGTGGGACGCCTCGATGGGGGCAGCGGTTTTGGTAGGCGTACACCCGGCCTTCCCGTCGAACCGCGAGCACACGAAGCCCTGCGTATTCGAAACCACGGCTGCTGCCTTCGGCCAGCGCTTCTGAGGGGCATAGGAACTTCATTTCAATCCTTAAATAGCGACCGCATGTGGGGAGACGGTTGTTTCAGAGCGGGTTAAGAGGTTGACGTGCAAATGCAAACAATTATCAAATGGCCGGATGCCCTGTGATGTGTTGTTTTATGGTGCGGGATTTAACCTGCCCTGCCGAGCCCTCTTTTCAAGGAACGCCCTGTATGCGCCTGAGTACCCGCCTGATAACGCTCTGTGCAGGTCTTGTGATCAGTCATGTCGGCCTGGCTGGCGAATTGCCGCAACGTTGGGTCAGTGCTGGCGGAGCGCTCTCTGAGTGGGTCACTGTCCTGGGCGCGGAGTCTAAATTGGTTGGGGTCGATACCACCAGTCAACACCCTGAATCACTTAAGGCATTGCCCAGCATCGGGTATCAGCGCCAGCTGTCTGCTGAGGGGATTCTGAGCCTGAGACCGGACATTCTGATCGGCACGCAAGAGATGGGGCCCCCCACCGTGTTGACGCAGATTCGCGGCGCGGGTGTGCCGGTTGAGGTGTTCTCTGCGAATCCGGATGTGGCAAGTCTCGAAACTACACTCACGCATTTGGGGCGTCTGCTGGGTGAAGAGGGTAAAGCCGCGCAGGTCTTCGACGATTACCGCCAGCAACTGGAACAGCACCAGCAGCGGGTCATGCGAGCACAAGCCGCGCACCCGGCGCCTGAAGTGTTGTTACTGTTGGGGCATGCTGGCGGCAAACCATTGATTGCCGGCAAGGACACGGCGGCGGACTGGCTGTTAACGCAGGCCGGTGGGCGTAACCTTGCAACCCATACGGGCTATAAGCCATTTTCGGTGGAGGCGCTGGCGGGCTTGAATCCTGAGGTCCTGGTGTTTTCGGATCGCAGCCTGACGGGGGAGGCCGCACGTGAAGCGTTGATGAAGGAAAACCCGATCCTGGCTTCCACACGCGCAGCCAAAAACGCTCGAGTATTCGAACTGGACCCTACGTTGTTGGTGGGGGGGCTGGGACCGCGTTTGCCGGCCAGTTGGAAGCGACTAACGGCTGAGTTTTACCCTTCGGTCCCGGTCAGCGAATGAGAACCAAGGTCAAACCCCGTACCTTATTTATCAGCCTGACGGCGCTGTGCCTGTTGGCGACCTGGTTATCGCTGGCGCTGGGGCCGGTGAGCCTGCCGTTATTTGACACCTTGCGGGCTGCCTTACGCTTGGTCGGCCTGCCGGTCAAAGGCGAGGGGCTGGAGCAGGCCGAGCTGATTCTGGGGCAGATTCGTTTGCCCCGGACGTTGCTGGGGTTGGCGGTCGGCGGTGTTCTGGCATTGTCGGGCGTGGCGATGCAGGGGCTTTTCCGTAACCCGCTGGCCGATCCCGGATTGGTCGGTGTGTCCAGTGGCGCGGCATTAGGGGCGGCAATCGCAATTGTCGGTGGGGCGGCATTGGGCGGTTTGCCCGATTTTCTTGGACCGTACCTGCTCTCCTTATGTGCGTTTCTGGGTGGATTGGGTGTTACGGCGCTGGTGTATCGATTGGGGCGCCGTAATGGGCAGACCCATGTTGCCGTAATGCTGCTGGCAGGGATTGCGCTGACGGCATTAGCCGGTTCGGCGGTGGGGTTATTCACGTATCTGGCCGATGACGCGACCTTGCGCACACTGACGTTCTGGAATCTGGGCAGCCTGAATGGCGCCAGCTATGCCCGACTTTGGCCACTGCTGATAGTCACGGCGGGCGTAGCGCTGTGGTTGCCTCGACGGGCGAATGCACTCAATGCGCTGCTGCTGGGTGAGTCGGAAGCCAGTCATTTGGGAATCAATGTGGAGGGCCTCAAGCGCGAGTTGGTGTTTTGCACAGCCTTGGGCGTGGGGGCCGCAGTCGCGGCTGCCGGGATGATCGGTTTCATCGGCCTGGTGGTCCCGCATCTGGTGCGATTGCTGGCGGGGCCCGACCATCGGGTGCTGCTACCCGCTTCCGTATTGGCTGGCGCGTCCTTGCTGTTATTCGCCGACCTGATCGCACGGTTGGCCCTGGCACCCGCTGAGCTGCCTATCGGCATCGTGACCGCTTTTCTGGGGGCGCCGTTCTTCCTTTATCTTCTGCTGCGAGGCCGACACTGATGCTGCGAACGGAAAACCTGCAGATTCGCCGCGATCGCAACGTCGTGCTGGCCGGGGTCAGTCTGGAGGTTCGCCCGGGCGAAGTGCTGGGTGTGCTTGGACCCAATGGTGCGGGCAAAAGTACGCTGTTGGCGGCATTGTGCGGTGAACTGGCGCCGGGCGAGGGGCAGGTCTGGCTGGATGAGCAACCATTAAGTCACTGGAAGGGGGGGCAGCGAGCGCAGCGGCTTGCTGTGCTTCCTCAAACCTCGACCCTTGATTTCGCTTTTCGGGTTGAAGAGGTAGTTGGCATGGGCCGCCTGCCACATCAAACCGGTCGTGTGCGTGATGCCGAGATCATTCACGCAGCCTTGCAAGCGGCTGATGTCGAGCATTTGAAGGGGCGCAGTTATCTGGCGCTGTCCGGTGGTGAGCGCCAGAGGGTGCATCTGGCTCGGGTACTTGCGCAATTGTGGCCGGGTCAGGACGGGCAAACGCTTCTGCTCGATGAGCCGACCTCCATGCTTGACCCTTTGCATCAGCATACGACGTTGAAGGCGATTCGTGCTTTTGCCGATTTTGGGGCTGCGGTGTTGATCATCTTGCATGACTTGAATTTGGCCGCACGGTATTGCGACCGGCTGCTGTTGCTTGAGGAGGGGCGCCCACGAGCGATAGGGTGTCCGCAAACGGTGTTGCGACCAGACCTGTTGAAAACCGTTTTTGGCCTGGATGTGTTGGTGCACCCGCATCCGGAGCTGGGTCATCCACTGATTATCGCGCGCTGAAGGGGTCTATCAGTTGCTTGCCCCACACTTTCGGACAGACAAAAAAAGACCCGGCAAGAGCCGGGTCAAATAACCGTGATTAGCCTGATGAGGAGATTTTCTGAGAGTCCGAACCAAGGGCCTTCCAGAAGATCGACTGGTCTCGCGACCAGATGGCGTAATCATAACAATTCTCATTTCCAAGTCAACAGCTGTTTTTTGCCTTTCATCGCATCCTTTGTAAATACTCGTTTCAGCCCTTGAGAGACGTCGATAAGTTATTGACCTGCTGGTTGAGTGCCTCTTTGCGCTCAGCTGGAATATCGTTCCAGTGAACATCCAGCAGGGCGCCCTCGATTGCATAGAGCAGCACTTTAGAGGCTCTGAAACCACGGGCCTTGACCGCTCTGTAAGCATCGACTGCGCCCAGGCGTTTCAAGTCCGAGGCGCTATGAATGCCAACTGCATGCAGCCATTGCGCGGATGTCTTTCCCAGATTCTTCAAGTGCTGGAGATCATCGTTCATCAGCCCTCCTTGCGACGGCGTGAGCTCAGCGTTTATTGGACGAAGCGGGTCTAACACGAGTGTAGCGCCGCATAGGAAAATCACAGTGCATTAGTCGCTTTTGGAACAAGGAGCGTAGACCAAAAGCGTTTGCCGGTTGTAAGCGCGTGCTTGAAAAAGCTTGAAGGCGAGAGGGTAGAGCGTTTTCGTTCCGTGGCCACACAGGGCCGGCAACGATGGGGGCATCGGGGTCACGTGTCGTATTTTTCGGATGCGGTAGGAGCGGGTCGTGAAACCAGAGCGGTTCCACGACCTGCTTATGCTTACAACCCGGGCAAACGCTGACGGATATCAGCGATCAGAGTGTCCAGGCTTTTGCTGTTATGCGTTTCAACACGCTTGCTGTGCAAAACCTCATCGGCCCCCAGAGCTTCACGACTGGCCTGCTGAGCCTTGACGACTTCGAGGGTGGCATCCGATGGATCAGAGCCAATGGCTTGGCGGTGAGCCAGCCAGCCTTCGATGACAGCGTCTGGCGCGGTGCAATCAAGAATCAGGCAAGGCACACCCGTGGCCTCGGCCACTTTGGCTGCAGCATCGCGTTGTTCGCGCTTGAGGTAAGTGGCATCAATTACGACGGGGAAGCCCGCACGCAGTACGGTGCCTGCCATTTCGTGCAGTTTTTTGTAGGTCGCAACGCTGGCGTCAGCATTATAAATGCCGCCCCCCAGGCTGTTATCCGCAGTCTGCTCACCAAACAATTGCTTGCGTACCACATCCGAGCGCAAGCGAATTGCGCCGAGGGATTCAACCAGTCGCATGGCTACCGAGCTTTTGCCTACAGCTGATACGCCGTGGGTGATGCTCAGGAAGCGTGAAGGAATGGTGCTATAGCTCTCTGCCAGATTGGCGTAGTTGCGGTATTGGCGCAGGGTTGCCGCGCGCTGAACGGGGCTGGCCTCGGTAGGCATGCTGAACAGGCTGACCTTGGCGCGAACCAGCGCACGGTAGGCTTTATAGAAGTTCAGCAACTCAAGCCCCTGGTAGTCACCGGTCAGCTCCAGGTACTGGCTGATAAAGCGCCGAGCCAACGACTTAAGGCCGCGGTCTTCAAGGTCCATCGCTAGAAAAGCGGTGTCGGCATAAACATCGGTGAAACGGAAAGGCTCATTGAATTCGATGCAATCGAAAATGACGACCTTGCCATCGATGATCGTGGCGTTGCCCAGGTGAATATCCCCGTGGCATTCCCGGATAAAGCCTTCAGCCTTGCGCTGTTCGAACAGTGGCTTAAGCCGGGTAAAGCTCGCCTCTGCCCAGGCTTGCAACGCTTCGAGCTGCAGCAGGTCGGCTTTGTCCGAAAGGAAAGGACGAATTTGCTCGAAGTTCTGGCGTACCGGTTCCATGACGGCTTCCGGGGTTCCCTGGTGGTGCTCTTGAGGGACTTGCGGCGCATGGGTATGGAAGTGGGCGATTTGCTGAGCCATTTCATCGATATGGGCAGTGTTCAATTCGCCATTAGCCTGCAGCGTGCTCAGCAACTGGCTTTGCGGGAACTGACGCATTTTCAGCACGTATTCGATAGCCGGGCCTTCGCCGCCCAGCACGGGAGCATCGGCAGTGCCGGTGATGGGCAGCACTTCGAGATACAGGCCCTCGGTCAGACGCTGGTTAAGACGCAGTTCTTCATTGCAGAAGTGCTCGCGACCACTGAGCTCGGTGAAATCAAGGAAGCCGAAGTTGACCGGTTTCTTTAACTTGTAAGCGTAAGGGCCGGTCAGGATGACCCAGGAGATATGCGTCTCTATCACCTGAAACCCATCGACTTCATGAGGGTAGAGGTCCGGGTTTTGCAGGGCGGCAATCAAGTTCTGGCTCACAGTTGATCCTTCAAGGTCTGGAAAATTCTTGGCCGCCATTATGGCGGCTGGCAGCGGTAGTGCAAACCGCCGGACTGCGCATGATGAACGTGAACAAAGTGCGTATAATCTTGCGCCATGACTCGTACTCGATCCCCTCGTTCCCGTTCCAAACGTCCTTCCGGCGGCTTTCGGCCCTGGCTGGGCTGGGCACTTAAGCTCAGTCTGGTCGGTCTGGTGGTGCTGGCAGGTTTTGCCGTCTACCTGGATGCCATCGTGCAGGAGAAGTTCTCCGGCAAGCGCTGGACCATTCCGGCCAAGGTCTATGCCAGGCCGCTTGAGCTGTTCGTCGGCCAAAAGCTGAGCAAGAGCGACTTCCTCACAGAGCTTGATGCCCTGGGATATCGTCGCGAAAGCGCGGTCAGTGGCCCGGGCGTGGCATCCGTCAACGGCAATACCGTTGCACTCAACACCCGCGGCTTCCAATTCTATGAAGGTGCTGAACAGGCACAGCCGGTGCGCGTGCGCTTTTCCGGCGATTATGTCGCTGAGCTGACATCGACCAACGGTTCCAAGTTGCCGGTCGTACGGCTGGAGCCATTGCTGATCGGTGGCTTGTACCCGAAAAACCTCGAAGACCGCATCCTGATCAATCTGGATCAGGCGCCGCCATTCTTGCTCGAAACACTGGTGACAGTGGAAGATCGCGATTTCTATCATCACTTTGGCGTTTCGCCCAAGTCGATCATGCGCGCCATGTGGGTCAACACCTCTTCCGGACAAATGCGTCAGGGTGGCAGTACCCTGACCCAGCAGTTGGTCAAAAACTTCTACCTGACCAATGAGCGCAGCCTGAGTCGTAAGTTGACCGAAGCAATGATGGCGTTGCTGCTGGAACTGCACTACGACAAGCGCGAAATCCTTGAGGCCTATCTCAACGAAGTGTTTGTTGGCCAGGACGGTCAACGTGCCGTCCACGGCTTTGGCCTCGCCAGTCAGTTCTTCTTTAGCCAGCCGTTGTCTGAGCTCAAGTTGCACCAGGTGGCATTGCTGGTCGGGATGGTCAAAGGCCCTTCCGCTTATAACCCTCGACGTCACCCTGAGCGTGCACTTGTGCGCCGGAACCTGGTGCTCGATTTGCTGGAACAGCAAGGTGTGGCAACGCCCGAGCAAGTGGCTGCGGCAAAGAAAATGCCTTTGGGCGTGACCAGGCGCGGGAGCCTGGCAGACAGTTCATTCCCGGTTTTTCTGGATTTGGTGAAGCGTCAGTTGCGTGAAGACTATCGTGACGAAGACTTGACCGAAGAAGGGTTGCGAATTTTCACCAGCCTCGATCCGATCCTGCAAATGAAGTCTGAGGCGGCCGTTGGAGAAACCTTCAAACGACTGGCCGGGCGCAAGGGCTCGGATGCCGTTGAAGCAGCGATGGTGGTGACCAACCCGGAAACGGGTGAGGTTCAAGCGCTTATCGGTAGTCGTTTGCCAGGTTATGCGGGTTTTAACCGTGCACTGGATGCGGTGCGGCCAATTGGTTCGTTGATCAAGCCGGCGGTGTACTTGACGGCACTTGAGCGGCCAAGCCAATACACGCTGACCAGTTGGCTGTCAGATGATCCGTTGTCGATCAAAGGTGCTGACGGCCAGGTCTGGAAGCCGCAAAACTATGATCGTCGATCCCACGGTACGGTCTTTCTGTATCAGTCGATGATGAACTCCTACAACCTCGGAACTGTAAGGTTGGGGCAGCAAGTGGGCGTTCCGAACGTACTCAAGACGTTGGCCCGCCTCGGGGTTGAGCGTGAATTTCCGGCGTTCCCGTCCATGTTGCTGGGGGCGGGTGCATTGAGCCCGATCGAAGTGGCGACGATGTATCAGACCTTGGCCAACGGTGGTTTTAATACCCCGATGCGGGGTATTCGCAGCGTACTGACGGCAGAGGGTGAGCCGCTCAAGCGCTATCCTTTCCAGATCCAGCAGCGCTTTGACCCGGGGTCGATCTATCTGATCCAGAACGCCATGCAGCATGTGATGCGTGAGGGGACGGGGCGCTCGGTCTATAACGTGTTGCCAAGAAACCTCGCATTGGCCGGTAAAACCGGTACCAGTAATGACTCGCGCGACAGTTGGTTTGCAGGTTTTAGTCAAGACTTGCTGGCAGTGGTGTGGCTGGGTCGCGATGACAACGGCAAAACCCCCTTCACCGGCGCTACCGGCGCCTTGCAGGTGTGGACCAGCTTTATGAACAAAGCCGATCCGTTGCCGCTGGATATGCCACAGCCAGACAATATTGTTCAGGCCTGGATTGATCCGCATACAGGGCAAGGATCTGATGCCAGCTGCCCGGGTGCCGTTCAGATGCCGTATATTCGCGGCAGTGAGCCCCCTGCGGGCGCCAATTGTGATGCGCAAGCACCCGCAACCGGCGAAGCCGTGATGGATTGGGTCAAGGGCTGGTTGAATTAAGCAAAGAGGGTTTGACGTGAATAAGTGGTGGATTCCGGCTGTTTCAGCCCTGGCTTTGCTCAATGGTTGCGCCAGCGTGCCTCAAGGGTCGATCCCGGTGGTCGATTCTGGTGTTCCAGTGTCGAACAATGAGCGTGTTTCGGCACAGCGTACGGCGGGGAATTACCCACAAGCCACCGCGCCGCGTGCCACACAAACGCAATCGATTACAGAGGATTCGGGCGTGGTGGTGATGATTCCGGGTGGCGGTGCAGCAGTCTCCACGCCGATCAGCAGTGAGCCTTTCACGCCCGGGCCTGTAACGCCGGGTCTGGCGGCTGCACCAATCAGTACGGGCAGCTACACGCCGAGCAGCACCTACCGCGCGCCCGCGCCTGTCACGCCAAGCGGCATTCCATCGAGCAGCGGTGGGCTGTCTGCTGACGAGCAGCTGGATGGACCTGTCCTGGCCTTGCTCACGACCGCTCAGCAGCAGCAGTCCAGTGGTGACTTGAACGGTGCTTCGTCGAGCCTTGAGCGAGCGCAGCGAGTCGCACCTCGTGAGCCCCAGGTGCTTTATCGTCTGGCGCAGGTACGCATGGCTCAGGGCGATGCCGCTCAGGCAGAACAGTTCGCCCGTCGCGGCCTGAGTTTTGCCAATGGTCGCCCGGACCTCCAAGCCAGCTTGTGGGAAGTGATTGCTCAAGCACGTGAAAAACAAGGCGACGCAGCGGGTGCGGCTGCCGCTCGTCAAAAAGCCAAGGTGAGGTTGTAATGGTAATGGATCCGCGTATCCCGGCAATTGCCGATCATTTGTTGCTGATAGAGCACGAAATGCGGATCCAGGGGCTGTGGAGTGATGCAGTCCCTGGGGCGGACGCCTTGGCCAGTACGGAACCCTTCAGTGTCGACAGGTTGGAGTTTGAAGAGTGGGTGCAGTGGATCTTCTTGCCCAAGATGAAGCTGCTCATCGAGCAGGGGCAGCCACTGCCCAGTGTTTCCGGCATCGCGGAGATGGCCGATCATGTCTTCGGTCAGCGTCGAGGCAACTGGAAACCGCTGCTCAAGCATTTCAAAGATTTTGACCTTCTGATCAGCACGTCCGCCTGATTTATTGACTGCCAGTTTGCGCTGGCAGTGATTCTCTTTATCGAAAAACCCCTGATGGCACGTTTTCTTGTGAGTTCTCATACGCTTATGTTGAATAAAGCGAACAGATGACTTGACTTGGGCGAGCCTAATGAGAAGAATCGAAAGTCCGCTGTAGAGGGACTGCCAGAAGCAGGCCCTCTCAGCAGACCATGAGGCGCATACCCGCGCCGACTTGTTACACCCGCAACGCGTTACCTCGCGCTGGGTGGGAAAACCCCGCAATACTTGGGGAGCTCCCAATACTTGCTCAGTCAGTGCTGACGTAGTCGGCGACCACCGTCGCTCATGCTCTGCTGAAAAGTAAACCTATTAAGACCCGTTCGCTTTTTTGTGGACGGTATTCTGGCGTTTTAGAGGTGAACAACGTGGAGCTTTTATCTGGCGGTGAGATGCTCGTCCGCTTCTTGCGTGACGAAGGTGTCAAATATATCTACGGGTACCCGGGTGGTGCTCTGCTGCATGTCTACGATGCACTGTTCAAAGAGCCGGACGTTACCCACATCCTGGTTCGCCACGAACAGGCTGCAACCCATATGGCTGACGGTTATGCCCGTGCCACCGGTAAAGCCGGTGTAGTACTGGTCACTTCCGGGCCGGGTGCTACCAACGCCATTACCGGTATCGCTACTGCCTACATGGACTCCATTCCGATGGTGATCATTTCTGGCCAGGTGCCTAGCACTATGGTCGGAACCGATGCGTTCCAGGAAACCGACATGATCGGTATCTCCCGGCCCATCGTTAAGCACAGCTTTATGATCAAGCATGCTTCGGAAATCCCGGAGGTCATGAAAAAGGCCTTCTACCTCGCGCAATCCGGTCGTCCGGGCCCGGTGGTGGTTGATATCCCGAAGGATATGACCAACCCGGCCGAGAAGTTCGAATACGTTTTCCCGAAAAAAGCCAAGCTGCGCTCCTACAGCCCGGCCGTTCGTGGCCATTCCGGTCAAATTCGCAAAGCGGCAGAGATGCTTCTGGCAGCCAAACGTCCTGTTCTGTACGCAGGCGGCGGCGTTATCTTGGGCGGCGGCTCTGCGCCGCTGACCGAACTGGCGAAAATGCTCAATGTGCCGGTGACCAATACGTTGATGGGCCTGGGTGCATACCCTGGCACGGATCGTCAGTTTGTCGGGATGCTGGGCATGCACGGCAGCTTTACCGCCAACATGGCCATGCATAACGCTGATGTGATTCTGGCAGTCGGTGCGCGCTTCGATGACCGTGTAATCAACGGTCCATCCAAGTTCTGTCCGAATGCCAAAATCATCCATGTTGACATCGACCCGGCCTCCATCTCCAAGACCATCAAGGCAGACGTGCCAATTGTCGGTCCTGTGGAGAGCGTGATGACCGAAATGGTCGCTATCCTCAAGGAGATTGGCGAGACACCGAATGCGGAATCTGTTGCCAGTTGGTGGAAGCAAATCGATGAGTGGCGCGGCGATCGCGGCTTGTTCCCCTATGACAAGGGCGACGGCAGCAAAATCAAGCCTCAAGCTGTAATCGAGATGCTTTGCGAAGTGACCAAGGGCGATGCATTCGTAACGTCCGATGTGGGTCAGCACCAAATGTTCGCGGCTCAGTACTACCGCTTCAACAAGCCTAATCGCTGGATCAACTCGGGTGGCCTGGGCACGATGGGCTTTGGTTTCCCGGCCGCGATGGGTGTAAAACTGAGCTTCCCTGATGCTGACGTTGCCTGCGTGACGGGCGAGGGCAGCATTCAGATGAACATTCAGGAACTGTCGACGTGTTTGCAGTATGACCTGCCGGTAAAAATCATCAGCCTGAACAACGGTGTTCTGGGGATGGTTCGCCAGTGGCAGGACATGAACTACGGCAGCCGTCACTCGCACTCCTACATGGAGTCGTTGCCTGATTTCGTCAAGCTGGCCGAGGCTTATGGGCACGTAGGCATTCGGATCACAGATCTGAAAGACCTGAAGCCCAAGATGGAAGAGGCCTTTGCCATGAAAGATCGTCTGGTCTTCCTGGATATTCAGGTTGATACCAGTGAGCACGTTTACCCGATGCAGATCAAAGATGGCTCCATGCGCGACATGTGGCTGAGCAAGACGGAGCGTACTTAATCATGCGGCACATTATTTCCTTGCTTCTTGAAAACGAACCGGGTGCCTTGTCTCGCGTTGTCGGTCTTTTTTCGCAACGTAACTACAACATCGAAAGCCTGACGGTTGCGCCAACGGAAGATCCGACCTTGTCGCGATTGACGCTGACCACGGTGGGGCACGATGAGATCATCGAGCAGATCACCAAAAACCTGAACAAGCTGATTGAAGTGGTCAAGCTGGTCGACTTGTCGGAGAGTGCTCACATTGAGCGCGAACTGATGTTGGTCAAGGTCAAGGCTACGGGGGCCCAGCGCGCAGAGATCAAACGCACCACGGATATTTTTCGCGGGCAGATCGTCGATGTCAGCGCCAGTGTGTACACCGTGCAATTGACAGGGACCAGTGACAAGCTCGACAGTTTCATCCAGTCGATTGGTACCGCATCGATTCTTGAAACGGTTCGCAGTGGCGTCACCGGGATTGCCCGTGGCGACAAAGTACTCAGCATCTAAATCTAACAATTAGTAAATGGCCGGAATGGCCTGGATATAAGGGAAAATCATGAAAGTTTATTACGACAAAGACTGCGACCTTTCGATCATCCAGGGCAAAAAAGTAGCCATTATCGGTTACGGCTCCCAGGGCCACGCACAAGCCTGCAACCTTAAAGATTCTGGCGTGGACGTTACTGTTGGTCTGCGTAAAGGTTCGGCCACTGTCGCCAAAGCTGAAGCTCATGGCCTGAAAGTGACTGATGTTGCCAGCGCTGTTGCTGCTGCCGACCTGGTCATGATCCTGACTCCGGACGAGTTCCAGTCGGCACTGTACAAAAACGAAGTTGAGCCGAACATCAAGAAGGGCGCCACCCTGGCGTTCTCCCACGGTTTCGCGATCCACTACAACCAGGTTGTTCCACGTGCTGACCTCGACGTGATCATGATCGCGCCAAAAGCACCGGGCCACACCGTGCGTTCCGAGTTCGTAAAGGGCGGCGGTATTCCTGATCTCATCGCTATCTACCAGGATGCGTCGGGCAACGCCAAAAACGTAGCACTGTCTTACGCAGCCGGCGTGGGTGGCGGTCGTACCGGCATCATCGAAACCACGTTCAAGGACGAGACTGAAACCGACCTGTTCGGCGAGCAAGCTGTTCTGTGTGGCGGTACTGTAGAGCTGGTAAAAGCCGGTTTTGAAACACTGGTTGAAGCAGGCTACGCGCCAGAAATGGCTTACTTCGAGTGCTTGCACGAGCTGAAGTTGATCGTTGACCTCATGTACGAAGGCGGTATCGCCAACATGAACTATTCGATCTCCAACAACGCTGAGTACGGTGAATACGTTACCGGCCCTGAAGTGATCAACGCCGAATCCCGTCAGGCCATGCGCAATGCATTGAAGCGCATCCAGGACGGTGAGTACGCCAAAATGTTCATCAGCGAAGGGGCTACCGGCTACCCGTCGATGACCGCCAAGCGTCGTAACAACGCCGCTCACGGTATCGAAGTCATCGGCGAGCAACTGCGCTCGATGATGCCTTGGATCGGCGCTAACAAAATCGTCGACAAAGCAAAGAACTAAGTTCATTGCGAATAGAAAAAACGCGGCCCTGGCCGCGTTTTTTCGTTTAAGCGGTCGCTTCTGGTATAAAGCAGGATCGTTTGTGGGTGAAGGTTGGCCCCAAGCTTCTATCGAAACTTTCCATATCGTTGCAAGGTAATGTCCATGAGCGAACGTCCCGAAGAGCCAAAACAGGCCTCTGACGCCGATAGCCTGCTGCCTATCGATGAGCATGTCGAAGAAGGGCATGACGCCGAAGGTCGTAAAGTCCGGCACCGTGGTATCTATCTGCTGCCGAACCTTTTCACCACCGCGAACCTGTTCGCCGGTTTTTATTCCATCATCAACTCAATGAGTGCCCAGAGTGCCTTGAGTGCGGGTGATGCTGCTGGAGCCAGCAAGTACTTTGCGTTTGCGGCCATCGCGATTTTTGTTGCGATGGTGCTGGATGGCCTTGATGGTCGTGTAGCCCGTATGACGAACACCGAAAGCGCCTTTGGCGCGGAGTATGACTCCCTCTCGGACATGGTGGCCTTTGGCGTAGCGCCTGCATTGCTGGCATTTGGCTGGGCGCTGGGTGATATGGGCAAGGTTGGCTGGATGGTGGCCTTTATCTATGTGGCTGGCGCGGCTTTGCGCCTGGCGCGTTTTAACACTCAGGTCGGAACTGCAGACAAGCGTTACTTCACTGGTCTGGCCAGCCCGGCTGCCGCGGGTGTAGTGGCTGGTATTGTCTGGGCATTCAGTGATTTCGGGATCCAGGGGTCGAAAATGTCCTTCCTGGTTGCCTTGCTGGTGGCGGCGGCTGGCATGTTGATGGTCAGTAATATCAAGTACAACAGTTTCAAAGAGCTGGACTTGAAAGGACGTGTTCCTTTTGTTGCGATCCTGGCCGTAGTTTTGGTGTTTGCGGTGGTGTTCAGCGATCCTCCACGCATTTTGCTGCTGGCGTTTCTGGTGTATGCGGCATCGGGACCGGTTCAATACTTACTGCGTCTGCGTCGCAACAAATCGTAAGAGTGATGTAATTTCTCCCGAACTCCGTAGTCTATTGGTGCATCAGTCCTCCAATGCTGCGGAGTTGTCATGCTCATCAAGCTGCCCAAAGCGTCCGATTCCAAAGAGTCGGACGTCACGCCTGAATCCTTCTATCTATCTCGTCGTGCACTGCTGGGCAGTTCGCTCGGTGGCTTGGCTGTGGGCGCACTTGCGCCGTGGGCAAATGCTGACGAAGCCGCCCGCTATGCCGATGTTGAGCCGGGTAAGGCACCGCAGTGGTTTGCAGAGAAACTTCCGCAGACCCAATGGCAGGCGGTTACTGTGCAAGGCGAGGCGATCACGCCTTTCAAAGATGCCACGCACTACAACAACTTCTACGAATTTGGTACAGGCAAGGGCGACCCGGCGCAGAACGCGGGCGGGATGAAGACGGAGCCCTGGAGCGTTGTGGTAGACGGAGAGGTCAGCAAGCCTGGGCGTTATGCGCTTGAAGATTTCATGAAGCCTTACCAGTTGGAGGAGCGGATTTACCGTCTGCGCTGCGTTGAGGCTTGGTCAATGGTCATTCCCTGGATAGGGTTTCCTTTGTCGGTACTGCTCAAGCAAGTAGAGCCTACCTCCAAGGCCAAATTCATACGTTTTGAAACATTGCAGGATCCGAAGGTGATGCCGGGGCAGCGCTCGGGTTTTGCACTGATTGACTGGCCTTATGTGGAAGGTTTGCGGCTCGATGAGGCGATGAACCCCTTGGCAATATTGGCGGTGGGGATGTATGGACGCGAGCTGCCTAATCAGAACGGCGCACCCTTGCGCCTGGTAGTGCCGTGGAAGTATGGCTTCAAAAGTGTGAAATCCATTGTGAGAATCAGCTTGGTCGAAGATCAGCCGAAAACGACATGGCAGGGCATTGCTGCTGATGAGTACGGGTTTTACGCGAATGTAAACCCTGAGGTGGACCACCCGCGCTGGACTCAAGCACGTGAGCGACGGCTGCCTAGCGGCCTGTTCAGCCCGAATATCCGTGAAACCCGGATGTTCAATGGCTACGAGGATGAGGTTGCTTCTTTATATAGCGGCCTCGATCTGCGGAAGAACTATTAATGCGATTTGCTGCCTGGCGGATTGGTGTCTTTGTCACGATTGCCGTGTGGCCTCTGTTTTGGCTTTATGAAGCCTGGAGTTTTGCTCTGGGGCCGGACCCAGGGAAGGTATTGCTCGACCGGCTTGGGCTGGGGACGCTAATCCTGTTGTTGGTCACTCTCTGTATGACGCCGCTGCAAAAGCTGACGGGTTGGCCGGGCTGGATAGTCGTTCGCCGTCAGATAGGGCTATGGTGTTTTGCTTATGTTGTACTGCATCTGTGTGCCTACCTGACATTTGTGCTGGGATTCGATTGGTCGCAGCTGGGGGTGGAATTGCGCAAGCGGCCTTACATCATTGTCGGCAGCTTGGGCTTCTTGTGTTTGTTTGTCTTGGCGCTGACCTCCAATCGCTATAGCCAGCGGCGGTTGGGAGGGCGTTGGAAGAAGCTCCATCGCTTGGCGTATGTGGTTTTGGGGTTGGGGTTGCTGCATATGCTCTGGATTGTTCGCGCTGATCTGAAAGAGTGGTCGATCTACGCAGCTGCAGGTGCGTGCCTGATGCTGCTCCGCGTTCCGGCGGTGATGCGCAGGATTACACGTCTATATAAGAAGAAAGCGGGTTCGGTCACTTAAAATGGAATTAACCCTTGACTCAAAATTTCTACGGCCTATAATTCGCCCCACTTCCGGCGCAGTCGAGACGGAAAACTCCTTGAGTTTCAATGAGTTGGATTGGTTTTCGACGGTGTCAGCTTCAAGTCATCGAAGCAGGAAATGAGGTGTTGACAGCAGCGTGTAACGCTGTAGAATTCGCCTCCCGCTAACGAGCAATCGATAGCGCAAGTGGTTGAAGTTACAAAGGAAACTTTGAAAACTTCTTAAAATAACCGCTTGACAGCAACAGAGGCTGCTGTAGAATGCGCGCCTCGGTTGAGCGAAAGCTTAACCAACCGCTCTTTAACAACTGAATCAAGCAATTCGTGTGGGTGCTTGTGGAGTCAGACTGATAGTCAAAAAGATTATCAGCATCACAAGTTACTCCGCGAGAAATCAAAGATGTAACCAACGATTGCTGAGCCAAGTTTAGGGTTTTCTCAAAACCCAAAGATGTTTGAACTGAAGAGTTTGATCATGGCTCAGATTGAACGCTGGCGGCAGGCCTAACACATGCAAGTCGAGCGGTAGAGAGGTGCTTGCACCTCTTGAGAGCGGCGGACGGGTGAGTAATACCTAGGAATCTGCCTGGTAGTGGGGGATAACGTTCGGAAACGGACGCTAATACCGCATACGTCCTACGGGAGAAAGCAGGGGACCTTCGGGCCTTGCGCTATCAGATGAGCCTAGGTCGGATTAGCTAGTTGGTGAGGTAATGGCTCACCAAGGCTACGATCCGTAACTGGTCTGAGAGGATGATCAGTCACACTGGAACTGAGACACGGTCCAGACTCCTACGGGAGGCAGCAGTGGGGAATATTGGACAATGGGCGAAAGCCTGATCCAGCCATGCCGCGTGTGTGAAGAAGGTCTTCGGATTGTAAAGCACTTTAAGTTGGGAGGAAGGGCATTAACCTAATACGTTAGTGTTTTGACGTTACCGACAGAATAAGCACCGGCTAACTCTGTGCCAGCAGCCGCGGTAATACAGAGGGTGCAAGCGTTAATCGGAATTACTGGGCGTAAAGCGCGCGTAGGTGGTTTGTTAAGTTGGATGTGAAATCCCCGGGCTCAACCTGGGAACTGCATCCAAAACTGGCAAGCTAGAGTATGGTAGAGGGTGGTGGAATTTCCTGTGTAGCGGTGAAATGCGTAGATATAGGAAGGAACACCAGTGGCGAAGGCGACCACCTGGACTGATACTGACACTGAGGTGCGAAAGCGTGGGGAGCAAACAGGATTAGATACCCTGGTAGTCCACGCCGTAAACGATGTCAACTAGCCGTTGGGAGTCTTGAACTCTTAGTGGCGCAGCTAACGCATTAAGTTGACCGCCTGGGGAGTACGGCCGCAAGGTTAAAACTCAAATGAATTGACGGGGGCCCGCACAAGCGGTGGAGCATGTGGTTTAATTCGAAGCAACGCGAAGAACCTTACCAGGCCTTGACATCCAATGAACTTTCCAGAGATGGATTGGTGCCTTCGGGAACATTGAGACAGGTGCTGCATGGCTGTCGTCAGCTCGTGTCGTGAGATGTTGGGTTAAGTCCCGTAACGAGCGCAACCCTTGTCCTTAGTTACCAGCACGTAATGGTGGGCACTCTAAGGAGACTGCCGGTGACAAACCGGAGGAAGGTGGGGATGACGTCAAGTCATCATGGCCCTTACGGCCTGGGCTACACACGTGCTACAATGGTCGGTACAAAGGGTTGCCAAGCCGCGAGGTGGAGCTAATCCCATAAAACCGATCGTAGTCCGGATCGCAGTCTGCAACTCGACTGCGTGAAGTCGGAATCGCTAGTAATCGTGAATCAGAATGTCACGGTGAATACGTTCCCGGGCCTTGTACACACCGCCCGTCACACCATGGGAGTGGGTTGCACCAGAAGTAGCTAGTCTAACCTTCGGGAGGACGGTTACCACGGTGTGATTCATGACTGGGGTGAAGTCGTAACAAGGTAGCCGTAGGGGAACCTGCGGCTGGATCACCTCCTTAATCGACGACATCAGCTGCTCCATAAGTTCCCACACGAATTGCTTGATTCATTGAAGAAGACGATAGAAGCAGCTTTAAGCTCCAAGCTGATAGCTCAGGCTAACAGTTGCAAGCTCGAAATTGGGTCTGTAGCTCAGTTGGTTAGAGCGCACCCCTGATAAGGGTGAGGTCGGCAGTTCGAATCTGCCCAGACCCACCAATTTTGTGTGGAAATAGCCTGTAGAGATATGGGGCCATAGCTCAGCTGGGAGAGCGCCTGCCTTGCACGCAGGAGGTCAACGGTTCGATCCCGTTTGGCTCCACCATTACTGCTTCTGTATCGTAAAGCTTAGAAATGAGCATTCCATCAGACGATGGTGAATGTTGATTTCTGATCTTTTGATTAGATCGTTCTTTAAAAATTTGGGTATGTGATAGAAAGATAGACTGGATAGCACTTTCACTGGTGTTTATTCAGGCTAAGGTAAAATTTGTGAGTTAAATTGCGAATTTTCGGCGAATGTCGTCTTCATAGTATAACCAGATTGCTTGGGGTTATATGGTCAAGTGAAGAAGCGCATACGGTGGATGCCTTGGCAGTCAGAGGCGATGAAAGACGTGGTAGCCTGCGAAAAGCTTCGGGGAGTCGGCAAACAGACTTTGATCCGGAGATGTCTGAATGGGGGAACCCACCTAACATAAGTTAGGTATCTTAAGCTGAATACATAGGCTTAAGAAGCGAACCAGGGGAACTGAAACATCTAAGTACCCTGAGGAAAAGAAATCAACCGAGATTCCCTTAGTAGTGGCGAGCGAACGGGGACCAGCCCTTAAGCTGTATTGATGTTAGCGGAACGCTCTGGAAAGTGCGGCCATAGTGGGTGATAGCCCTGTACGCGAAAACATCTTTACAGTGAAATCGAGTAGGACGGAGCACGAGAAACTTTGTCTGAATATGGGGGGACCATCCTCCAAGGCTAAATACTACTGACTGACCGATAGTGAACTAGTACCGTGAGGGAAAGGCGAAAAGAACCCCGGAGAGGGGAGTGAAATAGATCCTGAAACCGTATGCGTACAAGCAGTGGGAGCCCACTTTGTTGGGTGACTGCGTACCTTTTGTATAATGGGTCAGCGACTTATTTTCAGTGGCGAGCTTAACCGAATAGGGGAGGCGTAGCGAAAGCGAGTCTTAATAGGGCGTCTAGTCGCTGGGAATAGACCCGAAACCGGGCGATCTATCCATGGGCAGGTTGAAGGTTGGGTAACACTAACTGGAGGACCGAACCGACTACCGTTGAAAAGTTAGCGGATGACCTGTGGATCGGAGTGAAAGGCTAATCAAGCTCGGAGATAGCTGGTTCTCCTCGAAAGCTATTTAGGTAGCGCCTCATGTATCACTGTAGGGGGTAGAGCACTGTTTCGGCTAGGGGGTCATCCCGACTTACCAAACCGATGCAAACTCCGAATACCTACAAGTGCCGAGCATGGGAGACACACGGCGGGTGCTAACGTCCGTCGTGAAAAGGGAAACAACCCAGACCGTCAGCTAAGGTCCCAAAGTTATGGTTAAGTGGGAAACGATGTGGGAAGGCTTAGACAGCTAGGAGGTTGGCTTAGAAGCAGCCACCCTTTAAAGAAAGCGTAATAGCTCACTAGTCGAGTCGGCCTGCGCGGAAGATTTAACGGGGCTCAAACCATACACCGAAGCTACGGGTATCACTTAGGTGATGCGGTAGAGGAGCGTTCTGTAAGCCTGTGAAGGTGAGTTGAGAAGCTTGCTGGAGGTATCAGAAGTGCGAATGCTGACATGAGTAACGATAATGGGTGTGAAAAACACCCACGCCGAAAGACCAAGGTTTCCTGCGCAACGTTAATCGACGCAGGGTTAGTCGGTCCCTAAGGCGAGGCTGAAAAGCGTAGTCGATGGAAAACAGGTTAATATTCCTGTACTTCTGGTTATTGCGATGGAGGGACGGAGAAGGCTAGGCCAGCTTGGCGTTGGTTGTCCAAGTTTAAGGTGGTAGGCTGGAATCTTAGGTAAATCCGGGATTCTAAGGCCGAGAGCTGATGACGAGTGTTCTTTTAGAACACGAAGTGGTTGATGCCATGCTTCCAAGAAAAGCTTCTAAGCTTCAGGTAACCAGGAACCGTACCCCAAACCGACACAGGTGGTTGGGTAGAGAATACCAAGGCGCTTGAGAGAACTCGGGTGAAGGAACTAGGCAAAATGGCACCGTAACTTCGGGAGAAGGTGCGCCGGTGAGGGTGAAGCATTTACTGCGTAAGCCCACGCCGGTCGAAGATACCAGGCCGCTGCGACTGTTTATTAAAAACACAGCACTCTGCAAACACGAAAGTGGACGTATAGGGTGTGACGCCTGCCCGGTGCCGGAAGGTTAATTGATGGGGTTAGCTAACGCGAAGCTCTTGATCGAAGCCCCGGTAAACGGCGGCCGTAACTATAACGGTCCTAAGGTAGCGAAATTCCTTGTCGGGTAAGTTCCGACCTGCACGAATGGCGTAACGATGGCGGCGCTGTCTCCACCCGAGACTCAGTGAAATTGAAATCGCTGTGAAGATGCAGTGTATCCGCGGCTAGACGGAAAGACCCCGTGAACCTTTACTATAGCTTTGCACTGGACTTTGAATTTGCTTGTGTAGGATAGGTGGGAGGCTTTGAAGCGTGGACGCCAGTCTGCGTGGAGCCAACCTTGAAATACCACCCTGGCAACTTTGAGGTTCTAACTCAGGTCCGTTATCCGGATCGAGGACAGTGTATGGTGGGTAGTTTGACTGGGGCGGTCTCCTCCTAAAGAGTAACGGAGGAGTACGAAGGTGCGCTCAGACCGGTCGGAAATCGGTCGTAGAGTATAAAGGCAAAAGCGCGCTTGACTGCGAGACAGACACGTCGAGCAGGTACGAAAGTAGGTCTTAGTGATCCGGTGGTTCTGTATGGAAGGGCCATCGCTCAACGGATAAAAGGTACTCCGGGGATAACAGGCTGATACCGCCCAAGAGTTCATATCGACGGCGGTGTTTGGCACCTCGATGTCGGCTCATCACATCCTGGGGCTGAAGCCGGTCCCAAGGGTATGGCTGTTCGCCATTTAAAGTGGTACGCGAGCTGGGTTTAGAACGTCGTGAGACAGTTCGGTCCCTATCTGCCGTGGACGTTTGAGATTTGAGAGGGGCTGCTCCTAGTACGAGAGGACCGGAGTGGACGAACCTCTGGTGTTCCGGTTGTCACGCCAGTGGCATTGCCGGGTAGCTATGTTCGGGAAAGATAACCGCTGAAAGCATCTAAGCGGGAAACTTGCCTCAAGATGAGATCTCACTGGAACCTTGAGTTCCCTAAAGGGCCGTCGAAGACTACGACGTTGATAGGTTGGGTGTGTAAGCGCTGTGAGGCGTTGAGCTAACCAATACTAATTGCCCGTGAGGCTTGACCATATAACACCCAAGCAATTTGCTGACTCGAAAGAGCGCCAGATTGCGGTGTGTGAAGACGATACAAACCGAAAGTTTGCAATTCACAAAGCACCGACTCTATTACATACCCATTCGCTGGAGCGTGAACCGCAAGGTAAACGACCTGGCTACCGAATTTCTTGACGACCATAGAGCATTGGAACCACCTGATCCCATCCCGAACTCAGTAGTGAAACGATGCATCGCCGATGGTAGTGTGGGGTTTCCCCATGTGAGAGTAGGTCATCGTCAAGATTAAATTCCAAACCCCCTGTCTGCTCACGCAGACAGGGGGTTTGTTTTTGTGCCGAGAAAAAGGCGCGCGATGCAGGGCTGGCGATTACGGCACTGCCCGCACCTTTTTCGAAAGTAGAAAAACACCGGACAGGTTAATGATCGTCAGTTCAGGGAAAAAGGTCTCTGCAGGAGCGCGCTTGTTCGCGATGGTTTCCAATACGCTGCGTTTATCCAGCAAGCACACGCGTTCTCGCTAACGACTATCGCGAGCAAGCTCGCTCCTGCAGGTGGTTGTCCACTGGAGTCTTGGGGTGTCGGTTAACGAGTCTGGCAGGGCCGACCCGAAAGTCTTGCAAATAGACACAGTTATTTTGTAGTCCGCGCACTAGAATAGGTGCAGTCATTTTTGAGCCAGAGACTCTTTTTATGCCAGATCCGGTTGGCCCCCACGGGGTGTCAGATTTACCGCTGGACGAGTTAGTGGCCTGCCATGAGTGCGATTTGTTGATGCGTAAGCCGCATCTTGCGCATGGTGAGAAAGCCCAATGTCCGCGTTGCGGCTATGAGCTCTTTGCTCATGGACACAAGGTTGTGCAACGAAGCCTCGCGCTTGTTCTGGCTGCATTGTTGCTCTACGTGCCCGCTAACTTTTTACCCATCATGCAACTCAATTTGTTAGGGCAAACGTCGCAAGACACGGTCTGGAGTGGTGTGCTCGGTTTATTCAATACCGGCATGCAAGGTATCGCCGTAGTCGTCTTTCTGTGCAGCATGGGTATTCCGCTGCTCAAGTTGCTGTGCCAGCTTGCAGTGTTATTAAGCATTCGCTGGAACATTGGGCGCAGTTACGGCCTGTTGATTTACCGTGTTTATCACCACCTGCGGGATTGGGGCATGCTTGAGGTGTACCTGATGGGCGTCCTGGTGGCGATTGTAAAACTGGCCGACATGGCCGAGCTGAGCGTGGGGTTGGGCCTGACCTGTTTTGTCAGTCTGCTGCTGGTTCAGGTCTGGCTTGAAGTGGTCATGTCACCTCATCAGATTTGGCAGGCACTGTCCGGAGAAGATATTCATGCGGGCGATTGATGCGGGCATGTTGGTGTGTGGAGAGTGCCACCAATTGAACAAGCAGGACCCTGACGCAGACGAGCAAACCTGTACCCGTTGCGGAGCATTGGTACATGCGCGACGTCCCGACAGCCTGATGCGCACGTGGGCATTACTGCTGACAGCCGCCATTCTTTATATTCCGGCCAATCTGCTGCCAATCATGACGATCAACTCGTTAGGGCAGGGTGCTCCAAGCACCATCATGGCGGGTGTGATTGAATTGGTGCAGCACGGCATGATCCCGATTGCAGCTGTTGTGTTTATTGCGAGTATTCTGGTGCCGACCTTCAAGCTGGTCGGTATTGCCTTACTGCTGTTTTCGGTGCAGCGTCGCCAGCCACTTTCAGCACAGCAACGGATCGTCATGTACCGGTTTATTGAATTCATTGGCCGCTGGTCAATGCTGGATATTTTTGTCATCGCCATTCTGGTGGCCTTGGTGAACTTTGGACGAATAGCCAGCGTCGAGGCCAATCTTGGCGCGGTGGCCTTTGCCAGTGTGGTGGTATTGACGATGCTTGCAGCTGTAACTTTCGATCCCCGACTGATTTGGGATAACACGGAGTCGGACGACGACCATGAGTGACTTGCCTACTGCTAAAACCCGCCCGGCTTCCAATTGGTCGGCTATCTGGATTCTCCCGCTGATTGCACTGATTATCGGTGGCTGGCTGGGATGGCGTGCCTACAGCCAAACAGGGATTGATATCCAGGTGCGCTTTGAAAGTGGCGAAGGCATTGTCGCCAACAAAACCGAAGTGGTTTACAAAGGCATGCCGGTGGGGAAGGTCAAGACCTTGGCTCTGGATGAGGATGGCCCCAGCAAAGGGGTGATTGCCACCGTCGAGATGAATAAGGACGTTGAGCAATACCTCAAGACCAATACCCGCTTCTGGCTGGTCAAACCCAGTGTTTCACTGGCCGGGATCACGGGGCTTGAAACGCTGGTTTCCGGTAATTACATAGCCGTGAGCCCTTCTGATGGCGAGTCTGTGCGCAAGTTCAAGGCGCTGTCCCAAGAGCCGCCTTTGCCCGATGACAAACCCGGTTTGCACCTTACGCTCAAGGCTGAGCGCCTTGGCTCGCTGAACCGGGGCAGTCCGGTGTTCTATAAACAAATCCAGGTGGGGCAGATCAAGAGCTACGTTCTTTCGGAAGACCAGAGTACGGTCGAGATCAAAGTCTTTGTCGAACCGACGTATGCCAATCTGGTGCGCAAACACACGCGTTTCTGGAATGCCAGTGGGATCAGCATCGACGCCAATCTGTCGGGTTTGAAACTGCGCAGTGAGTCGCTGGCCAGCATCGTTGCAGGCGGTATTGCCTTCGCGACGCCGGAAAACCGTGCAGACAGCCCGCCAACCGATTCAAGCTTGCCGTTCCGTCTCTATGAGGACTTCGATGCCGCTCAGGCCGGGATCAAGGTCAAAGTCAAACTCAGTGACTTTGAAGGCCTGCAAGCGGGCCGTACACCGGTCATGTACAAGGGTATTCAAGTGGGTAGCCTCAAGGCCCTCAAAGTCGACCCGGATCTGAGCAGTGCCAGTGCCGAACTGACGCTCGACCCGTTGGCCGAGGACTACCTGGTCCAGGGCACACAATTCTGGGTGGTCAAACCGTCTATTTCGCTGGCCGGTATTACCGGTCTTGAGGCCTTGGTCAAAGGTAACTACATCGCAATCCGTCCGGGCGACAAAGGCAGTACGCCCGAGCGCGAGTTCGTTGCGCGACCAAAAGCACCGCCGTTGGACCTGCGTTCACCGGGGCTGCATATGGTGCTCTTCACTGACAACCTGGGTTCCCTGGATGTTGGCAGCCCGATTCTCTACAAGCAGGTTAAAGTTGGCTCGGTACAGAGTTACCAGTTCTCCCGCACCAGGAAACAGCTGGTCATTGGGGTGCATATCGAGAAGGAATACGAAAACCTGGTCAATGCGTCGACCCGCTTCTGGAATGCCAGCGGTATTACACTCAGCGGTGGGTTGACCGGCGGCATCCAGGTCAAAAGCGAGTCCCTGCAAAGCCTTATGGCCGGCGGCATTGCATTTGAAACGCTGGAAGAAAAAGCGCCATTGCAAAAGCGTATTCCACGCTTTCGCTTGTTCACTGACCGCGACGCAGCCATGCAGCAGGGCGTGACCGTTAACATCAAAGTGTCTCGCGCGGATGGTTTGCGCACGGGTACCCCGATTCGTTTCAAGGGACTGGATGTTGGCAAGATTGAGAGTATCGATCTGAGCGATGATCTGCAGTCGGTCATGCTTAAGGCCCGGATTACAGAAGTGCCTGAACGTATTGCACGGGTAGGCAGTCAGTTCTGGGTGGTCAAGCCTGAACTGGGCTTGATGAAAACCGCGAACCTCGAAACGCTGGTTACCGGTCAATACATTGAAGTGCAGCCCGCAGCTAAGCAGTTAGGCCCGCAGACCAATTTTGTTGCCCTCAATCAAGCGCCGGAAGCGGCGGTTTCTCAAGCAGGCTTGAGCCTGGTGTTGAGCGCTGCCCGTCGCGGCTCACTCAAGGAAGGCGTACCTGTGACCTACCGTGAGGTGACTGTGGGCAAGGTCACCGGTTATGAGCTGGGTAGCACTGCCGATCGCGTATTGGTGCATATTTTGATCGAGCCGCGTTATGCACCGTTGGTGCGCAGCGGAAGCCGCTTCTGGAACAGCAGCGGCTTTGGTGTCGACTTTGGCCTGTTCAAAGGCGCGACGATCCGTACGGAGTCTCTGGAAACCCTGGTGCAGGGCGGTATTGCTTTCGCCACGCCGGATGACGGCAGAATGGGTAATAAGGCACTCCCGGAGCAAACCTTCCCGCTGTTCGACAAGTTCGAGGACGAGTGGCTGCAGTGGGCGCCAAAGATCCAGATCGGTAAATGACGTTCGAATAATCGACCTGCGACCCACCAAAAACCGCGATCAATGATCGCGGTTTTTTTATGGGCGCAGCCTGACTTTCAATCGTGGGCGATCTTGATGACCACTTTGCCAAACGCGCCTCTGGCCAGATGTTCATACGCCTGGCGAGCCTGGTCGAATGGGTATACGTGGTCGATCACGGGACGAATGTTGTGCTCATTCAAGAATGCGTTCATGCGGTCAAACGAAGAGCGGGGAGCAACGGCAATGCCACGCAAGGTGGTTTGCCGGAAGATCAGAGGCATCAAGTTCAGTGCAGAGGTTTGCCCGGTCAGAAAGCCGATCTGTGCGATGCGGCCACCGGCCTTGGTCGCTGCAACCGATTGGTTAATGCCGTCGCCGCCTGCGACGTCCAGCAGCAGATCCACTCCTTTGCCATCCGTCAGCCTCAGCACTTCTTCGGACCATTGCGGGTGGCTGCGATAATTCACTCCCGCCACAGCTCCGAGCTTTTTCACCGCCTGCAGATTCTCATCCTGGCTTGAAGTGACAATAACCTTGGCGCCCAGCGCAGTCGCAATCTGTGCCGCAAAAACGGATACGCCACCGGTGCCCTGAACCAAAACGGTTTGTCCGGCCTCGATCTGACCAAAATCCACGAGCGCATACCAGGCGGTCAGCGCTGCAATGGGAAGGGTTGAGGCTTCTTCATCCGACATGTTGTCAGGGGCGCGTACTGCACTGTCCTCATGGATGATCATGTATTGCGCAAGACCTCCCGGTAAGGGAGAACCGAAGCAGTAATCGGGCTCGTCCGGTCCAGGCATGCCATCCAGCCAGCGGGAATAGAGATGAGAGTTGACGCGGTCGCCGATGGCGAAGCGGCTGACACCCTCGCCGGTTGCCACTACCGTGCCGGCGGCATCACTTACCGGAATCAATGGCTTGGGGACCTTATGTGGCTCATAGATGCCATCGACGATGGCTTTGTCACGGAAGTTCAGTGAGACCGCGCCCACTTTGACCAGTAACTCTCCTGGCTTGGGCACAGGGGTTTCAGTCTCTTCCTGCACCAGGTTATCCAGCCCGAAATCTTTAAGAAGCCATGCTTTCATGTTCTCTCTCCAGCCATGTTGTGAAAGTGCAGATGGAGGGAAGGGACTCCTCCTTTGCGTTGGGAGAGATTGTTCATGGATCGCACGTTCGGATAAATGGGCAGAAACCTACAGGATTGTTACTCTGTGGAGTAACAATAAACCCATTGCAATGCTTATCCAGGAGCAAGCCCATGGAGCTTCTACAGTCGATGCAGGTGTTCGCCAAGCTGGCGGAACTGGGCAGTTTCACCAAAGTTGCCGAGTCTATGCAGACTGGACGACCGCATATCACGCGTACGATTCAGGGCCTGGAAGCATCGTTGGGAGTTCGTCTGTTTCAGCGCACCACGCGCACGGTAAAACTCACGGCTGAAGGTGAGCAATTTTACGAGCGTGTGAAAGTCATTCTGGCAACGATTGCAGACACCACCGCCATGTTTCATCGCGATGGTTCCACCTTGCGCGGCAGGCTTCGAATTGATATCCCCACCGCATTTGCCCAGCGCAGCTTCATGGCCAGCCTGAGGGGCTTCAACCAGGCCTTCCCTGAGATTGAGCTGGCCCTGGGGGTGACCGACCGTACGGTTGATCTGGTTGCTGAAGGCATTGATTGTGCGCTGCGCATTGGCGAGCTCCCGGACTCCAGCCTGGTGGCGAGAGAAATAGGCACTGCGCTCATGGTGACGTGTGCATCGCCGGATTATCTACAGGCGAACGGTGCGCCTGAAACCCTGGCGGATCTGGCAGGCCATAGTTGTGTGCGCTTTCTTTCCGGGAAAAATAACAGGCCGTGGCTGTGGCATTTCTCGGTGGCGGGGGAAGATCAGCCGTATATGCCTCAGGGCGGGATCACGGTGAACGAGTCCAATGCTTATGTGGAGTGCGGCCTTGCAGGTTTCGGTCTGTTTCAGGCACCGGGCATCACCGTGGGCAAGCTTCTGGACAGTGGGCAACTGGTTGAGGTGCTCAGGGCATTTCGTCCGCAACCGCGCCCTGTGTCGGTGCTCTACCCAAGTCGAACCCACCTGGCACCTCAGGTCGATGCATTTGTGAGGTGGTTGCAGGTGCATTTTCCGGCATTACACCCGCATTGGTTCCTTCCGCGTTAAATGGTTCAGGGGAGGTGTGACGGTCATATTTCTCGCGTCATCTTCCCTGTATTTGACACCGCTCATTGATATTTCTGAAGTTCGGATAATTCCTACACGTCATTTTAAAGTTCGCAGTTATGTTCTTAAGGGTTTCGCCGCTGGCGCAGATTAAATACTCACCGTGTTGAGGGTTTATGTTTATTGCGCACTCACAGTGGCCAAACTCAAGTGGACTAAATGCTCGCAACGTCAGGGAAGACTTTTAAACGTGTGTGCTGTGAGTGCCGTTGTTATCGGCGCATATGGCGGCTCACTTTTGAATGATGGCTGCGCTGTACTTTTAAATACTTATATAGGAAAACTCTGATGAAGTTTGCAATGAAATCCGCGTTGGTTTCCATGATCTTGCTCGCGAGCACGGCGTCGGCTGTGCATGCCGCAGGCGCCGGTTCAGGTGTGATTACGTTTGAAGGGGCCATTATTGAAGCTGCGTGCTCGATCAGTCCTGAGAGTGTCGATCAGACTGTCGGGCTGGGCCAGGTTGCCAAATCGGAGCTGGAGGCAGGTGGTACGGGCAACCCTGAACCCTTCTACATCAAGCTTGTGGGCTGTGACACGAGCACGCTGAACACCGTCACCAGCACCTTCACCGGTGCCGAATCGGTAGCCGTCCCGGGAGCGTTGGGGATTGTCGGCACTGCAAGCGGTGCAGGCATCATGATGCGTGACGGCACTGGCGCTCAAATTGTATTGGGCACGGCGACTACGCCGCAACGTCTTCAGGACGGTGATAACACGTTGTCCTTTGGTGCCTACTTGCAAGGTAGCGCTGCGGGTACTGTTACCCCGGGCAAGTTCACGGCGGTTACTAACTTCTCATTGGCTTATCAATAAGTCGTTGCCCTGTCACTGCCAAGTGGCAGGGCACTTATGGGGACTCTTTAGCGTGAATGCACTGACCACTTGGGCTGTCACTTCCTCGCTTGCACTATTGCCTGTTTCGTTGACGACTGTTTTGGCGGCTGACCAAGGCAGTGGCGTTGTTATATTGGGCGGGCAAATCGTTGATACGGCGTGTGCACTGGAAACTGAAAGTGCATATCAGCTTATTGAAATGGACCCCACGCCCGTGGGTCGGCTTGTCCGTGAGGGTGAGAGTAATCCGCATCCATTCACACTGCGTTTAGTCAGGTGTTCACTCACCCGGACAAACCCCAATCAGTCCGATGAGAAGCTGCCGGACTGGCAGCATGTCAGAGTGACTTTCGATGGGGTGACCGATCGCGAAGGGCGCTCTTTTGCAGCCTTCGGTTCTTCGCAAGGAGTGGCCCTGCTCATCACCGATGCCGCTGGGCGAGAAAGCATGCCCGGTGTGCCAATGCCGCTGACACCGGTTGCCGGCAACCATCAAGTACTCCATTACACCCTCCGTCTGGTCGGCAATGACCGCCCCGTGTCTGTGGGCACTCACCGCGCTGCGGTGCGTTTCAGGCTGGAGTATTTCTGAATGCATGGGCTGTTTACTTCGCTGGACGCGCCTTCGTTCAACGCGTTGCTGCGTCGGTGTTTATTCATTGGGCTGACCTCGGTGGCCGGCAGTGCATTAGCCGCGGCAGAGATCCAGTTCAATACCGATATTCTCGATCTGAATGACCGAAGCAATATCGACCTGTCTCAATTTTCCCGCAGTGGTTTCATCCTGCCCGGCACTTACTCCATGGCCGTGGAAATCAACGCGCAAACCCTTCCAGAACAGAAAGTGGCTTTTCATCCTCCGGATGATGATCCCAAAGGCAGTGAAGCGTGCCTGTCCCCCGAGCTGGCGGCGCAATTGGGGCTCAAAGACGAGAAGGCTGCCGCGCTGGACTGGTGGCGGGGCGGTGAGTGTCTGAATATCAGCAGCCTGCCCGGCATGGAAGTCACGGGCGATTTGAGTACTTCCACGCTCTATATCTCTGTACCCCAGGCGTACTTGCAGTACACCGCTGCGAACTGGGACCCGCCTGCGCGCTGGGATGAAGGTGTCCCGGGACTGTTGCTGGATTACAACCTTACCGCACAGTCGATTCATGACAGGGACGGCTCGTCGCGTAACGATATCAGCGGCAATGGCAGTCTCGGTGCCAATCTGGGGCCCTGGCGCTTGCGGGCCGACTGGCAAGGTCGCGCCGATGATGAGACGGTGAACCGCCAGCGTTCGATGGAGTGGAGTCGCATTTATGCCTATCGCGCCTTGCCGGCATTGCAGGCGCGATTGACGCTGGGTGAGGATTATCTGTATTCCGACCTGTTCGACAGTTTTCGCTTTACCGGTGCCTCGCTCAACTCCGATGACAGCCAATTACCGCCCAACTTGCGCGGTTACGCCCCGGAGGTGGTGGGTGTGGCCAAAACCAATGCCAGAGTCATCATCAGCCAGCAGGGCCGTGTGCTGTATAGCGCTCTGGTGGCGGCCGGACCGTTTCGGATTCAGGATCTGAATGACGCGGTCAGCGGTTCGCTGGATGTTCGAATTGAGGAGCAAGACGGCTCGGTCCAGACCTTCAAGGTCGAGTCTGCCAGCGTCCCCTATCTGACGCGCCCCGGGTCGGTGCGTTACAAACTGGCTGCCGGACGTCCGTCCAGGCTTCACAACGGCAGCGCAGGCAGCGTCTTTGGCACCGGTGAATTCTCATGGGGCATCAGCAACGGTTGGTCCCTGTATGGCGGTGGCATTACCGACAACCATTACCGGGCGCTGTCCATGGGGATTGGTCGCGATCTGCTGGCCTTCGGTGCGGTGTCTTTCGATGTCACGCGGGCCCGTACCGAGCTACGGGATGAAACGCTGTCGGGCAATTCCTATCGCCTCAGTTATTCGAAAACCTTCGCCGAATTCGACAGCCAGGTCACCTTTGCCGGTTACCGCTTTTCCGAAAAAGATTTTCTGAGCATGAGCGAGTACCTGGACGCGAGTATTTCCCCGGGCCCCGTAGGCGGTAGCAAGTCGCTGTACTCGGCGACGTTCAATAAGCAGTTCAGGGACGCCGGGCTGTCCATTTATTTGAACTACAGCAACCAGTCCTATTGGGACCGGCCGGACAGCGAGCGGTGGAATCTGTCGCTGGCGCGTTACTTTGATGTGGGGTCGGTGAAGAACATGAGCCTCTCGCTGAATCTGTTCCGCAATCAGGAGCGCGACCAGTCAAACAGCAATGGGGTGTATGTGTCCCTCAGCCTGCCGTTGGGCCGCTCCGGCACGCTGACCACTGGCGCCAGTCGGGCGCAGAATAAAAACAGCTATTCCGCCCGTTTCAGCGACCGTATCGATGAGCGAAACAACTATCAGCTTGCAGCCAGTGATAACTCGGTCAGCGGTTACCTGAGCCATGTCGGTGACAGCGCGGATGTCGATGTCAGTGCCAGTGTTGAAAAAGGCAATCACCGCAGTTTCAGCCTGTCTGCCCGCGGCGGTGGCACGTTGACGTCCAGCGGCGGGGCCTTTCACCGCAGCGGCAGCATGGGCGGTACGCGCCTGATGCTGGATACCGGCGATGTTCCCGATGTACCCGTTCGCGGTCATGGCTCACCGACCCGCACGAATGCATTCGGCAAGGCGGTGATTTCGGACCTCAGCAGTTATTTGCGCACAGCCGCCAGTGTTGATCTGGAGAACTTGCCAGCCAACGTCGAGGCGACCCGCTCGGTGACGCAACTGACACTGACCGAAGGTGCTATCGGCTATCGCACGCTGGATGTGATTGCCGGCGAAAAGGCCATGGCCGTGCTGCGTTTGCCCGACGGCAGCGCTCCACCGTTTGGTGCCACGGTGAAAAATACCCGTCAGCAGGAAACCGGAATCGTTAATGACGCTGGCAGCGTGTACTTGAGCGGTATTCAGCCCGGCGACCGCATGACCGTCAGTTGGGGAGGTTCCGAGCGCTGTGGCATCAGACTGCCGGCAGCTCTGCCTGCGGACGGGCTGACGTCGACCCTGGATCTGCTTTGCCACGCAGTCAGCACGGATAACGCGCAATCCGCCCCTGCCTCAACACACATGCCTGATGATATGGAGAAAAAATCCTCATGACCCTGAATGCACGTCTTACTCCGTTGGCTTTCGCTTTTGTCGCGTTGTGCCTGGCCAACAATGCCAAGGGCGCGATTGGCCTGGACCGAACCCGCGTGATTTTTGAGGGCGGCAAGGAGGCTGTCAGCATGAACATCACCAACAACAACACCCAGTTGCCTTATCTGGCCCAAGGCTGGATTGAAGATGAGCAGGGCAAAAAGATCATCAGCCCGCTGGCGGTGCTCCCGCCGGTTCAACGCCTGGAGCCGGGCAAGAACAGCCAGGTCAAGGTGCAGGCGCTGCCCGCCGCCAAATTGCTCGCCCAGGACAGAGAGACGGTTTACTACTTCAATCTGCGGGAAATTCCTCCGCGCAGTGATAAGGCCAATACGCTGCAAATTGCGCTGCAAACGCGGATAAAACTGTTCTATCGACCGGCCTCGATCGTCCCGAGTCAGCAGGAACTCGCCAATCCTTGGCAGGAGAAACTGACGCTGACCCGTCAGGGTGATCACTATCAGGTGAACAACCCCACCCCGTACTTCATCACGCTGGTGGATGCCCGCAGTGCCCGGGACGCTAAAACCGCCGCCGACTTCGAGCCCTTGATGGTACCGCCCAAAGGCTCACTGAAACTGGGGCCGAGCGCAGCCGCGCTGGGTGCAACACCGTACCTGACCTATGTAAACGATTACGGCGGACGCCCTACGCTGGCGTTCAGTTGCAGTGGCAATGATTGCAAGGTCGACCTCAATGCCTCACCGCGCAATGAGTAGTGCGTGCTGCGGGAGAACATCATGAAAACCTGTGTTGTTAGCGCTTGCGTTTGCCTGTTTGCGCTCTTGAGCGACTCGCGGGTACATGCCGAAGAGGATCCGGTGGTGAGCCAGGACGGTGTGCTGGAGATCTCCGGCTCACTGCAGCATGCCCCTTGTGTGTTGAACATGGCCTCGGCCTATCAAACGGTTGAGCTCGGTAATGTCGCGCGCAGCCATTTGCGACAGACGGGCGACAGGGCGCCGCCGGTGGTTTTCCAATTGCGTTTTATGGATTGCCGCCGCATAGCCGGCAGCCTGCGCAATGAGCGAACCGGGACATTGGTCTGGAGCCGCTATGAACCGGTGTTGTCGGTGGCGTTTATCGCGCCAGCGGATGCGGATGACCCGCGCCTGATCAAAGTGCAAGGTGTGACCGGGATGGGGTTGCGCCTGACGGATCCGCTGGGACGCGACGCCCGTTTGGGGCAGGACGGTGAACCTTTGTTCCTGGCCCATGGCAGCGACATCCTGACCTGGCACGTCCAGCCCACCCGTACGTCCGCACCGCTGACCAATGGCCCGTTCCGGGCCGTCGTGGATTTCAGGCTCACTTATGACTGAGAACAAGAGAATGCCAACCTCTGGCTTTGGGTTGCTGGTCGCAGTGTGTTGTTTGTGGGGCCCCAGCCTGGACGCCAGCGCTGACATTAACCTGACCCTCACTGGCGAGGTCATGGCGCCTCCGTCCTGTGTCATCAACGGTGGCAACACCCTCAATGTGCCGTTTGGGGACAACCTGGTGAAGGAACGAATTGACGGCGTGAACTACCGGCTGGGTGTGCCCTACACCGTCAGTTGCAGCAATCAGCCATCGAATGCCATGCACCTGACGCTGAAAGGCACGGGGGCTACCTTCGAGCCGACAGCATTGTCGACGACCAATCGCGACCTGGGGATCAGGCTGTATATCGACGGGGTGGTCTGGCCGATCAATACAGCGGCGGCTTTCAGCTACCCGACCTTGCCCTTCATGGAGGCCGTACCAGTGCGGCGGCCACGACCGAGGCTGGACACCGGTAGCTTTTCGGCGACCGCCACACTGCTGGTCGAACTGCAATGAGCCCATTTCCTGCGGATATGAAAAAGTGAATGTTATGAAGAGCTATCTCACGCGGGGCCTGCCACTGGCCGGGGCCCTGTTGCTGGCGGTGACGCCGATGGCAGGCGCCTGGAACCTGGTCAGCAAGATCAACGCCGATGCCCGTCAGATGCCTGGAGGGCCCACCACTCAAGTAGTGGCTTCAGGCACCGCGAGCGCGTACGACAACGGTAAGCCTGACCAGTATTCAGGCCGGGTTCACTGTGGAGGCGCTGCCAGTTGTTTGTTCGGGCCGCTTTCCTACACCAAGCTAACCCCCGGTTATCCCGCTATATCACCCATGGGCTGTGTATCGTGGACCCGTGATTGCTGGGCGAATGGCGGGGTTGATACCAATGTCATGGTGAGCAACGGTATTACGTTCGATCAGGCGATCAGAGCCTGGGTGAACAAGTTCGGCACAAGCGTGACGAGAAGCTATGGTTATGCCTACACCGTACAGCCTGGATGGGTCGCTGAGGTGTGCGGGGCATGGTCCACTTACGGCAGGGGGTTTTATGGGTTGGTTCCGGGCTCGGTCTCGTGTGTCCCGGGAACGATCCCGGCCAATCAGTGTACGGTCTCCGGGGCAACCGTGATCCTGAATTACGGACCGTTGAAGCTCGGAGCAATCAATGGTGTGAAAAAAGAGACCACTCGAGCGGTAACGTGCGCGCGCAGCGCTGCGGTCCGTTACCAGGTGTCTGTAGGGAACCCGTTCGCCATTGGCAACGGCATCGACAGCCTGATTACGGTGAACGGGGTCAGGGCGGGCGAGCTGATCAACCTGCCGTCTGGTACCTCGGTTCTGAGGATTGCTTCCACGCTGACCGACAAGGGTGCGCAAACGGGACGCTTCTCAAAAACCGTGGTGTTGATCCAGAGTTTTATGTGATCGGCCTGGCTCCGGGGCAGGCCGCTTGCCCCGGAGCCAGGCCTCATGTTCGATGCCGCTCAAGCGCATCCAGCACCTGCTCCATTGCCGTGTACTGTTCGTCGACCCGCTTGGCCAGCTGTCTCCAGTTAGGCGCCAGACAACCCTGTTCAAGGTCTTCGCAACACTGGGCCAGATGCCTGGCCTTGATCATTCGTGCGCCACTTTTTACCTTGTGCGCTACTTCGCTCAAGCCTGGCAAGTCATGTCGGGTGAAGGCGTTCAATAAGGCTTCCATGTCGTCCTTCATGCAGGTGAGCAACGGCTCGATCATACGCTCCAGGGCACAGGTATCGCCCCCGGTCAGTCGCTCCAGGGCCTCGAGATTGATCAGCTTGTCCGAGCCCTCAAGTTCCAGATCGTCAGCCAGATGGACGGGGATCAGGTCTGCTGAAGCCAGTCGGGTTTGTAAATGGTGCAGGCTGATGGGCTTGAACAGGCAATCGTTCATCCCCGCCGCGAGGCAGCGTTCGACTTCGCCGGTCTGGGCGTTTGCGGTAAAACCGACGATCAGTACCGGCGGGGAACCACTGGCGGCTTCCTCGGCGCGAATGGTGCGGGTCAGTTCATAACCGTCCAGCACCGGCATCGCACAGTCGGTCATGATCATGTCAAAGCGCTGCGCCCTCCAGACCTTCAGCGCTTGCGCGCCTTCGTGGGCTTCGACCGCGGTATGCCCTAAAAAACTCAGTTGTTGGGTCAACAGCCGTCGATTGGGCGGGTAGTCATCGACCACCAGCACTTTCAGCGTACGGAGCTGGCCCGGCGATACGTTATCAGGCACGGCAGCCGGCACCGGGGAAAGCAAGGTCACGATATCAAGCCGCATGATGATGCGTGTGCCTTTGCCCAGTGTGCTGTTCAAGGTCAACGTGCCGCCCATCATTTCGCACAGCCGGCGACTGATCATCAGCCCCAGGCCTGAGCCGGCGCATGCCTTGCTGGGTATATTGACCTGAGAGAACGGGCTGAACAGGCGCTGCTGATCTTCTTCGGAAATACCGATCCCCGTGTCCTCGACCTGTACGCAAACCTGCAGGCGCTCACCATCCCTGGAACCCTTGGCACGTACGCTCAAGCGCACGTGGCCGCATTCGGTGAACTTGATGGCATTGCTCATGAGGTTCGACAGAATCTGTCTGAAGCGCACAGGGTCGATCAGCACGTCCGTATTGATCCTGGGGTCCAGCTCAAAGCTCATCAACAAGCCTTTTTGCTCCGCCATCGCCTCGAACACTCGTGCGGTGGACTCCACCAGCTTCATCAAATGAGTGCGTTGCTGGTTAAGCGGCATGCGCCCGGACTCGATCTGGGTAATGTCCAGAATGTCACCGATCAGTTCCAGCAACCCATGGGCGGCGTCCCAGGCAACGCCAATGCAGGCACTGTCGGCAATGCCTTGTTCGGCCTTTTTCATCGCCAGCTCCAGCATGCCGATCACGGCATTCATCGGCGTACGAATTTCATGGCTCATGGTGGTCAGAAAGTCGCTCTTGGCCAGGCTGGCCTGGTCGGCCTGGTTTTTGGCCTCCTGCAATTGCTCAAGCAACTGCTGGCGCTCGCTGATATCAATCCACCCGCCCGTAACCCCGACCACGCTGCCATCGCTGCCGCGGTAGGGCAGGACCCAATCGTAAATGGTCAACACGGACCCGTCCGGCAGCACCATCCGGTGATCACGTACCAGCGGCCGGCCTTCTTCCATCACCTTCATGTAAGCCACGTGATTCGCCGTATTTTGCTGCGGTGAGGCGAAGGTGGACTCCAGCAGAGTTTTGCCCAGCACCGACTCACGGGTGACCCCAAACGTGTTCAGGTAACCGGCGTTGCAAATCAACAGTCGCCCCTGGCGGTCGCGCACGTAAATAGGATGGGGCGTGCCATCGATCAATGCGCGCATGAACGCCAGTTGGTCACTGAGCGCACGCTCGGCGTTGTCTCGTTTATGAATCAACCGGCGCAGATAAGTGATCCACGCAATGGCCATTAACAGCACCAGCGCCCCGATCAGTGAAATCCGGATAATTGCCCCGCGATTGCGCACCCAGTAGCGGTTATCCAGCACCACTGCGCGGTTCCAGCGGTTGGTCAAAGCGTCCATTTCTTCGGGAGGAATACTCATCAATGCCTTGCCCAGGATGGAGTAGAGCAGTGACGACGGGGCTGCCATTGCCAACGAAAACTGGGCCGGTGTGAGGCCCACCGTGCTGCTGATTTGCAGTTGACCATTATGCTGCTGCTTGATCAGGTAACGCGCACTGATCAGCGAGTTGATAGCGCCATCGACCTCTCCCGCGGCCAGCATTGCCAGAGCTTGCGCCGAGTTCTTGGCCGCGATCAGCCGCACGCCCGGGTAATGCTCCGTCAGGTACGGGCTTACCGTATTGTCGATGACCAGTGCCACGCGTTTGCCATTGAGTTCATCGAGTGTCCGGGCGCTACCCGGCTGGCGGCGTGTGACCAGCACAAAGGGGGTTGAGAGGTAGGGTTTGGTAAAGCGGAACGTATCTTCGCGACTGCTGCTGGGGGTGAAGGCGGCGATTAGATCGGCATTCCCCTGTTTGACGGACTCGATCATTTCCGACACCGAACGGCTGCGCACCAGCTCAAACTTGAGGCCCGTACGCAGGCTGATCTTGCCGAGCAGGTCGGCGGCCAGGCCACTGAAGCCGCCATGGCTGTCAAGAAAGGTAAAAGGGAAAAAATCATCGGTGATGGCCACCTTGAGCCGCGGATGCAGGTCCAGCCAACGCTGTTCCGAAGGGGAGAACTGCAGGCGGCCACGGTTTTCAAAGTGCATTCCGCTGGCGCCCCAACGACTTGCAATGGCTGAGCGTTCAGTGGAGGGGACGGCCGCCAGCGCGGCGTTGATCAGGCGCAGCAAGCGGGGATTGGGGTGTAATACGGCAAACGAGAAGGCCGGTCCTTCAAGGGATGAAAAGCCCTTGAGGTGAACATTGTTCAGGTAATTTTTATTGATCAGGTAATGAGTGCTTATCGAGTCGCCTAAATATATGTCGGCCTGACCGAAAGCCACCGCACCAATAGCTTCCAGGGTCGAGGCATACAGCTGCAGCTCTTTCTCGGGGTACAGCGCTTTCACCACCTCGACCGGTTGATAGTGGTAAAGCATGGCGATCTTCTGCCGGCCGGGTGTGTCATTGCTGAGGGCGGGGTCGCCAGTGCGCGTGACCAGCACCGAGGTGTCGTCGGCATAGGCAGTCGAAAAGGCCAGCTGAGGGTCTTTCATTTCATAAGCATTGGCCGTGCCCAGTACGTCGATTTCTTTAGTTTTCAGTGCAGCGATTGCCTCAGCACGTGAATCGTAGCAACGCACCTTGATCTCGACGTTCAGCAGTTGGCTGAGCAGCCCCGCATAATCGGCGGTCAAACCTTCGAAGTAATCACTGCCCGCCGAGATATCAAAAGGCGCGTAATCGGGTGCAGACGTTCCAAGAACAAGTGCTCGTTTATTCTTCAACCATTGCCGGTCACCCTCATCCAGCGTGAGTGAAGGCTCGCTCGTCTTTGAGCGAGCCAACAATTGCAGGTTGGCCGGATCGGCATAACTGAATGACGTCAGCCACACTAACAGCAGCCCGAGAGAGTGGAGGGGGCGAAACACCCTATTCATTCGATTAGATTGTTGCGTTTGGCAAACTCAGCAAGATAGACGACGGACTTGATATTGAGCTTGGTTAATATGCGGGTTTTATAAGTGCTGACGGTTTTTTCACTCAATAACATGGCTTCCGAAATTTTTTTGTTGGAATAGCCTGAGACTAAATAGTGCAGGGTGCGCAACTCTCGATCAGACAGCGTGTTGATTAATTGTTGATCGCTTTTGTCCTGGCTTTTATGAAAAGGCAGGTTGACGTCCAGATTACTTAGATAAAGTCGACCGCTCATCACCATCTGAATGGCTTTGGTCAGCGCTTCGACATCTTCGGTCTTTTCTATAAAACCAATGGCACCGGCCCTTATGCATCGATCGGCATAAAAGTCCGACCCTTTGGACGTCAGCACCAACACTTTTATGGGCAGCCCCAGGGTGTGCAGCCGCTTCAATACTTCAAGCCCGTCCAGCTTGGGCATCGACAAGTCGAGAATGATCAGGTGGGGCACATGTGAACGTGCCAGGTCCAGCGCCGAGGCACCGTTATCGGTTTCTGCAGCGATCTGGAAGTTGGATTTCTCCAGTACAAATCTGACAATGGATCGGATAAAGGGATGGTCATCTACAATTAAGGCCTTACGCATGATTACTCCTACAACTTAAAGAGGGCGTTTGTAGGTCATCGGCTTTAACTATCACGCAGACGTGAGTGCAAAGCCTTTTTATGGGAGTGACATAAAGGGTGAATATACCTTTTATACAAGGGGGTTCATAAAGAACGGTTGGCATTAAAGAAAGTTGGGTGTCAGTGCCGTCGTGCTGTATGAACCGTCCTGTGCAGTACTCAAGTCGTGCGGGCAATCAAAAGCGCCACATGTAAGTCACGAGTGTTGCACTTGGCAGTACTTGCTAAGTGGTATCGCTTTAATGCCTTTGTGTGAGTGAATCCCGCAAGAGGCGGTTGTTATACGGATAGGAAGTGTGGCGCTCTTTATTTCTAAGGTGGGTAGGAATTTTCCGAAATTATAGAAATACTTACAAAAGCACTCGCTGCTCGGGAGGGGCCGTCAGGTACAGGCGCAGGGCGCGACGTGTGTTGCGTGGTTGACTTCGCGGGGCCTCAACAAAAAAGGCCGCGATCACTGATCGCAGCCTTTGGGGTGTAGCCGGCTGTTGCTTAGACTTCGTCCAGTTCCAGCAACTGAGTCGCGGCCTGGGCATCAGGCTTTACTTCGTCGTGGCGACGGATGTACTTCCAGTCGTCTTCATCGATATAAATCCCGTTGGGTCCGCTGCCCCCTTCAAGGTCGATGGCCACATGGGCACAGACTTGCGGTTTCACACTGGCCAGAATCGGCACAAAGCCCAACTGCAGGCTGGTTTCCAGCAAGGCAGTCTGGTTTTTCTCGTCAATGTCCGCGGCTTCATCCAGGTAGTACGGTAAACGGATACGCCCGGCCTGCTCGCGATCCATCAAGTGCAGCAACAAGTACATGTTGGTCAGCGCCTTGATGGTCATGGTCGTGCCGTTGGAAGCTGCACCGTCAATGTCGGTATGAATCACCGGCTGGCCGTTGACCTTGGTGATCTCGAACGCCAGTTCGAACAGATCCTTAAGCCCCAGCTGGTTGTGGTTGGCTGCTACCAGACGTGCCAGATACTCCTTGGCTTCTTCGTTCTTGTTGTCCTGTTCGGCACTCTGGCTGAGGTCGAACACCGACAGCGTCTCGCCTTCTTCGTACTGTCCGGCGCTGTGGATAATCTGATCGATATGCTTGAGCGCCTCCTTGTTTGGTGCCAGCACAATACGGAAGCTTTGCAGGTTGGAGACCTGGCGCTTGTTGATCTCGCGGTTGAATAGCGCCAGCTGATGCTCCAGGCTGTCGTAGTCACTGCGGATATTGCGCAGCGTGCGCGCGATATCGGTCACGGCTGCACGACGTGCCTTGCCCAGGGTCAACGCTTCTTCGGTGCGGTGCGCGTAGGCGTTGATCAGCAACTGCAAGCGCCGCTCCATGTCGTCTTCGCTGTCGAACTTGGCCACACCCTTCAAGCGCACTTGCGCGTACAGGGCTTCGATCTGGCCGTCGCAGCGTAGCAACCCTTGCCAGCTGTCCTGATAATCGTTGAGCAAGGGCAGCAGGTTATCCATCGAATCGTCCACCGGGTCCATGAACGGTGTGCCGAACGGCAGGTCGGCCGGCAGCAATTGACGGCGACGCAAGCTGTCATCCAGCGTGCGCTGCTTGGCTTCCATGTCCCCGATTTGCCGGCCGACCAATTGCAATTTGGCCGACAGCTGCTGGACGCGCTCGGTGAAGGCATCGCTGGAACGTTTCAATTCATCTTGCGCGGCTTCTGCCTGGGCCAGTTGCTCCAGTTTTTCGCCTTCTTCGGCGCTCAAAGTCTGGCTGCGGCGGAAGTCTTCCAGGGCCTTTTGCGCATCCAGCACCTGCTGGTACAGCAACTCGGCTTCGGTCTTGCTCGCGGCGCGGTCCGAGGTCACGGCCTGCTGGGTTTTCAGCTGCTTGAGTTCTTTTTCCAGGCGATCCTTCTGGTCGCGCAGGGCTGCCCGGTCCGCCAGCGCCTGCAGGGCCGGTGGCTCAATATGGCTAAGGTCGATGGACAGGCCCGGCGCCTCGAAACGCTCGCCTTTAAACCCGTCGAGGATCATTTCCAGGGATTTGACCCAGGCATTGCTGTCGTCCAGCGCAATCCCGTGCTCACCCAGCGGCAGACTGAACAGGGCGCTGTTGAACAGGCGCATCAGGCGCTCGACATCCTGTTGCGAAAACTCTTCGCGCAGGCGGGCGTAGCTGTTGTTGTCGGCATGGTCCAGTTGCTGGCGGACTGATTTCAGGCGTTTTTCCAGATCACGCAGGCGTTCGTCCAGGTCCTCGGCGCTGAACTGCCGCGACTGCGCAAGCGCGCCGGCCAGTTCGTCGTGCGCGTCCTTGGCCGCCAGCAATTGCTGCTCGAGCACCTTCACATCATCGACCAGGGCGAAGCGATGCTTGAGGACCGAGAGCTCACCCAGCCAGCGCTGGATACCGGTGATTTCCCGCTCCAGGCGCATCAGCTCCTGGGTGCTGCTGCGTTGATCGTTTTGCAGCGCATCCTGCTCGTTGCGGTAGTGCTCGGACTGGATCAGCAGCTCTTCCTTGCGCGCGCCGGCGTAGTCCTGCCACGTGCCCAGCAACGAGTCGAGCAATGGTGACAGGCGATGCAGCTTGCCGCGCAACAGATCACGCTGGCGCACGCCGGTGGCGAGCGTTTCAACCAGTGGCCCGGCACCGACCAGCGCGTTGTAGTCCTGCTCCATGCGGCGGACATCGCGGAAGGCTTCTTCACAGGCTGCGATGTAGTCGACGCTGCCCGAGCGCAGGCTGTGTTCGAAGGCATCGAGAAACAGCTGCTTGAGCTTGGCTGCCGTGATTTCCCGCATGTGCAGCAGGTTGATGAACAGTGCGCGGAAGGTTTTCAGGCTCTGTTCACTGGTGGAACGCAGCGGGATCAGCGTCAGATCCAGCGGGATCGAGGTATGACCGCCCACCAGCAAACGCCGCAATTCATCCGGCTTGAGCTCGTAAGCTTTCAGGCCGTGGCGTTCCAGGTTGTTGAACAGCTCCTTCTGGCGCAGGCAGGTGTCGTCTTTCTGGTAGTGCGCCAGGTCGAGCTTGCCGGCGTAGGCGAAAAACTGGTGGCCGAAGCCGCCGCCGGGGCCACGTCCAACCACACCGATCACGTGCGGACCGTGGGGCAGCGACACCTCGACCAGGATGTAGCTGGTGTCGGATGCGAAGTAAAAACGCCGTGACTGTTCGAGGCTGTACTTGCCGAAGCTCATGTCGGACATGCGCGCGAGAATCGGAAACTGCAACGCGTTGATCGAAGCCGATTTGCCGAGGTTATTCGCCCCGTACACCGACAATGGGTGTTCCAGCGGAAATAATCCCAGGCTGTAACCGGCGGTGTTCAGCAGGGCAAAGCGGCGTATCCCGTAGCGTTCCTGGCTCATGCATCAATCTCCTGTTGCTCTGCGGCAATGGCGCGGGCCAGGGCGGCGTCTTCGTCTTCTTCCTCGGCGTCATCGTCGATCAATACCGGTGTCGGCAACGGCAGGATGCTGTGCAGGCTGGCGGCCAGGTCGCGGTCTTGCTGGACCGACAGGCAGACATCCAGGAAGCGGTGCATAGGCGGCAGAAAACGGTACAGACCGGTTTCTTCGCTGGCAAACCCGAGCTGGGTCATGCGGCGCATGATCTTTTCTTCCAGCTCGTCCTGGGTGGTGACTTCCGCCTGGACAAACAGGTCGCGGTATTTTTCCAGCAGAGCCGGCAACTCATCGCGTCCCAGGCTACCGCCATCGAGTACGGCGATCGGGTCGCGGCCCTGGTCGGCCAGATGCTCAACGATGATAAATGTGAACAGCGCCAGGCGTTGCGCGGTCTTGTTGACCTGAGCCGTGGCGGTGTCCGGCACGAAGTAATAGAAACCCCGGGTATCACACACCAGTTCAAAGCCGAGGGCTTTGAACAGCGCCCGGTAGGCATCCTGGAAGTTCGACAGTTGGGCGTACAGCTCTGGATCGCGGCGGCTGACGTGATAGCCCTTGAACAACTCACGAAATATCGGGGCCAGCTGGGACAGTTCAGAAAGATCAAGATGCATGGAGAGGGCTCGCAGAAGTCTCGGTCGCGTCTTCGCTGTGCGAAAGCAGAGCGAAAGAGCGCAGGCTGACCAGATGTTCGTGGGTGTGGTAATCGCGGCGTTCAAGACGCTCGCGCACGAAGCGTTTCTCGCGCGACAGTCGGGAGAACCAATACAGTAATTCGTCGGTGTCGCCGTCCGGCTCCTGGATCAGCAGCCAGTTCATTAAGTCCGGGAGGGGCAGGGCATGGCTGCAGCGATCGAGCATTTCCTTGACCGTGCGCGGCGCTTTCGGGGCCTCGCCTTTTTGGGTTTTGTGGGCCTTGGGGAAGCGCGCCGGCTTGGGTTCGAACCGGGCCAGGGCATACACATAAGCTTCCACCTGGCTGGCGCTACCCAAAAAGGTACTTTGCGGGCGGGTGAACATCGGCATCGAGGCTTGCGGTATTGCGTCCAGACCTTTGCGTCGGATCGCCGCCAGGGCCAGGGCCGCGCCACGGGTTACGGCATTGTGCCGGCGGGCTTCTTCCCGCAACGGCAGCAACAGCTCACGGGCATGACGCAAGGTCAGTTGGGCACTGGTCTGCATTTCGAGGATACGCGCGTGGGTACGCAGCAACATGTCGTCGTCCACCAGATGGCCGAGCCGTTGCTGTTCGCTGAGCATGCGCAGCAGCACATTTTCAACCTTGCGAACGCCTTGTTCGAAAGCACCGTCGGCGTTCACCAGTTGGATCATCGGCTCGACGTATTCGTCCCAGGTCGCGAGTACTTCGGCGTAACGCTGGCGCAAAGGGATCTGGCGGTCACTGGTTTTGGCCCGTTCGGCCACGGCGACCAGCGCCTGTTCGTCATTGGCGAGTTTTTTCAGCACATCGCGCACGCGCATGTCGAGCAAACGCAGCTGGCGTGCCAGGTCGTTGCCGTCACGAATATCGAATGCATCCTGGATATAACCCGCCAGACGCTCCAGGTGGCGCAAATAGGCTTCGATTTCCAGGCACAGCCCGAGGCGGTGCTCGCGCCTTAAATACGCCAGAAAGTCGTGGATTTGGGCATTGAGTTCGAAGCGGTTGGGGCTTTTCGCAACCGGCACCAGAATGTCCAGCCTGATCCAGGTGTCGAGCACGCTGGTGATGTCTTGTGGTGTGCTGTCCAGCTGATGAGCGGCTAATTGCAGGCGCAGCTCGCTGAGGCTCAAGGTGCCCTGGTCGAAGTGTTCACACAAAGGCTCAAGAAGTGCCCAGTGCTCGGCGAGGGCACGTAAAACGCGCTTGGGTTCGATCATGGGAGGGCCGGTCGATTGGCAATGAAAGGTCGCGATTGTACTGCAACGTGCCGTCGAGTCATTACTTGGCGATCAGAGGCCGGATACGTCGAGCAACCGTTTAACCATCAACTGCGGGCGAGAAAGGCAGAAGGGCGGTAGAATCGCGGTTCTCTTTGTTATCCACAGATGGCCGACCCTTGTTGAACGAGTCCCGCCGCCGCGCTTACTTGACTGCCATGCAGGTGGTCAACTGGTTACCGCGCACCGAGTTGCCATTTGCTGCGCCTTCGCGGCCCGAGCTGCTGGTGCTCCCAGAACCGCCCGCTGAGCCTGTGATTACGCGGCCTGTGGTCAAGGCGATGGTTGCGCCGAGTGCACCTGCCGAGCGACCAAAAATCGAAGTGCCCCGACCGTCGGTCACGCCGCGACCTGCGAGCAAGCCTGCCGTCGTGGCCGAGGCAGCACCCGCCGTGGCGAAAGTGGTCCAGTTGCCACCCCCGCGCTTTGCCTTGCAGTTGCTGCGCGCCGGACGTTGCCTGGTGCTGGTGGAGTTACCCACAGGCGGTGCTTTCCAGAGCCGCGATCCGGCTTATTTGCTGTTAAAGGACATGCTGCGTGCAGCAGGCCTGCCGGACAGTCCGCAAATCATCGGCGAACCGGTGCGTTGGCCATTGCTCAGGCGTGGCAATGTCGATCAAGGCCCTGACGCCGCGTGTGAGTTTGTGCAGGGCTTTGTCATGGCGCGCCTTGAAGAGGCCGAATGTGCCTGTCTGTGGCTGATAGGGCTGCCGGCTGTGCGCTTTGCCGGTGAAGCGAATGCTGAAGCCTTCAATCGCGAACTAGAAATCGAAGGGCTGGGCTGCGCTTGGGCGTTGCCGGGCCTGGAACTCTTAATGGATGAGCCACAACGCAAAGCGGATGTGTGGCAAGCCATGCGCCGGCTGATGGCGCGCTGGAAACAAAACGATGAGTGACGCTGTAACCTTCCGCCCGATGATCGAGGCGGACCTTGATGCGGTCTTGAAAGTTGAATACGCCGCTTTCAGCCATCCGTGGACGCGCGGCATTTTTCTCGACGGGCTGGGCAAATACCACATCTGGCTGATGTTCGAAGGTGAGCAGCAAGTGGGGCATGGCGTGGTGCAAATCATCCTTGATGAAGCCCATTTGCTGAACATCACGGTCAAACCGGAAAGCCAGGGCCGTGGCCTGGGTCTCAAGTTGCTTGAGCACCTGATGTCGATTGCCTACCAGCACAACGCCCGCGAGTGCTTCCTCGAGCTGCGTGACAGCAACACGGCCGCGTTCAAGTTGTACGAGCGCTATGGCTTCAACGAAATTGGCCGTCGTCGCGATTACTACCCGGCGGTCGGCGGACGTGAAGATGCTGTGGTCATGGCCTGTACGCTGGTAGATTAACTCCAGAAGTATTACCCCCCTGCATGAGCACCCTCGCTCCTGCAGGAGGAGCGCAGGTTATTCAGGCTTGCGTCCTACCGGATCAATATCTGCCAGTTCTGCTTCATCCAGTCCGTCACCGCCGCCGATTTGATCCTCATTCACCACGCTCAGGTCCCAGTCCGCAGGGACGTTACGGCCTTCGGCGGCTTCTTCGGCATCCCGGGCACCGTCTTCAGGGATCAGCATCTCGGGATCGAGATCGTCAGCATTCGAATCTCGCCCCGGCATGGCAGCACCGCTCAAACCCGCATTGCGTGCACGATGGCCTGCGACATGCCGCTCGTGCTCTTCGTCGGTGAACAGATCACTGATGGGCTCGTGTGTTTCATCATCATCAAAGTCCAGCGGTTCCAGGGAGCCCATACGATCTTCGGTATCGTCGATGTCGGCAGGTTGTTGTACTCCATACGGACGACGTGAATCAGCCATGGTAATTCCTCATACTGTGGGGCCTTAATACGGTGGACTGTAGACCCCCCTGAAGATTCCGCCTGTCCGAGTACCGGTTTTGGCATTGGCCCGCGTGACCCCGACCGTCGGTCGGTTGTCACAGTTGCGCATCAACTCTTTGAGGCTAAACCGCATGAACGAACTACAAGATCTGATTGATAACAACGAGCGCTGGGCCGATGCGATCAAGCAGGAAGATCCCGATTTCTTCGCCAAGCTGGCTCGCCAGCAAACGCCGGAATACCTATGGATTGGTTGTTCGGATGCGCGAGTACCGGCCAACGAGATTGTCGGCATGCTGCCCGGGGATCTTTTCGTTCACCGCAATGTGGCCAATGTGGTGCTGCACACCGACCTCAACTGCCTGTCGGTGATCCAGTACGCAGTCGATGTATTGAAGGTCAAACATATTCTGGTCACCGGACACTACGGCTGCGGTGGTGTACGCGCGTCCATGAAAGACCAGCAACTGGGCCTGATTGATGGCTGGCTGCGTTCCATCCGTGATCTGTATTACGAAAATCGAGAACTGCTGGCGCAACTGCCGACCGAAGAAGAGCGTGTAGACCGTCTGTGTGAGCTCAACGTGATCCAGCAAGTGGCCAACGTCGGGCATACCAATATTGTGCAGAATGCCTGGCATCGCGGGCAGAAGCTGTCGGTGCACGGCTGCATTTACGGGATCAAGGACGGCCGCTGGAAAAGCCTGAACACCACCATCAGCGGCCTGGATCAACTGCCACCGCAATACCGCTTGCGGCCCGTTTAAGGTCTCTGCAGGAGCGGGCTTGCTCGCGACGGGATCACTGCGGATATTCAGAAACACCGCGTTGATTGCATCGCAAGCCAGCCCGCCCCTACAGGCTTGCTGTTATCGGCTTATGGCATTACCGGGGCCGTATAAGCGAGCGTTGTGCCTAGCGCCCACAGCAAGAACAGCACCAGCGGCGCGTGTACCAGCAGTTGTACAAACGAGAAGCCGATCAAGTCCCGCGCCTTCAACCCCAGCACGCCCAGCAGCGGCAGCATGTAGAACGGGTTGATCAGGTTCGGCAAGGCCTCTGCCGCGTTGTAGATCTGCACTGCCCACCCCAGGTGGTATTCCAGATCATTGGCCACTTGCATCACATAGGGCGCCTCAATGATCCATTTGCCGCCGCCTGACGGAATAAAGAACCCCAGCACCGCCGAATACACGCCCATCAGTAACGCATAGGTGTCATGGGAGGCAATCTGCACAAAAAACGTCGAGATGTGATGGGCCAGGGTTTGGGCGTCCGAGTCTTTGACCTGAGTCATCAGTGCTGCAATCGAGCCGTAGAGCGGGAACTGGATCATCACCCCGGTGGTAGTCGGTACGGCACGGGCCACGGCATCGAGAAAGCTGCGGGGGCGCCAGTGCAGCAGTGCGCCGAGCATCAGGAACAGGAAGTTATAGGTGTTGAGTCCCGAAATCGCGTTGATGGCCGGTTTGGTCGAGAACTCGTGGAACAACCAGCCAGCCGCCAGCAGCACCAGCAGAATGGTCAGAACCGGGCTGTATTCGAGCCACTCACCAGGCCGTGTGCGCTCAGGCAGTTTGGGGGTGCTGAAGCTCGGGTCGACACCACAGGCAGCGGCGTCACGTGCCGAGTCCGGGCCAGGCGCGGTCGCGTAGGCCACGATCAGCGAGACCACCACCAGCGCCCCGAGCAAGACGCCGGACTGCCACAGGAAGATAGTTTCAGTAAACGGGATGACCCCGGTGATCGCCAGGATCGAAGGCGGCAAGCTGGCCGGGTTGGCCTGTAACTGTGCGGCCGATGAAGACAACCCCAGAGCCCACACTGCGCCCAGCCCCAGATACGCTGCGGCACCGGCGGCGCGGTAGTCCATGCGCAGGTTGGTGCGACGGGCCAATGCCCGTACCAGCAACCCGCCAAACACCAGCGATAGCCCCCAGTTGAGCAATGAAGCAACCATTGAAATCAGCGCAACCCAGCACACCGCCTGGCGACCGTTTTTCGGGACTTTCGCCAGTTTATCGATCAGTTTCACTGCCGGCGGTGAACTGGCGACCACGTAGCCGCCAATCACGACAAAGGCCATCTGCATGGTGAAGGGGATCAGACTCCAGAACCCATCACCAAAGGCCATGGCGGCCTCTGTAGGTTTGGCACCCATTGCCATCGTGGCCAGTGCCACCGTGATCACCGCAACAGCGGCGAACACCCAGGAGTCAGGGAACCAGCGCTCGGCCCAGTTAGAGCAGCGCAGGGCAAAGCGGGCATAACGGCTGGATTCGATCTCAGCGGCCATGGGGCATACCTCAGTTTTCTTATGGTTATGGTGTCGTCTGCACATGACGATTGGAGCAAGGCCAGCGCGGCGACAGCTGGACACCTTAAATCAATCCACAAGGTTTTCCGACGGGTTTTGAGCGATGACCGAGAGCAAGTGCCGGGCGCGGAATAAAAATCCCTCGGGTTGGCCGAAAAACAGTCAGCGAAGGGGTAAACTCGGGCCTTTCCAAAAGGAGTTTTTATGAGTCCCTACCAGCCAGGCATTCTTGCCCAACCCGTGCCAAGTCAGGCGCGCTATATGTTTTTTGCCCTTAAGTCAGTAGAAGCACTGCCGGCTGCACTCGACACGCTGTCGCAGTGGGTGGATGGCAAAAGCGTGGTGGCAGGTCTGGGTTCGCCGCTGGTACTGGCCTTGGGTGCGAAAGTTCCGGGGCTGCGGGTGTTTCCGGCCCTTAACGCAATGGTGGAGAACCCGTCGACCCAGCATGCGCTGTGGTTATGGTTATTGGGCGATGATCGGGGTGAATTACTCCATCGCAGTCAGGCCATCGAAACGGCGCTGGCGCCTGCCTTGCACCTGCTGCAAGTGACCGAAGGTTTCCGCTACGGTTCAGACCGTGACCTGACCGGCTATGAAGACGGCACCGAAAACCCGGTGGATGAAGCCGCCGTCGATGCGGCCATCGTGGCTGACGCCGGAGCGGGTCTGGCCGGCGGCAGCTTTGTCGCAATCCAGCAGTGGCAGCACGACTTGAACGGTTTTGCTGCGCTGCCGTCCGAAGAGCAGGACAACATCATTGGTCGACGCAAAAGCGACAACGAAGAGCTCGACGACGCCCCTCTCTCGGCTCACGTCAAACGTACCGCCCAGGAGAGCTTCTCGCCAGAAGCCTTTATCGTCCGGCGCTCCATGCCCTGGACTGAAAACGGCAAGTCGGGGCTGATGTTCGTATCCTTCAGTCGCAACCTGAATGCCTTCGAAGTCCAGCTGCGTCGCATGAGCGGCCTGGAAGACGGTATACCCGATGCGCTGTACCGCTTTAGCCGTCCGCTCAATGGCGGTTACTACTGGTGCCCACCTCTCAAGGACGGGCGTCTGGATTTCAGCGCAGTTATGCCGGCTTAAGTCTCGCCAACGCCAAAGCTGCCAGCCGCCCGGGCTGGCAGCGTCAGACAGCTGACAACGCTTGCTGCTTGTCTCAGGCAGCGACGTGTATGACCTACAGACTCTCCCCCTGCGCTACCGAGCTTTTTCTTGGGGAGCGAGCATATTTTTACTATTTTGCCTCGTTGCGAGAGTGGCGCACCATCCTGCGAAACCAATAACAACTGACCGCTCCAGCGGTCGGCATGGGAGTAGCGTGTGTTCGATCTCAACTACTGGCAGCAGCGGGCTGCCCGCCAGACATTCATCGAGAATGCCTTGATCGGAGGCCAGCAGGTTGCGTGTACTTCGGGGGCGACCTTCGAGGCAATCAACCCGGCCACCAACCAACTGCTGGCACGTGTTGCCGCTTGCGGTGAGGACGAAGTGAACCTTGCGGTGCGCTCGGCTCGTCGAGCGTTCGAGGAGGGACCGTGGGCGCGTATGGCCCCGGTGGAGCGCAAGAAAATCCTGATCAGGCTCTCCGAGCTGCTCATGGCCAACCGTGAAGAACTGGCGCTGCTCGACTCGCTGAACATGGGGAAGCCAGTCATGGATGCGTACAACATTGATGTGCCTGGTGCGGCCAATGTGTTTGCTTGGTATGGAGAAGCTCTGGACAAAATCTACGATCAGGTCGCACCTACCGCGCGCAATGCCCTTGCAACCATTACTCGCGAGCCCCTGGGGGTAGTGGCTGCTGTGGTGCCGTGGAATTTCCCGCTGGATATGGCTGCCTGGAAGCTCGCCCCGGCATTAGCCGCTGGTAACAGCGTGGTACTCAAACCCGCTGAGCAATCACCATTCTCTGCCTTGCGCCTGGGGCAGTTGGCGCTGGAAGCGGGTATTCCGGAAGGGGTGTTAAATGTCGTTCCGGGTCTGGGCGAAAGCGCTGGCAAGGCATTGGGTCTGCATCCCGATGTGGACTGCCTTGTGTTCACCGGTTCGACCCAGGTAGGCAAGTACTTCATGCAGTACTCGGCACAATCCAACCTCAAGCAGGTCTGGCTGGAATGTGGTGGCAAGAGCCCGAACCTGGTATTTGAAGATTGCCAGGACCTGGACCTGGCAGCGGAGAAAGCCGCATTTGGTATTTTCTTCAACCAGGGTGAGGTCTGTTCTGCTAACTCCCGGCTCTATGTGCAACGTTCCATCCACGATGAGTTCATCGAGCGTCTGATCACCAAAGCTCGAGCCTGGATGCCCGGTGACCCGCTGAACCCTGCCAGTACCGCGGGGGCGATTGTCGACAGTGAGCAGACCACGCGCATCATGCGTGCGATCGGGCAGGCCTGTGGGCAGGGGGCGAAGCTGTTGGCAGGCGGTGAGCAACTGCGCATTAATGATTCCTCCAACTTCATCCAACCGACGATCTTCACTGACGTGGACAGCAACTCCAGTCTGGCTCGTGATGAAATCTTCGGCCCAGTGCTGGCGATCAGTGTCTTCGACCACGAAGAGGAGGCGGTGAAGCTTGCCAACGACAGCATCTATGGCCTGGCGGCATCAGTGTGGAGTGATGACTTGAATCGCGCTCATCGTGTGGCCCGTGCATTGAAAGCCGGTACTGTCTCGGTCAACACCATGGATGCACTGGATGTCGCCATTCCTTTCGGTGGCGGCAAACAGTCCGGTTTCGGGCGAGACCTTTCCTTGCACTCGTTCGACAAGTACACACAACTGAAAACCACCTGGTTTCAGCTTCGTTAGGGCTGCGCGCCCCGCCTGCCACGTCTTAAGACGTGGCAGGCAAAAAAACTATCAGCATGCACTCTCCGGGGTAGCGTGCCGTTCCTGCTTTCGGGGCAGTTGACGGGGGAAGTCAGCGCCTTTGGCCGACTCACCCTAACGGGTGATTTCGGTGGCTTTACGGGCGTGGGAACATCATTACAACCCCGGCACAAGTAACCTGGTGTCGCTCCCAACCGTTCTTCCGGCGAGTCTTTGAAGTGGAAAACAATCGGCTTGTTTCTGCGCAATGGTTCGAACAGATGGCCAAGGTGACCGAGAGTATTGGTCAACCGGGATTCGCCGCAACGCTGTTCGAAACCCTGGGTTGTATTTGTCCCATTCAAGCGACGACGTTGTACTTGTACCCACACGGCGGTATGCCCAGTGCGCTTTTCGAACTGGATGGTCCCTGGCTGCCGCAAGGCAACGTGCGCCAGTACCTGTCCGGGTTCTATCTGCTCGACCCGTTTTACGATGCCTGTGTAGAGGGCGTCAGCTCGGGTTGCTACGACCTGAGCGAGATCGCTCCCGACCATTTCGAACTCAGTGAGTATTACCAGTCGTTTTATCGGCATTCGCACCTGCAAGATGAGTTGAACTACATCCTGCAGTCATCCCCTGGACTGAGCCTGGCTGTCTCACTGGCGTTCACGGAAAAACTGGATGCAGCCACAACGCAGCAGTTCAAGTGCATAGCACCCTGGGTGCTGGCCTTGCTGGGCAAGCATTTTGTCAGTCTGGATGCGCGGGGCGCCCGCTTTGAAAATCTGCTGGAGCAGCGTATCCACTCGGCACTGAACAACTTCGGTTCGTCGCTTCTGACCGAACGCGAATGCCGGATCGCCCAGCTAATCCTGCGTGGCCATTCGACCCGCTCCCTGGCCGCACGCCTTGGAGTGTCGGAAGACACCATCAAATCCCACCGTAAAAACATCTACTGCAAGCTTGATATTGGCACGCAATCGGAGCTGTTTTCCCTGTTCATCGATTCGTTGGCCGAGGCCCAGGGCGTGCTTAGCAAAGACCCCTTAGAAAGCTATATGAGCAAGATCCGCTGACCGGATCTGCTACCTCTCGTATGACTACCAATAAGAGAAAAAAGCCATGAATGCACCATTCGAACCTAAACGGCAGACTCAGGATTATCAAAAATCCGACGCGGCTCACCATATCCATGCGTTTCTGGATCAAAAGGCGCTCAATGCCGAAGGACCTCGAGTGATGGTCCGCGGTGAAGGGCTTTATCTCTGGGATAACGACGGCAAGCGTTACCTGGATGGTATGTCTGGTCTGTGGTGCACCCAGCTCGGTTATGGTCGTAAGGATTTGACCGCAGCGGCTGCCGCGCAGATGAACCAGTTGCCTTACTACAACATGTTTTTCCACACCACCCACCCGGCAGTGATCGAGCTGTCTGAACTACTGTTTAGCCTCTTGCCGGGCCATTACAGCCACGTCATTTACACAAACTCGGGCTCCGAAGCGAACGAAGTGCTGATCCGTACTGTTCGGCGTTACTGGCAGGTCGTCGGCAAACCACAGAAAAAGATCATGATTGGCCGCTGGAACGGCTACCACGGATCGACGCTGGCGGCCACGGCGCTGGGAGGGATGAAGTTCATGCACGAGATGGGCGGCCTGATTCCGGACGTGGCGCACATCGACGAGCCTTACTGGTACTCCCAGGGCGGCGAGCTGACTCCGGCCGAGTTCGGTCGTCGTTGTGCCCTGCAACTGGAAGAGAAAATTCTTGAGTTGGGTGCTGAAAACGTCGCCGGCTTTATCGCCGAGCCCTTCCAGGGCGCAGGCGGTATGATCTTTCCGCCGGAAAGCTACTGGCCGGAAATTCAGCGCATTTGCCGGCAATATGATGTGCTGCTGTGTGCCGATGAAGTGATCGGTGGGTTTGGTCGTACGGGCGATTGGTTCGCCCACCAGTACTTCGGTTTCGAGCCGGACACTCTGTCGATAGCCAAGGGCCTGACCTCAGGCTACGTGCCGATGGGTGGCCTGGTTCTGGGCAAACGCATTGCCGATGCGTTGGTTGAGCAAGGTGGCGTCTTCGCCCATGGCCTTACCTATTCTGGGCACCCGGTCGCTGCTGCAGTGGCGATTGCCAATCTGAAAGCGCTGCGTGATGAAGGTATCGTCCGGCAGGTGAAAGAAGATACCGGACCCTACTTGCAGCAGATCCTCCGGGAGGTGTTCGCCAACCACCCGATGATCGGCGAGATTCAGGGCGCAGGCATGGTCGCCGCCTTGCAGTTCACCGAGGACAAGGCCACGCGCAAAAGCTTTGCCAACGAAAACGATCTGACCTGGCAGTGCCGCACTTTTGGTTTTGAAGAGGGCGTGATCATTCGTTCGACTCTGGGCCGTATGATCATGGCGCCGGCCCTGGTGGCAACGCGCGGCGAACTGGACGAACTGGTTGAAAAGACCCGCATCGCAGTAGACCGCACTGCACGGATCGCAGGAAAACTCTGAAGTGATTTGTGAGCACCCCATGTTTGGGGTGGTGATCGATAGCGTCACATTGCCCTGCGTGCATATCGATTGAACAAGGGCTGCCGGACATAGGGCAGCCCGCTCCTTCAACTGATGATCCCCTTACGGTATCAACTCATCGGATACCGCGGCGTCCTGCACTCAAATTTCCAGGAGTCAGCAATGAATACAATAACAAGCGTGGCCGATACTCCTTCCCATCATTCCCCATCGAAAGCTACTTCGCCTGGCAAGTTCAGACAAAACTTAAGTCTTACCTCTCTGGTTCTTTTCGGACTGGCATACATGGTCCCGCTGGCGGTGTTCACCACCTATGGGCTGGTGACCCAGATGACCAGAGGCCATTTACCTACCGCCTACCTGCTGACTCTTGCCGCCATGTTGCTGACGGCTTATAGCTATGGACGGATGGTGCAGGCGCATCCATATTCGGGATCTGTGTACTCTTATACGCGCAAGGCCTTTGGAACCTACTTTGGCTTTATAGCGGGCTGGACCTTGTTGCTGGACTATATATTCCTGCCGCTGCTTAGTTATTTGTTGATCGGTATCTACATGTCCGAATACTTCCCAGCGATTCCCGCTGCGGTGTGGGTGGTCGGGTCCATTGCTCTGGTGACCTTTCTCAACCTGGTCGGCATCGAATCAATCACCCGGGTAAACTTGATACTCGTTGTTGTCCAACTGGTCTTCATCGTTGTATTCGTTGCGCTGTCGATCCACAACCTGGGTGAGCAGTCAGAGCCGATTTCGCTGTTGAAACCCTTCTACCATGAAGGTTTCAGCGTTCCGTTGGTCATGACTGGGGCTGCGGTACTTTGCTTGTCCTTTCTTGGCTTCGACGCCGTGTCGACCATGGCCGAGGAAACACCCAATCCGCGGCGCCAGATCCCGATTGCCATCATGGTAGTCAGCCTGATCGGTGGTCTGCTGTTTCTCGTCGTTTCGTATTTCGCCCAAATGGTATATCCGGAATGGAGCACTTTTGCTGATCCGGACTCGGCATCGCTGGACGTGATGCGTCGGGTAGGCGGGGCACTGCTGGGGAATGTCTTTACCGCCACCTATGTGGCCGGTTGCTTTGCCTCGGCGATGGTTTCCCAAGCCAGTGTCTCTCGCGTGCTGTTCGCCATGGGACGGGATGGCGCATTGCCCCGTGTGTTTGGCCGGTTAGTGTCTAAGAAGCGAGTGCCAGCCACCGCGATCATGCTGGTCAGCATGGTCTCGCTGATTGCACTGTTCATCACCTTGGATACTGTTGCCAACATGATCAGCTTCGGTGCGCTCTTCGCGTTCTCGGCGGTGAACCTGGCGGTCATCAAGCATTACCTGGTAAATCAGAAGCTGTGTGGCGCCCGGAACTACCTGCTATACGGCGGGGTTCCAGCCTTGGGCTTCCTGAGCACCATCTGGTTGTGGACAAGCTTGTCCAGCATGTCGTTCATGATCGGTTTGGTCTGGATGGGGCTAGGGTTCATTTGTTTGCTGGGGGTTACCCGGGTGTTTCGCTTGAAGCTCCCTGAGCTGCAGATGGCAGAGTGATCAATCCTATGAAACGCCGTAGGGTTTTGCGCAGGGGCTCGGGCCACTGAGGTGGCCGCCTGATTTTTTGGATTCAGGACACGACTGTTTTTCATTTCGAGTGTTTCAGCGTAAACAAGCCAGCTTCCACAGGACTTTGCAGCCGCCTCCAATGTCGAGGCGGGTTGCAATACTTGTTGTCGCTGGTTTTCCTGTGAAGGGGATAGAGACCTGGACACATGCAAGTCGAAGGTGACTTGTCCAAACCAATGCGAGACGTTTGATCTTTCGATTGAGTCGGAAAGGGGGGCGCACGCAGCCAGTGATGGCTTCCACGGTGCTGCCTTGCCTGTGCTTGCGAAATGCTGAGCCAGGCCCCCTCCCACAGGAATGACAAGCTTTGCGTAAGCATTCATCGGATGGGATGGCCAACCGGAGACTTCAGGTATGTGTCGATTCAGGTGCTTCAGAACAAGTGCCAGCGTTCTCAACGTGGTGTCTTCTGAGCGGCGCGGAGACGGGGGTGTTCCTGGAAGGAGAGTACCGGAGTATCTGGGCCAAGGGCTTTTGGCGGAGTGAGCTGTTTCTTAGGTTGATTTCTCACGCACAAGAAAAAACCCCATTAAGGGGTTTTCTCTACATGGACGCTGGTGAGTAATGGAGCAGAAGGTTCACTTCAGTTCTGGCATCCGTCTCGATACTGGAACGATGCATGGGGGCTTCCCGGGTATCGCGCTCAGAAGGTCGTGTCACACGCCGTGATCCAGTTTCCCGGTAGACCACCGACGCTTATAGGCGCTATCGCAGCTGGCCAGCCAGTAATACAGCGGTGAAGTCACTAGCAAACCCACCAGCCAGGACAGATCGGCTCCATTGATATGCGCCGAAACCGGTCCCACGTACAGCGGCGTATTCATGAACGGTATTTGCACGGTAATGCCGATGGCATAGGCCATCAGCGCCTGAGGGTTATAGCGGCCATAAATCCCGCCATCGACCCGGAAGATCGAGTTGATGTCGTACTTGCCTTTGTGGATTGCATAGAAATCGATCAGGTTGATCGCGGTCCAGGGTACCAGTACGACGAGCAGTACCAGCACCATGTCGACAAAATGTCCGATGAAATCGGCCGAGGCGCCGACCGCTGCAATACAGCAACCTATCAAGACGACGACGGAGATAACTGCTCGGCTTTTGGCGGTCGGAATCCAGCGATGGGCGAAGGTCTGGATCAGGGTGATTAGCGACAATACTGCGCCATAAAGATTAAGTGCGTTGTGGCTGATGACACTGAGCAGAAACAGTACCAGCATCAAGGGGCCAATAGAGCCCGTGGCGAGTTTTACTGCGTCCATGGTGTCCATGCCCACGGGGGTTGCCAGGACTGCCACGGCACCGAATACGAACGACAGGCTTGAGCCCAGCACCGAGCCCAGATAAGTGGTCCAGAAGGTCGCAGCCACTGGCACATTGGCTGGCAGGTAACGCGAGTAGTCCGAGACATAGGGCGCGAAGGCGATTTGCCAGAGTGCAGCGAGCGATACCGTAGCCAGCCAGCCGGAAATATTGAAGCTACCGCGGGTGAGGAAATCGGTGGTCTGAACGTGAGTCAGAATGTAGCCGAAGCCCAGTACGATGCCAGCGCCCAGTACCCATGTGCCTATGCGATTGAGCACATGGATGAAGCGGTAGCCGATGATACCGATGATGCCCGAACCGAGGGCGCCTATGACGATACCGACCGGCACGGGCACGCTGTCGATCACGCCATGTAGTGATTTTCCGGCCAGTACGATATTGGAGGCAAAGAATCCGATGTACATCACCCCGGCGATCAGTACCACTAACAGCGCTCCGCGCGAGCCAAACTGGGCGCGACTCTGGATCATCTGTGGAATGCCCATCTGCGGGCCTTGGGCCGAGTGCAGGGCCATTAATACTCCGCCGATAAGGTGCCCGACCAGAATGGCGACAATGCCCCACACCAGATTCAACTGAAACAGTTGCACTCCCAAGGCGCCGGTGACGATGGGGAGCGGCGCGATGTTGCCACCGAACCAGAGAGTGAACAGGTCCTTGACCTTTCCGTGGCGATCTTCCGGGGGCACGTATCCAATTGTGTGTTTTTCGATAAGCGGGGTAGAGGATGTTGCAGTGGTGGCCATGACGAACTCCAAGGCAAGGATGAGTACGTGGACGTACTTCGGTAAGCGCTGCTGGGGCGACGCTTTTCTTGTTGGAGCGATCATGTGCAATGGCCAAGGGCAGGTAAATTATTAAGTTTGTTGCTTCAGACCTTAAAAAATATATGCCCGTGTTTTTTCTGCCTCCGGTATGTTCAGCCTGATCGCGAGCCTGCGTTTACCCGCGCAAACCGTCGAATCAGTAGCACCTTTGCGGTGCACAAATACCACTCATTTATGTCTTGCTGATTTTGAGGTGCAAGCTGATTTTCTGGAGGCCCGCATGGCCGCTTACAACCTGCGACAGCTTAAATATTTTGTCACTACTGCAGAGTGCGGAAGTGTCGCTGAAGCTTCTCGCAAGCTTTATATCGCCCAGCCGTCGGTGTCGACAGCAATCAAGCACCTTGAAGAAAGCTTTGGCGTGCAGTTGTTTATCCGGCACCACGCACAGGGTGTATCACTGACACCGAGCGGCTCGCGTTTTTACCGAAAAGCGCTTGAACTGCTGCGGGTTGCTCACGAGTTTGAGCAGAATGCGCTCGCTGACAACGATGTGGTATCGGGGCAGATCGATATAGGCTGTTTTGAAACGGTAGCACCGCTCTACCTGCCGCGTTTGATCGCAGGGTTCAGAGAGCGCTGGCCGGGTGTGGAGATACGTATACGGGACGGGGAACAGCAGGAGTTGGTCCAGGCACTGACCGCCGGCAGCATAGATTTGGCAATGCTGTTCGAGCATGACCTGGACAGCACGATCGAGACTGTTCCGCTAATGCCGCCGCAGCAGCCATACGCCTTGCTGCCGGCGGACCACCGCTTCGCGCAACAGGCAAAGGTCTCGCTGAACGACCTGGTACTCGAGCCGATGATATTGCTGGACGTCGTACCCAGCCGGACCTATTTCGTCAGCGTTTTTGAAGAGCTCGGCCTGACGCCGCACATCGTGTTCAGTTCACCCTCCATTGAGATGGTCAGGGGAATGGTAGGGCGCGGCTTTGGATTTTCCATCCTGGTCACCAAACCCTATTCTGAATTCACTTATGACGGGCAAAAAGTCGTGTGTGTTCCGCTTGCCGAAACCGTTACCGGCTCGGGTTTGTCCGCGGCATGGCTGCGCCGGTCGCAACTGACCAAGCCGGTGCAGTTGTTCGTTGATCATTGCAGGGATGAACTGGCCCGACTGCATGCCTAGCTCGGGCCATCGCGTATCAGCTACTGATCGATAACAACATCCGTTGCAGCATTTCATCGCAGCCTGTGAGTTGTTCCAGGCTGACAAACTCATCAGGCTTATGCCCTTGATCCATGCTGCCCGGCCCGCAAACCACCGTTGGGATACCTGCCGCGTTAAACAATCCGCCCTCTGTGCCGAACGCCACCGTACCGAACGCCCGGGAACCCGAGAATATGGCGATCAGCTCGGCAGCTTCGCTGTGAGCATCGGTGGCCAAACCGGGATACGCCGACAACTCACTGAAGTGGATAGCGCTCTGATCGCTGGCGGCGCGCATGCGGGGTAGCACCCGCTGCTCGGCGTAAATTTTCAGCTCTTGCACAACGGCGCTTGGGTCCTGCGAGGGCAGCGCACGGATTTCAAAATCAAAGCGGCAATCGGCGGGGACTATATTCAAGGCCTTGCCACCGGAGATGACGCCGGTTTGCACTGTGCTAAACGGCGGATCGAAACGGGCGTCATGCTGTTCCGGTGCTTTGAGTCTGTTGCCAATCTGACCGAGTTCGCCAATCAATTCTGCTGCGTATTCGATGGCATTCACCCCGCTGGGGGCGTATGCGGAATGGCACGCTTCACCGTGAACCTCGCAGCGCATAGCCAGTTTGCTTTTATGACCAAGCACCGGTTTGAGCTCAGTTGGCTCGCCAATGATGCAGAGCATCGGTTTGACAGGGCGCTGTTCAAGCGCTTTCAGCAGTGAGCGAACCCCAAGGCAGCCAACTTCTTCATCGTAGGAAAGCGCGATATGAACGGGTAGCCGAAGAGGGGCCTTGACCAGAGCCGGGACCAAGGCGAGTACGCAGGCGATGTAGCCTTTCATGTCCGCGGTGCCACGGCCATACAACTTGCCGTCCAGCTCAGTGAGCTGGAACGGTTCAAAGGTCCACGGCTGACCATCAACCGGTACCACGTCGGTGTGACCTGACAGCACGATACCCGGCCGGTCCGCCGGGCCGATGGTTGCAAACAGATTGGCCTTGTTGCGGGCGTCGTTATAGACCAGTTCACACGGCACATCGAAGCGTGCGAGGTAGTCGCGGACGAATTCGATGAGGTGCAGATTTGATTCGCGGCTTGTGGTGTCAAACGCTACCAATGTTTTCAGCAAATTGAGACTGTTGCTCATCGGTCGTCTCCGGCGACACCGTAGCCAGGGGATTTGTCAGGAGCCAGGGCGCGGTCGATGTAATCCTGTACCTGTGGACGATAGGCATCCCATAACTTTTCCAGCTCGGCGACTGGATCATGATCTGCCCAATCCACCCGCAGATTGATGATCGGCCAGGTCAGCTCGCCAACCACCACCATCGCCGCTGAGTGCACTGGCCCGGCTTCGCCTCCTGCCGCGATGGCCGTTTTCATCGCCGCCAACAAGCGGTCGGCCAGTTGGCCCTCGCCGTGTTCGAATGCCTCGACCATGGCTTCGATCACCGAACGGTTCGCCAGCATGTTACCGGCGGCCACGCACTGTTCGCCCGACACGGCATTGTGGTTGCCCAGTGTTTGCGAGCCGCTGAAGTGAGCTGTTCGGCCGAGATGGTCAATCGCCGTAATCTGTCGATATTGGCTATAGCCATTACGGGTTAGGGCTTTGTCCAGTGCCTCGGCAGGCATAAGACCTTGCTCCATGAGGGCAAGGACTTCGGGGCCAAGCGACGGCAGGGTGATGTTTTGTGTTGAAACTGCACCAACACCTGGCAGTAGCCAGGGGCAGCGTGCACCAACGGCGATACTGGACGAACTGATGGCAATACCCAGTTGGCCTGTTTCGGTACAACGACCGACGATTGAAAACGTCATGATGTGTCCTCCTGTTTATTCTGGAATGACAGCAATCACGTCGATTTCCATTAACCACTCCGGCTGCCCCAACCCTGAAATGACCAGCCCGGTGGAAATAGGGAACACGCCCTTGAGCCATTTCCCGACTTCCTGATACACAGGTTCCCGGTAGCGAGGGTCGATCAGATAGGTTGTGGTCTTGACGATGTGGCTCAGGTCGCTGCCTGCTTCCTCAAGCAGTTGCTTAACGTTTTTCATCGCCTGCTCGGCCTGCGCACGAGGGTCGCCTAGCCCCACGAGGTTGCCTTCAAAATCGGTGCCTATCTGACCGCGGACATAGACGGTATTGCCGGCCCGAACTGCTTGGCACAAGTCATTGTCCAGATTCTGGTTAGGGTAGGTTTCTTTGGTGTTGAACATGCGAATGCGGGTATGGGTTGGCTTGGACATCTGAAGCTCCTGGGGAAGAAAGGCAGAATCCGGCCCGGCGGTTCAACCGCCGATGCGGATTTTGAGCATCAAGCGCTTACGGTTGTTTTAGTGATGGCCGATGTGACAGATGCGGTTTTGCCGTCTTCTGCCTGGCGTTGAGCGAAATCTCGGTAAGCGAGGTAGCTACGCTGTTTAACAATGTGATCGGCAATGTGTTTCGCGTCGTGCCAAACACCCCAGATAAACGCGGAGCCACGACGCGATAGCCATGGCAAGCCAACGAAATAGATCCCCGGTTCACTGGATACGCCGCGCTGGTGCTGAGGCTTACCGGTTTCGGTGAAAGCGTTGACCTTCAGCCAGCTATAATCCACTGCATAACCGGTGGCCCAAATGATCGTAGTGACGCCAGCCTGGGCCAAATCAAGTTGCAAAATCGGATTGGTCAGGCAGTCCGGATCAGGGGGCAGGATGCGGGCCTCTGGTTCTGGTGGCAGGTCCAGGCCATTGCGAGCGATGTAGGCATCGGCTGCATCGAGCAGTGCCAGATAGTTCTCATCACCGCGAGCAATGTTGTCGGCAAGATTAGCTTGGAAATTCACCACGCCGTTGTTGAAGGATTGGGTCAGACCGACCAGCGTCATGCCCTGATTGGCCAGTTTGCGAAAGTCCACCGTATGACCGCCACGGGCACCGCTCACGGCAATCGTCACATGCTCCTTGCCTGGCTGGACACCCTCGGCATCCCACTCGCCGAGTACTCCTAGCCACCAGCAAAAATCGCGGTTGCGATAAGCCCGTGGAGGACGGTCATGTGCACCCACAGACAGATAAACCTGCTTTCCGGCACGCTGCAGCTCATCGGCAATCTGTACGCCAGACGATCCCGCTCCTACTACCAGTACAGCGCCTTCGGCCAATTGTTGCGGATTGCGGTACTCGGCTGAGTGGATCTGCGTGATGCCTTCATATTCCGCGGCTATCGGTGGGATTACCGGGCGCTGGAATGGTCCGGTGGCAACTACTACTTGTGTGGCTTCGATTACGCCATCAGAAGTTTCAATGGTAAAGCCTGGGCGGTTGGTATTACGCACTACCTGCTGCACCTCTATGCCGGTGCGGATAGGGGCGTTGAACTGCTTGGCATAGGCTTCGAAATAATCGGCAACCTGCTCTTTCGGTGCAAATGCGTCGGAGTCCAGATCTTTGAATTCCAGACCAGGAAAGCGATCGTGCCAGGCCGGGCCGTTGGCAACCAGCGAATCCCATCGTCCCGTACGCCAGGCCTCTGCAATGCGGCTGCGTTCCAGCACAAGGTGAGGCACGCCTTGTTTACTCAGGTGTTCACTCATGGCAACGCCAGCCTGACCGGCACCAATCACAAGTGTATCTATTATTATTTTATCAATGGTCATCTCTACACCCTTTAAAGCAGTTGTATTCAGGTCGGACATGGCTTGCCATCTCTTAGGGCAAGACTAGGGATCACCCTTGTATTGGTAAAATATTATTAAGCTGGTAATTGACGATAAATAACGGAGGTAGACCCTTTAAATCGCGCTCGCATCGTGGATCTGGATGAGGTGTAAAGAGGCGTTTTTTGGGCGGGTATCGGTGATACAGGAGGCATGTCCCGCATAGCCGATATGCGGAACCGAATCGTCAAATAGGGCTTACACTACGATCAACGCCTGGACGGGTTACTCAGCGGTACCACACGTCAAGGAGGCATCAATGTCAGGTACTCCCCTTTATCGCGGCATCATCCCGCCTTACATACTCAAGCACCTGATGGCCAACGGCAGCGCGCCACAACGTGCGAAAGCAGAGGTGACATTGCGTCATCTCAACAGCTTGCGGGGTAACCCGGGTCCGCCCAGATCCTCGACTGAACAGGCAGCTGTTGCCAGCGTCGGAGCAAAGGGCCAACTGCGGCGCAGCGTATATGATGCTCAAAACAGCACGCAGCTCCCTGGCAAGCGAGTGCGGGTGCAGGGACAGGCAGCAAGCGGTGATCTGGCCGTCGACGAGGCTTATGATGCACTTGGCGCGACCCATGATTTTTTCTGGCGTGTCTACGGCCGGGACTCCATCGACAACAGCGGCTTCGAACTGATCGGCACGGTGCACTACGACAAGGACTACCAGAACGCCTTCTGGAATGGCGAGCAAATGGTCTTTGGCGATGGTGACGGCGAGATCTTCGAGCGATTCACCCGCTCGCTGGACGTGGTTGCTCACGAGTTGACCCATGGTGTGGTCGAAAGTGAGGCGGGGCTGGTTTATGCACACCAGTCAGGCGCTTTGAACGAATCGATATCGGATGTATTTGGCGTACTCACCCAGCAGTACGTCAAGCAACAGGCCGCCGGGCAGGCTGACTGGCTGGTGGGCGCTGACTTGTTGACCGATAAGGTCAAGGGCGTTGCCCTGCGTTCGATGAAAAATCCCGGCACGGCTTATGATGACCCGGTGTTGGGCAAGGACCCACAACCGGCGCACATGACCGATTACATCCAGACTCAGGATGACAACGGTGGTGTGCATTTGAATTCCGGTATTCCCAATCGGGCGTTTTATCTGGCGTCAGTGGCCATCGGCGGATTTGCCTGGGAGCGTGCGGGGCAGGTCTGGTACGACACGCTGTGCGACAAACGACTGAGTAACGTTGCCGAGTTCAGTGATTTTGCCGCCTTGACTCTGACCAATGCGAAAAGCCGCTTTGGCTCCGAACCACAGGTAGTCGAAGCGATTGCCAAGGCCTGGCAACAGGTAGGCGTTCAACCGAGGCAGTGAACCCCATGAAAGAACTTCCTGAATTGGGCGATAACACAGTCGTACGCCTTTCTCGCCAGGGCGGGGTCGCCGCCATGCCGGGGCTGACCCGTCCGCGAGAAATAGAGTTTGCTCAATGCGACCCCCGACAGCGCACGCAGATCTGCTTGCTACTGTCGGACTGCATGCCCCTGGCTGCGGACACCAACAACGCCGGGCGCGGTGACGAGCGTTTTTATCAGATCGAATTGAATTACCGCATCGAGGACCGGGAAGAAAAACAGATTCTCAAAGTCCCTGAGCACAGCGCACCGAGTGAGTTGGTCCGGCTTTGGGACAAGGGAGAGGTGCCTTGATTTCTTGAGCTGCGCAGGCAGGGGTATTTCGGGGAATACGCCATTTGGCGTCTTGCAGACACAAGAAAGCCCGCACTAGGCGGGCTTCTTGTATTGTTTATGGACTTCAGAAGAAGTCTGTAAACAAGTGTTTGGTGGCTACACAGGGACTTGAACCCCGGACCCCAGCATTATGAATGCTATGCTCTAACCAACTGAGCTATGTAGCCAATGGCGCGCATTATTCCCGCGTAAGGGACATGTGTCAAGCAAATATCTTAAAGTTTTCTCTGTTCTATCAAACGCTTAAGGTTTTTCAGCCATTGCATGGCATTGTTACGCTCAAAAATGGCACATTGACCTACCTGCAGTGTGCATTCATCTGTTGTTCGGAAACTCTCATGGCCCTCAGTAACGCTCAAACAAATACAACCGCGTCTCCCGATGTCCCTCAATCCAGCCCGCTTGTCATGCGTATTATCGGCGCCGTGGCGCTGGCGCATTTGATCAATGACTTGATCCAGGCGGTACTGCCGTCGATCTACCCGATGCTCAAGGCCAAATATGACCTGACCTTCACTCAGATCGGCCTGATTACCCTGACGTTTCAACTCACCGCTTCGCTGTTGCAACCATGGGTGGGGTATTACACCGATCGTCATCCCAACCCGTTGTTGCTTCCGGCAGGGATGGTTTGCACCCTGGTGGGGATTCTGATGCTGTCTCAGGTGGGCAGCTTCCCGCTGATTTTGCTTGCCGCAGGGCTGGTAGGAATCGGGTCTTCAACGTTTCACCCGGAAGCTTCCCGGGTGGCAAGGCTTGCTTCGGGCGGGCGTTACGGCCTGGCGCAGTCAACCTTCCAGGTGGGCGGCAATGCGGGGTCGGCTTTTGGACCGTTGCTGGCAGCGGCGATCATCATTCCTTTTGGTCAGGGCAATGTGGCCTGGTTCGGACTGTTTGCGCTGTTCGCAGTAGGGCTGCTTTACGTCATCAGCCGCTGGTATCGCAACCACTTGAACCTGTTCAAGCTCAAGGCCGGGCAGAAAGCGACCCATGGCCTTTCACGCCAGCGGGTGCTGAGTGCGCTGGTGGTGCTGGGTTTACTGGTGTTTTCAAAGTATTTCTACATGGCGAGCCTGACCAGTTATTACACCTTCTTCCTGATTGAGAAGTTCGATGTCTCAATCGAGACTTCACAGCTGTATCTGTTCCTGTTCCTGGGCGCTGTCGCAGCCGGCACGTTTTTCGGCGGACCGATTGGCGATCGTATAGGCCGCAAGGCGGTGATCTGGTTCTCGATTCTGGGCGTGGCGCCGTTTACCTTGCTGCTGCCTTATGTCGATCTGTTCTGGACCAGTGTGCTCAGTGTCATTATCGGCTTCATCCTGGCCTCGGCGTTCTCGGCGATTGTGGTCTACGCCCAGGAATTGGTGCCGGGTAATGTGGGGATGATCGCCGGGATCTTCTTCGGGCTGATGTTCGGCTTCGGCGGGATTGGCGCGGCCTTGCTCGGCCACTTGGCGGATATTCATGGCATTGAATATGTGTACAGCCTGTGCTCGTACCTGCCGCTGTTCGGTGTGCTGGCCATCTTGTTGCCGCGTACGAAAAAAATATAAACCGGGTGCAAGGCAATCCCTGGCCTTAAGCACGTTCCTTCAACCATGGACTTCCTTTTACCGGTGTCTGTGGTTGGAGGCCCCTCTCATCCGGCCATCGGCCTTACGAACAGGTTTCGATCCTGAGCTTTTCACGGGCACGTGAGAGCCGTGAGCGCACCGTGCCGATGGGGACTTCGAGGGCGCAGGCGGTATCGCGATAGTTGCCGTCGGTTTCCAGTGACGCGTACACCGTCTTGCGCATTTCTGCTGGCAGTTGGTTGATGGCAATGAGGGTGCGTTCAAGCCGTTGATTGATTTCGAACTGTCCCCCCGGATCAGTACCGAAGTCTTGTCCGTGGGACAGCAGTTCATCGAACTCGCAGTGCACCGGCTTTGCGTACACGCGGCGAAAGTGACTGCGGATCAGGTTTTGAGCAATGCCGCACATCCAGGTACTGAGACTTGCCTGGCCGCTGAAGCGATCTCTGTTGCGCCAGGCTTCAAGGCAGGTCAACTGCAAAATATCGTCCGCATCCTCGGGGTTAAGAACCCGCTTGTGAATAAACATCCTCAGTTTTTTCTGGAGTTCGGTGGACAGCTCGAGGAGGTGTTTGCGAGAGGCCAGCGAGGTTTTTATTGAAGTGTGGTCAGTGCGATCCATTACTTGTCCTCAGGTATGCGCTATCGAAAGGGTTCGATGAGGACGTCCTAAGCATCGCCTGTGCCAATCCAGATTCTTTTATATCTTATTGATTTATATGCAAATTATTTTTTTGCTGGCGGTAGGGTGTGCCAGTGTTTGCATAACGGTGGCTGTGCTTGCGCCAACTTTTTCAAGCTGTCATGCATTGAACTGCCCGGGAACTGTTTGCCTGTGACTGACCACACAGGTCAGCGAAACATCCTTGAGCGGTAGCCCCATGAAAGTTGACGTGAGAAACGATGCTGCGCAGGCACTGGGCCGATCAGGCTCCTCATCCGTTGTGCCTGTACCGACGCAGCAAGCATCGCAGCAAAATGCCGTCGAAGAAGTCGGCATGCTGTTCAGTCAACAGGTTGAAGGCAGCAACAAAGCCCTGTCTCAGCGAACACGTCGAGCGTCGGCTACAGATGTGCGGGTGCAGAAAATCCAGCGCATCAGGCAGATGGCCGAGCTGTATGAGCATCTGGGGCATCCCGCCCAGATCAGCCTTGGGCAGTTGTCCAGATGTGTCCGCCAGGAGCTCCTGTCAAAGCCCGATGTCGAGCGTTTGCTGGCATTGACCGGCGGTGATCCGACACGGACCCACGTGGTATTGCAGCATGTGATTGCCCTGGCCCAGGCCGAGGGCCGTGAGCATGAAGCCGGTCTGGCGCTGGATTTACAGGTGCAGGTTCACACGCACTATGCCCTGCAGATCCAGGCCGGTCTCAACACCGTCCAGGCGTTGAAACAGGCGAGGGGCGATCCCGCCCAACGCCAGGCAGTCCGCGAGGCGTACTACGCCAATGTGCTGGGTGAGCAATCGGTGGCGAACATTTTGCAGGCATTGCTCGACGTATTCGCGGAAGATGACCTCGTTGCCGGGGTGCGCATGATGTGCCGGGCCCTGGCTGATGACATGGCCGCCCAGCGGCCATCGCAGCCGACCAACAGGCTGCACACGTTATTGCTCGGGCTACAGGGATGCCGTCAGCTAAGCAGTGTGCTGAACAGTTGCCGCCTGTTCATTCAGTGCTCGTTGTCCTGGCAACCGCAGGCCGGGCACACGGCCGTCAGCCTGCTGCAGCGTTTGCTCGGCTACGCGCACTCAGGCATTGACCGGAATGAAGTCCAGTGCCTGGGCCGGGAGCTGGGCGGGGATCACCCAAACCGCCAATTGAGTGCACTGAACCGAATTCATTCAGTGCTTCAAAGCCTTCCGCTTGCGCTGTGGCACGATGACTCGCGACGTCAGGACACCTTGCAGGTGTTCTTGTTATTGATGGGACAGCGCACTCATGACGAAGGCCGGGTCGGGCCAGCGGGCGGCCGGGCCCGAGATACGCAATGACAGGCGTGCAATGGTTCAATAAAGCCCTTTCAAGCATGGCCAAAGGCGGTGAAATGCTGGGCGCCGGAATTGTTCTGGGGATGGTTTTCATCTTTATTGTTCCGCTGCCGACCTGGCTGATCGATGTGCTCATCGCGATCAATATCTGTATTTCCTGCTTGCTGATTGTCCTGGCGTTTTACCTGCCTACCCCCTTGGCGTTTTCTTCTTTCCCTTCACTCTTGCTATTGACCACCCTGTTTCGTCTGGCGCTGTCGATTGCGACAACGCGCCTGATTTTGTTGGAGCAGGACGCAGGCCACATCGTCGAGGCTTTCGGAAACTTTGTCGTAGGGGGGAATCTAGCGGTCGGGCTGGTGATGTTTCTGATCATCACGATCGTCAACTTCCTGGTGATCACCAAGGGCTCGGAGCGCGTGGCCGAGGTTTCGGCACGTTTCAGCCTGGACGCGATGCCGGGCAAGCAAATGTCCATCGACAGTGATTTGCGTGCCGGATTGATCGACGGCAATCAGGCGCGTCACAAGCGCGACCAACTGTCCCGGGAAAGCCAGCTGTTCGGTGCAATGGATGGCGCCATGAAATTCGTCAAGGGTGATGCCATTGCCGGCCTGGTCATCGTGGTGATCAACCTGTTGGGCGGTTTCTCCACGGGCATGCTGCAGCATGGAATGAGTGCAGCGGATGCCATCGAGTTGTATGCGGTCCTGACCATTGGTGATGGCCTGATCGCGCAGATCCCGGCCCTGCTGGTGTCGTTGACCTCGGGAATGATCATTACCCGTGTGGCGCCTGATGATCAATGTGCGCGCAGCAGCATCGGCAACCAGATTGCGCAGCAGATCACCCGAGAACCCAAAAGCTGGATGATTGCTGCAGTGGGTATGGGGGGGGTTTCGGTATTGCCGGGCATGCCGACGCTGGTGTTTGGGGTGATCGGGCTGGGGAGCTTCTTACTGGGGTTTTTCCTGTGGTGGCAGCGCAAGCCCGAAGTGCCGGTCACTTGCGATATGCCGCAGGTCGCCGCCGAAGACAATGGCCAGGACGACTTGAGAAGTTTCGACCCTTCACGCGCCTATGTGCTGCAGTTTTCGGACGCCCAACAGCATCAGGCCCGCACCGCTCAACTGATTCACGCGATTCGCCAGGCACGTAACCGCATTGTCACGGCAGTCGGCATTACGCTGCCCCCCTTTGAAATCGAGTACAACGCCACGCTGGCTGCGGATGAATTCCGCTTTTGTGTGCACGAAGCTCCGCTGCTCAAGGCAACCTTTGGCGATCGGGTCGCCGTCCTGCGGGGCAGCTTGTCGAACGAGCCCACGGATGCGCTCAACGGCAGTGAGCAACGTGATGAACAGGACTGGCTATGGCTGCAGCCGGATGATCCGCTGCCTGCCAGTGAGGAGGTTGAAACCTACAGTGCCCACTGCCTGATCCTTGAGCGCATGCGCCGGGCGATGATGATCAGCGGGCCGCAGTTTTTAGGCATTCAGGAGAGCAAATCGATTCTCTCCTGGCTGGAGCAGAGTCAACCGGAACTGGTTCAGGAACTGCAGCGGATTATGCCGCTTTCGCGTTTTGCGGCCGTGTTGCAGCGTTTGGCCGGGGAGGGCGTACCGCTGCGTGCCGTACGCTTGATTGTCGAGGCGCTGACAGAGCACGGGCAGCATGAGCGTGAAGTTTCGGCGCTGGTGGACTACGCGCGCATCGCCCTGAAGTCGCAAATTTACCACCTGTACAGCGAACCGGACGGGCTGCATGCCTGGCTGCTTTCGCCGCAGACAGAAAACATCTTTCGTGAGGCGTTGCGTCAAACCCAGACTGGCGTGTTCTTTGCCTTGGACAGTGATCACAGCACGCTGCTTGTGGCGTTGCTCAAGGACGCGTTTGCACCGCGCTTGTCCGAAAAACGGGTGTTGCTGGTTGCACACGATTTGCGCAGCCCGCTGCGTACGCTATTGATCGACGAGTTCAACCATGTGCCGGTTTTGTCATTTGCCGAGTTGCTGGGCTCGGCGAAGGTGAAAGTGCTTGGCCGCTTTGATCTGGACCACGAAAGTTTGATTCATGAGGCTGCCTTTTGAACGTTCAGGCCGGCAACTTCGTGATGGTTGAATTGCGTGTCCTCAGCGGTTTGCATCAGGGGGCGGCATTGCCTCTGGTGGGAGAGCGCTGGGGGATCGGCGCTCATGAAGACGCCGATCTGGCGTTATACGATCCGGGTATTGAACCCCGTCATGCCGAATTGCAATGCATCGAGGGCAAGTGGCGGGTACAGGCCCTGGAAGGACTCGTACAGGACGACGCTGGGAATGCCGCCGCGCAGATTGCAGACCTGCTACCCGGCGCTGAATTTGCCATAAGCGGTATACGGCTATGCGTGATCAACGCTGACTGTCCCTGGCCGGAGGCGCCGGTCGATACGCCTTCTGCGCGAGCAGCGGTGGCGGTCGATGATCTGAGCACGGTCGACAGACCGCGATGGAAAAAACCACTGATGGGCGTATTGACGGTGCTGGCCCTGGCGTTCACCGGCCTGGCCTGCTGGCCGGTGAGTGAGGCCCCTGCAACCCTGGAGTCCCCGGTAATCGATGGCAAATCCCGGCTGGAGACCTCCCATGAGGTACAGCAGCAATTACTCAGAATGCTGAGTGAACGTGAATTGGCCAGCGTCATCAGGCTGGAGCTGGCCAATCATCAAGTGACGCTGAGGGGGGACGTCTTGAGAGTGCAATTACCACTGGTTTCACGGATGCTCGATCGCTTTCAGACGCAATTCGACACGCCGGTAAAGGTCATCAACAGGGTGCAGGAAATCAGCCCGGACCTGCCATTCAAAATCGTTCAGATCATCGGCGGTAAAAAAGCCCATGTGGTCCTTGCAGGCGGTCGTCGCATGTTTTTCGGTGATGAAGTGGAGGGGCTGCGTCTGACCTTTATCGATAATCACCGGCTGTTGTTTGAAGGCAAGCGGCATTATGAGGTGCGCTGGTGAGTATCGAGCAGCGGCTGGAGGTCTGGCATCGGCGGCAGTCGGCAGTGTTGGCCGGCTATTCGCCGGTGGTGTTGTACGGACGAGTGCAGCGGGTCAGCGGCACGTTGTTGCAATGCCGCTTGGCTCAGGCGCGGATCGGCGACCTGTACGAGGTCGAGACGTCAGATCAGGCATGGATACTGGCCGAAATCATCGGTTTTGATCAGCAGGACGCCATGCTCAGTGCGCTGGGCAACCTGCAAGGTATTCGCGCGGGAGCGGCCGTCAAACGCCTGGGCGGGGCGCACCGGCTTCGCGTGGGCAACGATTTATTGGGGCAGGTGCTTGACGGGTTCGGCCGGTCGCTTCACGACAGTGGAGCGGGCGCCTTTGCCAGATTGTCGAGTGACGCGGGGCATGCCGTGATGTGCGACGGGCCTTTACCGACCGACCGACCGCGTATAAGCCGTGCATTGTCCACCGGGATACGGGCTATCGATGGCGTGATGACGCTGGGTGAAGGGCAGCGTATGGGGCTGTTTGCGGGAGCGGGGTGCGGCAAGACCACCTTGCTGGCGGAGATTGCCCGGAACGTCGAGTGCGATGTCATTGTCTTTGGCCTGATCGGTGAACGTGGTCGTGAGCTGCGGGAATTTCTCGACCATGAACTGGATGAAACGCTGCGTTCAAAAGCGGTTCTGGTGTGTGCGACGGCTGACCGTTCAAGTATGGAGCGCGCGCGTGCAGCCTTCACCGCGACGGCATTGGCCGAAGGCTTTCGAGACAAGGGGCAGCGGGTTTTATTGCTGATCGATTCCCTGACGCGTTTTGCCCGGGCCCAGCGTGAAATTGGCCTGGCCGCTGGCGAGCCGCTGGGGCGCGGCGGCTTGCCCCCGTCGGTCTATAGCCTGTTACCACGCTTGGTGGAACGCGCAGGGCTGACTTGCAACGGCGTCATCACGGCGATTTATAGCGTGCTGATCGAGCAGGACACCATGAACGATCCGGTGGCGGATGAGGTTCGATCCTTGCTGGACGGGCATATCGTGCTTTCGCGAGCGCTGGCGGAGCGCGGACATTTTCCGGCGATTGATGTGCTGGGCAGTTTGTCCCGGGTGATGAGCAATGTGGCAGAGCCGGGGCATGTTCTGAGCGGGGCGTCCTTGAGGCGGTTGCTGTCGGCCCATCAGCAGATCGAACTGATGCTCAAGTTGGGGGAGTACCAGGCGGGCAATGATGCCCTGACCGATAGGGCGGTCGAAAGTCGTCAGAGCGTTGAGGTTTTTCTGCGACAGGATTTGCGTGACCCCAGCCCTTTCTCGGCAACCCTTGATCAACTGAGGGCGCTGACCGCTTATGTGCCCTTTTGAGTGTGAGGCTTTACAGCAACTGCGCCTGTACCGCGCCCAAAAGGCTGAACGTGCGGTGCAGGCTGCGCGCAGGGCGCAACGGGCAGTGGAGAGTGAGGTCGAGCAGGCTCGCATAGCGGTCGAGCAAGCCCGTCAGCATGAAGAACAGAGCCGAACGGCCCTGCTGGATGAACACCAGGGGCAGGTACTGTCACCCCGTGCCCTTATGCGCTGGAACGAAGCAGAGCGCACGTTGACCGCCGCAACAGCCCGGGAAGCCGAGCAACTGCAGGGGCTGATCGAGCAACGGCGCGAGCAAGGCGCACAACTTGAGCGCGCTCGCGAACGGGCCGCGGAGTGCTTGCGTCAGGTAGAAAAAATTCGCGTGCTGGCGGAGAAGTCCCTGTGACCTTGCCTCCAGAGCGGATCCCGCCCCGTGTGCCATCGCGTGATGCTTACTGCGCGCCCTGGCCTGCTGTGGTTAACCCAGGAGCATCTGTCTCGGACCGCACGCTGTTTATCAACCTGCTGCGTGGCGGTGAAAGCAATGCGCCGGCTACGGGCTTGAGTGTCGTGCCCGGTGGCGATGCGCAACTGATCAAGGCCTTGTCCGAGCCGCTGTTATCCCGCGCAGGAGGAAGCGGCCCTTGGCCCCTGCAGTTTGTCATTGACCTGGTGCGTCGCGGTCGGATCAAGGTCAGTGCAGGGTATGAGCGCGGAGTCTGGAATATCGCCCTGCAGCCCGAGCTAGCCTGCACGGGGCGCTGGCTCACGACTCAGCAGTCATGCTGTCAGGAGCGTCTGGCGCGCAGGCTGGGGCAACCCGTGCGGGTGTCATTACAGCGGGGGGGCGCTCAATGACTCCCTGCGCCATCACCTTCCCGCGCCTGGATCGCCAGGCGGTCGCGGCTTATCGGCGACTGGGGCGTGGCCTGCGCTTGGAGTTTCAGGTTGGCGACGAACCGGGCGAGCTACTGCTTGAGCCGGGGCGGGGGCCAACGTCAGGAGGGGTGGCGCTTTCTTTGGAAAGCCGGTGTGCGGTCATAACGTTGAGTCATGCGGACGCCATTCTCAGCCTGTTTGGCGAGTGCCCGGTGACCCTGGCCGACTCGGGAAACGATCCGGAGTCGTGGTTCTGGACGCTTTTTCAGCAGTGCATGAGCCCGCAATTAATGAGCCTGTTTGGTTATCTGCAACCGTTGGCAGACGTTCGGCAAGGCACCTTTGAATGCCGGATTAGCGTGGTGCGGGGGGCGTCGCGCTGTGTAGGCCGAATGGTCATGTCTGCCGAGGGGTTGCTGGCGCTGTATGACGCGGGGCCGTGGCAACCGCTCAAGGTCCCGCTGCCTGGCCCGTTTCCGGTATCGATTCCGCTGGTGCTTGGCTATGTGCAGTTGGGTATCGGGCAGTTGCGTGCGGTTCACGCGGGCGACGTTCTGTTGCCGGAGCGCCTGCAGTTCAACGGCGAAGGGCTGGGTTCGTTAAACGTGGGGCGGCTCAGGCTGGACGTGCGTATTGATGATGAAGACAGGCTCAGGCGCCTGAGGGTTTGTTCTGTTGAGGAAGTGGCTATGGATGATGTTCTTTTCGCCAGCTCCGATGCCGGGGCGCTGGATGAGTCGCTGCGTGCGCTTGAACCTGACGAGCCGTTCGAGCAATTGTCAGTGGCACTCAGTGTGCGTTGCGGAACCCTCAACTTGAGTTTGGGCGAGCTCAGGCAATTGGCGCCGGGCGTTGTGCTGAATGTCGAGGGTTACGGCGCGGGCATGGCCGGGCTTTATTATGGAGATCGGCCTATCGGTCAGGGTCAACTGGTGGAGGTCGATGGTTGCCTCGGCTTGCAACTGTCCCGCATCACTTTCTCGCGATGACCGTTCAGGGGGTTGATCCCCTTTTACTGGCATTGTTTCTCGGCGGTTTATCGTTGATGCCGATGTTGCTGGTGGTGTGTACGGCATTCTTGAAAATCTGCATCGTCCTGATGATTACCCGTAACGCCATTGGTGTGCAGCAAGTGCCTCCAAGCATTGCGCTGTATGGCATCGCACTGGCCGCGACATTGTTTGTGATGGCCCCGGTGGGTTATGAAATCTCTGAAAACCTCAAGCAGTCGCCGATCGACCTCAGTAGCGTGCAGGCCTTGCAAGACAGCGGCCTGCAGGCCTTGCAACCCTTGCGGGCCTTTATGCTGCGCAATACGGCACCTGATGTACTGACCCACCTGCTGGATAACACTGCGCGCCTGTGGCCTGCGCACATGGCGCAACACGTTGATCGCGATGATCTGATCCTGCTGGTGCCGGCCTTTGTGTTGTCACAGTTGCAGGCGGGTTTCGAGATCGGGTTTCTGATCTATATCCCGTTCATTGTCATTGACCTGATTGTGTCGAATCTGCTGCTGGCCCTCGGGATGCAAATGGTGTCGCCCATGACAATCTCATTGCCCCTCAAGTTGCTGCTGTTTGTACTGGTGTCGGGGTGGACGCGTCTGCTCGACAGTCTTTTCCTGTCTTACGTGTGAGGCCCCTATGGAGCCTATTCTGCTGTTTAAACAGGGCATGCTGCTGGTGGTGGTGCTGTCTGCGCCACCGCTGATCGTGGCGGTGGTTGTCGGTGTACTGACCTCACTGGTCCAGGCATTGATGCAGATTCAGGATCAGACTTTACCCTTCGGTATCAAGCTGGTGGCAGTGGGGATCACGCTGGCGTTAACCGGGCACTGGGTCGGGGTTGAGTTGATGCAATTGACCCAACTGACCTTCGACATGGCTGCGCGTTCTGCGCTCTAAAGGGGGGCCGGACATGACGTTACCTGCTTCGTACCTTGAGTTCCTGCCCAGTATTGCCATTGCGATGGCTCGCCTTTATCCGTGCTTTTACCTGATCCCGGCTTTTTGTTTCCAGCATGTGCGCGGGATGCCCCGTCACGTCATCGTCTTTTCATTGGCGTTGATGCCCGCGCCAGGCATTTATCACAGCCTTTCGGGGCTTGAATTGAGCGGGTTGGCATTGTGCGGGCTGATCCTTAAAGAAGCAGTTTTGGGTGTGCTTCTGGGGGTATTGCTGTCCATGCCTTTCTGGCTGTTCGAGTCCGTCGGTGCCTTGCTGGACAATCAGCGCGGGGCGTTGATTGGCGGGCAACTCAATCCCTCGCTGGGGTCGGATGCGACGCCGATCGGGCATTTGTTCCAGCAACTGAGTGTGTTTTTGCTGATCGTTACCCTCGGCCTGGGCAGCCTGACTCAAGTGATCTGGGACAGTTACCTGATATGGCCGCCCACGGTCTGGTTGCCGACTCTGGCGAGCGGAGGGTATGCGCTGTTCATCGAGCTGCTGGGCGATACCTTTACTCACATGGTGCTTTACGCCGCGCCGTTCATTGCATTGTTGCTGATGGTGGAATTCGCGATTGCCTTGTTGAGCCTCTATAGCCCCCAGCTACAGGTATTCGTGTTGTCGATGCCGGCCAAAAGCCTGGCCGGGCTGTGCTTCCTGTTGCTTTACCTGCCGCAGCTGGAGGACTTGATAGTCGGGCGTCTCGGGGGGCTGGTGGATCTGAAGCATTCTCTCGCGCAGTTCTTCAAGGCCCCGGCGCCATGAGCGATAGCGGTGAAAAAAAGTTTGCGGCGAGCCCTAAAAAGCTGCGGGACCAGCGCAGCAAAGGGCAGGTGGCGCAGAGCCAGGACGTTGGTAAGTTGCTGGTGCTGACGTTGTTGAGCGAAATGGCTCTGGCCTCGGCCCAGGGCAGCCTGCAGCGTCTTCAGCAATTGTTGATGTTGCCCGTGACACTGATGGGCCAACCTTTCGCGCGAGCCTTTCAAGAGGTCGCTGTTGAGGCGGGACAGGTGTTGCTGAGTTTTACGTTGTTGATGACCTGTGGCGCGATTGCGATGAAGTTGCTTGGCAGTTGGTTGCAGTTTGGTTTCCTGCTTGCCCCGCAAACCCTCACGCCGGACTTCAATCGGCTCAATCCGATCAACCAGGTCCGGCAGATGTTTTCGGGCCAGTCATTGATGAACATGCTCATGGGGCTGATCAAGGCTCTGCTGATAGGCTGGATGTTGTACCGGGTGATCAGCCCGTCCCTGGGGGGATTGGTGGGATGGGTCCACGGCAGTTTGCCGGGATACATCGACGCATTGACAGCTCTGTTCCAGCACTTGTTACGAACGTGCCTGGCCCTGCTGTTCGTAATTGCCCTGATCGACCTGGCGTTGCAACGGTATTTCTTTGCCAGACGCATGCGCATGTCATATGTCGATGTGATCAAGGAGTACAAGGACATCGAAGGTGATCCACACGTCAAAATGATGCGCCGGGGGCTCGCTCAAGAACAGGCTCAAGAGGCCTCATCGGCCCGGCAACCGCCGCTGGAGGAAGCGGACATGCTGCTGATCAACCCCACACATATCGCCGTCGCACTGTATTACCGCCCACCCCAGACGCCCTTGCCGGTGTTGCTCGATAAAGCTGAAGGTGCTCAAGCGCGTCAAATGATTATCAGGGCCAAGGCCGCCGACGTGCCCGTCATCCAGTGTGTATGGCTGGCTCGCACCTTGTATCGTGAGCAGGCCGGTCATTGCATTGGTCGCGACACCTTGCAGGCGGTGGCCATGATTTATCGCACACTGCGCGAGCTGGACGATGACGCGCGGCGTGAAACCCTGACACTGCCGGAACTGGACATGCGTTGATCGACAGTGATGGAACCGAGTGAAGGATTGAAAACACTCAAAAACCATCAGTCGATCAGTCGAGAGTGTCATGCCCGTCGAGCCCCTGGATTCCATTGTTGCCGGATCGAACTGTTTGCTTGTGTCGGCGGCTGACACGTTTGGCAAAGGCGCGGTCCAGCAGAAACCGGCCTCTCGCAGAATCTGGAAAGTGTGCTCCGATCTTTTTCAGCTGGGTCGTTGCATCAAGGCGTTGCCGGAGCTGACCCAGTACCGGGATTACCGGTCCTTTTCAATGGCGTTTTGCGCCGAGCTGCACCATGGAAAGGTCTCTGTAAAAGGCTCGCCGGCCGGTCAGGACATAGCCCGCCATCTCAACCGATTGCCCACCCATTATAGAAAGGACCCGGGTTTGCCGGGCAAGGGGCAGGGGTTGCGTCTGCTGGATGACAAGCACACTGTGTTTTATGTGCAGCCCACACCTGCGGCCGCAGCGGTGTTCAAGAGCAGCCGGCCCCAGGTCCCTGCGCAGACCAATCCTGGGCGCTCTCATTTCGGGCAGGTCAGCGGTATCTACACCACACAGGAAGGTGGACAGTTTCGCCTGGTGGACCAGCAGCTTTTCCGTTTTGAACCGAAAACTCTCTCGTGGCTGGCCGACAAAGACACGCAGGCTTACGGGCGTATTGGTCTGACCCGTGAAGGGGCGCTGATGAAAGTGTCGCTGGGTGTCAGCGACATGAGTGTTGAAGGTGACACCGAGGTAAGGCTTGCACCTGTCATAGACGGAGGCACTCTTCAACTCCGGCACTCTGTGCAAGGCTGCAGCCGGTGGCTTGCACCCGTCAGTGAATCAGGCGAAACCTTGCAGATCGCGCATATCGGTTTGACCGGGGATATCCTTTACGCCTCGACTCCGGAAGGCGAGTTACTGCGCGGGGACTTGTGCACGGCCGATCACGGCTGCTTGAAAATGGTCCATGTGGGGATAGACGAACTTGAAGGCTGGCATCGGGGAGCGGTGAGCTTCAAGGGCTTCATGCATGACGATGATGGACAACTCAATGCCTTGCTGCTTGATCCGCACAAGCAACTCCACAGCACTGTGCTCACGGATAAACGACCTTTGCTGCCGGGCTGGAATCTCAGTGATGTGATGCTCAAGGTGATTGAAAAAGGGCTGCCGGAACCCGGGTTACAGGCACTGGCCGGTGCGATTGAACTGGGGCAGCGCGGCAAGGTTGCACTGGAGGGGCGCAGACTGTGGTCGTGGGACCCATCAGGGCAACGTTGGGACCCGAGTGATCAGGTCGATGTCGAGCATCTCGGGCGTGGCCTCGATGGTCGTGCTTATGTGTTGCAAGCAGGGCAGTTGAAGGCTCTGGCCACCCATAAAAGTCGTGAACCGCTGTACATGGGGGCCAGTTATGACTTGGCGCCCCTGAACCCGGCGCGTACCACCATTAGCCTCGATGAGGTCATGGCGGGTGACGCGCAGCGCACCATCAGCGGTTTCGCGGTGGAAAATGGCAGGCGCTTCGTGAGCCTTGGCAGTGATAATCGGCTGCACACCCATATTGATGGCGTTGATACGCCCCTCGAGTTCAAGAACCCGAAAGCCATACAGGCATTGGCGCTGGATCATCACGCCCATTTATATGCCCACTCCCGGGCGGGTGAATTGCTGCGGCTTGATAAAGCGGATTGGCAAGGCGCTGCCTCGTCAGAGGTTGCCTGGGTGCATATGGCGCTGCCAGACAATGAACGCTTGAAATCGCTGCACATGGGCGCGGGCAAACACCTGGTTGCCAGTTGGGGGGAGAACAGCCCGCAACTGAACCTCTGGAACGAGCGTTACAGGCAATTGCAGGACTCGACTGCAGGTGCTCTGCAATGGGTGCCGTTGACTTCAGCCTCCAGCCCCCGCGAGCCCTCTTTGAAAACGACCTTAAGCAGCGGAGAAATAAAAGGCAGCCTCTGGGGAGTGCCCTGGGTCTTGACCTCAGGTTTTCTCGGCCATAAAACCGAAGGCATCGACCCTGACAGAGGCCTGCTGGAGGGACTCGGAGCGCATTTCAAACCTTTGGAGGGCTTGAGGAATATGGGGCTCGATATTCAGCATCGCTTCAAGGGGCGTGCAGGGCTTGAAGGGCTTTACGCTGCTGACAGGGCTTTGCGCGGGCAGCTTGATCGGCTGGCGAGCAGTCAGCCACCGGCCCTGGACATACGGTCGCGGCTTGAGTCCTTGAGCGACAGTCACGCAATACAGAAGGTGGTGAGCGATCTTGAACGTGCGCTTGCGTTGCTTGAAGCAAACAGCTTTTCACTGGCGTCCAGACTGGGCGATCTGCACGGTCTGAAGGTCGTTCCCGAGATGAATCAGGTTGCCAGCAGCCCGCGGCAGTCAGCATCTAGCCTTTACCGGATGCGCCAGGCGTTCGACAACGTGTGGCCTTCGACGTCCAACATGACGGCTGCCTTGCTGCGCAGTTATGACGCGCAGGGGCTTGTCCTTTCCAAGTGGAACCCGGGTGACTCTCGCGATTTGAAAAACCCGACGGCGCTGATTGAGAGCGACCTGATTCATCATGCGCAGGTCCTTGCGCAACTGAGTCAGCTCGTGACCCTACTGGAAGGAGGCGACTCCGAAAAATCGGCGGTTGCCGAGGCGTTGGGCGTAATCATGCAGCGTTACCATGACCATCCGGTGCATAAAAAGACCTGTCAAAACATCAACGGTTTTGAACAGGCCGAGACCCTTTACCACAACTTCAAATTATTGGCCAAAGACCTGGGTACGCCGGGCTCGGCCCTGAATTTTCATATGGCGCGCATGTTGGGCCTGGAGCGGGAGCTGGGGGTCAAAGAAGTGTTGATGCAACACCTCCAGCAATCCGGCAGTGGTCAGTCCATCACACCGAGCCGCGAAAAATGCATGGGATTCGGCTTGCTGATGTATGGCATTCCCAGGGCCCCTTTTCTTGATTTCACGGTCGGCATTTCGAAGGCAAAGGCTAACGCGGTGACGATCAGCCGAACCGACAGTGGGGCCAATATTGAGATCAGGACGAACACGGTTTTGGGGGGCAAGGCCGCCGTGGGCGTTGGTAAATTACTCTCGCCGCTGGAGGGGAGCCTCGGGGGTGGAGTCCGGGTCGGAGCAGAGGCTGCCGTTGCTGTTGCACGTGATACAAGCGCCAGCGTCAACTTTTCAGTGAAAGAAGCCGATTTCCCGAAAATGATGGAAATTCTCCTGGGGAGGGTGGAGATGTCTACGACCTGCTGGATCTCGGGGTGCAACATACGTCGGGCAGCAGTTCGAAAACCAGTGTGGACTCAGGTCTCTCTGTGCTCGTGCAAGGTCGTGGTCACTTTAAGGTTCTGGAAGGTACCGGGGGGCTGGAAAGTCTCATGCGGATGGCTGCCGGTGCGGGCGCGAACCTCAACCTGGCTCATTGGGACAGCAGCCGTGCTGTGACTCAAGGGTTGACCCAGATGACTCGGAGCAAGGGCGGCGACTTTCAACTGTTCAATAAGGGCGGTATTACTCTGGGTGCTGCGCCGTTCAATACCCTGACGGGCAGCGATGTCGGAGCGAACGGTGCTTACATTGGCGGGGTGACGGCTCCCGATATTTCGTTCACGGTCAGTTTTGACCGGACGATAACGCACGCTTTCAGCTTTACCTTCAAACAACAGACAGTGATTGAACAGGCGACGATCAATGAGCTGACTCAGACATGGGCACGATCCTCAACTCCGTTCAAACAAGGTTTACGGGCTCTCCCGCAGATGGAGGACGGTATAGGCGAACAACTGAACAGACTTCAGCGCCTGTTCGATAGCTTGCCGGTGCCTGCGGGGCATACCGAAGAGCAGCATGCACTCAAGCAGCAATTGCAGGATCTGCTCCAGCAGCATCGCTTGTCCCAAGAGGGCCGACGTGCGCTGACGGCCATTGAAAGTACAGTGTCCTATGTGGGCTTGAAGGGTGACGGGCAATACGCCTGGATGGACGATGCCGCACCGGCGAACAAAGCGGCTATTGTCAGGTTGTTCAAGGCGCAGCCGCTGCTGGCGCTCATGCTCAAAGACCTGGCTGGCAGCAAGGGGCTCTCGGTGAGTATCGGGCTGGAGGTCAAGCCGGATGTGCTGCGCATGATCGAAACCCGCGTTGCCGACGCCCGGGATGCCCAGCATGAGGTGGAGCGGGCATTGAAGAATAAAGATAACCTGCGGATCAAAACCCTGAGTGTGAATTACAAGGCCAGCCGCACCCACAGCATGGGATTACCCTTGCCCGTGCTCAGTTTCTCAAGCACAGCCTCACTCGGTCATGCACACAAAATGCTGAACACGGCCTTTGTCTACGGGGCGGACCCTGATGTACCCCTGTCCATGACTGACAGCAGTGTATTAACTGCCTCCGAACCTGCGGAGCTGAATCCCGAATGGCGGGACCAGAAAGTGCGGGACTACCGCAGGCCGGAATTCTGACGGGCTGATAAAACTCGCGACTTCCGGCCTGTCAGGTATTCAGTCGGGCCTGCACAGCAGCAAGCGGGTATCACTGACCTGCTGAATAAACCCTGTCACCCATTGGCAAAAAATCTCTTCCGTCATAAACGCCACAGGGCATTGCGCGCATAAGCGCAGCTCATCATTCTCATCGAGCGCCAGCCAGCAACCGAGCAGTTTGTCGGGTTGAAAGTTGAGTTTGAGTAACTCGCGGTATCGATCAGGGGCATGCAGCGCCCCCCCAATGGCGCAGTGCAGGAGTGCATGGCTGTTGTGGGGTGAAAACTCGATGACACACATCTCCTGGTTCTGGCTATTGAACAGGGCGCACACGCCATTGTCCGGTTGCAAGTCGGTTTTAAGGTGCTGGCCCAAGGCCGCGAACAGTTGCTGTGATACGGATGAGTCGTTATTCATGTGCCCCGTCTCGGTGGATAGTCAGATTCGAACGGCGGGCTAGCGCTGCAGTGACAGAACCTGGTGGTCAGGCGGGCTGTCGTGGGTGTCCGTTTCGATGCGCATATGGGGCGGCCACCAGATCACCAGTGCTTCGGCACTGGATTGCGGGCGAGCACATGAGTCACCGCGGCAATGGGGTGTTGTACAGCCTTGAAGAAGCACGACGAGACCAGCAGTCATGACCGCAGACGTCAGTCGGATCATGGGGTGATACTCCGTGCAGGCCCAAGCAGTGACGGGCGTGGAGCCCCCACGGGCTCGTGGTTTTCGCGGGGGCGGGAAGCAATGAAAACCTCGGCTTTTTCTCCTGGTGCCAGCCACGCCCTGGGCCAGACACTCACGGCAAGGGTTTGCTCACTGTTGCACTCGCTTTCATCAATACGAACCCGGTCTTTGCTTTGGTTATGCAGGACGAGCACGGCCACGCTGAAGTGCTGGCCCTCGTACCATTGGCTGGTCACCGGATCAACACTCAGCGAGTCCGGCACTTTGCATAATGCGCCTGTCGGGATGGGGATCGGCACGGCCGTGAAGTGCTTGGGAACCTGGCCAGTCACCAGGTGAGCCAGGGCAGAGGCTACATCGTTGCGTTTGATGACGGGCGACTGGGCATGGCGGCGCGCCAGCGGCATGAGCGCATGTTCCAGAGACGCCTGGTCTACTGGCGGCAGGTAGCGGGAAGGATTGATCTGATCACCCACCAGCCGGGGGGTCAAAATGAACAACCGCTCGCGACGGTTTTCAGCGCGGTTTGAGGATGAAAAAAGCAGCTTGCCCAAGAAGGGAATATCGCCCAGTAGCGGTACTTTGTTAAGACGGCTGACGTCTTCGGCTACGTGAAAACCGCCAATCACCAGCGACTGTTTCTCGGCAATAACGGCCTGGGTACTGATTTTTCCTTTTCTGACATCGGGGGTCGGCGTGCCCGCGTTATCCGCAGTGGCAAAATTGCCGTCCTCGATGTCGATGATCAAGTGAACCTGGTTCGCACCGTTGGTCGTGATCACGCGTGGTATGGCTTGAAGGCTGGTGCCCGCCGTTACGGGCAGGATATTGGCAACCCCATCGCCCACGGCCTGAATATATTGCGTGCGATTGAAATCGATGACGGCGGGCTGATTCTCCAGCGTCATGATTGACGGATTGGACACCATTGTCGCCAGTCCGCGGTCTTCCAGTGCCCTGATGTCAGCCGTGAACCGGTCAAGGTTTCTGATGAAAAGACGCGAAGACGTGCCGGATGTAAGGGTGTTGATATCTGCCTGGAAACGGCTGCTGTTCAATCCCCATTTCATGCCCAGCTCCTTGAGCTGAGTGCGATCGATATCGAGAATGATCGCGTCGATTTCTACCAGGTTACGGGCCACATCAAGCTTGGCTATTAGCGTTTGATACAGCGCATGACGCTGCGGTGAGTCGTAAATCAGCACGCTGTTATTGCGTACATCGGCTTCCACCCGAATGCGGCTTCCGCCTGCGGGCGCGAAGGCACCCAGCACGGGGCTGAGATCTGTCAGAGCGGTGGGCAAACTGTTTGAACGCGGGCTGTTCAAGGATTGGGGGGCGGGCTCAGAACCGGACGACTTTGATGAAGGAGGGGCGAGCAGGCCACGCAACAGGTTGGCGATACCGGGAACCGTCAGCGTTGTGCCGCGGTAATCGATATGACGATCGGCTGCGTTGGCAAACTGCAACGGGAACGTCAACACGCTCTGTTTGTCGATGGGCTCGGGGCGTTTGCGACTGAACTGTTTAATGTGCTCGATATAGCGTTTTGGACCCGAAACCAGTACCACGCCGATATCGGGCAGCTCGCCCCAGCCGAAGCGCTCGTCCAGCAGACCGATGTTCAGCAGGGCCTGCTTCAAATCAGCAATGGCATCATCAGCGACTTCAAGTCGTGCTGACGTTTGTTCGTTGATTGAGCTGATGTATAGCGTGTTGCTGTAGACGAACCACTGGAAGCGGTGTTCCAGCGCCAATCTGTCCAGCAAGTCCAGAAGTGTTTCGGAGCGGATCTTGCCGTTCACCGTCCCCTCCAGCAGCCCGTCAATTTGCAGCTGGAGGCCGACGGTGTGCGCGAAGTCATGGAGAAAATCGCCTACTGCGCGATGTGTGGCTTCATGGGCATAGGGAGTTCTTTTCCAATCCTCGGGAGCGGCGGCCATGACCTGCGGTATCAGCAACAGGGCAAGTAGCAGCGCGATAATGTGCCAGGAAAATTTGAAACGTGTCATGGGCATGCAGAAGTCTCTGTGCATCTGTCAGGGGGCCGTGCGTGAAGTGAGTGCCGGACAAGCAACGTTCGGCGAGCATTGATCGCCAGGCACTGCACTGGTTGAGCAGCGCACCGAGGTGCGTGAACAGCCTGTCGCAGCGGTCACAGGTCATCCACTGAACCAGCCAGAGCTGGCCGGTCATCGGGTCTTGGGCAAGCGCACCTTGCCAGGGCGGAAGACGGTTCTCGCCCGCGTGAAGCCATGTCTCCAGCAACGCGTATTCGGGGCTCCGATGAATCAGCTGTACGCGCAGCATCACACCGCCCTTGGGACGTTGGCGGGAGATCGCTTGATCATTGTGATGCAGGGCAAGGCAGCGTTTACCGGTACCAAGCCAGTCCAGTCCAGGATGACGGCTCGCACTTCATTGCACGGCATCAATAATGGCTTTGGTCAGGCTGTGCTTGAATTTGGTTTGTTCGGTGATCGAAAAGCTGGCACTGGCCATTTTTCGAGAGGCATCAAGAAAATGGATCATGTCCTCGAGGGTGCCCTGATTATTTTGGGTAATCTCATCCATGTTTTTTTGGGCCAGGCCATAGCGGTAGTCAATTCGGCGCTGGATGCTCTCGAACGAAGCCATAGTTATTCCACCAGAGTAATGTTGATTACTCTGTGGCGGGCAGTGCCTGAACGGTTCCATGAGTGCTGACGGGTAACTGCAAGGCTTCAAGGGCCGTGGGCCAGTCAATGCGCAGGTCGCCCTGGGCGGTGACCAGTACCAACATCCGGGGGGCCAGACGCTCATCACTTTGCAGTTGCCAGAGAGCGTCGTTCCGGCGGCTCAACCATCTCTGGACATCCGCAGCCGCTTGCGGATGGCAACGCAGCGTTGCGCTTACAGGCGGGCAGTGAGCGCGAAGCAACTGTGCAAGCAAGGCTGCAATCTGTGCGTCTGGCGGCACGTCATTGAGCAATAGCTGCAAGGCTTGATTGACCAGCGATGTAGCGCACGACTCCAAGGCTTCGCAGATGCACGCATGTTCCATTTGCCAGCGACTCAATTGGGCGTTTGCCTGTTGCCAAAATTCGCACCGGGCCTGCTCAAGCTGCGCCTCGGATATTTTTTGGGTTGTGCTGAGCAGTTCGTCTGCCCGGGCTCGGGCGTGGGCCAGTACCTCATGGGCCTGCCCACAATCGATGAGGTCTTGCCGGGTAATCAAGGTGAGCGGCAATCCGGGAGCGCCCGGTCGCAGTTCAATCTTGCGTCGAGAGAGCATGATCTTGAGCCTTTGTGTGAACTGTCGTCAGGTCCTGCGAGGGAAGGTTGGCGCGCCAGACGACAGCCTGCCAAAGCGCCTGTAGCTTGATCGGGCTAATGGTGAGTGAAAGGGGCGGGCTTTGCTCGAGCGCTTTCACGCGTGGGCAGTCAAAGCCCAGCCGTATGCGCTGCCATATTGGCGGTTCAACCCAGGCCTGCAACAGTTGCAATGCATCGTCGGTTTGTCTCAGCCATGCGTGGGGTTGCAGCGCTTTGGCAAGCCGCAGGCACCAACGTTGTTGCTCGGTATTCAAACGGCTTGGGAGCAGGGGACGGCACGTGTGGTTGACCAGCGCCAGGATAAAATCCCGCTGAGCCGGCTGAGCAAGGGCGATATGAAGTACGACAGGATTTGGCTTGCAGGGCAGGCAGGGGGGGATGGCGAAGGCCTTGCCCAGATCAACGTGAGGGTGGAGCAACAGGGTTTGAGCCTGCTCGACAGACAAACCGGGGAACGCGCAGGAGAGCCAGTCAGGATGTGCATGGCGCCAGCCATCCGCCCACCACCGGGCCCAGTTCAAGGCGTCTCTCATGGCGTATGACGCCCGTTTTTTGCCACGCGCCTGTCACGCAGGGATATGAGCTTTTTCAGCCCGAAAAACAGGCCGGTCAGGATCAGCGGCAGTCCCAGCAGACTGCCGATAAAGGTTTTTTTCCATGCGTCGAGGTTCTGCACGGGCACCAGGAACGGGCCGAAGTAAGCCAGTTGCCGGGCGTCTTTGTAAGCGGTGGAGGTGACGAACACCGTGGTGATTTTTTGCGGATCATCCAGAGCAGAAACCATGCCCGGAAGGCTGCCGGCAACCATACGCCGCACGCGAGGCTGGACACTGTCAGGGTCAAGCCGTGCGTCATGCTTGATGAACACCGAGGCCGATGCCGGTTGTACCGGCTCTCCCGGTGCGACTCGTTCAGGCAGTACTACGTGCACCCGGGCAATGATGACACCGTCAATTTTGGACAGCGTGGCTTCGAGCTCTTGTGAGAGCGCATAGATATAACGAGCGCGCTCCTCCAGCGGAGTGGAAATGAGTCCTTCCTTGCGAAAGATATCGCCCAGGGATGAGCGGGGTGTTCTGGGCAGTCCGGCGGCTGTCAGTGCATGCACGGCCCGGCTGATATCCTGCGCATTGACGTGTATTGAGACACCGTTCTTGGTGGGGATTTTTTGTGCCGGGATCTGTGTGTCGGCAAGTGCCGCCATGACTTCATTCGCTTGTGGTTCGGAGAGTTGACGGTGAAGCTCTATGCGCTCGCCGCAACCTGTGATGAACAATAGGCACAGGCAAAGCACGCATCTGAACAGGCCCTGCAGCATGCGGCTACCTAAGAAAGAGTGGTCAGTTTTTCGATTGCTTGCGACGTTTTGCTGACGATCTTGGCGGTCAGGACTGTTTCGAGATGAAATGCCGACATCGCGCGGGTCGATTTGATCATGTCCATCGGGTCGGTACTCTTGCTCACGTCTTGCAGGCGCCTGGCGGCCAGATTCGACAGTTCCTGCAGAAACTCGGAACGCTGGCTCAGTGAAGGGGAGACAGAGTGCCCTGGGTACAGAGGCAAGCCTGTTTCAGGCCCGGGCATGCCCAGGGAGGCGTTGAACCAGTTGATGTCGGTGGTCTCCGGGCCTTGGCCTGGCGACGAAGACGTCATGGACGGAGTCACGGGCAGTCGGGGATGGAGATTGACGTTCATATAACACCTCAAGCAACGGCGGTCAGAGCGGCGCGTTGAAACGTAGACAGGGACAAAGTCGTTAGCCCGGTCTTCGGCTGAAGGCCCCACCGCCAGGGTGGGGCACTGTCCAGCGGTCAGTAGCGTATTTCTTTGGCAGAACTGCTAACGGTGTTGGAGGCTTTGTTTGCAGAGTCAACGAAGCCGGACAGAATGGCGTTGTTCGTATCGGTGCGCATTTTGCTTTGAGCGGCTTTGGACTGCATCTCGGTCATTCTGGCCGCCAGCTCGTCCTGTTCTTTAAGCGCCTTCAAGCTCGCCTGTTCGGACTTGTTATTAGGCGGCGGAGTGAGAGGCTTTATAGGCAAGATATTGTTAAGGATATTTAGAAGCATCATGAATCTCCGGTTTTTCGGGGGGCATCAGTACGTGATCTGATTGTTTTTATAGGGCTGTATTGGCATGGACTCAGCCAGTGAGGCTTTGGTACGTGAAGCGGCAGTATCGACGGCGTTGTTTATTGCGCCTTTTGCGAGACTGCCAAGGGTGTCGACAACCGTGTTGACTATTGGCAAGACAATAGGTGCCAATAACGAAAGTGCACCAATCATGGAAATACCTCCAACGCAGAATAAAGAATCTTGGATTAACCGGCCGGTTCAGTGTCTGTGTGGTACACCTTGATCAGTCAGTTCCAGCAGGTATGTGTTATGAAATTTCCAATTGTTTCATTCGGTGGTAGAGCGTTCGCCTAGCAATGCCGAGCTCAAGTACCACCGCTTCTATACTGTGAAGGTTTCGCCGTAAAGAGTCTTCGATAAGCAGTTTTTCTATTTGTTGTAAGCGCGTTTTTAATTTGACCTCCTGCTCTTCCCCTGTGGCGGTATATGCCGAAATAGGCGTCAATCCCAATACCAGTCGTTTTGCAACAGCACGTAACTCCCGGATATTGCCTGGCCAATCATGGCAAATAAGTTGTTGAAGTAAGGCGGTACTTGGAAGAGGGGGCGACGAGTTGAAATAATGGGCCTCTCGTTGAACGAGACTCATGAACAGGGGAATGATCTGCTCACGCCGCTCGCGCAAGGGTGGCAGGTGCAGGCTGACCACATTCAGCCGAAAGTAGAGGTCGCGCCTGAACTTGCCCTAGGCCACCATTTCCGGGAGCGAAGATTGAGCGGACGCGATGACCCGCATGTCTACGGGGATGAACCGGGTCGATCCAAGGCGTTCTACCCCCCGTGTCTCCAGTACCCGCAACAGCTTGGCTTGCAGGGTCAAGGGCATGCTGTCGATCTCGTCGAGATACAGGGTGCCCCTGTGAGAAGCCTCAATGAAGCCTGCCCGGGTTTGCACCGCACCGGTAAATGCCCCGTGGGTGACACCAAACAGTTGGCTTTCCGCCAGGCTTTCAGGGATGGCTGCGCAGTTTATGGCAATGTAATGACCGGGGCGGCCTGACAATAAATGGACTTTTTCTGCCAGTGTATCCTTGCCTGTACCCGTCTCGCCGTGTAGCAACATATCGACTTTTAGTCTTGCTGTGCTCTTGACGGCTGTATCGAGCTCTGGGTCTTCAAATTGATAGGGTTCGTAAGTGCCATCATGTTGACGGGAAGACGCCATTGTTCTTGCTCCAACATTGTGTTCTCTCTAAATGGTTATATGCGCCACACATGACTTCAGAGATGAGAGAGGCATAGAGGTACTCTCTATGGGACGCCGCCAAAGGCAGCGTATTATTTCGGGGACGACGGTGTGGACGGCTTAAGTAGACAGGAAGTTACAGTGTTTGTCATGGGGGGTAACTTTGTGCTGGGCGGGTTGGCTAGGATTTTAGATGTTTATATATTTATGTCTGTGGCGGATTTATTTCAAATGTCGGGGGCTATCTTTTTTTGATGTAGGTACGGTCTTAAGTCTTAAGTGGTTTTGAGTAAAGTGCAGGTGTATGCCCCTATGACAAAGACTTTTTTGTTTTTGATACGTCTTCACGTCACCGGAAGAGCACATTATTTTTTACAAAGTGCTCCGGGGGGGGTACCAGCAGTCGATGGCCGGCATCCATTCAGGGCCGCTCACCAAGGCTTATGCGATGAGGGGGGCACATGCGCAGGATTATGGTGAGGGCACCCTTGTCCTGCGCATGACATCATTTGACGGTGGTAGCCATTTTCTTTGCTTCGTTTTCTGTGATGAAACCAAAGGTCAGAAGGGTGTTTTCAACGGTACTCAAATGTTGCAGGCAGAGTTGCCAAGGCGCCGAGACGGCGTCTGCCAGTTCGTTGCTGGATACCGTAATAAGGACTGGTTTTTCGCTCTCCTTGGCAATAGACGCGCAACCTGAAGCTACGTTCGCCAAACGCTGGTGCAATGAGGCGGGTGCTGGTCCTTCTTCCTTGCGCAAGGCATCGGCGAATGCCTCACCGAACAGCAGGGAGCTGGCATACAAGCGTACGGCGTGGCGCTCGTAACGACTGGCAATGTCTTTGACCTCACGTGATACGAAGCGTCCGCGCAAGGTCCAGCGCGCAGTGTTGCGTGCCATGCTGATACCGTTTTCCAGGGCAATCAGGCTGTCGTGAGCCCGCGAGAACACTTGCACCGCATTTTGTGCCTTGGGGGCATTTTGTTCTTCCAGCGCCTGCAGGCTTTTGCCAAACCCGCTGGCGAGCTTTTCCAGCAGGTCTTTGGCAGAGCTATCAATAATGCCAATGGGATTGGGGGTCAGCAGTACCTGGCTGAACACTAACCCGACTGACGCGCCCACCACCACATCGAGCATTCGCACCACACCGGCGCTTTCAGGTCCTACAGCCAGCATCAGCACTGCTGAAACACCGGCCTGGATCGGTACCACGGGCGCCAGGCCATAGAGCGCGGCGATAGAGATTGCAAAGAATGTGGCAAAGCCAATGCGCAACAGGGGATAGGCATCCGGGAGCCACAAGGCGGCTTCACCCACGATGATCCCGGTGGCCACGCCCAGCATCAGGCCAATGGCCTGCTTGCCATGACTTGGCAGGCCAGGGGCGAGGCACACCACGGCGCTGATCGCAGCAAATACAGGGTGTGGGTGACCAAAAAGATACTTGGCGAGCACCCAGGCCAATGTGGCAGCGATGGCTGAGGCCAAGGCGTCACGCCATGCAGTGGACCAACGAAAGGACAGTCGCTCAATCAGTGGCAAGGTGAAGCGATTGATGAACAGCTTGCTGAGCATTGAAACTCCCGGTCAGTCAGCCTGATGGCATTGATACTTACCATAGACCGTTTGTCCGGGTGAGCGTTTAGCTTTTTGGTGGACCCACTAATTGTTTTTGTCGGTGATTATATGGAAGGCTCTGGCTCCGGATTCACCGGGCGGGTGCTTCAGGATGGTATTGATGGCAGGCAAAAAAAAACCGCGCCTGGGCGCGGTTTTTATACGTGTGGTGTCTTACACGTTGAAGCGGAAGTGCAGGACATCGCCGTCTTTAACGATGTATTCCTTGCCTTCCAGACGCCATTTACCGGCAGTTTTAGCGCCCGCTTCACCGTTGTACTGGATGAAGTCGTCGTAGGCGATGACTTCGGCCCGGATGAAGCCTTTTTCGAAGTCAGTGTGAATCACGGCAGCAGCCTGAGGTGCAGTAGCACCGACTTTGACTGTCCATGCGCGGACTTCTTTTACGCCTGCAGTGAAGTAGGTCTGCAGGTTGAGCATTTGGTAGCCGGCGCGGATCACGCGGTTCAGGCCTGGTTCTTCAAGGCCCAGGGCCTCAAGGAACATGTCCTTCTCTTCGCCTTCTTCCAGTTCGGCAATTTCAGCCTCGATCTTGTTGCAGACCGGAACGACCATTGCGCCTTCTTCTTCGGCAATGGCCATGACCACGTCGAGGAACGGGTTGTTCTCGAAGCCGTCTTCAGCCACGTTGGCGATGTACATGACAGGCTTGGTGGTCAGCAGGTGGAAGCCACGAACAATGGCTTTCTCATCAGCGGACATGCTCTTGATCAGGCTGCGAGCCGGCTTGCCTTCAGTGAAGTGGGCAATCAGCTGCTCCAGCAGGGCTTTCTGAGCCACTGCATCTTTGTCGCCGCCCTTGGCGTTGCGCGCCACTTTCTGCAGTTGCTTTTCGCAGCTGTCGAGGTCAGCGAAGATCAGCTCAAGGTCGATGATCTCGATGTCGCGCTTAGGGTCGACGCTGTTGGAAACGTGAATCACGTTTTCATCTTCAAAGCAGCGAACGACGTGAGCGATAGCATCGGTCTCACGGATGTTGGCCAAAAACTTGTTGCCCAGACCTTCGCCTTTCGATGCACCTGCTACCAGGCCGGCAATATCGACGAACTCCATGGTGGTTGGCAATACGCGTTCGGGCTTAACGATGGCAGCCAGTGCATCCAGGCGTGGGTCGGGCATCGGCACGATACCGGTATTCGGTTCGATCGTGCAGAAGGGGAAGTTCTCAGCCGCAATACCGGATTTGGTCAGGGCGTTGAACAGGGTGGACTTGCCGACGTTAGGCAGGCCGACGATGCCGCAATTGAATCCCATGGTGTTTCCCCTCGGATAAAGAGTCAGGCCTTCTGGCTGTGCAGGTTTTTCATCGCACGGTTCCATTCCCCGGCGAGGATATCCGGCAGCACGCCGAGGGCAAAATCGATGCTGGCATCCAGTTTTTCCTGTTCGGCGCGTGGCGCACGACCCAGAACAAAGTTGGATACCATGCTGGCGACGCCCGGGTGGCCAATGCCAAGCCGCAGACGGTGAAAGGTGTTCTGGTTCCCCAGCTGAGCGATGATGTCGCGCAGCCCGTTATGACCTCCATGCCCGCCGCCTTGCTTGAGCTTGGCAACACCGGGAGGGAGATCGAGTTCGTCGTGGGCCACCAATATGGCTTCAGGTGCAATCCGGTAGAAACCGGCAAGCGCCGCAACGGCCTGGCCGCTTCGGTTCATATAGGTGGTGGGAATCAGCAAACGAACATCCTGACCCTGGTGACTGAAACGCCCGGTCAGGCCAAAGAATTTGCGCTCGGCGACGAGGTTGACCCCGTTTGCCGATGCGAGACGCTCAACAAAAAGGGCCCCTGCGTTATGCCGGGTCTGTTCGTATTCGGTGCCTGGATTTCCCAGGCCAACGATCAGTTGTATGGCGGTCACGACAAGGGCCCTTCTATGGAGTTGTGGATAACATCGCCACTAACGCTTAGCGGCGAAAACTGACGAAAAAGCGGGTTTACCGTTGAGTAAACTTCGCGATCTTGTCCGCTTTACTCGCTGCGCGTTAGCTCGCGATGTTTCTCATAACCCCGACGTGCAGAGTAATGAATTACTCTGCAGCGCCTTCTGCTTCTGGAGCAACACGTGGAGCGTGAACGTTGGCTACAGCCAGGTCGTTACCGTGTGCCAGAGCTACGAACTCAACGCCTTTAGGAGCGGTGATGTCCGACAGGTGAATGATCGAGCCGACTTCAGCGTTAGCCAGGTCAACTTCGATGAATTCAGGCAGGTCTTTTGGCAGGCAGGAAACTTCGATTTCTGCAACAACGTGCGAGATCTCGCCGCCTTTCTTGATCGGAGCAGCTTCACCGATGAAGTGAACTGGAACGATTGCAGTCAGCTTTTGACCAGCAACAACGCGTACGAAGTCAGCGTGCATCACGTGGCCTTTGGCCGGGTGACGCTGCAGAGCTTTGATGATTACGTTTTGCTTGGTGCCGCCAACGGTCAGTTCGATAACGTGGCTGTAAGCAGCTTCGTTTTCGAGCAGTTTGGCTACTTCTTTGGCCATCAGGCTGATGGATTCAGGGGCTTTCTCGCCACCGTAAACTACAGCTGGAACCAGGCTTGCGAGACGACGCAGGCGGCGGCTCGCACCTTTCCCCAGGTCGGAACGCACTTCAGCATTCAGGGTAAAATCGTTCATGTTGTATCTCCAAAATAACCACATCCGGCCTAGCGTTTGCGACCAGCGCTATGGACGGTATGGGCAAAAAAGCCCCGCCCCAACAGGCTGCTGGGGCGGGGCGCTTTTCGTCATCGGGATGTCAGATAAAGGCAGGGCCCTTATCGGAACATCGCGCTGATCGATTCTTCGTTGCTGATGCGGCGAACCGCTTCAGCCACAACCGGTGCGATATCCAGTTGACGGATACGCGAACAGGCTTGTGCGGCAGCGGACAGCGGAATGGTGTTAGTCACCACCAGCTCATCCAGCATGGAATTTTCGATATTCTCAATTGCCCGACCCGACAGCACAGGGTGTGTGCAGTAGGCGAACACTTTGGAAGCACCATGCTCTTTCAAGGCTTTAGCCGCGTGGCACAGAGTGCCGGCGGTATCGACCATGTCATCAACCAGGATACAGGTACGCCCTTCGACATCACCGATGATATGCATCACTTCCGAGTGATTGGCTTTCTCGCGGCGCTTGTCGATGATACCCAGATCAACGCCCAAGGACTTGGCAACGGCACGTGCACGCACGACGCCACCGATATCCGGGGACACGATCATAAGGTTTTCAAAGCGTTGATCTTCGATGTCATCCACCAATACAGGGGAGCCATAGATGTTATCTACAGGAATATCGAAGAAGCCCTGGATCTGGTCAGCATGCAAATCAACCGTGAGAACACGATCGATGCCGACTACGGTAAGCATGTCAGCAACAACTTTTGCGCTGATAGCCACACGTGCGGAACGCGGACGGCGATCCTGACGGGCATAACCAAAGTAGGGAATAACAGCAGTAATACGAGTCGCTGAGGAGCGGCGGAAGGCATCAGCCATCACGACGAGTTCCATCAGGTTATCGTTGGTCGGAGCACAAGTCGGCTGAATGATGAAAACGTCTTTACCGCGGACATTTTCATTAATCTCAGCGGTAATCTCGCCGTCGGAAAACTTGCCGACAGAAATGTCACCGAGTGGGATATGCAGCTGACGTACGACACGCCGAGCCAGATCGGGGTTAGCGTTCCCCGTAAAGACCATCATCTTGGACACGCGCAGTACCTGAAGGCTGAGGGTAACCTGGATGAGTATAAGAAATGGCAGGGGCGGCTGGATTCGAACCAACGCATGGCAGGATCAAAACCTGCTGCCTTACCGCTTGGCGACGCCCCTGTATCTATTGCTACGAGTACCGTGTACCCGTTTCCTTTGACAGTTCTTGCAGCTTGCGATGCAACATCGAGACGTTGCTTCCTTTTGCTACAAACCCTGTAAGGGTGTCTGTCAGAAGGTGCAGCACTTTATCAGCATCTGCTTCGTTTGGGAAGGCCCCAAATATACAACTTCCAGTTCCAGTCAACTTTGCTTCGGTATATTTACCTAACAAATTCAAAGCGTTACGTACTTCTGGATAACGCTCCTTAACTACTGCTTCGCAGTCGTTTCGGCTGTTTCCCTTGGGAACGGGGCGCACTTTAATGGGCAAAGAGTCACGTGTCAACAACGGATCTGAAAATATTTCTGCAGTACTTACAGATACTTGCGGTACAAGGACCAGATACCAGGGTTCTTCGGGCTCTGCCGGTGTCAGGATTTCGCCCACGCCTTCGGCGAAAGCCGCGTGTCCACGGACGAAGACGGGAACGTCGGCCCCCAGTTGCAAGCCCAGTGCCGCCAACTGATCATCACTCCAGTTCAGTTGCCAGAGATGGTTGAGTGCCAGCAGTGTGGTGGCGGCATTCGAGCTGCCGCCACCGATTCCGCCGCCCATGGGCAGGATTTTTTTGATCCGGATGTCGATGCCAAGCGGGCAGCCCGATTGTTGCTGAAGTTGCCTGGCAGCTTTCACGATCAGGTTCTGCTCGTGAGGAACGCCGGGGAATTCGGTATGCAGGCAAATGACTCCGTCTTCACGCACGGCAAAGGTTATTTCATCGCCGTAATCGAGAAATTGAAACAGGGTTTGCAGCTCATGATAGCCGTCCTCTCGACGGCCAAGGATGTGCAGCATCAAGTTCAGTTTCGCCGGAGAGGGCAGTGTCAGTGGATTTTTTGACGGCGTGTGTTGCATGTCATTGTCCCAGCAGGCGAGGTTGCCAGTCTTTTACAACCAGTGTGACGTCAAGGTCGGTGCCGTGAAGCTTGACCCGCTGTGGCAGCCAGAAGCCGTTTTGTTCGACGTAGCTCAGATATTCAATTTTCCAGCCATCCTGTTCCAGGTTGGCCAGGCGGCTATCGGCATTCAATGTCACGCGGCTTTTGCTGCCGGGGGCAGGCAGTCCGCGTACCCACCAGACCAAGTGTGACACTGGCAGGCTCCAGCCCAATTGTTCGCCGAGCAACTCTTCGGGCGTAGTGGCTTCGTAACGGCCCTGATTGGCGACTTCGAGACTGACATTTCCCGGGCGACCGAGCAGTCGGGCAGCGCCCCGACCCAGCGGGCCGGACAGGCGAATATCGTAATAATCCTGGCGTTGCAACCAGAACAGCGTGGCGCTGCCGGAGTCTTTAGGGGCGCGAATCCCGACTTTACCGTTGATTTGCCAGCCGTCGAGTTGGGTCAATTGCTGTTTGTGGGTTGACCACAGTGCCTGACTGCCGTGGCCTTCAATCGATTCGCGGGCGCCAAAACCAGCACAGCCAGCGAGCACGGCGATCAGGCTGATAACAATAAGGTGTCGCAGGTGACGATAAAACATCATTTAAAGAGTCTCGGATCCGGTCAGGCGCAAAACGGTTTTACGCAGGAGAGGGCTGTCGGGGTTTTCTTTAAGAAACCTGGCCCAGATTTTCTTGGCTTCACGCTGGTTGCCTTTGGCCCATAGGACCTCGCCCAGGTGCGCGGCGACCTCCTGGTCCGGGAAGCGTTCCAGGGCCTGACGCAGCAGGCGCTCGGCTTCATCCAGATTGCCAAGGTGGAAATTCACCCAGCCCAGACTGTCGAGAATGGCCGGGTCTTCCGGGTTTAGCTCATAGGCTTGCTGGATCAGCACTTTTGCTTCGGCGTAGCGGTTCGTGCGATCAGAAAGCGTATAACCCAGCGCGTTCAAGGCCATGGCATTGTCGGGTTCGCGCTGGATGATGGCGCGCAAATCCTGTTCCATTTGCTTGAGGTCGTTACGTTTCTCGGCGAGCATGGCCCGCGAATAGAGCAGGCTCAGTTCGTCAGGGTAGAGCTTCAGTGCTTGCTGCAGGACGCTCCAAGCCGGCTCGGTCTGGTTATTTGCCGAGAGTGTTTCTGCTTCTATCAAATACAACTGAATAGCGTAATCAGGTTGAGCGTCGCGTGCGGCTGCCAGTTTTTTTGACGCTTCGGCGCTGCGACCATGGCTGATCAGAATGTCGGCCTGGCGCAATTGGGCGGGCAGGTAGTCATTACCCGGGCCTACCAGTGCGTACTGGTTCAATGCACCTTGCGGATCATTTCGCTCTTCGGCAATACGACCGAGATTCAGGTGGGCCGCGTCAACATGGCTGTCGCGATCGATCAGCTCTTGCAGATAGCCTTCGGCCTCGTCCCAGTCCTTGCTTTCAAGCGTGACCAGTGCCAGAGAGAAGCGCAGTTCATCGTCTTCAGGGTATTGCTGTACCAAACTGGCGAACTGAACTTTGGCATCGGCTATGCGATTTTGCTCGATCAGGGTCCGGGCATAGGTCAGCCCCAGGCGCTTGTCATCGGGATATTGGCGAATGCTCTTTTGCAGCAAAGGCAGGGCCTCGTCGCCCCGATTGAGCGTTTGCAGCAGTCGGGCCCGCAGGAGTACAGGCGCCACCTCGCCATCTTGTGGCGGGTTTTTCTCCAGTAGTTTCAATGCGCCTTCGGCGTCACCGTCCTGCTGCATCAGCAAGGCCTTGCCGAAGATCAGTTGGCCGTTGTCCGGGTTTTTCGCCAGCAGGCGGTCAAAGCTTTGTTGCAGTCCGGCTCGGGCTTCGGCATCTGTTTCGGATGCCGACAGGGCGAGGAAGTCGAAGTGGGTATCGCCTTTGGCTTGCAGGACTTTTTCCATATAGGTCATGGATTCGTCGTAGCGACCATTGCGTGCCAACTGGATTGCCGCGGCGCGCTGGGCTTCAAGATCACTCGGCGCGTTTTTGGCCCAGATCAGCGAAGTATCCAGTGCCGCCTGGTCGGCGCCCAGGTACTCGGCAATACGCAGGGCTCGTTCGGCGATACCCGGATCCTGGGTGTTGATCGCCTGGGTCACGTAATTGTCCAGAGCAATGTCCAGGCGATTACGTTGGCCGGCCAGCTCGGCACTCAGCAGGCTGAACAGCGTTTCTTCGCTGAACGAGCCATAGACCGTTGGCTTTTCCGGTGCTGGAGTGACCTCTTCGACCGGTGACGAGTCATCCGCAGACGTGGGAGGCAAGGCTTGGCAACCACTGAGGAGCGCAAGGACGAGGAGCAACGCGGAGGATTTATTCATATAGGAGAAGGGCGACTTACCTGCGGTCGGAGCATCATGACACATGCGGTGGCGCAGACCCTAGCAGGTGCGACCATCGATATTCGAGTCTGATGAGATTGGATAAGAGGGGTTCGACAGACATTAACTATAGAGACAATAGTCAGCAATGGTTGTTCTCACTCTAGCGAAGTAGGACAATTGTCGGCTTCTCGTCATCATCAGCGATCTTGAATGGCCTTCCTCGCACTCGGTATCAACCACAAGACTGCTTCAGTAGACGTCCGCGAGCGCGTGGCTTTTACTCCCGAACAGTTGGTTGAAGCCTTGCAACAGCTCTGCCGACTGACTGACAGCCGCGAAGCTGCGATTCTGTCTACCTGCAATCGCAGCGAGCTTTATATCGAGCAGGAACAGCTTTCGGCTGACTGCGTGCTGCAATGGCTGGCCGATTATCACAGTTTGAGTCTCGATGAACTGCGTGCCTGCGCGTACATCCATGAGGATGATGCTGCCGTTCGTCACATGATGCGCGTGGCTTCCGGGCTGGATTCACTGGTGCTGGGCGAACCGCAAATTCTTGGCCAGATGAAGTCGGCCTATGCGGTGGCGCGTGAAGCCGGCACCGTTGGACCTTTGCTGGGGCGCTTGTTTCAAGCCACCTTCAATTCGGCCAAACAGGTGCGCACCGACACGGCCATTGGCGAAAACCCGGTTTCGGTAGCGTTTGCGGCGGTGAGCCTGGCCAAACAGATTTTCAGTGACTTGCAACGAAGCCAGGCATTGCTGATTGGCGCCGGCGAGACGATTACCCTGGTTGCCCGTCATTTGCATGAGCTTGGGGTCAAGCGCATCGTTGTCGCTAACCGTACGCTGGAACGCGCAAGCAGCCTGGCCGAACAGTTCGGGGCTCATGCGGTATTACTGTCGGACATTCCTCAAGAGCTGGTTCACAGCGATATCGTGATCAGCTCCACTGCCAGCCAGTTACCGATCCTCGGTAAAGGCGCGGTTGAAAGCGCATTAAAGCTGCGCAAGCACAAACCCATTTTCATGGTCGACATCGCTGTTCCGCGGGATATCGAGCCAGAAGTCGGCGAGTTGGACGACGTTTACCTTTATACCGTCGATGACTTGCACGAGGTCGTTGCTGAAAACCTCAAGAGCCGCCAGGGCGCTGCGCAAGCGGCTGAAGAACTGGTGAGCATTGGCGCAGACGACTTCATGGTGCGTTTGCGGGAGTTGGCGGCTGTCGATGTGCTTAAGGCCTATCGTCAACAAAGCGAACGGTTACGCGATGACGAGCTGCAAAAGGCCCTGCGGATGCTGAACAACGGCAGTAACCCTCAGGATGTGCTGGTACAGCTGGCACGTGGCCTGACCAATAAATTGCTGCACGCACCCAGCGTGCAACTGAAAAAGCTTTCCGCCGAAGGCCGCCTCGATGCGCTGGCCATGGCCCAAGAACTTTTTGCCCTCGGTGAGGGCTCATCGGATAGCTCTGCGGATAAAAAATAGTAATGAAAGCGTCACTGCTTAATAAGCTGGACATCCTCCAGGACCGTTTTGAAGAACTGACCGCGCTGCTTGGCGATGGCGAAGTTATTTCAGATCAAACCAAATTCCGCGCCTATTCCAAGGAGTACGCGGAAGTTGAGCCTATTGTTGCCGGTTATGGCGCCTGGCTTAAAGTGCAGGCTGATCTTGAAGGTGCTCAGGCGCTGCTCAAGGATAACGACCCTGACATGCGCGAGATGGCCGTTGAGGAAGTCCGCGAAGCCAAAGAGCGGCTGATTGATCTGGAAAAAGACCTGCAGCGCATGCTCTTGCCCAAGGATCCGAATGATGGGCGCAACGTCTTCCTTGAAATTCGCGCCGGCACCGGCGGTGATGAAGCCGCCATTTTTGCTGGCGATTTGTTTCGCATGTATTCGCGCTACGCTGAACGTCGTGGCTGGAAGCTGGAGATTCTTTCGGAAAACGGCGGGGAGCATGGTGGCTATAAAGAAGTCATTGCTCGCGTCGAAGGCGAGAACGTCTACGGCAAGCTGAAGTTTGAGTCTGGTGTTCACCGTGTACAGCGTGTGCCGGCGACTGAGTCACAAGGCCGGATTCACACCTCTGCCTGCACCGTGGCCGTATTGCCTGAACCGGATGAGCAAGAGGCGATCGAGATCAACCCGGCTGATTTGCGGGTCGATACCTACCGTTCTTCGGGGGCCGGGGGGCAGCACGTCAACAAGACCGACTCGGCGATCCGTATTACTCACTTGCCTTCGGGCATCGTGGTCGAGTGTCAGGAAGAGCGTTCCCAGCACAAGAACCGGGCGCGGGCGATGTCCTGGCTTTCAGCTAAATTGAATGACCAGCAAACCAGTGCCGCAGCCAATGCGATCGCCAGTGAACGCAAGTCGCTGGTGGGCTCCGGGGACCGCTCCGAACGCATCCGGACCTACAATTTTGCGCAAGGGCGAGTTACCGACCATCGAATCAACCTGACGATCTATTCTCTGGATGACGTGCTTGCCGGCGGTGTCGAGTCCGTTATCGAGCCGTTGCTGGCGGAGTTTCAGGCTGATCAACTGACAGCCCTGGGTGAGTAAATGACTATTATTGCCAGTTTGTTACGTGCCGCCGACCTGCCTGATTCACCGACAGCCCGCCTGGATGCGGAGCTGCTACTGGCAGCTGCCTTGGGCAAGTCGCGCAGTTATTTGCACACATGGCCTGAAAAAATTGTCAGCAGCGAAGCGGCGCTGACTTTTGCGCAGTACCTGCAGCGGCGTCGTGCCGGAGAGCCGGTGGCCTACATCTTGGGACAACAAGGGTTCTGGAATCTGGACCTGGAAGTGGCGCCCCATACGTTGATTCCGCGTCCTGATACCGAGTTGCTGGTCGAAACTGCGCTGGCCCTGCTACCTGCCACACCTGCCGCCGTGCTGGACCTGGGCACTGGCAGCGGGGCGATCGCTTTGGCGCTGGCCAGTGAACGGCCGTCCTGGAAGGTAACGGCTGTCGACCGTGTGCTTGAAGCCGTAGCCCTGGCAGAACGCAATCGCCAGCGTTTGCAGCTCGAGAATGTCACCGTGCTGACCAGTCACTGGTTCAGTGCGTTGGCCGATCACCGTTATGATCTGATCATCAGCAATCCGCCCTACATTGCCGCCGGAGATGTTCATCTGGCTGAAGGCGATGTGCGTTTTGAGCCCGAAAGCGCGCTGGTTGCAGGTGTCGATGGCCTCGACGACATTCGCCACATCATCGCCGCCGCCCCGCAGCATCTCAATGCTGGGGGTTGGCTGATGCTTGAGCATGGCTACGATCAAGCGGCAGAGGTGCGTGCGCTGTTGCTCGGCGCAGGCTTCGACACAGTTGAGAGCCGCAAGGATCTGGGCGCCCACGAGCGCATCACATTGGGCCGCCTGCCATGCTGACCGACGAGGAACTGTTGCGCTACAGCCGACAAATTCTGTTGCAGCAGGTTGATGTCGACGGTCAGTTGAAGTTGAAAAACAGCCGTGTGCTGATTGTCGGTTTGGGTGGGCTGGGCTCGCCAGTGGCGTTATACCTCGCGGCTGCCGGTGTCGGTGAGCTGCATGTGGCGGATTTCGACACGGTCGACCTGACCAACCTGCAACGTCAAATTGTTCACGACACGGGCAGTGTGGGGGAGAGCAAGGTTGATTCAGCCTTGCGCCGTCTGGGGGCCATTAACCCCGAAATCAAACTGGTCGCCCATCGCTCGGCACTGGATACCGATTCGTTGGCCGATGCGGTAGCGGCGGTCGATCTGGTGCTCGATTGCTGTGACAACTTTGGCACTCGCGAAGCGGTGAACAAGGCGTGTGTCGCGGCTCGCAAACCGCTGGTCAGCGGCGCAGCCATCCGTCTGGAAGGGCAGTTGTCGGTATTCGACTCGCGCCAGCCGACAAGCCCTTGCTACCACTGCTTGTACGGGCGCGGTAGCGACGAAGACCTGACCTGCAGCGAAGCCGGTGTGCTTGGCCCCTTGGTAGGGTTGGTCGGCAGCTTGCAAGCGCTCGAAGCCCTCAAGATCCTGGCCGGCTTTGGTGAACCGCTGGTCGGTCGACTTTTGTTGGTGGATGCGATGACCACACGTTTTCGCGAGTTGCGGGTCAAGCGCGACCCTGCATGCCGGGTGTGCGGTTCTGGTCATGAGTGAAGCGCCGATTGGTGTATTTGACTCGGGCGTCGGCGGACTGTCGGTGCTCAAGGAGATTCGCCAGTTATTGCCTGCTGAATCCCTGTTGTATGTGGCGGACTGCGGGCATATTCCCTACGGTGAAAAAAGCCCTGAGTTTATTCGTCAGCGTTGTGCGGTCATTGCCGAGTTTCTCCGGTCCCGGGGCGCTAAAGCCCTGGTGCTGGCCTGTAATACCGCGACCGTAGCCGGTGTTGCGGACCTGCGTCAGCATTACCCGGATTGGCCGATTGTCGGGATGGAACCCGCAGTTAAACCGGCAGCTGCGGCGACACGCAGTGGCGTGGTCGGTGTGCTGGCAACCACCGGCACCTTGCAGAGCGCCAAGTTTGCAGCCTTGCTCGATCGATTTGCCAGTGATGTACGGGTTATCACTCAACCATGTCCGGGCCTGGTGGAGCTGATTGAAACCGGTGACTTGCACAGTGAAGCCTTGCGAGCGCTCTTGCGCAGCTACATCGAACCTCTCCTGGCGGCTGGCTGCGACACCATCATTCTTGGCTGCACCCATTACCCCTTTCTCAAGCCTCTGCTCAGCCAGATGCTCCCGCCTGCGATCAGCCTGATCGATACCGGGGCTGCGGTGGCCCGTCAGCTTCAGCGTTTGCTGAGCGAGCGTGGTTTGCTGGCAGATGGGCCGGCCCGCGAGACGCAATTCTGGACCAGTGCTGCCCCTGAAAGGCTGTGTAAAATCCTACCTGTTCTGTGGAATAAATCTGGCAGTGTGCAAAGCTTCAATAGGTAACGGTGTAGGATCTTTACCAGGATTGAACTTTACGTCTGTGTTCAGATTCATAACGCTTGCCTGTTGAGGCAGACAACAAACGACCTATGCATACGAAAACAGGATGTTCTTATGAAGCATTTTTTAGGCTTGACTGTGCTTGCAGCGGCTGTTCTGGGGTACAGCTTCACGGCACAAGCGGCTGGTATTGAGTTTGGCGTCGGGCACACCAGCGAATCGAGCATGACCTACCGTCTCGGTTTGAAATCCAACTGGGATAAAAGCTGGCTACAAAGTGATGTAGGCCGCCTGACTGGATATTGGGACGGGGCTTACACCTATTGGGATGGCGACACGGCGTCGAGCAGCAATAGCCTTTCGTTTTCCCCGGTTTTTGTTTACGAGTTTGCCGGAGAAAAGGTTAAGCCCTATGTGGAAGCCGGGATCGGTGTAGCGTTGTTCTCCAGCACCACAGTCGAAGACAGCAAGCTGGGGACGGCTTTCCAGTTTGAAGACCGGATCGGTCTGGGGCTGCGCTTCGCAGGTGGGCATGAAATCGGTATTCGTGCGACTCACTACTCCAACGCGGGCATTTCCGGCACCAACGACGGGATCGAAAGCTACGCCCTGCATTACACCATGCCGTTGTAATCAGCAGGCTTCAGGCCTGTAGCCGTGGTCGCAATAGCGGCCGCGGCAATCAACGATAGGCGGTTGTTATGCCTTTGCGTTCATTGAGGCATTCGACGTCGCCCATTTCGAATTCGCGGCAAATCAGGGGGCGATTTTCATAGATGGTGCACATCATGGTGTTGCGATCCAGTGCCGCACACCAGCCATCATCCAGCCGTAGCATGACCTCGCCGCCCCAGTCGTCGTTGTCGATAAAGCGCTCGGGCACACCGGTGTCGGTGATCAGCATCACTTCCAATTGGCAGCAGCAGGCGGCACATGTCGAACAGGTGACGGCGGGCTCGGTAATTTCAGTCAGGGGGATGTTGGTCATAGGCGCGCAGTGTAAGGCAGAGCCGGTCTCAGGTGTGAATGCGCTGATGAACGCCAGGCGTAGTAGCCGCTGCCACAGCAGTGCCCAACATGCACACCGCAATGACAAGATGCACCTCTGCTCGCGTTCGGTTTATCCGCAGTAGATGGGCCAATAACGCAGCGCTGGCTAACAGTAGCCATAGGCTATTGCCGCCCAGCACACAGGCAAGCCAGCCGAGCTGGCCAGGTTTTTAAGCATTAAAACGACCCAGCAACGGCTGTGGCATTGCCGCCGGTTTCGAGCATTTTTCGCACGCTGGGCAGCGCGCCGCTGGGGAATATGTAGCGCTGGATAAAATCCTCGCTGCTTCTGGCTCGCTCGTAACGTTGGCCACGAATGATGATGGCTTGCAGCAGCATCAATCCCTGCGGCTTGAGCAGGTGCCGGCATTCAGAATCACCGTGTCCTGCGCGCCCCAGTTTTGTGCGATGCGCATGCCAATTCCGCTGCTGGCACCTGTCAGCCAGATTCTGCGTGAATCAGCCATGGCCGACCTCTAACATTTGACGTGAAGGCAGGTGTTTGAACGCACTCAGGGCGCGGTCCCGGCTTTGGCTCAGGTTGACCATCGGGGCCGGGTAATCCACCCCGCCAAACAGGCCGCCAACCAGGGCCGGGTTGTGGACTTCTTTTTTATTCAAGTCCGACAGCTCGGGCAGCCAGTGTTTGATAAATAGCCCTTCAGGGTCGAAGCGTGTGGACTGAGTTAACGGATTGAAAATCCTGAAGTACGGCACTGAGTCGGTGCCAGTGGATGAGCTCCACTGCCAGCCGCCGTTGTTGGCAGCCAGGTCGCCGTCGATCAAGTGCTGCATAAAAAAGCGCTCACCTTCGCGCCAGTCGATCAGCAGGTTTTTGGTGAGAAACATGGCCACGACCATGCGTAGTCGGTTGTGCATCCAGCCGGTGGCCAAGAGCTGGCGTATGGCTGCGTCGATAATCGGGAATCCGGTGCGACCTTGTTTCCACGCGGCCAACTCGTTGGGTGCATCGCGCCACGGCAAATATTCGGTTTCAGGGCGAAACGCGCGATGGCGTGACACCCGTGGGTAACCCACCAAAATATGTTTGTAGAACTCGCGCCATAACAGTTCTGATATCCAGGTGAAAACACCCGGGCTGCCGCTTTCAAATTCGCCGTTATTACTGCGCAGTGCAGCATGCAGGCATTGGCGCGGTGAAATGACTCCGGCTGCCAGGTAGGTAGAGAGTTGGCTGGTGCCGGGCTTGGCGGGTAAGTCCCGTTCGTCCTGGTAATAATGAATTTGCTCGTCGGTAAATGTTGCCAGACGGCGTTGGGCTTCATCCTCTCCCGCAGGCCAGAGCGCCTGCAATGTGTCGCTCGGTGTAGCAAAGCCTTCAACTGATTCTGGAATGAAATCGTGCTCAATCGGCAAGGGCGTTTGCCCAGCAGGCGCGGTCACTAACGCTGGCATCGCCATGTGCAAGCGGTTGTAGCAAATCCTGCGGAATTGGCTGAATACCTGAAAGTACGAACCCGATTGCGTCAGGATGCTGCCCGGTTGAAACAGCAGTTGATCCAGATAGCGGTGAAACTCAATTCCTTGAGCTTCAAGTGTCTGGGCCACAGCGTCATCGCGACGGGTTTCGTTGATGCCGTATTCCTGGTTGGCGTGTACCGCATGAATGTCGAACTGCTGGCACAGCTCACTGAGCACAGAGGGTGCCTGTTCCCAGGTCGGCGCGGTCCGAATCAGCAGCGGGATGTTGAGCTGTTTCAGGCTGTCGCTGAGGGTACGCAGGTTACGTAGCCAAAAGTCGACCTTGCAGGGGGCGTCGTCGTGGCTCAACCATTGTTGAGGGCTTATCAGGAACACGGCGATCACAGGCCCCCGCTCGGCGGCGGCACTCAAGGCAGTATTGTCGTGTTGGCGTAAATCGCTGCGCAGCCAGAGAAGTTGCATGGCCTATTCCTTGGAAACCTGTGAGTACTAGAGAAGTCCAAGCCGATTGAGGCGCTGATGGGCCTCAATCGGATCGTTGGCCAGGCACAACCCCGCGATTTTTATCGTGCTGACGGACAACACGTCGAAATGGATGCGGACCGCCGGCCCGGTGATCACGATGGGGCAATCAACCCCGCTTAACAGTTTTGGTAATTGCTGGGTGTTCAGCGCCTTGCTGGAATAGAGCACCACTGCGCGAGATTCCAGACGCTCGACAGCCCACCCCAATTCGCCGGCGGGCAACGGCGCGTCGAAAACCTCGACCGGGCAATGGCTGCTGCTGATCAACAAGGCGGTTAGCCACACTTGCGGTTCGAATGGCAGATCCGAGTGGTTGATCAGCAACACCGGCTCACCCTTAAGCGAGCGGTTGTTGTGATAAATGCGGGCCCCCAACTTGCTGCGCAACCAGGAGTTGAAAAACACCCGCTCCACTTGCGCGCCGAAGTGGCCTTGCCAGCGCTGCTCCAGTTCACTCAGCAGCGGGATCAACAATTGCTCGCACAACGGGCGGGCGGGGTAGAGCGACATGACCTGGTTGAAACTGTCGTCCAGTTTGCGTTCGGCCAGTTCACTGATTGCCTGGTTCATCGCCTGGCGCCATACCTGCCAGTCGCTGTCGAGCGTTTCGTCTTTCGGAAGAGGCGTATCTAACAGGGGCTTGATTTGGCTAACGGACACCCCTCGGTTCATCCACAGCAGAATTTGTTGAATACGTTGAATATGTTCAAACGAAAAAAGCCGGTGACCTTTGCTCGTGCGATGCGGCACGATCAAGCCGTAACGGCGCTCCCAGGCGCGTAAGGTCACGGAGTTAACCCCGGTGATACGGGCCACTTCGCGGATCGGCAGCCAGCCTTCAACTAATACATGGCTGTAGTCGCTGTCCGGGCTGTTGGACATGATCAGGTCATCGTTCATGGTCAGATCGCATTTCGCAGGCTGAGGTTTTCGGGGTGCGGTTGCAGGTAAACCTGTCGCGAGATGTAGGCATCCGGGTGCAGGCGGAAGTGATGCTTAAGCAACGTCAGCGGCACTACCAACGGCACGATGCCGTGCAGGTACTGATTGATCAGTCGCTGCATTTCCTGTTTGTCTTCAGGGCTGATGGATTGTTTGAGGTGCCCGCTCAGGTGCTGAAGCACGTTGGTGTGAGTACGCCGGGTGGCGCATTTCTTCAGTGCGGCCATCAATTCGCTGAAGTACTGCGGTGCGATGGTCAGAGGGTCCTGTTTACCGAGACTGCCCAATAGGGTACCGAGCGTACGGTACTGCTCGGGGTGGTTGGCCATCAGTTGATATTTATAGCGAGCGTGAAATTCGGTCAGTGAACGTCGGGTAATGCCCTGTTGGAGTAGCGCCTGCCAGGCGCTGTAGGCATAAACGCGGGTCATGAAGTTTTCGCGTAAAACCGGATCGTTCAGACGGCCGTCTTCTTCCACGGGCAAATCGGGGTGAGCGTCGCAGAAGGCTTGCGCGAAAATCCCCCGCCCGCTCAATTCGGCAGGGCGCCCGCCGTCTTGATACACCTTGACCCGTGCCAGGCCGCAAGAGGGAGATTTCTGCATGAAGATGTAGCCAGAAATATCCATATGGGCGGCCGCCATTTCCACGCCGTAATCGTGCAAGGGCTGAGTCACGTTCAGCGTGCTGTCGACACTGCCTACCGCTTGAGGCGCCGCAGGGGCGCCAATCAGGCGAATGGGCTGGCGGGGAATACCAAGGCCGATGGCGACTTCTGGGCATAGCGGCACAAAATCGAAATGTTCACTGAGGGCTTCGCTGCACAGGCGTGATTCCTTGTGCCCGCCGTTGAAGCGAACTTCAGCGCCCAGCAAACAAGCGCTGATGGCAATTTTCGGTTTTGGCTGGGCAGGTGCGGTGCAGGCCATAAGACAAACCTCCAAGAATTACTTGTACATCTTTTTTGTGATGTACAGTCTTGGTTCATCATAGGCTTTGAGTTGTACAAGTCAAATATCTTGTACAGGTATTTGGAGGAGGGTTATTTCCAGCCCATTATCCAGATCGTCGGCTCTTGAAGCTTCTGCCAGGGCAAGCGCTGGCTTCCCTGGGTGAGCACCGCTTGTAATTCGATGTCGAGAACCGTACCGGCGTCATCGCAGAACAGCTCAGTGACCAGAAAGTGTTTTTCACGGTGCTCGGGCTGAGCTGCTGTCCATTTCGACAGCAGCAGTTTGCGTGGATTGATGCGGTTCATTCCTGATGCTCAATGAGTCGCCGTGCGGCCTCGTAGCCGCTGAGCCAGGCACCTTCGACACGTCCCGACAGGCACCAGTCGCCACATGCATACAAGCCCAGGTCGGCATCGGCCAGCACCCCCCACTCATGGGCGGCAGCCGGCCGGGCGTAGAGCCAGCGATGTGCGAGGCTAAACACGGGCGCGGGGGTGGGGAAGTGCATCAGTTCGGCAAACGCACCATGCAGTTGCTCAATCACGGCTTCCTTGCTCAGGTCCAGGTTCTGCTTGCTCCAGGCACTGGTAGCATGCAAAACCCACGTGTCGGGCTGGTTATCCCGTCCAGGCTTGCTGCAGTTGCGGGCCAGCCAGTCCAGTGGGCTGCCCTGTACAAAGCAGCCTTCCATAGGGGTATCGAGCGCTGACTCAAAGGCCAGGGCTACCGCCCAGGTTGGCTCCATGGTCACGCCCGCTGCCGTACTTGCCAGTTTAGGGGCGCTGGCGAGCAGCGCGGTGGCCTGAGGGGCCGGGGTGGCGATGATGACGTGGCTGAAAGGGCCGTGTTCGCCGCCTTCGGCATCCAGCAAGTACCAATGCTGTTCACCGTGTATCAGGTCAGTAATCCTGCAGGAAAAGCTTACCGTCAGATGGCCTAGCAGGCCGCGAGTGATCGTACTCATGCCCGGGCTGCCGACCCAGCGGGTTTGTTCGTCAGGCGAGGGTGTCAGTTGCCCGTCCTTGTAGTTGTACAGGTGGGGTTCCCATTCGACGACCCAGCCATTGCGTTGCCATTGTTGAACTTCATCCACAAAGCGCCGGTCACGCGCGGTGAAGTACTGGGCCCCCAGGTCCAGTATTCCAGCATCGCTGCGTTTGCTCGACATGCGTCCGCCGCTGCCACGGCTTTTGTCGAATATATGTACGGCATGCCCCGCCTTGTGCAACGCATTTGCGGCTGACAGCCCGGCGATGCCGGACCCGATAATCGCGATAGGTAAAGTCATAATGGCCTCAATCCCTGTTTGCACAGCCTGCGCCGTCGGCAAAACCTGTACAATTTAATTTATTAGTATAAGTTTTAATGCGCCTTGTGAATCAGCCTGACCTATTCTTTAAGAGACACGACGGGTCGCTGAACGATGGCTTTCTCTAAAAATAGACCAGTGCTTCTGATAAAACTCCCTACGAGGATCGACTCATGCACATATTGCTGACCGGCGGTACGGGCCTGATAGGCCGCCAACTTTGTCATCACTGGCTGGCTCAAGGCCATCGTCTCAGCGTGTGGAGCCGACGCCCTGCCCAAGTGAGCGAATTATGCGGCGTGGGTGTAAGAGGTATAGCCACTCTTGAAGAGCTTGGGCAGGAACCGCTTGATGCAGTGGTCAACCTGGCCGGTGCGCCGATTGCTAACCGGCCCTGGACGCGCAAACGCAAGGCGTTGCTGTGGAGCAGTCGGATTACGCTCACGGAAACCCTGGTGGCCTGGCTCGACAGTCGTGAGCAAAAACCGTCAGTGTTGATTTCCGGTTCAGCAGTGGGCTGGTATGGCGATGGAGGGGAGCGCGAGTTGACTGAAGAGTCACCTCCGGTCAGCGAGGACTTCGCCAGCCATTTGTGTATTGCCTGGGAAGAAACCGCACAGCGTGCAGAAGCGTTAGGCATTCGAGTGGTCTTGGTGCGCACCGGGCTGGTGCTGGCGGCTGAGGGGGGCTTTTTGTCGCGCCTGCTGCTGCCTTTCAAGATGGCGCTGGGCGGGCCTATCGGCAATGGCCGGCAATGGATGTCGTGGGTTCACATCAAGGATCAAATCGCCCTGATTGATTTTCTTCTGCATGAGAATGCTGCCAGTGGTCCTTATAATGCTTGTTCGCCGCACCCGGTACGTAATGCAGAATTTGCCAAAACCCTGGGGAGCGTGTTGCATCGGCCGGCATTTATCCCGATGCCGGCCTTCGCCTTGCGTGTAGGTCTGGGCGAGTTGTCACTGTTGCTGCTGGGTGGTCAGCGGGCGACGCCAGCAAAATTGCTGGAAGCCGGTTTCACTTTTCAGTTCACCGATTTGCGTGCGGCGCTCAATGATGTAGCCGCTCGCCTCTGAAATAGGATGTTGCATGACCGACCACGCGCTGTTGCTGGTTAACCTGGGTTCGCCGGCGTCAACTTCGGTAGCGGATGTACGCAGCTACCTGAATCAGTTTTTGATGGATCCGTATGTCATCGACCTGCCGTGGCCAGTACGACGCTTGTTGGTGTCGTTGATTTTGATCAAGCGTCCTGAACAGTCGGCTCACGCGTACGCCTCGATCTGGTGGGATGAAGGCTCGCCGCTGGTGGTACTCAGCCGCCGCCTGCAGCAAGCCATGACCCGGGAGTGGACCAAGGGGCCGGTGGAACTGGCGATGCGCTATGGCGAGCCGTCGATCGAAACCGTGCTGGTGCGCCTGGCGGCTCAGGGGATTGAAAAAGTGACGCTGGCGCCGCTTTATCCGCAATTTGCCGACAGTACTGTGACCACGGTGATTGAAGAGGCCAAGCGGGTGGTCAAAGCCCACAAACTGTCGATTCAGTTCTCGATTGTGCAGCCGTTCTACGATCAGCCTGAATACATTGATGCGCTGGTGGCGAGCGCTCAGCCCCATCTTGAGCAAGATTATGATCACTTGCTGCTGAGTTTTCATGGCCTGCCCGAGCGGCATTTACACAAGCTGGACCCGACAGGTAATCATTGCTTCAAAAACGCTGATTGCTGCCAGAAGGCTTCGCCGGCGGTACTGGCTACCTGTTATCGGGCGCAATGTCTGCGCACTGCCCAGGCATTTGCCGAGCGCATGAGGTTGCCTGACGGTAAGTGGTCGGTGGCGTTTCAGTCTCGATTGGGACGGGCCAAGTGGATTGAACCCTACACCGAAGCGCGCCTTGATGAGCTGGCAAAACAAGGCGTGAAAAAGATCATGGTGATGTGCCCGGCCTTTGTCGCCGATTGCATCGAAACCCTGGAGGAGATTGGTGATCGCGGACGCGAACAGTTCCGTAAGGCGGGGGGAGAGGAGTTGGTGTTGGTGCCGTGTCTCAACGACCACCCGCAATGGGCTGCAGCGTTGAACACGTTGTGTGAGCGGGCGCCTTTGGCGCTGTAAAGACGAACAACAGTAGTTGCTGTCGCAGGCTGCGATCGACTCCGAAGGAGTCGCAGGATTTTTCGATCACTGAAGGCCTTCGGCCCTATCGCAGCCTGCGAAAGCGGCTACACAAGAGGCGGCAGGCCGGTTTAGATAACCGGCGTGTCGCCTTTCTTTTTCTTCCAGCTGTCATTGCCCGGCAAGATCAGGTTCAGCGCGATAGCCACGATGGCGCACAGTGCGATGCCTTTGAGACCGAAGTCTTCCGGGCCCATACCGGTACCGATCAGCACACCGCCAATCCCGAAGACCAGCGTTACTGAAACGATCACCAGGTTGCGTGCTTCGCTCAGGTCGATTTGATGACGGATCAGGGTATTCATCCCCACCGCCGCAATCGAACCGAACAGCAGGCACAGGATCCCGCCCATTACCGGCACCGGAATACTCTGCAACAGCGCACCGAACTTACCGACAAAGGCCAGGCTGATGGCGAATATCGCTGCCCAGGTCATGATTTTCGGGTTGTAGTTCTTGGTCAACATCACCGCGCCGGTCACTTCGGCATAGGTGGTGTTGGGCGGTCCGCCGAGCAGGCCGGCTGCGGTGGTTGCGATCCCGTCACCGAACAGGGTGCGATGCAGGCCTGGTTTTTTCAGGTAATCACGACCGGTCACGCTGCCCACGGCAATCACGCCACCGATATGTTCAATGGCCGGAGCCAGGGCTACGGGGACGATAAACAGAATCGCCTGCCAGTTGAACTCGGGTGCAGTGAAGTGCGGGAGGGCAAACCAGGGTGCCGCGGCGATCTTGGCCGTGTCGACCACGCCGAAGTAGAACGCCATGCCAAAGCCCACCAACACACCGGCAATGATTGGCACCAGGCGGAAAATACCTTTGCCGAACACGGCCACGATCAGGGTGGTCAGCAGAGCTGGCATCGAGATCATCATGGCGGTCTGGTAGTGGATCAGTTCGCTGCCATCCTCGGCTCGTCCCATGGCCATGTGCGCTGCAATGGGAGCCATCGCCAGGCCGATTGAAATAATCACCGGCCCAATCACCACAGGGGGTAACAAGCGATCGATAAACCCTGTGCCTTTAAGCTTCACGGCAAAGCCGAGGAAGGTATACACGAAGCCGGCAGCCATCACGCCGCCCATGGTCGCAGCCAGGCCGAATTGGCCCTTGGCGAGAATGATCGGCGTGATAAAGGCAAAACTCGAAGCCAGAAAGACCGGCACCTGGCGCCGGGTTACGATCTGGAACAACAGAGTCCCGAGACCCGCTGTGAACAGCGCAACGTTGGGATCGAGGCCAGTAATCAAAGGCATCAAAACCAACGCGCCGAAGGCCACGAATAGCATCTGCGCGCCAGAGATGATCTGGCGCCAGAGCGGGTCGTTGAACTCGTCCTGCATGTTATGCGTCCTTTTGTTTGGTGCCGAAGATCTTGTCGCCGGCATCGCCCAGGCCCGGAATGATGTAGCCGTGTTCGTCCAGGCGTTCATCGATGGAAGCGGTATAGATGGTCACATCCGGGTGCGCGGCTTCAACCGCGGCAATCCCTTCAGGAGCGGCAACCAGCACCATGGCGCGAATTTCTTTGCAGCCGGCTTTTTTCAGCAGGTCAATGGTTGCAACCATGGAGGAACCGGTCGCCAGCATCGGGTCGATGATCATCGCCAGACGCTCGTCGATTTCCGGAACCAGTTTTTCCAGGTAGGTGTGCGCCTGCAGTGTTTCTTCGTTGCGGGCAACGCCCACCGCGCTGACTTTGGCGCCGGGGATCAAGCTCAGAACACCTTCAAGCATGCCGATACCGGCGCGCAGGATAGGGACAACGGTAATTTTTTTACCGGCGATTTTTTCAACCTTTACAGTGCCGCTCCAGCCTTCAATTTCGTAGGTTTCGAGGGTCAGGTCTTTAGTGGCTTCGTAGGTCAGCAGCGCGCCGACTTCTTGAGCGAGCTCACGGAAGTTCTTCGTGCTAATGTCGGCACGGCGCATCAGGCCGAGTTTATGGCGGATCAGCGGATGGCGGATCTCAAGAGTGGGCATAGGGAAAGACTCCGGGGGCATGCAAAAAAAACGGCCTAGATTAATCTAATCCGGGGGGATGTCCTACAGGCATTACTGCACGTTAGTCCATAAATGCTTGATCTGAGCCATGCGGGTGCGTACCTTTGCCCGCTTTTCTTGAGCAACCCCCCCTGGAGAGCGTCATGTCTGCTGATCTCGAGCATATCCGTCAAATCATGCGAGAGGCTGACTGCCTGTACACCGAAGCTGAAGTCGAGGCGGCCATTGCCCGCGTAGGCGCGCAAATCACGGCGGAAATGGCCGAGACCAATCCAGTGGTATTTTGTGTGATGAATGGCGGCCTGATTTTTTCCGGCAAGCTACTCACGCATCTGAAATTTCCGCTAGAAGCCTCATACTTGCACGCCACGCGCTATCGTAATGAAACCACCGGTGGCGACTTGTTCTGGAAGGCCAAGCCCGAAGTCTCGTTTATTGATCGTCACGTACTGATCATTGATGACATCCTCGATGAAGGTCATACCCTTAGCGCGATCGTTGAGTTCTGCAAGCACGCCGGTGCCCGTCAGGTACACACTGCGGTGTTGATCGACAAGGATCACGACCGCAAGGCGCGTCCTGGTCTGAAAGCCGACTATGCCGGCCTGCCATGTATTGACCGCTACATCTTCGGTTATGGCATGGACTACAAGGGCTACTGGCGCAATGCTGCAGGTATTTATGCCGTCAAAGGCATGTAAACAATGAGTCGAAGCCTTCTTTAAAGAGGGCTTCAGTTCGGCCTCCGGTTTCAGAGCAGCCGTCTGACGACCCACTTCGAGTGAGCTGACATGCTGGCTATTTTCCTTCAGACGCTCACGATCACTGCCCCCGTATTTGCCATGCTGTTTCTGGGTGTGCTGCTGAAACGCGTGGGCTGGATCAATGACAGCTTTATCCATACGGCTTCGTCCCTGGTGTTCAACGTCACCATGCCGGCGCTGCTGTTTCTGGGTATTTACCACGCCGATCTCAGGGCGGCTCTGCAACCCGACGTGCTGGGTTATTTCACCCTCGCGACGCTGCTGAGCTTTGTACTGGCCTGGGGTTGGGCGATGTGGCGCTGCCCGCGGGAAGACCGCGGTATCTATGTCCAGGGCGCCTTTCGCGGCAACAATGGGGTCATCGGCCTGGCCCTGGCGGCCAGCATGTATGGCGACTACGGGATTTCGCTGGGGGCGGTGCTCGCGGGCCTCGTGATCTTGCTCTACAACACCTTGTCGACCATTGTGCTCGCGGTTTACAGCCCGGTGATCAAGTCTGACCCGTGGAGCATCTGCAAAAGCGTCTTTAAAAACCCGTTGATCATCAGTGTGCTGGTAGCTGCGCCCTGTGCGGCATTCAAGATCGGTCTGCCCGCGTGGTTACTGGCTTCCGGCCAATACCTGGCGGCGATGACCTTGCCGCTGGCGCTGATTTGCATAGGCGGTACGTTGTCACTGGTCGCTTTGCGCAAAAGCGGCAAGATGGCCGTGAGTGCCAGTCTGGTGAAAATGGTCAGTCTGCCGCTGCTGATGACGCTCGGTGCTTGGCTGTACGGCTTTCGCGGAGCGGAGTTGGGGGTGCTGTTCCTGTACTTCGCCAGCCCCACGGCAGCTGCCAGTTTTGTGATGGCCAGAGCCGCCAACGGCAACCATGAGTTGGCCGCAGCGATCATCGTGATTACCACTTTGATGGCGGCGATTACCACCAATATCGGGATTTTTGTGCTGCAGTGGGGCGGCTGGATTTAGCGTTGCGTGCTGTCATGCCTGAGGCACGCAAAGGCATCAGTTACAGCTTCGATCAGTGGGCTCAGTGCTGTCGTCGCCATGCACGCAAGGTGCTGAACAGCAGGAAAGCCAGCAGCGCTGGCAGGATAAAAAACAGCATCCAGTGTTCGAGCTTGCCAGCCAAAGGCATGCCGGTTGTGAAGGACATCACGTGCAGTCCGTAGGCCAGGTACAGGCCCAAAAACATCAGGCCTTCGGCGCGGGTCACGCGATAGTCGCTGTAGAACACCGGCAGACACAGTACGGCTACGCCCAGCATCACCGGCAAGTCAAAGACCAGGGCATTGGGTGATACGGACAAGGGGGCTGGAGACACCAGGGCGGTCAGCCCGAGCACGCCCAGCAGGTTGAAGACGTTAGTGCCGATCACGTTGCCGACGGCAATTTCGCGCTGGCCGCGAAAGGCGGCGATCAGGGAGGTTGCCAGTGGCGGGAGCGAGGTGCTGACGGCAACGATGGTCAGGCCGATGATGCGCTCTGACAGCCCGAGGTCAGACGCTATGTCCAGAGCGGCATCCAGCAGCAGGTGCCCGGCAAGGCCCAGCATCACCAATGCGCAAAGCATCAGCAGGACGTTGCGCTGCCACGTGGCATGGCGCAGGTCGTGGTTGGCGTGATGATGCCCGCTGTGTCGTGACTGGCGCAGCAACAGGCCGAGGTAGACCAGCAGCCCGCCCAGCAAGACGAGGCCATCCAGGCGGTCGAGCTGCTTGTTCAGTGCCAGGGCAAAGACCAGTCCGCTGGCGATGATCATCAGGGGGATGTCCAGGCGCACCAGTTGGCGGGACACGCGCAGGGGAATGATCAGCGCCGAAAGCCCGAGTATGACCAGCACATTGAAGATATTGCTGCCGATGACACTGCCGACGGCAATGTCAGGGGTGTCATTGAGTGCTGCCTGCAGGCTGACCGTGACTTGTGGCGCGCTGCTGCCCAGGGCGACGATCGTCAAACCGATCAATAGCGGGCGAACATTCATCCTGGCGGCCATGTGCACGGCGCATCGCACCAGCAGTCCTGCGCCGGCAATCAGCAGCGCCAGGCCGCAAAGCAGTTGCAGCAGGTTCCAGGGTGATAGCGTGCTTAAGCCCAAGATGTCGGCAACTCCCTCGATTAGTCACTCAAGCCCTGAACCCGGACTTTGGCTGTACCACTGCGCAGCATACTCAACTGCTGGGCGGCCTTGCGCGAAACATCAATAATTCGGCCGCGGGTGTAGGGGCCGCGGTCATTAACGCGGACCACAACGGATTTTTTGTTGCTGAGATTGGTCACCAGTAGCCGGGTACCGAACGGCAGACGTGGGTGAGCAGCGGTGAGTGCATTCTGGTTGAAAGGTTCGCCGCTGGCAGTACGTTTGCCATGGTGACGAGCGCCGTAATAAGAGGCAGTGCCGGTTTTGTCATAGCCGCGAGGGTCTACGTCATGACTGGCACAGCCGGTGAGCAAGCTGAGCAGGGCGCACACGCCGAGTAGCCGCTTCATGGGGGAGTCCTTTAGTTGCGTGTAAGTTGAAACCCTGTAACCGCTGCCCCGGGCAGCGGCTACACGTGTTGCGTTTAGCCTTCGAGCTTGCTTTTCAGCAGCTCGTTGACTTGTTGCGGGTTCGCTTTGCCTTTGGATGCTTTCATCGCCTGGCCGACAAAGAAGCCGAACATCTTGCCGCGCTTGGCTTCGTCTGCTGCGCGGTATTGCTCGACTTGCTCAGCGTTGGCAGCCAGCACTTCATCCAGCACCTTTTCGATGGCGCCGCTGTCGGTCACTTGCTTGAGGCCGCGGGTTTCGATGACGGCGTCTGCGCTGCCTTCGCCATTGGCCATGGCTTCAAACACGACCTTGGCAATTTTGCCGGAGATGGTGTTGTCCTTGATGCGCAGCAGCATGCCGCCCAGCAGTTCGGCGCTGACCGGCGACTGGTCGATATCCAGGCCTTGTTTGTTGAGCAGGCTGCCCAGTTCAACCATGACCCAGTTGGCGGCCAGTTTGGCGTCGCCGCTGATGCTGACCACTTTTTCGAAATAATCCGCTTGCTCACGGCTCGAGGCCAGCACGCTGGCGTCATAGGCGGACAGGCCGAACTGCGACTGGAAGCGCTCGCGCTTTTGCGGTGGCAGTTCCGGCAGGGTGGCGCGCACGTCATTGATGAACGAGTCTTCGATCACCACTGGCAGCAGGTCCGGATCAGGGAAGTAGCGGTAGTCGTTCGCTTCTTCCTTGCTGCGCATGGCGCGTGTTTCGTCTTTGTTCGGGTCATACAGGCGGGTCTGCTGAATGACCTTGCCGCCGTCTTCGATCAGTTCGATCTGACGCTGTACTTCACTGTTGATCGCCTTCTCGATGAAGCGGAACGAGTTGACGTTCTTGATCTCGCAGCGGGTACCGAACTCGGCCTGGCCGACCGGGCGGATCGACACGTTGCAGTCGCAACGCAGCGAGCCTTCGGCCATGTTGCCGTCACAGATGCCCAGATAGCGCACCAGCGCGTGCATTGCCTTGACGTAGGCTACCGCCTCCTTGGCGCTGCGCATGTCGGGCTCGGACACGATTTCGAGCAGCGGAGTACCAGCACGGTTCAAGTCGATACCTGTGGCACCGCTGAAGTCTTCGTGCAGACTTTTGCCGGCGTCTTCTTCCAGGTGCGCACGGGTGATGCCGACACGTTTGACGGTGCCGTCTTCAAGCGTGATGTCCAGGTGGCCCTTGCCGACGATCGGCAGTTCCATCTGGCTGATCTGGTAGCCCTTAGGCAGGTCCGGGTAGAAGTAGTTCTTGCGGGCGAACACGTTGTGCTGGACGATTTCAGCGTCAACGGCCAGACCGAACATGACGGCCATGCGCACGGCTTCTTCATTGAGCACCGGCAGAACGCCAGGCATGCCCAGGTCAACCAGGCTGGCCTGGGTGTTCGGTTCAGAGCCGAATGTGGTGGCGCTGCCCGAGAAAATCTTTGATTGGGTGGCGAGCTGGGAGTGAATTTCCAGCCCGATCACAACTTCCCATTGCATGTGTTTCTCCTCAGAAGCCGGCAGGTGAGCGCAAATGCCAGTCGGTATTGAGCTGGTATTGATGCGCGACGTTGAGCAAGCGACCTTCCTGGAAGTACGGCGCAAGCAACTGCACGCCCACCGGCAAGCCATCGACAAAACCGGCAGGCATCGACAGGCCTGGCAGGCCCGCGAGGTTGGCGGTAATGGTGTACACGTCTTCCAGATACGCAGAAACCGGGTCGCTGTTTTTAGCGCCGAGTTTCCAAGCCGGGTTAGGCGTGGTTGGGCCGAGGATGATGTCGACTTCATTAAAGGCAGTCATGAAGTCGTTTTTGATCAGGCGACGGATTTTTTGCGCCTGCAGGTAGTAAGCATCGTAGTAGCCTGCCGAGAGGGCATAGGCACCGACCAGGATCCGGCGCTGTACTTCCGGGCCAAAGCCTTCGGCGCGCGAGCGCTTGTACAGGTCGGTGAGGTCTTTCGGGTCATCGCAGCGATGACCGAAGCGTACACCGTCAAAACGCGACAGGTTGGAAGAGGCCTCGGCTGGTGCGATCACGTAGTACGCGGGAATCGCGTGCTGCATATTCGGCAGACTGATGGGCTTGATCACGGCACCGAGCTTTTCGAGCTCTTTGATGCTGTTGTGAATCAGCTCGGCGATACGCGGGTCGAGACCTTCGCTGAAGTACTCCTTTGGCACGCCAATGCGCAGGCCTTGCAGCGAACCATTGAGGTTGGCGCTGTAGTCCGGCACGGGTTCGTCAATGCTGGTGGAGTCTTGAGGATCGAAGCCGGCCATGCCTTGCAGCAGGATGGCGCAGTCTTCGGCGGTGCGTGCCAACGGGCCGCCCTGATCGAGACTGGAGGCGTAGGCAATCATGCCCCAGCGCGAAACACGACCGTACGTCGGCTTGAGACCGGTAAGGTTGGTCAGCGCGGCCGGTTGGCGGATCGAGCCGCCAGTATCGGTGCCGGTTGCCGCAGGCAGCAGGCGGGCAGCAACGGCTGCAGCCGAACCGCCGGATGAACCGCCCGGTACGTGCTCTAGGTTCCACGGGTTTTTGACCGCACCGTAGTAACTCGACTCGTTGGCCGAGCCCATGGCGAACTCGTCCATGTTGGTCTTGCCCAGGCTTACCGCGCCTGCAGCCGCCAGTTTGGAGACCACGGTGGCGTCGTATGGGGCCTTGAAGTTGTCGAGCATCTTCGAGCCGCAGCTGGTGCGCACGCCCAGCGTGCAGAACAGGTCCTTGTGACCGATCGGCGCGCCCAGCAGGGCGCCGCTTTCACCATTGGCGCGACGTGCGTCGGCGGCCTTGGCCTGCTCGAGGGCGAGGTCTTCGGTAAGGGTGATGAAGCTGTTGATCTGAGGATCAAGCCGGGCGATACGCGCCAGCAAGGCCTTGGTCAGCTCTTCGGAGGAAAACTTTTTTTCGGCGAGTCCGCGAGCGATCTCGGCCAGAGTCAATTGATGCATGCAGGCTCTTTCCCTTTACTCGATGACTTTCGGAACCAGATAGAGGCCGTTCTCGACCGCTGGAGCGATGGACTGATAAGCCTCGCGATGATTGCTTTCAGTCACGACGTCTGCGCGCAGGCGCTGGCTGGCCTCCAGAGGGTGGGCCAGAGGTTCGATGCCGGAGGTGTCGACGGCCTGCATTTGGTCAATCAGCCCCAGAATGCTATTAAGGGCTTCGGTAGTGCGCGGAAGATCAGCATCATTGAGACCCAGGCGGGCTAAATGAGCGATTTTTTCCACGTCGGAGCGTTCAAGCGCCATGGGATTCTCCAGTGGAAAACAGGACGGATGCTATCCGTGTGTTAGATTGTCGGAACACTACCGCATTTCTACGGTCATATGGCCGCGATTGTGGGGGTTGGTGCTCTGAAAAGCTGCTAATTTAACATATTGGCGCCTTGCCCAAAATCCCTGTCGTTGTTAGAGTTTGCCGCACTTTTTTACCCACGCGTTGCCTAGGGTCCCTTTCCCATGTTCAAGAAACTGCGTGGCATGTTTTCCAGCGATCTTTCCATCGACCTGGGCACTGCCAACACCCTTATTTACGTGCGTGAGCGCGGTATTGTCCTGAATGAGCCTTCGGTTGTGGCTATTCGGACGCACGGTAACCAGAAAAGTGTCGTTGCCGTTGGCACCGAGGCAAAGCGCATGCTGGGCCGTACACCGGGCAACATTGCAGCCATTCGTCCGATGAAGGACGGTGTGATCGCCGACTTCAGCGTTTGCGAAAAAATGCTTCAGTACTTTATTAACAAAGTGCACGAAAACAGCTTTCTGCAGCCAAGCCCTCGGGTGCTGATATGCGTACCTTGCAAATCGACCCAGGTAGAGCGCCGCGCCATTCGTGAGTCGGCCCTCGGTGCTGGTGCCCGTGAAGTGTTCCTGATCGAAGAGCCGATGGCTGCAGCCATCGGTGCCGGCTTGCCGGTCGAGGAAGCACGGGGCTCGATGGTTGTCGATATCGGTGGCGGTACCACTGAAATCGCGCTGATCTCCCTGAATGGTGTGGTTTACGCCGAGTCCGTACGGGTTGGCGGCGACCGCTTCGACGAAGCGATCATCACCTATGTACGCCGCAACTACGGCAGCCTGATCGGTGAGTCGACGGCCGAGCGCATCAAGCAGGAAATCGGTACTGCTTACCCGGGCGGCGAAGTACGTGAAGTCGACGTCCGCGGCCGTAACCTTGCCGAAGGCGTTCCTCGAGCGTTCACCCTGAACTCCAATGAAGTGCTGGAAGCTCTGCAAGAGTCGCTGGCAACCATCGTTCAGGCAGTGAAAAGCGCACTGGAGCAGTCTCCGCCAGAGTTGGCGTCGGACATCGCCGAGCGTGGTCTGGTCCTGACCGGTGGTGGCGCCTTGCTGCGTGACCTCGACAAGCTGCTGGCCCAGGAAACCGGCTTGCCGGTGATCGTTGCCGAAGACCCGCTGACCTGCGTGGCGCGTGGCGGTGGTCGTGCGCTGGAAATGATGGATAAACATACGATGGACCTGCTTTCCAGCGAATAAGATCGCTTGGTGCACTTCCTATGGTTATCACCAAAAGGTAGCACTTTGCAGTGCTGCCTTTTGGCGTTTATCTTCTGTCAATCTTCATCCAGGCCGCCTGAAGCCGTATGAATAAATTGAACACTTGCCCTGGAGGAGCGGCCTATTAAACCGCTCTTCACCAAAGGCCCCTCATTGGGCGTGCGCTTGTTAGTGCTGGTCGTGCTGTCGGTTGCGCTGATGGTCGTCGATGCCCGTTTCACGTTGCTCAAGCCCGTGCGCAGCCAAATGTCACTGGTACTGATGCAGTCCTACTGGATCACCGATCTGCCGCAACGCTTGTGGCAAGGCGTGGCCAGTCAGTTCGGCAGCCGCACTGAATTGGTCGCTGAAAACGAAAAACTCCAGACGGAAAACCTTCTGCTTCAAGGTCGCCTGCAAAAACTGGCGGCGCTGACCGAGCAGAACGTTCGTCTGCGCGAGTTGCTGAACTCTTCTGCGCTGGTCAGCGAAAAAGTTGAAGTGGCCGAACTGATCGGCATGGACCCCAATCCCTTCACCCATCGCATCATCATCAACAAGGGTGAGCGTGACGGTGTCGTGCTCGGTCAACCGGTTCTCGATGCGCGCGGGTTGATGGGGCAGGTCGTCGAATTGATGCCTTACACCTCTCGTGTTCTGTTGCTCACCGATACCACTCACAGCATTCCGGTGCAGGTGAATCGCAATGGCTTGCGGGCCATCGCCAGTGGTACGGGCAATCCCGAGCGTCTGGAGTTGCGCCACGTGGCGGACACGGCGGACGTCAAAGAGGGCGACCTGCTGGTCAGTTCGGGCCTCGGTCAGCGTTTCCCGGCCGGTTATCCTGTGGCAACGGTCAAGGAAGTGATTCACGACTCGGGGCAGCCATTTGCAATAGTCCGTGCCGTCCCGACTGCGGCCTTGAATCGCAGCCGCTATTTACTGCTGGTATTCAGTGACAGCCGGACGCCGGAAGAGCGCGCCAATGATGCGGCCCAGGCGCAAGAAGCCGAGCAAGGCGCTGAAGTCGTTCCAGGCGCACCCGCGGCAGCAGCCGTGCAGCCAGCACCTGTCACTGCGCCACCAGCGCCTGCGCCGGTGTCCCCGCCAGCCTCGGCAGCGACGAACGCCACTCCCGTGAAAACACCTGCTCCAGTGCCAGCCCCTGCAACTGCCAATCCGCCAGCCGCTGTGCCGGCTACTATTCAGGAGAGGCAATAATGACGAGTACCCGTTCGCGTAACGGCTGGATCATCTGGCTGACCTTTGCTGTCGGCCTGTTGCTCAGTATTTCGCCGATGCCGCAGTTCATGGAGATCCTGCGCCCTCTCTGGCTGGCCCTGTTGCTGGCTTTTTGGGTGTTATACATGCCGCACAAGGTGGGCATGGTTACCGCGTTTTGCCTCGGGCTGGCCGAAGACGTTCTCTACGGCACGTTGCTGGGGCAGAATGCGCTCATCCTGACGCTCATCACGTTCCTGATCCTGTCATTGCAGCAGCGTATCCGGATGTTCCCCATGTGGCAGCAAAGTCTGGTCATTCTGGTTGTATTCGGGCTGGCTCAACTGGTTCAGTTATGGCTCAGTGCCTTGACCGGGAATCGGCAGCCAACCCTGGCGCTGGTATTGCCGGCGCTGGTCAGTGCCTTGCTTTGGCCTTGGGTCAGTTACGGGCTTCGCGGGTTGTGCCGACGCTTCAAAATCAATTAACGGGATCGCGAGCCATTTCCTGGTTTCCGCACTTCGACAGGGAGATGTCTTGATGACCTTGCTTTATCTGGCTTCCGGCTCACCGCGCCGACGCGAGTTACTCACTCAAATCGGCGTGCCGTTCAGCACGGTAAGTGCTGCCATTGATGAAACCCCTCTCCCCAATGAGTCTCCTGTGGCCTATGTCGAGCGTCTGGCGCGCGAAAAGGCCCGGGCTGGCCGTGAGCAATTGCTGATGTCGCCGCCCGTTAGTGCCTTCTGCGTGCTCGGGGCCGACACGGCCGTGGTGCTCAACGAGCGAATTCTCGGCAAACCGATTGATGAGGCCGATGCGTCGGCCATGCTCATGGCTTTGTCCGGGCGTGAGCATGAGGTTTTGACGGCGATCGCGATTCTTGACGAGGGCCGCTGCGAAACCCGCGTGGTACGCAGCTATGTCAGATTTCGAAACATCAGCAAACAAGAAGCCAGCCTGTACTGGGCCAGCGGTGAACCCCAGGATAAAGCTGGCGGCTATGCTGTCCAGGGGTTGGCGGCGGTGTTTGTATCAGGCCTCAATGGCAGTTATTCGGCCGTTGTAGGGTTGCCCGTGTGCGAAACCGCAGAACTCCTTGGGCGTTTCGGCATACCCTGTTGGCAAAACCTTACCGTGCGCTGAATACCGCACCTACGTGACGTGGCACTAATGTGATGACGCCTGAACGAGACCCAGCCATGAGTGAAGAGATCCTGATCAACATCACGCCGATGGAATCGCGCGTGGCGGTGGTAGAGAACGGTGTTCTGCAAGAGGTGCATGTCGAGCGTACCCAGCGCCGTGGCATTGTTGGCAATATTTACAAAGGCAAGATCGTCCGGGTTTTGCCCGGCATGCAGGCCGCATTTGTCGATATTGGCCTGGATCGCGCTGCCTTTATCCACGCATCCGAGATTTCCCTGCGTGAAGGTCAGGCTGTCGAAAGCATCAGCGCGCTGGTGCATGAAGGCCAGAGCCTTGTGGTGCAGGTCACCAAGGACCCGATCGCGTCCAAGGGCGCACGCCTGACCACCCAGCTGTCGATTCCTTCGCGTTATCTGGTGTACATGCCGCGTACCGCGCATGTGGGCATTTCGCTGAAAATCGAAGACGAGGCCGAGCGTGAGCGCCTGAAGCAGGTGGTCAGTGATTGCGTTGCCCAGGAAGGCATTAAAGAAGCCGGTGGTTTTATATTGCGGACGGCGGCCGAAGGAGCCGGGGCGGATGAAATCCTGATGGACATTCGTTACTTGCGTCGCTTGTGGGAGCAGATCGGTACACAGATCAAAACCGTTGGTGCGCCAAGTGTGATTTATGAAGACTTGGGGCTGGCTTTGCGCACATTGCGTGATCTGGTCGGCCCTAAAATCGAGAAAATCCGCATCGACTCGCGTGAAACATTCCAGAAGACCACTCAATTTGTGGCCGAACTGATGCCTGAAATCGCTGACCGTCTGGAACATTACCCGGGTGAGCGGCCCATTTTTGACCTGTACGGGGTCGAAGATGAAATCCAGAAAGCCCTGGATCGCAAGGTTCCGCTCAAGTCCGGTGGTTACCTGGTGGTCGATCCGGCAGAAGCCATGACCACGATCGATGTCAACACCGGCGCGTTCGTGGGTCATCGCAATCTTGAAGAGACCATTTTCAAGACCAACCTCGAGGCCGCCACCGCCATCGCCCGGCAACTGCGCCTGCGCAACCTGGGCGGGATCATCATTATCGACTTCATCGACATGGAAGATGAAGAGCATCAGCGCCAGGTCTTGCGCACCCTCGAAAAACAGCTCGAACGTGACCATGCCAAGACCAACATCATCGGGATTACCGAGTTGGGCCTGGTACAAATGACCCGCAAGCGTACCCGTGAGAGTCTGGAGCAAGTGCTGTGCGAACCCTGTGTGTGTTGTCAGGGACGGGGCAAGTTGAAAACCCCGGAAACCATCTGCTATGAAATATTCCGTGAAATCCTCCGCGAGGCCCGCGCTTATCAGGCGGTGGGTTACCGGGTTCTGGCCAACCAGAAAGTGGTCGACCGTTTGCTGGACGAAGAGTCGGGCAATGTCGCGGAGCTGGAAGGATTTATCGGGCGTACCATTCGGTTCCAGGTTGAAACCATGTATTCCCAGGAACAATACGACGTGGTGCTGCTCTGAAGTATCGAGCGTTCTGCAGTGTTGCACAGGAGCTGGATTTGGCTCCCTCGATCATGAATGAAGAGGCCGACTGACATGGAGCGTCTGACCCGCTTTTTTGCCGCGCTGACTCGTTGGGGACTGGGTCTGTGCGCCCTGGTTTTGGTGTTGACAGCGTTGTACGTCAGCCTGGGGCGCGAACTGACCCCGCTTGTGGCTGAATACCGTGCAGAAGTGCAGACCAAGGCCCGGGAAGCCCTGGGCATGCCGATGACCATCGGCAGCCTGGAGGGTCGCTGGAGCGGGATGTCACCGGTGTTGCTGGCGCACGATGTGATGGTGGGCGAGGGCAACACGGCCCTGCGCCTTGACGAAGTGCAGTTGGTGCCTGATGTGTGGGCAAGCTTGTTGAATCGCGATATTCGCATTGCTCATGTGCAGCTCAATGGTGTGCAACTGAGCCTGCGCCAGGACCAGGAGGGGCACTGGACGCTCGAAGGCTTGCCGATGCAAGACGATAAACCGCTCGATCCCGAGCAACTGCTGAATCAACTGCAGCGTGTTGCGCGCCTCTCCGTGCTCGACAGTCAGATCACCCTTGAACCTTTCAAGCAAGCGCCGTTGACCCTGACGTATGTTGGGCTGACGCTCGACGTGGGGCCTTCTCATCAACGTCTCGATGCACGTTTGACCCTCCCCGATGGCCAGCCCATGGCGATGAGCCTGAAAACCCAGGTCCAGGCCAGCCGCTGGCGGGATGGCGCAGCCCAGGCGTATGTCAGCCTGCCGCAAAGTGACTGGGCCAAATGGCTTCCGGAGACCCTGATCAAGCCGTGGACAGTGTCTGAGCTAAAAGCGGGCGGTGAAATCTGGTTCAACTGGAGCAAAGGCACTGTGCAGAGTGCCGTGGCCCGTCTGAATGCGCCCAAAGTACGGGGCGCTTATGCCGAACGAAAACCCGAAGCGGTCGAAAACCTGGCGTTGCGCGCCTGGGTGGAGCGTGGTGAACAAGGCTTCAAGGTCGTACTTGACTCCCTGGCGATGAACTTCGGTGAGACCCGCTGGGAAACACGGATGCAGCTGCAGCAATTCGCCGCGACCGACAAGGAGCCTGCGCGTTGGCATCTGCAGGCCGATCGCCTCGACCTGACCCCGATCACACCGCTGCTTGACTCGCTGGCGCCGTTGTCCGATGGCGTGGCAAGGGTGGTCGATCAACTGAAAGTCACGGGGACCTTGCGCAATGTGCTGGTCGATTACCGGCCAGACGCGAAGGACGATCAGCGGCTCAGCTTTGCGGCCAATTTGCAGCAGGTGGGGTTCAATGCAAGCCACGGAGCGCCCGCAGCCCGCAATGTCAGTGGCTTGATCAGCGGTGATCTGGGCAAAGGCGAGTTGCGGCTCGACAGCAAGGATTTCTCGCTGCATCTGGACCCGATCTTTGCCAAGGCCTGGCAGTATCAGCAAGCCAATGCCTTGCTCACCTGGACCCTGGACAAAGACAGTTTCACCCTGGTTGCCCCTTACATAAAAGTACTGGGTGATGAAGGCAAGATTGCCGCCGATTTTCTGATCCGCCTCTATTTTGATTCCGCCCAGGAAGACTACATGGACCTGCGGGTGGGGCTGACCGATGGCGACGGTCGCTACACCACCAAATATTTGCCTGAAATGTTGAGCCCTGCACTGACGGAATGGCTGAGCACCGCGATCATCAAGGGTGATGTTGAAGAAGGTTTTTTCCAGTACCAAGGCTCATTGAGCCACGACGTTACGCCCGAGGCGCGTTCGATCAGCCTGTTCTTCAAGGTTCATGTCGCCGAGCTGGCGTTCCAGCCGGGTTGGCCTCATGTGCGTAACGTTTCGGGTGATGTGTTTATCGAGGACAGCGGTATAAGAATCATGGCCAGTAAAGGCCAGCTTCTCGACACTCAGGTGCGTAACGTTGCGGTGAATATCCCCCATGTACCGAATGGCAAAGTGAGTCATCTGTTTCTGGACGGCAACTTTGACGGGAAGCTCGGTGACGGTCTGAAAATCCTCCAGGAAGCACCGATCGGTACTGCGTCCACATTCGCTGGCTGGCAAGGAGAAGGCTCACTCAAGGGGCGGGTCGACCTGGATATCCCGCTTGGCAAAGGCGCAGAGCCGAAGATCGGAGTCGACTTCAGCACCGACAAGGCGCGTTTGAAAATCAGCGAGCCTGAACTTGAACTGACGCAACTCAAGGGCGACTTTCGTTTTGACAGCACCAAAGGGTTGAGTGGCAAGGCTATCAGCGCCCGAGCGTTTGATCGTCCCGTCACGGCGCAGATCTTTGCCGACGGCAAGCCCGGAAAAATCAGTACCCGTATGGTGGCCAACGGTCATGTCGGGGTTAAAAGACTGACTGACTGGCTCAAGTTCAACCAGCCGATACCGGTAACGGGTGACTTGCCTTATCAATTGCAACTAACGCTGGACGGGGCTGACAGCCAATTGCGGGTCAGTTCTGACCTCAAGGGGGCGGTGATCGACTTGCCCGCGCCTTTTGGTCTGGCGGCCAACCAAAGCCGCAACAGCGTATTTCGCATGACGCTTCAGGGCGCCGAACGTCGTTACTGGTTTGATTATGGTGACTTGGCCAACCTTACGTTTGCTGCACCCAACGGCAAGTTCGAGGAGGGACGTGGCGAACTGCTGCTGGGTGAAGGCGAGCCGTTACTGCCTGCCAGGAAGGGCTTGCGGATTCGCGGCACGATGTCCGAGCTGGATGTTGCCCCGTGGCAAGCGCTGGTTGAGCGTTATGCTGGCAACGATCCGGGCAGCAGCGCCAAGCAATTGCTCAGCAGCGCAGACTTCAGGGTGGGCAAGTTGATTGCATTTGGGACTCAGCTGGATAAGGTGCATTTGGTGATGAAGCGCAATGCGGCGTCCTTCGCACTGCAAATTGACAGCCAGCAAGCCGTAGGGGCCGTGACCCTGCCGGATGCCAAAAACGCCCCGATCGTGGTCACCATGCAAAGCATTCGCCTGCCAGCGCCTGACCCCAAGGCCGTGGCGGACGAGAATGCGCCTGATCCGCTGGCGTCGGTTGATCCTCGCAAGATTCCTGCGCTGGACATCATTGTTCGCCAGCTCTATCAGGGCCCGGATCTGCTGGGAGCCTGGTCGCTCAAAGTGCGCCCGACCAGTCGCGGCATCAGCCTCAACAGTCTTAATCTGGGGCTCAAGGGCTTGCTGCTGGAGGGGGCCGGAGGCTGGGAAGGTGTCGCGGGCAACAGCCGAAGCTGGTACCAGGGACGTCTTGGCGGAGGCAATCTGGCCAATGTGCTTAAAAACTGGGGCTTTGCACCCAGCGTGACCAGTGAAAACTTTCACCTGGACGTCGACGGTAACTGGCCTGGTTCGCCCGCCTGGATCGGTCTCAAGCGCTTTTCCGGTACGCTGGATGCCACCTTGCGCAAAGGTCAGTTCGTTGAAGTCGATGGCAGTGCCCAGGTCTTGCGTATTTTTGGTTTGCTGAACTTCAACTCGATTGGTCGGCGCCTGCGTCTGGACTTCTCGGACTTGTTTGGCAAAGGCCTCAGTTATGACCGGGTCAAGGGTGTGCTCAATGCCAGCAGCGGTGTGTATCGCACCGGTAAGCCGATTGTAATGACCGGGCCGTCTACCAACCTGGAACTCAACGGTACGTTGAACATGCTCACTGACCAGGTAAATGCCAAACTGTTGGTGACCTTGCCGGTCACCAATAACCTGCCGATTGCGGCATTGCTGGTGGGCGCGCCTGCAGTGGGTGGCGCACTGTTTTTGCTGAACAAGCTGATTGGTGATCAGGTCTCACGTTTTGCCAGCGTGCAATACAGCATTCAAGGCCCATGGACCAATCCGAAGATCACCTTCGACAAGCCTTTCGAAAAAAAATAAGCCCGGTCTTTTGAGGAGTGCGTCATGTCTCTCGCAGTGATTCAAATGGTCAGCCAGAGCGATGTGCTGGCCAACCTGAGGCAGGCGCGGCGCTTGCTTGAAGAGGCTGCGCAGGGCGGCGCACAGCTGGCCGTGCTGCCTGAAAACTTCGCTGCCATGGGACGGCGTGATATCGCCGATATAGGCCGGGCCGAAGCATTGGGCGAAGGTCCGATCCTGCCGTGGTTGAAACAGACAGCCCGCGACCTCAAGTTATGGATAGTCGCGGGCACATTACCGCTGCCGCCGGTTGATCAGCCCATGGCCAGGGCCAACGCCTGTTCTTTGCTGGTCAACGCCGACGGGGAATGCGTTGCCCGTTATGACAAGCTGCACTTGTTCGACGTGGATGTGGCCGATAATCGTGGCCGTTACCGGGAATCGGATGACTATGCTCAAGGTGAGCAGGTGGTGGTCGCTGATACACCAGTCGGCAAGCTGGGCCTGACCGTATGCTATGACCTGCGCTTCCCTGAGCTGTACAGTGAGTTGCGGGCCGCCGGAGCCGAGTTGATTACCGCACCTTCGGCGTTTACAGCCGTGACCGGGGCGGCGCATTGGGAGGTGCTGATCCGTGCACGTGCCATCGAAACCCAGTGTTACCTGTTGGCTGCAGCCCAGGGCGGTGTTCATCCGGGGCCGCGCGAAACCTGGGGCCACGCCGCTATCATCGACCCTTGGGGCCGGATACTGGCCGGGCAGGCACAAGGCGAGGGTGTGTTGCTGGCCGAGCGTGACGCAGTTGAACAGGCGGCCATCAGAGCTCGCATGCCGGTGGTAAGTCATCGGCGCTTTTTTTCGCAGGGCGCGCAGCGACCTGCAACGCAGGACTAATTTTCAGGCCCGTGGGTTCAGCACTCAAAGATGCTGAGGCAGGGGCCAAGACGGAGTGAATATGAGCGAGTTGTTGACCTCAGTCAGCGAACACCTGTTGGCACCGGGTGGTGTCACCCTCGAAAGCCTGCAATCAGTATTGGGCGATCTGGCCGGCCCCGGGATCGATGCCGCCGATTTGTACTTTCAGGGCCAGATTTCTGAATCCTGGGCACTGGAAGATGGCATCGTCAAAGAAGGCAGCTTCAACCTCGATCAGGGTGTGGGTGTACGTGCCCAATCCGGCGAGAAAACCGGTTTCGCCTACAGCAATGCCATCACGTTAGATGCGCTGGGCCTGGCAGCCCGTGCGGCCCGCTCGATCTCCCGTGCCGGGCAACACGGCACGGTCCAGGCGTTCACCACCCAGGACGTGGCCCAGTTGTATGCGCCGGATAACCCTCTGGAAGTGATCAGCCGCGCGGAAAAAGTAGAGCTGCTCAAGCGCGTAGATGCTGCAACCCGTGCACTCGACCCGCGCATCCAGCAGGTCACCGTGAGCATGGCCGGCGTTTGGGAGCGGATTCTGGTGGCCTCCACCGACGGCGGCCTGGCGGCGGATGTTCGGCCGTTGGTGCGTTTCAACGTCAGTGTGATCGTTGAGCAGAATGGTCGTCGCGAGCGCGGCGGACATGGCGGAGGCGGGCGTACCGACTACCGTTATTTCCTCGCCGAAGACCGTGCCATGGGCTATGCCCGTGAGGCGCTGCGTCAGGCGCTGGTCAACCTGGAAGCGGTGCCGGCTCCGGCGGGTACCATGCCCGTGGTGCTGGGCTCGGGCTGGTCCGGTGTGTTATTGCACGAAGCGGTGGGTCACGGCCTGGAGGGCGACTTCAACCGCAAGGGCAGTTCGGCCTACAGCGGTCGCATGGGCGAAATGGTTGCTTCCAAACTCTGCACCATCGTCGATGACGGCACGCTGGCCGGTCGCCGAGGCTCGTTGAGTGTGGATGATGAAGGCACGCCAACCGAGTGCACCACTCTGATCGAGAACGGTGTGCTCAAGGGCTATATGCAAGACAAGCTCAACGCACGGCTGATGGGCGTGGCCCGTACCGGTAATGGTCGTCGCGAGTCGTATGCGCACCTGCCGATGCCGCGCATGACCAACACTTACATGCTCGGCGGCCAAAGTGATCCGGCAGAAATCATCGCGTCGGTGAAAAAAGGCATCTACTGCGCCAATCTGGGTGGTGGGCAGGTCGACATCACCAGCGGCAAGTTTGTGTTTTCCACCAGCGAGGCCTACCTGATCGAGGACGGCAAAATCACGCGTCCAGTCAAGGGTGCGACCCTGATTGGCAACGGGCCGGAGGCGATGAGCAAGGTGTCGATGGTCGGTAACGACCTGGCCCTGGACAGCGGCGTGGGCACATGTGGCAAGGATGGGCAGTCGGTACCGGTGGGTGTCGGTCAGCCAACGCTGAAGATAGATGCAATTACTGTAGGCGGTACGGGCGGGTGATGAGGGTCGGACGGGATGCGAGGCATCCCGTCCATGCACGAGATTTAACGCAGACCGCGTTGAGTCTCGTCCAGCCCTCGGATGTACTTGAACAATTTGCGGCTTGAAGCCGGTGCCTTGTTGTGTGCCAGCTCGTGTTTTGCCTGACGCACGATCGAACGCAATTGCTGGCGATCGGCTTCAGGGAACTCGGCGACAAACTTTTCCAGTACATCGTCATCGCCTTCGATCAGGCGGTCACGCCAGCGTTCGAGGCCGTGGAAACGTTCGTTGTATTGGCGAGAAGAGGCATCCACTTGTTCGAGCAAAGCAAGAATTTCGTCAAGCGGTTGATCGCGCATCAGCTTGCCGATGAACATCATATGGCGCTTGCGCGCAATATTGGCCGTGTGTTTTGGAGCATCTGCCAGCGCCCGGCGCAGTGCGTCGGTCAAAGGCATTTTGTTCAGCAAGTCAGGCTTGAGTGTCGTGAGACGCTCGCCCAGATCAACCAGAGCATGCAGCTCGCGTTTGACCTGCGATTTGCTTTTTTCGCCGTCGAAGGCGTCGTCGTAAGAATCAACCATGGTGGCAGTCCGCAAAGAAACGCCGCCATGATAACCAGTCGGGGGCCGCTTGTCCGGCCCGGTCGCTCGGCGGCCCTGCCGAAAACAGAATTTGAGTGGAGAAAACCATGAGTGCAGTAGAAAGCGTCGGCCCGCAGGCCCTGCCGGCACTGCAGGAGCAGGTCGAGCAAATCATCGCCGAAGCCAGGCGCCAGGGCGCCAGCGCTTGTGAAGTGGCGGTGTCGCTGGAGCAGGGGTTGTCGACTTCGGTGCGTCAGCGAGAAGTTGAGACCGTGGAATTCAACCGCGATCAAGGTTTTGGCATCACCCTCTATGTGGGCCAGCGCAAAGGCTCGGCCAGCACGTCAGCCACGGGGCCCGATGCGATCCGTGAAACCGTTGCTGCGGCGCTGGCGATTGCCAGGCACACCTCGGAAGACGAAAGCTCGGGTCTGGCTGATCCGGACCTGATGGCTCGTGATCTGAAAGATTTTGATGTTTTCCACACGTGGGACATTACCCCGGAGCAGGCCATTGAACAGGCGCTGGCCTGTGAGGCCGCTGCATTTGATGCAGATAGCCGGATCAAAAATGCCGACGGCACCACGCTCAGTACTCACCAGGGTTGCCGTGTATATGGCAACAGCAATGGATTTATCGGCGGTTCGGCGTCGACTCGCCACAGTCTGAGCTGCGTGATGATCGCTGAAGACAGCGGGCAAATGCAGCGCGATTACTGGTATGACGTGAACTGCCAGGGTGAGCTGCTGATGGATGCCGCCACCATCGGCCGGCGTGCGGCGGAGCGCGCTGCCCGCCGTTTGGGAGCCCGTCCGGTACCTACGTGTGAAGTGCCGGTGCTGTTCTCGGCGGAGTTGGCCGGCGGTCTGTTCGGCAGCTTCCTGGGGGCTATCTCGGGCGGCAACCTGTACCGCAAGTCGTCCTTCCTGCTGGATTCCATGGGCCAGCAGATTTTCCCGCAATGGCTGACGCTGGACGAGCGCCCGCACTTGATGCGCGCCCTGGGCAGCTCGTCGTTCGATAACGATGGCCTGGCAACCTACGCCAAGCCGTTCATCAAGGACGGCGAGCTGGTGTCTTATATCCTCAGCACCTACTCCGGCCGCAAGCTGGGCATGCCAAGCACCGCTAACGCGGGCGGTGTGCACAACCTGTTCGTGACCCACGGCGACGAAGACCAGGCGGCACTTATTCGCCGCATGGATCGCGGGCTGTTTGTCACTGAGCTGATGGGCAGCGGCCTGAACATGGTCACTGGCGATTATTCGCGTGGTGCTGCCGGCTTCTGGGTCGAGAATGGCGAGATCCAGTTCGCGGTTCAGGAAGTGACGATCGCTGGCAACATGCGTGACATGTTCAAACAGATCGTCGCGGTCGGGAATGACCTTGAACTGCGCAGCAATATCCGCACGGGTTCGGTGTTGATCGAGCGGATGACGGTCGCAGGCAGCTGACACCCCTGCGCGGTAATCGAGGCGTATCACCTGAAGGGTGATACGCCTTTTTTTGTGGCTGGCAAACGTCCGAAGGGGGGAGTTAGGAGGGTAGCCTTTAGCAGGCTTGTGTTGATAACGAATATCGCCTAATAATGAGACTCATTATCGAGCGAGCTTATGTCATGAGTTCTGTCTTGCATGAAGACCCGTATCTGGAAAGCTGGCGCTGGATGAGTCGCCAGATCCGTTGCGCGATGGTTCCGGACGAGCCGCGCCTGATTGCGCATTACCTGGCTGAAGGCGGCTACCTTGCCTGCTATACGGCGACTTCTCCCTGGACGATAGCCGTAACGTCCTTTCGGCTGTTGCTCGACACTGCAACGGATATTGCACTGCCCTGGCAATGGCGCAACGCGTGCCTGGATCATGCCTGGCGTCCGTTGCGTGACATCGAAACCCAAGCGCTCTGTGGCTGCCGACTTAAACGCTGGCAAAGCTTCGCCTGGCAGTTGGCAACATGCGAACTCGATCCTTCGATTTGTTTAACAGAACCGGTGCAAGGATTTCCTGATGAGTAACACTCGTATCGAACGTGACAGCATGGGCGAATTGCATGTGCCTGAAGCAGCGCTGTATGGCGCTCAAACCCAGCGTGCAGTGATCAACTTCCCGATCAGCCATCAACGCATGCCTGGTCAATTCATTCGCGCGCTGATCCTGGCCAAGGCAGCTGCTGCCAGGGCCAACGTGGAACTGGGACAAATCAGCGAGGCGCAGGGCCAGGCCATTGAAGAGGCTACGCAGATTCTGCTGGCCGGCGACTTCATGGAACACTTCCCGGTGGATATTTTCCAGACCGGTTCCGGCACCAGTTCCAACATGAACGCTAATGAAGTGATTGCCACCCTGGCCACGCGTGTACTGGGTGAGCTGGTCAATCCCAACGATCATGTCAATTGCGGGCAAAGCAGTAACGACATCATCCCGACCACTATTCATGTGAGTGCAGCCTTGGGCTTGCATGAACAATTATTGCCGGCCTTGACGCACCTGGTGCAGGTGATCGAGCACAAGGCCGGGCAGGTGCACGTCTACGTCAAGACTGGCCGCACCCACTTGATGGACGCTATGCCCGTGCGCATGAGCCAGGTCCTCAACGGCTGGGCGCAGCAACTCAAGGCCAACATCGGGCATTTGCAGGACTTGCAGCCTGCGCTGCAATCGCTGGCCCAGGGTGGCACGGCGGTGGGCACCGGTATCAATGCACACCCGCAGTTTGCCGGGTTGTTCAGCCAGCAGCTCAGCACCTTGACCGGGGTCATCTTCACGCCTGGCAAAGACCTGTTTGCCTTGATTGGTTCACAGGACACCGCGGTGTCGGTCTCGGGGCAGCTCAAGGCCACGGCCGTGTCGTTGATGAAGATCGCCAACGACCTGCGCTGGATGAACTCCGGCCCGTTGGCAGGTCTGGGCGAAATCGAGCTCGAGGCCTTGCAGCCGGGCTCTTCCATCATGCCGGGCAAGGTCAATCCGGTGATTCCTGAAGCCACGGCGATGGTTGCAGCGCAGGTTATCGGTAATGACGCGGTCATTACCGTGGCCGGCCAGTCGGGCAACTTCGAGTTGAACGTGATGCTGCCGGTCATCGCCCAGAATCTGCTAAGCAGCATTGAGTTGCTGGCCAACGCCAGCCGTCTGCTGGCCGACAAAGCCATCAGCAGCTTCAAGGTCAACGAGGGAAAGCTCAAGGAGGCGTTGTCGCGCAATCCGATTCTGGTGACTGCGCTGAATCCGATCATTGGCTATCAAAAAGCCGCTGAAATTGCCAAGGCTGCCTATCAGCAAGGGCGCCCGGTGATTGATGTGGCCCAGGAATACACCGACCTGCCACGCAGCCAGCTTGAGGTTCTGCTGGATCCCGAGAAGCTGACAGCCGGCGGTATTTAACGCATCGACACTGCTTTGGAGGCGCACATGGAACACTGGAAACGCACGATCGAAAGAGCCAATCGCTGTTTCGCCGAGGGCGAGCTGGTTGATGCGCGAGAACATTACTTGCAGGCGCTTGCTTTGGCGCAGGTGCTGTTCGAACGCTGGAGTGATGCCGATGAAGCCGTCGCCGCGTGTGTGATTTCCCATCACAACCTGGCGGATCTGCACTTGCGCTTGAATCAGCCGGAGGAGAGTGTCGAGTACTTGTGTGCGATTCATCAGCGTTTGTTGCAGACCCTTCAGAACCCCCGACTGGCGCCGGCATTGCGTGAAGCAGCACTGCGCCAGAGCAGCAAAACCTATGTTGAATTGTTGAATTTCATCAGCGAGCACGGCGAATACCCGCGCACCAGTCTTTTGCTCAAACGCAACGTGGCACAGTCCTGCCACGAATTCTCAACGGTCAGTGGCCATCACCCGGGAGTCCATTGAAATGACTTACACCTTGCCAGTCTTGCCTTATGCCTATGACGCGCTTGAGCCGCATATCGATGCGCAGACCATGGAAATTCACTACACCAAGCATCATCAGACCTATATCAATAACCTCAATGCCGCTGTCGAAGGCACCGAGTGGGCGCAATGGCCTGTCGAGAAACTGGTCGCCAGTGTTCATCAGCTGCCCGAGCAACTGCGTGCCGCCGTGATCAATCAAGGTGGCGGGCATGCCAACCATTCGCTGTTTTGGGAGGTCATGAGCCCTGCGGGCGGAGGGCAGCCTGAAGGCGTATTGGCCAGGGCCATCGATGAGCAACTGGGTGGGCTGGAATCGTTCAAGGAGAACTTCACCAAGGCGGCCTTGACCCGTTTTGGCAGCGGCTGGGCATGGTTGTGCGTGACTCCGCAAAAAAAACTGGTGATCGAAAGCAGTGGCAACCAGGACAGTCCTCTGATGAACGGTAATACACCGATTCTGGGGTTGGATGTGTGGGAGCATGCCTACTATCTGCGCTATCAAAATCGTCGCCCCGAATACATCAATGCGTTCTACAGTGTGATCAATTGGCCAGAAGTGGCGCGTCGTTATCAGGCTGCGATGGCCTGAGCCAAGCCTACTCAAAAGGATTCAGGCGGATTATGGGCACGCAAATATTAGCGGTCGGCGGTGTACGGATGTTTCGTTATGCCCTGGGCTCGCTCTTGCTGTTGGCGGGCACGGCCTTGTTGGTTGCAAAGGGGCTGGTCTGGCTGGATCTTGAGCCGCGGATGTTGCGCGCGCTTCAGGGCGGTGCGCTCTGTGCGCTGGGAACGGCACTCGGGGCGGTACCGGTGCTGGTGATACGCAAAATGCCGATGGCTGTCAGCGATACGTTGCTGGGCTTCGGCGCGGGCGTCATGCTGGCTGCCACCGCCTTTTCGTTGATCGTTCCAGGCATTGCAGCCGCTGAAAATCTGGGGCTGTCATCCTGGGCCTCAAGCGGGCTGGTCAGTGCGGGTATCCAGCTGGGGGCGTTTTTTCTGTTCCTGGTGGATCTCAAGGTGTCCGGGGCCGGACCGCAAGGGTTGAGCAGTCGCCCGGGCGAACCTGTTATTGCCCCGCGTATCTGGTTGTTCGTGATTGCCATTGTGGCGCACAACATTCCGGAAGGTATGGCAGTCGGGGTTTCGGCGGGTGGCGGCATGCCTGATGCCGATAGCCTGGCCATGGGGATTGCGCTTCAGGATGTTCCGGAAGGGCTGGTGATCGCGTTGGTTCTGGCGGGCGCAGGGATGTCGCGGGTGAGGGCCTTCCTGGTGGGCGCGGCGTCAGGTCTGGTTGAGCCTGTGTTTGCGGTGCTGTGCGCATGGCTGGTAAACCTTGCCCAGGTGCTGTTGCCCTTGGGCCTGGCCCTGGCGGCAGGTGCTATGTTGCTGGTGGTGACTCAGGAGGTCATCCCTGAGTCGCGTCGCAACGGGCACGAAAAGCTGGCCAGTCTGGGGTTGTGTGTCGGGTTCTGTCTGATGATGGTGATGGACACTGCATTGGGGTAGGGGAAAGCCGGCTATATGATCTGAACCTGCACGGGCAATCGGACGACGTTCGATTGCTCGAGCAGATTTCAAAATCACTGCGATTCAGCCACTGCACGGGATCATCGCGAGCAAGCTCGCTCCTGCAGAGATCGTTTCAGTGATTACTCGCCTTCATCGAAGTAGTTGTTGATCAATGTCACCAGCGCTTCCAGCGCTTCCTGCTCTTGCTCACCTTCAGTCTTGAGATGAATGGTAGTCCCTTTGCCAGCAGCGAGCATCATCATTGCCATGATGCTCTTACCGTCGACCATGGATTCCGGCGAGCGGCCTGCCTGGATCTGGCAGGGGTATTTCCCGGCGATGCCCACGAACTTGGCGGATGCACGAGCATGCAAGCCCAGTTTGTTGATGATTTCTATTTCCAGAGCAGGCATCGCGGGTTAAATCCTTTCAAGTAAGGTCGCGGTGGCGAACCTGGACGTTCTTCAGAGTTTTTTGCAGGCACTTGCCGAGTCGTTCGGTCAGGTAGACAGAGCGGTGATGACCGCCCGTGCAGCCGATGCCAATGGTGACATAGGCGCGGTTGCTGGCGGCAAAACGCGGCAGCCACTTGAGCAGATAGCTGGAGATGTCCTGGAACATCTCTTCGACATCCGGTTGGGCTGCCAGGTAGTCGACGACGGGCTGGTCCAGCCCGGATTGTTCTCGCAGTTCGGGTTTCCAATACGGGTTGGGCAGGCACCGCACATCAAACACCAGGTCGGCGTCCACCGGCATCCCGCGCTTGAAGCCGAACGACTCCACCAAAAAGGCAGTACCGGCTTCTGGTTTGTTCAGCAGGCGCAACTTGATCGTGTCGCGCAACTGATACAGGTTGAGGTTGGTGGTGTTGATGGTGAGATCAGCAAGGTCGACAATCGGCCCCAGCAGTTGCGTCTCGTCGCGGATCGCTTCGGCCAAAGAGCGGCTGGCACTGCTCAGCGGGTGACGTCTGCGGGTTTCCGAGAACCGCTTGAACAAGGTTTCTTCGTCGGCATCCAGATACAGCACATCGCACTGGATATGCCGACTGCGCACCTCTTCAAGCAATTGCGGAAAACGCGATAAATGGCTCGGCAGGTTTCGCGCATCAATCGATACGGCCACCAGCGGCTGTGCCAGCTCGGTGTGAATCAGCGCACGCTCCGCCAGCTCCGGCAACAAGCCGGCAGGCAAGTTGTCGATGCAATAGAAACCGTTGTCTTCAAGGACGGCGAGGGCAGTGCTTTTACCGGAGCCGGAGCGTCCGCTGACAATAACTAAGCGCATGATTAATGACCGTTCTGTACGTCCAGAACAACCTGATACAGCGCTTCGTTGCTGGATGCGGCGCGCAGCTTCTCGCGCACGTCTTTACGATCGAGCATGCTGGCGATCTGCCGGAGCAGTTCCAGATGTGCATCGGTTGCCGCTTCAGGTACCAGCAAAACGAAGAGCAGGTCGACCGGCGCGCCATCGATGGCGTCGAAATCTATAGGGGCGTCGAGGTGCAGCAAGGCGCTGACTGGCGACTTGCAGCCCTTGAGGCGGCAATGGGGGATTGCAATTCCGTTACCAAAACCGGTGGAGCCGAGTTTTTCACGGGCAATAAGGCTCTCGAAAACATCCTGCATTTCGAGATCAGGCACTTCGCGACTGATCAGGTTGGCAATTTGTTCGAGTGCGCGCTTTTTACTGCCGCCCGGCGCGTTCACGAGGGAACGGCCGGGGGTCAGGATATTTTCAAGTCGAATCATGGGTAGGGAGTATTAACGACCGGTCGCGCCCTGGAGCAGGCTTTGGGTCTTTTCCTTATGCTTTTTCAGTTGGCGATCAAGCTTGTCAGTGAGCAGGTCAATTGCCGCATACATGTCGTCATGCTCGGCATTGGCAACGACTTCCCCTCCATGGATATGCAGAGTGGCTTCGATTTTCTGTTTCAGTTTTTCGACCGCCATCGTCACCTGTACGTTGGTAATCTTGTCGAAGTGGCGTTCCAGTCGGTCGAGTTTTTCGCCGATGTAAGCGCGCAGCGGTTCGGTGACTTCCAGTTGGTGTCCACTGATGTTGACTTGCATACAGTTTCTCCTTTTGATGCCATTGCATAAAGTGGCAGGCTGAGCAGCCTGCCACTGAAACGCTGTAACCCGTGGCTTACATCAAACGCTTGCGTTCGCTCGAAGGCGCGATTCCCAGGGATTCGCGATACTTGGCGACGGTGCGACGGGCGACCTGAATACCTTGTGCCTCCAGTAAACCAGCGATCTTGCTGTCACTCAACGGCTTTTTCTGATTTTCAGCGGCAACCAGTTTTTTGATGATGGCACGGATCGCGGTGGACGAGCATTCGCCGCCTTCGGAAGTGCTGACATGGCTGGAGAAAAAGTACTTCAACTCATAAATACCGCGCGGGGTATGCATGAATTTTTGTGTGGTAACCCGAGAGATCGTGGATTCGTGCATGCCTACGGCTTCGGCAATGTCATGCAGCACCAAAGGCTTCATGGCCTCGTCGCCGTACTCCAGGAAGCCGCGCTGATGTTCGACGATTTGGGTCGCCACTTTCATCAGGGTTTCGTTGCGGCTCTGCAGGCTTTTGATGAACCAGCGTGCTTCCTGTAGTTGATTGCGCATAAACGTGTTGTCGGCACTGGTGTCGGCACGGCGGACGAAACCGGCATATTGCGGGTTGACGCGCAAGCGTGGCACGGACTCCTGGTTGAGCTCCACCAGCCAGCGTTCGTTATCTTTGCGCACGATAACGTCAGGTACCACGTACTCGGCTTCGCTGGACTCGATTTGTGAGCCCGGGCGCGGATTAAGGCTTTGTACCAGCTCGATGACCTGGCGCAGCTCGTCTTCCTTGAGCTTCATGCGACGCATCAACTGGCTGTAGTCGCGAGCGCCGAGCAGGTCGATGTAGTCGGTGACCAGGCGCTTGGCTTCGTTCAGCCAAGGTGTTTTGGCAGGCAGCTGACGCAATTGCAGCAGCAGGCATTCGCCTAGGCTGCGTGCACCGATACCGGCGGGTTCGAATTGCTGGATGCGGTGCAGGACAGCTTCGATTTCATCGAGCTCGATGTCCAGCTCCGGGTCGAACGCTTCGAGGATTTCTTCGAGTGTTTCGTCGAGATAGCCCTGGTTGTTGATGCAGTCGATGAGCGTCACACCGATCAGTCGGTCAGTGTCGGACATCGGTACAAGGTTCAATTGCCACAGCAAGTGGCTCTGCAGGCTTTCACCGGCAGAGGTGCGGGTGGTGAAGTCCCACTCGTCATCGTCATTGCTTGGCAGGCTGCTGGCGCTGGTCTGATAAACGTCTTCCCAGGCGGTGTCGACAGGCAGCTCGTTGGGAATGCGGTCATTCCATTCGCCTTCCTCGAGGTTGTCCACGGTAGGGGCGGATTCCTGGTAGGAAGGCTCCTGAATATCGTTGTTGGGTTTTTGCTCGATGTTGTCGGCCATAGGGTCCGAATTGTCGAAGTCTTCGCCTTCTTCCTGGCGTTCGAGCATCGGATTGGATTCCAGGGCCTCCTGGATTTCCTGTTGCAGGTCCAGGGTCGACAATTGGAGCAGGCGTATGGCTTGTTGCAGCTGAGGTGTCATTGTCAGCTGCTGGCCCATTCTCAGGACTAGCGATGGTTTCATGGCAGGGGCTTTACACCTTATTCGCCGGCGCACATGGCGCCATCCACTACAAGGGCGCGGAAGCGCCAAACATAAGCAAATTATATGCCTGAAACCGCTGTGTTTGCCTAGGGGCGTTCTTAATTAGTTTCCGTTGCCCCGGGAAACGGCTGAGCGCTTGTGGAATAAAACGTCGTTGGATGTTTTATTTGTCAGCGCTCCAGGAGTTTCCACCATTCCTGCGATTACAGGCGGAACTCGTGACCGAGGTAAACTTCTCTCACCAATTCGTTGGCAAGAATCGTTTCAGCATCACCTTCAGCGATCAATTGACCGTCGTTGACGATATACGCAGTTTCGCAGATGTCGAGGGTTTCACGGACGTTGTGATCGGTGATCAGCACGCCAATACCCTTGGCCTTCAGATGATGGATGATTTGCTTGATGTCACCTACGGAAATGGGGTCAACGCCTGCAAAGGGTTCATCGAGCAGGATGAACTTGGGGGCAGTGGCCAGTGCGCGGGCAATTTCGACCCGGCGGCGTTCGCCCCCAGACAGGCTCATGCCCAGGTTTTCGCGGATGTGGTTGATGTGGAATTCCTGCAGCAGGCTTTCCAGTTCCTGGCGACGACCTGCCTTGTCCAGCTCCTTGCGCGTTTCGAGGATTGCCATGATGTTGTCGGCAACCGACAGCTTGCGAAAGATCGAAGCTTCCTGCGGCAAGTAACCGATACCGGCACGTGCGCGACCGTGCATGGGTTGATGGCTGACGTCGAGGTCGTCGATCAGCACGCGACCCTGATCGGCCTGGACCAGGCCGACAATCATGTAGAAACACGTGGTCTTGCCCGCACCGTTAGGACCGAGCAAGCCGACGATTTGCCCGCTGTCGATCGACAGGCTGACATCTCGTACCACCTGGCGGCTCTTGTAGCTTTTAGCCAAATGCTGGGCTTTCAGAGTTGCCATTACTGGGCCTTCTGTTGGTCGGTTTTTTTCTTCGGCTGGATCACCATGTCGATGCGCGGACGTGGAGCGGTGACGCTGCTGCCATTGGCGCGACCGGCATTGGCGACCTGTTTCACCGTGTCGTAGACGATTTTCTCGCCTTCGGTGGTGTTGCCGTCGTTAATGACCTTGGCCCTGTCGATCAGCACGATGCGGTTTTGCGGCGCATGGTACTGAATGGTCACGGCATACGCCTGAACCGGTTTGGGATCAGATTCTTTTTGCAGCTGCTCGAAGTAGGCAAGATTGCCCACCGACGTCACTACGTCAATTTCTCCCGCCGCGTTGCGGGTGATAGTGACGGTGTTGCCGGTGATTTTCATCGAGCCCTGAGTGATGATCACATCACCCTTGTAGGTAGCGACGCCTTGTTTGTCATCCAGCTGTGCTTCATTGGCCTGGATGCGGATAGGCTGTTCGTTATCGTTCGGCAGAGCCCAGGCGCTCGCGCTTCCCAGTGCTGCGCTCAGGCTGAGCAATAAAGGGAGGGTTTTAACGAGACTCATACTGTCCTCTTACGTTGGACAGCAGGTCCATCCTGCCGTCTTTCAAATATGCTTTCATTCCCTTGCCAGTTGTAACGCCGCCAGCGCCGTCGATTCTAACGGCTTGCTGGGTCTGCGCATATTGCTTCTGGGGGAATACAGTCATGCGGCTACTGGTAATAACCGTTGTGCGTTTTTTTTCGTCGGTCCGGGCGATGCGTACCGAGTCAATCAACTCAACCTCGCTGCCGTCCGGGTTGACTTCGCCGCGTTCGCTCTGGACGTGCCACGGGTACGCTGTACCGCGATACATCTGCAGGTCGGGCTTGGTCAGTAAAGAGACCTCTGAAGCCTTTACGTGTTCAACCTTGTCGGCGGTCATTTCGTACTGCAGTTTACCGTCCGGCAGGTACTGAAGGCTGCGGGCGTTCAGGGCGTAATAATCGATGGCAGATTCATCGACAGCCACTACAGGGGTGTCGAGAAAGCGTCCGGGGCTGATATTCCAATAGCCAACGGCTGCGAACAGCGCAGCAATGACTGCGAATAACAGGATGTTACGAATCTTTTTGCTCAGCATAGGAAGCTCTATAGGTAGGCGGCGTTGGCTGCGTCCAGGCGGCCTTGGGCGCGCAGGATCAGCTCGCAGAATTCGCGGGCGGCACCTTCACCGCCACGCGCCAGGGTCACGCCATGAGCATGTTCGCGAACGAAGCTGGCCGCATTGGCAACGGCCATTCCCAGACCGACACGACGGATAACCGGCAGGTCAGGCAAATCATCGCCCAGATAGGCGACCTGTTCATAGTTTAGGTTGAGTTGGCCGAGAAGCTCGTTCAATACGACCAATTTATCTTCCCGGCCCTGATACAGGTACGGGATGCCCAGATTCTGTGCGCGGCGTTCAACCACAGGGGTTTTACGGCCGCTGATAATCGCGGTTTGAACCCCGGCGGCCATCAGCATCTTTATGCCTTGGCCATCGAAGGTGCTGAAGGTTTTGAATTCGCTGCCATCTTCAAGGAAATAGAGACGCCCGTCGGTCAAGACGCCGTCAACGTCGAAAATGGCAAGCTTGATGCCTTTGCCGCGCTGGAGCAGGTCGAGGGTCATCACATGACTCCTGCGCGAAGTAAATCGTGCATGTTCAAGGCGCCGACCGGTCGCTCTTCCTTGTCGATAACCACCAGTGCGCTGATTTTATGGTCTTCCATGATCTTCAAGGCTTCAGCTGCCAGCATGTCGGCCCTGGCGGTTTTGCCGTGGGGTGTCATGACCGAGTCAATGGTTGCGTTGCGGATATCGATCTGACGGTCCAGTGTGCGGCGCAGGTCACCGTCGGTGAAGATTCCGGCCAGGCGGCCATCTTCATCAATGACGACGGTCATGCCGAGGCCCTTGTGGGTCATTTCCATCAACGCGTCTTTAAGTAATGTGCCACGTACTACCTGGGGGAGTTCTTCGCCACTGTGCATGACATTCTCGACTTTCAGCAGCAAGCGTCGGCCGAGAGCGCCGCCCGGGTGCGAGAAAGCGAAGTCTTCGGCAGTAAAGCCCCGGGCTTCAAGCAATGCAATCGCCAGGGCATCACCCAGTACCAATGCTGCGGTGGTCGAAGAGGTGGGGGCCAGGTTCAGCGGGCAAGCCTCTTGGGCCACGCGGGCATCGAGTTTGACATCGGCAGCCTTGGCCAGGGGTGAGTCCGGGTTGCCGGTCATGCAGATCAGCGGGATGCCCAAGCGTTTGATCAGGGGCAGCAGGGTGACGATTTCGGTGGTCGAGCCGGAGTTCGACAACGCGAGAATGATGTCACCGCGCGCAATCATGCCCATGTCGCCATGACTGGCTTCAGCGGGATGGACGAAAAAAGCCGTGGTGCCGGTGCTGGCCAGAGTGGCGGCAATTTTGCGTCCGATATGCCCGGATTTGCCCATGCCTACAACGACTACCCGGCCCTTGCTTGCCAAAATCATCTCGCAGGCGCGTACGAAATCAGCGTCGATATGAGGCAGCAAACCTTTTACGGCTTCCAGCTCGAGGCGGATGGTACGTTGGGCTGATTGAATCAGGTCGCTGGATTGGCTCATGTTCGAAGTCAGGTAGCCTGAGAAAAGGCAAAGATTATAGCGGTAATGTTGAATTCCCTCACGCTTGATCGCAGTGCTTTATTGCCTGTGCCTGCAAACGGGGGGCTTATGCCTGTTAATTCGTACTTATTTCGCTGTCTGGTATCTGTACGGGCACTCCTTCGGCCTTGGGCGGTCAGTATCAGCAGTGATATAGTTCGCCGCCAGTTCAGCCCGCTCAGGGAACGCATGCCTCCTGACAAGGGGTTTGGTGTCCGGGTGAGAGGCAGAGGCTGCATCGCAAGGAGTTTAGATGAGCGCCGATAACGCCTACGCGGTTGAGCTGAAGGGAGTGTCCTTCAAGCGCGGCACGCGCAGCATCTTCAATAATGTCGATATTCGAATTCCACGTGGCAAAGTCACGGGAATCATGGGGCCGTCCGGCTGCGGTAAAACCACACTATTGCGTCTGATGGGAATGCAACTGCGTCCCAGTAGCGGTGAAGTCTGGGTGAACGGTCAGAACCTGCCGGCCCTGTCACGCAGTGATCTTTTCGATGCCCGCAAACATATGGGCGTGTTGTTTCAGAGCGGAGCCCTGTTCACCGATCTCGACGTGTTCGAGAACGTGGCTTTTCCGCTGCGGGTTCACACCCAGCTGCCGGAAGAAATGATCCGTGACATCGTGCTGCTCAAGCTGCAAGCGGTCGGGCTGCGCGGTGCAATCGACCTGATGCCGGATGAGCTGTCCGGTGGCATGAAGCGTCGGGTAGCTTTGGCGCGAGCGATTGCGCTGGATCCGAAAATACTGATGTATGACGAGCCTTTCGTGGGGCAGGACCCTATCGCAATGGGTGTGCTGGTGCGACTGATTCGCCTGCTGAACGACGCCCTGGGAATTACCAGTATTGTGGTTTCACACGATTTGGCCGAAACAGCGAGTATTGCCGACTACTTATATGTTGTCGGAGATGGTCAGGTATTGGGGCAGGGCACGCCAGAAGAGCTGATGAATGCCGATAATCCGCGTATTCGTCAGTTCATGAACGGCGATCCGGATGGCCCGGTTCCGTTTCATTTTCCGGCGTCGGACTACCGAACCGATCTTCTGGGGAAGCGCTGATGCGCAAGCATTCAATAATGGACCGTATCGGGTTGTTCGGGCGGGCCGGGATCGACATTCTCGCCGTACTGGGCCGTTCGAGCATTTTCCTGTTTCACGCCCTGCTGGGGCGGGGAGGCATTGGGGGCGGGTTCGGGCTGTTGCTCAAACAGCTGCACTCCGTAGGTGTCATGTCGCTGGTGATTATCGTCGTGTCCGGCATCTTCATTGGCATGGTGCTGGCGCTGCAGGGGTTCAGCATCCTGTCCAGTTATGGTTCCGAGCAGGCAGTCGGGCAAATGGTTGCCCTGACGCTTTTACGTGAACTCGGGCCCGTAGTGACTGCGCTGCTGTTTGCCGGTCGGGCCGGTTCTGCATTGACTGCAGAAATCGGCAACATGAAGTCGACCGAGCAGCTGTCCAGCCTGGAAATGATTGGTGTTGACCCGCTCAAGTACATCGTCGCGCCACGGTTGTGGGCAGGGTTCATTTCCTTGCCGCTGCTGGCGATGATTTTCAGCGTGGTCGGGATCTGGGGCGGCTCATGGGTGGCGGTGGACTGGCTCGGTGTCTACGACGGTTCGTACTGGGCCAACATGCAAAACAGCGTGACCTTCAGTGGTGACGTATTGAACGGGATCATCAAAAGCATCGTATTTGCTTTTGTGGTGACCTGGATTGCCGTGTTCCAAGGTTATGACTGTGAACCCACTTCCGAGGGGATCAGCCGTGCCACTACCAAGACCGTGGTGTATGCCTCATTGGCAGTCCTCGGGCTGGACTTTATTTTGACCGCCTTGATGTTTGGAGATTTCTGATGCAAAACCGCACCATGGAAATCGGTGTCGGCCTGTTCCTGCTGGCTGGCATCCTGGCTTTGCTGTTGCTCGCCCTGCGAGTCAGCGGATTGTCCCCGGCTACCAGCACCGACACGTACAAGCTGTACGCCTATTTCGACAATATTGCCGGTCTGACCGTTCGCGCCAAGGTCACGATGGCCGGTGTGACGATCGGCAAGGTCACGGCAATTGACCTGGACCGTGACAACTTCACTGCCCGTGTCACCTTGCAGCTGGAAAAACGCGTGGATAACCTGCCGACCGATTCGACAGCGTCTATCCTCACGGCGGGCCTGTTGGGCGAGAAGTACATCGGTATCAGCGTGGGCGGAGAGGACGATTTGCTCAAGAATGGTGGCACCATTCACGACACTCAATCGTCGCTGGTCCTTGAAGACCTGATCGGCAAGTTCCTGCTTAATACTGTTAGCAAAGACGCCAAATAAGGAGTGTTCAGATGATTTCTCTCTTGCGCCGTGGTCTGTTGGTGATTCTGGCTGCAACCCTGCCTCTGGCGGCCAATGCTGCGCCAGGGCAGTCTGCCCATGACATCGTTTCAGACACAACGACCCGATTGCTGGCCGACCTGGCTGCCAATAAAGAGCAGTACAAGCAGAGCCCAAGCCAGTTCTACGATGCCTTGAACACTATCGTCGGTCCCGTGGTGGACGTTGACGGCATTTCAAAAAGCATCATGACCGTCAAATATTCGCGCAATGCCTCACCTGCGCAGATGCAGCGTTTTCAAGAGAACTTCAAGCGCAGCCTGATGCAGTTCTATGGCAATGCCTTGCTTGAATTCAATAACAAGGGCATCACTGTGTCGCCGGCCAAAGATGAAAGTGGCGATCGCACCAGTGTCGACATGCAGGTCACAGGTAATGGCGGCGCTATTTACCCGCTCTCCTACACCTTGAACAAGGTTAACGGCGAGTGGAAAGTGCGTAACGTGATTATCAATGGCATCAATATCGGCAAACTGTTCCGTGACCAGTTCGCCGATGCCATGCAGCGCAATGGCAACAACCTGGATAAAACCATCGACAACTGGGCAGGTGAAGTCGCCAAGGCCAAGCAAGTGACCGATGAAGCAGCTCCCAAGGCTGCCAACCAATGAGTGAAGCGGCTGTAACACTGGCTGGCGAGAGCGAGTTGCGCCTGAGTGGCGTGATTGATTATCAGACGGGCCCACGCTTGCGCGCTGAGGGCCAGGCCCTGATCAAGAAAGCCCTGGCCAAAGCCCTGGTGGTGGATTGCTCGGCGGTCGAAAAATCCAGCAGCGTCGGTTTGTCGCTGTTGTTGTGTTACATCCGTGATGCACAAGCCCTGAACAAGCCGTTGAGCATTCGAGCCATGCCCGAAGACCTGCGTGAAATCGCGCAGGTGTCGGGCTTGACTGAATTGCTGGCAGATCATTAATAGCCATCTATGGAAGGCCCCCCGTCAGAGTCCTGTTATGCGGGGTTCGCAGGCGCGGGGCTTTTTTGTATGATGGCCGACCCGCGCGCGTTGGCGCCGATTGAGGTTGAGCATGCAGGCCGTAGAAGTGAAGAGCTTTCTTGAGGGAAAGTTGCCTGGAACCCAGGTAGAAGTTGAGGGCGAAGGCTGCAACTTTCAGCTGAACGTGATTAGTGACGAACTGGTGGCCTTGAGCCCGGTCAAGCGTCAACAAAGCATCTATGCCCATTTGAACCCCTGGATCGCTGATGGCAGCATCCATGCGGTCACTATGAAATTCTTCAGCAGCGCGGCCTGGGCCGAGCGCACCTGAGCCCCCTGAGCCCATTGGCGTCGAGATTGTTATGGATAAATTGATTATTACCGGCGGTGTTCGTCTTGATGGCGAAATCCGTATTTCCGGGGCGAAGAACTCGGCCTTGCCGATTCTGGCTGCAACCCTGCTGTGCGATGGCGCAGTGACCGTAGCCAACCTGCCGCACCTGCACGACATCACGACGATGATCGAGCTGTTCGGTCGCATGGGTATTGAACCCGTGATCGATGAAAAACTCAGCGTTGAGATCGATCCGCGCACTATCAAGACTCTGATCGCACCCTACGAGCTGGTTAAGACCATGCGTGCGTCGATCCTGGTACTGGGTCCGATGGTTGCGCGCTTCGGCTACGCTGAAGTTGCACTGCCAGGCGGTTGCGCCATTGGTTCGCGCCCGGTTGACCTGCACATCCGTGGCCTTGAAGCCATGGGTGCGGTGATCGACGTGGAAGGCGGCTACATCAAGGCCAAGGCGCCGGAAGGCGGTTTGCGCGGTGCCAGCTTCTTCTTCGATACCGTCAGCGTAACCGGTACTGAAAACATCATGATGGCCGCGGCCCTGGCCAAAGGCCGCAGCGTGCTGCAAAACGCAGCGCGTGAACCTGAAGTCGTCGACCTGGCCAACTTCCTGAACGCCATGGGCGCCAACGTCAGCGGCGCGGGTACAGATACCATCACCATTGAAGGTGTTGAGCGTCTGCACCCGGCGCTTTACCGTGTGATGCCTGACCGTATCGAAACCGGCACCTACCTGGTGGCAGCTGCCGTGACCGGCGGCCGTGTGAAGGTCAAGGACACTGACCCGACGATTCTCGAAGCCGTACTTGAGAAGCTCAAGGAAGCAGGCGCCGAGATCACCACCGGCGAAGACTGGATCGAACTGGACATGCACGGCAAGCGTCCCAAGGCCGTGAACGTGCGTACGGCTCCGTACCCGGCGTTCCCGACGGACATGCAGGCGCAGTTCATCTCGCTTAACGCCATTGCCGAAGGCACCGGTGCCGTGATCGAGACCATCTTTGAAAACCGCTTCATGCACGTGTATGAATTGCACCGCATGGGCGCCAAGATCCAGGTCGAAGGCAATACTGCCATCGTGACCGGTACCGAAACACTCAAGGGTGCGCCAGTGATGGCAACCGACCTGCGTGCTTCGGCCAGCCTGGTGATTTCGGCGCTGGTTGCTGAAGGCGACACCCTGATCGATCGCATTTACCACATAGACCGTGGTTACGAATGCATCGAAGAAAAACTGCAAATGCTGGGTGCAAAAATTCGCCGCGTTCCGGGCTAGTTTTTGCAGTCTGGCTGTATGGGCACAGGGATCGTGTCCAGCCGCCAGGTGACGTAATGGCTTGCAAGCTTTACCTTACCTGGCCTCGAATCGTTCAAGTCGAGCCTGATTATCAGGCTCGATGTTTGTCCGGCGCCGATTGCGTCCGGGCATAAGTACCCTGATAAGGACTTACGTTTCCCATGCTGACCATTGCACTGTCCAAGGGCCGTATCCTTGACGATACTTTGCCGCTTCTGGCTGAAGCGGGCATTGTGCCGACAGAGAATCCGGACAAAAGCCGCAAGCTGATTATTCCGACCACCCAGCCTGACGTACGCCTGCTGATCGTGCGTGCCACTGACGTGCCGACCTATGTCGAGCATGGTGCGGCAGACCTCGGTGTGGCGGGTAAAGACGTGCTGATGGAATACGGTGGCCAGGGCCTTTACGAGCCTCTGGATCTCCAGATTGCCCAGTGCAAACTGATGACTGCCGGCGCTATCGGTGCCGTCGAGCCTAAAGGCCGTCTGCGAGTGGCTACCAAGTTCGTCAACGTTGCCAAGCGTTACTACGCCGAGCAAGGTCGTCAGGTCGATATCATCAAGCTGTATGGCTCGATGGAGCTGGCCCCGCTGATCGGCCTGGCCGACAAAATCATCGACGTCGTCGACACTGGCAACACCTTGCGTGCCAATGGCCTGGAACCTCAGGACTTCATTGCCGCCATCAGCTCCCGTCTGGTGGTTAACAAGGCTTCGATGAAAATGCAGCACGCCCGTATTCAAGCTCTGATCGACACCCTGCGCAAAGCAGTGGAGTCGCGACACCGCGGCTGACTCACCTGCGCGACCCCGGGTCGCGCCCATCTATCCGTGTAATAGCCAGAAATCTCAGGTACCCGCGCGGATGGCTTGGTAGTCTTGCGGTGCCTGATCTGTGCAATATCAAGCTGTATAAATTCTAAGCATTCGCCAATTACCGAGGCCCTCGCTATGACCGCTCCCACTGCAATTCGCCGACTCAACGCTGCTGACCCGGACTTCGCGCAGCATCTGGATCATTTGCTGAGCTGGGAAAGTGTGTCTGACGACTCGGTCAACCAGCGCGTGCTGGACATCATCAAGGCAGTACGCGAGCGTGGGGACGCAGCTTTGGTGGAGTTCACCCAGCGTTTTGACGGGCTGGCAGTGACGTCCATGGCCGACCTGATCCTGCCGCGCGAGCGTCTGGAGCTGGCACTGACCCGCATCACCGTACCTCAGCGTGAAGCTCTGGAAAAAGCCGCACAGCGCGTACGCAGCTATCACGAAAAACAGAAACAGGATTCCTGGAGCTACACCGAGGCCGATGGCACGGTGTTGGGCCAAAAAGTCACCCCGCTGGATCGTGCGGGGCTATATGTGCCAGGCGGCAAGGCGTCGTACCCGTCTTCGGTGTTGATGAACGCGATTCCGGCCAAGGTCGCAGGCGTCCCTGAAGTGGTCATGGTGGTGCCGACCCCGCGGGGCGAACTCAACGAGCTGGTGCTGGCGGCGGCCTGCATTGCCGGTGTTGACCGGGTGTTCACCATTGGCGGCGCACAGGCTGTCGCCGCCCTGGCCTATGGCACCGAAAGCGTACCCAAGGTCGACAAGGTCGTGGGGCCGGGCAATATTTATGTGGCCACTGCCAAGCGCCATGTATTTGGCCAGGTTGGCATCGACATGATCGCCGGACCTTCGGAAATTCTGGTGGTCTGCGATGGCCTGACCGATCCGGACTGGATCGCCATGGACTTGTTCTCTCAGGCCGAGCACGACGAAGACGCGCAAGCGATTCTGGTCAGCCCGGATGCCGAGTTCCTCGACAAGGTAGAAGCCAGCATTGCCAGGCTGCTGCCCACCATGGAGCGGGCTGACATCATCAATACCTCGATCAATGGCCGTGGCGCGTTGATTCTGGTGAATGACATGCAGCAGGCGATCGACGTCGCCAACCGTATCGCACCCGAGCACCTGGAGTTGTCCGTGGCCGACCCGCAAGCCTGGTTGCCGCAGATCCGCCATGCCGGTGCGATCTTCATGGGCCGTCACACCAGCGAGGCGTTGGGTGATTATTGCGCGGGCCCGAACCACGTCCTGCCGACTTCGGGCACCGCACGATTCTCCTCACCGCTGGGGGTGTACGACTTCCAGAAGCGCTCCTCGATCATTTTCTGCTCGGAGCAGGGCGCCTCCGACCTGGGTAAAACGGCTTCGATTCTTGCGCGTGGCGAATCCCTGACCGGCCACGCCCGCAGTGCCGAGTACCGGATCATCGCCGACACCGAACAGGGGCAATAAGCATGAGTAAATTCTGGAGTCCTTTCGTTAAGCAACTGGTGCCTTACGTGCCGGGTGAACAACCGAAGCTGGCGAAGCTGGTGAAGCTCAATACCAACGAAAACCCTTATGGGCCTTCGCCTAAAGCGCTGTCAGCGATGCAGGCCGAGCTTAACGACAACCTGCGTTTGTACCCGGACCCGAACAGCGACCTGCTCAAGCAGGCGGTGGCTGAGTATTACGGGGTGCAGACCAATCAGGTGTTTCTGGGCAATGGCTCTGACGAAGTGCTGGCCCATGTTTTCAATGGTCTGTTCCAGCACGACAAGCCGCTGCTGTTTCCGGACATCAGCTACAGCTTCTATCCGGTTTACTGCGGCTTGTATGGCATAGCGTTCGATGCCGTGCCGCTGGACGAACAGTTTCAGATCCAGCCTGGCGATTACGCCAAAGCCAACGGCGGGATCATCTTCCCCAACCCCAATGCGCCGACCGGTTGCCTGCTGGCACTGGACGCCATTGAGCGCATGCTCAAGGCCAGCCCGGATTCCGTGGTAGTGGTGGATGAAGCCTATATCGACTTTGGCGGTGAAACGGCCATCAGTCTGGTAGATCGCTACCCGAACCTGCTGGTTACCCAAACCCTGTCCAAATCGCGCTCGCTGGCCGGTTTGCGTGTCGGGTTGGCGGTGGGCCATCCTGACCTGATCGAAGCGCTTGAGCGAATCAAGAACAGCTTCAACTCCTATCCGCTGGATCGTTTGGCGATTGCAGGTGCGGCCGCTGCTTTTGAAGACCGTGAATACTTCGAACGTACCTGCAAGGCGGTGATCGACAGTCGCGAGCAGGTGGTAGGGCAGTTGCAGGGATTGGGGTTTGAGGTGCTGCCCTCGGCGGCCAACTTCATCTTCGCCCGTCACCCCGAGCATGATGCGGCGGCGCTGGCGGCAAAGCTGCGTGATCAGGGGGTGATCGTGCGTCACTTCAAGCAACTGCGCATCGACCAGTTCCTGCGCATCACCATCGGCACGCCGGAGCAGAATGCGGCGTTGATTGATGGGTTGTCCGGCCTTTAATCGCGGCCGGGAACCGTTGAAGGCTGCGACTTTTCAGGTCGAAAGATCGCAGCCTTCGGCAGTACCGGCGAGTGGGTGCTTCAGTCTTCTTTCTGCGGTGGTTGCTCTTGCGGCGGCCGCAGGCCGATTTCAGCTGTGAGCTTGGTTTCCTTGCCGTTACGCATGACCAGGATCGACACTTCGTCCGAAGGTTTGATGCGTGCCACCTGATTCATCGAGCGACGCCCGTCGCTGGCCGGTACGCCATCAATACTCAGGATCACATCGCCCAACTGCAGGCCGGCTTTTTGTGCCGGGCCGTCACGGAAAATCCCCGCTACCACAATGCCCGGGCGTCCGCTCAGGCCAAACGACTCGGCCAGATCCGGGGTCAGCGGCTGTACTTCAATCCCCAGCCAGCCTCGAATCACTTGCCCGTGCTCGATAATCGACTTCATGACTTCCATGGCCAGGTTGATCGGGATCGCAAACCCAATACCTTGTGAGCCGCCTGACTTGGAAAAGATGGCCGTATTGATGCCGGTCAGGTTGCCATTGGCATCCACCAGAGCACCCCCCGAGTTTCCAGGGTTGATCGCGGCATCGGTCTGGATGAAGTCTTCGTAGTTGTTCAGGCCCAACTGGTTGCGCCCGGTCGCACTGATGATGCCCATGGTCGTGGTTTGGCCCACGCCGAACGGGTTACCGATCGCTAGGGCAACGTCGCCGATGCGCAGGGTATCCGAGCGCCCAATGGTGATGGCGGGCAGCTTTTTCAGGTCGATCTTGAGCACGGCCAGATCGGTTTCGGGATCGCTGCCGATGACTCTCGCCAGGGTTTCACGACCGTCCTTGAGCGCAACGACAATCTGGTCGGCACCCATGGTCACGTGGTTATTGGTCAGCAGGTAGCCCTCGGGGCTCATGATCACTGCGGAACCCAGGCTGGACTCCATACGCTTTTGCTTGGGAGCGTTGTTGCCGAAGTAATGCCGGAACTGCGGGTCTTCAAACAGCGGCTTGGCGTTTTTGTTCACCACCTTGGTGGTGTACAGGTTTGCCACTGCCGGCGCGGCGCGGGTGACAGCGTCAGCGTAGGTCACCGGCCCTTGTTGCATGAAGCTGGTTTTCGGGGCTTGTTGCAGATTAACGTCCAGGCTCGGTAGCCCGACCCATTGCGGATAACGCTGAATAATCAGCATGGCGATCAGTACGCCAGCCAGCAATGGCCAGCCAAAAAAACGCAAAGCCTTAAACATTGAACTCTATCCTGAAGGTTGCAGAGCCATCCTTACGGCCCATAATGGCGGCCATTATACGAGGGCCGACAGGCTCTGAACGCTATATTTAGGAGTCTTTTATGGCTGTGGCCCTGAGCACGCTGGTAGAAGAAGCAAATCGTTACCTGAACTGCGCTGCAATCAGCGATTACTGCCCCAATGGCTTGCAGGTCGAAGGACGGCCTCAGGTGTTGCGTATCGTCAGCGGTGTGACCGCCAGCCAGGCATTGCTCGATGCCGCGGTGGAGGTCAACGCGGATTTGATCCTGGTGCACCACGGCTATTTCTGGAAGGGCGAAGATCCTTGCATCACCGGGATGAAGCAGCGCCGCCTGAAAACCTTGCTCAAGCACGATATCAGCTTGCTGGCTTATCACTTGCCGCTCGACTTGCACCCGGACGTGGGTAACAACGTGCAGTTGGCAAAGCAATTGGACATCACCGTCGAAGGCCCGTTGGACCCGAGTAACGCCAAAGTGGTGGGGTTGGTCGGTTCATTGGCTGAACCGGTCACCGCCCGTGATTTTTCCCGGCGGGTACAGGAAGCGCTGGGGCGTGAGCCTTTGTTGATTGAAGGCAGTGCGATGATTCGTCGTGTGGGCTGGTGCACGGGCGGGGGGCAGGGCTATATCGATCAGGCTGTACTGGCGGGGGTCGACCTGTACCTGAGCGGTGAAGCCTCGGAGCAGACCTTCCACAGCGCCCGGGAAAACGACATCAGCTTTATCGCCGCGGGGCACCACGCCACTGAGCGTTTCGGCGTGCAGGCATTGGGCGATTACCTGGCCCGTCGCTTCGCCCTCGAACATCTGTTCATCGACTGTCCGAACCCGATTTAAATCGATGCACAGTAGCCGCTGCCGCTGGCTGCGATAAGGTCCGCAGGACCTTAAACACAGGGTCGCTGCGCAACCCGTCGCAGTCTGCGGCAGCGGCTACAGGCGTGGGGTCCTCCCAAACTCTGCGATCTATTCTTAGACCGTTTCGATCTAGTTGGTGGCATCTATATAAGAGACCGCTGTGCTAGGATTCTCCGCTCGAACACGGCCCGCAGGCCGTTCATAAGATAGCTTTCGTGAGTAGCCATGGTCGACAAACTGACGCACCTGAAACAGCTGGAGGCGGAAAGCATCCACATCATCCGCGAGGTGGCCGCCGAGTTCGATAACCCGGTGATGCTGTACTCGATCGGTAAAGACTCCGCCGTCATGCTGCACCTTGCACGCAAGGCTTTTTTCCCGGGCAAGCTGCCGTTTCCGGTCATGCATGTCGATACCCAGTGGAAATTCCAGGAGATGTACAGCTTTCGCGACAAGATGGTTGCCGAGCTGGGCCTGGACCTGATCACTCACGTCAACCCGGATGGCGTGGCGCAAGGGATCAACCCGTTCACCCACGGCAGTGCCAAACACACCGACATCATGAAGACCGAGGGCCTCAAGCAGGCTCTGGACAAATACGGTTTTGATGCCGCCTTCGGTGGTGCCCGTCGCGATGAAGAGAAATCCCGTGCCAAAGAGCGCGTGTACTCGTTCCGCGACAGCAAGCACCGCTGGGACCCGAAAAACCAGCGCCCAGAATTGTGGAACGTGTACAACGGCAACGTGAACAAGGGCGAATCGATCCGCGTGTTCCCGCTGTCGAACTGGACCGAGCTCGATATCTGGCAATACATCTACCTTGAAGGTATCCCGATTGTGCCGCTGTACTTCGCAGCCGAGCGTGATGTCATCGAGAAGAACGGCGCGCTGATCATGATCGACGACGAGCGTATCCTTGAGCACCTGTCTGACGAAGACAAGGCTCGAATCGTCAAGAAAAAGGTCCGCTTCCGCACTCTTGGTTGCTACCCGCTGACTGGCGCGGTGGAGTCTGAGGCTGAAACCCTGACAGACATCATCCAGGAAATGCTCCTGACGCGAACTTCCGAGCGCCAGGGCCGAGTCATCGATCACGATGGCGCAGGCTCGATGGAAGATAAAAAACGTCAGGGTTATTTCTAAGGGGTTGTCATGTCGCACCAATCTGATTTGATCAGCGAGGACATCCTCGCTTACCTGGGCCAGCACGAGCGCAAGGAAATGTTGCGCTTCCTGACCTGCGGCAACGTCGACGACGGCAAGAGCACCCTGATCGGGCGCCTGCTGCACGACTCCAAGATGATCTACGAAGACCATCTGGAAGCCATTACCCGCGACTCGAAAAAGAGCGGCACCACGGGCGATGATATCGACCTGGCGTTGCTGGTGGACGGTCTGCAAGCCGAGCGCGAGCAGGGCATCACCATTGACGTGGCGTACCGCTACTTCTCGACGGCCAAGCGCAAGTTCATCATTGCCGATACCCCGGGCCATGAGCAGTACACCCGTAACATGGCCACCGGTGCTTCGACCTGTGACCTGGCGATCATTTTGGTCGACGCCCGTTACGGTGTGCAGACCCAGACCCGTCGTCACAGCTTTATTGCGTCGTTGCTGGGCATCAAGCACATCGTTGTGGCCATCAACAAGATGGACCTCAAGGGCTTTGACGAAGGTGTATTCGAGTCGATCAAGGCCGACTACCTGCAGTTCGCCGAAGGCCTGGAGATGAAACCGACCAGCCTGCACTTTGTGCCGATGTCTGCCCTAAAGGGCGACAACGTGGTGAACAAGAGCGAGCGTTCGCCGTGGTACACCGGTCAGTCGCTGATGGAAATTCTCGAAACCGTAGAAGTGGCAGCCGATCGCAACCTGACCGATCTGCGTTTCCCGGTGCAGTACGTGAACCGTCCTAACCTGAACTTCCGTGGTTTTGCCGGTACGTTGGCCAGCGGCATTGTGCACAAGGGCGATGAAATCGTTGTGCTGCCGTCGGGCAAGAGCAGCCGCGTCAAGTCCATCGTCACGTTTGAAGGCGAGCTGGAACATGCAGGTCCAGGTCAGGCCGTTACGCTGACCATGGAAGACGAAATCGACATCTCCCGTGGCGACCTGTTGGTGCATGCCGACAACCTGCCGCTGGTGACTGACAACTTCGAAGCCATGCTGGTATGGATGGCTGAAGAGCCGATGCTGCCGGGTAAGAAGTACGACATCAAGCGTGCGACCAGCTACGTACCGGGCTCGATTGCCAGCATCGTCAACAAAGTCGATGTGAACACTCTGGAGGAAGGACCGGCGAGCGCCTTGCAGCTGAACGAGATCGGCAAGGTCAAGATCAGCCTCGACGCGCCGATTGCCCTGGACGGTTACACCAGCAACCGCACCACCGGTTCGTTCATTATTATCGACCGCCTGACCAATGGCACCGTGGGCGCCGGCATGATCGTCGCTCAAGCTTTGAGCCATGGCAGCGCGACACATCATGGTAAGCTGGCCCACGTGGCCACTGAAGAGCGTGCCCAGCGCTTTGGCCAGCAACCGGCGACCGTGCTGTTCAGCGGCCTGTCGGGTGCAGGTAAAAGCACCCTGGCGTACGCGGTCGAGCGCAAGCTGTTTGACATGGGCCGTGCGGTGTTCGTCCTCGATGGCCAGAACCTGCGCCACGACCTGAATAAAGGTTTGCCGCAGGACCGTGCCGGTCGCACCGAGAACTGGCGTCGTGCCGCGCACGTGGCGCGTCAGTTCAACGAAGCCGGCCTGCTGACCCTGGCCGCGTTCGTGGCTCCGGATGCAGAAGGCCGCCAGCAGGCCAAGGCGTTGATCGGCAGTGACCGCCTGTTGACGGTCTATGTGCAGGCCTCGCCGGCCGTATGTGCCGAGCGTGATCCGCAAGGTCTGTACGCGGCGGGTGGCGACAACATCCCGGGCGAGTCCTTCCCTTATGACGTACCGTTGAATGCCGACCTGGTGGTTGACACTCAATCGTTGTCACTGGAAGACAGCGTGAAGTTGGTGCTGGACCTGTTGCGCCAGCGCGGCGCGATCTAGCCGCACTGAAAAAAAAGCCCGCCCCCGGGAAATCGGTGGCGGGCTTTTTGTTACAGGTCACGGCACTTTGCAGACGCGCTTGCTCGCAATGCCCCCGGTGAGTCTGAGACACCAAGGTGATTCTCGCGCGGGCAAGCGCGCTCCTGCAGAGGTTTGGTCAACGCGGCGGGTATTTGCGATGCAACTCACCCAGCAGCCGGTCCTTGTCTTCCCACAACTGGTTGATCCACCCTTGAAATGCCAGCCGGTATTCAGGGTCTTGATCGTAGTTCTTGCCGATAAACTCAGCCGGTATGTTCAACTCCTCAAACACCACCACCACGTCGCGCACGTTGCCACACAACAAATCCCAATAACCCGGACGCCCGCCCGGATAGTGGATGGTCACGTTGACGATCGATTGCAGCTGCTCACCCATGGCGTCCAGCACAAAAGCAATGCCACCGGCCTTGGGCTTGAGCAGGTAACGGAACGGCGAGTTCTGCTGCGCATGCTTGGCTTCGGTGAAGCGCGTGCCTTCAACGAAGTTGAAGATGCCCACGGACTGGTCTTTGAACTTGGCACAGGTTTTACGGGTGGTGGCCAGGTCTGCGCCTTTTTTCTCCGGGTGTTTGGCCAGGTATGCCTTGGAGTAGCGCTTCATGAACGGAAAGCCCAGGGCCCACCAGGCAAGGCCAATCACGGGCACCCAGATCAGTTCCTGTTTGAGGAAAAACTTCAGCGGCCGGATGCGTTTATTGAGCACGTATTGCAGCACCATGATGTCGACCCAGCTCTGGTGGTTGCTGGTGATCAGGTACGAGTGTTCGTAGTCGAGGCCTTCCAGACCCTTGATGTGCCAACGGGTCTTGCGCAGTAAATCCATCCAGCGCGAGTTATTGCTGATCCAGGCTTCATGGATATGGCGCATCAGCCAGTCGGTTGCCCGCTGTGCCGCGGGAAACGGCAGGCACAGTTTGAACAGGGCGACCACGAACAGCGGTGTACAACACACGATGGTGTTGATCGCCAGCAGCAGTGAAGCAATCACACCGCGTAGCGGCGCAGGCAGAAAGTCCAGCATTTACACATCCATAGGTCGGTTATCGGCTTGAATCGCCGTGAGGGCGATGGTGTAGACGATGTCGTCCACTTGCGCGCCGCGTGGCAGATCGTTCACCGGTTTGCGCAAGCCTTGCAGCATGGGGCCAAGGCTGACGCAATCAGCGCTGCGCTGTACAGCTTTGTGGGTGGTGTTGCCGGTATTCAGGTCGGGGAATACAAACACCGTGGCCCGGCCAGCCACCTGGCTGTTAGGCGCCAGTTGTCTGGCAATGACCTCATTGGCGGCGGCGTCATATTGCAGCGGGCCATCAATCAACAATCCCCGTTGCGCTTCATGGGCCAGCAATGTGGCTTCGCGGACCTTCTCGACTTCTTCACCGCTGGCCGACTCATCGCTGGAGTAGCTGATCATCGCCACGCGCGGGGTGATCCCGACGGCGGCAGCCGAGTCAGCGCTCTGCAGGGCGATTTCGGCCAGTTCCGCGGCAGACGGGTGCGGGTTCATCACGCAGTCGCCGTAGACCAGTACCTGTTCCGGGAACAGCATGAAAAATACCGATGACACCAGCGTGCAACCCGGTGCGGTCTTGATCAGTTGCAGGGCAGGGCGGATGGTGTTGGCCGTCGAATGGATGACGCCCGAAACCAGGCCGTCGACCTCGTCCAGCGCCAGCATCATGGTGCCGATCACAACGGTGTCTTCGAGCTGTTGTTCGGCCATCGGAGCATTGATGCTTTTGGTCTTGCGCAACGCCACCATCGGTTCGACGTAGCGTGCGCGAATCTGGTCCGGGTCGAGGATCTCCAGCCCTTCAGGCAGTTCAAAGCCGTGAGCCTTGGCCACCGCCTGAACCTCTTCGGGTTTGGCCAGCAGCACGCAACGCGCGATGCCGCGTGCCTGGCAGATAGCCGCGGCCTGCACGGTCAACGGCTCGCTGCCTTCGGGCAGGACGATGCGCTTGTTGGCTTGCTGAGCGCGCTGGATCAGCTGATAGCGGAATACTGCAGGGGTCAGGCGCATTTCCCTAGGCGTGCCGCAGCGCTGGTGCAACCATTGGGCGTCGAGGTGGCTGGCAACAAAGTCGGTGATGATTTGCGCGCGTTCGCGGTCATCGATCGGGATCTCTTTGTTCAAGCTGTTCAAGCGATTGGCGGTGTCGTAAGAACCAGTGCTGACCGACAGCACGGGCAGCCCGGCTTGCAATGCACCTCGGCAAAGCTCCATGAGGCGCGGGTCGGGCTGGGTGTCGCTGGTCAGCAGCAAGCCTGCCAGCGGTACGCCGTTCATGGCCGCGAGGCTCACGGCCAGAATGATGTCATCGCGGTCGCCGGGGGTGACGACCAGTACGCCCGGCTTGAGCAATTGCAGGGTGTTCAAGACGGTTCGGGCGCACAAAATGATCTTCGACATGCGCCGCGTTTCGTAGTCCCCGGCATTCAGTACCTGAGCGCCGAGCAAGTCAGCTACGTCGCGGGTGCGCGGTGCGTTGAGTTCAGGTTGATACGGAATGCAGCCCAGCAGTTTGAAGTCACCGCTGCGCAGCAGCGGCGAATGCTCTTTCAGGCGCGCCGAGAAGACGTCCATGCTTTCGTCGGTCTGCACCTTGTTCAGGATCACACCCAGCACTTTCGGGTCTTTGGGGCCGCCAAACAGCTGGGCTTGCAATTCGACGCGGCCGGAGAGTTCGGTGAGCACTTCGTTTTCAGGCGCCGAGACCAGAATCACTTCGGCATCCAGGCTCTTTGCCAGGTGCAGGTTGACCCGGGCGGCATAGCTGGCGGTGCGGGTCGGGACCATGCCTTCGACGATCAGCACGTCTTTGCCGATGGCCGCTTCCTGATAGAGGCTGATGATCTCTTCGAGCAGTTCATCCAGCTGGCCGTCACCGAGCATGCGTTCAACATGCGCCAGTCCCAGCGGCTTGGGCGGCTTGAGACCATGGGTGCGGGCGATCAGTTCGGTCGAGCGCTCAGGCCCGAGATCTCCCGGGTGCGGTTGGGCAATCGGTTTGAAAAAACCGACTTTCAAACCCGCGCGCTCCAGTGTACGCACCAGGCCAAGGCTAATAGAGGTCAGGCCCACACCGAAATCAGTGGGGGCGATAAAGAAAGTTTGCATGCGGGCTTCCTGACGTGAGCAGTGCAAGGGCAACACCTGATGAACGGGGCGTATGCCAAGAATCAATTGCCAAGATTAGCGCTATCCGCCTCTTGAGCACACCAGCCACACACAAAGGGCTGGCCTATTTTTAATTGGCGTTGCTGGGGGTCAAGGACCCAGGCCCGGGATTGCCAGGGCGGCTGGTGACGGTGGTGCTGAGTATGGCCGCAAGACAGCACGGCTACCCAATGACCCTCGTCATCTTGACGCCATCCAATGATTGTTGAAGTTTTCAAAGTGATCCGTTGGTCTTGGTTCTGTTTGGTTGTGTTCGCTTTCAGGCGATTGCTTGGTTAAACTTGCGCACTCATTATTTTTTTGCAAAAGGTCTCGCCCCATGACGATCGCCGCCAATAAGGCTGTCTCCATCGACTATACCCTGACCAACGACGCTGGTGAGGTCATCGACAGCTCTGCCGGCGGCGCACCGCTGGTTTACCTGCAAGGCGCAGGTAACATCATCCCGGGTCTGGAAAAGGCACTGGATGGCAAGGCCGTTGGTGATGAACTGAATGTTACCGTTGAGCCAGAAGACGCTTACGGCGAATACTCTGCCGAGCTGGTCAGCACCTTGAACCGCAGCATGTTCGAAGGCGTTGACGTACTGGAAGTCGGCATGCAGTTCCACGCTTCGGCGCCGGACGGCCAAATGCAGATCGTGACCATCCGTGATCTGGACGGTGACGACGTAACCGTTGATGGCAACCACCCGTTGGCCGGTCAGCGCCTGAACTTCAAAGTGAAGGTTGTGGCTGTTCGTGACGCGAGCGAAGAAGAAGTTGCTCACGGTCACGTCCACGGTGAAGGCGGTCATCAGCACTGATCACTGCTGCTACGCTCACATTCGAGCTAGCCAGAAGAGGGCGCCTACGGGCGCCTTTTTTCATCCTTGACGATTGTCTGAGCGATTGTTTGAACACTGTCCCGGAATCTTGGAGTCCGTCATGAGCGCTTTTCACGAACTGGTATTAGACGCACTGGATGGCACGCCGCTGCCATTGGAAACCCTCAAGGACAGAGTGGTATTGGTGGTCAACGTCGCCTCAAAATGTGGTTTGACCCCTCAATACGCTGCGCTGGAAAACCTGTATCAGCAGTATAAAGGCCAGGGTTTCAGTGTGTTGGGAGTGCCGTGTAATCAATTCGCCGGACAAGAACCGGGCTCCGAAGAAGAAATCCAGGCGTTTTGCAGCCTGAATTACGGTGTCAGTTTTCCGTTGAGCAGCAAGCTGGACGTCAACGGCGCTGACCGTCATCAGCTCTATCGTTTGCTGGCGGGAGAGGGGGCCGAATTTCCGGGGGATATCACCTGGAACTTCGAGAAATTTCTGGTGGCTCAGGACGGTCGAGTGCTGGCGCGCTTTTCACCTCGCACGGCACCGGACGAGGCCTTGGTAATTCAGGCGATTGAAAAGGCTCTGTTCTAGGACTTTTTGATTGTGACGGGAGCCGGAACGGCTACGAGCCCGGTTTCGCTGTCGCACGCGCGCAACAGCTGACCTTCGAACTGTTCGATGATGTCGGGCCAGCCGTGTCGGCTGGCATGCCGGCGGGCATTGAGGCGTATGGTTCGCAAGGTTTCGGGCTCTTCAAGCAACCAGCAGGCGGCTTCGATCCAGGCATGTTCATCGCCGGGCATGGCCAGCACGCCGTTGTAGCCATGCCGGATATGCAGACCGGCAGCGGCTTCGTCATACGCCACGACACCCAGCCCGGCGGCCAGGGCTTCGAGCACCACATTGCCGAACGTCTCGGTAAGGCTCGGGAACAAAAATACGTCGCCACAGGCGTAGTGCAAGGCCAAAGCCTCGCCGGACTGTACCCCGCAAAAAATCGCTTCCGGCAACGAGGCTTCCAGTGACACCCGTTTTGGTCCGTCGCCCACCACAATCAACTTGAAACGTCGTTGCGGATAACGCGCTTGCAGTGCGTCGAGGCAGTGTTTGAGTGCCCCCAGATTTTTTTCCGGAGCCAGTCGTCCCACGTGCAGCAGGGCGATATCGTTTTCTCTGAGACCCCAGCTCTGGCGCAAGGCATTCTGGCGTTTGGACGGGCTGAACAACTGGCTGTCGACACCGCGCGCCAACAACTCCAGCCGTTCAAAATGCCTGCGCTCCAGTTCAAGGTGCTGGCTGGCACTGGGTACCAGCGTCAGGGTTGAGCGGTTATGAAACCAGCGCAAGTAATGCATCAGGGCCCGGGTAAACAGGCCCAGACCGTATTGGCTGAAATATTGCTGGAAGTTGGTGTGAAAGCCGCTGATCACGGCGATGCCCAAACGTCGGGCGACGCGCAGGGCGCACAAGCCCAGTGGGCCTTCGGTGGCGATGTAAATGACATCCGGACGCTGTTGTTGCCAGCGCTTCAACAATCGTTGTGTCGAAGTGACGCCCCATTGCAGGCCAGGATAACCCGGCAATGGCCAGCCTCGGCACAGCATCAGTTCGTGATTGCTGCGTTGGTTGCTGTCGCCAGCCTGGCGTGGGCGTACCAGTTCTACTTGATGATTGCGTGCACGCAGACCCTCATACAGCCGGCCAAGGGTGTTGGCCACACCATTGATTTCGGGAGGGAAGGTTTCGGTAATCAGGGAGATATGCAGTGCTGTCGTCATGGCATCAGTTTCGGCTGATGACATGACGACGGTGTGTCACGGCGATGATGGATTTGTGAAGTGCTCAGCCGCGGCTGGACGCGCTTAGCGCCTCATCACCCCGTTCGCGCACCCAGAATAACGTCGCTCCGGCCACTGCCGCCGGCATCATCAGCAGATTGACCACCGGAATCAACAGCACCAGATACACAATCCCGCCGAAGCTCAGGCTCTGCCAGCGTTTTTCGCGCAGCCAGGCGAGCATCTCGTTCCAGCCCAGCTTGTGGTTATCCGCCGGGTAGTCGATGTACTGAATGGCCATCATCCAGATCCCGAAGAACAACCACAAAGGCGCTGCAATCAGATTGAGCACGGGAATGAACGACAGGATCATCAAGGCAATGGCCCGCGGCAGAAAGTAGCCCAGTTTGCGCATTTCGCGGGCCAGGGTACGCGGCACCATGGCAACCAGCTCACCCCAACTGAAGGGCGGGGAGTTATCGATCCCGCGTACCACGGCTTCGACCTTCTCCGAGAGAAAACCGTTGAATGGCGCAGCAATGATGTTGGCCAGCATGGTGAAGGTAAAAAACACCATCAACACGACCAGTACTACAAACAATGGCCACAGCAAGTAGTTGAGAAAACTGAGCCAGCTGGGCAATGAAGGCATCAAGGTATCAACCCAAAGACTGAACTGATGACCGGCAAAATAGATCAACCCGACGAACAGCACCAGGTTGATCAATAGCGGCAGCAGCACGAACAGTCGAAGGCCGGGGCTGAGTACCAGCTTGAAGCCTTCACGCAGGTATTGGGGGCCTGAAAGAACGGGGGCGGGCATAAGGTGCTCCGAGCAGATGGAAAACCGGCCGACCTTAACGGCTTTGCCTGAAGGGCGAAAGCCTTGGGTCGGGTTCGACAATAACTGTTACAAAGGCGTCTGTGGAGCGCATCAGGTCACATAGAGACCTGCTATGAGCTGGATTGTTAAACGGTATTTCCTTAATCTCTGCCACCTCGATACGCTGCACCCACACATTTTTCAGGACCGGCGCGTTTCAGGTACACCCTGAAAGCCTTTGCGGTTCCTTTTTATTCCCGCCGCTAAAGCGGCGTTCCGACCCTGCTTCACTGCGGGCTGTCATAGGAGTGAGTCATGTCTGAAGTACGTCATTCGCGTGTGATTATTTTGGGCTCAGGCCCTGCCGGTTACAGCGCTGCTGTCTATGCGGCCCGCGCCAACCTCAAACCACTGCTGATCACGGGCATGCAGGCGGGCGGTCAATTGACCACCACCACCGAAGTCGACAACTGGCCGGGCGATGTCCACGGTTTGACCGGTCCGGTTTTGATGGAGCGCATGCGTGAACATGCCGAGCGCTTTGAAACTGAGATCGTGTTTGATCACATCAACGCTGTTGATCTGAAAAACAAACCGTTCAGCCTGACCGGCGACAGCGGCACTTACACCTGCGATGCACTGATCATTGCAACCGGCGCCAGCGCCCGTTACCTGGGCCTGCCGTCTGAAGAAACTTTCATGGGCAAAGGCGTTTCTGCTTGCGCCACGTGTGACGGCTTCTTCTACCGCAACAAGCCTGTGGCTGTGGTCGGTGGCGGTAACACTGCTGTGGAAGAGGCGCTGTACCTGGCCAACATCGCCAGCAAAGTGACCCTGGTTCATCGCCGCGAAACGTTCCGCGCCGAAAAGATCCTGATCGACAAGCTGCATGCCCGCGTTGCTGAAGGCAAGATCGAGCTCAAGCTGAACGCGACCCTGGACGAAGTGTTGGGTGACAACATGGGCGTGACCGGTGCCCGCCTGAAAAACAACGACGGCAGCTTTGACGAGCTGAAAGTGGACGGTGTGTTTATTGCCATCGGCCACACCCCGAACACTTCGTTGTTTGAAGGCCAGCTGGAATTGAAAGACGGCTATATGGTTGTGCAGGGTGGCCGTGAAGGCAACGCTACCGCTACCAGCATTGAAGGCGTGTTTGCGGCTGGCGACGTGGCTGACCACGTTTACCGCCAGGCCATTACTTCGGCTGGCGCTGGCTGCATGGCGGCACTGGACACCGAGCGCTACCTGGACGGCCTGCAGAACGCCGCGTTCTGATGATCCTGGGTGCATGAAAAAACCGGCCTCGGCCGGTTTTTTTGTGCGTGCTCGTGCGCTGAAACAGCGGGAGGGTGTCAGGCCTTGCGTACCAGCGGACGGGCAGGGAATTCAACGCCAGCCAGGCCGCGAGCCATCAGCGCACGAATGTTGCCGTGATCGGTGCCTTCCGGCGTCGCCAGTACCGAGCGATAGTGCTCGCCAAAGGCCAGCAGTGCTTCCTGATCGCTAAACCCTTCCAGCAGGGCCAGGCCGAGGGTTTTGCACGAGCCTTCATTTTGCCCGGCGGCATTTTCCACGCCGCCATTGTTGAACGCCTGGGGCTGGTAGTCGTAATGCGCGGCAATAAACGCCAGGGTGTCGGCAAACAGATGTTCGCCCCGGTTAAGGCTGGCGCGCAGGGTATTTAAATCAGTCATGCTTTTTTCCTGAGACAAACGCCGCGGATTGTTCGGCGCTGGCTTCTTTCTGGTAGAGGGATTTCCATTCGGCGTACGGCATGCCGTAAACCACTTCGCGGGCATCATCGAGGCTGAGGTCGATCTGCCGCTCGTCAGCCGCGGCCTTGTACCACTTGGACAGGCAATTGCGGCAGAAACCCGAGAGGTTCATCAGGTCAATGTTCTGCACGTCTTTGCGGCTGTCCAGGTGTGCGACAAGCCGGCGGAAGGCGGCAGCTTCGAGTTCAAGGCGTTCTTGGGGCGTCATAGGGGGCACCGGGATTGAGAAAGTGGCAGCTTAGCGGCTCGCCGCGAGCGTAATCGATACGGATTCAGCAAAGCGCAGGGCGTGGGGTTTGTCGACTTCGACCTCGGCATACAGCACGGCAGTATTGGCCATCACCAGATCCAGCAATTCCTGGGTCATGCGTTCGAGCAGAGCGAAACGGTTGTCTTCGACATGCTGGATCACGGCCTTGGTGATGGTGCGGTAATTCAGCGCGTGATCAATATCGTTATCGCGCACGGCATCCTGGGCGGCATAAAGGATGGTGAGGTTGATCAACACATCCTGCTTGTTGAGGATCTCTTCTTCATTGATCCCGATATAGGTGCGCAGGCACAGGTCCTTGACGCGAATGCGGGCCATTCCTGGTTGAAGTTGTGACATTACGGCTTGCTCCGTCCAATCAATTGCAAGAATTCCATACGGGTGCTTGGCTCGCGAAATGCGCCCAGCATGACCGAAGTGTTCATGGTCGAATTCTGTTTTTCTACACCGCGCATCATCATGCACATGTGCTTGGCTTCAATGACGACCGCCACGCCAGCCGCCTGGGTGATGTTCTGAATGGCGTCGGCGATTTCCCGAGTGAGGTTTTCCTGGATTTGCAGGCGTCGGGCGAACATGTCGACCAGACGGGCAATTTTAGACAGGCCCAGCACTTTGCCGGTCGGGATATACGCCACGTGCGCCTTGCCGATAAACGGTAGCAGGTGGTGTTCGCACAGGGAGTACAGCTCGATATCGGCGACGATCACCATTTCATCGTTGTCTGATGAGAACAGGGCGCCATTTACAATCTCTTCCACGCTTTGCTCATAGCCACGACACAGATACTGCATGGCTTTGGCCGCACGCTTTGGGGTGTCGAGCAAGCCTTCGCGGTCGGGGTTTTCACCGAGACCCACAAGGATCTCGCGATAGTGCTCAGGCAGTGATGCGCTCATGAAAATACTTCCTCGCGGGGCGGCTCATTTGAGGTGCCGGCCGCCATTGACGGTCAGGGTCGTGCCGGTGACATAGGGGTTATCCAGCAAATAACGCAGGCTTTGGTAGATCACCTCGGCTCCGGGCTCGATGCCCAGTGCGGATTTTGCCAGCGCTTTGGTGCGGTACGCTGCATCGTCATCAGGATTGAACAGCACCAGCGCCGGGGCGATGCCGTTGACTTTGATGCGTGGCGCCAGTTTAGCTGCGAATGACAAGGTCAGGCTGTCGAGTCCGGCTTTGGTGGCGCAATAAGCAATGTGCTTGCTGCTGCCCTTGCGTGTGACATCGTCGCTGATGTGCACGATATCGGCAGGTGTTGAGCGTTCCAGCAGTTCGCTGCAGTGAAGATTGATCAAGTAGGGCGCCAGCATGTGGACGTTGAACATGTGACTGAACGCATTGATTTCGGTGTCGGTACATTCCGCCAGCCACGCCGATGCATTGTGAACAATGGCTCTCAGGCAGTCGGTATGGCTTTTGAGCCGCTCGATAAAATCGAGGATACCGTCCGGGGTCGAAAAGTCGGCGAGTAATGTTGTCGCACCCAGATCACGCAGGGCTTGCACGCCCGGCTTCTCGCTGCGGTAACTGATGATTACCCGAAAACCTTCAGCCAGCAGTTGCTGCGCGCAATGCAAGCCAATGCGCTGTCCGGCGCCAGTGATCAGGATCGGGGCAGAAGTAGAAGGCATGACAGGCTCGGTCTAAAGAAACAGCGGGGTAGTGGCGTAATGACAAAACTATACCAGCGTCTGTTGCGCAACGGCCATGCCTGGGCCAAAGCGTCTCTGGGTAACCTGATTGACGAAGGGAGGCGCGTTGTATGTATCTCAAGGCGGTGTAGCGACATAATGCGTAGAATGCGTTTACCTACATTTGGTCGATGGCTTTCATATGCCCATGATTATTGATATTGAACCCGTTGCGCTGACCGCCGATTCATCTGCGCCGGGAGATCTTTATCCGATTCGTGAAGTAGCCCGCCTCACAGGTGTCAATCCGGTGACATTGCGTGCCTGGGAGCGGCGATATGGATTGATACAGCCAACACGCACCGAAAGTGGGCATCGTTTGTATTCCATGACGGATATCGAGACAGTCCGTCGTGTGCTTGGCTGGATCGAGCGCGGGGTCACAGTCAGTAAAGTGGGTGACTTGTTAACGCGTGAGCCCCGATCCAGAACCCTGGAGGCAGGGATCGAAACTGACGAATACAGCGAATGGCATTTGAGTATCCGAGCCGCTCTCAGTGCTTTCGATGAGGCGGAACTTGAACGTCTGTATGGGCAGATTTTCTCGATCTACCCGGTCGACATCGTATTCCAGGCCATATTTCTGCCGCTGTGGCAGCAGTTGCTCAGAGAACAGGACGAATTCGGTCGCACCAGCGAGTGGTTGCTCCTGGACGGGTTCTTGCGCGGGCGGGTCCAGCACCGCTTGCAGTTGCAGGCCGCGGGTGCCCGGCAACGTGTAGTGTTGGTAGCGCTGCCTGAGCTGTGTCATGAGCTGGAGTTGCTGGTCGCCGGTTTGCTCCTGACCCGAACCGATCGAGTGGTCAGGGTTTTGGCTGTGGGGCAGCCATTGGGCGAGCTCTCACTGATTTGCGAGAAGCTGAAACCTCAGGCCGTGGTGCTGTTTGCCAATCGTGCGCTGAGCACGGCGCATGTTCGGCGGCTGCAGCGGCTGGCAAATACCCTGAACTGTTCATTATTGCTGGCGGGTGAGGCAGCCAATGTTGCCCAGGAAGCGTTGGCGGGCACATCCATTGGCTGTTTGGGCAGTGACGCCGTGCTGATGAATCAACGTCTGGACGCTGATCTCAAGGGGTGAGGGCGCTGGCGTGCAGGTCGGGATGTACCAGGCGATGCCGGTGCAGAATGAACTGGCGCAATCGTTCGGTTTCGTCGTGGTCCCGTTGGCTCAGGCGATAGGCGTACAGACCCAGTTCGGTCTTGCGCTCCAGGGTGCCACGCAGGGCAATCCGCTCTTGGCCCCCGGGGCAGAACCACTGCGAAAACTGGCGAGGCGGGCGAGCCTCGTTACGCACTTCAACCAGAAGCCCCTTGAACGACATTTCGGTGACCCATAAATGCCCGGGCTTACCACGAATGTTTTCCAGCGGTACCGGTTCTGGCAGCGTCATGCGCCATGGCCGGGCCTTGGGTCCGTCTTCGAAGATGCTGGGCGCTCCTAACTCCAGATGCTGGGCATGGAATTCGTCTTCGACCAGACGCAGCGGAAAACTCATTTGCTGATTGGCAATATGAGCGTGGATTGTGACGTGCTCATGGGCTGCCAATCGAGTCAGCAAGTCGCGTATTTGAGAGACCCCGTTAACCACCAGGCTTGACGATGCTTCCCCTGTATTCGACAGAGGGCTTTGGTGCATCGACTGGATGAAATCCAGCTCTTCCTGGGTCAAAAGAGCATCGTGAGACATATGGGGCTCGAAAAGTCGGTCTGTAGTCGTAGGTACAGACCGCTATTTTTACGTTTTGTTATAACCGCTCGTCGCCTTCAGTGCTTCCAGCTCTGCCTGTACCGCGCTGAGTTGGGCTTCTAACTGGGCCACCCGCATCTCGGCTTTTACCTGGGGGGTGACATCCTTTTGCACGCCAATAAAGTAAGTCAGTTGATCGCTTTCGTTGAATACCGGGGTGATCGACAACTCATTCCAGAAGTGCGAACCATCCTTGCGGTAGTTGCGCAGTACCTGGCGGACCGGTTGTCTACTGGCGATGGCTTTGCGGATGAGCGCCAGCGCCGGCTGATCACGATCGCCTGACTGCAGGAAGCGGCAGTCCTGATAAAGAATGTCGTCGCGACTGTAGCCGGTGAGTGCTTCAAAAGCAGCGTTCACATAAATAAGGATGTTGTCTTCGCCTTCCTGTTCGGCGATCACAATGCCGTCCTGGGTCGCGTCTATCATGCGTTGCAGCAAACGGGCATTGATCATCGATAGTCGCTCCTGACTGGCGGGCAAAAAGGCCTATTTTAGGGCATGGTTGCGAGCCGTCCAGTTGCCATCCCCGAAGCGGTGCCTCACCTGTTAACATCCAGACCTTTTAGACAGCTACAGGATCAGATTGATGAAAGTCGCCATTCTTTCCGGCTCGGTGTACGGCACCGCTGAAGAAGTCGCTCGTCATGCCAGGCAACTGCTTGCCGAGGCAGGGTTTGAGGTCATGCTCAATCCGCGTGCAACCCTGGACGAGGTTCTGGCGTTTGCGCCAGAAGCCATTTTGGCCGTGACCTCCACCACTGGCATGGGCGAGCTGCCGGACAATCTGATCCCGCTCTACAGCGCCCTGCGTGACCAGTTACCGGCTGCCTTGCGTGGTTTGCCGGGTGCGGTGATGGGGCTGGGCGATTCGAGTTATGGCGATACCTTCTGCGGCGGCGGCGAGCAAATGCGCGAGTTGTTCGCCGAGCTGGGAGTGAATGAAGTGCTGCCCATGCTCCGTCTGGACTCCAGCGAGAGCGTTACCCCTGAAAGTGATGCCGAGCCTTGGCTGGCTGACTTGATCAAAGCACTGAGCCAGTAACCGGGCGTTCACGCAGCAGCTCAAGCCAGGCTTGAGCTGCCCGCGACAAATACGCCCCGTCTCGCCAGATAAACGCGATATCCCAGCGTAAATAGTCGGGTGCAACCAGCTTTAACCGCACGACACCGGGACGTACCAGGCCGCGTGCAACCACGCTGGGCAACAGGACAGCCCCTTGTCCGGCAGCCACCAGCGCCACCAGAAAATCCGCCTGGCCACTCCGGCCGCCTTCTTTGGGTGTAAAGCCAACCTGCTGACAGGCTTGCAGCAAGCGGTCGTTGAGCACAAAGCTGCGTTGATAGAGTAAAAAAGGGGTGTCGGCCAATTGCTCCAGCCGCACGCTGCCGTCCTCTGCCAAGGGATGGTCAGCGGGCAGCAAAGCGTCAAGCGGCTCATCGCAAAACGGCTGGTATGCGAAGGCCGGGTTTTTGGGGGTCAGACTGCCGCCCAATTCCAGTTCGCCACTCAGCACCGCTTGTTCAATATTCAAACTGCCTCCCTCAAGTAACTGCACCTGAATATTCGGGTAGCGCCGCCGGTATTCTGCAAACAACCTGGCGAACAGGGCATCACTGCCCAGCAGTGGCAACCCCAGCTTCAGCTCGCCACGCGCCAAATGGCTCAAATCATCGAGTTCGCTCAGTAACTCCCTGTGCAAACGCAGCATGCTTTCAGCACGTAGCAGCACCACATTGCCTGCCGCCGTCAGGCGTACATGAGAACCCAGTCGATCGAACAAAGGCGTGGCGAGGCTGTGCTCAAGCTGAGCGACCTTTTTGCTTACCGCTGACTGACTGATATGCAGGGTGTGCGCCGCCTGAGTGAAACCACCCTGACGTGCGACCTCGACAAATGTTCGTAGCTGTTTGAATTCCATGACCTAGATTCCACTTTGGAATGGCTGTCAGTCTAACAATTCGTTTTCGGGATGGAAGGGGGTTCTTTAAACTGAAGCCCAGTCTGGAATGGAAACAACATGAAACGCTTTGATGTAAAACGCTTGGGGCGGATGGTCAGCGAATTGGCCGTACTGCTCGCCATCTACTTCATAGGGTGCCAGATCGCGAGCGGCTGGCATTTACCCATACCCGGTGGTGTGGTCGGCATGGCGCTGCTGTTACTGGGTTTTGCCCTGGGTTGGATCAAGCCCGCGACCCTGCAACTGGGGGCTGGCGTATTGATGGCTGAAATGCTGCTGTTCTTTATTCCGGCGTTGATGAGTTTGCTCGACTACGGCGTACTTGTGCGCGATGAAGGCTGGCGCATCCTGCTGGTGATCGGGGTCAGCACCTTGCTGGTCATGGTCGTCACCGCATTTACCGTGGAGGCTGTGTGCCGTTGGAGGATGCGCCATGAAGTTTGAGGTGATGCCGATGTTCTGGCTGATGTTCACCCTGCTTACGTATAGCCTGAGCCGCTGGCTGTATGGCCGCACCGGACGCTATTTGCTATCACCTCTGATATTGGTTCCGGCCTTGTTGCTCGCCGTCGCGGTGCCATTGCATACCGCGTATTCCGAATACGCGAGCAACACCCATTGGCTCATGCTGGTACTGGGGCCGGTGACAGTTGCCTTTGCGGTACCTATCTGGCAACAGCGCCAGCTGTTGGCCCGGCACTGGGGGGCCTTGTTGCTGGGGATGCTGGCGGGCAGCGCAGTCTCCATTGGCAGCTCATTCTGGCTGGCCAGGGCATTGGCGCTCGACACCTCATTGACGATGTCACTGGTGCCCCGTTCCATCACCACACCGTTTGCCATGCCTCTTGCCCAGGACTTGGGCGGGGTGCCAGAACTCACCGCCGTATTTGTGATGTTCACCGGTGTATTTGGTGCGCTGCTGGGCGGGCTCCTGCTCAAGTGGTTGCCACTGCGCAGCAGTCTGGCCCGCGGTGCGCTGTTCGGTATAGGAGCCCACGGCGCAGGTGTTAGCCGTGCCCGAGAGGTGGGTAGCGAAGAAGGCTCGGTAGCGGGCCTAGTGATGGTACTGACCGGTATTCTCAACCTGTTTGCCGCACCGTTGCTGACAAGCGTCTTTTAAACCGCGGCCGCGTTGCGGACTTTGGGTGTCCTTGGCGCCGCCAGGTGTGTTGTAGCGTCTCGTAAACGCAAGGCTCGCCAATAACGGGCATAAAAAAGGCCGCTGTAGAACAGCGGCCAAAGAAGACGTTCATCAAGGAGCTACAAATCAACGTCAGGGTAAATCGGGGGGCGACTGGCCGCTTAAGGCCATGCACTTAAAGAGAGTAGCAGAGCAACTGCGTTGCTCTGGAGATGCATCCAGAATAAGAGCTTGGGCGCGTCGGAGTAAGCCTGCTTTGCGACAATCTCTGTTACGTTTTCGGCAACAGTCTGATAGGGCCGAGGCTGTCTCTGGTGTAGGCGTTCAGGGACGGATGTCACGCGATAATCTTGTACCGCGCACGAGGCGGGAACACGGGGTGTAATGCGCACTCACCAGGTTGCTCACTGCAGACTTGATCACAGCATGAGGCTTTGATAGGCAGGGAGCAGTAACAGGAGTAGCGCAATGATTGATCCGAAAGACCTCCCCTCAAGTCCACGCATCATCACGTCGAATGACATCACTTCATACACCAAGCGCGTACGAGCCTTCTTGAACGAGCAGCTCAAGCCATCGGGGATGTTATGTGACGATGTGTACGTCAACACGGTTCACGCGGTGGTAGACCCCAAGCTTACCTTTACTCAATCATTGGTCGATATTGGTACCGACAGCATTGAACGCGGGATGGCACCGACCTATAACCAAAGCCTTTCAGGCGTGTATGCCAAGCCGTGGACGTTCGAAGACACTCACCGGATCCACACGCTGTCTTTGTATGACGTCGAAAAAATGATCCAGCGCTTGCTGGACGAATCCAGGTACAAGTGGGATCTATGATCCTGCAGGTTGTCAGTCTGGCTGATAACCCATGCGCCAGCTGATGGCCTGGCTCGCGGCCAATAACCGTTTGGCTGCGGGCCCGTTTTCGTCCGCATGAAACAGCGAGGTGGGGCCGACCACGGTCAGCACCCCGGCCACTTGCCCGGTGGCGCTGAACACGGGGGCGGACAGTGCATCCACGCCCGGCATCAACAAACCGTGTACGAAATGCAAGCCGCGCTGGCGAATTTGCTCGCGTAATGCGGCGTAATCCTCGGGTTTTGCCAAAGGATGAATCTGATCGTGTGCCAGCTCCTGCTCGCGCAACTCTGCGGTTTCGCGGTCGGGTAGAAAGGCGTTGAACACCAGTCCGGTGGATGAACTCAGGAGCGGTAGCACCGAACCCAGTTGAGTGACCACTGTAATCGCCCGTACTGCCGGTTCGATGTGCACCACGGTTGCGCCCTGATTTCCCCATACCGCTAAAAAGCAGGTTTCGTTCAGGTCATCGCGCAATTCTGCCAAGGGCAAGGCGGCGACTTTGAGGACGTCCATGCTGCTCAGTGCGGCCAAACCCACACGCAATGCCTCGCGACCCAGGCCGTAATGGTTGGTGGCGATATTTTGTTCAGCAAAACCACTGGCAATCAGCGCCTGTAAATAGCGGTGCACCTTGCTGGCAGGCATTTGCACGTGCTCGGCCAACCGCGAGAGCGAGGTCGAGGGTGATAACTCGGCCAACGCTTTGAGGATGTCCGTACCGACCTCGGCGGAACGCACTTTTTGCTTGCCGGTGCTGTCGTTGCTGCTGCGGGGCTTTTCCATGGAGGCTCTGGGATCTCGGGACGAATGGGCGTCTTTATAGCTTGACGCTTAATACCAATCAAATTACGTTATGCGTAATTGAATTACGATAAAAATAATGCAGCGACGCGCAGGCTGATTCAGGGCATGGCGCTGTCATCTGCCTTCTCCACTCTGGAGGCTCCATGAACCTCGACTCGCCTTTGCCAACTCCCGTCTATCAATCCGGATTTGGCAACGAATTCAGCAGTGAAGCATTACCGGGCGCTTTGCCAGTCGGCCAGAACTCCCCGCAAAAAGTGCCTTATGGCCTGTACGCCGAATTGTTTTCCGGCACGGCCTTCACCATGGCGCGCAGCGAAGCCCGCCGTACCTGGATGTACCGCATCCAGCCGTCGGCCAAGCATCCGGCATTTATCAAGCTGGAGCGGCAACTGGCCGGTGGCCCGTTAGGCCCGGTCACGCCCAACCGTTTGCGTTGGAACCCGTTGTCCATTCCTGATGAGCCCACGGATTTCATCGACGGGTTGATCGGTATGGTCGCCAACAGCGGGGCGCAAAAACCTTCTGGCATCAGCATTTACAACTACTGCGCCAACATCTCCATGCAGCGGGTCTTTTTCAATGCCGATGGCGAGTTGTTGCTCGTACCCGAGCAGGGCCGTTTGCGCATTTGCACCGAGCTGGGTGTGCTGGAGCTGGAACCTTTGGAAATCGCCGTGATCCCGCGCGGCCTCAAGTTTCGTGTCGAATTGCTGGATGCGCAGGCTCGAGGCTACGTTGCCGAAAATCACGGTGCTGTGCTGCGTTTACCGGATCTGGGACCGATTGGCAGCAATGGGCTGGCCAATCCGCGTGATTTTTTGAGCCCGGTGGCCCACTACGAGGACGACCGGAGCACCACGGTGCTGGTGCAAAAGTTTCTGGGTGAGCTCTGGGGTTGCGAGCTGGATCACTCGCCCTTGAACGTCGTGGCGTGGCACGGTAATAACGTGCCTTACAAATATGACCTGCGACGTTTCAACACGATCGGCACCGTCAGCTTCGACCACCCCGATCCATCGATCTTTACCGTACTGACCTCGCCGACCAGCGTGCCGGGGTTGGCTAACCTGGACTTCGTCATTTTCCCGCCGCGCTGGATGGTGGCAGAAAAAACCTTCAGACCACCGTGGTTCCATCGCAACTTGATGAACGAATACATGGGGCTGATCCAGGGCAGTTACGACGCCAAGGCCGAAGGCTTCTTGCCGGGGGGGGCATCGCTGCACAGTTGCATGAGCGCCCATGGCCCGGACGGTGAAACCTGCACCAAAGCCATTGCAGCTGAGCTGCAACCGAGCAAAATCGATAACACGATGGCCTTTATGTTTGAAACCAGCCAAGTGTTGCGTCCTAGTCGGTTTGCCCTCGAGTGCCCGCAATTGCAATCCAGTTACGACGCTTGCTGGGCTTCGCTGCCCGCAACCTTCACCCCGAATCGGAGATAAGCCATGACCCTGTCCACTCTCACCCAAAGCTGGATTGTCTCGGCTAACGGCCACCGCGATTTTCCTTTGCAAAACCTGCCGATGGGTATCTTCAGCCTGAACGGCTCGGCTCCACGCAGCGGTGTTGCGATCGGCGAACACATCTTCGACCTAGAGGCGGGCTTGGCGGCCGGCTTGTTTGAAGGGCAGGCCAAAGTGGCGGTAGAGGCCACTATGGGCGGCGTGCTGAATGCGTTTTTCGCCTTGGGCCGCAGTGCCCGTGTGGCTTTGCGTGAGCGTTTGCTCGAGTTGTTGAGTGAAGGCAGCACTTTGCGCGGCAAGATCGAAGCCCAAGGTGCCAGGCTGCTGCCGCTGGCGGCGGATTGCGAGCTACAGGTACCGGCAAAAATCGGCGACTACACCGACTTTTACGTCGGTATCGAGCACGCTAAAAACGTTGGCAAACTGTTTCGCCCTGATAATCCGTTGCTGGCCAACTACAAATACGTGCCGATTGGCTACCACGGCCGCGCCTCGACCATTCGCGCGTCCGGCGCGGACGTGCGCCGTCCCAAGGGGCAGACCTTGCCGGCGGGCCAGACCGAGCCCGCCTTCGGCCCATGCGCACGCCTGGACTACGAGCTGGAACTGGGGATCTGGATCGGCCAGGGCAACGAGATGGGCGACCCGATCCCGGTCAGTGAAGCGGGCGACCACATTGCCGGTTACTGCCTGCTCAACGATTGGTCGGCCCGGGATATTCAGGCATGGGAATACCAACCGCTTGGTCCGTTTCTGTCCAAAAGCTTTATTACCAGCATCTCGCCGTGGGTGGTGACTGCCGAAGCGCTGGAACCATTCCGTCGTGCTCAGCCGGCCCGTCCTGAAGGTGATCCGCAACCGTTGGCGTACTTGCTCGATCCCCAGGATCAGGCCAAAGGGGCGCTGGACATCGAGCTTGAAGTACTGCTGCTCACCGAATCAATGCGTGAACAAAACCTGCCGGCCCATCGACTTGGCCTGAGCAATACCCTGAACATGTACTGGACAGCTGCGCAACTGGTGGCGCATCACAGCGTCAATGGCTGCCAATTACAGTCTGGCGACCTGTTCGGCTCGGGCACCTTGTCCGGCCCGGATCGTTCGCAACTGGGCAGCCTGCTGGAGATTACCGAGGGCGGCAAACTACCGGTCGAGCTGGCGTCGGGCGAGGTTCGCAAATTCCTCGAAGACGGCGACGAAGTCATCCTGCGTGCACGTTGCATCCGTGAAGGCTATTCCTCCATCGGATTTGGCGAGTGCCGGGGCAAGGTCATCGCGGCGCGCTAAAAGGAACGGATCATGGATCTCTTCACCTACTACCGCTCAACATCGTCGTATCGGGTGCGTATTGCGTTGGCACTCAAGGGCCTGGATTACCGGGCGCTGGCGATCAACCTGATTGCCGCCGAGGGCGGCGAACACCGCCAGCCGGCGTATCTGGCGATCAACCCGCAAGGCCGCGTGCCGGCCTTGCGCACCGATGACGGTGAGGTGTTAACGCAATCACCGGCCATTATCGAATACCTCGAAGAGTGTTATCCGCAATCGCCGCTGCTGTCCAAAGACCTCACCACCCGGGCTCATGAACGGGCAGTGGCGGCTTTGATAGCCTGTGATATCCACCCGTTGCACAACGTCAGTGTGCTCAACCGGCTGCGGCAACTCGGGCAGGATGAAGAGCAGGTGGTGCAATGGATCAATCACTGGGTCAGCCAAGGATTGACGGCTGTTGAGCAATTGATTGGTGACAGCGGTTACTGCTTTGGTGCCGAGCCGGGGCTGGCGGATGTTTACCTGATTCCGCAGGCATACGCTGCGGAGCGTTTCAAAGTGTCGCTGGCGTCATACCCGCGCATTGGCCGGGTGCTGGCACTGGCGCAAAATCACCCGGCCTTCATTAAGGCTCATCCGGCGCAGCAGCCCGATACACCGCCTCCGGCAAGTGCCTAGCGCGGGGCATTCGGGTATCACCACCCCGTCGTTCGTCAGCGCTGACGAACGACGGGGTGGTCTCTTCCAAAAGCCATGCTGCCTGGTTCGCGCAGGTGGTTGAACCGATATGTCTTTAATCGCACATATACCTCGATCTTATGCTTGCGCACTTCAACGGATTTTCGGACGCGACCTATACTGGCGTTACCCGTAACTGTTCGAGGGCCAGGTCATTATGTTTGCTCTCATGCAAAGCGCTCATATCGAGTCGCTTCACCTCAGCGTCGACCCTGTTACCGGGCTCAAGGCGGTGATTGCTGTTCATAGCAGTCGTCTTGGTCCGGCATTGGGCGGTTGCCGCTACCTGGCCTATCCCAATGATGAAAGCGCGCTGAACGATGCCGTCCGCCTGGCGCAAGACATGAGCTACAAGGCTGCATTGGCCGGGCTGGCGTTTGGCGGTGGGCAGGCGGTGATTGTGCGTGCGGCGCACGTGGAGAGCAGAGCGGCATTGTTTGAAGCCTTTGGCCGTTGCGTCGAGCAACTCGCGGGCCGCTATATCACGGCCATTGACAGCGGCACCTCGACAGCCGACATGGACTGCATTGCTCAGCACACTCAACACGTCACCAGCACCACGGATGCGGGGGATCCTTCGCCCCATGCGGCAATGGGGGTCTTTGCCGGAATCCGCAGTTCAGCGTCATGGCGTTTGGGCAGTGATAACCTCGAGGGGTTGCGTGTCGCGGTTCAGGGGCTGGGCAAGGTCGGGTATGCATTGGCCGAGCAGCTGCATGCGGCAGGCGCAGAGTTGCTGGTCAGCGACACTGATCCGGGCAAGGTTCGCCTGGCGATGGAACAACTGGGTGCTCACCCGGTGGCCTGTGAGGCGTTGCTCAGCACGCCTTGCGACATTCTGGCGCCCTGCGGGTTAGGCGGCGTGCTTAACTGGCACAGCGTGGCGCAATTGCGCTGCGCCGCCGTGGCCGGGTGTGCGAATAATCAGCTGACCAACCTGCAAGTGGCCGATCAACTCGAGCGCCGTGGAATTTTGTATGCGCCCGACTATGTGATCAATTCAGGCGGACTGATTTACCTGGCCCTGACCCATGAAGGGGCTCAGCCCGAGGCAATCAATTTGCAGTTGCGACGCATCAGCCAGCGTCTGGCCGGGATCTATGCTCACGCACAGGCCGAAAAACGCTCCCCGGCAAGGGTGTCGGATGAGCTGGCGCAGAGTCTGCTGTATCCGGCAGCAGAAGGGACGGGTTAAGGGGAACCCACCTTCTGCGGGATATTTACTCGCTCTCGACCAGCAACTCGGACAGGGCGTCCGGCTGGCTCTTGAAGGCCTTGGCAAAGACATCGCGATTTTTCGCCATGTAGATACCGGCTTCTTCTACTTGCTGCTCGCTCAGGGACGGCACAGCCTTTTGCAACACTTCAGCCAGCAGTTCGGCCAGCTCCAGCATTTTGTCATGACGGTCAGCTTCGGCTTTATCCATGAACAAACGCTCCAGATCTCGGCTGCTGCGGTATACCACTTCGACGGCCATTTACCACCTCATATGCCTTCACGATAAATTGTCTTGCGATTACTGTATTTATATACAGCTAAAAGGATAAGCCAATCGCCGGGATTTGAATAGCGGCTTTTTTACTCTAGCTGCAATTGACGGCCCGCAGCGCGTACTCAACGTGTCTAATCCCTGTCGGCCATCATCTTATCTGCTGCTACTGGCCTTTTTTCTGCATGCAGAAAGCGTCATGTGCAACGCGGATGATCCGTTTGAGTCGATTCAAGGAGCTGCATCGTGAAAGTTAACAAAGCTGAAAAGCTACGTGGTCAGGTTCATGAACTGGCAGAGTCGATGGGGAATCTGTTTGTCGAAACCTTCCATTACCTGGCGTTGTTCGCCATTGGCGCCGTGACGGCGTGGGCGGCGGTGATGGAATTTCTGCAGATGGTGGAGAAGGGCAACATCTCTATCGATGACATCCTGCTGCTGTTTATCTACCTCGAACTGGGCGCCATGGTCGGGATTTATTTCAAGACCAACCACATGCCCGTACGTTTTCTGATTTATGTGGCGATCACAGCGCTGACCCGTTTGCTGATTTCCAACGTATCGCATCACAATCCGCCAGACATGGGGGTTGTGTATCTGACCGGGGCGATCCTGTTGCTGGCGGTGGCCATCCTGGTGGTGCGCTATGCATCTTCACAGTTCCCCTCGGTGAAGATCGAGAACCCGCACCGCAAGACCGGTGCCGGCTCCGGCGAGCATCCTGAAGTGGAGAAGGGCGAGCTGTAACCCGTAAGAGTCGTACAAGAAAGGGCGGGCTTACCGAAGTAAGCCCGCCCTTTTTTAGTGCGTCCTGAACGCTGGATCAGCTATTGAGCTCGAGTTCTTTTTCTTTCTCCAGAAACTCTTCTTCCAGTAGCGCGTCAGCGCTCTGCTTGGCTTCGTGCTCTTCAAACCCTTCCGGGGCGAGGGTCACGGAGCGTTTGCCACGAAGCTTGCCGAACAAGTGCTCCAGTGCGTGTTCCAGTTTGGTAGTTGCACCCTCGACGGCTTGAGTCAGTGAGTCAGCATCGTGGGATACGGAAATCGGTTGGTGACCTTTAGGTCGTGCCTCCATTTTGCAGCGCTTGTCTTTAGGACCGGACTTGCCGCCATTTTCATCACTCAGATGGACCTCGACGCGGGTCAGGTCCTCCAGATGGCGTTCGAGCGTAACTTCGACAGTGGCTTTAACCCATCCCTGGAGACGTTCGTCACTGTCGATATGTTTATCGGAAAAGACGTTAATTTGCATAATTCTTCCCTTATATAAGCGTGCTCGTGTGAGGTCTGACGGCCTCGTGTGTTCAAAGGTTCATCGTCAGCGCTCAGTTACAGTGTTTGGGCCGATGAACAAATATTTCAAGCACTATTTTTACGAACGATCGCGCGCAATGACCGGTGTCAGCCTTTGGCAGGAAGAACAGCCAGCAGGTGCGGGCTTTGGCGGGTTTATATCAAAATGCGACTGATGACTGGACGTACAGGGTCCGGGGGGGCGCCGGCGTATTGCCTTAGCCAGGTAGATCATGCGCTAGAGAACAAGAATTGTTCGCGCTGTAGGGGTGGGTGATTGCATAGCGTGTCTGCAGCCCGTCATGTCGCTTTGCTTATGAGAATATTTATCATTAGTATCGCCTTCCTTTTTGACCTCCTTCCCGACGCCCATGACCCCACCAGAACCCGAGGACAACACTGGCCGTGAAATGCGCCATGGACGTGCGCATTTCCTGCAGGTGTTTTTATCCCAGCGTCCACAAATGGAAGCGCTGGTGAGTCGCCGCGTGGGATGCCGGGCAACAGCTGCTGACCTGGTGCAGGATCTGTTTCTGCGTTTTTGGCGACGTCCTCTGGTGCAGGTTGAAGAGTTGGGCACGTATTTGCTGCGCTGTGCGGGGAATATCGCGATCGACCATTTGCGCAGCGAAGGCTCACGCGGGCGGGTCAACCAGTACTGGCAACCTGAGCCGGATGCCCTGGGCAGTGAGCCCCAGGCGGCACTGGAGGCTGGTAATGATTTGCGTCAGGTCGAGGCCGCCTTGCGTCGTTTGCCCGAACGCACACGGCATATTTTTTTGCTTAACCGGATTCACGGGCGTACTTATGCCGATATCGCCAACGTCATGGGCGTGTCCCAAAGTGCGGTTGAAAAACATATGATGCGTGCCCTCGAGGCCTGCAAGGCCAGTCTGCGTGAACCGCCATCAGGGGCTGCGCCGTGATCACTCGTTCAAATATCCAGGTCACCCCTGAACAGGAACGTGCTGCGCTGGCCTGGCTCAGCGTGTTGCACGATCAGCCCGACAGTGGCGATCAGGCTACCTTCAGCCGTTGGCTACAGGCCGATCCTGCGCATGCCGAGGCCTACGCTCAGGCGCAGGTCGTATGGGAGTTGAGTGAAGTGGCGGGCAGCACGCTGGCTGACGAAGAAGCGCTGGCGATGCGGCGCTACTTGTCGGCAATGGATGTTCCCCGCGACCGCCGCCTCAAGCGCTGGTCCGGCGGGTTGGCGGTTGCCGCCAGCCTGTTGTTGATGCTTGGGGTGTTCGGCGGCTGGCAACCGGCACGCTGGGTGGATGATCTCGGTGCCGATTATGTCAGTGCGCCGGGGCAAGTCCGCACTGTGACCTTGGCTGACCAGTCGCAGGTGACCCTCGACGCCGACAGTGCTATTGCCGTGGACTTCAGCGGCAGCGAACGGTATGTCCAGTTGCGCCGTGGCGTGGCTTTCTTTCAGGTGTCCCACACCGGTAAACCCTTTGTGGTCGTGGCCCGTGAGGGTGAAGCGCGGGTCCTGGGAACGGAATTCGAAGTGCGCCTGCAACCGCAGGGCGCTCAGGTTACGGTCTTGTCGGGGCGGGTCGGGGTGAAGGCGGGTAAGGGCGCGCCGCAGCAGATTCTCACTGCCGATCAGCAAGTGGCCTATGACGCTGGCGCGACCGATACCGTGCATCAGGTCGACAGCCGGGCACGATCGGCCTGGCGCGAAGGTTGGCTGACGTACTCCAGGACGCCGCTGGCCGAGGTCGTGGCAGACCTCAAACGGTATTACCCAGGGCAGATTGTGCTGCTCAATAGCCAACTGAGCGCGCGGCGCATCAGCGGCAGCTTCCCCAGCCAGGACCCGCAAGCGGTACTCGATTCCTTGCAAGGTGTGCTCGGGTTTGAGCAGCACCATGTGTTGGGGCGGCTGATCGTGTTGCGTTGAGTGCTCTCTGAAATTATTTTTCACGGCGTAGTGAGGTAAACCTCGGGCTGATCCGTGTAGTGCTTGAAAATGCGAAAAATTCGCATTCCCTAACGGGTCGACACACAGGTCATGAGTATGAAGTCCAGGGTAACGTCAGTGGCAGGCGGTTCGGTAAAGCAATGGCTAGGGGCTTCTGCGCTGGTGATGGCGGGGCTGGCGTTAACACCGGTGGGTGTGGCGATGGCGACCGAGGCGTCGCAACAGCAGACAGGCACCCTGTTTGATTTTGACCTGCCTGCCGAACCCTTGCCCCGGGCCTTGAATGACTTCAGCCGCTTGACCGGCCTCAGCGTGGTCTATACCGACGAAGCGCCTTACGGCTTGCAAGCGCCGGCCATCAAGGGCCGCATGCATGCCGAACAGGCCTTGCAGCAGATGCTTGCGCAGTCGGGTTTCAATGCTCGTCGTACCGATCCCCGCACCTTTGCCCTGGAGCCTCAATCCACCGCAGGCGCGCTGAACCTCGGCGCCACCAGCATTACTTCGATGGCACCCGCCGACACCGGCTATCAGCCGCCAGCCACCACTTCGGTGATGCGCGGTACTGGCTCGTCGATGGAAACGCCGCAGACCATCAACGTGGTCGCCGCCCAGGTGATTCGCGATCAGGCCCCCCGTAATCTGGATGATGCGCTTAACAACGTCAGTGGTATCACCCAGGGCAACACGCTGGGCAGCACGCAGGATTCGGTGATGAAGCGCGGTTTTGGCGACAACCGTGACGGCTCGATCATGCGCGATGGCATGCCGCTGGTGCAGGGCCGGGCACTGGGGGCTGCGACCGAACGCGTCGAAGTCCTCAAGGGACCGGCCTCGTTGCTGTACGGCATCCAGGACCCGGGCGGGGTGGTCAATGTGGTCAGCAAAAAACCACAGCTGGAGCAATACAACGCGCTGACCGTGCGCGGCTCCACTTATGGTTCCGGGAAAAACGGCAGTGGCGCCAGCCTGGACAGCACGGGCCCGCTGGGGGATTCGGGGCTGGCTTACCGGATGATCATTGACCATGAAGACGAAGACTACTGGCGCAATTTCGGCACCCATCGCGAGACGCTGATTGCACCGTCGCTGGCCTGGTATGGCGACAACACTCAAGTGTTGCTGGCCTACGAACACCGCGAATTTCTATCACCCTTTGACCGAGGCACCGCAATCAATCCGGCGACCAATCACCCGCTGGATATCCCGGCCACGCGGCGCCTCGATGAACCGTTCAATAACATGGAAGGGCGTTCGGACCTGTACCGCCTGGAAGTCGATCACGACCTCAACGACGACTGGAAAGCCCACTTCGGTTACAGCTGGAACCGCGAAACCTACGATGCCAGCCAGGTGCGTGTTACCGCAGTCAATCCGGCCACGGGCACACTGACCCGAAAAATGGACGGCACCCAAGGCGCCATTTCCACTGACCGGTTCACCACCGTCAGTCTGCAAGGCAAGGTGAACGCTGCGGGCATGCAGCATGAACTGGTATTTGGCGTGGATGACGAGTACCGCAAAATCCACCGTGCCGAGTTGATCCGCCAGAATAGCCAGTCCATCTTCGATTACGAAAACCCCGAGTATGGCCAGGAAGTTGCCGGCACCACGGTCAGCGCCAGTGACAGCAATCAAACCGACTTGCTGCGCAGCGACTCGTTATTCATGCAGGATTCCATTCACCTCAACGACCAGTGGATTCTGGTGGCGGGCGCCCGCTTCCAGAAGTACGACCAACTGGCTGGCAAAGGCATACCGTTCACCGCCAACACCGACACCCATGGCGTCAAGTGGGTCCCGCGTGCCGGTCTGGTGTACCGCTACACCGACGAGTTGTCGTTCTATGGCAGCTACACCGAATCGTTCAAGCCCAACTCCACCATCGCCCCGTTGAGCGGTGGCGTGGTGCTGGACTCATCCATCGCGCCCGAGCAGGCCAAGTCCTGGGAACTGGGCGCGAAACTGGATATTCCGGGGCGCATTACCGGCACTGTGGCCCTGTTCGATATCAAAAAACGCAATGTCCTGGTGTCATCGACGGTGGATGATGAAACGGTGTATTCGGCGGCGGGCGAGGTCCGGTCACGGGGCCTCGAACTGGATGTCAGCGGTCAGTTGAGCGATCAGTGGAGCGTGATCGGCAGCTATGCCTATACCGATGCTGAAGTGACCAAAGACACGACCTACCAAGGCATGCGCTTGCAGAACGTGGCGAAAAACAGCGGTTCGCTGTCGGCGGTCTATGACTTCGGCAATATCGTGGGGGGCGACACGTTACGGGTGGGGGCGGGCGCACGTTACGTGGGCGAACGGGCCGGTGATGCGCTGAACGATTTCGATCTGCCGGCCTACACCGTGGCCGATGCGTTCGCCACCTACGACACCCGGATCGAAGGGCAGAAGGTAACGTTTCAGTTCAACGTCAAAAACCTCTTCGACCGGACTTACTACACCTCGGCCGCGAGCCGCATGTTCGTTTCCATCGGCGACTCGCGCCAGATGACGTTCTCCAGCACGTTGGCGTTTTAAGCGCATTACCTGAACGCCGTCCGGTATTCACCCGGCGTGCCGCCCAGGTGTTGCTTGAAGCGGTTGGCGAAGTGGCTGGCGCTGGCGAAACCGCACGCCAGCGCCACATCGCCCAGGGCCAGGGATGAGTTGCGCAACAGGTCGCGGGCCCGGGCCAGGCGCCGTGCCAGCAGGTATTGATGAGGCGGCACGCCGAAGCTTTCGCGAAACATGCGGGCAAAGTGGTAGGGCGACAACGCACATTGCGCGGCTAATTGGCCGATGCTCAAGGGCTCACCCAGGTGGTGTTCAATGGTCTCCACCAGTTGCCGGCGTTGATGGGCTGCCAATCCGCCCTTGAGTTGCAGCCCTTCGCGGCGTCCAATTTGGCTCAGCAATGCATGATCGAGCAGGGCACTGGCCAGGCTGCTGGTAAGCAGGCGTTCGCCGGGCTCATTCCAGTTCATCCGGATCAATTGATGAAAGCGCCGGGTTTGCTCCGGGTCATCAAGAAACGTGCTCTCGCGCAATTGCAGGGTGCGCGGTTCGCGGTCGAGCAGGGTGATGCATCCCAAAGCGAATTGTTCTGCACTGACGTACACATGGGCCAGGCGGATTTCACCGTTGATGACCCACTCTGACTGGTGCCCGGCGGGCAATACGCAGAGCTTGCCCGGTGCGCCCTTGCTGCCGGGATTGCTGCGGCGAAAGGTCTCGGTGCCGCCAGCGATATAACACGACAGCGTGTGGTGCGTCGGTGCCTGGTATTCACGGGCGTCGTGGTGATTGCTCCACAGGGCTGCGGCCATGCCGTCACCCAGCTCGGCGCTATGCTCCAGCCGCGAATTGGGCGAGCTGTTGAGGGCTTGAAAAACTTGCAGGGTATCGAGTGCGGACATGGTCTGTTCTCCAACACGTTGCATCCTACTCCGTCGCGTCCGGGCTGCCAGCCCCGGTCCAACAAAAGCGCAAGAATGTGCAAGTGCGCCCACGGGCACAGCCGCACACTGAAGGCCATCTTCAGGAGCGTGCCATGAACCTATTCCTATATTTATTGACGGTGCTGATCTGGGGCACCACGTGGATCGCTCTCAAGTTGCAATTGGGGGTGGTGGCGATTCCAGTGTCCATTGTTTATCGCTTTGGTCTGGCGGCGCTGGTGCTGTTTGCCTTGCTGTTGCTCAGCCGCAAACTGCAGGTGATGAACAAGCGCGGTCACTTGATATGCCTAGCGCAGGGACTGTGCCTGTTTTGTGTCAATTTCATGTGCTTCCTGACCGCCAGCCAGTGGGTGCCGACCGGCTTGATCGCGGTGGTGTTTTCGACAGCCACGTTGTGGAATGCGCTGAACGCACGGATTTTCTTCAAGCAGAAAATTGCGCGCAATGTGGTGGCCGGTGGCGCTTTGGGCTTGCTCGGCTTGGGCCTGTTGTTCTGGCCGGAATTGAGCGGACACACCGCCAGCCCCGAAACCCTGCTGGGACTCGGCCTGGCCCTGATTGGCACGATGTGTTTTTCGGCGGGCAACATGCTCTCGAGCCTGCAACAGAAGGCCGGGCTCAAACCGTTGACTACCAACGCCTGGGGCATGCTCTATGGCGCAAGCATGCTGGCGTTGTACTGCGGGTTAAGCGGGATTCCGTTCAATATGGAATGGAATGCCCGGTATGTCGGCTCGTTGCTGTACTTGGTGATTCCGGGTTCGGTGATCGGGTTTACCGCGTACCTGACTCTGGTCGGGCGCATGGGGCCGGAGCGCGCTGCTTACTGCACCGTGCTGTTCCCCTTGGTGGCGCTTAACGTGTCGGCCTACGCCGAAGGCTACCAGTGGAGCCCTCCGGCTTTGGCGGGGCTGGTTCTGGTGATGCTCGGCAACGTATTGGTGTTTCGCAAACCCAAACCGTTACCGATGACCGCCAAGCTTGCCTGAAGGTACGGCTGCTACGGCTGCTGCGCAGCCGGACGCGGCCTCGCTCGGCTCGACCGCTGCTACAGAATGTATGGACGAGGCCATATCACGGCAAGGCGTTGTTGTAGCAGCGGCTACAGGTTTAGCCTTTGAAGACTTGCGGGTTGACCAGGTCCTGCGGGCGTTCACCCAGCAGCGCGCTGCGCAGGTTGTCCAGGGCGCGGTTGGCCATGGCTTCGCGGGTTTCGTGGGTGGCCGAACCAATGTGCGGCAAGGTGACGGCGTTTTTGAGCTGGAACAGTGGCGATTCAGCCAGGGGTTCCTTCTCGTACACGTCCAGCCCGGCGCCGCGAATCGTGCCGTTTTGCAGGGCTTCGATCAGCGCAGGTTCGTCGACTACCGGCCCGCGGGAAATATTCACCAGAATCGCGCTCGACTTCATCAGGCCCAGTTCGCGCTGGCTGATCAGGTGTCTGGTTTTCTCGCTCAAGGGCACCACCAGGCACACGAAGTCTGCTTCGGCCAGTAACTGGTCAAGGCTGCGGAACTGCGCCCCCAGGCTTTGCTCAAGTTCGGCTTTACGGCTGTTGCCGCTGTAGAGGATCGGCATGTTGAAACCCAGATGGCCCCGGCGGGCGATCGCCGCGCCGATGTTGCCCATGCCGACAATACCCAGGGTCTTGCCGTACACATCGCTGCCAAACAAAGCGGGCGGGACGCTGGCTTGCCACTGGCCGGCCTTGGTCCAGGCATCCAGCTCAGCCACCCGGCGTGCGCTGCTCATGATCAGTGCAAAACCCAGGTCGGCGGTGCTTTCGGTGAGCACGTCCGGGGTGTTGGTGAGCATGATTCCGCGCTCGTTGAAGTAGTCGACATCGTAGTTGTCGTAACCCACCGATACGCTGGATACCACTTGCAGTTGCCGGGCATTTTCCAGTTGCTTGCGCCCCAGTTTGCGACCGACACCGATCAAGCCATGGGCGTGCGGCAAGGCTTCCTCAAACTGGGCGTTGATATCGCCCAGCTTGGGATTGGGAGCAATCACATTGAATTCCTGCTGCAAGCGCTCGATCATTTCGGGGGTGACACGGCTGAAGGCAAGTACGGTTTTCTTTGCGCTAGAAAGGCTCATCTGAACAAGACTCGTCGGCTGTCGGGAATGTAAGCACGCTAACATTCTCCGCCGTCGTTCGCCAATGTCCGGCGGGCCACTACCGCTATCCAGTCATCAGCTGTAGGCCGTCAATTCCTTCTGGTGCGCCGTCAGAATGTCCGGCAGGGAACTGCGCAGGTATTCGACCCAGGTTTTGATTTTCGCATCCAGGTACTGGCGCGACGGGTAGATGGCGTACAGGTTCAATTCCTGCGAGCGGTACTTGGGCATCATCCGTACCAGCGTGCCGTTACGCAGGCCTTCGATTGCCGCATACAACGGCAGGATGCCGACACCCATGCCGCTGGTAATCGCGGTTTTCATCGCGTCAGCCGAGTTGACCAGAAACGGCGATGAATTGATCAAGACCATTTCCTGACCTTCCGGCCCCTCGAACACCCATTTATCCAGGGCAATGACCGGGCTGACCAGGCGCAGGCACGAATGGTTGAGCAGGTCACCGGGCCTGTCCGCGTTGCCATTGGCTTTCACGTAGTCGGGGGAGGCGCACACGACGCTGTACGTGATGCCCAGCCGCTGAGACACAAACCCGGAGTCCGGCAGCTCGCTGGCCAATACGATGGAGACGTCGTAACCCTCGTTGAGCAGGTCGGGCACGCGGTTGGCAAGCGTCAGGTCGAAGGTCACGTCCGGGTGTGTCTTGCGGTAGCGAGCGATGGCGTCGATGACAAAATGCTGACCGATGCCGGTCATGGTGTGCACTTTCAATTGGCCTGCCGGACGTGAGTGCGCGTCACTGGCTTCGGCTTCTGCCTCTTCGACGTAGGCCAGAATCTGCTCGCAGCGCAGCAAATAGCGTTTGCCGGCTTCGGTCAGGGCGATGCGTCGGGTCGTACGGTTGAGCAAGCGGGTTTGCAGGTGGGCCTCAAGGTTGGAGACCGCGCGCGAGACGTTAGCCGTGGTGGTGTCCAGCATGGCTGCGGCAGCCGTGAAACTTCCGGCCTCGGCCACGCTGGTGAAGGCGCGCATATTTTGCAAAGTGTCCATGGAGTGCTCTCAAGGGGCGATATGGGGGACGACAACAAAACAAACAGTGCAGCAACAAATTGTGACACGAAGTTTCAAGGTTTGCAGGCCGGTGGGCATTCGACCAACGGATTATCCCAAGAACGGTAATAAAGATTCACAGTTATGCCAGCTTATCGTTGCGCCTGCCAAGCCATAGACTTCTATTCCTCAAGCCTCCTCCCTCCATGACGGAATTTGCAGCAGTGTCGCGTCGCATCAGCAGAGAGCTTAAAGCCCTCAGTGTCCTGGCTTTATCGTTAGCATTAAATGGCTGTATCGGTTTTGGTGGCATCGCCCCTGAAGGCAAGATGCTGGCTGCCAATACGTTGGCCACCGACGAGGCGATTCAAAGCGCCGCGCAAGACGCAAACTGGCCCAAGGCCCAATGGTGGCACGCTTATGGCGACCCACAATTGGATGCCTGGATCAATATGGCCGTTCAGGGCAGCCCAAGCATGGCCATGGCCGCGGCGCGTGTCCGTCAGGCCAAGGCCATGGCCGGTATTGCCGAGTCGGCCGAATCGCTGCAGATCAATGGCGAGTCGACCCTCAAGCGCCATAACTGGCCATCCGATCAATTCTATGGCCCCGGCGCGCTGGACAACTCCACCACCTGGGACAACAACGCCGCCCTGGGCTTCAGCTTTGCCCTCGACCTGTGGGGTCGTGAAAGCAACACCACGGAGCAGGCGGTGGACATGGCACACATGAGTGCCGCCGAGGCACGTCAGGCGCAGCTTGAATTGCAAAACAACGTGATTCGCGCCTACATCCAGTTGTCGCTGCACTATGCCCAGCTCGACATCATCGAATCGACCCTGCACCAGCAGGAGCAGATTCTCGATCTGGCGCAAAAACGTCTGGATGGCGGCATTGGTACTCACTTTGAGGTCAGTCAGGCGCAAGCACCGCTGCCCGAAATTCATCGTCAGATCGACGCTCAGGAAGAAGAAATCGCCCTGACCCGTAACCAGTTGGCTGCGCTGGCCGGTAAAGGCCCGGGCGAGGGTGCGCGTCTCAAGCGCCCGACCCTGACGCTGAGTACGGCGCTCAAGCTGCCGTCGACCTTGCCTGCCGAATTGCTGGGACAACGTCCGGACGTGGTGGCCAGCCGCTGGGAAGTCGCCGCACAGGCACGTGGCATCGATGTGGCACATGCAGGCTTCTACCCCAACGTCGACCTGGTGGGCAGTATCGGTTTCATGGCCACCGGTGGCGGGGCGCTGGAGTTCCTGACCGGCAAGAAGCTCAATTACAACGTCGGCCCGGCGATCTCGCTGCCGATTTTTGATGGCGGTCGATTGCGCTCACAGCTTGGGGCAGCCTCGGGTGGTTATGACATGGCGGTGGCCAAGTACAACCAGACGCTGATCACGGCGCTTAAAGGGATCTCCGATCAGTTGATCAAGCGCGAGTCGATGGAAAAACAGCAGGAGTTCGCCGCCGAGTCGGTGGCCGCCGCGCAAAAAACCTACGACATCGCGATGGTCGCTTTCCAGCGCGGCTTGACCGACTACCTCAACGTGCTCAATGCACAGACCCTGTTGTTTCGTCAGCAACAAGTCCAGCAACAGGTGCAGGCCGCTCGCCTGAGTGCTCACGCCGAACTGGTCACCGCCCTGGGCGGCGGCTTGGGCGCCGGCAACGACGTGCCCAAGGACGACCGCTACGTCCCGGACAAACCCCCGGCAATCATGGCGCTGTTTGATCATTGAAACGCGCCAGTCCGTCTGACTGCTTAAACCCCTGATGGCTAACGTTGAGAGCCTGTAGATGAACCATTTGCCCGCCCCGGTACGCTGGCTGTATTCCCTGGAATGGCGCCGAGGCTTTTTTGACTGGGCACGCAGCGATGGCGTGACCTGGGTGCATATTTTCAAAGTGTTGATCGCGGCCTTTTTGACGCTGTGGCTGGCCATGCGTCTTGAATTGCCGCAACCCCGCACCGCGATGATCACGGTATTTATCGTGATGCAGCCGCAAAGCGGCCAAGTGTTTGCCAAAAGTTTTTACCGGTTTTTGGGCACATTGACCGGATCGGCAGTGACGGTTGCGTTGATCGCGCTGTTCGCGCAAAACACGGTGCTGTTTCTCGGTGCGATGGCTATCTGGGTCGGTATTTGCTCGGCCGGTGCCGCACGCTGCCGCAACTTTCGTGCTTATGGTTTTGTCCTGGCGGGGTATACCGCGGCAATGGTTGGCCTGCCGGCACTGGCACATCCCGACGGCGCGTTCATGGCTGCGGTGTGGCGCGTGCTGGAAATCTCGCTGGGCATTCTGTGCTCAACCCTGATCAGTGCAGCCATTTTGCCCAAGACCGCTGGCGCAGCCATGCACAACGCGCTCTATCAGCGCTTTGGCGTATTCGCCGGGTTTGTTGCCGAAGGCTTGCGTGGGCAGTCATCTCAAGCGGCCTATGAGGCCAGTAACGTGCGCTTTATTGGCGAGAGTGTCGGCCTTGAAGGCATGCGCAGCGTAACGGTCTTCGAAGACCCGCACATGCGCCGTCGCAGCGGCCGTCTGAGCCGTCTCAACAGCGAGTTCATGGCCATCACCACACGCTTTAACGCCTTGCACCAATTGCTCGCACGTTTGCGCAGCCGGGGCGTGGAGCAAGTGGTGTCGGCCATCGAGCCGGAGCTGGAGCTGTTGGCCCGGTTGCTCGACACCTACACGGGCCGCTCCTTGACCGACAAGGACGCCGCGGTGCTGGCCGAACAGTTGGCCGGGTTCAAAGCCGCCTTGCCCGAGCAGGTACGTACGCTGCGGGTGAAGTTCCTCGAAACGCAACCCAGTGCATCGGACTTTCTCGACTTCAACACCGCCTATGAACTGCTGTATCGCTTTGTCGACGATTTGCACAGTTACGCGTTGACCCACGCCTCGCTGGCCGACCACACCCATGAGCGCGAGCGCTGGGACCAACCCTTTATCTCGCAGACCAACTGGTGGTCGGCGGCGGCTTCAGGGCTGCGGGCGTCGTTCATTCTGGCAGTGCTCGGCACCTACTGGGTGATGACCGCCTGGCCCAGTGGCGCCACCATGACCCTGATTGCCGCCGCAACCGTGGGCCTTTCGGCGGCGACCCCGAATCCCAAGCGCATGGCGTTTCAGATGGCCTGCGGTACCTTTATCGGGGCACTGGTGGGCTTTGTCGAAATGTTCTTCGTGCTGCCCCATATCGACGGCTTCGCCTTGCTCTGCCTGGTACTGACGCCGGTCATCATGCTCGGATCGTTTCTCACCTCGCGGGCCAACTACGCCGGTGTCGGCCTGGGTTTGCTGATCTTTTTCAGCACCGGCTCGGTTCCTGACAACCTGACGATCTATAACCCGTACCAGTTCATCAATGACTACATCGCGATGGTCATGGGCATGCTGGTCTGTGCCGCGGCCGGTGCAATCATCCTGCCGCCCAACAGCCGCTGGTTATGGAGCCGTCTGGAGCAGGATTTACGTGAGCAAGTGGTGTACGCCATCAGCGGTAAATTGCGCGGCCTGAGTTCCAGCCTTGAGAGCCGCACCCGCGACCTGATGCACCAGGCGTATGGCCTGGCAGCCGGGCAGCCCAAGGTACAGCGTGAATTGCTGCGCTGGATGTTTGTGGTCCTGGAAGTCGGGCACGCGATTATCGAGTTGCGTAAAGAACAGGCGCTCTTGCCGGTTCACCCGGCATATGCCGAGGCGCAGCCGTGGCGCCAGGCGATTCGGGTGATGGGGCGTGCGCTGGTGCGCCTGTTCATCGCCCCCAGCGAAAGCAATCTGGAGCGCGCCCTGATCGCCGTGGATCACGCGATTACCCGGGTACAAGCCACAGACGAACCCTTCGCCCGCAACTTCGACACCTCGGCCCTGGTCCGGGTGCAAAGCTACCTTCACTTTATTCGTACCTCACTGCTCGACCCGCAATCGCCGCTGGCCGCCTACGCCCAGCCGCAAGGACTTGAACATGCCTCGTGAAATCGCCTTCCACGGCGTCTACATGCCCACCATGACCCTGATGTTTTTTATTGCGGCGGGGTTGGCATGGGGCTTTGACCGGTTGTTTTCCGGCTACGACCTGTACCGCTTCTTCTGGCATCCGGCGCTGCTGCGCCTGAGCCTGTTTGCTTGTCTTTTTGGCGCCATGGCGCTCACTGTTTACCATTGAGACCGACCCGATGAAAAAGTTCTTCAGCCTGCTTGCCACCTTGCTGGTTTTGGCCCTTGCGATATGGATCGGCCGGACCCTCTGGGAACATTACATGAACACTCCGTGGACCCGAGATGGTCGCGTACGGGCCGACATCATCAACGTCGCCGCGGACGTTAACGGCTACGTGGTCAACGTCCCGGTCAAAGACAACCAGTTGGTCAAAAAGGGTGAGGTCCTGCTGGAAATCGACCCGGAGCACTACGAAATCGTGGTCAAGCAGGCGCAATCGCTGGTGGCCTCACGCAAGGCCACTTGGGAGATGCGCAAGGTCAACGCTCATCGCCGGGCGGACATGGACAACCTGGTGATCTCCCGCGAGAACCGGGACGATGCGAGCAATATCGCGGACTCGGCGCTGGCTGATTACCAGCATGCGCTGGCCCAATTGGACGCGGCCAAACTTGACCTTAAACGCACCAAGGTGCTGGCCACCGTTGACGGTTATGTGACCAACCTGAATGTGCATCGGGGCGACTATGCGCGGGTGGGTGACCCGAAAATGGCCGTGATCGATATGAACTCGTTCTGGGTGTATGGCTTCTTCGAAGAAACCAAACTGCCGCACATTCGCGTGGGCGACAAAGCCGATCTGCAAATGATGAGTGGAGAGGTACTCAAGGGCCACGTGGAAAGCATCTCACGGGGCATTTATGACCGCGACAACCCCGAGAGCCGTGAGCTGGTGGCTGACGTCAACCCAACATTCAACTGGGTTCGCCTGGCCCAGCGGGTGCCGGTGCGCATCCACATCGATGAAATCCCCGAAGGCTTCCTGCTGGCGGCCGGTACCACCTGTACCGTGATCGTGGAGCAGGATCAGGTGGACGCGCATCCGTCACACTGATCGAGGATTCAGTTCGCGCAAAAGGTCTCATGCAAATGCCGCCACAGCACATCGCCGGCGGCATTTTGCTCGAATACAACGGTTGCGCGCCGATCCGTGCGGTTGCCGTTGTGTTCTTCTTGCAGCTCGCGATAGCTGACCACTGCGCCGCCTGCATGCAAGGCAATCCCCCTGAACTCGCTGAGGGTAATGACCAGCCCGGGACGCGCTCCGCGCAGTTGCTCGAACAGGCTTTCCACCCCGTTGAGATCCAGCGCCTTGCCGTTGGGGGCAATCATCGTGAACTGCTCCGAGAAGCGTGCCAGCAGTGTTGGAAGCACGCCGGGCTCCAGCCCGGAAAACCAACCTTCAATCTCGACGTGAGTTTCTTTTACAAGGTCGAAGTAGCGCGAATAATCAGTCATCACATTCTCTTGGGTCAGGGCACCAGCATGGCCAGCACGCGTGGAGTATCGAGGCGCAAAACGGGAATCAGCGGCACCAGCGTCAACACACTGCCGATGGCAAAGCATAGGGCAAAGGCGTGAGACGTCGAGGTGATCGTGCTCAAGGCGCTGAACAGCGCCATCATCAGTGCCGGGCCGATCAGGAAGCTCAACTGCCGGTTGAGGTTCCACAGTGCGCTGGCGTGGCTCATGTGTTCGCCAGGGACATCAATGAATGCGGTGTTTTGTGCCGTGCTGCTGCACAGGCTGCCGCCAAATCCCATGAGGGCATACAGCGCCACGGGCAGGAATGCAGGGCCGCCCTCAATGTGCATCAACAAGGCGATGCCCAGCGCTTGAGCGCTCATACCCAGCAGCAGCAACGGCTTGGGGCCAAGGCGATTGAATTGCCAGCGGCTCAAGGTGATGCCCAGCGCCGAGGCCAGCGCCCAGGGCAGCATCAGCGCGCCGGTTTGTGCCGGGCTGTAACCCAGTTGGTGCAGGTACAAAATACTCACCAGTTGCGTGCCGATAAAAATTCCCGGAATGAACAGATAAGTCATCATAGCCACCCGCAGCAGCGGGCTTTTAAGCAAGTGCGCCATGTGCCGTGCACCGCTCGCGACGCTGCCGGGATCGAGAGACACGGGAGCGGCCGATCGAACGTCGGATTTGATCCAGCACTGCGCCAACAGCAGGGCAAGCAGGGCCAGAGGTAAATTGGCGTAAAACACCCAGCGCCACGACAATGCTTCAACCACCCAGCCTCCCAGCACCGGGGACAGAGCGGGCACCAGCAGCGCCACAAGCAAAATCACCGAGGTCAGGCGGGCCCGTTCATGAGGCTGAAATTGTCGATACACCATCGCCTGTCCCACGGGTATCAACAAACCGCCGCCCAGGCCTTGCAGCAGCCGCCAGCCAATCAGCGCTTCAACTGAAGCGGCCTGAGCCACGCACCACGAGGCGACGGTGAACAGCAGCAACGAGATGAGCATCAGGCGTTTTTCGCCCAGCACCGCAGCCAGCCACACGCTGGGCACAATGATCAGGGTCAGGCCGAGCATGTAGGCATTGCCGATCCACGCCAGTTGTGTGACGGATGCCTGAAGTTCTTGCCCGATCTGCGGGTAGGCAATCGAGACGGCAAACATGTTCACCAGATCCAGCGCAAAGCCCAGCAAATACACCAGCGCGATTTTGTTGCGATAGGCCATGGCGGGCTCCTTGATCAGAAGCCGAACAGTAGGCGGCTTTTGTCGTTGGAGGAACGGCCCGGGCGCTGCTAGATTGTCAAAATTATTTTGACAATCGACGGGAATCAGCATGGTTAGCCTTGATCGTTTCGACACTTTCAAAGCCGTGGTCGAAGCCGGCTCCCTCACGGCTGCAGCGGATTTACTGGGGCAAACCAGGGCCGTGGTCAGTTTCACCATCAAACGGCTGGAGGCAGAGCTGGGTGTAACGTTGCTCACGCGAAACACCCGGCGGCTGGCGCTGACCGAGGCGGGGGAGCGCTTTTATCTGCGCTGCTTGAGCATGCTGGAGGCCGCACAACTGGCTATCGACGAAGCGCGCAGCGAACACACTGAACTCAAGGGCACGCTGAGGATCACTACGACCGTGGAGTATGCGCTGGCTAAAGTGGTGCCTGCGCTGGAGCTGTTCCGCACCTTGCACCCCGAGCTCAACGTGCACCTGTCGACCTCGTCGACCCACGCGGATTTGATCTCCGAGCGTTTTGACGTGGCCCTGCGGCTGGGCCGTATTCTGGATTCCAGCCATCGAGCCGTACAGCTGAGCACGTTTGAAATTTTGCCTGTGGCTTCGCCAGCGTTCGTGAAGAGCCAGCCAGCCATCGACAGTGTGCAGGCCCTGGAGCAAACACCGTGGCTGGAGCATGGCCGGGTTGGGGAGTTGAGCGTGACCGGGGTGAGCAGCGGAGCGGTTCAGTCCTATCAACCTGACCCGGGCAAGGCGCGGATCAAGGCGGATAATTCATCGGTACTGCGCGCCTTTGCGTTAACCGGGCAGGGCGTGGCGATCTTGCCTGACTGGTTGGTTGAGGACGATTTACAGGCCGGCCGACTGGTTCGCCTGTTGCCTGGCTGGCACTTCACTCGCCAGGGGGTCTACGCGCTGTACCCCGACACCCGGCACCTGCCGCTCAAGGTACGGGTGTTTATTGATTTCATGAAAAGCCAGGGGTGATTAAACGCTTCAAAGGGTAGTGTTCAAGCCGAACCGCTTCATCAATACCTTTTGCAGCAGTGTCCGCGGCAACAACGCAGCCAGCAGCGGCAGGGCACGGCTGCCATTGCCGTAGCGCAACACCGCCGGTGGCCGGCTTTTCTGGCTGGCTTTGAACACGGCATCGGCGAATTTGCCCACCGGCGTCGGGTTGTCTTGCGAGGCGCTGGCCCGAGCCCGGATCCCGTCACGCATGGGCCACCAGGGGGAGTTCTGCGCAATCAGCACTTCTGCCTGGGCGCTGGCATTTTTTGCGAAATGCGTGTCGATGGCGCCCGGTTGCACTTCCATGAGCCGGACTGCAAACGGTGCCAACTCCATGCGCATGGCTTCGCTCAAGGCATGCACGGCCGCTTTCGATGCGCAGTAAGCCCCAGCGAACGGCGTCACCAGCACGCCGGAAACACTGCCGATATTGATCACAAGCCCTTGGTTGCAGCGCAACGCTGAAAACAGCGCCCGGGTAACCCCGACCACTGAAAAAACATTGGTTTCGAACTGCTGCTGCAGGCCCGCAACACCGCTATCGAGCACCGGCCCCATGGCGCCATACCCGGCGTTGTTGATCAGTACATCGAGGCCCTTGCCATTGGCGGTCAGAAGTTCAGCCAGTTGCGTCAAGGCTGCGGGATCATTGACATCCAGTTGCACGGCGTTAAAACCCGCCGCTGCCAACTCCGCCACATCATCTGGCTTGCGGGCACTGGCCCAGACATCGTGGCCGTGTGCCTTGAAGGTATCGGCCAAGGCTCGGCCAATGCCGCTGGAGCAACCCGTGATCAAAACACGAGACATCGAAATATCCTTGAGCGCGGTCGAGCAGCGCATTAGTTGGAGAAGCTGCCTTGCAGGCGTTCTGCTTTGAATTCGAGGGTTTGCGGACGATAACCGGCGCGCAAGGGTGGCATCGGCAAGCAATCTTTCCAGGCTGCCCCGGCTTGCAGCTCGCCCGGGCCGCGGTAGCGTGGAGCGGTGTAGAGGTTTTCAGCGAGGTTGACGGTATCACCGGGAGCATAGGCCGCGATGTGCCAGCTCAGTTCGGTCAACGGCACATCATTACTGTTGCGCAGGGTGAGACTCAGTGGGCGGTCGGCCGGACATTCGTTGGGCGCAAACACCAGGCGCAGTTCGAGGCGTGCCAGTTGCTGGGCTTCACGGTGATCCAGCCAGGCGACAGACGCCGCTACGATGGCCAGCCCCAGAAGTGCCGCCATCGAGACCGGCAACGCCTTGGACGGGTAGCGCAAGAGCAGCACCAGCCAGGTGATGATCAGTAAAATGCCGATAAACATGACGTACATCTCGCCGAGTGAGTGTCAGGCAAGCATGAGCCGGGAAACTCGCGGCATCAAGGCGCGAAGTCAAAGGCTGTGTTTCGCGCCAGACTTTTAGGGGCCTGTGGCCTCGCGCTGCAAGCAGGCAAGGCTCAGGGTTTGAATCGCGAGGTGCTTGGATACCGCTTCTCACTGAGTCGCGGTTTGCCGGGCCAGGACGGCTACACAAGGACGGGCATTATTCGGGGGCGTGGTCACGCAAAAAAACCAACAGCTCCGGCTTCGACTGTTCGGCGCTGAAGCGATAGCCCTGGTCGTCGAATTGCTTGAGGTGATCCGGGTTATTGATGCGTTCCTTGATCACGAACCGGCTCATCATGCCGCGGGCTTTCTTGGCATAGAAACTGATGATTTTGTGCTGACCGTTTTTCAGGTCCTTGAATTCGGTATTGATAATGCGCGCGTTCAAGGCCGATTTTTTCACCGCCGAGAAGTACTCATTGGACGCCAGGTTGAGCAGCACGTCATCGCCTTGCCCGGCCAGCGCTTCGTTGAGCCATTCGCTGATGCGCGTATCCCAGAAGGCATACAGGTCCTTGCCTCGGGCGTTGGCCAGTTTGGTGCCCATCTCCAGGCGATACGGCATCATCAAGTCCAGCGGGCGCAGCAGGCCGTACAACCCGGAGAGCATGCGCAGGTGGGTTTGCGCGTAGTCAAAATCGGCTTCGCTGAAGTCCACGGCGTTCAGGCCGGTGTACACATCGCCCTTGAATGCCAGCAGCGCCTGCTTGGCGTTGGCCGGGGTGAAGGCAGGGGTCCAGCTGCCGAAGCGGGCGGCATTCAGGCCTGAGAGCTTGTCGGACAGGTGCATCAGCTCGCCAATCTGTTGCGGGCTCAACTCGCGCAACTGCTCGATCAGTTCCTGGGAGTGGTCCAGATAGTCCGGCAGGGTAAAACGCGCAGTGGCCGGCGGCGTTTCGTAATCGAGGGTTTTAGCGGGTGAAATCACCGTCAGCATGAGGTCGTCTCCTTTAAGCGTCGGGGGATTCTAGGGGGTTGGACGTTTTGACTCCACCTATCACGGCGATAGCTTGCCGATTACCGGCGTTTGCAGGCGCGGCGGCTACAGGTAATCGGTATAAGCCGCGTTATAGTGCTGCCAGTTTTTAAAAGGAGATGAATCCGTGCGCATTGCTCTTTTCCTGTCGGCCTGGCTGGTGTGCCTGGGAGCGCTGGCGGTGCCCAATGAACCGGCGACGCTGGATCGCAGCACCTGGCCCGAATCGCTCACCAGCCCGGCTTTATTCGATGTGGCCTCGCGCGCCGAAATCCTCACCTTTTCCCGGGCCTTGCTGTCCAGCGAAATCCTGGACGAAAACGCCCTCAAGCAACGCCTGGGGCTGAAAACCATCAATCTGGAGGCCATCGAGGCTGTGCGCAAACGGATGTGGCAGCGGCTGTTGGCCAACTACAAACTTGCCCAGCAAAGTTGCGATCAGGATGCGTCATTTTGTTATTACATCAACGACCTGGACAGCTTGCGAAAGCAGGCCGGCAAGTTCGAAATCACCGATGATTCGTTTTACGCCGCCTGGGCGCAGCCGAGCCGTATGTTTCATCAGCGTTATCTGGATGAGCAATTGCGTCTGGCAGCATTGTTCCCGCAAATCAGCAGCGAAATCGGGTTCTTCAGCGAGCAGGAGTTCAGTGGCGAAGGCATGAATGACCGGCTGTTCATGCTGACCTTCGACAGCGGCCCAAGCGCCTTGCCGGGCACAACCGACTGGCTGACCGATTACCTGCGCACGCAATCCATGAGCGCGACCTTTTTTGTACTGGGCAGTGCCTTGCAAACCCGGCTCGACCAGGGCAACCCGCAGGCGGTACAGGCGCTGTACAAGGGGCAATGCGTGGGGGTGCAAGGATGGGAATATCGTTCGCACAGCCATTGGCAAGACTGGCAGGACTCGATTTTGCGCAGCTCGGCGCTCGTCAGGCAGGTATTGGCGCAGCGTTATGTACCGTTGTTTCGCCCGCCTTACGGGCAGCGACGGGCAGACAGCGGGGCGTTTTTCCAGGCGCAGGGGCTGCGGGTGGCGCTGTGGGACATTGACTCTCAGGACATGGCTGCCAGCCTGACTGCCGAGCAGTCGGCACACCGTGTATTGAGCCTGATGCTGTTGTGGCGTCATGGGGTGATTGCGTTTCACGACACACAGGTAAAAGTGCGCAGCGCGTTGCCCTGGTTGTTAAAGGCGACCGCGCAAAGCGGGTTGGGCTGGGAGGAGTGCGCAGCGTTCAGGTAGTGACTCGGGCAACGGCTGAAAACGGCGCTGAAGGGCTCAAGAACGTGCTGTTTTGTATCAGGTAGACACCTGACTCTAGCTCTGATCCGGGTATCCGCCAAGGCTATTCGTCAGTCAGAGAAATAAAGTGCCAAAGCGTTAAAAAAACTTTTTTTTGTCACGTGTTTTGGAGTATTACGAAGACAGACGGCCGAAACCTGCACCACAGGTGGCGTCTTCCAGGACCCATCGGGCGGGGCATTCATCTGATATGGATAGATGGATTCGGCAGTCACTTCGAGGCGCAGCACTGTTGAGGTATTGCGTCGAATGGCTCCCACAAAGGTGACCGAGTATGGATGATCACGGACGCACTCCTTCTTCCAACCAGCCAATCCTTTATGTACTCGATACCAATGTTCTGATTCACGATCCAAACGCATTGCTTAACTTCGAGGAACACCACGTCACCATCCCGATGACCGTTCTCGAAGAGCTCGACAAACTGAAAGCCGGCAAGCTACTGGTGGCAGCCGAGTGCCGCCAGGCCATCCGTCTGATTGACCAGACCCTGGGCGTGGCATCGCCGGAAGACGTTGAAAAAGGCGTACCGATCCAGCGCGGAAAAAGTGGACCGAAGGGCTTTCTGTCGATTTTGATGAACCGGCGCAGAGAACCCAACGCGCTGCTTCCTGAAACCCTCAACGACAACATCATCATCAACCAGCTGATTGATTTGCATGCCCGTGAGCCCGGTTTGCATGTGGTGCTGGTGACCAAAGACATCAATATGCGGCTCAAGGCCCGGGCCTGCGGGATCGAGTCTGAGGATTACAGTACCGACCAGTTGGTTGACGACGTGTCGATGCTGTCACGCGGCTATCACACCATGACCGGCTCATTCTGGGACCGGGTCAACAAGGTTGAAACCCGTCAGGGTCATGGCCGCACCTGGCACCAGGTGCAAATGAACGAAAACTTGCCGGCTGTGCACATCAATGAATTCATCATCGATGAGCAGGGTTTTGTCGGCTGGATCAAAGAGGTGCGCAAGGATCACCTGCTGATCCTCGACATGCACCAGGAACCGCTGCTGCACCAGGAGGCCTGGGGCTTGAAGCCACGGGACATTTACCAGGGGCTGGCGTTGTTTGCCTTGCTCGATCCGGATATCCATCTGGTCAACCTGTCGGGTGCGGCGGGTTCAGGTAAAACCATCCTGGCGCTGGCGGCGGCCATTGAGCAAACCATGGTCAGCAAGCGTTACCGGCGGATTATCTGTACCCGCAGCGTGCAAGGGCTGGATCAGGAGATCGGCTTCCTGCCGGGCACCGAGGCCGAGAAGATGGAACCTTGGCTCGGCGCCATTACCGATAACCTTGAAGCCCTGCACATGGATGATGAAAACACGCATGGCAGCGTCGATTACATCCTGAGCAAGGTGCCCTTGCAGTTCAAATCCCTGAACTACATCCGGGGGCGCAGTTTCCAGCAGAGCCTGATTCTGATCGACGAATGCCAAAACCTTACGCCGCACCAGATGAAAACCATCATCACCCGCGCCGGCGCAGGTTCCAAAGTGGTGTGCCTGGGCAACCTGGCGCAAATCGATACACCGTACCTGTCGGCTACCAGTTCGGGGCTGACCTACCTGACGGAGCGCTTCAAGGATTTCCCGAACGGCGTTCACATTGCCCTGCAAGGGGTACCTCGTTCGATTCTGGCCGAGTACGCCGAATCGCATCTCTGATATCCATTGTTTAACTCGGAATCGGGCGGCCAGGAGCCGCCCGATTGCGTTCCGGTCATAAACGTTCGCGCTGAGGTAAGCTCGCTGGCAGTAGACGCTGTATTTGCATGCATCTGGTTCAAGGCAGCAGTGTTCGCTTGGGAAAGGTCATCCCAGGGTGACGAATGACAGGAGGTTTGGGTGTTACTGCGCAATATCGATTTGAATCTGCTGGTGGTGCTGGATGCGCTGCTCATGGAAAAGCACGTGACTCGCACCGGTATACGTTTGCATTTGAGTCAGCCAGCGATCAGTCATTCGCTGAATAAACTCAGGGTGTTGCTGGATGACCCGCTGCTGATCCGGCAGGGCAAGGGGGTGGTGCTGAGTGCGCGGGCACAAAGTCTCCAGGCTCCACTCAAGACCATCCTCGGGCAGATCGAAACGCTGCTCGGTCATTCCATGAGCTTTGTGCCTGCGGACTCACAACGCACTTTCCGCGTGGCGATGTCCGATTACGGGGCTGCGATCGTGCTGCCAAAATTGTTGGTGCAGTTGCGGGCGCAGGCACCGGACATCTCGCTGGTAGTCATCCAGGACAGCCGTCTCGGCATGCTGGAGCAGATCGAACACGGCAAGATCGACTTGGCGCTTGGGGTGTTTTCCGCGTTGCCGGCGGAGGTAGGCTGCGATGTACTGTTTGAAGAAACCTTTACCTGCCTGCTCAATCGCCAGTCGCTTCCAGACAATGAAGTGCTTGATCTGGACACCTACCTGACGCGTCCGCATTTGCTGGTGTCCACGGATGGCAACACCCAGGGCGAAATCGACAACGTATTGCGCACTCGCGGCTTACAGCGTCGGGTGGCGGTCAACGTGCCTCATTGGGGCGCAGCCCCGGGGATGATTGCCGGCACCGACCTGATCCTGACCGTGGCCACCCGTACCCTGGACAATCTGCCGTTGGGCGACACGCTGATTGCACGAGCGCCGCCGATGGCGGTGGCACCGTTCAACTATGTACAGGTTTGGCATCAGCGCTTTAATGACGATCCGGCCCACCGTTGGCTACGTGAGCGGGTCAGGCAAGTCAGCGCGGCTGCTGCCTGACGCTGTGGCCTCAGCCGCGTGAGGCGATGATAAAGCCGGCCAGCACCACGCTGACGCCGAGGATTTTTTGCAGGCTGGGGGGATGCCGAGGCAAACCCAGCAAGCCGAAGTAATCCATGAGCAGCGAAATCATCAGTTGGCCCACCACCACCGCCATGATGAAGTTGAGCGCGCCCAGGCGCGGTACCACCATCAGCGCGACGGTGATGTAAAACACCCCGGCGACACCGCCTAGCCAGATCCACCACGGCCCGGCGCTGAGTGCCACGAGGTTGGGGCGAGGCACTTTGACGATCAGCATCAGCAGTGCAATCGCCAGCCCGCTGACCAGTAGCGAGATGACGGTTGCCCAAAAGGGATGGCCCAGTATCACGCCCAGCCGGGCATTACTGCCTGCTTGAAGGGGCACCGCGAAGCCTGCAAGCAGGCTCAGAGCAATAGCAATCAACAGCGACATAAGCACGTCTCCAATGTTTTCAGACGTTGTACGGCGAAGTCCGTGGGGCGGCCAATTCGATGTTCTGATGCCGGGTATTCGTCAGGTCGATGGTCAGGTTTAACGCGCGTGGGCAAAAAAGACGCCTCGGGTTTACAATCGATGTTCCTGTCTGGAGTAACCCTGTGCTGACTCATTTAGATTCTCAAGGCCGCGCCAATATGGTCGATGTCACCGACAAAGCGGTGACCTCTCGTGAAGCAACGGCCCAAGCCGTGGTGCGGATGCGCCCTGAAACCCTGGACATGATCGTCAGCGGCGGCCATCCCAAAGGGGATGTATTTGCCGTGGCACGGATTGCCGGGATTCAAGCGGCCAAGAAAACCTCCGACCTGATTCCGCTGTGCCACCCGCTGATGCTCACCAGCGTCAAGCTGGAACTCAGCGCCCAGGGCACCGATGCGGTGTTGATCGTGGCGCGCTGCAAACTGGCCGGGCAAACCGGGGTAGAGATGGAAGCCCTGACCGCCGCGAGTGTGGCGGCGCTGACGATCTATGACATGTGCAAGGCGGTAGACCGCGGCATGGCCATTGAAAGCGTCCGTGTGCTGGAAAAGTCCGGCGGTAAAAGCGGGCACTTCCAGGCGGACCTCCCATGAACCTGAACGTCATGTTCTTCGCACGTTACAGAGAAGCGTTGGGCCTGGATGTGCTGTCGGTGAGCGGCGAGTTTGCGACGGTTCAGCACCTGCGCGAGTCCCTGATGGCTCGGGGCGGGGAGTGGGGCGTATTGGCCGAACCCCAGCTCATGTGTGCCCGCAATGAAGCGCTGTGCAAGCTCGATGAGCCACTGCAGGATGGCGATGAAGTGGCCTTTTTTCCAACCGTGACAGGAGGCTGAAGATGGCGATTCGTGTGCAAACGGGGGCCTTTGACCCGGGAGCTGAAGTCAACGCCATGCAGGCCGCCAACGCGGGTGTCGGAGCAGTGGTGAGTTTTGTCGGCTATGTCCGTGATTTCAATGACGGGCACGATGTGGCGGGCATGTACCTGGAGCATTACCCGGGGATGACCGAAAAGGCACTGGCCGGGATCGCCGCTGAGGCTGAGCAGCGCTGGCCGTTACTCAAGCTGGAAGTCATACACCGTGTAGGGACACTGGAGCCGGGCGAGCCGATTGTGTTTGTCGGCGTGGCCAGCGCTCACCGCCAGGCGGCCTTTGAGGCCTGCGAATTTGTCATGGACTACCTGAAGACCCGGGCCCCTTTCTGGAAGAAAGAACACACCGCCGATGGCCCGCGCTGGGTTGACGGTCGATCCAGTGATCACGCGGCCGCCGATCGCTGGAAGTAGCGTCATTTGAGTCGCTCAACGTAGCCGTGTGTTAGACGGCTACGCTTTTCTCCCGCTGATCACGCGGTCTCAGTCGGGTCCTTCGGCTTGCGCACAGCCCGGACAACAGGTCGCAGCAGTTCTGTCGGCGGGGTTTCGCAGCTGATTTTGCGGCCCAGCAGGGTTTCGATCGATGGCAGCTGGTACGAATCGTCTTCACCGGCAAAGCTGATGGAGACGCCGCTCGCGCCGGCACGCCCCGTACGGCCGATACGGTGTACGTAGTCGTCCGGGACTTCCGGTAGGGTGAAGTTGATCACGTGGCTGATGCCGTCGATGTGAATCCCTCGACCTGCCACATCGGTCGCTACCAGCACCCGAACCTTGCCTTCGCGGAAGCCTTCGAGGGTTTTGATCCGCTTGTGTTGCGGCACATCGCCTGACAGCTGGGCGGCGTTGATGCCATCACGCACCAGGCGTTCTTCGATGCGACGCACTTCATCTTTGCGGTTGGCGAACACGATCACGCGCTCCCAGCCGTTATCGTTCACCAGGTTGAACAGCAATTTGTATTTGTCAGCCCCGGCAACGGCGTAGACGTGTTGCTCCACCAGCTCGTTGGCCACGTTCTGCGCTTCGATTTCGACGATGGCCGGGTCAGTGGTCCACTGTTTAGCCAGGTTCATCACGTCTTCGGTGAAGGTCGCAGAGAACAGCAGCGTCTGGCGTTCGGCCTTGGGCGGTGTCTGGCGAATGATCTGACGCACTTGCGGGATGAAACCCATGTCGAGCATGCGGTCGGCTTCGTCGAGCACCATCACTTCGACCATGTCCAGATGCACTTCACCGCGCTGGTTGAAGTCCAGCAGGCGCCCCGGCGTGGCCACCAGGATGTCGCAATGGCGGGCTTCAAGTTGTTTGAGCTGCTTGTCGAAGTCCATGCCGCCCACAAACGTCATCACGTTCAGGTCGGTGTACTTGGTCAGGTCGGCAGCATCTTTGGCGATTTGCACCACCAGTTCACGGGTCGGCGCGATGATCAGAGCGCGCGGTTCACCCATGTAGCGTTCTTTGGGCGGCGGGGTCTGGGTCAGCTGGCTGATGATCGAGATCAGGAAGGCGGCAGTCTTGCCGGTACCGGTCTGAGCTCGGCCAATGGCGTCGCGGCCGCTCAGGGTATAGCCCAATACTTGCGCCTGGATCGGCGTGCAGTACGGGAATCCGAGGTCTTGAATGGCGTGCATCAGCTCGGGGGTGAGCTTGAAATCATGAAAGCGGGTTTTGCCTTCTTGCGGCTCGACGGTGAAATCTTCGAGCTTCCACGGGATGACCGGCGGTTTTGGTGCCGTATCGCGTCGTGGTTTTGGCGCTTTGGGTTTTTCGATATGCACGTGTTCGGGAGCTGGCTGGGCGTCGGGCGTGATCACCGGTGCTTGCACAGGAGCGGAGCGGCCAGGCTGTTGCGCGTCGGTACGCGGGCTGGGTGGGCTCGAAGGTGTAATGGAAGCTGGCGCGAGTGGCTCAGCCTCGCTTTTGCCGAATATTTTTTTGAGTGCTTTGAGCACGGTCATCTCATCAGTTGGTTAAGGAGTGTACGCCGGGCAGTGTAATGCATGTCGCAGGCTCGGCGTAGGGAACGACAGGATGTTTCGGTATTAACCCAGGCGCTTCGTCAGCCAGGCACCGATGTCCTGGATTTCTTCAGGTAACACTTCATGGCTCATTGGGTATTCCTGCCATGCCACAGCCACGCCCAAGCGTTTCAAATGCTCATAGGCGGTGCGTCCCATCGCGTTCTGAACCACGTCATCGTACTGACCGTGCAGGCAGAGGGCGGGGATTCGCTGCTGGCTCGCAGACAACTGCAGTTCATTGCTGAAGGTGGGGGCGTAGGTGGAGAGGGCGATTACGCCTCCCAGAGGGCCTTGCCATTTCAGATAGGCGGCGTGCAGGACCACTGCGCCCCCTTGTGAAAATCCCGCCAGAAAAATCCGGTTGCCGTCGATACCGCTCTGGCGCTGGGCTTCGATCAATTCGATGACGAGGTCTGCCGATTCGTTCAGCTGTTCTTCGCAGATCGAGCGCGCCGGACTCATGGCCTTGATGTCGTACCAGCTTGGCATGGCATATCCGCCATTGATCGTCACCGCGCGGGTCGGAGCTTGGGGCAAGACAAAACGCGTGGTCAGCAAGGATTCCTGCAGCGCTTCAGCCACCGGCAGAAAGTCATAACGGTCGGCACCCAAGCCGTGAAGCCAGATAACACAGGCATCTACAGTCTTTTGGGGTTCGAGAATCAAAGGCTTGGTCATGGCTGCTCCATCGTTGTGCGTGCTCGCGGATCGGGTGCGCGGCATAGGTGCGGGGTCGATTGAAAAGTACGAAGGGTGTCGGGTATTCGAATGTACGGGTTCCGTAAATACAGGCTGAAACACTTAAGTCGCCAGAGTGGTACGCGCCTTGCTTTGTGCTCAGGGTGGTGAGTTCGACCCCCTTCGGCGGTAACACTAACAGGCAACTGCCGGAGGGGGGATAGCAAAAAGCCTGAGAGGTGAAGTTAGACAAGGAATTCAACTGCTCAAGTGAGCGCTTCAGTTTGACGGTACGTGCGATACATCCATCGCTCAAGGCTTATGCCGCTTGACCCAATAAAAAGCCAACACGGGTCAACAGTGCCTCACAAGGGGGCGGCGGGTCTTGTTAAAACACAACAGAAGCAACACTGGAGGTTTGAATGAAGCAGTTGAAATCCACCTTGGCCCTGGCCACCGCAGCGATTGTATTGAGCATCAGTGGTTTTGCTCATGCAGGTGCGACGCTGGATGGTGTTAAAAAGAAGGGCTTTGTGCAGTGTGGTGTCAGTGATGGTTTGCCGGGCTTTTCGGTGCCGGATGCTTCTGGAAAGATTCTGGGGATTGATGCTGACATCTGCCGCGCGGTGGCTGCCGCGGTATTTGGCGATGCGACCAAGGTCAAATTCAGCCAGTTGAACGCCAAAGAGCGTTTCACCGCGCTGCAGTCGGGCGAAGTTGACGTGTTGTCGCGCAACACCACCTGGACCAGTTCACGTGATGCCGGAATGGGAATGGTATTTGCGGGCGTGACTTATTACGACGGCGTTGGCTTTTTGGTCAACAACAAGCTGGGCGTGAAAAGTGCCAAGGAACTGGACGGGGCCACCATCTGCATTCAGGCCGGTACCACCACTGAACTTAACGTGTCGGATTACTTCCGGGCGAATAATCTCAAATACACCCCCATTACGTTCGACACCTCCGATGAAAGCGCCAAATCACTGGAAAGCGGTCGCTGCGACGTGCTGACCTCCGACAAATCGCAGCTCTATGCACAGCGCAGCAAGCTGGCGAACCCGGGCGACTATGTCGTGTTGCCGGAAACCATTTCCAAAGAGCCTTTGGGCCCTGTTGTACGCAAAGGCGATGAGGACTGGTTCAGTATCGTCAAGTGGACCTTGTTCGCCATGCTCAATGCAGAAGAGGCAGGCATCACCTCCAAAAACGTCGTTGCTGAAGCCCAATCCACCAAAAATCCGGACGTCGCCCGCTTGCTGGGTGCTGACGGAGAGTACGGCAAAGACCTGAAACTGCCCAAAGACTGGGTGGTTCAGATCGTCAGCCAAGTGGGTAACTACGGCGAAGTGTTCGAGAAAAACCTGGGCAAAAGCTCCCCTCTGGCCATCGACCGCGGGCTGAACGCCCTGTGGAACAACGGCGGCATCCAGTACGCACCACCTGTGCGCTGATGGACCTTTCACCTGGCAGGTAAGGGCGTGTTTTCGATTCGCGAGCAGGCCCTTGCTGCCGGGTGATGTTCTGATCCATTTTTTCAGGGGCACATCATGCAGACTAAAGTCGGCGCACCCAAGCCGGGGCTCAGCCTTGGCGACCCACGTGTGCGCGCGTGGTTATTTCAGATCATCACCGTTGCGCTGGTGGTCTCGTTGGGCTGGTACTTGTTTCACAATACCCAGACCAACCTTGAGCACCGCGGGATCACCTCCGGTTTCAGCTTTCTGGAGCGCAGTGCCGGGTTCGGTATTGCGCAGCATTTGATTGATTACACCGAGTCCGACAGTTATGCCCGGGTATTTCTGATCGGCTTGCTCAACACCTTGCTGGTGTCGGGGATCGGAGTGGTTCTGGCGACGATTCTGGGCTTTATCATTGGTGTCGCGCGGTTATCCCCGAACTGGATAATCAGCAAGCTGGCGACGATTTACGTCGAGGTATTTCGCAATATTCCCCCCTTGCTGCAAATCCTGTTCTGGTACTTCGCGGTCTTCCTGACCATGCCGGGGCCGCGTAACAGTCACAACTTCGCTGACACCTTCTATATGAGCAGCCGGGGTCTGAACATGCCGGCCGCCATTGGCACCGATGCCTTTTGGCCATTTGTGGCGAGTGTATTGCTGGCGATTGCGGCAGTGCTGGTCATGGTGCGCTGGGCCAATAAGCGTTTTGAGGAGACCGGCGTTCCATTCCACAAATTCTGGGTTGGTTTGGGATTGCTGCTGGTGATTCCGAGCCTGTGCAGCGTGGTGTCTGGTGCACCGGTGCAGTGGGAAATGCCTGAGCTCAAGGGCTTCAACTTTGTGGGGGGCTGGGTACTGATTCCGGAACTGCTGGCGCTGACCATTGCCTTGACGGTCTACACGGCAGCGTTCATTGCCGAAATCGTTCGTTCGGGCATCAAGTCGGTCAGCCACGGCCAGACTGAAGCCGCACATTCGCTGGGCATGCGCCCGGGACCAACGTTGCGCAAGGTCATCATTCCCCAGGCGTTGCGGGTGATCATTCCGCCACTGACCAGCCAATACCTGAACCTGGTGAAAAACTCTTCGCTGGCAGCTGGCATTGGCTACCCGGAGATGGTTTCTCTGTTTGCCGGCACGGTCCTTAACCAGACCGGCCAGGCCATAGAGGTCATCGCCATCACCATGAGTGTGTACCTGGCAATCAGTATCAGCATTTCGTTGCTGATGAATTGGTACAACACGCGTATTGCGCTGATCGAGCGATGAGGACGGGACGATGACAACTCATGTTTTCAAACCCGACATGCCGCCGCCGGGCAACCGCATCGGCATCGTAGCCTGGGCACGGACCCATCTGTTTTCCAGTTGGCTCAATACCTTGCTCACCCTGTTTGCCTTTTACCTGATCTGGTTGATCGTGCCGCCGCTGTTGAACTGGACGCTTCTGGATGCCAACTGGGTCGGCACTACCCGCTCCGACTGCACAAAGGAAGGTGCCTGCTGGGTGTTCATTCAGCAGCGATTCGGTCAGTTCATGTATGGCTACTACCCCCATGAGCTGCGCTGGAGGGTGGACCTGACGGTATGGCTGGCGGTGCTGGGGGCCGCGCCGCTGTTCGTTTCGCGCTTCAGGCACAAGGTAGTGTACGGGCTGAGCTTTCTGGTGGTGTACCCGATCTTGGCCTACAGCCTCTTGCACGGCGGTTATGGGGGGCTGAGCACCGTAGCCACCAGTCAGTGGGGAGGCTTGATGCTGACCCTGGTGATCGCGACGGTGGGCATCGCGGGGGCTTTGCCGCTCGGCATTCTGCTGGCATTGGGCCGCCGTTCGGAGATGCCGGCGGTGCGCGTGGTGTGCGTGACATTTATCGAGTTCTGGCGCGGCGTGCCGCTGATCACCGTGCTCTTCATGTCGTCGGTGATGTTGCCGTTGTTCCTGCCTGAAGGCATGAACTTCGACAAACTGCTGCGGGCCTTGATCGGGGTCATTTTGTTCCAGTCGGCGTATGTCGCAGAAGTGGTGCGCGGTGGCTTGCAGGCCATTCCCAAGGGCCAGTATGAAGCGGCGGCGGCAATGGGCCTTGGTTACTGGCGCAGCATGGGGCTGGTGATTCTGCCGCAAGCCTTGAAGCTGGTGATTCCCGGCATCGTCAACACGTTTATTGCCCTGTTCAAGGACACCAGTCTGGTGATCATCATTGGCCTCTTCGACCTGCTCAATAGCGTCAAGCAAGCGGCTGCCGATCCCGCGTGGCTGGGGATGGCGACTGAGGGCTATGTGTTTGCGGCGTTGGTGTTCTGGATTTTCTGTTTTGGCATGTCCCGCTACTCCATGCATCTGGAGCACAAGCTGGACACTGGTCACAAGCGTTAGGAGTGCGACATGAGTGAAGCAATCAAGAAAGCCGCGGACCCTGAAGGCATTATCCAGATGCTGGGCGTCAACAAGTGGTATGGCCAGTTTCATGTACTCAAGGACATCAACCTGAATGTGCAGCCAGGTGAACGCATCGTATTGTGCGGCCCTTCAGGCTCGGGCAAGTCGACCACCATTCGTTGCCTGAACCGTCTCGAGGAGCACCAGCAAGGTCGCATCGTGGTCGACGGCGTGGAGCTGACCAATGACATCAAGCAGATCGAAACGGTACGCCGTGAAGTCGGCATGGTGTTTCAGCACTTCAATCTGTTCCCGCACCTGACCATTTTGCAAAACTGCACGCTGGCACCGATGTGGGTGCGCAAAATGCCCAGGCGTCAGGCGGAGGAGATCGCTATGTCTTACCTGGAGCGGGTCCGTATTCCGGAGCAGGCTCACAAGTTTCCTGGGCAATTGTCGGGTGGCCAGCAGCAGCGCGTGGCGATTGCCCGGGCGCTGTGCATGAAACCCAAGATCATGCTGTTCGATGAACCTACGTCTGCGCTCGACCCGGAGATGGTCAAGGAGGTGCTCGACACCATGATTGGCCTGGCTGAAGACGGCATGACCATGTTGTGCGTGACCCACGAAATGGGCTTTGCCCGTACCGTGGCCAACCGGGTGATTTTCATGGACAAGGGCGAAATCGTTGAGCAGGCGGCCCCGAATGATTTCTTCGATCATCCGCAGAACGAACGAACTCAACTGTTCCTTAATCAGATCCTGCATTGATTCAGTGCTGGCAACTGCTGTGACGACAGGCGCGGCAGTTGCTGCACAGTTCGCCCTTGTTTCAATTCTCTCCCAGGCGCTGCTGTTCTTTTTGCAGCAGCAGCGCATTGATGTCGTCGCACGCATTGATCACTTGCAGCTCCTGGGCCAGCTCAGGGTGGCGGTCCAGCAAGCGCATCAGCACGAACAAGGGCTTGGGTGGCTCTACCTCGGCCCGTTCGTAACGGCTAAAGGCATTGTGGCCGCCGCCGGACAATAGCTGTACCGCACTTTTTTGAGTGAAGTGCAGCTTGCGCCGGATCCGCTTCATCTCGTCTGCCATGACCCGTTTGGCATCCTCGATCAGTTCATCTCCCGCCCGGGCATACCGCTCTGCGCTGGGGGCGTCGAATTCGATCTCTGCGCACGCCGTGCATTCGTGGCCTGCCAGGCTGTGCACCATGCGGGTCAATTGTTTGAAACTCACACTCAGGCTGCGCCCCTTGAAGGCTTGCATGGCGCCGGGAGCACCGCAGGTATAGCAATCATGTCTGCTCATCAGTTTTTTCCTTGAAAGCGATGACCGGGGGCCCTCCGCCAGGGCGATAGGTCACTTTGATGTAAATAAACAAACCGTAGACCTGAGCGTAATAGACGTCCTGCCATACCTTGTGATCTGCATGGGTCGACATCGACTTGTGCAACGCCCTGCGCTCGAGCGAAGCAATGACCCGCTGCATTTGCGCGAGGGTTAGCCCCAGGGTTCGTCCACCATCCAGTGCGCTTTTGGTAAAGGCCACAGCGCCGAGCCGGAGGACGTCGGACTGGATGCACTGGAGGTTGTAATGAGGTGTTTTCTTTTCCATAAGAGGCTGCCTCGAAGCGTAAAAACTACCCTTAAAGGGTTTAATGTTCAATGGTTAATCCGGTTTTTTTAGAGCTTTCTAATCTCTAGTTGATTGCACCTCCATGTGGGTCTGACTAGGATGTAAGAAAATTCATCCAATGATTGGACGAAAGACCAAACCCAATGACAGACGCATCACCACTGGTAAAACGCTCCCTTGTCGATCAAGCCCTTGAGCAGTTGCGTGCGCGGATCAATAACGGCACCTGGGCGGTGGGTCAGCGACTCCCTACCGAACCTGAATTGGCGGCGCAATTGAACATCAGCCGCAACACTGTGCGAGAAGCCATGCGGGTCCTGGCGTTTGCCGGCTTGATCGAAATTCGCCAGGGCGATGGCAGTTATCTGCGAGGGCGTGTTGATCCCATGGATACCGTGCGCGTCTTGTCGTCCTGCTCAATTGCGCAGATACGCGAGACGCGACGCATTCTTGAGGTTGAAGCTGTCGGGTTGGCGGCCAAGCGTCGGACCGACGAGGATTTGCAGCTGTTGCGCCAGGCACTCGAGGCCAGCGCCGAGCACTATCACGGCGAGCTCGATACTTTCATCCGCTGCGACCTGCTGTTTCATCAGTGTCTGATCGATGCCGCGCACAATCCTGCATTAAGCGAGTTGTATCGCTATACCTCGAATCTTGTTTCCAGTCAGTTACGCCAAACGCTGGATATTCACCCGCGACGCCAGTCAGTGTTTGATCTGCATGGCGCGTTGCTGGATGCCGTTGAGCAACAAGACTCACAGCAGGCCATGGCGCTCTGCCGGACGTTGATCAATGAACCTTGAACAGGAGAAAACCATGTCCCGGCCACCGTCACCTCCAAACGACAGTCTCGAACCCGTTCGTCATCTGGATGATCTGGAAGAGCTGCTGATCGACGCTGAGGCCGACGATGAACCGGTACCGCTGCAGGCTCCAGCGGTGGTCCGCCCATGGTTGTTGCTGCTGGGGCTGGTGCTGGTGGCGCTGAACTTGCGTCCGGCACTGTCGAGCATGGCGCCGCTGCTCAGCGAGGTTTCCGAAAGCCTGGGACTGTCGGCCGCGCAAGCGGGTTTGCTGACTACGCTTCCCGTGCTTTGCCTGGGGCTGTTTGCGCCTTTGGCTCCGTTGCTGGCTCGGCGCTTTGGGACCGAGCGTGTGGTATTGGGGATTTTGCTGGTGCTGGGCGGCGGTATTGTGTTGCGCAGTTGCCTGGGCGAAACGGGGCTGTTTGCCGGGAGCATTCTGGCCGGTGCCAGTATTGGGGTGATCGGGGTGTTGTTGCCGGGCATCATCAAGCGCGACTTTGCGGGGCATGCGGGGACGATGACCGGGGTGTACACCATGGCATTGTGCCTGGGTGCGGCGCTGGCTGCCGGGGCAACGGTGCCGCTGAGCGATTACTTTTCCAACAGTTGGGCTATTGGCCTGGGAGTCTGGGCGCTGCCCGCAGTGGTTGCTGCGATATTCTGGCTGCCGCAAACGAGCAAGCGACAAGGTGCACATCACGTGGCCTATCGGGTTCGCGGCCTGTTGCGGGATCCTCTGGCCTGGCAAGTGACGCTCTATATGGGCCTGCAATCTTCCTTGTCCTATATCGTTTTTGGCTGGCTGCCTTCTATTTTGATTGGTCGGGGACTGACGCCGACTCAGGCCGGGCTGGTGATGTCGGGCTCGGTTATCGTGCAACTGGTGACGGCGCTGAGTGCGCCGTGGCTGGCAACCCGTGGCAAGGATCAGCGGCTGGCCATCGTGCTGGTGATGAGCATGACCCTGGCCGGCCTCTTCGGGTGTCTGTATGCGCCGCTGGATGGCCTGTGGGGCTGGGCGATTGTACTGGGGCTGGGGCAGGGCGGAACCTTCAGCCTTGCGTTGACCCTGATCGTGCTGCGCTCACGGGACGCCCATGTGGCAGCCAATTTGTCGGGCATGGCTCAAGGCATTGGTTACACGGTGGCCTCTATGGGGCCATTTGCTGTCGGTCTGGTTCACGAGATAACCGGAGGCTGGGAGGCCCTTGGCTGGATTTTTGCGGTAGTCGGTGCGGGCGCAATGGTCGCCGGGCTGGGGGCCGGGCGGGCACGTTATGTCAATGTGCGCAGTGAGAAAATCTGAAGTCCGTAGTGTTTCGCGGCATTGCAGATTATTGTGCTCACATCCCTGACATGCCCGGACACTGCGATGAACCAAGAGCACCATGCGCTGATCACCCGCTTCTATGAGGCCTTTCAACGGCTTGATGCTGAAGCGATGAGTGCGTGTTACACCGATGATGTGCTGTTCAGTGATCCTGTGTTCGGTGAGCTGCGCGGCCAGAACGCTACCGATATGTGGCGCATGCTGACCTCGCGGGCCAAGGATTTCACCCTGACATTCGATCAAGTGCAGGCCGATGCGCTACGCGGCAGTGCGCATTGGGTCGCAACCTATGAGTTTGGCCAGACCGGAGCGATTGTGATCAACGATATTCAGGCCCGCTTTGTGTTTCGCGACGGCAAAATCTGCGAGCACCACGATCACTTCGACCTTTGGCGCTGGTCGCGTCAGGCATTGGGTGCCAAGGGGCTGTTGCTGGGCTGGACGCCGCTGGTGAAAAACGCCATCAGGGCCCAAGCGCACAAGGGGCTCAAGGCCTTTCAGGCGAGTCGCTGAGGACTGCGGGTGGTCACGCTGGCAAAACCCTGGTTTGTCTATTTGGTAAGAGCGGCCAATGGCTCGCTTTACTGTGGCATCAGCGATGATCCCGTGCGCCGTTTTGCCAAGCATCAAAGTGGCAAAGGTGCGCGGTTTTTTGCCTCGAGCCCGGCTGTGGCTCTGGTGTATGTCGAATCCTGGCCGGACAAAGGCGAAGCCTTGCGACAGGAACGCCTGATCAAGAAGCTCAAGAAAAGCGCTAAAGAGTGTTTGGTGCAAAGCCAGTCGGCCGTTACTTCAGCGCTGCCAGAATGGCCTCCGGGTTGAAGTCCCTGATCAGGGTGCCATTCACATCCAGTATGGGAATTCCGCGTCCACCCAACGCTTCGTAAGCCTGTCGGGCTGCGGGGTCCTTTTCGATATCAAACTCTTTGAACGGGATGCCTTTCTGGTCCAGAAAACGTCGTGTGGCCTTGCAGTAACCGCACCACTCGGTGGAATACAGCACCACCCGGGCATTGGCCCTGGTGTGTTCGGGCACGGCCTCTGACGGGTTTAGCAGCCGTTCGATCTTGCCCCAGTTCTGGAACACCACGACCACCACCAGAATAAACAGGACCTTCTTCAGGACGCCCCTGAGCATCACTTGTTGCGCTTTAGCTGGTCGAGCAATTGCGTCGGCAGGCCTTTGATCACCAGCGTGCCGGCTTCTTCGTCGAACTCTATCTTGGAACCCAGCAAGTGCGCTTCGAAGCTGATAGACAAGCCCTCAGCGCGGCCTGTGAAGCGGCGGAACTGGTTGAGGGTGCGTTTGTCGGCCGGAATCTCGGGCGACAGGCCGTAGTCCTTGTTGCGGATATGGTCGTAGAACGCTTTTGGGCGCTCTTCGTCGATCAGTTCGGACAACTCCTCAAGCCCCATGGGCTCGCCGATTTTCGCCTGGCTGCTGGCGTAATCGACCAGCGTTTTGGTCTTTTCGCGAGCGGACTCTTCGGGCAGGTCTTCGCTTTCAACGAAATCGCTGAAGGCCTTGAGCAGGGTGCGGGTTTCACCCGGGCCGTCGACACCTTCCTGGCAGCCGATGAAGTCGCGGAAGTATTCCGAGACCTTCTTGCCGTTCTTGCCTTTGATAAACGAAATGTACTGTTTGGACTGCTTGTTGTTTTGCCACTCGGACACATTGATCCGGGCAGCCAGGTGCAATTGCCCGAGGTCCAGATGCCGCGAGGGAGTTACGTCGAGTTCAGCGTTCACGGCGACGCCGTCGCTGTGGTGCAGCAGGGCGATGGCGAGGTAGTCAGTCATGCCTTGCTGATAATGCGCGAACAGTACGTGGCCACCTACGGACAGGTTGGACTCCTCCATCAGCTTTTGCAGATGCTCAACGGCGACGCGGCTGAAAGCGGTGAAGTCCTTGCCTCCCTCGAAGTATTCCTTGAGCCAGCCGCTGAAGGGATGGGCGCCGGATTCTGCATGGAAAAAGCCCCAGGCTTTACCTTGCTTTGCGTTATAGCTTTCGTTGAGGTCAGCGAGCATGTTCTCGATGGCCATCGATTCGGCCAGTTCAGAGTCACGGGCGTGGAGAACTGCGGGCGTACCGTCGGGTTTTTTCTCAATCAAATGGACGATGCAATGACGGATCGGCATGGGCTTCTCGGCGAGTAATGAGAGGGCTGGGAGCGCAGGCCCCAAAAAGTGATAAGTGTACCGCACCTGAGCCTTGGGTCAGCCCTTGCGCCGGGGTTTAGGGGGGATGAGAGGGGTTCGGACAGTTTTTTTCGGGTTTTAGGGCTATAAAGCTGACCAAATGGCTAGGTAGAGGCGGATATTTAGCCGTCTCTGTGCTAGTTTTGCCCGGTCTTGCGCTCTGTAACGGCGTAAAGCGTGCATTCAGCATGTGTCAGGTCGAACCAAACCCCGTTTTCGCTATCTACATTCGCGATTCGTCGTGAAAGCTGACGGGTGTGCCAGACCCTTGAAATCTGGCTCGATGGCTGACATTGCACTCTGCAAACCAAATGAATTTGATAGGGAAGGAACATCTCAATGGCTATTACTAAAGACCAACTGATCGCCGATATCGCTGAAGCCATCGACGCGCCAAAAACTACCGCGCGTAACGCACTGGACCAACTGGCCCAGATCGTTGCTGATCAATTGGAAAATGGCGGCGAAATCACTCTGCCAGGTATTGGCAAACTGAAAGTAACCGAGCGTCCTGCCCGTACTGGCCGTAACCCTTCGACTGGCGCTGCCATCGAAATCGCTGCCAAAAAAGTTATCAAGCTCGTTGTGGCCAAAGGCCTGACTGACGCTGTTAACAAGTAAGCATTAAAAAAGCCGCGCCCGGACGTGTCCGGGCGCGGCTTTTTTATGCGCGCAATACCTGCAGGAGCGAGCTTGCGTGCTCCTGCAGGGTTACGTGCAGCTTACTTCCAGTTCTTTTCCCGCCACATTTGCTGTTGCTCTTTGTCATGGAAGGTCCAGGCCACGAAGCGGCTTTGCTTATTGCCCTGGGACATGTCCACCACTTGGCTTTCGCGAGCACCGGCCTTTTTAAGGGCGGTCTGGATGGCTGGCAAGTTGGAAGCCTTGGACACCAGGACACTGAACCACAGTATCTGACGACCCACCTGGATGCTTTCGCGGATCAGTTGCGTGACAAAGCGCTGCTCGCCACCTTCACACCACAATTCGGCCGCTTGGCCACCAAAGTTCAGAACCGGCAGTTTGCGCTTGGGATCGGCCTTGCCCAGGGCGCGCCATTTACGCTCGCTGCCGCGTGTCGCTTCGTCCAGCGATGCGTGGAACGGCGGGTTGCACATGGTCAGGTCGAAGCGCTCGCTGCTTTCCAGCAGGTCCAGCAGGATTTTCTGCGGATTGGGTTGCAGGCGCAGGCTGATGGCTTTGTTCAGGCTGTTGGACTGCACAATCGCCTTGGCCGCTTTAACGGCCGTCGGGTCGACTTCGGTGCCCAGGAACTGCCAGCGGTATTCGCTGTGGCCGATCAGCGGGTAGACGCAGTTGGCGCCCATACCGATGTCGAGCACGCGAACGTTTTGCCCGCGAGGGATTTCGCCATCGTTGATGCTGGCCAGCAGGTCAGCCAGAAAGTGCACGTAGTCAGCGCGACCCGGTACCGGAGGGCACAGGTAGTCGGCCGGGATGTCCCAGTGGGCAATGCCGTAGAACGCCTTGAGCAGGGCGCGGTTGAATACGCGCACGGCAGTCGGGTTGGCGAAGTCGATGCTCTCTTTGCCGTACGGGTTGATGATCACGAACTCGGCCAGTTCCGGACATACCGAAATCAACTGAGGGAAGTCGTAGCGGCCCTGATGGCGGTTGCGCGGGTGCAGGCTGGGCTTGACCCGCGGCTCGACCGGTTTGGCATCGCTGGCAGGCTTTGGCTTGTGGCGTGTGGCTTTGGAAGTGCGTGGGGTAGTCATGTTCAATTCATTCCACAAAAGCAATCGCGGGCAAGGCCCAAAACCCCTGCAGGAGCGCGCTTGCTCGCGATGATCTCAATAACGCGGCATAAGTACGCGTTATCGTTTTAGACCATCGCAAGCAAGCTTGCTCCTACAGAAGGGCAGTAGGCCTTGCCCGCGATCAGGTGCGCAGCGTTATTACAGGCTGGAAATCCGCGCGTGCTGTTCTGCCAACTTGCTCAAGGCCTGTTCGGCTTCGGCCAGTTTGGCTCGTTCTTTTTCGATCACTTCGGCCGGAGCCTTGTCAACGAACGCGGCATTCGACAATTTGCCGCCCACTCGCGCGACTTCGCCATGCAGACGCTGAATTTCCTTGTCCAGGCGTGCCAACTCGGCATCTTTGTCGATCAGGCCGGCCATTGGCACCAGCACTTCCATCTCGCCTACCAGAGCGGTAGCGGACAGCGGTGCTTCGGCGCCGTCTTGCAGTACGGTGATCGATTCGAGTTTAGCCAGCTTTTTCAGCAAGGCATCATTCTCGGTCAGACGGCGTTGATCTTCGCTGCTGACGTTTTTCAGGTACAGCTGCAATGGCTTGCCCGGACCGATGTTCATTTCGCCACGGATGTTGCGTGTGCCGAGCATCAGGCCCTTGAGCCATTCGATATCGTCTTCGGCGGCCTGGTCGATGCGGGCTTCGTTCGCTACCGGCCATGGCTGCAGCATGATGGTCTTGCCTTCAACGCCGGCTAGCGGCGCAAGGCGCTGCCAGATTTCTTCGGTGATGAACGGCATGAACGGGTGCGCCAGGCGCAAGGCCACTTCCAGTACGCGTACCAGGGTGCGACGGGTGCCGCGCTGACGCTCGACCGGTGCGTTTTCGTCCCAAAGCACAGGCTTGGACAGTTCCAGGTACCAGTCGCAATACTGGTTCCAGATGAACTCGTACAAGGCCTGGGCGGCCAGGTCGAAACGGAACTGGTCGAGATGACGCGTGACTTCGGCTTCGGTGCGTTGCAGCTGGGAGATGATCCATCGGTCGGCCAGCGACAGTTCGTAGGCTTCGCCGTTCTGGCCGCAGTCTTCGCCCTTGTCCAGCACGTAACGTGCGGCGTTCCAGATCTTGTTGCAGAAGTTGCGATAACCTTCAACGCGACCCATGTCGAACTTGATGTCGCGACCGGTGGACGCCAGCGAGCAGAAGGTGAAACGCAGGGCGTCGGTGCCGTAGCTGGCGATGCCGTCCGCGAATTCATCGCGGGTCTGCTTCTCGATCTTCTTCAGCAGTTTTGGCTGCATCAGGCCGGTGGTACGTTTGGCCACCAGGTCTTCGAGTTCGATACCGTCGATGATATCCAGCGGGTCCAGGACGTTGCCCTTGGACTTGGACATCTTCTGGCCCTGGCCGTCTCGCACCAGGCCGTGTACGTACACGGTCTTGAACGGTACTTGCGGGGTGCCGTCTTCATTTTTCACCAAATGCATGGTGAGCATGATCATCCGGGCAACCCAGAAGAAAATGATGTCGAAGCCGGTGACCAGTACATCGGTGGAGTGGAAGGTCTTCAGTGCGTCGGTTTTTTCCGGCCAGCCCAGGGTGGAGAACGTCCACAGACCCGAACTGAACCAGGTGTCGAGCACGTCGTTGTCCTGCTGCAGCGCAACCTCAGGGCCCAGGTTGTTCTTGGCCCGGACTTCGGCTTCGTCGCGGCCTACATAGACCTTGCCCGACTCGTCATACCAGGCCGGAATCCGGTGGCCCCACCACAGCTGACGGCTGATGCACCAATCCTGGATGTCACGCATCCATGAGAAGTACATGTTTTCGTATTGTTTTGGTACGAACGCGATGCGGCCGTCTTCAACGGCGGCAATGGCAGGTTCAGCCAGAGGCTTGGTCGATACATACCACTGGTCTGTCAGCCACGGTTCGATAATCGTGCCCGAGCGGTCGCCTTTCGGTACTTTCAGTGCGTGATCGTCGACACTTACCAGCAGGCCCAGGGCATCGAAGTCGGCCACGATCTGCTTGCGGGCTTCGAAGCGATCCAGGCCGGCGTATTTGGCCGGCAGGCTGCCGTCGACGCTTTCGTTCAGCGTGCCATCGAGGTTGAAAACCTGGGCGGCAGGCAACACGGCGGCATTTTTGTCGAAGATGTTCAGCAGCGGCAGGTTGTGGCGCTTGCCGACTTCGTAGTCGTTGAAATCGTGGGCCGGAGTGATTTTCACACAACCGGTACCGAATTCCGGATCGCAGTAATCGTCAGCGATGATCGGGATGCGGCGGCCAACCAGTGGCAGCTCGACGAACTTGCCGATCAGGGCCTTGTAGCGCTCGTCTTCCGGGTTCACGGCAACAGCGGCGTCACCGAGCATGGTTTCCGGACGCGTGGTGGCAACCACCAGGTAATCCAGGCCTTCAGCGGTTTTCGCGCCATCAGCCAGCGGGTAGCGCAGGTTCCACAGCGAACCTTTCTCGTCGTGGTTTTCCACTTCAAGGTCGGAGATGGCCGTGTGCAGTTTGGTGTCCCAGTTGACCAGGCGCTTGCCGCGGTAGATCAGGCCGTCTTCATGCAGGCGCACGAAGGCCTCTTTAACTGCGTCGGACAGGCCGTCATCCATGGTGAAGCGCTCGCGGCTCCAGTCCACAGACGAGCCAAGGCGACGGATCTGACGGCTGATGTTGCCGCCCGACTGGTCTTTCCACTCCCAGATCTTGTCGAGGAACTTCTCGCGGCCCAGGTCGTGGCGGTTCAGACCTTGTGCTTCGATCTGACGCTCAACCAGCATTTGGGTGGCGATACCCGCGTGGTCGGTACCCGGCTGCCACAGGGTGTTGCGACCCTGCATGCGGCGGAAACGGATCAGGGCGTCCATGATCGCGTTATTGAAACCGTGGCCCATGTGCAGGCTGCCGGTGACATTCGGCGGCGGGATCATGATGGTGTACGGGTCGCCCGCGCCTTGCGGGGCAAAATAATTCTCTTCTTCCCAGGTTTTGTACCAGGAAGTTTCAATGGCGTGCGGCTGGTAGGTCTTATCCATGCGCGGCGGGACCCTATTGGCATTAATTCAGGAAAGCCGGCAAGTATAGCGGGGCGTGAGGGATAGGGCGAGTTGTGGTGAGGCGCAGGGCTAATTCGTAGAGGCTGCAGGCACGAAGACAGGTGCGACGACAAAGCAGAGATCGCAATGTGCCGGATAAATCGAAGGCGCAGGATTTACGATCGCTGCGCAATCGGACGCAGCCTTCGGCAGCGGCTACATGAAGGGGGTCAGCTTAGATGCTGGCTGAGCAGGCGTTCCATGTGCGCGTCGAGGCGACGCTTGATTTCGGTTTCGATGTGCGGAGCGAAATCGTTGATCACGTCTTGCATGATGGCTTGTGCCGCTGTGCGCAATTCTTTATCCAGGTGCACCAACAGGGCGTCCGGAGCTTTTTCGGCCTTGGGAACCGGTGCGGCGGCGGGCGGGGGGTGGGTTCTTCGCCAATCATTTCGGACAGCAACGGGATCTGCGTGCTTTCGTGGCTGACCATGTCGGTCAGCAATGGCGGTTGCAGGCCATCATCACCGAGCAGCTTGCGAATGGATTCGAGGTCATTGAGCAAGTGGGCGGCTTTTTGCTGGGAGTTGGGAGTGTCCATCGTGTGCTCAGAGTCGTTGTAGCTTGTGGTCTTGCAAAGGATAGCCCTGTTCACGGTAGAAACGGAAACTCTCCCGTGCGGCCAGTCGAACGGAGGGTTCTTCGACGACCACTTCGGCCACTCGGGCAAAGCGTTTGAAGGCGTCCGGGACTTTAAGGTCCAGGTTGATCAGTAAATCCTGATGGCTGGCGGGTACCTCTCCCAGCCCCATGACAATCACATCATCGGGTTGATCTTCGGCGTTGCTGTGGGGCACGAAGCTTTCGCCCTTGAATCGCCATAGGCGCTCGTCGAGGTCCTGGCGCTGTGCAGCGTCGCTGCAGTGCAGGTACACCCGGTGTCCGAGGCGCCAGGCTTTTTCGGTGAGTTTGCAGGCGAAATCCAGGCGTGCCGACGGATCGGCGCTGGGAAGAATATAAAAGTCGATCTTGGTTTTTTCGGAGGTCATTGCGATTCCTGAATCGAGACTGCGCCACCGGCAGGCGGCGCAGCCTTCGATTGTCAGCTTCAAGCGTTGGCGCGATCCAGCAGGTATTGAGTCAACAGCGGCACGGGGCGGCCACTGGCGCCTTTGTCCTTGCCGCCGCTGACCCAGGCGGTACCGGCGATGTCCAGGTGAGCCCAGTGATAGGCCTTGGCAAAGCGCGACAGGAAGCAGCCGGCGGTGATGGCGCCTGCTTTAGGGCCGCCGATGTTGCCCATGTCGGCAAACGGGCTGTCCAGTTGCTCCTGGTACTCGTCGAACAGTGGCAACTGCCAGGCGCGGTCGTCAGCTTGCTTGCCCGCTTCCAGCAATTGTTCGATCAGGTCGTCGTTGTTGCCCATCAGGCCCGAGGTGTGAGCGCCCAGGGCGACCATGCAGGCACCGGTCAGGGTGGCGATGTCGATCACGGCCTGAGGCTTGAAGCGCTCGGCGTAAGTCAGTGCATCGCACAGCACCAGGCGGCCTTCGGCGTCGGTGTTGAGGATTTCCACGGTCTGGCCGCTCATGGTGGTCACGATATCGCCAGGGCGTGCAGCGCCACCGCTCGGCATGTTTTCGGCGCAGGCAAGAATACAGACCAGATTGATCGGCAGTTTCAGCTCAAGCACGGCGCGCAATGTGCCGAACACGCTGGCAGCACCGCCCATGTCGTACTTCATTTCATCCATGCCGGCGCCTGGTTTCAGGCTGATGCCGCCGGTGTCGAAAGTGATGCCCTTACCGACTAGGACGAAAGGCTTCTCGGATTTCTTGCCGCCCGAGTAGTTCATTACGATAAGGCGTGGTGGCTGGTCGCTGCCCTGGCCCACGGCGTAGAAAGCGCCCATGCCCAGATCCTTGATCTTCTTCTCGTCAAGAATCTCGACTTTCAGGCCTTTGTATTCCTTGCCCATGTCCTTGGCTTGCTCGGCCAGGAAGCTTGGGTGGCAGATGTTGGGTGGCAGATTGCCCAGGTCGCGGGTGAAGGCCATGCCTGCGGCAATTGCCTGGGCGTGGGTCACTGCGCGCTGAACCTCGGCCTGTGCAGGCTTGATGGTCAGCAGGGTGATTTTTTTCAGGGCGCGGGGTTCGGCTTTTTGGCTCTTGAAACGGTCGAACGTGTATTCACCGTCGATCAGGGTCTCTGCCAGCAGGCGGCTCTTGCCGTAGCTGTCGCGCCCCTTGACCACGACTTCGTCGAGGGCAAACACGGCGTCAGCACCGCCTAGGCCTTTAATGACACCCAGGGCTGCGCTGATGATTTTGCGGAACGGACGGTCGCCCAGTTCGGCATCTTTACCGGTGCCGAGCAGCAGCACGCGTTCAGCCTTGAGGTTTGGCAGGCTGTGCAGCAGCAGGGTTTGACCGGTCTTGCCGGTCAGGTCGCCGCGTTTGAGTACAGCGCTGAGTGCGCCGCCGCTGAGTTCGTCGATGGTTTTGGCGGTGTGCCCGAGTTTTAGGTCTTCACCGATGGCGACCACCAGAGTGGCCGTTTTCAACGTTTCTGGGCTAACGCTTTTTACAACCAGTTCCATGTCCGGGTCCCTGAATCAAATGGTCAATGTGCGGACAAACAAGGTGTTTGCCTGCTTGAAGAGATGAAGCGCTTCACCTGTAATCCAGGTGAGCGTCAAGGCGGGCAGTTTGAACCCCGTCGACCAAGGCTGACAACCCTGGACTGCTGCTTAAAAAAGCCGGGTGAGCAAGCGCAGTGACAGGCGCGGCCATTCGCAGGATAATGCCCCATCTTTTCAAACGGCTCAGCTCATCACCATGAGCCTGAACCGACTCGTTACGTTGCTTGTTTGGCCGCCTTAGCCTGACGACCCTGGAGTGTCTGGTTTGATCGTCTTCCGTTATCTGTCCCGCGAAGTCCTGCTTACATTGAGCGCTGTCAGCGCTGTGCTGCTGGTCATCATCATGAGCGGTCGCTTTATCAAATACCTGGCCCAGGCTGCTTCGGGCGCCCTGGATCCAGGCTCGCTGTTCCTGATCATGGGCTTTCGCCTGCCTGGCTTCCTGCAGCTCATCCTGCCGCTGGGGCTGTTTCTGGGCATTCTTCTGGCTTACGGGCGTTTGTATCTCGAAAGTGAGATGACCGTGCTGTCGGCCACGGGGATGAGCCAGCAGCGCTTGCTGGGCATGACCATGGTGCCAGCGACGTTTGTGGCGTTGCTCGTGGCCTGGCTAAGCCTGAGCCTGGCACCGCAGGGCGCCAATCAGTTTCAGCTGTTGCTCAACAAGCAGGATGCACTGACCGAGTTCGACACTCTGGTGCCGGGTCGCTTTCAGGCCTTGAGCGATGGTTCGCGGGTGACTTACACCGAAGAGCTGACCAACGACCGGACCAACCTGGGCGGGGTGTTCATTTCTGAAAAGCGCCTGGCCCAGGATGCCAAGGATCGCGGTATTTCAGTGCTGGTGGCCGAGAAGGGCCGTCAGGAAGTTCGCCCGGACGGCAGCCGCTGGTTGATTCTGGACAACGGCTACCGCTATGACGGTAATCCGGGCCAGGCCAACTATCGCGCCATCCAGTACGAAACCTACGGTGTCTTGCTACCCAAGCCGGATGTCAGCGACGAAGTCACGGACCGCGATGCGATCCCGACACTGGACCTGATCGGCAACCCTGCGCCACGCGCAGTAGCCGAGCTGCAATGGCGGATCTCCTTGCCGCTGCTGGTATTTATCGTGACCTTGATCGCCGTACCGCTGTCCCGGGTCAACCCGCGCCAGGGGCGCTTCCTCAAGTTGTTACCGGCCATTCTGCTTTATATGGGTTACCTGACCATCTTGATTTCTGCCCGCGGTGCGCTTGAGAAGGGCAAGCTTTCGCCTGCGCTGGGCTTGTGGTGGGTGCATGCCCTGTTCCTGCTTATCGGTCTGGGATTGTTGTACTGGGAGCCGCTGCGCTTGAAGCTGGCCAGCCGCCGTAGCGTGAAGGAGATGGCTCGTGGGTAAGCTCGATCGCTACATTGGTAGCAGCGTGTTGTTGGCGATCCTGGCGGTACTGGGGATTATTCTTGGGCTGGCGACGTTGTTTGCCTTCATCGACGAGATGAGCAGCATCAGCGACAGTTATACCGTGATGGACGTGTTCAGCTTTGTATTGCTGACCGCTCCACGGCGCATGTATGAAATGTTGCCGATGGCAGCATTGATTGGCTGTCTGATAGGCCTCGGTACGCTGGCAAGCAACAGCGAGCTGACCATCATGCGTGCGGCGGGCGTGTCCATCGGTCGTATTGTGTGGGCTGTCATGAAGCCGATGCTGGTGCTGATGCTGGCCGGCTTGCTGATTGGCGAGTACGTGGCGCCGGCGACTGAAACCATCGCCCAGGCCAATCGTGCCCTGGCCCAGGGCGGCGGTGATGCGCAGAGCTCCAAACATGGCCTGTGGCATCGTCAGGGCGAGGAGTTCATTCACATTAACGCGGTTCAGCCAAGCGGGCTGCTGTATGGCGTGACCCGTTATCGCTTTGATAAAGAGCGCCATATGTTGTCGTCCAGCTTCGCTAAAAAGGCGCAGTTCGACGAGGATCACTGGCAGTTGAGCGACGTCAGTACGACGGTTTTCCATGATCGCAGTACCGAGGTGATCAAGGTCCCCGAAGAGCGCTGGGATGTGGCTCTCAGCCCTCAGTTGCTCAATACCGTGGTCATGGCACCTGACTCACTGTCGATCACGGGCTTGTGGAGCTACATCCATTACCTGAAAGATCAGGGGCTCAACAATGGCCGCTACTGGCTGGCTTTTTGGGTCAAGGTTTTGCAACCGCTTGTGACAGCTGCGCTGGTGTTGATGGCCATTTCGTTCATCTTCGGCCCCTTGCGTTCGGTAACCCTGGGGCAGCGTGTGTTCACCGGGGTATTGGTGGGTTTCACCTTCCGTATCGCTCAGGACTTGCTGGGGCCGTCCAGCCTGGTGTTCGGTTTCTCGCCATTGTTTGCAGTGCTGGTGCCCGCGGGTGTTTGTGCCCTGGCCGGTTTCTGGTTATTGCGCCGGGCCGGTTGATGAGCCATTTTTTGCGTTAATCCAAAGCCTCTATCTCGCGATAGGGGCTTTTTTGTCGGTGGCTATTGGCCTGTGAACGTGACGCTTGGCGCGAGGATCAGGTACAATTCCCGGCTATTTTTCGGCGGGCAGTCTGCCTGCGACTTTTTTTGAGTGTTGACCCGTGAGTGATTTGAGTCATATCCGCAATTTCTCCATCATCGCCCACATTGACCATGGCAAGTCGACGCTGGCCGATCGTTTCATTCAGATGTGCGGTGGCTTGACTGCCCGCGAAATGGAAGCCCAGGTTCTGGACTCCATGGACCTCGAGCGTGAGCGCGGGATCACCATCAAGGCCCACAGCGTGACCTTGTACTACAAGGCCAATGATGGCATTACCTATCAGCTGAACTTCATTGATACCCCGGGGCACGTGGACTTCACCTACGAAGTCAGCCGTTCCCTGGCGGCCTGTGAAGGCGCATTGCTGGTTGTCGATGCGGGGCAGGGCGTAGAAGCCCAGTCCGTAGCCAACTGCTACACCGCTATCGAGCAGGGTCTTGAGGTGATGCCGGTCTTGAACAAGATCGACCTGCCGCAGGCTGATCCTGATCGTGTGAAAGAAGAAATCGAGAAAATCATTGGCATCGATGCCACTGACGCCGTGACCTGCAGCGCCAAGACCGGCCTGGGTGTTGACGAGGTGCTTGAGCGCCTGGTGCACACCATTCCTGCTCCGACCGGTAATATCGAAGATCCCCTGCAGGCGTTGATCATCGACTCCTGGTTCGATAACTACCTGGGCGTTGTGTCCCTGGTTCGCGTGCGCCACGGCCGCGTGAAAAAGGGCGACAAGATTCTGGTCAAGTCCACCGGCAAAATGCATCTGGTAGACAGCGTGGGGGTGTTCAACCCCAAGCATACGGCTACCGCTGATCTGAAAGCCGGTGAAGTAGGCTTCATCATTGCCGGTATCAAGGACATTCACGGCGCGCCAGTGGGCGATACCCTGACCTTGAGCTCGACCCCGGACGTTGATGTATTGCCCGGCTTCAAGCGTATTCAGCCTCAGGTATACGCCGGTCTGTTCCCTGTCAGCTCCGACGATTTCGAAGACTTCCGTGATGCGCTGCAAAAGCTCACGCTGAACGACTCGTCGCTGCAGTACACCCCGGAAAGCTCCGATGCATTGGGCTTTGGCTTCCGTTGCGGCTTCCTCGGCATGCTGCACATGGAAATCATCCAGGAGCGCCTGGAGCGCGAGTATGACCTGGACCTGATCACCACCGCGCCGACGGTGATTTTCGAATTGCTGCTCAAGACCGGTGAAACGATTTACGTCGACAACCCGTCCAAGCTGCCAGACCTGTCAGTGATTGAAGACATGCGCGAGCCAATCGTGCGTGCCAACATTCTTGTGCCTCAAGAGCACCTGGGCAACGTCATTACCCTGTGTATTGAAAAGCGCGGTGTTCAGCACGACATGCTGTTCCTCGGCACCCAGGTCCAGGTGACCTACGACTTGCCGATGAACGAAGTGGTCCTGGACTTCTTTGACCGTCTCAAGTCCACCAGCCGCGGCTATGCTTCGCTCGACTATCATTTCGATCGCTACCAGTCGGCTAATCTGGTGAAGCTCGATGTGTTGATCAACGGCGAGAAAGTCGATGCCCTGGCATTGATCGTTCACCGTGACAACGCCCACTACAAAGGGCGTGCGCTAACCGAAAAAATGAAAGAACTGATCCCGCGCCAGATGTTTGATGTTGCAATTCAGGCCGCCATCGGCGGACAGATTGTGGCGCGAACCACTGTCAAGGCGCTCAGAAAAAACGTACTGGCCAAATGCTACGGTGGTGACGTTAGCCGTAAGCGCAAGCTGTTGGAAAAGCAGAAAGCCGGTAAAAAACGCATGAAGCAAGTGGGTAACGTGGAAATTCCACAAGAAGCCTTCCTTGCAGTGCTCAGGTTGGATAGCTAGGTCCTATGTCACTAAATTTCCCGCTGTTGCTGGTCATTGCTGTTGCCGTGTGCGGTTTGCTGGCGCTGCTCGATTTGGTCTTCCTGGCACCTCGCCGGCGCAAGGCTATTGCCAACTATCAGGCCAATGTTGCACCGGTTGATAGACAGGTAATCGAAAAGCTCAACAAGGAACCGTTGCTGGTTGAATACGGCAAGTCGTTCTTCCCGGTGTTGTTCATCGTGCTGGTGCTGCGTTCGTTTCTGGTTGAGCCGTTCCAGATTCCGTCCGGCTCGATGAAACCGACCCTGGATGTAGGCGATTTCATTTTGGTGAACAAGTTTTCTTACGGGATCCGCTTGCCGGTGATCGACAAGAAAATCATCGAAGTGGGTGATCCGAAGCGGGGCGATGTGATGGTTTTTCGCTACCCGAGCGATCCGGCAGTCAACTACATCAAGCGTGTAGTGGGGCTGCCGGGCGACAAGATTCGTTACACCAGTGACAAGCATTTGTACGTCAATGATCAACTGGTTGCCGAGCAAATGGTGTCCACAGAACCCGGCACCCTGGGCAGCGCGCAGTTGTATAAAGAGAAACTGGGCGAAATAGAGCACATGATCCGCAAGGAAATGAGCCGCTATCGCGCTCCGCCTGACAAGGAGTGGACGGTTCCGGCCGGCCATTACTTCATGATGGGTGACAACCGCGACAATTCGAACGACAGCCGTTACTGGGATGATCCGAACATTCCCAAGGACGAACTGGGCATGGTTCCCGACAAGAATATCGTCGGCAAGGCCTTCGCCGTTTGGATGAGCTGGCCGGAACCCAAGACCAGCAACCTGCCGAACTTCTCGCGGGTGGGTCTGATCAAGTAGCCAAGACGGCGCTGTTAATAACAGCGCCGAATGCTTTTCAGGCGTCCGGATAATTCGGCGCCTGAGGGTTCTTACGACCGCCGTACCGCGACAGGTGCGCCGGTCAACTGTATTCAGGATGTGGATTTGAACAAAGCGTTAAGTGTGACGGCGGCGAACAGCCTGTTCCCTGTCCATTTGCTATGCGATAAACGAGCATCACTGATCCCTAATATCGGTCCGGTGGTGACATTCGGCCACGAACTCAGCGTGGGTAAATCGTGAGTTTTTCTTTAAATCGTTTAGAGCGTCAGCTCGGCTATACCTTCAAAGACCAGGAATTGATGATTCTGGCCCTGACACACCGCAGTTTCGCGGGGCGCAATAACGAGCGTCTTGAGTTCCTGGGTGATGCCATTCTCAATTTTGTGGCCGGTGAAGCGTTGTTTGATCGCTTCCCGCTAGCCCGTGAAGGCCAGTTGTCGCGCTTGCGTGCCCGTCTGGTCAAGGGTGAAACCCTGGCGGTACTGGCGCGTGGCTTCGAGCTTGGCGAGTACCTGCGTCTGGGTTCTGGCGAGCTGAAGAGCGGTGGTTTTCGCCGTGAGTCGATTTTGGCGGATGCCCTTGAGGCCCTGATCGGCGCCATTTACCTGGATGCCGGCATGGAAACCGCCCGCGACCGCGTATTGGCCTGGCTTGCCAGTGAGTTCGAGACCCTGACGCTGGTCGATACCAATAAAGATCCCAAGACCCGCCTGCAGGAGTTCTTGCAGTCGCGTGCCTGCGATTTACCACGTTACGAAGTGGTCGATATCCAGGGCGAACCGCATTGCCGCACCTTCTTCGTTGAGTGCGAAATTGCTTTATTGAATGAAAAAAGCCGGGGACAGGGCGTGAGCCGTCGCATTGCCGAACAGGTAGCGGCCGCCGCAGCACTGATTGCCCTTGGCGTGGAGAATGGCCATGACTGATTCAACTGCAACACGCTGTGGCTATGTCGCCATTGTTGGTCGACCAAACGTGGGTAAATCCACACTGCTGAACCACATTCTGGGTCAAAAGCTGGCGATCACCTCGCGCAAGCCGCAGACCACGCGCCACAACATGCTGGGCATCAAGACCGAAGGCACCGTACAGGCGGTCTACGTTGATACCCCGGGCATGCACAAAGGCGGCGAAAAGGCCCTGAACCGCTACATGAACAAAACCGCTTCGGCCGCGTTGAAAGACGTCGATGTGGTGATTTTCGTGGTGGACCGTACCAAGTGGACCGACGAAGACCAAATGGTTCTCGAGCGCGTACAGTACGTGACCGGCCCGCTGATCGTCGCGCTGAACAAGACGGACCGTATCGAAGACAAGGCCGAGTTGATGCCGCACCTGAGCTGGCTTCAGGAGCAATTGCCCAACGCCCAGATCATTCCGATCTCGGCCCAGCACGGGCATAACCTTGAAGCCCTTGAACGTGTGATCGCCGACCATCTGCCGGAAAACGAGCACTTCTTCCCGGAAGATCAGATCACCGACCGCAGCAGCCGCTTCCTGGCCGCTGAACTGGTACGCGAAAAAATCATGCGCCAGATGGGCGCAGAGCTGCCGTACCAGATCACTGTCGAGATTGAAGAGTTCAAGCAGCAGGGCAAGACCTTGCACATCCATGCATTGATTCTGGTTGAGCGTGACGGCCAGAAAAAAATCATCATTGGTGACAAGGGCGAGCGAATCAAGCGTATCGGCACCGAGGCGCGCAAGGACATGGAGCTGCTGTTCGACTCCAAAATCATGCTCAACCTGTGGGTCAAGGTCAAAGGCGGTTGGTCCGATGATGAGCGCGCCCTGCGTTCTTTGGGCTACGGCGACCTGTAACAGGCTGTCCTCACCTTGGCTCTCTCCCGGAGGGCCGGGGCTACTGGAAAATTACCGCGCCCTGAAAGTGCTGTTTTGAATCCATGACCGACCCGCTATTACGGGTCGATGAGTCTCTGAATACACCCTCCCCAGGGTCTCTTCCTTCGGGAGAGACCCTGGGGAGGGTGTATTCAGTTTCCAGAGAGTCGGTATTCCATGTCCAGCAGTGCACCCGTCCCGCAACTTGCCTACGTCCTGCACAGTCGCCCCTATCGCGAAACCAGCGCTTTGGTCGATTTCATTACACCGCAAGGGCGTTTGCGAGCGGTGCTGCGCAGTGCGCGCGGCAAGGCGGGCTCTTTGGCGCGCCCCTTTGTTCCGCTTGAAGTCGAGTTTCGCGGACGGGGCGAGTTGAAAAATGTGGGCCGCATGGAAAGCGCAGGTATTTCAACCTGGTTGAATGGCGAAGCGTTGTTCAGCGGTCTCTATCTCAATGAGTTGCTGATTCGGCTGCTGCCTGCTGAAGATCCCCATCCGGCCGTGTTCGAACATTACGCGGCGACCTTGTTGGCTCTGGCGGAAGGGCGGGCGCTGGAACCCCTGCTGCGGGCTTTTGAATGGCGTCTGTTGGATGACCTGGGCTACGGCTTTTCGCTGACAGTCGATATCCATGGAGAGCCGGTGGCGAGCGATGGCTTGTACCGCTTGCAGGTGGATGCCGGGCTGGAGCGGGTCTGGCTGTTACAGCCGGGTTTGTTTCAAGGGGTTGAGTTGCAGGCAATGGCCGAAGCTGACTGGGCGGTTGCGGGTGCTCTATCCGCCGCCAAGCGTTTGATGCGCCAGGCTTTGGCGGTTCATTTGGCGGGGCGTCCGCTGGCCAGTCGTGAGTTGTTTCGCAAGCCCTGAATAGACCGGTATGCTGTGCACCGAATCTTCAGCTCTTCAGGAGAGCCCACGTGACCCAAAGCAATCGCATTCTTCTCGGCGTGAATATCGACCACGTAGCCACGCTGCGTCAGGCTCGCGGCACGCGTTACCCTGATCCGGTCAAGGCCGCGCTGGACGCTGAAGAGGCGGGCGCCGACGGTATCACCGTGCATCTGCGCGAAGATCGGCGTCATATTCAAGAGCGTGACGTGCTGTTGCTCAAGGATGTGTTGCAAACGCGCATGAACTTCGAGATGGGCGTAACGGAAGAGATGATGGCATTTGCCGAGCGCATTCGTCCGGCTCACATCTGCCTGGTCCCCGAAACCCGCCAGGAATTGACCACCGAAGGCGGCCTGGATGTCGCGGGGCAAGAAGCCCGAATCAAGGCGGCAGTCGATCGGCTGGCAAAAATAGGGTGTGAGGTGTCGCTCTTTATCGATGCCGATGAGCGGCAGATTGCCGCGTCCAAACGTGTCGGAGCGCCAGCGATCGAGCTGCATACCGGGCGTTACGCCGATGCGCAAACCCCGACCGACGTAGCCGAAGAGTTAAAGCGTGTGGCGGATGGCGTGGCGTTTGGTCTGGCCCAGGGCCTGATCGTGAATGCCGGGCATGGCTTGCACTACCACAACGTGGAGGCGGTCGCGGCCATCAAGGGCATTAACGAGTTGAATATCGGTCATGCGCTGGTGGCGCACGCGTTGTTCGTGGGTTTCAAATCGGCAGTGGCCGAGATGAAAGCACTGATTCTGGCTGCGGCGTAGGAGCTGCCGCAGGCTGCGATCTTTTACTCTTTAAAGGTCGCAGCCTTCTTCCTGGGCAGCGTCTGCAGCGGGGGAGGGCCAGCTTAAAGCTGCGGCTCTTCTTTAGGCTTGGTCTTGTCGATGCCGGGGATATGCAGCTTCTCTTTGGCAACCTGATCGCCTTCCAGCTGCGGCTGTGTGGCCCACGTCAGGATGTCGTAGTAGCGACGGATGTTAGCCACGAAGTGCACAGGCTCTCCGCCCCGGGCATAGCCATAGCGGGTTTTGCTGTACCACTGCTTCTGCGCAAGGCGAGGCAGCATTTTTTTCACGTCCAGCCACTTGTTGGGGTTCAGGCCTTCTTTTTTGGCCAGTTTGCGTGCGTCATCCAGATGAGCGCCACCTACGTTGTACGCGGCCAGTGCAAACCACGTGCGATCAGGCTCCGGAATATCGTCATCAAGTTGGCTTTTGATCAGTGCCAGGTACTTGGCGCCACCAAAAATGCTTTGCTTGGGGTCCAGTCGATTGGACACGCCCATTGCTTGCGCAGTGTTTTGAGTCAGCATCATTAGCCCGCGAACACCCGTTTTGGACGTTACGGCAGCCTGCCACAAGGACTCCTGGTAACCCATGGCTGCCAGCAGGCGCCAGTCGAGCTGTTCCTTTTTGGCGGCGTCCTTGAAGAATTTTTCATACTTGGGCAGGCGCTGCTGCAGGTGCTGGGCGAACGTATAGGCACCCACGTAACCCAGTACATCCACGTGCCCGTAATAACGATCCTTGAGTCTTTGCAGCGTGCCGTTCTTCTCGACCTTATCCAGGTACGCGTTGATTTCGTTCAGGAGACTGTTGTCTTCGCCCGCCATCACTGCCCAGCGCTGGTTGCGGGAATCTCCGAGGTCGAAGGCCACGCGAACATTGGGGAAGTACACCTGGTTCATGGCTACTTCGTTGGAGTCGACCAGCGTCAGGTCGATCTGGCCTTCATCCACCATGCGCAGCAAGTCGACGACTTCGACTTCATCGGATTCGTCGTAATTGATACCTGGATACTGCTTTTTGAGTTCGGCCAGTTGCTCGGCATGGGAGCTGCCTTTAAGTACGGTAATGCGTTTGCCCACCAGGTTCGCCGCCGATGTCGGGCGTGACTGGCCGTTGCGATAGATAATCTGGGGCGTTACTTCGAGATAGGGGTGGGAGAACCTGGCTTGTTGCAGGCGTTTCTCGCTGCTGACCAGACCGGCAGCAGCTAAAACCGGGCCGTCGGGTTGGCCCAGTTGCGTGAAGATGTCATCCAGATTGTCGGCGGTCTCGATTTTCAGCTCTACGCCAAGATCGTCGGCAAAGCGTTTTACCAGCTCGTATTCAAAGCCGGTTTCGCCATTGCGATCTTCGAAGTAGGTGGCCGGACTGTTCCGGGTGATCACCCGCAGTACACCATCCTCCTTTACTCGCTCCAGTGTGCTTGGTTTTTCAACGCAGGCACCGAGCATCAGGAAGAGTCCGGTTGCGAGGAGCCATTTGGCGCAACGCTGGCGGAATGCAGATAGAGAAAACATTCGCGCAGTATACGCAAAGCGAAGCGGGTGCCATATCTCGACAATGTGTGGTCATTCTGATAACAGACCGGAAAACAGCCGGAACCCTTATGAAATGGGGGGGTGACGGGGTTTTAAAGACGATAAATGACCATCCTTTGCGTGTCTGATAGCCATAAAGAATAAGGCTTTGGTCGTTTAGTGGCGTTTGGGGTGTTTCAGGTGTGCCGTTTCGGGTGCCGTGGCGAGCTGTTTAGGCTAGAATGCCGGGCCTCAAAGCACACCCCTTCCGAGGCTGTCCCGAAGATGTTGATCCTGCGCGGCGCTCCTGCCCTTTCTGCCTTTCGCCACAGCAAACTCCTTGCACAACTGAGCCTCAAGGTTCCGTCTGTCACCGGTTTGTATGCTGAATTCGCCCACTTTGCCGATGTCACCGGTGAGCTGACCAGCGATGAACAGCAGGTACTGGCTCGTCTCCTGAAGTACGGCCCTAGCGTGCCGGTCCAAGAGCCGAGCGGCCGACTGTTTTTGGTGTTGCCGCGGTTTGGCACCATTTCTCCCTGGTCGAGCAAGGCCAGCGACATTGCCCGCAACTGTGGCCTGGCTAAAATCCAGCGCCTGGAGCGTGGCATTGCTTTCTACGTGGCTGGCCAGTTCAGCGACGCAGAGGCCGAACTGATTGCCGCTGCATTGCACGACCGTATGACGCAACTCGTGCTGGGCAACCTGGAGCAGGCTGCCGGCCTGTTCAGCCATGCCACGCCGAAGCCGCTGACGGCTATTGATGTGCTGGGCGGCGGTCGTGCTGCGCTGGAAAAGGCCAATGTCGAACTGGGCCTGGCCCTGGCTGAAGACGAAATCGATTATCTGGTCAATGCCTTCAACGGTTTGGGTCGCAACCCGCACGACATCGAACTGATGATGTTTGCCCAGGCCAACTCCGAGCACTGCCGCCACAAGATCTTCAACGCCAGTTGGGATATTGATGGCCAGAGCCAGGAAAAAAGCCTGTTTGGCATGATCAAGAACACCTACGTCATGCACAGCGAAGGCGTGTTGTCTGCTTATAAAGACAACGCCTCTGTCATCGTGGGCAGCGTTGCCGGGCGTTTCTTCCCGGACCCGGAGACCCGCCAGTACGGCGCGGTGCAGGAGCCGGTGCACATCCTGATGAAGGTTGAAACCCACAACCACCCGACGGCCATCGCCCCGTTCCCGGGTGCTGCGACCGGTTCCGGTGGCGAGATCCGTGACGAAGGCGCTACCGGTCGTGGCGCGAAGCCAAAGGCCGGCCTGACCGGTTTCACCGTATCCAACCTGCAAATCCCTGGCTTTGAACAGCCGTGGGAAGTGCCTTACGGCAAGCCTGAGCGCATCGTCAATGCGCTGGACATCATGATCGAAGGCCCGCTGGGCGGGGCTGCATTCAACAACGAATTCGGTCGTCCGGCCCTGACCGGTTACTTCCGTACGTTCGAGCAGTCCATCACCACCCCGCGTGGCGAAGAAGTGCGCGGCTACCACAAGCCGATCATGCTGGCTGGCGGCATGGGCAACATCCGCGCCGAACACGTGCAGAAGGCAGAAATCACCGTTGGCTCCAAGCTGATCGTGCTGGGTGGCCCGGCGATGTTGATCGGTCTTGGTGGGGGTGCAGCGTCCTCCATGGCGACAGGCGCCAGCTCGGCTGACCTGGACTTCGCTTCGGTACAGCGCGAAAACCCTGAAATGGAGCGTCGCTGCCAGGAAGTGATCGACCGTTGCTGGCAGCTGGGTGACAAGAACCCGATCAGCTTCATCCATGACGTGGGTGCGGGTGGTCTGTCCAACGCTTTCCCTGAGCTGGTCAACGATGGCGAGCGTGGCGGTCGTTTTGAGCTGCGTAACATTCCAAACGACGAGCCGGGCATGGCCCCGCACGAAATCTGGAGCAACGAATCCCAGGAGCGGTACGTTCTGGCGGTTGGCGTTGAGGACTTCGCGCGCTTCCAGGCGATCTGCGAACGTGAACGTTGCCCGTTTGCCGTGGTGGGTGAAGCCACTGCCGAACCGCAACTGACCGTGACCGACAGCCACTTCGGCAACAACCCGGTGGACATGCCACTGGAAGTGTTGCTGGGCAAGGCACCTCGCATGCACCGTTCGGCAGTACGTGAAGCCGAACTGGGCGATGAGTTCGATCCATCCACGCTGAACATCGGTGAATGTGTCGAGCGTGTGCTGCATCACCCGGCCGTCGCCAGCAAAAGTTTCCTGATCACCATCGGCGACCGCACCATTACTGGTCTGGTTGCGCGTGATCAAATGGTTGGCCCGTGGCAAGTGCCCGTGGCTGACGTGGCCGTAACCGCCACCAGCTTCGATGTGTACACCGGCGAAGCCATGGCCATGGGCGAGCGCACTCCGCTGGCACTGCTGGATGCTCCGGCGTCGGGCCGCATGGCAATCGGCGAGACCCTGACCAACATCGCGGCTTCGCGTATCGGCAAAATCAGCGACATCAAACTGTCTGCCAACTGGATGTCCGCAGCGGGTCACCCCGGCGAAGACGCCCGTCTGTACGACACCGTCAAGGCGGTCGGCATGGAGTTGTGCCCGGAACTGGGCATTACCATTCCGGTGGGCAAAGACTCGATGTCGATGCAAACCCGCTGGAATGAAGACGGCACTGACAAAACTGTGACCTCGCCGCTGTCGCTGGTGGTCACCGGCTTTGCTCCGGTGCTCGACGTACGTCAGACCATGACCCCGATGTTGCGCATGGACAAAGGCCTGACCGATCTGATCCTGATCGATCTGGGTCGTGGCCAGAACCGCATGGGCGCTTCGATCCTGGCCCAGACCTACGGCAAGTTGGGCAAACAGGCCCCGGACGTGGATGACGCTGAAGACCTCAAGGCCTTCTTCGCGGTGATTCAGGGCTTGAATGCTGACGGCCATCTGCTGGCGTACCACGACCGTTCCGACGGTGGTCTGCTGACCAGCGTGATGGAAATGGCCTTCGCCGGTCATTGTGGTCTGAACCTGACCCTGGATTGCCTGGCTGACAATGTGAGCCAGATCCCGGCCGTCCTGTTCAACGAAGAACTGGGTGCGGTGATTCAGGTGCGTCAGGACGCAACCGCCGACGTGCTCGCACAGTTCAGCGCTGCTGGCCTGGGTGAATGTGTCGACGTGATCGGCCAGCCGCTGAACAACAGCGAAGTCACCATCACTTTCAACGGTGAAAAAGTCTTTGTCGGCCAGCGCGGTGAGTTGCAGCGTCAGTGGGCTGAAACCAGCTTCCAGATCCAGCGCATGCGTGACAATGCCGATTGCGCGCAGCAAGAGTTCGATGCGCTGCTGGAAGAAGACAATCCAGGCCTGAGCGTGCAACTGAGCTTTGACGTCAACGCCAATATCAGTGCGCCCTACATCAAGAAAGGCATTCGTCCTCAAGTGGCCGTTCTGCGTGAGCAGGGCGTCAACGGTCAGGTTGAAATGGCGGCGGCGTTCGACCGTGCCGGTTTCAACGCGGTCGACGTTCACATGAGCGACATCCTGGCGGGCCGTGTCGACCTGAACGAATTCAAGGGCATGGTCGCGTGCGGTGGCTTCTCTTACGGCGACGTATTGGGTGCCGGTGAAGGCTGGGCCAAATCGGCACTGTTCAACACCCGTGCACGTGATGCATTCCAGGGCTTCTTCGAGCGTACCGACAGCTTCACCCTCGGGGTGTGCAACGGTTGCCAGATGATGTCCAACCTGAGTGAACTGGTACCGGGCAGCGAGTTCTGGCCGCACTTTGTGCGTAACCGTTCCGAGCAGTTCGAAGCCCGTGTGGCAATGGTACAAGTGCAGGAGTCGAATTCGATCTTCCTGCAGGGCATGGCCGGTTCGCGCATGCCTATCGCCATCGCTCACGGCGAAGGCCATGCAGAGTTCGCCAGCGAAGAAGCGTTGCTGCAAGCGGATCTGTCGGGCTGCGTAGCACTGCGCTTTGTCGACAACCACGGCAAGGTCACGGAAAGCTACCCGGCCAACCCGAACGGCTCGCCGCGCGGGATTACCGGTCTTACCAGCCTTGACGGTCGTGTGACGATCATGATGCCGCACCCGGAACGTGTATTCCGTGCCGTGCAGAACTCATGGCGTCCTGAAGAGTGGAACGAAGATGCACCTTGGTTGCGCATGTTCCGTAACGCGCGTGCCTGGGTGAACTAAGACGATGTACAAGCTCAGCTTTTTCGTACCGCCGAGCCATGTCGAAGGGGTCAAGGATGCTGTATTCGCCGCCGGTGGCGGACGTATCGGCAACTACGACCACTGCGCCTGGCAAACATTGGGCCAGGGTCAGTTTCGCGCGTTGGACGGCAGTCAGCCGTTTATCGGGCAAACCGGCCAGGTCGAATTCGTCGGTGAATGGAAAGTTGAGCTGGTCGTCGCAGATGATCTGATCCAGGCCGTGGTGGCTGCGCTCAAGCTCAGCCACCCGTATGAAACACCTGCCTATGAAGTCTGGCGTCTGGCTGATCTCTAGCTTGAGGCCTGATCAAAAAAGCCCGCTGTACCGGTAACGGTCAGCGGGCTTTTTTGTGTGAGAAGGGCGTGCTCAGGGGCGAATTTCTATCATCGTGCCGTCTTTGGTCAGGTTCCAGACTTCGCGCATTTCGTAGTTTTTCATGGCAATGCAGCCGTCGGTCCAGTCCAGGGTATGGAATAGCTCTTCAGGGTTCTCTTCGGTGTCAGGTGTACCGTGGATCATGATCATCGACCCCGGGCTGAAACCTTCACGTCTGGCTTGTGCGGCATCGCTGATATTGGGATAGGAGATATGCATCGCCAGATTGAATTTTTCACTTCTCTTGCGCCAGTCAATCCAGTAAAGCCCTTCAGGTGTGCGTTTGTCGCCCTCGCGAATTTTCGGGCCCTTGGGCTGCTTGCCCAATGAAATACGGTAAGTCTTGATCGGCTTGCCATCGCGGATCAGTTGCAGTTTGCGGGCAGACTTGAGCACCAGAATCTTTTCCACAGGCTGCCCAAGGCTGCTTTTCGGCAAAGGCCTGGTTGGCGTGAGTACCTGGTTTTTATCGACCTGTTTCCCGTTGATCGTAACGATAACGTCGGCGTGGCAAGTAAGGGTGAAGGACAGGCAAAGGGCGGCGAGCAACCAGCGCATTGGAGGGGCATTCCTGAGGGTACGAATCAAATATCATTATTGTTGGGGTGGTTCAGGCCGCTCAATGGCGGCACGGCTTCGTTGCGCACCGGATAGGTATTGGCTGTCCGGTCAGCGAAAAAGCATTCTAAGGTACGACTCACCGTGCGAAAAGCCAGCTCTGACCAAGGGATGTCCGCTTCTTCAAAGAGCTGTACCTCAAGGCTCTCTTCGCCTGCGGCAAAGTCCAGGCTTTGCAGTTCGGCACGGTAGAAAATATGCACCTGATTGATATGCGGTACATCGATCAGGGTGTAAAGGCTCAGGCACTGTAATTGCGCGCAGGCCTCTTCAAGTGTTTCGCGTCGCGCGGCCTGTTCGACCGTTTCTCCGTTTTCCATGAAGCCCGCAGGCAGTGTCCAGTACCCTTTGCGCGGCTCGATGGCGCGTCGGCACAGCAATACTTGTGTGCCCCAGGTCGGCAGGCATCCGGCAACAATATTGGGATTTTGATAATGGATGGTGTGGCAGTGGTCGCACACGTAACGCAGGCGTGAGTCGCCTTGCGGAATATGCTGGCTGACAGAATGGCCACATTGATTGCAAAATTTCATGCTGAAGTCCCTGGTCTGGCGCCTATCTTGGGGGGTGAGACGGTCTTGCGGCAAGTGCTGCGACAGTGCGGGGCTTGGGTGACTCAGGCAATTTGGTGCATGATGCTCGTTAAGTGACGGATCGGGATGACCTATGCTGGACGAGCTACTTGGCCGTGTGAGCCGCTACACCCCGCATACGCTGGAAACAGACCGCAGCTTCCCCGAAGCAGCGGTGCTGCTACCGGTGACGCGCAGTGCCCAACCCGAGTTGATTTTGACCCTGCGAGCCAGCGGGTTGTCCACTCACGGCGGCGAAGTGGCTTTTCCGGGTGGCCGGCGCGACCCTGAAGATCCGGATCTGGTCTTTACGGCCCTGCGCGAAGCTGAAGAAGAAATCGGTCTTCCACCAGGCCTGGTCGAAGTGATCGGGCCGCTTAGTCCGTTGATTTCGCTGCACGGTATCCGCGTTACACCCTACGTGGGGCTGGTGCCGGACTACGTTGAGTATTTGGCCAACGATGCCGAGATCGCTGCCGTGTTCAGCGTACCGCTGGAGTTCTTCCGCCAGGATCCACGAGAGCACACACACCGCATCGATTATCAGGGGCGCAGTTGGTATGTACCCAGCTACCGTTTTGGCGTGTACAAAATCTGGGGTCTGACAGCCATCATGATCGTTGAGCTCATGAACCTGCTTTATGATGACGTCAATATCAGCCTGCATACACCACCTGAGCGTTCCACTCCCATATAGAGCCATCAGCAGATGGCCGTGGCCCTGAGGACATTTCCATGAAGTACCGCTTGGGCGACTCGCTCGTCGACACACATCCCGAAAGCTGGACTGCCCCAAACGCCACCCTGATCGGCAAGGTACGGCTGGAGGAGGGGGCCAGTGTCTGGTTCAACGCTGTACTGCGTGGCGACAACGAACTGATCCTGATCGGCAAGCACAGTAACGTTCAGGACGGAGCGGTGATGCACACCGATATGGGCTACCCGCTGACACTGGGGACCGGGGTGACCATTGGCCATAACGCCATGCTGCACGGTTGCACGGTGGGCGATTACAGCTTGATCGGGATCAACGCGGTGATCCTCAATGGCGCCAGAATCGGCAAGCACTGCATCATTGGCGCCAACTCGCTGATCGGTGAAGGCAAGGAAATTCCTGATGGCTCCCTGGTCATGGGGTCGCCGGGCAAAGTCGTGCGTGATTTGACCGATGAGCAGAAAAAGCTGCTTGAGGCCAGCGCGGCGCACTATGTCAAGAACGGTCAGCGTTATGCCCGTGAACTGTCGGAGCAGGAAGAATGATCACCCCGGAGCGCCCCGTGGCTTCGCCCTGCGTCAATATCTGTGCGCTGGATGACGATGACCTGTGCACCGGGTGCCAGCGTACAGTCGCAGAAATCACTCGCTGGAGCCGAATGACCAACCCCGAGCGTCGCGAAGTGCTGGCGTTGTGTCATGAACGGGCAAAGTCCGGTGGGATGCTGTGGATGCCGGGCGGTACATCGCACGCCTGATAGCCGTGGCTGCCATTGGGGGAGGGGGGCTGCGCAGCGGCTCCGGCCTTTCGAAGTGCAACCGGCCCAGCGGCTACACAGTTTTGACTGACTCAAGTACCCTGTGCGCCTTATTTAGAGGTGTCGCGCGCTCCCATGCTGTATCTGATCGCTTATATCGCCAGCGTTGTGCTGATTAACTTCGCGTTTTCGACAGCGCCCCATCTGGACATTATCTGGTCGGCCTGGGGCGGACTGGTGTTTGTCCTGCGCGACATGGTGCAGACCCGTTTCGGGCATGGTGCCCTGTTGGCCATGCTGGTGGCGCTGGTGCTGTCGTACATCACCTCCGATCCCTCGATTGCTCTCGCCAGTGCCACGGCTTTTGCCGTGTCCGAATGCATTGACTGGCTCGTCTTCAGCATCACCAAGCGGCCGTTGCATGACCGGTTGTGGATCAGCTCTGCACTGAGCATTCCTATTGATACCTTCATCTTCTTTGGCATGATCGACGCCTTTACCACGGGCGTGATCGTCACCGCCATGGCCTCGAAATTTGCCGGTGTGACCTGTGTATGGCTGGCGATGGCCTGGCGTTTGCGCAAAGCGACTGCGCACTAAGCAGTAAGGTCGTACGCTTCAGATCATGTAAAATCCCGGCCTTTCTTCCCAGCAGGCGCTGGCTTGGCAAGCGCCTTCGATGATTTGTTTCCTTGAGGACCTGAAATGACCCGTATCGGAACTCCACTGTCGCCGACCGCGACCCGCGTATTGCTGTGTGGCTGCGGCGAGCTGGGTAAAGAAGTTGTCATCGAGCTGCAACGCTTGGGCGTTGAAGTGATTGCTGTCGATCGCTACGCCAACGCGCCAGCGATGCAGGTTGCGCACCGCAGTCACGTAATCAACATGCTCGACGGCGCCGCGTTACGCGCAGTGATCGAGGCCGAGAAACCGGATTTCATCGTGCCGGAAATCGAAGCCATCGCGACGGCGACGCTGGTTGAGTTGGAGGCTGAAGGCTTCACGGTCATTCCTACCGCACGAGCGACCTCGCTGACCATGAACCGTGAAGGTATTCGTCGCCTGGCGGCTGAAGAGCTGGATCTGCCAACGTCGCCGTATCACTTTGCCGATACGTTCGAGGATTACAGCCGGGCAGTGCTGGACCTCGGCTTCCCGTGCGTGGTCAAGCCGGTGATGAGTTCCTCGGGCAAGGGACAGAGCCTGCTGCGCAGCGCCGAGGACGTCCAAAAAGCCTGGGACTACGCCCAGGAAGGCGGACGTGCGGGCAAGGGCCGAGTCATCATCGAAGGCTTTATCGACTTTGATTATGAAATCACCTTGCTCACCGTACGACATGTGGGTGGCACCACGTTCTGTGCTCCGGTCGGTCATCGTCAGGAGAAGGGCGATTATCAAGAGTCCTGGCAGCCACAAGCCATGAGCCCGAAAGCCTTGGCTGAGTCGGAGCGCGTTGCCAGGGCCGTTACCGAAGCCTTGGGTGGTCGCGGCCTGTTTGGTGTCGAGCTGTTCATCAAGGGCGACGAGGTATGGTTCAGCGAAGTTTCACCCCGCCCGCACGACACCGGGCTGGTCACACTGATCTCGCAGGACCTGTCGCAGTTCGCGCTGCATGCCCGGGCGATTCTGGGTTTGCCGATTCCGTTGATTCGCCAGTTCGGTCCATCGGCTTCGGCGGTGATCCTGGTGGAAGGGCAGTCCACTCAAACCGCCTTTTCCAACCTGGGTGCGGCCTTGAGCGAGCCAGACACGGCGTTGCGCCTGTTCGGCAAGCCTGAAGTCAACGGTCAGCGCCGCATGGGCGTTGCCCTGGCGCGGGATGAGTCGATTGAAGCGGCGCGGGCCAAAGCGACCCGTGCTGCCAAAGCGGTAGTTGTAGAGCTGTAACGAAACATCGACTGGATGATTTATCTGCTGGAGCGGGCTTGCTCGCGATGCATCGTGCGACGCGGTTTTCAGTCAGGCCGCGTTGATACAATCGCGAGCAAGCTCGTTCCTGCAGCTCTTCTGCCCTCAAACGACCTTGTTCAGGTCTGCCTCTCTTGTTTCCTTCAGGCACAGAACAGCGATCAGGCTGAGTATGGCTGCGCCTGACACATAGCCGCCCACCCAGCTCAAGCCCCCCATGCTCACCAGTTTTTGTGCGAAGAACGGCGCGGCGGATGCGCCGACGATGCCACCCAGGTTGTACGCGGCCGATGCTCCGCTGTAACGGACCCGGGTCGGGAACAGTTCAGGCAGCAGGGCGCCCATCGGGGCAAAGGTCACGCCCATCAGGAACAGCTCGATGCACAAGAACAGCGCCACCCCCCAGGTCGAACCCTGAGTGAGCAAAGGCTCCATCAAAAAGCCGGACAACACTGCCAGCACGCCGCCGACAATCAGTACCGGTTTGCGCCCGTAGCGGTCGCTGGCCCAGGCCGACAATGGGGTCGCGGCAGCCATGAACAGCACGGCAAAGCACAGCAGGCCGAGGAAGGTTTCGCGGGTGTAACCGAGTGTCGAGACACCATAACTCAGCGAGAACACGGTTGAGATATAGAAGAGCGCATAGCACACCACCATTGAAGCGGCGCCCAGCAGCATAGGAGCCCAGTATTGGCTGAAGAGCTCAACGATCGGCATTTTCACGCGTTCATGCTGGGCGATGGCTTTGGCGAACACCGGAGTTTCTTCCAGCTTCAGGCGCACATACAGGCCGACCATCACCAGTGCTGCGCTGAGCAGAAACGGAATCCGCCAGCCCCAGGAGCGGAACTGTTCGTCGGTCAGGCTCATGGCCAGGATCAGGAACAAGCCGTTGGCGGCGAGAAAGCCGATGGAAGGGCCCAGTTGCGGGAACATGCCGTACCAGGCGCGCTTGCCTTTGGGGGCATTCTCGGTGGCCAGCAGTGCAGCGCCTCCCCATTCCCCTCCGAGGCCCAGCCCTTGGCCGAAGCGCAGGACGCAAAGCAGGATCGGCGCCCAGGCACCAATGGTGGCGTAACCCGGCAGCACACCGATCAGGGTGGTACACACGCCCATCAGCAATAGCGAAGCGACCAGGGTGGATTTGCGTCCGACCCGGTCACCAAAGTGGCCGAATAGGAACGAGCCCAGCGGACGAGCAAGGAAAGCGATACCGAAGGTCAGGAATGCCGACAGCATTTGCGCGGTTCCGGAGGTCTGCGGGAAAAACACGGGGCCGATGACCAGTGCTGCGGCAGTGGCATACACATAGAAGTCGTAGAACTCGATCGCCGTGCCAATAAAACTGGCCGTCGCCACGCGGGTTGCGGAGTTGACCGGTTTGTCGGGCGAAGCTTCGCTGTAAGTGGTGCTGGTGGTCATGCGCATATCCCTGACAGTTATGAGCCCTTTGGCCTTCATCCGCTTTTGCTGCGGACGTGGCAGAGCAGTTTTTATGGTCGTTTGCCCTGGCGGATAAGGGCGGGTGCAAGCGCAGTTCGGGATGGGAACGGACGCAGGTGTTGCGTAACGCAACATGCCGGCAACGCGGGGTGCGGGTAGCACGCGTGTCGGCAAGGCTTGGGTAAGCGAGGATGATTATAGGGAGGCCGGTTCGAATCGAACAAGGCCTGGAGCGCTGATTAAACCGCGGGCTTGACGCTGTTGTGCCAGATAAGCACGCGGCTGACGCGGTTGTCCTCGGTCTCGAGGATTTCCAGGCGGTAGGCGCCGATTTTCAGGCAAACGGTGGTTTCCGGAATGGTTTCCAGTGCTTCGGTGACAAGTCCGTTGAGTGTTTTCGGGCCGTCGCAGGGCAGGTGCCAGCCCAGGCTTTTGTTCAGGTCGCGGATAGAGGCTGCACCATCGATCACAAAGCGCCCGTCAGGCAGAGGGTCAATGAGCGGGTTGTCGATATTCTGTTCGTTCTCGAACTCGCTGACGATTTCTTCGAGGATGTCTTCGAGTGTCACGATCCCGAGCACTTCGCCGTATTCGTCGACCACCACGCCCATGCGGCGCTGCTGCTTGTGGAAGTTCAGCAGTTGCAATTGCAGCGGGGTGCTTTCCGGGACGAAGTAAGGTTCGTGGCAGACCGCCAGTATGGCTTCCTTGGTCAGGCTTGCATCCGCCAGCAGGTGCTGGACATGTCGGGTGTTGAGGATGGCTTCGACCTGGTTGATGTCATTGTGAAACACCGGCAGGCGCGTGCGCTCGGTATGACGAAGCTGCTCGGTCAGGGCCTCGATCGAGTCATCCAGGTTGATGCCTTCAACTTCATTGCGCGGGATGAGGATGTCATTGACCGTGATGTTGTCCAGCGCATGGATGCCTGAGAGCAGGTGCGGGCGACTGTTGGGCTGCTGGTCATCCGACAGGGTGTCGTCATGGCCAGGCTGTAGGGCTTCAACACGTTGAGCCACGCCGATGCGCTGGCGCAAGAAAAAGCCGGCAAGCATCCCGGCAGCGGCGATCAATATTGCCAGTACTGCGAGTAACGGCCCGGGGGGCAAGCTATCCATAATCATCGCCCGTCAGATATGCAGAATGTATTCGCGAACCAGCTTGCTGCCAAAGTAGGCCAGCATCAGCAGGCAGAACCCGGCAAACGTCCAGCGGATAGCTTTGTGCCCGCGCCAGCCCAGATGGTGGCGCCCTAGCAACAGCACGCTGAATACGATCCATGCCAGGCAGGCCAGCAGGGTTTTGTGCACCAGATGCTGGGCAAACAGGTTGCCCAGGAACAACCAGCCCGAGATCAGCGACAGCGAGAGCAGGGACCATCCGGTCCACAGGAAGCCGAACAGCAGGCTTTCCATGGTTTGCAGGGGCGGAAAGTTCTTGATCAGGCCTTTCGGGTGTTTGTGTTTGAGCTGGTAGTTTTGCAGCGACAGTAGCAAGGCCTGGAACATCGCGATGGTGAACATCCCATAGGCCAGGATCGACAACAGAATGTGCGCGAGGATACCAGGCTCTTCATTGATGACCTGAACCGTGCCGGGTGGTGCAAATTCTGACAGCAGCACGGTGATCATTCCCAGCGGGTATAGAAGCAGCAGCAGGTTCTCGACCGGGATCCGGGCGCAGGCGACCAGTGTCACTGCGATAACCGCCACGGCAATCAGGCTGGCTGCGCTGAAAAAGTCCAGTTCGAGACCGGCTGGCGTCATCAGATGGGTAAAGAGGCTGGTCGCATGGGTGAGCACGGCAAGAATGCCAAGCGTCACCAACAGGCGCTTGTTCGCCTTTGCGCCCTGGCGCAGGCAAGTGCCTTGATAGAAGGTCGCAGCGGCATAGATACAGGCGGCGGCGAGGCTGGGTAGCAAGCTGGGTGACAAGGGGAGCATAAATCCTGTTAGGCAAGCCCGAAAGGACTGAGTTTGGCATACAACCGCCCGTGCACGAAAGACCACATAAGCCAACGGCAAGGTGTCCGCCGCGGCCAGTCTTCGCTATAATCCGCGACCTGCCCACGCCGCAGGCTCGCCGAGCATCAGTTTTACACGGGCTGGGCCGCAATAACCCCGGTCTACTTTGGGCCTGAAAGGATCGCGCATGTTTGAAAATTTAACCGACCGTCTCTCGCAGACGCTGCGCCATGTTACCGGCAAGGCCAAGCTGACCGAGGACAATATCAAAGACACCCTGCGTGAAGTGCGCATGGCGTTGCTGGAAGCCGACGTGGCTTTGCCAGTGGTCAAAGACTTCGTCGCCGCGGTCAAAGAGCGCGCTGTGGGCACGGAAGTGTCGCGCAGCCTGACGCCGGGCCAGGCATTCGTGAAGATTGTCCAGGCTGAGCTCGAAAGCCTGATGGGCGCCGCCAACGAGGACCTGGTCCTCAATGTCACGCCGCCAGCCGTTGTTTTGATGGCCGGTCTGCAGGGTGCGGGTAAAACCACCACCGCTGGCAAGCTGGCGCGTTTCCTTAAAGAACGCAAAAAGAAATCCGTGATGGTGGTTTCGGTCGACGTTTATCGTCCGGCCGCGATCAAGCAGCTGGAAACCCTGGCGGGCGAAGTGGGCGCTACGTTCTTCCCGTCCGATATCAGCCAGAAGCCAGTTACCATCGCGATGGCAGCCATCAATGAAGCCAAGCTGAAGTTCATTGACGTGGTGATTGTCGATACCGCGGGTCGTCTGCACATCGACGCTGACATGATGACCGAGATCCAGGAGCTGCACGCGGCGGTCAAGCCTGCAGAAACCCTGTTCGTGGTTGACGCCATGACCGGTCAGGATGCCGCCAACACGGCCAAGGCCTTTGGCGATGCGCTCCCGCTGACGGGGGTGATCCTGACCAAGGTCGACGGTGATGCCCGTGGTGGCGCAGCATTGTCCGTGCGCTCGATTACCGGCAAGCCGATCAAGTTTATCGGTATGGGTGAGAAGAGCGACGCGCTCGAACCCTTCCACCCGGATCGTATTGCATCGCGCATTCTGGGCATGGGTGACGTACTCAGCCTTATTGAGCAGGCCGAACAGACCCTCGATAAGGACAAGGCCGACAAACTGGCCAAAAAGCTCAAGAAAGGCAAAGGCTTCGATCTCGAAGACTTCCGTGATCAGCTGCAACAGATGAAGAACATGGGCGGCCTTGGCGGCCTCATGGACAAGCTGCCGAACATGGGCGGCGTCAATCTGGCGCAAATGGGCAATGCCCAGGGCGCGGCCGAGAAGCAATTCAAGCAAATGGAAGCCATCATCAACTCCATGACTCCGGCCGAGCGCCGTGACCCTGAGCTGATCAGCGGTTCGCGCAAGCGCCGGATTGCCATGGGTTCCGGCACTCAGGTGCAGGACATCGGTCGCTTGATCAAGCAGCACAAGCAGATGCAGAAGATGATGAAGAAGTTCTCCGCCAAGGGCGGAATGGCGAAAATGATGCGTGGCATGGGCTCGATGATGCCCGGCGGCGGCATGCCGAAAATGTAAATTACCTGCGCAAGCGCATGCGTTTGCGCAACTCGCAGCAATGCGAGACACCCGGCAAACCCGCGCTGTGCGGGAGCTGACCTGCCGTCATTCGTGGCGGCCTTATAGCAAATCTTCATGGCACGTCGATAGGCGCCAGAAAAAGACATTTGCAAAAGTCCGGATATTCCTTAGAATATGCGGCCTTTCGGGCACCTATGCCCGCTGTGCATTTAGATTTGCAGCACCGACTACAGGAACGATGTTCACATGCTAACAATCCGTCTTGCCCTTGGCGGCTCCAAAAAGCGCCCGTTTTACCACTTGACCGTTACCGACAGCCGTAACCCACGTGACGGTTCCCACAAGGAACAAATTGGCTTCTTCAACCCGGTTGCCCGTGGTCAGGAAGTTCGTTTCTCCGTGAAAGAAGACCGCCTTGCCTACTGGGTAGGTGTTGGTGCACAAATGTCTGAGCGTGTTGCTCAGCTTGTGAAAGAAAACGCTAAGGCTGCGGCCTGAGCAATATGAGCGTGACGCCTGAAACTGCTGATGATTTGATCGTTATCGGCAAAATCTACTCGATTCACGGCGTGCGCGGCGAAGTGAAGGTTTATTCCTTTACGGATCCAATTGATAACCTGTTGGACTACAAAAAACTGACGCTTCGGCGCGGTAATGATGTACGACAGGCAGAGCTGGTCAGTGGCCGTTCACACAACGGCAAGTTTCTGGTTGTGAAGCTCAAGGGTCTCGATGACCGTGATGAAGCTGGTCTTCTTCGCGAATTCGAAATCTGCGTGCCGCGTAACCTGTTTCCTGAACTGACCGACGGCGAGTACTACTGGTACCAGCTGCAGGGTCTGAAAGTGATCAACCTCGAAGGGCAATTGCTCGGCAAGGTTGTTGATCTGATGGAAACTGGCTCGAACGATGTCATGGAAGTCAAACCTTGCCCAGGTAGCCTGGATGATCGTGATCGCTTGTTGCCCTATACAGAGCAATGCGTGTTGAACGTCGACCTGGTAGCCGGCGAGATGAAGGTGGATTGGGATGCGGACTTCTAAGCGTGGCTAATTTGCGCGTAGAAGTGATCAGTTTGTTTCCCGAAATGTTTTCCGCCATCAGCGACTACGGCATCACCAGTCGCGCGGTGAAACAAGGGCTCTTGCAGCTCACCTGTTGGAATCCGCGAGACTACACAACGGACCGACATCACACTGTGGACGATCGCCCATTTGGCGGTGGTCCGGGCATGGTGATGAAGATCAAGCCTCTGGAAGATGCACTGGTTCAGGCCAGACAAGCAGCCGGAGAGGCGGCGAAGGTTATTTACCTGTCGCCCCAAGGCCGTCAACTGAATCAGTCGGCGGTACGCGAACTGGCGAATGAGGAAGCATTAATCCTCATTGCAGGTCGTTATGAAGGCATTGACGAGCGTTTTATTGACGCTTATGTCGATGAAGAGTGGTCGATTGGTGACTATGTACTCTCCGGTGGCGAGCTACCGGCGATGGTTCTGATTGATGCGGTTACACGACTGCTGCCCGGAGCTTTAGGGCATGCGGACTCCGCCGAGGAAGATTCCTTTACGGATGGTCTGCTGGATTGCCCGCACTACACCCGACCGGAGGTGTATGCGGATCAGCGTGTTCCCGACGTATTGCTTAGTGGCAATCATGCACACATCCGGCGTTGGCGTTTACAGCAGTCCCTTGGGCGGACCTTTGAACGACGCGCCGATCTTCTGGAAAGCCGCTCGCTTTCTGGAGAAGAGAAGAAGCTGCTTGAGGAATACATCCGCGAGCGGGACGATAGTTAACAACGTATCGATGGTAGATCAGACGATCTACCTTAGGAGCACAGCATGACTAACAAAATCATCCTTGCACTCGAAGCAGAGCAGATGACCAAAGAGATCCCTCCTTTTGCCCCGGGCGACACCATTGTCGTTCAGGTGAAAGTGAAGGAAGGCGATCGTTCGCGTCTGCAAGCTTTCGAAGGTGTAGTGATTGCCAAGCGTAACCGTGGTGTGAACAGTGCTTTCACTGTTCGTAAAATCTCCAACGGTGTTGGCGTAGAGCGTACTTTCCAGACCTACAGCCCGCAAATCGACAGCATGGCTGTTAAGCGTCGCGGTGACGTTCGTAAAGCCAAGCTGTACTACCTGCGTGACCTGTCCGGTAAAGCAGCTCGCATCAAGGAAAAACTGGCTTAAGTCCAGCTTCCCGATGCAGAAAAAAGCAGCCTTCGGGCTGCTTTTTTGTTGTCTGCGATTTATCAGACCTTTGTCCAGTTGTAGGTAGTAAAAGCATGACTCCGCGTGAGCAAGAGATCCAACGTCGTACCGAATTATCAGTTACCCGCATCACCAAAGCCGTGTTCCCCTCGACGACCAATCATCACAACACACTGTTTGGCGGCACCGCCCTGGCCTGGATGGACGAAGTGTCGTTCATCGCTGCAACGCGCTTTTGCCGTTTGCCATTGGTGACCGTGTCCACCGATCGTATCGACTTCAACCATCCGATTGCGGCAGGTTCCATCGTTGAGCTGGTGGGCCGGGTGGTCAAAGTCGGCAACACCAGCCTCAAGGTTGAAGTCGAAGTCTATGTCGAAAGCATGAGCTGCGACGGTCGCGAGTTGGCGATCCAAGGCTTGTTCAGCTTTGTCGCCATCGACGAAGACAAACGCCCGGTGCCTGTATTGCCAGGGTACGCACAGTAAGCAGCACTCGCTCAGGACTCCTGGCTGATCAGGGCCAGCAACGTCCATCCCGGTCCCGGTTTCAGGTCGCGTTCCGGGGTTACCACGTACACCCAACCACTGCTGTCGCGAGCGAACAGCAGTGTGGCTCGCGGTCCATGCAGGGCTTGATAGTCCTCCCAGGTAAAATTCTCGGTCAGCTGTGTGCTGTAGAGCTCGGCGCCTTGATTCAGGGCGTTGGCCAGCTGGCTGTAGGTCAGGGCGCGGTCGCCAAGGGCTTGTCCGCGATGCTCATGGCTTGCGCGATGTTTGTCAGTACGCTGGCTTTCTTGTCCGCTGACCAGGGCGTACAGGCGCTGATGGCCGAACTCATGACGAAAGCGCATCGCAGCCAGTGCATTCAACTCACCAGAAGGCGAAAGTGCGAGCAAATGCCCAAGGCCGACGAGATCCAGATGGGCCTCGGCATGCTGTGAAGCGGGATTTCCGAAGTATGTCGGCAAATTTTCCATGCGGGCTGCGCGAATGTTTTCCCAGTTGGAGTCGGTCAGCAATACCCGGCTGCCCAGGTGCTGCAAAGCTTTGCCTACGACACGGGCGGGACCGTTGGCGCCCACGATCAAAAAGCCGCTGGGGGCGGGCTCGGCGACCTTGAGCAGACGTGCAAGAGGGCGGGCCGTGGCGCTTTGCAGGACGACCGTGCCGATAATGACCGCAAACGCCAGCGGTACCAGCAGCAATGCCCCTTCATGGCCGGCCTGGTCGAGGCGAATCGCGAAAATTGCCGAAACAGCTGCCGCGACAATTCCACGAGGTGCAATCCAGGCCAGCAGTGCGCGTTCGCGCCAATTGAGCTTTGAGCCGAAGGTCGACAGCAGTACGTTCAGCGGACGGGCAATGAACTGGATGATCAGCAACAAAACCAGTACGACGGGCCCCAGTGCGATCATGGCATTGAGGTCAAGGCGGGCGGCCAGCAGAATAAACAGGCCTGAAATCAGCAGTACGCTGAGGTTTTCCTTGAAGTGCAGGATATGCCGCACATCCACGCCTTTCATATTGGCCATCCACATGCCCATCAGCGTGACGGCGAGCAAGCCGGACTCATGCATTATCTGATTGGAGGCAATGAAGATCCCCAGCACGGCAGCCAGTGTTGCCAGGCTGTGCAAATACTCCGGCAGCCATTGCCTGCGCAGAATGTGTCCCAGTACCCAGCCACCAACAAGCCCGAACAGGCTACCGCACAGAATCACCCCGCCAAAGGTCAGCAGGCTGTGGCTCAGGCCGTCTCCCGCAGCGCGGGAAATGATGAAGCTGTAAACCACGACGGCGAGCAGGGCGCCAATCGGGTCAATGACGATGCCTTCCCAGCGCAGGATGTTGGCAATCGATGCTTTGGGTCGCACGACGCGCAGCATTGGCACAATGACGGTTGGTCCGGTGACCAGTGTCAGGGTGCCGAACAGCAGGGCCAGCAGCCAGTCAAAACCCAGCAGCCAATGAGTGGCCAGTGTGATGACTGCCCAGGTCGACAGGGCGCCGACGGTCACCAGCCGATGCACCACGCTGCCGATTTCGCGCCATTCGGACACGTGCAGGGTCAGGCTGCCTTCAAACAGGATCAGTGCCACTGCCAGCGAAACCAGTGGCATCAGCAGCGGCCCCAGCAGTTCTTGTGGGTCTAGCCAGCCCAGGACGGGGCCGACAACAATGCCCGTCAGCAACAAAAACAGGATGGCCGGTAATTTAAGGCGCCAGGCCAGCCACTGGCAGCCCAGGGCTGCGATGCCGATGCCACCAAAAGCCAGCAGAATCTGTTGTTCATTCATGAGAGGATCCAGTGAGAGGTATGTGGTTGATGCTTTTGGTTTAAAGGGATGGCCAGCCATGAAAGACTAGCGCCCACTTTCGCAGTTCACTGTTTATTTATGCGCGGCCTCTGGTCTGCGCTTTTCGAGCGCCAATGCCTGCTATCGACAATCCCCTTATCGACCGTTTTCTGGATGCCTTGTGGCTTGAAAAAGGTCTGTCCGACAATACCCGCGATGCTTATCGCAGCGATCTGGCGCTCTTCAATGGCTGGTTGCAGGAGCGCGGTATCGAATTGCTCAATGCCGGGCGGGAGTTGATCCTCGATCACTTGGGCTGGCGTCTTGAACAAGGTTACAAGCCGCGTTCGACCGCACGCTTCTTGTCCGGAGTGCGGGGGTTTTACCGCTACCTGTTGCGTGAAAAGCTGATTGCAGTCGACCCTACGTTGCAGGTTGATATGCCGCAGTTGGGCAGGCCATTACCCAAGTCATTGTCTGAGGCTGACGTTGAAGCATTGCTGGCTGCCCCCGATCTGAGCGACGCCATCGGCCAGCGTGACCGGGCGATGCTCGAAGTGCTGTACGCCTGTGGTCTGCGGGTGACGGAACTGATCAGCCTGACGCTGGAACAGGTCAATCTGCGCCAGGGTGTATTGCGCGTGATGGGCAAGGGCAGCAAGGAGCGTTTGGTGCCCATGGGCGAGGAGGCAATTGTCTGGGTCGAGCGGTACATGCGCGATGCCCGTTATGAGCTGCTCGCTGGTCGGCCCAGCGATGTTCTGTTTCCCAGTCAGCGTGGCGAGCAAATGACCCGTCAGACTTTCTGGCACCGCATCAAGCATCAGGCCAAAGTCGCCGGGATCGACAAGTCGCTGTCCCCGCACACTCTGCGGCATGCCTTCGCGACGCATTTGTTGAACCATGGCGCCGATTTGCGCGTGGTGCAGATGTTGCTGGGGCACAGTGATCTCTCCACAACCCAGATCTACACCCATGTGGCGCGTGCCCGCTTGCAAGACCTGCATGCCCGCCATCACCCCCGTGGCTAGCGCGTGCTTGCGTCGGTCAGAGTCGGCCACGCAAGTCATCTGTGGTAGGCTTTGCCGGTTCAGAAAACGAGCCGCCCAACCCTTTTCGGATAGGGGTATTCAGGTTTGGCCGTTTTGTCCGCCTTCAGGAGTTCTCATGCGCGTGACCCAGATTTTCGCCGCCGCAGCCATTGCGTTGGTCAGTACTTTTTCCTTTGCCGATACCGGCGCCGAGCAAGCGATTCGCAAGAGCCTTGAGACACTGCAACTGGATGTTCCTGTCGAGAGCATCAGTGCCAGTCCAATGGCCGGCCTGTATGAAGTCAAGCTCAAGGGCAGCCGTGTGCTGTATGCCAGCGCAGATGGTCAGTTCATCGTGCAGGGCTACATGTTTCAGCTCAAGGATGGCAAACCGGTCAACCTGACCGAGAAAGCCGAGCGCGTGGGCGTGGCTAAATTGATCAACGGTATTCCGGTGGCAGAAACCGTCGTTTACCCTGCAATTGGCGACACCAAGTCGCACATCACTGTCTTTACCGACACAACATGCCCGTATTGCCATAAATTGCATGCCGAAATCCCGGAACTGAACAAAATGGGGATCGAAGTGCGCTATGTTGCATTCCCGCGCCAGGGCCTTGGCTCGCAGGGTGATCAGCAATTGCAGGCAGTCTGGTGCTCAAAAGACAAAAGAAGCGCCATGGACAAGATGACGGATGGTAAAACGGTCGAGGCGCCAAAATGCGCCAACCCGGTTTCCAGGCAGTTCGCCCTTGGCCAATCCATTGGGGTCAATGGTACGCCGGCCATCGTTTTGGCCGATGGCCAGGTGATTCCGGGTTATCAGCCTGCTGCGCAGGTTGGCAAGCTGGCCCTCGGTGTTAAATAATTCTGCATCGTCACGGCACGCCCGTTGACGATCATGGCCAGGCAGATCGCGTGCCTGGCTATTAATTGAGAACCGTGGCAATCCACGGTTGTTTTTCACGGCCGGCCCATGAGTCGGCCGTTTTATGGGGAGTTCAGCGTGAATCCGGTCAAAGTAGGTATCTGTGGGCTCGGGACCGTCGGTGGCGGCACCTTCAACGTACTAAAGCGTAACGCCGAGGAAATTGCCCGCCGTGCCGGGCGTGGCATCCAGGTTGCGCAAATTGCCATGCGTACGCCGAACCCTCAGTGCGACATTGCCGGTACCCCCATTACCAACGATGTATTCGCTGTTGCGACCAACCCTGAAATCGACATCGTCATCGAGCTTATCGGTGGTTACACCATCGCCCGCGACCTGGTGCTCACCGCCATCGAAAACGGCAAGCACGTGGTCACCGCCAACAAGGCGCTGATTGCCGTACATGGCAACGAAATTTTCGCCAAGGCCCAGGAAAAGGGCGTGATTGTGGCGTTCGAAGCTGCGGTTGCAGGCGGTATTCCGGTGATCAAGGCGATCCGTGAAGGCCTGTCGGCCAATCGAATCAATTGGGTTGCAGGCATCATCAACGGCACCGGCAATTTCATCCTCACTGAAATGCGCGAAAAGGGTCGTACCTTTGAAGACGTTCTGGCCGAAGCCCAGGCCCTGGGTTATGCCGAAGCCGATCCTACCTTTGACGTTGAAGGCATCGATGCTGCGCATAAACTGACGATCCTGGCGTCGATTGCATTCGGTATCCCGTTGCAATTCGACAAGGCCTATACCGAAGGCATCACCAAGCTGACAACGGCTGACGTGAACTACGCAGAAGCGCTGGGCTATCGCATCAAACACCTGGGCGTTGCACGCAGCACCGCCAGTGGCATCGAGTTGCGGGTTCACCCGACACTGATTCCCGCAGATCGCCTGATTGCCAACGTGAACGGTGTGATGAACGCCGTCATGGTCAATGGTGACGCTGCTGGCTCGACATTGTTCTATGGCGCTGGCGCGGGCATGGAGCCAACGGCGTCGTCGGTGGTGGCTGACCTGGTCGACGTGGTACGTGCGATGACGTCAGACCCTGAAAACCGCGTTCCGCACTTGGCATTCCAGCCTGATTCGCTGTCCGACCATCCGATCCTGCCAATCGATGCATGCGAAAGTGCCTACTACTTGCGCATTCAAGCCAAGGATCATCCGGGCGTATTGGCACAAGTGGCCAGTATCTTGTCCGAGCGTGGCATCAACATTGAATCGATCATGCAGAAAGAAGTTGAAGAGCATGACGGCCTGGTGCCAATGATTTTGCTGACTCATCGTGTGCTTGAGCAGCACATGAACGATGCCATTACTGCGCTGGAAGCGCTGCAAGGCGTCGTGGGTCCGGTCGTTCGCATCCGCGTTGAACATCTAAATTAATTTCACGGCCAGTCACGTGCCACTGCCCCAGGCGCGTGGCTGGCCGCTCAAACCGAAGGTTTGCCCCAATGCGTTATATCAGCACCCGTGGCCAGGCACCGGCCCTGAATTTTGAAGACGTCCTGCTGGCCGGTCTGGCCAGTGACGGCGGTCTGTATGTACCGGAAAACCTGCCGCGCTTCACCCAGGAAGAAATCGCTTCCTGGGCTGGCCTGCCGTATCACGAACTGGCTTTTCGGGTCATGCGCCCGTTTGTCACCGGCAGCATCCCGGACGCGGATTTCAAAAAGATCCTTGAAGAAACCTATGGCGCGTTTTCTCACGCCGCCGTGGCGCCGCTGCGTCAACTGAACGGCAACGAGTGGGTGCTTGAGCTGTTCCATGGCCCGACCCTGGCGTTCAAGGATTTTGCCCTGCAGTTGCTCGGCCGCTTGCTCGACTACGTGCTGGAAAAACGTGGCGAGCGCGTGGTTATTGTCGGCGCTACTTCTGGCGACACCGGCTCTGCGGCGATTGAAGGTTGCAAGCATTGTGAAAATGTCGACATTTTCATCCTGCACCCCAACAATCGGGTTTCGGAAGTCCAGCGTCGGCAGATGACCACGCTGTTTGGCGATAACATCCATAACATCGCCATTGAAGGCAACTTCGATGACTGTCAGGAAATGGTCAAGGCCAGCTTCGCTGATCAAGGCTTCCTCAAGGGGACTCGCCTGGTTGCCGTGAACTCGATCAACTGGGCCCGAATCATGGCCCAGATCGTTTACTACTTCCATGCCTCTCTGCAACTGGGCGGCCCGCATCGCTCGGTATCGTTCTCGGTGCCTACCGGTAACTTCGGCGATATTTTTGCCGGTTACCTGGCCCGTAACATGGGCTTGCCGATCAACCAGCTGATCGTTGCCACCAACCGCAACGATATTCTGCATCGCTTCATGAGCGGCAACCAGTACGCCAAGGACACGCTGCACGCGACGCTGTCGCCGTCGATGGACATCATGGTGTCCTCGAACTTCGAGCGCTTGCTGTTCGATTTGCATGGCCGTAATGGCGCGGCGGTTGCCGGGCTTATGGACACCTTCAAGAAAACCGGCAACTTCAGCGTCGAAGAAGATCGCTGGACCGAAGCGCGACGTCTGTTTGACTCGCTGGCGGTCGATGATGCGCAAACCTGCGAAACCATTGCCGAGGTGTTTGCCGAAACCGGCGAAGTACTGGATCCGCACACTGCCATTGGGGTCAAGGCCGCTCGCGAGTGCCGTCGCAGCCTGGACATTCCGATGGTTATTCTGGGCACGGCACACCCGGTCAAGTTCCCGGATGCAGTTGAAAAGGCAGGGGTAGGAAAAGCTCTGGAACTGCCGGCTCACCTTTCTGACTTGTTTGAAAGAGAGGAGCGCTACACCGTTTTGGCCAATGACCTGAAAGCGGTACAGGCCTTTGTCAGTCAGCATGGGAATCGCGGCAAGGCACTTTAACGGTATACGTCTTACGCACTTTGAAGCCCGTCATCTGACGGGCTTTTTTTTGGGTGCATGGCAAACTTGCGCTGTTTTCGCCTTCGTATTTTGGCGAGTAGCCAGTCAAGGATGCTGCCATGTTTCACCGCGTGCTTAAATCATGGGTGCTCACATTGCTCCCGCTTGGACTGCTGTTTTTCATGCAACTGTCCACTGCTGCACAAGGACTGCCGTTCAGTCTGTCACCCAACTTTACCCACTTTAAACCGCTGCGACTGAACAGCACTGAAAAACAATGGCTGTCAGAGCATGGCAAGTTACGGGTCGGTATCGCCACTACGGATTACGAGCCCGTCGATATCACCCACGACCGCAATCGTTATCAAGGTATCAGCGCTGATTACCTGAGTATTGTCCGTGACAAACTGGGCGTGTCGATTGAAGTTCTGGGGTATAAAAAACGCGATCAAGCCGTCTCGGAACTGCTCTCGGGCAAAATTGACATTCTGGCCAGCGCCAGTAGTTTTGAAAGCGGTGTCGAGGGACTTGTGTCATCGACGGCCTATATGACGGATCGCTCGGTTATTGTTGGTCGCGGCAGCGATACCGATGCTGCGCACACCTGGGGCGGTAAAAAGATTGGCTTTGTCGATGGCTACATCGATATCCATACGGCCCATGCCTTTTATCCCGATAGCGAGATCATCATTACGCCTACGTTGCACAGCGCCATGGAAGCGCTGATTGAAGGTGATATTGATGCGTTTATTGGCAATGAGGTCATCATCCAGTCGTTCAAGAGTGTTCGACCTTATTCAGGTTTGCGCATTATTGGTGACAGTGCATTACCTGATTCCGGATTTTCCTTCGCCACACGACGCGCCGATCCCATGCTTGGCGCTTTGATCGAGAAGGCATTGGGCAGCCTTGATAACGCTGTCTCACACAGGGTGCTTGCGCGCTGGACTTCCGGGCTGGAAGGAAGTATTGCCCACCAGCACCTCAACTTGTTGCCTCGCGAGCGGGAATGGATCAAGCGTAATCCGGTGGTCACCGTGGCGGGTCAGCAATTTCCGTTATATGCCTTCAAGAATGGTAATGGCCGCTGGGAGGGATTGAGCGTCGATATTCTGAAGCGCATTTCACGCATGACCGGATTGCAGTTTGTCCACAAAGAGGCGTTTTCAACGGAGCATACCCTGGACATGCTCCAGAGCGGCGAAGCTCAAATGAATGCAACCCTGTCGATCAACCATGAGCGCAAGGCCTTCTTGAATTTCACCTACTCGTACGGTGGATCTCCCTGGGTCTTTGTTGTGCGCAGCCATGACTCCCGGCTCGGTTCTCTCGATCAACTGGCGGGAATGGTGCTGGTACTTCCGGCCAGGCATGCCCTTGAAGAGCTGATCAGGCGTGAGTATCCGGCAATTGAATTACGCCAGGTCGATACCTATGCCCAGGCCCGCCGAATGGTCGAGCAAGGGGAGGCGGATGCAACCATCCAGAGTGAGACGCAGGCTTATCTGTACCCACCCGGGCGTCTTAAGGTGGGGCGAAGTGTCGATGGACGGTGGGTCTCTGACAATTTTTCGGTGCATGCTCAATATCCAGAGTTGCTCGGCATCATGAACCACGCTCTGGAAGCCATGCCCATCAACGAAATTCGAACGCTCAGAGCCAAATGGTTGGGCGCTGTCGGCCAGGCGCCGCTGATCGAAAGCAGTTCGTATCAGCCCGTTTGGTTGTCCTGGGGGATAGTGCTTCTGACTGCCGCCGGGCTAATGCTGTTTCTGTGCAATCGACGACTAAAAAAGCAGGTGCATGCCGGGCGTGAAACCGAGCAGGCGTTGTATGAGCAACTGGCGTTTCAGCGCCGTTTTCTGGATGGTATTCCCAGTCCGATCTTTGTGTGTGACCTTCAGGGTGCTGTAATCACGTGTAATCAAAGTTATGAAGAGCGCATGTCTATAAAGCTTGAACACATTCGCGGGCAAAACAGTATTGGAATGAATATTTTTCCGCAGAAACTGGCTGAGCAACTTCACTGTGAAATCATGCAAATGATCCACAGCCGACAACCCTACTATCAAAAACGCATGATCGAAATCAAATCCGGCCCCATGGAAATCTACCAGTGGACAGTGCCATTTTATTCCGCTTCCGGGCGACTGGAAGGATTGGTGGGGGGCTGGTTTGATATATCGGAAGTTCGCAAATGGGGGCCTCGTGCAGCGTGGTAAGTGTCGGTTGGCCATCGGTCGATAGAAAAGAGCTACACCAACTTAGGAGTTTTCTGATGTCGCGTGAAGCTAGAGCCTTCTAGAGTAGATCCATCTGGTGAAAGCCTGCCGATCTCCCAAGGGCCCGTGATGCGACCTCTGAAAGTTTTGATTCTTGAAGACAACCCTTTCCAGTTAATGGTGTTGCATCAAATGTTGAATACGTTTCGCATATTTGATGTGTTGGTCGCTGAAAATCTTGATTCTGCACGACGTTCATTGGCTCAGCGTGGAGCCATCGATGTCGCTATCTGTGATCTTTATGTAGAAGGTCTGACGGGACTAGACCTGATTCGCGAGTTAGCCGCAAGGCGAGAAGCGTCGGCGTTGATCATCTTGAGTTGTGCAGCACCTCATATCGTGGAAAAAGCGGTAAGGACAGCCCGCAGTGAAGGTCTGAGGGTATTGGGCTGCCTGGCAAAGCCCGTGACGGTAAACGGCTTGGGGCAATTACTGGATGCCTATCGAAGCATTGGTGCGTATGCCAGCGATGGGGGGGCGAATTGAAGGGACGCTTAAAGGAACCTTTAGCGGCACGTTTGAGTCTGATTTTTCATCAGCAGGATCAAGCTTATTGCTCCGATGCTTGTAGCCTGTTGATAGGGTCTTCATGACCTTGTTGAATCCCGAGCTGCCTCCCCACAGCCCGGGATTTTTTTATTCCATGACATTGTCAATGTGCGTCGGTGGGGGCGGGCAGCAAGGGGCGGGGATGGTCAACCGACGACTCGGGCGCAAGCCACTGTGCCCTGGACTTGATGATCACCTCACGGCCTTGATGCGCCAGTATGTCGTTGACTCTGCCAATGACCCGTCGACCTTCCGGTGTGTCCGAACACCCGACGTAAAGGGACTGGAGAGCCGGGGCGCCCAGTACCGGGTAAAAAATCATGCTGTCGGGAGACAGTCCTTGTTGCCTGGCTTTTACCTGAATCTCGGGCCAATACCCCAACAGCGCCTGCAAGCGATCCGCTTGCTGCATGCGCAACAGGCTGCTCATCGGGTTCCCCCCGTAATGGATAAAAATCTGATGTGCAGGGCTCTGTGGCAGTTGACGGTCAATGACCTCGCCGTAGCTGCGTTTTGCGATAACACCCAACTTCAAAGCATGGCTGTTCAGTAAGGCTGACAGGTCTACTTTGCCGTCGGTCACAAAGGGGGCGATCTGTAATTGATTCTGACGTTGAATCGCCAGTCCATTTCCCTGCAAGGCAATAACGGGCGTGGAGTAAACGACCCAGCGGGCACGGGCTGGATTCCAGATCAGGGTCGGGTCGCAGGTCAGTGAGGGGGCATGAAGCATCTGAAGGGCCCGTGCCCGGTTCACCCGCATCACGACATGCTGGTACTGCGGCATGTTTGCCATCAGCACGGGCATCAGTTGATCAATTACCCCTTGACCCTTTTGCGGGCCGTCCACCACGACCAATGGCGGCAGATCGCGTAATAGCCAAATGAGCTTTTCGGCGCCCAGGACACCCGGTGCCGCGATCAACAATGCCGATGAAATCAGCCCGGTCAGAATGCTTCGCCGCCTTGTGCGATGAATCATGGTACCAGTCCTTTGGGTATCCACTGGAGATGGCTCTAGATAGCGCCTGCCAGCTTGAGGGTTGCTATGGCGGCGGTGTCGTAACCCAGTTCGCCCAACACTTCAGCGTTATGAGCGCCCAACTCGGGCCCCACCCAGTCAGCCGAGCCGGGAGTGTCTGAAAGCTTCGGGACGATGCCTGGCATCTTGAAGTCTTTGCCATCCGGCAACCGGGCTTGCAGAAACATTTCTCGCGCCAGGAATTGCGGGTCACTGAACATGTCTTCGGCCGAGAAGATGCGGCTGGCAGGCACCTGCGCAACGCCCAGTTGTTCCAGCACGGTCTCAAGCGGCAGTGAAGCCACCCAGCGGTCAATCACACCATACAGCTCGTCACGGCGGGTGTCGCGGCCATCATTGCTGGCCAGTACCGGGTCGTTGGCCAGATCTTCACGCCCGATAACCTGCATGAAACGCTTGAAGATCGCGTCACCATTGGCGCCGATTTGCACGTGCTTTCCATCCAGGCTGGTATGAATCGACGAAGGGGTAATGCCGGGCATGATGTTGCCTGTGCGCTCACGAATAAAACCGAACACATCGAACTCCGGCACCATGCTTTCCATCATGGCAAAAATGGCTTCGTACAACGCTACGTCCACGACTTGTCCCTGACCGCCATTGACTTCACGGTGACGCAGCGCCATCAGCGCGCCAATCACCCCCCACAGTGCGGCAATCGAGTCGCCGATCGAGATGCCGGTGCGCACTGGCGGACGATCTTCAAAACCGGTGATGTAGCGCAGCCCGCCCATGGACTCACCCACGGCACCAAACCCCGGCTGGTCTTTCATCGGGCCGGTCTGGCCAAAGCCGGACAGCCGCACCATCACCAGTTTCGGGTTCAAGGCGTGCAGCACATCCCAGCCCAGGCCGAGTTTTTCCAGAACGCCGGGGCGGAAGTTTTCGATCAGGATATCGGCCTCTGCCAATAACGCCTTGAGGATACTCAGCCCGTCAGGGTGCTTGAGGTTCAGGGTCAGGGACTTCTTGTTGCGCGCCTGGACGAACCACCACAGGGAGGTGCCTTCGTACAGCTTGCGCCATTTGCGCAACGGGTCACCGCCATCCGGGGACTCGACTTTGATCACTTGCGCACCGAATTCGGCGCAGATCCGCGATGCAAACGGACCCGCGATCAGAGTGCCCAGTTCGACGACTTTGAGGCCCGATAGGGGTTTGGCTGCGAGCGGCATGATTTGTCCTTGTCCAGAGCAGGCGGGTACAGCCTTTTAACATAGGTCGCAGCCGGCAAGAAGCCAGGGTCAAGGATTCGTTGAAGAGCGGCCGGATCGGTTAGACTTACCGCCTTTCTCCGTATCAAGAAGCCCGTTCATGGCCCAGCCGTCCACGACCTACAAGTTTGAACTCAACCTTACCGACCTCGATCGCGGGGTGTATGAAAGCGTCAAGCAGACCATCGCCCGTCACCCTTCAGAAACTGAAGAGCGTATGACCGTGCGTCTTCTGGCCTATGCCTTCTGGTACAACGAGCAGCTGTCTTTTGGTCGCGGCCTGTCAGATGTAGACGAACCGGCACTCTGGGAAAAAAGCCTGGATGACCGTGTTCTGCACTGGATCGAAGTCGGCCAGCCCGATGCCGAGCGTCTGACCTGGTGCTCGCGTCGTACCGAACGCACCAGCTTGCTGGCCTATGGCAGCTTGCGCGTGTGGGAAGGCAAGGTCATCCCGGCGATCAAAAACCTGAAAAACGTCAATATTGCTGCCGTTCCGCAAGAGATTCTCGAAGTCCTCGCCAAAGACATGCCCCGAGTGATCAAGTGGGACGTGATGATCAGCGAAGGCACGATTTTCGTCACTGATGACCGTGGCCAGCACGAAGTTCAATTGCAGTGGCTGCAAGGCGAACGCGGTTAAAACCCGCGCTGAACACGTTCATCTTAAATACGACCCAGAGACTCCCCGTCAGCTTATGCGCATCGAACCTCGTCCACTGCCTGAAATCCTGCCTTTCCTGGGCGAAATGCCGACCCTGCTGACACGCCTTTACGCAGCGCGTGGCGTCCAGTCGCAAGCGGAGCTGGACAAGAGTCTGGCGCGGCTGATTCCGTATCAGCAGCTCAAGGGGATCGATGCCGCGGTGGATCTACTGGTGGTGGCGCTTGAGCAGCGCCAGCGCATCCTGATCGTCGGTGACTTCGACGCGGATGGGGCAACGGCCAGTACCGTCGGGATGCTCGGTCTGCGTCTGCTGGGGGCGGCTCATGTCGATTACCTGGTGCCGAACCGATTTGAGTACGGCTACGGCCTGACCCCGGAAATCGTCGAGGTCGCGCTGACCCGTACCCCGCAACTGCTGATTACGGTCGACAACGGTATCTCCAGTATTGAAGGGGTGGCGGCGGCCAAAAAAGCGGGTTTGAGTGTTCTGGTCACCGACCACCACTTGCCCGGCAGCGAGCTGCCGGCGGCCGATGCCATCGTCAATCCGAACCAGCCCGGCTGCGAGTTTCCAAGCAAGGCATTGGCGGGCGTAGGGGTGATTTTTTATGTCCTGATCGCGTTGCGGGCCCGCTTGAACAGCCTGGGCTGGTATCAAAACAGCAAGGCACCGAATATTGCCGAGTTGCTGGACCTGGTGGCATTGGGCAGCGTGGCGGACGTGGTGCCGCTCGATGCCAACAACCGGATCCTGGTGCATCAGGGCCTGGAGCGCATTCGTGCCGGGCGTGCGCGCCCCGGGCTCAAGGCCATTCTCGAAGTGGCCAAGCGAGACCACACGCGCATTACTTCGACCGATCTGGGGTTTATTCTCGGCCCGCGCCTTAACGCCGCCGGGCGTCTGGATGACATGAGCCTGGGCATTGAATGCCTGCTCACCGATGACGCCAACGCTGCGCGCGACATGGCGGTGCAGCTCGATGAGATGAACCAGGACCGTAAATCCATCGAGCAAGGCATGCAGCGTGAGGCGCTGGCCCAGCTCAAGGACCTGACGGTCGATAACCTGCCGTTTGGTTTGTGCCTGTTCGACCCGCAATGGCACCAGGGGGTGATCGGCATTCTGGCTTCACGCCTCAAAGAGCGTTACTTCCGGCCGACGTTCGCGTTTGCTGATGCCGGTGACGGCATGCTCAAAGGCTCAGGGCGCTCGGTGCCGGGCTTTCATATTCGTGATGCGCTCAGCGTGGTGGCGGCACAGCACCCGGAGTTGATCAGCAAGTACGGCGGCCATGCAATGGCGGCGGGCCTGACCTTGCCCGAGGCAAATTTCCCTCTGTTCAGTCAGGCGTTCGATGCCGAAGTCCGGCGTCAGTTGCGTGAAGACGACCTGACGGGGCGCATGTTGTCCGATGGCAGCCTGGCGGTGGAGGAGTTTCATCTCGAACTGGCCCGGGCACTGCGTAACGCCGGGCCTTGGGGGCAGCACTTTCCCGAACCGTTGTTTCATGGCGTATTCCAGTTGGTCGAGCAACGGATCGTTGGCGAGCGGCATTTGAAAGTCGTGCTCAAAACCGAGTGTGGCAGCGTGAAACTCGATGGCATCGCATTCGGGATTGACCGGGATGTATGGCCGAATCCGACCATTCGCTGGGTCGAACTGGCGTACAAACTCGACCTCAACGAGTTTCGTGGTAATGAAACCGTGCAACTGATGATCGCTCATATCGAGCCGCGATAACGCCTTGGCCTTGCGTGCCCGGTAGATACGCTGCTGCGCAGTAGGCCGCGGCCTCGTTCTACTCGTCCGCTGCTACAGATTACGCGCTACATCATCTCTGTAACCGCTGGCGCAGGTAGCGACAAGGGCCGCATGGCCTTAGCTTTCCATTCAACTAGCAGGTTGCTGTGCAACCCGTCACATCCTGTGGCGGCGCCCACAGGGTTTTCCCACCTCGTCCAGTGTTGTCGACTAGGCTCTTAGAACTGGCCTGGAGCCTACCCACTGGAATTAGAGGTGACCCATGAGTCTGTTGCTTGAACCCTATACCCTGCGAAAACTGACCCTTCTTAATCGCATCGCGGTCTCGCCGATGTGCCAGTACTCCAGCGTTGATGGCCTGGCCAATGACTGGCATTTGGTTCATCTGGGCAGTCGCGCAGTGGGCGGCGCAGGGCTGATCTTCACGGAGGCTACTGCAGTCGTACCTGAAGGACGGATCACCGCCCAAGACCTCGGATTGTGGAGTGACGAGCAGATTGAGCCCCTGCAGCGCATCACCCGCTTCATCACGGCCCAGGGCGCCGTGGCAGGCATTCAGCTGGCCCATGCCGGACGCAAGGCCAGTACTTATCGGCCCTGGCTGGGCAAGCACGGCAGCGTCACGGTTGAAGAGGGCGGCTGGGTGCCGGTCGGGCCTTCTCCCATCGCCTTCGACCCTAACCACACGGCGCCGGTGCAACTGGACGAAGCCCAGATCAACGGGGTTATTCAAGCGTTTGTTGCCGCTGCCAAGCGGGCCTTGAAAGCAGGCTTCTCGGTGGTTGAAGTCCATGCGGCCCACGGCTACTTGCTGCACCAGTTTCTTTCGCCCTTGAGCAATCAACGGCGCGACCAGTATGGTGGCTCCTTCGAGAACCGTGTGCGGTTGGTGTTGCAAGTTACCGAGGCTGTACGCGAAGTGTGGCCAAAAGAGCTTCCGGTTTTTGTGCGACTATCAGCCACGGATTGGGTTGAGGATGGCTGGAACCCTGACGAAACCGTGGAACTGGCGCGACGGCTCAAGGCGCTGGGGGTTGATCTGATCGATGTGTCCTCGGGGGGCACGGCAGCCAATGCCGAGATCCCGGTCGGGCCGGGTTACCAAACACGGTTTGCCGAGCGTGTACGCAAAGAGGCGGGTATCGCCACAGGTACCGTGGGCATGATCACCGAGGCAGCCCAGGCCGAGCATATTCTGCGCACCGGCCAGGCAAATTTGATCCTGTTGGCGCGCGAGCTGTTGCGTGATCCGTATTGGCCGTTGCACGCTGATGATGATTTGGGCGGCAAGAAGGCGATCTGGCCTGCACAATATCAGCGTGCAACTCACCGCGACCAACCCATCCATGAGTCGGATTTGCGGGAATGAATTGAAGGCAGTACGTGTTTTTGACCCGCCATTCAGGCGGGTTTCCTTTCTGAACCTGATTTCTGGAGGCAGCTTATGAATACCCGTGGATTGCTCGATCAGTTACTCAAGTCCGGCCAACAAATGTTGCAGGATAAAAAGGGCACGCAAGGCTCCGCCTCCGGTGCTGATAAAGGTGGTCTGGGTGGCCTGCTGGGTGGTTCCGGCGGGTTGGGTGGTTTGCTGTCGGGGGCGGGTGGCGGGGCTTTGGCTGCCAGTGCGCTGGGAATGTTGCTGGGCAACAAGAGTGCCCGTAAATATGGCGGTCAGGCCCTGACCTACGGCGGGTTGGCGGCGCTTGGCGTGCTGGCCTACAAAGCCTATGGCAATTGGCAAGCGAATCAGGGCAAGGCACCGCAAACTGAGCCGCAGACCATTGATCGTGTTGCGCCGCAACAAGTCGAGCAGCATGGTCAGGCGATTATCAAGGCGCTGGTGGCAGCGGCCAAGGCCGATGGTCATGTGGACGAGCGGGAGCGTCAGTTGATCGACGGTGAACTCAGCAAACTCAATGGCGACCCTGCCTTGCAGCAATGGCTGAGGACAGAACTGAACAAACCGCTGGACCCGGCGGAAGTGGCAAGTGCGGCCAGTACCCCTGAGATCGCAGCTGAAATGTATATCGCCAGCCTGATCCTGGTGGACGAAGAACACTTTATGGAACGGGCATACCTGGATGAGTTGGCCAAACAGCTGAAGCTGGATCCTGGTCTCAAGGCCGAGCTTGAATCACAGGTCAAACAAGCAGCGCTATGACCTCATGATCGTCCTGTGGAAGCGGGTGATTCCGGCTTTCACAGGATTCGTGGCAGCAATTCGCCTCTGCGGCATAATCGGCTTTAACTATGCTCTGATTTTGCTGTAATTCTTTTCACTAATTACTGTGAGAGCGGTCGCAACGACACTGCGTATCCTCACAGCCCCTCCGATATACTGCCCCTCATTTGAATGGCTCCGAGGATCGACTGTGAAGAACTGGACGTTGCGCCAACGCATATTGGCAAGCTTTGCGGTAATCATCGCCATTATGTTGCTGATGGTGGTAGTGGCCTACTCGCGTTTGCTCTCGATCGAGAGCAGCGAAGAGGCCGTGCGAAATGATTCGATTCCCGGCGTCCATTACAGTTCGATGATGCGCAGTGCCTGGGTTGACAGCTATGTATTGACCCTGCAATTGGTGGGTTCCAGCAACCGGCGTGAGCTGACCAGCGAGGATCGCCAGTTGTATGCCAGTTATGAAGAGCGTTTGAAACAAGAGCTGGAGAATTATCGCAGTACTATCTACGAGCAGGATGATCGCAGCTCTTTTGAGGACTTCGAGCGTCTTCATAAAGAATATGACCAGGTACTGGCGAAGGTGCTTGAGCTTTATCAGAACAAAGAATTCGACCAGGCCAGTGATATGGTTGCCGAGCAATTGGCCGTGACCTGGATGGCAGGGCGCAAGCAACTCAATAATGTGATCGATGCCAATCGCCAGTCGGCTGTGCAAGCGACGAATGCCATTGCTGATTCGGTGCTTGCGGCCAAGGTCAGCATGCTGGTTTCGCTGGTCCTTGCCGTGATTGCGGCGGGGCTGTGTGGCTTGTTGTTGCTGCGGGCGATCATGTCACCGATGCAGCGTATTGTTTCAATCCTCGAGGTCATGCGCTCCGGTGATCTGAGCCGGCGCTTGAACCTGGAACGCAAAGACGAATTTGGCGCCGTTGAAACCGGCTTCAACGACATGATGACGGAGCTGACTTCTCTGGTGTCTCAGGCCCAGCGCTCTTCGGTGCAGGTCACGACATCGGTGACTGAAATTGCAGCCACGTCCAAACAGCAACAAGCCACCGCGACAGAGACTGCAGCCACCACCACTGAAATCGGTGCAACCTCCCGCGAGATTGCTGCCACGTCCCGTGATCTGGTGCGCACCATGACTGAGGTGACCTCGGCGGCCGATCAGGCTTCGATATTGGCCGGCTCCGGTCAGCAAGGTCTGGCCCGAATGGAAGAAACCATGCATTCGGTGATGGGGGCCGCCGACCTGGTGAACGCCAAACTGGCGATTCTCAATGAAAAGGCCAGCAACATTAATCAGGTGGTGGTAACCATCGTTAAAGTCGCCGACCAGACCAACCTGCTGTCGCTGAATGCTGCCATTGAAGCGGAAAAAGCCGGTGAGTACGGCCGCGGTTTTGCGGTCGTTGCCACTGAGGTGCGGCGCCTGGCCGACCAGACAGCCGTGGCTACCTATGATATCGAGCAGATGGTGCGTGAAATCCAGTCGGCGGTTTCCGCTGGCGTGATGGGCATGGACAAGTACTCTGAAGAAGTCCGTCGCGGCATGTCCGAGGTGCAGCAAGTGGGCGAGCAGCTGTCGCAGATTATCCATCAGGTGCAGGCCTTGGCCCCGCGCGTGCTGATGGTCAATGAAGGCATGCAGGCTCAGGCCACGGGCGCTGAGCAGATTAATCATGCGCTGGTGCAGTTGGGCGATGCCAGCAGTCAGACCGTCGAGTCCTTGCGCCAGGCCAGCTTTGCAATCGACGAACTCAGTCAGGTTGCAGTTGGGCTGCGCAGCGGCGTTTCGCGCTTCAAAGTCTGATGAGCACACCTTTAGCAAAGCATCCGGGCGCGGCGCTGTCGAAACACCGTCTGTTTCTGGTGTTTTATATCGGCGATGAGCGTTTTGCATTGCCTGCCACCGATGTGGTTGAGATTTTGCCGCGCCTGCCGCTCAAGCCGATCGCGCAGGCTCCCGTGTGGGTGGCCGGTGTATTCGAGCACCGCGGGCAAATCGTACCGGTGATTGATATCAGTGCCATGGCCTTCGGCAATCCGGCCGTTGCCCGGACCAGCACCCGATTGGTGCTGGTCAACTACGGTGAGCGGTTGCTCGGGCTGATACTCGAGCAGGCAAGCGATACCGTGCGTTGTGATCCGGCCGATTTCCAGCCGCATGGTGTCGACAACCGCGATGCGCCTTATCTGGGGCCGGTCCGAAAAGACGAGAAGGGGCTGCTGCAGTGGGTTGAGGTCGTCGACCTGCTGAGTCCTGCTGTGCGTGCCTTGCTCTTCCCCTTGGGCCCTGACGCTGTATCTGAGCAGGAGCCTGCATGAGTGCCGATCAACGTTTCTTCGATTACCTGAAACAGCGTATCGGTCTGGATGTGGCCTCGGTCGGCCCGGCCATCATCGAACGCGCGGTGCGCCAGCGATGCACTGCGCTGCACATGGCCACGCACGAAGACTATTGGCAGCGTCTGCTTAGCTCACAGGATGAGCAGCAGGCCCTGATCGAATCGGTGATCGTGCCGGAAACCTGGTTTTTTCGTTATCCGGAATCCTTTGTGACACTGGGGCGACTGGCCCGGGAGCGACTGGCTGAAATGGCCAGCCAGCGTACGCTGCGTATTCTGAGCCTGCCATGCTCGACCGGTGAAGAGCCTTATTCGATTGCCATGGCGTTGTTCGATGCCGGTCTGGCGGCTCATCACTTCAAGGTTGATGCGCTGGATATCAGTCCGCTCTCGGTGCAGCGTGCGCAGGGTGCACTGTATGGAAAAAACTCTTTTCGCGGCCAGGAAACCGGTTTTCGCGAGCGTTACTTCACCCTTGAGCATGACGGCTACCAGTTGGCGAGCCAGGTATGCGAGCAGGTCAGCTTTCACACGGGCAATTTGCTGGATCCCACGCTAGTGTCCAGCCACGTCCCTTATGACATTGTGTTTTGTCGCAATCTGCTGATTTATTTCGATCTTAAAACCCAGCAGCAAGCACTGGCGGTGCTGAAGTGTTTGACCCGCGAAGACGGTGTGCTGTTTATCGGTCCGGCAGAGGGTAGCCTGCTCGTCAGGTTGGGCATGCGTTCGATGGGCGCACCGCAGTCATTTGCCTTTTGCCACAATCGCGAGCCGGTGTCTGCACCTCCAGCGGTGCTGGCTGAACCCAGACCGTTGATACGTCCGGCACCTGTGACTGCCCGGCCTTTCGCGCCTCGCCCGAAGACCCAGGTGTGGGCGAGCGCACCGTCGGCTATCGCTCAACCTGTCGCGTTGCTTGAACAAATTGCCGTCCTTGCCAATCAGGGCAAGAGTCGTGAAGCCCGTGCGCTCTGCGAACAGTGTCTGCAGCAGCATGGCCCACACGCACAGGCTTTTTACTGGTTGGGCCTGCTAAGTGATGTCGAAGGGCAGACGGCCCAGGCCCAGGAGTTTTATCGCAAGGCTCTGTACCTGGAACCCCAGCATTCAGAAGCGCTGGCGCATCTGGCTGCGTTATTGGCCTCCCGGGGCGATATTGCCGGCGCCCAGCGTTTGCAGGCGCGTGCAGCCCGTAACGGGCGCTCCGTTCACAGCGAGCGTAAACAATGAGCGGTTTAACAGCCCAGAGCTTGATCCATACCGAAGCACAAGCCATTGACGATTGCTGGAACCGAATCGGTATCTATGGCGACAAGTCCTGTCCATTACTGGCGCAACATATCCATTGTCGCAATTGCGCTGTGTATTCGGCTGCTGCGACACGTTTGCTGGACCGTTATTCATTTGAGCAAGAGCATCACGCGTTCTACGCCCCGGAGAGCCTGGCGCAAAAAGTCGCGACGCGTTCGCTGATGATCTTTCGTCTTGGGGGGGAATGGCTGGGCTTGGTGACGGGTTGTCTGGATGAAGTCTCGCCGACACAGTCGATCCATTCGCTGCCTCACCAGCGCTCGCGGGCCTTGCTGGGTGTGGCCAATGTACGAGGCGCACTGGTGCCGTGCTTGTCTCTGGTGGAATTGTTGGGGCTGGACCCTACGGTGACCGTGACCAGTGCCCGACGGGTGATGCCGCGCATGCTGATTGTGGCGGCCCATGGCGGTCCGGTGGTGCTGCCGGTAGATGAAGTGGACGGCATCCATGCCATAGAAGAGCGTACGTTGAGCACGGCCTCGAACTCCGGCGAGCATGTCAGTGGCAAGTACACCCGGGGTGTACTGCAGTGGAAAGACCGCAGCTTGCGCTGGCTGGACGAAGAGCAGCTGCTGAGTGCCATTACCCGGAGCCTGACATGACCCCCGAGCAAATGCGTGATGCCTCGTTACTGGAGCTGTTCAGTCTTGAGGCTGAAGCACAAACCCAGGTCTTGAATGCCGGCTTGTTGGCACTGGAACGAAATCCGACTCAGGCAGACCAGCTGGAAGCCTGTATGCGTGCAGCGCATTCGCTCAAGGGCGCTGCGCGGATTGTGGGGGTCGAGGCCGGAGTCAGCGTCTCTCATGTGATGGAAGACTGCCTGGTCTGCGCCCAGGAAGGACGCTTGTACCTGCAGCACGAGCATATTGATGCCTTGCTGCAAGGCACGGATTTATTGATGCGCATTGCCACCCCGGGGAGTGCCAATGTGGGGCCGGCCGACATTGAAGCCTATGTGGCGCTGATGGAGCGGCTGTTGGATCCTTCAACCAGCAGTACACGGGTTGCATCGCCCGCATTTGATGTCTCTCATTTATTGATGACGTCAGAGCCGGCGGCACCTGTAATTGACCCCGAGCCTGTGCAGAGGATCGAGCCCGAAGTGATTTCGGAGCCTGCTCGTCGGACTCCGCGCCGGACTGAAGGCGGTGAGCGGGTATTGCGGGTGACAGCGGAGCGTCTCAACAGCCTGCTCGATCTGTCCAGTAAATCGCTGGTGGAGACCCAGCGTCTCAAACCTTACCTGGCGGCCTTGCAACGTCTTAAGCGGATGCAAAGTAGCGGCCTGCGTGCGCTGGACACTCTAAGCGAGCAACTCAAGCACGCGGGGCTGGGCCATGAAACGCAAGAGGCATTGGCCGATGCGCGGAGGATAATGGCCGAGTCGCAGCATTTGCTCAGCGAGCAGACCGCTGAGCTGGATGAGTTTGGCTGGCACGCGGGTCAGCGTGCGCAGTTGCTTTACGACACCGCGCTGGCTTGTCGCATGCGGCCGTTTGCCGACGTGCTGGTGGGGCAGGAGCGCATGGTGCGCGATTTGGGGAGGACCTTGGGCAAGCAGATCCGCCTGGAAATTGAAGGTGAAAAAACCCAGGTCGATCGCGATGTGCTGGAAAAGCTTGAAGCACCACTGACTCACTTGCTGCGCAATGCGGTTGATCACGGTATCGAATCCCCTGAGCAGCGGCTGCTGGCGGGCAAGCCCGGCGAAGGGGTGATTCGCTTGCATGTCTCGCATCAAGCGGGCTTGCTGGTTCTGGAACTGAGCGATGATGGCGCGGGTGTTGACCTTGAGCGCTTGCGTCAGATCATTGTCGAGCGTCAGTTGTCGACGGCAGCGACGGCGGCGCAGTTGAGTGAAGAAGAGCTGTTGAGCTTTCTGTTTTTACCCGGTTTCAGCCTGCGCGATACCGTGACTGAGCTCTCCGGGCGGGGCGTCGGGCTGGACGCCGTGCAGCACATGGTACGTTTGCTGCGCGGGGCCATTGTGCTGGAGCAGACCTCTGGTCGGGGTAGTCGCTTCCATCTGGAAGTACCGCTGACATTGTCGGTGGTGCGCAGTCTGGTGGTTGAAGTCGCAGACGAAGCCTACGCGTTCCCACTGGCGCATATCGAACGCATGTGCGACTTGCGCCCTGAAGAAATTGTGCAGCTCGAAGGGCGTCAGCACTTCTGGCACGAAGGGCGGCACGTGGGGCTGGTTGCGGCAAGCCAGTTGCTGCAGCGCCCTCCAAGTCAGAGCGAAGATGAAACCCTCAAAGTGGTGGTTATCCGCGAACGTGATGCGGTGTATGGGGTGGCGGTGGAGCGCTTTATAGGCGAACGCACGCTGGTGGTACTGCCCCTCGATCCCCGATTGGGCAAGGTGCAGGACATTTCAGCAGGTGCCTTGCTCGATGATGGGGCTGCGGTGCTGATTGTTGACGTGGAAGACATGCTGCGATCCGTCGACAAATTGCTGAATACCGGACGCCTGGAGCGTATCGACCGGCGTAATCGGCACACGGCAGAGCTGGCCCGAAAACGTATTCTGGTGGTGGATGATTCGCTGACCGTGCGTGAGTTGCAGCGCAAGCTCTTGATCAACCGGGGTTATGAAGTCGCGGTGGCGGTTGACGGTATGGACGGTTGGAACGTCTTGCGCGCCGAGCATTTCGATTTGTTGATCACGGACATCGATATGCCACGCATGGACGGTATTGAACTGGTAACGCTGTTACGTCGTGATAACCGATTGCAATCGATGCCTGTGATGGTGGTGTCTTATAAGGATCGGGAAGAAGACCGTCGGCGCGGCCTCGATGCCGGAGCCGACTACTATTTAGCGAAAGCCAGTTTCCATGATGATGCCCTGCTTGATGCGGTGGTTGAGCTCATCGGAGGAGCGCAATCATGAAAATCGCGATCGTCAACGATATGCCCATGGCGGTTGAAGCCTTGCGTCGGGCGCTCGCCTTTGAGCCTGCCCATGAAGTGGTCTGGGTTGCCAGCAATGGCGAAGAGGCGGTTCGGCAATGCGCCGAACTGACACCGGACCTGATTTTGATGGACTTGATCATGCCCGTCATGGATGGCGTCGAAGCCACGCGCCGGATCATGGCCGAAAGCCCGTGTGCCATCGTGATTGTCACGGTTGATCGCGAGCAAAACGTCCATCGCGTATTTGAAGCCATGGGCTTCGGTGCGCTGGATGTGGTCGATACCCCCGCGCTGGGTGCCGGCAATGCCAGGGAGGCGGCTGCCCCGCTATTGCGCAAGATTCTCAACATTGGGTGGTTGATGGGGCAGGGGGACAAGCGGGTTCAGTCGGTGATGGGGTCGCCACGTCTGCAGGGGTTAAGAAAAAGGTTGGTGGTTATCGGTTCTTCGGCGGGCGGTCCGGCCGCTCTCGAAGTATTGCTCAAGGGATTGCCCCGTGAGTTCAGCGCGGCCATTGTGTTGGTTCAGCACGTCGACCAGGTGTTTGCTGCCGGCATGGCTGAATGGTTAAGCAGCTCGTGCGGGCTGAATGTGCGTTTGGCGCGGGACGGTGAAACCCCGCAGGCCGGAACGGTGCTCCTGGCCGGTACCAACCATCACATCCGCTTATTGAAAAACGGCACGCTGGCTTACACCGCCGAGCCTGTGGACGAGATTTATCGACCTTCAATAGATGTGTTTTTTGAGAGCGTTGCCAGGTACTGGAATGGCGATGCGGTGGGGGTATTGTTGACCGGCATGGGCCGTGACGGGGCTCAAGGCCTCAAACTCATGCGCCAGCAAGGTTTTCTGACTATCGCTCAGGATCAGTTCAGCAGCTCGGTATTTGGCATGCCCAAAGCGGCAGCCGCTATTGATGCAGCGGTTGAAATCCGCCCCTTGGACAAGATCGCGCCACGCTTGCTGGAGGTATTCGTCAAATGATGAATAAGCCCCCGCAGAACTGGCTTGAAGGCAGTAATTCAGGTGAACGCGCATGAACAAGTTGCAGTTGGACGACGTTAAAACTGACGAAAACGCCGCCATGGTGTTGCTGGTAGATGATCAGGCCATGATCGGTGAAGCCGTGCGTCGCGGGTTGGCGCTTGAGCAGAACATCGATTTTCATTTTTGTGCCGATCCCCACGAAGCAATTGCCCAGGCTATTCGGATCAAGCCGACGGTGATCCTGCAAGACCTGGTCATGCCGGGGCTTGACGGCCTGACGTTGGTGCGTGAATACCGCAATCACCCGGCTACCCACGATATTCCTATCATCGTGCTCTCCACCAAAGAGGATCCGTTGATCAAAAGTGCGGCCTTTTCGGCAGGTGCCAACGATTATCTGGTGAAGCTGCCGGATAACATCGAGCTGGTGGCACGCATCCGCTATCACTCGCGTTCATACATGACGCTGTTGCAGCGTGACGCGGCATACCGCGCGTTGCGTGTCAGCCAGCAGCAGTTGCTGGACACCAATCTGGTGCTGCAACGGCTGATGAACTCCGACGGCCTGACTGGTCTCTCCAACCGTCGTCACTTCGATGAGTACCTGGAGCTGGAATGGCGGCGTGCCATACGTGAGCAAACCCAGCTGTCGCTGCTGATGATCGATGTCGATTATTTCAAGTCATACAACGACAGCTTTGGTCATCTCGACGGAGACGAGGCGCTGCGCAAGGTGGCAGCGGCCATTCGCGATGCCTGTAGCCGGCCTTCAGATTTGCCGGCCCGTTACGGGGGTGAAGAGTTTGCCATTGTCCTGCCCAATACTTCCCAGGGGGGAGCCCGGCTGGTGGCAGAAAAACTTCGCCAGGCTGTCGAGGTCCTGAAAATCCCCCACATCTCACCGACTGCCGGAAACCGCCTGACCATCAGCATCGGCCTGGCCACCCTGGTCCCGCAACAAAGCAGTAATTGTCGCGAATTGATCCTGGCGGCCGACAAGGGGCTGTACCTGGCCAAAAACAACGGGCGCAACCAGGTGGGAGTTGAGTAACGCGGCTACGAATGCCCTCTGCAGCCGCTGCCGCAGGCTGCGAAAAAGGCCGAAGGACCTTCAAAGCAGGGCACTTCAGCGCAGCCTTCGGCAGCGGCTACAGAATCACCTCTGATCCTGGGTGCATGCACACCGGGCTTTAGCGCCGGACGCGGCATTGCTCTGCTCGTCAGCGGCTACGAATGGCGTTTGTGCGATAGGGGGACTGGTTCTTGGTAGCAGCGGTCGAGTGAAGCGAGGCCGCGTCCGATTGCGCCGCGAGGGTAAATCCTGAGCCTCCAAGGTACCTGATACCGCCTCGTATCGGATCCGCGGCCACAGAAAAAAAACAGCCCGAAACCGCCTCATAACCCCGCCGGACGGGCTGCTGATACGTTGTGTTTACGGTATACTCCCCGGCTTTGTAAAAATCGCCTACGAGTGCTGCCAGCCATGGAAATCAACCCGATCCTTAATAGCATCAAGGACCTGTCAGAGCGCTCCGAAACCATTCGGGGGTATCTTTGACTACGATCAAAAGCATGAGCGTCTGACTGAAGTCAATCGCGAGCTTGAAGATCCGAGTGTCTGGAACAACCCTTCCTATGCCCAGGAGCTGGGGCGCGAGCGCTCCCTGCTGGCGCAGATCGTCGAAACCCTGGATGAGATGCACACAGGCCTGGCCGATGCCAAGGACCTGCTGCTGATGTCTGCCGAGGAAGAAGACCAGGCTGCCGTGGATGACGTGGCGGCTGAAGTCGAGCGTCTGCGCGAAGCCCTTGAAAAACTCGAGTTCCGCCGCATGTTCAGCGGTGAGATGGACGCCAACAACGCTTACCTGGACATTCAGGCAGGCTCCGGCGGTACCGAAGCGCAAGACTGGGCCAATATCCTGTTGCGGATGTATTTGCGCTGGGCCGACAAGCGCGGCTTCGATGCCACCATCATGGAACTGTCTGCCGGTGAAGTGGCCGGGATCAAAGGCGCGACCGTGCACATCAAAGGCGAATACGCATTTGGCTGGTTACGCACCGAGATTGGCGTCCATCGTCTGGTACGTAAAAGCCCTTACGATTCGGGCAACCGTCGTCATACTTCGTTCTCGGCAGTCTTCGTTTCGCCAGAGATCGACGACAACATCGAGATCGACATCAACCCGTCAGACCTGCGGATCGATACCTATCGTTCCTCCGGTGCGGGTGGTCAGCACGTAAACACCACCGACTCGGCCGTGCGTATCACTCACGTACCGACCAACACCGTGGTGAGCTGCCAGAACGAACGTTCGCAGCACGCGAACAAAGACACCGCGATGAAAATGCTGCGGGCGCGTCTTTACGAGCAGGAAGTGCAGAAGCGCAATGCTGCCTCCCAGGCCCTGGAAGACACCAAGTCGGACATCGGCTGGGGACACCAGATCCGCTCGTACGTACTCGACGCTTCGCGTATCAAGGATTTGCGTACCAACATCGAGCGCAGCGATTGCGACAAAGTGCTCGACGGCGATATCGACGAATACCTGGTAGCCAGCCTGAAGCAAGGGCTGTAAGTCGTGTAACAACCGTAAAGTGCGCAGCTGACGCGATGCCTCAAGGGCGCGCCAAAGCCCGCTTCCCCCTGCCGCAAGGCGGGGGCAACGAACCTGTGATGGAATTTTTTAAGACATGAGCGACCAACAACCCGACCCGCAAGACCTGCAACAGGAAGAAAACGCCCTGATCGCACTGCGCAAGGAAAAACTTGCAGCCGAGCGCGCCAAGGGTAATGCCTTCCCGAATGATTTCCGTCGCGATAACTACTGCGCGGATCTGCAGAAGCAGTATGCCGACAAGACCAAGGAAGAGCTGGCTGAAGCCGCAATTCCGGTCAAGGTTGCGGGTCGCATCATGCTTAACCGTGGCTCGTTCATGGTGATTCAGGACATGACCGGTCGCATCCAGGTCTACGTCAACCGCAAAACCCTGCCGGAAGAAACCCTGGCTGCCGTGAAAACCTGGGACCTGGGCGACATCATTGCCGCCGAAGGCACCCTGGCCCGTTCCGGCAAAGGCGACCTGTACGTTGAAATGACCAACGTGCGACTGCTGACCAAATCCCTGCGTCCGCTACCGGACAAGCACCACGGCCTGACCGACACCGAGCAGCGCTATCGCCAGCGTTACGTTGACCTGATCGTTAACGAAGAAGTGCGCCACACTTTCCGTGTGCGTTCGCAAGTGATCGCCCACATCCGCAACTTCCTGATGCAGCGCGACTTCCTGGAAGTTGAAACACCGATGCTGCAAACCATTCCGGGCGGTGCTGCGGCCAAGCCGTTTGAAACTCACCACAATGCGCTGGACATGGAAATGTTCTTGCGTATCGCACCTGAGTTGTACCTCAAGCGTCTGGTGGTCGGTGGTTTCGAAAAGGTGTTCGAGATCAACCGCAACTTCCGTAACGAAGGCGTTTCGACTCGTCACAACCCAGAATTCACCATGCTTGAGTTCTACCAGGCGTACGCCGACTACGAAGACAACATGGACCTGACCGAGGAGCTGTTCCGTGAACTGGCTCAGTTGGTTCTGGGGTCTACCGACGTGCCGTACGGCGACAAGGTATTCCACTTTGGCGAACCGTTCGTGCGTCTGTCGGTGTTTGACTCGATCCTCAAGTACAACCCGGAACTGACCGCTGCCGATCTGCAGGACATCGACAAGGCTCGTGCCATCGCCAAGAAAGCCGGCGCCAAGGTGCTGGGCTTCGAAGGTCTGGGCAAGCTGCAGGTGATGATTTTTGAAGAACTGGTCGAGCACAAGCTGGAACAGCCGCACTTCATTACCGAGTACCCGTTCGAAGTATCGCCACTGGCCCGTCGTAACGACGAGAACCCTAACGTCACCGACCGCTTCGAGCTGTTCATCGGTGGTCGTGAGATCGCCAATGCCTACTCCGAGCTCAATGATGCCGAAGATCAGGCCGAGCGTTTCATGGCTCAGGTTGCCGATAAGGATGCGGGCGATGATGAAGCCATGCACTACGACGCTGACTTCGTCCGTGCACTGGAATACGGCATGCCGCCGACTGCCGGTGAAGGTATCGGTATCGATCGCCTGGTGATGTTGCTGACCGACTCACCGTCGATTCGCGATGTGATCCTGTTCCCGCACATGCGCCCTGAAGCGTAACGATGCGAAATAAAAAGCCGCCATTCCAGGCGGCTTTTTATTGTCTGGTACATGCTGTTTTTGGGTGGCTGCCGCCGAAGGCTGCGATCGGGCTTGAAACAGGCTCTTTATGCAATCTCCGGCAGCGACGACAAAGTGTTCATCGTAGTTCTAAACAAAGGAGTGTTTCGTGAACCGGTCCAGAGCTCAGGAGGGGGCGGCAGGTGTCGCCGCGGCGGTGGCTGAAAGTGTTCAGTATCAGGGGCGCAAGGCCAGTCGGCATGGCAGCGAACAGCGCCGCCAGCAGATTCTCGATGCGGCGATGCGTATCGTGGTGCGGGACGGGATACGCGGTGTCCGTCACCGTGCAGTGGCGGCCGAAGCCGCGGTGCCGTTGTCGGCAACCACCTATTACTTCAAAGACATCGATGACCTGCTCAATGACACGTTTGCCCAGTACGTCGAACGCAGCGCCGCGTTCATGGCCAAGTTATGGCTCAATACCGAGGGCAAGCTGCGAGAGCTGGTGGCCTATGGTGATGGCAGTGCTGGATCGCGCGGACTGCTGGCCGATGAAATCGCGCATATGGCCGCGGACTATGTGCAACATCAGTTGCTCACGCGCCGTGAACACCTGATGGCTGAGCAGGCTTTCCATCAGGCGGCGCTGCATAATCCGCGGCTGGCTGTATTAGTCCGTTCCCATGAGCAAATTTTATGGCAGGGTGCGTGTCAGATATTTCAGGTGCTGGGTTCCAAACAACCGCAGCAGGATGCCAATGTCTTGACGGCGATAATCGGTCGGATGGAATATCAGGGCTTACTTAATGGCGCGCAATCGGTGGCGGATGACGACCGGCTGGGTATTCTTACGCGCTACATGCACTTGGTGCTGGCCGCTCTATAAGAAGGATGCAGGCATGAAAGCTTGGCGCGTAATGATCATGGCTCTGGCCATGTTGCTGTTGAACGGCTGCCTGGTGACATTCACTGAGCCCTTGCCGGAGACCCAGGCTGCCCCGAAAGGCTTGCTGGGTACCTGGAGCAGCAAGGATGCCTGGGGCGAAGCCCAAAATCTGATCATCCGCTCGGATGGAAAAAACCGCTACACCGCCGTGAGCTACCCTAAGGCCAAGCCCAAAGAACGTGAAGCCCATCCATTTACCGTGACCCGTCACGGCATCCGCTGGTATGCGTCGGCGCAAGTTCCTGCCAGCAAGGGCGGCAATTATGTGTTGGCCGGTTTTGAACTGACCGATAAAAACGAGCTGGTGATCTACGAGCTGGACCTCGAACAAATCAAGCAAGCCATCGCCCAGTCGAACTTGAGCGGTGACGTGGTTGAAACCGGTGATGGCAGCACAGTGGTGGTCAACAGCCCGGCGACCGGGGTTTTTGCCTATCTGGATGACCCGGCCAACTCCGATGTATTTGTTGAAGTTGCCCGCTATCAGCGCGTGACCCAGTAGCACTGCTTTTCACGCCTATTCAAGGAGCACCGGGTGGACGATTACCAACGCACGATCCGCATGTTGTCAGACCGTATCGTGCAGGCCCAGACACCGATCCGCGTGCTGGATGCGGTGAAATGGGATGACAGCATCCGGCAGGGCTTTCTCAAGGCCAAGGGCAAGGAAATGCCTGCGGTTACACGTGATTACTATCTGGGGCGTCCGCTGGCCTTTGATTCGGGTGCGGTGAAGCTGGAGTTCCAGAACATCGAGCGTGATATCACGCGTCAACTGGGCCAGTTCAACCCGGTCGGGCAGATCATGCGCCGCATGTGCAAAGAATACCGGATGGTGGTGCGCATGCTGGAAGCGCGTGGCACCGAAGATTTCGGGCTGATCTCCCAGGAACTGTATGGTGCGGCATCGGATGCCTTCCATGCGGGTGATCCGACGCTGGCCGATCTGGGGCTGATGATGTCCGATTACCTGGACAATATCGACGGGCGTGGCGATCTCAAGGACGAAGCCAAGACCCTGACCGCCAAAGATGCGGTCAGCTTGCTGCAAAGCCGCTTGAACAAGGTATTTGGCGAGGCCGAAGAAACCATCAGGGTGTTCGAGTCGGACGGTATTGTCGCGGACGCGGCAGCGGGTGCCGACTACATCAAGATCCGCACCGATGCCATGTTCAACCATCGAGACGTGCGGGCGCTGGAAGTCCACGAGGGGCTGGTACACGTGGGCACGACGCTCAACGGGCAAAATCAGCCGATCTGTACCTTCCTGTCCAAGGGGCCGCCATCGTCGACCGTCACCCAGGAAGGCCTGGCGATTTTGATGGAGATCATCACCTTCGCGTCCTATCCGAGCCGCCTGCGCAAGTTGACCAATCGCACCCGTGCCATCCACATGGTGGAAGAGGGCGCGGATTTTATGCAGGTGTATGAGTTTTTCCGTGAGCAGGGCTTCGAGATGCCGGAAAGCTATGGCAACGCGAGCCGGGTTTTTCGTGGATCGGTGCCCAATGGCTTGCCGTTTACCAAAGACTTGTCCTATCTCAAGGGCTTCATCATGGTTTACAACTATATTCAGCTGGCCGTGCGCAAAGGCAAGCTGGAACAAGTGCCGTTGCTGTTCTGTGGCAAAACTACGCTGGAAGACATGCGTACCCTGCGCCAGCTGGTTGATGAAGGACTGGTTGTCGCGCCCAAATACCTGCCCGAGCAGTTCCGTGACATGAATGCCCTGGCCGCCTGGATGTGCTTCTCCAACTTCCTCAATCATTTGAGCCTGGACCGGATCGAAGCGGACTACTCGAACATTTTGTAAACATGCCCAGCCCTGTAGCCGCTGCTGCAGACGGTGACGAGTAGCGCAGTGACCCTCTCTGAATCCTGCGGACCTTTCGCTGTCAGCAGCGGCTACCTAACTGTTTCAGGTACCTCATTCGATGAAAATCCTGGCTGCACTCTGTCTGCTGCTGGCCCTTGGCGGATGCAGTTCGTTGCTGTTCTATCCCGAGAAAGGCCAGCCAATCACGCCGACGGCGGCGGGGCTGGAGTACCGTGATGTCGCATTGACGGCTGCCGACGGTACGCGCTTGCACGGCTGGTGGCTGCCGGCCAAAAAAGGCGTGCCGCTCAAAGGCACGGTGCTGCATCTGCATGGCAACGGTGGCAACCTGGCTTACCACTTGGGGGCGACTGCCTGGCTGCCTGAACAGGGGTACCAAGTGCTGATGTTCGATTACCGGGGCTATGGACTGTCGCAGGGCTCCCCGAGCCTGCCGGGCGTTTATCTGGATATTGCCGCTGCCTTTGACTGGTTGCAGGATCAACCGCAGGTCCAGGGCCTGCCGCTGATTGTGCTGGGGCAAAGTCTGGGAGGAGCCGTGGGGGTTCATTACTTGAGCGAACACCCGGCGCAAAAGGCGCGGCTCAAAGCCATGGTGCTCGACGGCGTTCCGGCAAGCTATCGCGAGGTGGGGCAATTTGCCTTGAGCACGTCCTGGCTGACCTGGCCGTTGCAGGTACCGTTGTCCTGGCTGGTACCCGATGCCGACAGTGCGGTTAATGCGATGCCCGGTATGGCCGATGTGCCGATGCTGGTGTTCCACAGCCTGGACGACCCGATTGTGCCGCTGTCCAATGGCATCCGCCTGTACCAGGCAGCGCCGCCGCCCAAAGTGCTGCAACTGACGCGCGGTGGGCACGTCCAGACATTTGCCGACCCTGTCTGGCGCCAGGTGATGCTGCGTTACCTGGATGACCCGGAACATTTCAACGGCGTGCGACGCCTGGGCGAGATCGCCAACTACCCTGACGGCCCGAATGTCACGACCCACTTTAATCCTGATGTTGAACCCGAGAACCGACCATGAGTGAAGAACGTAACGCCATCCCGCTGATCATCACGGGCATTTGTACCATCCTCGGCACCGTGGGTTGCCTGTGGTATTACGGCTACCTGCACTTTGCCAAGCCCGAAGATGCGCTGTTGCTTAACGATTTCACCATGCTCAAGACCATTCCCGGCGAGGATTACAAGGTTTCGCTGAAACCTGCCAACGAAGTGGCCCAGTGCATTGATGGCATCGTCGTGCTGTTCGACACCGAGCAAAAAGGCCTGACCGGTGTACTGGTGAACAACAAAAAACAAGCAGTACGTTGCATGGGCCAGGAAACACCGAAGCTGGAACAGTAACGCCTGCTGGATCCTGTCAGCGCGAGGCTGTCGCGGCAAAGGATATTCACGCTCAAGCAAAAAGCCCCGCCTGATCACTCAGGCGGGGCTTTTTAGTTAACGCTTATCGGCTTACTGCATCGATGAGCGCGGTGCTACAGGTTGGTTGTCGTTGGAGATGGTCACCTCAACGCGACGGTTTTGGGCGCGGCCCGAGTCGGTGGCGTTGCTGGCAACCGGGTATTCCTTGCCATAACCCTGAACCACGATACGGGTAGGGTCGACGCCTTTGCGAACCAGTGCATTACGCACTGATGCCGCACGACGCTCAGACAGCGTCTGGTTGAATGAAGCTGAGCCGACGCTGTCGGTGTAACCCTCAACGATCACCTTGCGGTCAGGGTTCTGGACCAGGTAATCAGCCAGGGTGTTGATGTTGCGCATGCCGTTGGGTTGCAGGTCGGAGCGGCCGAACTGGAACAGCACATCGCCGAATGTTACCAGTGTGCCGCGTTCGGTCTGCTTGGCGTTCATGCCTTGCAGTTGCTTGATCTGGGCGTCGCGTGCATCGAGCAATGCCTGGGCACGGGACGCTGCCGAGTTCTTCAGATTGGCTTCAGCAGTGCGCAAAGCAATGGTTTGCTTGGCCACTTCAACACGCTGGTTGGTCAGATAAGCTAACTGATCAACTTTGGATTCATCTTCTTTATTCAGGTAAGCCTTTTCAGCTTTATCCAGCCATTCACTGGCGTCCTTGGTTTCCAGTGCAGCCACCTTGGTGGCTTCCGGGTTGCTCTGCAGAGCCGAGAAATTGGTCTTGGCATTTTCCAGGTTAGGGTTCGGCGTCGATGAGCAAGCCGCCAGGCCAACGCTCAGAGCCAACAGGGCAGGGATCAGTACTTGGTTGCGCATAATATGTGTCCTTTCTATCGATTAGGAATGCGGTGTCGCCAGAAGCGGTCAGAAGGGGGAGCGTTTATTTCACGCTACGCATGCCTTCCTGACGCAATTCCTGTACGGCTTTCTGCGCATCCTCAACAGCCTTTTGGGCCTTGGCAGCCTGGGCTTTGCGTTCTGCCAAACGGGCGTCCCACTCGGCTTGCTCGGACAGACGACGGGCTTCGTCGTACTTTTTGTCGTGCATGGCCAGTTCCGCTTGTTTCAGCTTGTCTTGAGCCGACTTCATTTCAACAGGGGCGAATTCAGTGCCGCCAGCGCTCACGGCGTTATTCACTGCCGATTGAGTAACCGCGTACTGCTCCGAAGGTGGGTTGCCAGCACAGCCGGCCAAAACGAAGCTGGTACCGAGTGCCAGCGCAGCCAGTTTTAGCCCGCGCAGGCGAGGTGAGGTGGTTTTGACAGTACGGGTCATCATGGTTTTCAACTCCATTAGGTAACTCCTGAAATACAGCAAATTCCATCACGACCGTGGCATCAGTCAGGTTTGCCTGAGACGTCACGCCAAAGCGTTACTGCAGGCTCCAGCAGTGATGGTTATTGGGTGTGACCCGAGCGTTTTTTGAATAGTTCAAAAATAAAGATGGCAGATTGCCTAGGCGCAGACGTGACCGATCAGTCAGTCGATTGCCCTGCGGACAAGGCAGGGCGTAGCGTGAGGAAATCGCGTGCTGGCACCAGCCATTGGATTATTCATAGGCCGGAAGTGGTGCAATTCACTGCTTGGGCTTATCGTCCTGGGCCGTCAAATCATGTAAATACTGACGGGAAAGGGCCAGGAAACGGGGTGTTTGTCCGACGTCTTCGTACAGAGGATTGCCTTCTTCATCCGTTGTAACCACCTGCGTACCCTTGATGTAAGGGAAGCTCGCTTCAAGCTCTTCAAGGGCCGACCCTATCAGTTCGCCGAGCAGCTCCTCGGGGTGCCGCTTGGGGTACATCTCGGACAACGCCGCGAGCCGGGCTGCGGTTTCCACATCCAGGCGAACCACATAGCCGGTGTCGAGCAAACGGCCTTTGGCAGTTTGTTCCCAGTGTTGCGCGAGCTCACGTATTTTCATGTTTATCTCGCTGGACGCCGCCAGAACAGGCGTCGGTGGGTCGCAGGATTCGGTACGAACTGCGCGTGTTTTACCTGTTTGAGCGTAGACGGTTCCACCCGGGGCGAGCGCAGTTTCTGTGTTCCCTTGTCAGGCGCAGGGGTTGCAACGCATGCTTGGGGCACGAGCCATCCCCAAACGACTGGAGGAAACGCTAATGACCGATATTGATGCACGCTTGCGCGATGATGTTCACCTGCTGGGTGAGCTGTTGGGTAATACCATTCGTGACCAATACGGCGAAGCCTTTCTCGCCAAGATCGAGCGTATCCGCCAAGGGGCCAAAGACGACCGGCGGGGGACAACGGGCGAGGAATTGAGCGCGATTCTGGATGCGCTCAGCGATGATGAAGTGTTGCCGGTGGCACGGGCTTTCAACCAGTTTTTGAACCTGGCCAATATCGCCGAGCAGTATCAATTGATTCACCGGCGTGATGACCAGCAGCCGGAGCCCTTTGAAGCGCTGGTATTGCCCACGCTGCTGACGCGGCTGCTGGCCGAAGGGCACGACGCCGAATCGCTGGCGCGACAAATCAGCCGTCTCGATATTGAACTGGTGTTGACTGCGCACCCCACTGAAGTGACCCGCCGTACATTGATTCAAAAGTACGATGCGATCGCCGAGCAACTGGCTGCGCAGGACCACCGTGACCTGACCCTAGCCGAAAAATCCCAAATTGAACAACGCCTGCAGCGGTTGATCGCTGAAGCGTGGCACACCGAAGAAATCCGCCGCACACGCCCCACACCGGTGGATGAAGCCAAATGGGGATTTGCCGTCATTGAGCATTCGCTCTGGCAGGCAGTACCGCACATGTTGCGCAAGGCCGATCAGGCGCTGCACGCTGCCACAGGTTTGCATTTGCCGCTCGAGGCCGCCCCCATTCGCTTTGCATCCTGGATGGGCGGCGACCGCGACGGCAACCCGAATGTGACGGCCCCTGTCACCCGTGAAGTCCTGCTTCTGGCGCGCTGGATGGCCGCCGATTTATACCTGCGTGATATCGATAAACTGGCCGCTGACTTGTCGATGCAGCAGGCCACACCGGCGTTGCTTGCGGTGGCGGGGGAGCATTCTGAGCCGTATCGTGCCGTGCTCAAGCAATTGCGTGAGCGTCTGCGAGCGACTCGCAACTGGGCGCATAGTGCCTTGAACAGTCCCCGGGCGGCGCCCGACGACGTACTGCAGGACAATCGCGACCTGCTGGCGCCATTGCAGCTGTGCTATGAGTCATTGCATGCCTGCGGCATGGGGGTGATTGCCGAGGGGCCGTTGCTGGATTGCTTGCGCCGGGCGGTGACCTTCGGGCTGTTCCTGGTGCGGCTGGACGTGCGTCAGGACGCGGCGCGGCATACCTCGGCCATGACTGAGATCACCGATTATCTGGGACTGGGTCGCTATGAGGAGTGGGACGAAGAGGCGAGGCTGACCTTTCTCACCCGTGAACTGGCCAACCGCCGACCCTTGTTGCCGGGCTACTTCAAACCGGCTGCCGACACTGCCGAAGTTCTGGCCACCTGCCGTGAAGTAGCGGCTGCGCCGGGGGCGTCGCTGGGCTCGTATGTGATCTCCATGGCGGGTGCAGCCTCGGATGTGCTGGCGGTGCAGTTGCTGCTTAAAGAGGCCGGGCTTGAGCGTCCAATGCGCGTAGTCCCGCTGTTTGAAACCCTGGCTGACCTCGATCAGGCGGGGCCGGTGATCGAACGCTTGCTGCTGTTGCCGGGGTACCGAGCACGCTTGCATGGCCCGCAGGAGGTCATGATCGGCTACTCCGATTCCGCCAAGGATGCGGGCACGACGGCAGCGGCCTGGGCCCAGTACCGGGCCCAGGAAACCCTGGTCAATATCTGCCGTGAGCAAGAGGTCGAACTGTTGTTGTTCCACGGCCGTGGTGGCACGGTCGGCCGCGGCGGTGGCCCGGCCCACGCGGCGATCCTGTCGCAGCCTCCGGGATCGGTAGCAGGGCGCTTCCGCACGACGGAACAGGGCGAGATGATTCGCTTCAAATTTGGCCTACCGGATATCGCCGAGCAAAACCTCAACCTGTATCTGGCTGCCGTACTCGAAGCCACCTTGTTGCCACCGCCTTTGCCTGAGCCGGGCTGGCGGGTGCTGATGGACGAACTGGCTGATGACGGGGTCAAGGCTTACCGTGCGGTAGTGCGTGATAACCCACAATTCGTGGAGTATTTCCGTCAGTCCACACCGGAGCAGGAACTGGGCCGCTTGCCGCTGGGCAGCCGCCCGGCCAAACGCCGGGCGGGCGGGATTGAAAGCCTGCGGGCGATCCCGTGGATTTTTGGCTGGACCCAGACTCGCCTGATGCTGCCTGCCTGGCTTGGCTGGGAAACGGCGTTGAACAACGCACTGGAGCGAGGGGAAGGCCAGATGCTGGCGCAGATGCGTGAACAGTGGCCGTTTTTCCGTACCCGAATCGACATGCTGGAGATGGTGCTGGCCAAGGCCGACGTCGACATCGCCAGACTCTACGATGAGCGTTTGGTGGCTCCCGAACTGCTGCCACTGGGCGTGCATCTGCGCGACTTATTGTCGCAGGCGTGTGCGGTGGTGCTGGGCTTGACCGGGCAGTCGCAACTGATGGCGCACAGCCCCGATACCCTGGAGTTCATCCGGTTGCGCAATACTTACCTTGATCCTCTTCATCTATTGCAAGCGGAGCTCCTGGCGCGTTCCCGGCGCCAGCAAGCGACTCAGGACAGCCCTCTGGAACAAGCGTTGCTGGTGACTGTGGCCGGGATTGCGGCAGGCCTGCGCAACACTGGCTAAGGCATAAGACGGGCAATCGGTCGCGCCAGGGGGCCAGGAGAAGGTGCAGATTTCATGCCGACCTCTGTGCGGGCGCGACACATTTCAGTACGGTAGGGACCTGTGACACCCGGCCGCACAGGCCGGTTTACAGGTGATTATTCAGACTTTTGCCGGCTTGTGTGGGGTCGGCGGGCTGTGTATCTTGATCAGCCCTTGGCCGTTTGGGCGGCCATAATCCGATTTTGAGATTGGCCCAAAGAGGCGAGTCTGTTGTCATTTAAATAAAAAATTTGAGGAGCACATCGATGCGCGTAATTCTGCTGGGAGCTCCCGGGGCCGGTAAAGGTACTCAGGCAAAGTTCATCACTGAAAAATTTGGCATCCCGCAAATCTCCACAGGCGACATGTTGCGCGCAGCCGTCAAGGCCGGCACCGAGCTGGGCCTGATCGCCAAGAGCGTCATGGACAGCGGTGGCCTGGTATCCGATGACCTGATCATCAACCTGGTCAAAGAACGCATCAGCCAGGACGACTGCAAGAACGGTTTCCTGTTCGACGGTTTCCCGCGCACCATTCCACAGGCTGAAGCCCTGGTAAAAGCCGGTGTCGAGCTGGATCACGTGATTGAAATCGCGGTTGATGATGAAGAAATCGTTCAGCGCATTGCCGGCCGTCGTGTACACGAAGCCTCCGGCCGTGTTTACCACACCGTCTACAACCCGCCAAAGGCTGAAGGTAAAGACGATGTGACCGGCGACGCCCTGGTACAGCGCAAGGACGACACCGAAGAAACCGTTCGTCATCGCCTGTCGGTTTACCATTCGCAAACCAAGCCTCTGGTTGCCTTCTACCAAAACCTGGCAGAGACCCAAGGCAAGCCGAAGTACAGCCACATCGCGGGCGTTGGCTCGGTTGAAGCGATTACCGGCAAGGTCCTTGAAGCACTGAGCTGATAAGTCGGTTTTGCTCTGTTACAACAGCCCGCTTGCGGGCTGTTGTTGTTTATACTGCTGCACTTTTTCCACTTTTGATTCTGACGGGAACACTGATGAGCACCTTGCTGGCCCTGGATACCGCGACTGAAGCTTGCTCTGTTGCCCTGCTGCATGACGGCAAGGTCACGAGCCACTACGAGGTAATCCCGCGCCTGCACGCGCAAAAGCTGTTGCCAATGATCAAGGATCTGCTGGCCGAGGCGGGTGTCGAGTTGTCGGCTGTCGAGGCCATTGCCTTCGGTCGCGGGCCAGGCGCCTTTACCGGTGTGCGGATTGCCATCGGTGTGGTGCAAGGCCTGGCCTTTGCACTGGACCGCCCGGTGCTGCCGATTTCGAACCTGGCTGTGCTGGCCCAGCGCGCCCATCGCGAGCATGGGGCCACTCAGGTGGCCTCAGCCATCGATGCACGCATGGACGAAGTGTATTGGGGCTGCTACCGCGAACAGGCGGGCGAGATGTGCCTGGTGGGGGCGAGGCTGTCTTGGCGCCCGAGGCGGCAGGTTTGCCCGACGGTGCCAGCGGTGACTGGTTCGGTGCTGGCACCGGCTGGGGCTACGCAGAGCGCTTGAGTGTGAAACCGTATGCGCAAGACGCCGGCATGTTGCCCCATGCCGAAGATTTGCTGACCCTGGCGCGCTTTGCCTGGGCACGCGGCGAAGCTATTGCGGCGGATCTGGCACAGCCGGTGTACCTGCGGGACAAGGTCGCCACACCCAAAGCCCGCCCTTGATTGGACGCAGCCTTCTGCAGCGGCTACGAAACTTGTGCTGGGGTCAGGCGTAAATTTCGGTGAATTACCGGGTTACCTTCGCCAGCGGCTACACTTGCTTTTATCGCCCACGAGCCTGCAGTCATGCGTATAGACGGCTTTTCCTCACAGTCCTACCCCATCAAGCGCAAGCCGCGTAAAGACTCGGCGCTGATCGATGACTCGGTGGAGGACAATGACCTTGTGTTCGAGCAGGCTCCCGGCTCTGCCACGGCACGCACGTCGCCAGAACGCATCAGCCCGTTGCCGGTTCGTCAGCAAGACATGATCTTCCAGCGTGCCATGAACAGAAACGTGGCCAACGCGCTGACCAGCTACCTCACGACTGCGGGTTTCGTCGATTGGGACGTAGAGGTGTTGAGCCTGGACCTGTACATTTGAGCCATGACTGATTCACCTCTCCCTTATTACCTGGGTTGTCCGTCCTGGAGTGAAAACGCCTGGCGCGAGGGCTTGTACCCGCAGAACGCACGGACCACCGAGTTTCTCGGGCTCTATGCGCAAGTGTTCAACGCCGTCGAGGGCAATACCACGTTCTATGCCCGACCCGCAGCGAGCACGGTTGAGCGTTGGGCACAGAGCATGCCCGAGCATTTCAGGTTTACCGCCAAGTTTGCCCGCGATATCAGCCATGGCGGTGATTTACGCGAGCAGGCCCAGGCCGCAGAAGACTTTGTGCAGCTGTTGCAGCCCCTGGGAGCGCGTGTCGCCCCTCTGTGGCTGCAACTCCCGGCAAGCTTCGGGCCTCAGCGCCTGGCCGAGCTGGTGAGCTTCATAGACACGCTGCAGCGACCGTTGGCGGTCGAAGTCCGCCACCCCGACTTCTTCGCCAAGGGGGATGCCGAACGGTTGCTCAATCGTGTGTTGATGGATCGCGGGGTCGAGCGCATTTGCCTCGATCCACGGGCCTTGTTCAGCTGCACGTCAACCGACCCGGCGGTGCTCCACGCGCAATCGAAAAAACCGAAGGTTCCGCCGCGTCCGGCCGCCTTCACCGCATTTCCGCAAGTGCGCTTTATTGGCCGGCCCGAGCTGGAAGCCAATGACACCTATTTGCGGCCCTGGATCGAAAAAGTCGCGGGCTGGATCGAAGAGGGGCGCACGCCCTACGTGTTTTTGCACACACCCGACAACCATCGGGCACCCGAACTGGCGCGGCGTTTTCATCAGCAGTTGAGTGAGCGGTTGCCGGGCCTGCCCGTTTTGCCCGAGCTATATCAGGCCCAGACCACCGAGCAATTGGGGCTGCTTTAAGCGGCGAGACGCAGGTTATTGACGATCAGCGGCCTTGCCCAGTTCAGGTCGAAGTCCATTGCCCGTTGCTGTTCGACCAGCGCCAGTGCGTCGAAGGGCACGGCGGGCTTGTCGAGCAACTCCAGTTCAAATTCAGCAATCGGCAGATGCAGCGCCCGGGGTTCCGATGCCGGACCTGGCTCCGGTGGCGGGTGCCCTTGTGCCATTACCAGCGGGCGCACCCAACTGGTGTTGTAGTCCTGCAGCTGTTGTTGCTCGGCAATGATTTCAGGCGGGAAGGGCTGGGCTGGCGGCGGCAGCAAGTCTGTTTCAAATTCGGCAATGGGCAGAAACAACGCTTCAGGCGGGCGCAGTTCGGTGTCCAGAATCTCGCAATGACGTTGGGTGGTGAGGGTGCTTAGCAGCTGATGGCCACCTTGTGGTTCCACCGTCTCATCGTCTGTCGATAGTTCGGCGTGCAGATGCGCGAACGTTTCATTCCCGGGCTGCTCGGTCAATGCCCGGGCGTACAAGTCTCGCCACAGGTGATTAACGCTGCCCGTGACTTGCGAATTGTGCCGGCCAAAGTCGCCAATCGGCGCAATAAAGCCCAGGGATGTGGAATGAATGTCTGACATAGCTCTCGGTTGGCGCCCAGCTCTGGCAAAATGCCGGATATTTCATTTATCGGCAGCCTTTGCCGATCATTAAATTTTTGAGCGTGTTTTAGATGATTGAGCAAGCAGCAGGCTGTCGTATCAAGGTCGAGGCGTTGGACGAGGCTTACCAGGCCTTGGCCGAGCAATGGGCTGAGCGCCTGGGCTTGCCTCTGGACGTGGCAGACGCCGAGTTCGCATTGCAGGTGTCTGCCCAGGGTGTGCAGTTGCAACAGTTGGGCCCGGATGCACCTGGCCCGGTGCGAGTGGATTTTGTCGAGGGTGGCGCGGCTCACCGGCGCTTGTATGGTGGCGGCAGCGGGCAAATGATTGCCAAGGCTGTTGGCATTCAACAAGGCGTGCGCCCGCGGGTACTGGACGCAACAGCAGGGCTGGGCAAGGACGCGTTTGTGCTGGCGAGCCTGGGCTGCGAGATGAGCCTGGTCGAGCGTCAGCCGTTGATCGCCGCATTGCTGGAAGACGGCCTGGCCCGTGGCCTGAATGATCCGCACGTGGCGCCTATTGTGTTGCGCATGCACTTGCTTAAAGGCAATTCGATCGAGGTGATGCGTCATTGGGAAGGCGAGCCGCCACAGGTGATCTACCTTGACCCGATGTTCCCGCATCGTGAGAAAACTGCCCTGGTGAAGAAGGAAATGCGCGTGTTCCGGCCCCTGGTGGGCGATGACAATGACGCGCCGGCCTTGCTTGAAGCTGCGCTGGCGCTGGCCACCCACCGCGTGGTGGTCAAACGTCCGCGCAAGGCCCCGTGTATTGCAGGGCCCAAGCCGAGCCACGGGCTCGAAGGCAAGTCGAGCCGTTACGACATTTACCCGAAGAAAGCCTTGAAGCCCTAGGCCTGCGCCAACCGGCAGGCGCGAGCAAGTTCGCGCCTACGCAGGCTATGGGCGATACGCCCGCATAAAGACCTGCACCACTTCCTGTACATGGGCTTCGCTGTCTTCACTGTTCAGCCGTTCGCCACAGCCATACAGCAGACGAAAATTAGGCGCGCCCTTGAGCATGCAAAAGAAGTGTTCGGCTGCGTAGTGCGGATCTTCAATCTGCAGGGCGCTGCTCAGATCAATCTTTCTCAGCAGTTGCTCCATCTCCCGCACCACCCGCTCGGGTCCCGCTTCAAAGAAAATCTGCGAAAGCTTAGGGTCCTGACTGCCAAAAGCCACCATCAGCCGATGCAGGTTCAGTGATTCTTCGCTGTTGATGAGTGCATGAAAGCCCCGGGCGATTCTCAGTAAAACGTCTTCGATGGGCTGGTCCGCCGGCAGTGAAAACAGCAGCCCGGGCAGTTGGCTTTCACAGGTGGCCATCACCGCCGACGAAAACAGTGCTTCCTTGTCGTTGAAGTGGCTGTAGACCGTCAGTTTTGACACGCCCGCCAATCCTGCAACCGCATCCATGCTGGTGTTGGCGTAGCCCTTGCTCAAAAACAGGGTTTTGGCGGCATCAAGTATCGCCTGGCGTTTTGCCATGTCTTTGGGGCGACCGGGAGCATTGGGGATTAAAGGTTGATCAGACATTTCCGTTTATTACTGGACTGGTGAGTTTAGTATTAATAACATGCCGGCCAGTATAAATATTCCAAGCCTCATTAGCGAAAGGTCGTCACCATGTTGCGCCATGCCTTGCCCCGCGCTGTGCCTGTCTGTCTGGCTTTACTGTTGTCTGCATGCGGGCATGAAGAGCCCGTCCACACCAGCATCAGTCCGGCGATGGTGGTGCAGCCACAGCCTTCGGCACTGGCGAGCCAAAGCTATCCCGGTGAAGTGCGGGCGCGTTTCGACCCGCAACTGGCGTTTCGTATTGGCGGCAAAGTTACCCGGCGTCTGGTCGACGAGGGGGAGCGGGTCAAGGCCAATCAACCTCTGGCCGAGCTGGACCCACAAGACGTGCGCCTGCAACTGGACGCAATCCGCGCCCAGGTTGCCGCAGGGCAGGCCAACCTGACCCTGGTGCGGACTGAGCGTGACCGTTACAAAATCCTGCTTGATCGGCAGATGGTCAGCCGTTCGCAGTTCGATAATGCTGAAAATCTCTACCGGGCAGGCGAGGCCAAGTTAAAGCAGCTCAAGGCCGAACAGGATGTGGCAAGCAATCAGGCAAGCTATGCGGTATTGCGCGCCCCTCAGGATGGCGTGATAGCCCAGCGTCAGGTGGACGTTGGGCAAGTCGTGTCCGCAGGGCAAACCGTGTTCACCCTGGCGGCTGATGGTGAGCGTGAGGTGTTGATCAGTCTGCCGGAGCACTCGTTCAGCCGCTTCAGGATTGGCCTGCCGGTATCAGTCGAGCTGTGGTCGCAGCCTGATCAGCGCTTCAGCGGACGGATTCGTGAGCTGTCGCCTTCTGCCGATCCAAAGTCGCGGACGTTCGCTGCTCGAATCGCCTTCACCGCAGGTAAAGTGCCTGCCGAGCTGGGTCAAAGTGCCCGGGTGTTTATCCAGAACGACGCAGCCAGCGCCTTGACCGTGCCGCTGTCGGCCTTGGGTGCGGAAAACGGTGCGCCCTATGTCTGGCGCGTCAGCGCTGGCAACACGCTTGAGCAAGTGCCGGTACGGATTGGCCCTTTTGGCGAGAAAAGCGTGCCGGTGCTGGAAGGTCTCAAGGCTGATGACTGGATCGTTGCGGCGGGCGTTCATGTACTGCATGCGGGGCAGGAGGTGCGACCGGTCGACCGTTCCAACCGCACGATCAACGTTGCGGCGAAGGAGTGATCCCGATGGGTTTTAACCTTTCTGCCTGGGCGTTGCGCAATCGCCAGATCGTACTGTTCCTGATGCTGTTGCTGGCGATTGTCGGCGGGCTTTCCTATACCAAGCTGGGGCAAAGCGAAGATCCACCGTTCACCTTCAAGGCCATGGTGATCCGAACCTTGTGGCCGGGTGCCACGGCTGAGGAAGTCTCGCGCCAGGTCACTGAGCGCATCGAGAAAAAGCTGATGGAGACGGGCGAATACGAACGCATCGTGTCCTATTCGCGTCCGGGTGAGTCGATGGTGACCTTCATGGCCCGTGACTCGATGCACTCCGGGGAGGTGCCGGAACTGTGGTATCAGGTGCGCAAAAAAATCAGCGACATTCGGCATACATTGCCCGCGGGGGTCCAAGGACCGTTTTTCAACGACGAGTTCGGCACCACCTTTGGCAATATCTACAGCCTGAGTGGTGAGGGCTACGACTACGCAGTGCTCAAAGACTACGCTGACCGCATCCAGATCCAGCTGCAGCGGGTCAAGGATGTCGGCAAGGTCGAACTGCTGGGCCTGCAAGACGAAAAAGTCTGGATCGAACTGTCCAATCTCAAGCTCGCGACCCTGGGATTGCCGCTGGAAGCGGTTCAGAAAGCGCTGGAAGAACAGAACGCGGTCTCTACCGCAGGTTTCTTTGAAACCCCGACCGAGCGTGTGCAGTTGCGGGTCAGCGGCCACTTCAAAACGGTCGAAGAAATTGAAAACTTTCCGATTCGAGTAGACGAGCGCACGTTCCGTATCCGCGATGTGGCGGATGTGCGTCGCGGCTTTAATGATCCCCCCGAGCCGCGCATGCGCTTTATGGGCCAGGACGCCATTGGCCTGGCGGTGGCCATGAAAGACGGCGGCGACATTCTGGTGTTGGGCAAGGCACTGGAAGGCGAGTTTGCCCGCCTGCAAAAGAACCTCCCGGCCGGCATGCAATTAAGCAAGGTGTCGGATCAGCCCGCCGCGGTGAAAACCAGCGTCGGTGAGTTTGTGACGGTGTTGGTAGAGGCGCTGGTGATTGTACTGCTGGTGAGTTTTTTCTCGCTTGGGGTACGTACCGGCATGGTGGTGGCATTGACCATTCCGCTGGTGCTGGCGATGACCTTTGCCGCCATGCATTACCTGGGGATCGGCCTGCACAAAATCTCGCTGGGCGCGCTGGTACTGGCGTTAGGCTTGTTGGTGGACGATGCCATCATCGCCGTGGAAATGATGGCGATCAAAATGGAGCAGGGCTACGACCGGCTCAAGGCCGCGAGCTTTGCCTGGACCAGCACCGCATTCCCGATGCTCACCGGTACCTTGATCACGGCGGCGGGCTTTCTGCCGATTGCCATGGCCCAGTCGAGCACGGGTGAGTACACCCGCTCCATATTTCAGGTGGTCACCATTGCCTTGCTGGCGTCGTGGGTCGCAGCGGTGCTGTTTGTGCCGTATCTGGGGGCCTTGCTGTTGCCTGATCTGGCGAAAAAACATGCTGCCCGGCACGGTACGGCGTCGGGTGTTCCTGACCCGTACGCCACACCGTTCTATCAGCGAGTACGGCGACTGGTGGAATGGTGCGTGCGCCGGCGTAAAACCGTGATTGCGCTGACGGTGCTGCTGTTCTTGGGATCGGTGGTGCTGTTCAAGTTTGTCCCGCAACAGTTCTTCCCGGCATCGAGCCGTCTGGAGTTGATGGTCGATTTGAAATTGGCGGAAGGCGCTTCGCTGAGCAACACCACTGAGCAGGTCAAACGGCTTGAGGGGTTGCTCAAGGATCATCCGGGTATCGTCAATTATGTGGCCTATGCCGGAACCGGCTCACCGCGTTATTACTTGCCGCTGGACCAGCAATTGCCGGCCGCCAGCTTTGCCCAGTTTGTGGTGCTGGCCAAGACCATCGAGGATCGCGAAAATCTGCGCACCTGGCTGATTGAAACCCTTAACCAGCAATTTCCGACGATTCGTTCACGGGTGACACGCCTGGAAAACGGTCCGCCCGTAGGCTATCCGGTGCAGTTCCGGGTCACCGGCGAGCACATCGACGAAGTACGGGCGCTGGCCCGCAAGGTGGCAGCCAAGGTACGGGAAAACCCTCACGTGGTGAACGTGCACCTTGACTGGGAAGAGCCGAGCAAAGTGGTGTACCTCAACATCGATCAGGACCGTGCGCGGGCCTTGGGTGTGAGCACGGCGAACCTTTCGCGCTTTCTGCAGGGCACCTTGCTGGGGTCCACGGTCAGCCAGTATCGCGAAGACAACGAACTGATTGAAATCCTGTTGCGTGGCACGCCGCGTGAGCGCACCGAACTGGCACGGCTGCCGAGTCTTGCGGTGCCGACCGATCATGGTCAAAGCGTAGCCCTGTCGCAGATTGCGACACTGGAATATGGCTTTGAAGAAGGCATCATCTGGCACCGCGATCGCCTGCCCAACGTGACGGTGCGCGCCGATATTTATGGCAAGGACCAACCGGCCACTCTGGTGCAACAGATTCTGCCGACACTCGAAGGGGTGCGGGCCGAATTGCCCGAAGGTTATCTGCTGGATGTGGGGGGGACCGTAGAGGACTCAGCGCGTGGGCAAGACTCGGTCAAGGCCGGAGTGCCGCTGTTTATCGTGGTGGTACTGACTCTGTTGATGGTGCAGTTGCGCAGTTTCTCGCGCATGGCGATGGTGTTTTTGACCGCACCGCTGGGCTTGATCGGTGTCACGCTGTTCTTGCTGGTGTTCGGTCAACCCTTTGGCTTTGTGGCCATGCTGGGCACCATTGCCTTGTCCGGGATGATCATGCGCAACTCGGTGATCCTGGTGGATCAGATCGAGCAGGACAAAGCGGCAGGGCTGGCCCCCTGGCAGGCAATTATCGAGGCGACCGTTCGACGCTTCCGCCCGATCGTGCTGACCGCGCTGGCGGCGGTGCTGGCGATGATCCCGCTGTCACGCAGTGTGTTTTTCGGGCCGATGGCCGTCGCCATCATGGGCGGGTTGATTGTGGCGACCGCTCTGACCCTGCTGTTCTTGCCGGCGCTGTACGCGGCGTGGTTCAAGGTGAAGAAGGTTTAATCACCCGGGTTCAGTTTCCTCTCCTGGCGGGAGGGGAAACTGAATGCTGCCCGGGATTACATTACCGAACCTGGTCGACTCGTATCTGCAGGGGGCGCAGGTACTTTGCATCGAGATCAACTGTGTTGCGCTCGGTGGTCACAAACAGCAATTTCCCGTCCTGTTCGATCCGTGCACTCACTGCGTAGGTGTGCCCGGGCTTTACCTCGGCAGGGTCATAGGTCAGGTGAAACGGCAACGGCACCTGCCCCTTGATTTGCCCGCTTTGCTTGGCCAGGGTCACAGCCGGAGCATCAGCCAGCGACACATCCTGCAAACTCACTTCCAGCGTAGCGGTAGGGGGCAGGGCGATCCGCTGCAGGTAAAACACTTCGCCGTCGAGGGTCGCTTGCGGGGTGGAGGTCATCGCACTGCAGGCTCCGAGCAGAGTGGTCAGGCTGAGTAGAAGGACTTTTTTCATAGAAGACTCCGTAAGGCTCGCATCAAAGCAATGCGATGAGTGGATCGGCACGTCCGCCAGATACATCCGGCGGACGTGCGTACTGAGTTAGGGTGTTTTCTCCAGCGAGAGCGGGGTTTGGTCTGCCGCGTCTTCACTGCGGTGCAGGGCCACCTGACGGATCGACAAACGAATCTCGGCCGGCAGCACGCGTTTGGCCACACCTTCGGCCAGCTCGCCCAGCACTTCGTTGTAGCTCAACTTGCCGTTGGCATCCCGGCGCAACACGCCTTGTTCAAGCAGCGTCTGGATAAAGTGGCGGAACAGGCTCTTGTCGAAGAACTCAGGCGCATTGAGCCCATGCAGGATCGACAGGCGCTGGGCCATCATGGTGCACAGGTCTTCCAGCTCTTCGGCGCTTAACGTGTCCTGCCCGCTGTTGAGCAGCAACGAAGTGGCCATGTAGAAGCGTTGCAGGGTTTGCGCGATGCTCTTCGACAGCAGCGTCAGCAATACAAAGTGCCGCGAGCTGGGTGCCGGGCGCAGGTACACCTCATTCTCGACGCGCAACAAACCTTGTTCGACAAAGGCCTCAAGCCATTGGTCGACCACGCCGTCCAGCTCCTCCTGTGACCAGCGGATGAACAGTTCCGATTGCAGGTAAGGGTAGAGCGCGTGGGTGTAGCGCAGGATTTGTTCGCGGGTCATGCGCGAGGCGCTCTGGAAGAAGCTGGCCAGCAATGCAGGTAACGCAAAAATGTGCAGTACGTTATTGCGGTAATAGGTCATCAAAACGGCGTTCTGTTCATCCAGATACAGGATCTTGCCCAGCGCATCACTTTGCTCGGAGAGCAGGTCCATGCCCTTCACGTACTCGATCAGTGCTCGCCCGTCGCCTTCCGGCAAGGTGGTATGGGGCGAGTAAGGCACACGGCGTAACAAGGCCAGATACAGATCCAGCACGCGGGCCATGGCCCGATCGTCCAGAGCCAGCTTGCTGGTCGACAACAGCGCCAGCGCGACCAGATTGACCGGGTTGATCGCAGCCGCTTCGTTCAGGTGCTGGGCAACTTTCTCAGCCAGGCGATTGGTTGTGGCGGTCAGCCACTCGGGACGGTACAGCGGAGCCAGTGGCTGCTGACGCCAGTCGGGCTGTTCCTGGTCGAGGAATTCGGCGAGTTTGATCGGCTCTCCAAAGTTCACTGCGACCTGGCCAAAGCGCTGCTTGAGTGCACCGATGACTTTGAAAATATCGAAAATGGATTCTTTTTTCTTGTTCGCTCCGCGCAGCTCGCCGAGGTAGGTGCGCCCTTCGAGTACACGCTCATAACCGATGTAGACCGGCACAAAGACGATGGGCATGCGCGATGAGCGCAAGAAGCTGCGCAAGGTGATGGCCAGCATCCCGGTTTTGGGTTGCAACATGCGCCCGGTGCGCGAGCGGCCGCCTTCGACGAAGTACTCCACCGGGAAGCCTTTGCTGAACAGGGTATGCATGTACTCATTGAACACCGAGGTGTACAGCGGGTTGCCCTTGAAGGTACGGCGCATGAAAAAGGCGCCGCCGCGACGCAGCAGGCGGCCTATGAGCGGCATGTTGAGGTTGATCCCCGCAGCGACGTGCGGTGGCGTCAGGCCATTGCGAAACAGCAGGTAGGACAGCAGCAGGTAATCGATATGGCTGCGGTGGCAGGGGACGTAGATGATCTCGTGACCCTGGGCAACGTTTTGTACGCCTTCGACATGGTTGACCTTGACCCCGTCGTAAATCTTGTTCCAGAACCAGCTCAACACCACTTCAAAAAAACGGATGGCAGTGTAGGTGTAGTCCGAGGCAATTTCATTGGCATAGCGCAGCGCCTGAGCCTTGGCTTTTTCGGGCGAGATGTTCTCGCGCTCGGCTTCATCGAGGATCGCCTGGCGAACTGCGGGCTCCTTGACCAGCCCTTTGACCAGGTTACGACGGTGCGAGAGGTCGGGGCCGATGACAGCTGTTTTCAGGTTGCGGAAGTGCACCCGCAAAATACGCTGAGCCATGCGCACGGTGCGTTCGTGGCCTTTGTTGTGATCAAGCAGCTCGCGTAAATGGATCGGGGCCGAAAACTGCACCCGGGTCTTGCGTCCCAGAATCAAAATGCGCAGCAAGCGACGCAAACGCCCGGTGACCGCCCAGCTGTCGGCAAACAACAACTTCCAGGGGCTGGATTCGCTGTCGGGAGACTGCCCCCAAAATACGCTGACCGGGATGATCTGTGCATCTTCACCCGGGTTGCTGGCCAGCCGGTCTACCAGTCGGGTCAAGGTCGGCGGTGCGCCGCGCTTGTCCTGACGGCCAAGCCAGTCGGGTTCGGGAGTCAGGTAGAAAAAGGCGGCAGGTTCGATCATGTCCCCTACCGATACCGGAAGCACGGGGCGGGGCAGGCCGACCTTGGTGCACTCGGCGTCAATCACGGCCAGTTCGGTCATGGAGGGCGATTGCAGGACGTAGAACACAGGTCGGCTTCGATCCAGGTTCAGGCTCAAGGACGATTGATTGATCGTCTCAGAGCGCACCCACAGGTACAGCAAGCGACGCAGGGCGCCAAACACAAGGCGACGAAATGGGGAGCGGGTCATACGGCTTCTGCGTTAGTGGATTAAAACGAGTGTTTACTCGAGCCCGTAGTGTGCAGTATCTCCGGAAAATCGGCAAAAAAGCGGCGAACTAATATTGATTGAGTGTTTTTGGGGCTGACTTATACTCGGGGACTCTTTCGCCAGACTATGTAAGACATGTTCTGAAACGTCAGGTTAGAGCGAAAGACCTTAAAGGGCCAATAAGCGAGCCCGTTCAATAATAAAAAGGGGGAAATGATTCATGACAACGCGCGTAACAGGCAGTGTGAAGTGGTTCAACGACGCCAAAGGCTACGGTTTCATTCAGTGTGAAGAAGGCAGGGATGTGTTTGTGCATTACCGCGCCATTCGCGGTGAAGGTCATCGCACCCTGGCTGAAGGCCAGCAGGTTGAATACACCCAGGTCACGGGTGACAAGGGGTTGCAGGCCGAGGATGTCGTGGGGCTGTAAATACAGACCATGTAGCCGCTGCCACAGGCTGCGAAGGGTTGCGCAGCGAACCCTGCCTTTCTTGAAAGTGAAGGAGGGCCCTTATCGCAGCTTGCGGCAGCGGCTACATGCCTTGCATCAGGCGCCGGTTTTCCAGGTGATTTCTTCCTGACCGTCTTCGCTGATGCGAATCCAGCGGTCGGCATCGGCCTCGCCTTGCTCTTCTTCCCACGTACCCGGTGCGCAACGCACTTCGACGTTCAGCGCTTTGAAGGCGGCCTGAGCGCAGGCGATGTCGTCGTCCCAAGGTGTTTTGTCGCTGTCCAGAAACAGGCTGTTCCATTTGCCGACGGCATTTGGCATCCAGGTCACAGGTACATCGCCAGCGGTGCATTTCCACACCTGGCCCTTCTTCACCCAAGGGGTGCAGGTGCCCAAGGCTTCGCTAAGCCATGTAACGACGTGTTCATGACCCGCCTTGGCTTCTTTCAGGTAAATCTCGATATCGGGTTGGCGCATGGATGTCCTCACTGCGGGTCTGAAAAATCCATTCGCGGATTAATCGGGCCAAAGGTGTGAGCCTTTGGCCGTAAAGTTGATTATTGAAGAACGAAGTAATCGTAGCGCATCGAAACGCTGACCACTAAAGGCTCAGGGTGCTCGATGACCTGCGCCCGACGCTCGGCACTGGCGCGCCAGCCGTGGGGCGTCATGGCCAGCAGGTTGGCGCGATCCTGGGGTTCGCTCAAGTGCAGTTTGAACTCCAGTATTTCGCTGTGTTGCAACTGCATGCCTTCCGGCACCAGCGCCAGATGCTTGTCGTCGGCGTAATCGCGAACTTCGTCGTACAGCCGCTCGCGCAATTCCATCAAGTGGCCCCGTGTCGGCCCAACGCGCATCAAGCCGCCGCCGGGGCTGAGCAAGCGTTTGGCTTCGAGCCAGTCGAGCGGGCTGAATACGCTGGCCAGGAACTGGCAGCTGGCATCGGCCAATGGCACGCGAGCCATGCTGGCGATCAACCAGGTCAACTGCGGATTGCGCTTGCAGGCGCGCTTGACCGCCTCGCGGGAGATATCCAGGGCATAACCGTCAGCCGAGGGCAGGGCTTCGGCGATTTGTGCGGTGTAGTAACCCTCGCCGCAACCGATGTCGAGCCAGCGTTGCGGGGCGCGCTCTGCAGCCAGCTCTGCCAGGCGCCTGGCCACCGGCGCGTAATGACCGGCATTGAGAAAGTCGCGGCGAGCCTCGACCATGGCCTGGTTATCGCCAGGGTCGCGGCTGTTTTTATGCTGCACCGGCAACAGGTTCAGATAACCCTGGCGGGCGCGGTCAAAACGATGCCCGGCCGGGCATGCCACGCCGTTGTCGACAGCGCTGAGCGGCTCGGAACAGATAGGACAGGCGAGCATCAGGCGAGCAACTTGATCAGGGTTTGGTAGTAGATTTCGGTCAGTACATCGAGATCGCTGGCCAGTACCCGCTCGTTGACCTGGTGAATGGTCGCATTGACCGGCCCCAGCTCGACCACTTGAGTCCCCAGGGTTGCGATAAAGCGCCCGTCTGAGGTGCCGCCGCTGGTGGAGGCCTTGGTTTCGCGACCTGTGACCTGCTTGATGCTCGACGATACGGCGTCCAGCAGAGCGCCCGGCTCGGTCAGAAACGGCAGACCGGACAACGCCCACTCGATGTGCCAGTCGAGGCCGTGCTTGTCGAGGATGTCAGCCACGCGCTGTTGCAGGCCTTCAACAGTGGATTCGGTGGAGAACCGGAAGTTGAACACGGCCACCAGATCACCGGGGATCACGTTGGTCGCGCCGGTACCCGAGTTGAGGTTGGAAATCTGGAAGCTGGTCGGCGGGAAGAAGGCGTTGCCGTTGTCCCAATGCTCGGCGGCCAGTTCACTCAGGGCCGGAGCCGCCAGGTGGATCGGGTTTTTGGCCAGATGCGGGTAGGCCACGTGCCCTTGCACACCACGAACGGTGAGTTTGGCGCCGAGGGAGCCGCGACGGCCGTTTTTCACCACGTCGCCGACCAGCGTCGTGCTCGACGGCTCGCCGACAATGCACCAGTCCAGCCGCTCGTTGCGGGCTGCAAAACGCTCGACCACGGCCTTGGTGCCATGATGGGCCGGGCCTTCTTCATCGCTGGTGATCAGAAATGCGACCGAACCCTTATGGTCCGGGTAATCACTGACAAAGCGCTCAGCCGCGACCAGCATCGCCGCCAGGCTGCCTTTCATATCAGCGGCACCACGGCCGCAGAGCATGCCGTGCTCATCGATCAGCGCGTCGAACGGGTCGTTCTGCCAGGCCTGGACCGGGCCGGTAGGCACCACGTCCGTGTGGCCGGCAAAGCACAGCACCGGACCGTCGTGTTTGCCGTGAGTGGCCCAGAAGTTGTCCACGTCTTCGATGCGCATCGGCTCAAGCTTGAAGCCGGCATCGCCCAGGCGCTGCATCATCAGCTTCTGGCAATCGGCGTCGATTGGCGTCACGGAAGGGCGACGGATCAGATCACAGGCAAGTTGCAGGGTCGGCGAGAGGTCGGCGTGGGCCGTCATGGTGTGAACTCCGAAGCGGGTCATGTGCGGGGCGGGCAGGCACAAAAGGGCGGATATCTTAAAGCAAAACGGCGGCCAGAGGCCGCCGTTTAGTGGTTGCAGTCAATTTATGCAGCCGGTTGCGGTTCAGTGGCTTCGACCGGCTTGGGTAACGAAGACATGAAAGCCATGATCAACGCTGCCAGATACGGCAACGATTGCACCAGCAGCATGACTACCCAGAAACGCATGTCGTTGCTCGGCAAACCCTGGACAAAGAAGATTCCGAGCGCTGCGCCCCAGAGCAGCAGCATGATGAACACTTCTTCTCGGGCTTCCGAAAGGGCGACCCAAAAACCGTGATTGTCGGCGTTTTTAGGGGTGCGGAAGAACGGAATGCTGGAGGTGAAGAATCCGTAAAGCACCGCTTTGGCGATGGTGTGAGACAACGCGAGGCCAGCCAGTGCCGCTGCAAACGCGTCCTTGAGGTCAACCCCGACGGCGCGACGGTACAGGAAGATGATCTTGCCGACCTTGAACACAAACAGCGCCAGGGGCGGGATGGCGAAAATCAGCAACGGCGGATCAACCCGGGTTGGCACAATGATCATCGCTGCCGACCACAGCAGGGCACCCACGGTGAAGAAGATATTCATGCCGTCGGCCACCCATGGCAGCCAGCCTGCGAGGAAGTGATAACGCTGACCACGGGTCAAGTGAGTATCTTTGCCGCGCAGCAAGCTGGAGGTGTGCCGCTTGATGATCTGGATCGCACCATAGGCCCAGCGGAAGCGCTGCTTTTTGAAGTCGATAAAGGTGTCGGGCATCAGTCCTTTGCCGTAGCTATTGTGGGAATAAGCTGCGGAGTAGCCTTTTTCGAACACGCGCAGGCCCAGCTCGGCATCTTCACAGATGCACCAGTCTGCCCAGCCAAGCTCTTCAAGCACCGAACGCCGGGTCATGGTCATCGTGCCGTGCTGAATGATCGCGTCGCGGTCGTTGCGGGTCACCATGCCAATATGGAAAAAGCCTTTGTATTCTGAGTAGCAGAGCTTCTTAAAGGTGCTCTCGCTTTGGTCGCGGTAGTCCTGGGGCGATTGCACGATGGCGATTTTTGGATCGGCGAAGTGCGGCACCATGTGCTTGAGCCAGTTGGGATCAACGCAGTAATCAGAATCGATGACGGCAATCACTTCGGCATCCGGCGCGGTGTGCGGGATCAGGTAATTCAAAGCCCCGCCCTTGAAGCCTGCCAGCGGCGCGACGTGGAAGAACTTGAAGCGTGGGCCGAGGGTGGCGCAGTAGTCGCGCACCGGCTCCCAGACGGCCGGATCCTTGGTGTTGTTGTCGATCAGCAACACCTCAAAGTCCGGGTAATCGAGGTTGGCGAGGGCATTGAGGGTCTGTTTGACCATCTCGGGCGGCTCGTTGTAGCAAGGCACATGAATGGACACTTTCGGTCGGTAGGCATCATCGCTCTCTACCGGCAGGAACTCACGGCGTCGCTTGCGAATCCACACCGCTTCAGCGAGTTCGTGTGCTTCGGTGAGCAGCACAATAAACACCCCGAGTGCGCCCAGTCCGAGCAAGAAGCCCACGGTCAGACTGAACCACGTGCTGTACTGCTGGCTGTAGTCGTAACCGATCCACACCAGCACCGAACCACACAGGAAGGCGGTGAAGGTCAAGAATGTACGGCCGCGCTGGCGCAGCGCCGAACCATCGATCAGCAGCAGGGCTAGCGACAACAAGGCCAGCACCACAGAGCCGATCGCCAGTACGCGCCATTGGGGAATCGCGACGACCGGGCCTTCGAAGTTGAACTTTTGCTGGCGCGCAGCGTTGTAAACGCCCCAATAGGCGCCCACAGAACCTTCGTCACTGGCTTTCCACGGCTGGTCGAACGCCTCGATCACAAAGTAGTTATAGCCACGGCGGTTCAGGGTATTGACCAGCGTGCGCAGGTAGACCGCCTGATCGGCCGGCGTGGCATCGGCGCCACCGCGCATGCGACCGTTGCTCGGCCAGCCAACCTCCGAGAGCAGCAGCGGTTTTTTCGGGAATATTTTTTTCAGGTCACGGGCGCGATCGAGTACAAACTCGCCAGCCTGGTCCATGGGGATAAATTCCCAATAGGGCAGGATGTGCGCGGCAATCAGGTCAACGTGGCTGGCCAGTTGCGGGTATTTTTCCCATATGTGCCATTGCTCGGAGGTAGTCACCGGCACCTTGACCGCAGCCCGGACACGATCCAGCAGCACGATCAGCTCTTCAGGGGTGATTTCTTCACGGAACAGGGCTTCGTTGCCCACCACGACCCGCACGATGCTGCGCGAGTTATTGGCCAGTTCGATGGCTTTTTGAATTTCGCGCTCATTGCGTTCCTGGTCCGGGCTGATCCAGATCCCCAGGGTGACCCGCAGACCGAACTCTTCCGCCAGCTTGGGGATATCACCGAGCGTGCCGTCGACCGAATAGGTCCGAATGTTGTCCGTCAGTTTGCTCAGAATTTCCAGATCACGACGCATTTCGTCGTCGGACGGAAACTGATCTTTCTGCGGGTACTGACCTTGCTGGAAGGGCGAGTACGAAAAGCCGGAGATTTGATCGGGCCAGTCAGGCGCCGAGACCGGGCGATTGATGAGCGCCCAGAATCCGGTAAAGAGTGCGGCGATGGCCAGTACCACCACCAGGTTGAGTCCAAATTTACGCGATGACATAACTATTTCGGGTTCCAAAGGGAGTGGAACGAAGGTCGGTCGGCAGTTGCCAGACGGCGCGCATCCTACACTGCGATCTGACGTACCGTACAGCGGAGGGGAGGCGCCGGATGCGTGTGCCCCGCTCGCTGATGTTCTTGTTTGTTTCTTGGGAGGCTTGTCAGGCTGCTCAATAGAGTATTAAAGCAGGCTTGGTCGCATGAACCGCAGGAAAGATACTAAACGACACGTCACGCCTCTATAATGCGCGCCGGTTTTTGGGGTGTTGGTCATGAGTACAGAAGATCCACGGTTTGCCGGCGTAGCCCGGTTATATGGCTTGGAAGGCCTGGAACGGCTGCGTGCCGCGCACGTCGCTATCGTCGGCGTGGGCGGTGTGGGGTCGTGGGCGGCAGAAGCCATTGCCCGCTGCGGTGTGGGCGAGATTTCGTTGTTTGACCTCGACGATGTCTGCGTCAGCAACAGCAATCGCCAGCTGCACGCCTTGAGTACGACCATTGGTCGGGACAAGGTAGCGGTGATGGCTGAGCGTCTGCGCCAGATCAATCCGGACTGTGTTGTCCACGAAGTGGCTGATTTCGTCACCCGTGAAACCATGGCCGAGTACATCACCCCGAACATAGATTGTGTGATCGACTGCATTGACAGCGTCAATGCCAAGGCTGCACTGATCGCCTGGTGCAAGCGCCGCAAGATTCAGATCATCACCACGGGCGGCGCGGGCGGGCAAATCGATCCGACGCTGATTCAGGTCTGCGATCTGAACCGCACTTTCAACGATCCATTGGCCTCGAAGGTGCGTTCGACCCTGCGTCGCGACTACGGGTTTTCACGCACCGTGACACGTCATTACAGCGTGCCGTGCGTGTTCTCCACTGAGCAACTGCGCTACCCCAAGCCGGATGGCAGTATTTGCCTGCAGAAAAGCTTTGTTGGCGATGGCGTGAAGCTGGACTGCGCCAGCGGGTTTGGCGCGGTGATGATGGTGACGGCCACCTTTGGCATGGTCGCGGCCACCAAGGCGGTGGACAAGATCGTGGCTGGCGTGCGGCGGCCTTCGGAGCGGGTTAAACCAAAACACAACCCTCTCCCGGGAGAGGGTTGAGGGGGTTAGGCGAGCGCCAATTCCCGCATCCGCTGCAGCACGGCATTCAGCCCGTTGCTGCGCGAGGGTGAAAGTTGGCGGCTGAGGCCCAGTTGGTTGAACCAGTCGGGCACGTCGACCTGCTGCAGTTGTTCGGTGCTCAAGCCATTGACCCGTGCCAGCAGCAATGCGATCAAGCCCCGGATCAATCGCGCATCGCTGCTGGCAGCGAATTGCCAGTGACCATCCTTTAGCTCACCCACCAACCACACCTGACTCTCACAACCCTGCACGCGAGTGGCTTCGGTTTTGTCGGCGTCGCTCAACTCGGGCAGGCGTTGTCCCCATTGCATCAGCAGCCGGGCACGTTGCTCCCAACCAGAGCAGTGTTCAAAGCTTTCGAGTGCGGCCTGGGCTTCCTGGGGCAAGGTCATTGCAGCAACTCCAGTGCCTGATCAAGCGCATCGAAGAAACGCTCCAGATCTTCAGAATCGTTGTACAGCGCCAGCGATACGCGGATCGCGCCTGCGAGGCCAAAACCTTTGAGCAGTGGCATTGCGCAGTGGTGCCCGGCGCGTACGGCAATCCCTTGTTCGGTCAGCAGGTGCGCCAGATCGGCGTTATGCACGCCCTCGACCACAAAGCTGACCAGCGCCAGCTGTGGCGAGCCCAGCAGGCGAACGCCCTGGCGTTGTTTTAACCCGTCGACCAGATACCCGTGCAGTGCGGCTTCGTGAGCTTCAATTGCGGCCTGATCAAGGGTTGCCAGATAACTGAGGGTCGCCCCCAGTCCGATAACGCTGGCTATCGGCGGAGTACCGGCCTCGAAGCCCAGCGGAGCAGGGCGAAAGGTTGCGTGGTGGTAATCAGCGTCCTGCACCATTTCACCACCGAACTGCCAATGCTGCAGGCGGGCCAGAGCTGGATGGCGGCCAAACAGCACGCCAAGCCCGTCGGGGCCATACAGCTTGTGGCTGGAGAATACGTAAAAGTCGCAACCCAGCGCCTGTACGTCATGGCGCCCGTGCACGATGCCCTGGGCACCGTCGACGACCGTCAGCGCGTTCTGCGCCTTGGCCAGGGCCAGCAGGGCAGGCAGCGGCTGCCATACGCCGAGGACGTTGGACAGTTGGCTGACGGCCAGCAAGCGGGTGCGAGGAGTGATCAGCTGTGCCGCTGCGTCGAGATCGATCACGCCGTCGGCATCCAGGGGCAGTACCACCAGCGTCAAGCCTTTACGCAGGGCCAGTTGTTGCCACGGCAGGAGGTTGGCGTGGTGTTCTAGGGCGCTGATGACAATCTCGTCGCCCACTTTGAATTGGTGTTCCAGCCCATAGGCCAGAAGGTTCAGTGCCGAGGTGGCACCGTGGGTGAAGATAATCTGCCCGCTGTCGCCGGCATTGATCCAGTGCTTCACTTTATGGCGGGTGTTTTCAAACGCCTGGGTCGCATGAGCGCCCGGCAAATGTTGGGCTCGGTGCACATTGGCGGCGCCGCTGGCGTAGTAGTGCGTCAGTGCGTCGAGCAGGGCTTGGGGTTTTTGCGTGGTTGCAGCGTTGTCCAGATAAGTCTGGTCCTGACGTTGCAAGGCAGCGATGGCAGGGAAGTCAGCGCGCCAGGGAGAAGGCAGAAGCATGGGGTCCGGGCTCTGATGACGGGACCAGAAGCTGGTCCCGGCAGTGGCAGATAAACGCTTAGTTGTGAGCGTGCAGTGCTTCGTTCAATTCGATGGCCGACTTGTGGGTTTTGCATTCCACAGCGCCGGTTTCCGAGTTGCGACGGAACAGCAAGTCGGGTTGTCCGGCCAGGTCACGGGCTTTGACAACTTTGACCAACTGGTTGTTTTCGTCCAGCAGGGCCACTTTGGTACCGGCCGTTACATACAGGCCGGACTCAACGGTATTGCGATCGCCCAGCGGGATACCAATGCCGGCGTTGGCGCCGATCAGGCAGCCTTCGCCGACCTTGATCACGATGTTGCCGCCGCCCGACAGGGTGCCCATGGTCGAGCAACCGCCGCCCAGGTCGGAACCCTTGCCCACGAATACGCCCGCGGATACGCGGCCTTCGATCATGCCCGGACCTTCGGTGCCGGCGTTGAAGTTGACGAAACCTTCGTGCATGACGGTGGTGCCTTCGCCGATGTAGGCGCCCAGGCGAATACGTGCGCTGTCAGCGATGCGTACACCGGCCGGAACCACGTAGTCGGTCATTTTCGGGAACTTGTCGACCGAGAACACTTCCAGCAGTTCGCCACGCAGGCGGGCTTCGAGTTGACGCTCGGCCAGCTCGCCCAGATCGATGGCGCCCTGGCTGGTCCAGGCCACGTTAGGCAACAGCGGGAATACACCGGCAAGGCTCAGGCCGTGAGGCTTGACCAGGCGATGGGACAGCAGGTGCAGCTTGAGGTAAGCCTCGGGTGTCGAGGTCAGGGCGGCATCTTCAGCCAGCAACGTGGCGACCAGCGGCTTGTGGCTTTCGGCAAGACGCGTCAGCAGCGCAGCTTGAGTGGCGTCAAAGGCTTTTGCGATTTCAGCCATTTGTGCCGCTTGTGCGGTAGTGAAGGTGATTGCCTGATTGCCGCCGGTGTAGCCCAGGATAGGCGCAATGGCTTCGATCAGCTCGGCCGACGGGTTGATCAACGGTTGGGCGTAAAACACTTCCAGCCATGCACCTTGACGGTTCTGGGTGCCGACACCGAAGGCTGCGCTGAACAGGGTAGTAGACATGCAATTACCTCTTACAAAAATAAATGGGCGAGCTTCAGCTCTCGGGCTTAAAGAAGGGCCGCCGCATAAAGATCTGGCTTGAAGCCAATCAGGGTTTTGTCACCGAGATCCAGCACGGGGCGCTTGATCATCGAGGGTTGGGCGAGCATCAGTTCAATGGCTTTCGCCTGGTCGAGATCGGCTTTGCGTTCGTCGTCGAGTTTGCGAAAGGTTGTTCCGGCCCGATTGAGCACCACTTGCCAACCGTGCTCATTGCACCATTGGGTCAGATGATCGCGATCAATGCCACTGGTCTTGTAGTCATGGAAATCATGGCGCACTGCATGTTCATCGAGCCAGGTGCGAGCTTTTTTCATGGTGTCGCAGGCTTTGATGCCGAAAAGGTGCAACGTCTTGCTCGAATCGGTCACTGAATTGCCCCTCCTTTGGATATGCGTTGAACAGTCGATCGCGGATTATGCCATGAGCAGCGCGTCAGGGCGTGGCTAGCTGCAAGCTTGGCATGCTCTTGTGACATGTCGTCGCACTGCTACTTTTGTTCAGGCTCGACTTATGCGCTTAAAGGTTATTATGCAGTCCATGAAAAACTGTAACTGCTTATGTTTATTTTAAAGTTGATTGTTCAGGAATCCCGCTTATATGCAAACCGCTTATACCGTCCTTATCATGCTGATGCTGGTGGGCGTCTCACGCTTGTTAGGGCGCTTGATTCCTTTGCCTTTGCCTTTGGTACAGATTGCAGCTGGCGCACTGCTGGCCTGGCCGACCCTGGGTCTGCACGTTGCACTGGACCCTGAGCTGTTCCTGTTTCTGTTCTTGCCGCCGCTGTTGTTTTCGGATGGCTGGCGCATGCCCAAACGAGAGTTCTGGCGCTTGCGCGGGCCAATTTTGACCCTGGCGGTAGGGCTGGTGCTGTTTACCGTGGTGGGGGCCGGCTACTTCATTCATTGGCTCTTGCCGTCCATCCCTCTGCCGGTGGCGTTCGCGCTGGCTGCGGTTTTATCTCCGACCGATGCCGTGGCGGTGTCGGCCATTTCGCAAAATCGCCTGCCGGCCCCGTTGATGCATATGCTTCAGGGCGAAGCCTTGATGAACGACGCGTCGGGTCTGGTGACCTTCAAGTTCGCACTGGCGGCAGCGGTGACCGGAGTCTTCTCGTTGGCCAACGCCAGCCTGACGTTTGTACTGGTGGCATGCGGCGGGCTGGCGATCGGGGTGGCGCTGAGCTGGCTGGTGGGGCGCATGCGTGCCTGGATGATCGGCCGCGGCTGGGATGACCCGGCCACCCATGTGGTGTTCATGTTGCTGTTGCCATTCGCCGCTTATGTACTGGCTGAACGCCTGGGTGCATCGGGCATTTTGTCTGCGGTGGCAGCGGGCATGATGCAGAGCTGGCTTGATCTGTTGCCGCGCCAGACCAGTACCCGTTTGCTTAACCGCAGTGTGTGGGGATTGTTGGAGTTTGCCTTCAACGGTCTTATTTTCTTGCTGTTGGGCTTACAGCTGCCAAACATCATCAAAGCGGTGGTCAGTCATGAAACTACGTTGTGGCTCACCTTGATGTATCGCTGCCTGGATGTGGTGGTGATCTTCCTGGTGTTGCTGGCGCTGCGTTTTATCTGGGTGCAAAGCATCTGGCGGCTGTCCGGGCTGCTGCGCCGCTGGCGCGGCAAGGGTGCGCTGACGATGGTGCCGACCGCACGCTCCTGCTGGTTGTTGACGGTTGGTGGAGTACGCGGGGCCGTGACTCTGGCCGGTGTGATGTCGGTGCCGTTGCTGATCAGCAAGGGCGTGGATTTTCCGGAGCGGGATTTGCTGATCTTCATTGCCGCGGGTGTGATTCTGTTGTCGCTGGTATCGGCCTGTATTGCGTTGCCGTTACTGTTGCGCGGCATTACAAAGAGCCCGGACGATGCTATGCGCAACGAGGTCCGCGAAGCCTGGCGGCGCACGGCCGAGGCTGCGATCCATGCATTGGAAGTTGAAGACGTGACCGAGCCGCAAGTTGCCCAGGATGCAGCGCAATCGGCATTGGCGGCAGAGATGAAGGCGCGGATCATGTCCGAATACCGGCATCAGCTGGATGTTTTCAACGGCTCGGCCGAAGCACAAGCGCTGGCGTCGCAGATGAACCACCTGGAAAACCGCCTGCGCCTCAAGGCACTGCGGGCCCAGCGACTGGAACTGTACAGCCTGCGTCGGCATCACGAGATCGGCGATGAAGTGCTGAGCGAGATTCTGCGCGACCTGGATTTAAGCGAGGCAAACCTGGGAGCGGGTAAATAGCAGCGCCCCCTGTGTTCTGCTACTGCGGATGCTGGGTGATTCTGTAACCGCTGCCGAAGGCTGCGCAGGGGGCGCGCAGCGAACTTGCGGCAGCGGTTGCCTGATGAGGCGGCGTTTAGCGGCGACGCTGAATAAAGTCGCGAATCCGTTCGGCGGCTTCAACGCATTCTTCCAGTGGCGCTACCAGAGCCATGCGCACGCGTCCGGCCCCGGGGTTGAAACCATCGACCTCGCGGGACAGGTAGGAACCCGGCACTACGGTGACGTGCTCTTCGACAAACAGGTCGCGACAGAAGGCAGCATCATCTCCTTCAACCCTTGGCCACAGATAAAAACCGCCATCCGGGCGTTGAACGTCGAGTACCGGTGCCAGAATCGCCAGCACTGCATCGAACTTCTCGCGGTACAGGTCGCGGTTTTCACGTACGTGCGCTTCGTCGCTCCAGGCTGCAATGCTCGCCAGCTGGGTTTGAACCGGCATGGCGCAACCGTGATAGGTGCGGTACAGCAGGAAGGCCTTGAGGATCTCGGCATCACCCGCCACGAAACCCGAACGCAGGCCTGGCAAGTTTGAACGCTTGGAGAGGCTGTGGAACACCACGCAGCGCTTGAAGTCCTGGCGCCCCAGGGCAACGCAGGCGCTCAGCAGGCCGACCGGCGGCGTTTGCTCATCGAAATACAGCTCGCTGTAGCATTCGTCGGCGGCAATTACGAAGTCGTGTTCGTCAGCCAGTGCGATCAGCTTTTTCAGGGTGTCGAGCGGGATCAGGGCGCCTGTCGGGTTGCCAGGTGAGCAGAGGAACAGGATCTGGCAGCGCTTCCAGGTCTCGGCCGAAACCGCATCGAAGTCCGGGTTGAAGCCGTGTTCTGCCAGGCATGGCAAGTAATGCGGCTTGGCCCCGGCAAGGAAGGCCGCACCTTCGTAGATCTGATAAAACGGGTTCGGGCTGATCACCAGCGCGTCTTCGCCTCGATTGACTACGGTTTGGGTGAAGGCGAACAGGGCTTCACGGGTACCGTTGACCGGCAAAATCGAACGTGCCGGGTCCAGCCAGCCCTTGGGGACGTCAAAACGGCGTTCGGCCCAGCCGGCAATGGCTTCGCGCAAGCCTGCAATGCCAAGAGTGGTCGGATAGACCGCCATCTGGTCGAGGTTGTCGGCCAGGGCCTTGGCCACGAACGCCGGGGAGCGGTGCTTGGGTTCGCCGATCGACAGCGCAATCGGACGCTTGCCGGCGTTGGGCTGTACGCTGCCAAGCAGGGCGCGCAGTTTTTCGAACGGATAAGGCTGTAGCTGTTTTAGAGCGTTATTCATCGGGTGCGGGTCTCACTCGGCGGCGGTTAGATGCTCAGGCGCCAGGGTTCGGTGGTTGAGTCTTGGTGGACGGTCAGATGCTCGACGATGGCTTCCTGCAAGCGCATGCACAGTTGAGGGTCAGACAGCGGCTGGTTGTTTGCGTCGGTTATGAAGAATACGTCTTCTACGCGCTCGCCCAGTGTTGCGATCTTGGCATTTTGCAGCGACAGATCGAACTCCAGGAAAATCATTCCGATGCGCGCCAGCAGGCCCGGGCGGTCAGGGGCGCTGAGCTCGAGGACGGTGACTGGGCGCTGGGCATCGTTGTGAATTGTCACTTGGGGGGCGAAGGCAAAATGCTTGAGCTGGCGTGGTACCCGGCGCTGGATGATGTTCGGGTAATCATCCGGATTGCGCAGGGCTTCGGTCAGGCCTTTACGGATCTTCTCGATGCGCACAGGGTTATTGCCGATCGAATCGCCGTCGTTGTCGAGCACGATGTAGGTATCGAGGGTGAACTGGCTGCTGGACGTGATGATGCGGGCATCATGAATGTTCAGGTTGAGCTGGTCCATGGCGGCCACGGTCACGGCGAAAAAGTCGTGTTGGTCAGGCGCATAAATGAAGATCTGGGTGCCGCCCTCGAATTCGCGCTGGGTGGTTTCCTTGATCAATACCAGCGGGCCACCCTCTACAGGCTGCTGCAGGATGGCATCGGTGTGCCAGGCCACGTCGCCGGCGGTATGACGCAGGAAGTAGTCGTCACCCAGTTGCGACCAAAGTTGTTCGACGTCATCCGGGTCGTTGCCGCCGCGCACCAGGATATCCAGCGCTGCGCTTTGGGTCTGGCGGATTTGTTCTTCGCGATCCACCGGGTTTTCCAGGCCGCGGCGCAGGGCGCGCTTGGTCTCGGTGTAGAGCTGGCGCAACAGGCTGGCACGCCATGAATTCCACAGTGTCGGGTTGGTGGCGTTGATATCGGCGACCGTCAGCACATAAAGATAATCGAGACGGGTCTCATCGACCACGGTCTGGGCGAAGTCATGGATGACTTGCGGGTCCGACAGATCCTTGCGCTGGGCAGTCGTCGACATGACCAGGTGGTTTTGTACCAGCCAGACAATCAGGCGGGTATCCCACTGCGGCAGATGATGGCGAATGCAGAAGGCTTCGGCATCGATTGCGCCAATCTCTGAGTGGTCGCCGTGGCGCCCCTTGCCGATGTCGTGGTACAGCCCGGCGAGATAGATCAGCTCAGGTTTTGGCAGCTTGGCCATCAGCTTGGTGGCCAGCGGGAATTTCTCGGATGTCTGGGTGTATTGCAGCTTTCGCAGGTGCTTGATCAGGTTCAGTGTGTGTGCATCGACGGTATAAATATGAAACAGATCGTGCTGCATTTGCCCGACGATAAAGCCGAATTCAGGCAGGTAGCGGCCAAGGATGCCGTAACGGTTCATTCGGCGCAGGTTGCGATGAATGCCGATCTTGCATTTGAACAGCTCGATAAACAGGCTGGTATTGCGAATGTCGTTACGGAAGTCGTCGTCGATCAGGTAGCGATGTTCGCGCAGCAAGCGAATGGTGTCGGCGCGCACGCCCTTGATTTCGGGGTGCTGGGCCATCAGCAGGAAGATCTCGAGCATGGCAAACGGGGTGCGCTTGAACACATGATCGCTGGTGGCCTCGATATAGCCATCGTGCAGCTGAAAGCGTGAATTCAGCGGTACGGGTGGCGCCTCGTCCTCCGGCGCCAGAATGACTTCTTCGAAGTGCTGGATGATCAGGTCGCTGAGCTGAGCAATGCTCATGACCACCCGGTAGTACTGCTGCATGAAGTTTTCGATGGTCTGTTTGGTGTCTTCGCCGGTAAAGCCGAGCAGTTCGGCAATGCTGCGTTGATGGTCAAACAGCAGGCGATCCTCAGCGCGCCCGGCAAGCATGTGCAGGGCGTAGCGGACCTTCCACAGGAACTCTTGCGAGGACGCGAGCAGGGCGTGCTCGCTTTCGACCAGGAAGCCTTCGCCCGCCAGTGCGCGCAGATTCAGCGTGCCGTACTGGCGACGGGCTACCCACAAGATGGTCTGGATGTCGCGTAAGCCGCCGGGCGAACCCTTGACGTTGGGTTCCAGGTTGTACTCGGTGTCGTTGTACTTGTGGTGGCGGGCTTTTTGTTCGGCGCGCTTGGCCAGGAAGAAGTCCTTGCTGGGCCACATGTGTGCCGTGCTGGTGACGTCCAGCATGCGTTGGCGCAAGCGCTCCGGGCCGGCAACTGTACGGCTTTCCATCAGGTTGGTGATGATGGTCAGATCGGCGCGGGCTTGCTCGGCGCATTCATCCACCGAGCGCACGCTTTGACCCACTTCCAGGCCAATGTCCCAGAGCAGCGTCAGGAAACGTTCGATGGAGTCGCGGAATAGCTCGTGATCGGCCTTGTCCAGCAGGATCAGCAGGTCGATATCAGAGTAGGGGTGCAATTCGCCCCGGCCATAGCCACCGACAGCAACCAGGGCGATATCGGCCTGGTTGCACCAGTTGAACTGGTCCCACGCCTGTTGCAGGATGTTGTCGACAAACCAGGCGCGGTCTTCAATCAGGCGGCGAATATCGCGACCAGCGCGAAAGCGCTGGTCGAGCACCTCGCGCGCCTGGCGGATCACCTTTTTGAAAGCGGCAATGGGACTTGCCTTTAATGCCAGTTCGGCCTGGAACTGGCCGCGGTCAAAAAGTTCGGGATCCACCTGCGGCATCGATTGGCTTTCCTTGGGGCGATTGCTTTTGTTTATAGAAAATATCTATAGAGGGATCAGGCCGACATGCGCGCGATGGTGTCATCGCTGCGCAGGGTGAATATCTCGTAGCCGGTCTCGGTCACCAATAGGGTGTGCTCCCACTGAGCGGACAGTTTGCGGTCCTTGGTAATGGCGGTCCAGCCATCGCCCAGTACCTTGGTGTCGGCCTTGCCCTGATTGATCATCGGCTCGATGGTGAAGGTCATGCCCGCTTTCAGCTCCATACCGGTGCCCGCGCGGCCGTAGTGCAGGATCTGCGGCTCTTCATGGAATACCTTGCCGATGCCGTGTCCGCAGAACTCGCGAACTACCGAAAAACCGTTCTTTTCGGCGTGCTTCTGGATCACTTCGCCGATATCGCCCAGGCGGCAGCCTGGCTTGACCAGTTCGATGGCCTTGTACATGCATTCCTGGGTCACTTTCGACAGGCGCTCGGCCCATACCGGTACTGTGCCCACATGGAACATGCGGCTGGTGTCACCGTGGTAGCCATCCTTGATGACCGTGACATCGATGTTCAGGGTGTCGCCGTCGCGCAGCGGCTTGTCACACGGGATGCCGTGGCAAACCACGTGGTTGATCGAGGTGCAGATCGACTTCGGAAAACCTTTGTAGTTGAGCGGGGCAGGAATGGCTTGCTGCACATTGACGATGTAGTCGTGACAGATGCGGTCCAGTGCCTCGGTGGTAACGCCAGGCTTGACGTGTTCGGCGATCATTTCCAGGACTTCGGCGGCCAGTTTGCCGGCGATACGCATTTTTGCGATGTCCTCGGGCGTTTTGAGGGTGACGGTCATTCGGGCTCTCTTCGCGCGGTAGCGCTCATCATCAGGGTTGCGGGTGCGAGGCAAGGCTCTGGCCTGCGCACCGCCATAAAAATGCGATTCTAACAGACGGTCGGCCTGAATCATGAGCCTCTCGCCATCGCTTCTCTTAATAGAATGGGGCATTCTGGCCCTATTCCAAGCCTTGCGCAAAAGGGCATGGAATAAACACAGAATCTGTGTTTCGTTTTTAGCGCATCTTGTGGTATAAAATGCGCCGCTTTCCGGGTATAGCCCGCTGAGCTCAAACCCACACACGTGTCGACACGATGACCTGGGTGCCTTCAGCTCGAAGCTGCTGGTTGGTCATTGGGATACGTGGAGGCCTAACCCGACTTATTAAGGAACTATCATGTCCCAAGTCAACATGCGCGATATGCTGAAGGCCGGTGTGCACTTCGGTCACCAAACCCGTTACTGGAACCCGAAGATGGGTAAATACATCTTTGGCGCGCGTAACAAGATTCACATCATCAACCTTGAAAAAACCCTGCCAATGTTCAACGAAGCTCTGACTTTCGTAGAGCGTCTGGCCCAGGGCAAAAACAAGATCCTGTTCGTTGGCACCAAGCGTTCGGCTGGCAAGATCGTTGCTGAAGAAGCAGCACGTTGCGGTTCGCCGTACGTGGATCACCGCTGGTTGGGCGGCATGCTCACCAACTTCAAAACCATCCGTGCTTCCATCAAGCGTCTGCGTGACCTTGAAGTGCAGGCAGAAGACGGTACTTTCGCCAAGCTGACCAAGAAAGAGGCGCTGATGCGCACTCGCGACCTGGAAAAGCTGGATCGTAGCCTGGGTGGTATCAAGGACATGGGCGGTCTGCCAGACGCTCTGTTCGTTATCGACGTTGACCACGAGCGTATCGCGATCACCGAAGCTAACAAGTTGGGCATCCCGGTAATCGGCGTTGTCGATACCAACAGCAGCCCAGAAGGTGTTGACTACATCATCCCGGGTAACGATGACGCAATCCGCGCTATCCAGCTGTACATGGGTGCGATGGCTGATGCTGTGATCAAAGGCCGTAACCATGTTGCTGGCGGCACCGACGTTTTCGTCGAAGAAGCTCCAGCTGCAGCGGTAGTTGAAGGCTGAGTAATTAACGCCTAGCGTTTACTCAGTACGCAAAAAGGGGGCTTGGCCCCCTTTTTGCCACCTCGAAATCCATTTGTTGGCCCTGTACTTGCTGTTGCTGTATCCAGTCGCGGTTTGCAGGTGCAATCGAGGTGGGCTTCACACGAATTGAACGCCCGTTCGCTCGGGTGGAATGGTTGAAAACCTATCCAAGAGGAATTTTGAAATGGCAGAGATTACTGCAGCGTTGGTTAAAGAACTGCGTGAGCGTACCGGCGAAGGCATGATGGATTGCAAGAAAGCCTTGACCAAGGCTGGCGGCGACATCGAAAAAGCCATTGATGACATGCGTGCTTCGGGCGCCATCAAGGCTGCCAAAAAAGCAGGCAACGTTGCTGCTGAAGGCGCTATCGCAGTTAAGGTTTCGGAAGATGGCAAAGCTGCCGTCATCCTTGAAGTCAACTCGCAAACCGACTTCCTGGCTCTGCAAGATGACTTCAAAAACTTCGTAAACGACAGCGTTGAAAAAGCGTTCGCAGACAAACTGACCGACGCAGCTCCGCTGATCGCCGCTCAAGAGCCTGCTCGTGAAGCGCTGGTTGCCAAAGTTGGCGAGAACGTGAACATTCGCCGTCTGGTGCGTGTTGAAGGTGACGTTGTAAACGCTTACCTGCACGGCAACAAAATCGGTGTTGTTGTTTCGCTGAACGGCGGTGACGCCGAGCTGGCCAAAGACATCGCCATGCACGTAGCGGCAAGCAACCCAGAGTTCCTGCTGCCTAGCGAAGTTTCCGCTGAAGCTATCGAGCGCGAAAAAGCCGTGTTCATCAGCCTCAACGAAGACAAGATCAAAGGCAAGCCTGCTGAAATCGTAGAGAAAATGGTTGCTGGTCGTATCAGCAAGTTCCTCGCCGAAGCCAGCCTGGTTGAACAAGCTTTCGTTAAGAACCCGGAAGTTAAAGTCGGCGACCTGGCCAAGAAAGCCGGCGCTGAAATCGTTTCCTTCACCTACTTCAAAGTAGGCGACGGCATCGAGAAGCCAGTTGATGACTTCGCTGCAGAAGTTGCTGCTCAAGTGGCTGCAAGCCAGAAGTAAGACGGTTTACAACTGTCGACCCGAAGAGGCTGCCCGCTCACGCGCGCAGCCTCTTTTCAAATGGGAGGGGCTTTTACCTTTCCCGCGGAACCGGATGGCAAAATCGTGTTCCGATGGTGCTGCTGTGCAGTGCCAGCTAGAGTAAGCGCGGTTGAAAATGACCTCGCACAGATTATTTATAAAACGCGGCAGGAGAGATTCGCAATGGCTCAGCAGGGCAGTGGTTATCAAGCTCGCTATAAACGCATTCTACTCAAGCTAAGCGGCGAAGCCCTGATGGGCTCTGAAGAGTTCGGGATCGACCCGAAGGTCCTTGATCGCATGGCACTGGAAGTTGGCCAGTTGGTCGGTATCGGCGTTCAGGTAGGGTTGGTGATCGGCGGGGGCAACCTGTTCCGTGGCGCAGCGTTGAGCGCGGCAGGGATGGATCGTGTCACCGGCGACCATATGGGGATGCTGGCAACCGTGATGAACGCCCTGGCCATGCGCGACGCGCTGGAACGTGCGAATATCTCTGCCATCGTTATGTCGGCGATTTCCATGGTGGGTGTGACCGATCATTACGATCGTCGCAAGGCCATGCGTCACTTGAATGCCAAGGACGTGGTGATCTTCGCAGCAGGCACTGGTAATCCATTCTTCACTACGGACTCTGCCGCCTGTTTGCGTGCCATTGAAATCGATGCTGATGTGGTGCTTAAGGCGACCAAGGTAGACGGCGTATATACCGCTGATCCATTCAAAGACCCGCATGCCGAGAAGTTCGATCATCTGACTTACGATGAAGTACTGGATCGCAAACTGGGCGTAATGGACCTGACGGCTATTTGCTTGTGCCGTGACCATAAAATGCCATTGCGTGTATTTAATATGAACAAGCCGGGCGCCCTGCTTAATATTGTCCATGGCGGCGCTGAAGGCACTCTGATCGAGGAAGGTCAACAATGATCAACGAAATCAAAAAAGACGCTCAAGAGCGCATGAAAAAGTCGCTGGAGTCTCTGGCCCATGCATTTGGCCAGATTCGTACCGGCAAGGCTCACCCGAGCATTCTGGGGAGCGTGATGGTGCCTTACTACGGCGCCGACACCCCGATCAGCCAGGTTGCCAACGTGACCGTCAAGGACTCCCGCACGCTGCAAGTCGTGGCGTTCGAGCGCAACATGCTCGCGGCCGTCGACAAGGCCATCCAGAGTGCCGGCCTGAACCTCAATCCGACCAACCTGGGCGAATTGCTGCTGATCTCCATGCCGGCCCTGACTGAAGAAACCCGTAAGGTGTTCGCCAAGCAGGCACGTGACGCTGCAGAAGACTGCCGGATTGCCGTGCGCAACATCCGTCGCGACGCATTGAGCCAGTTGAAAGACCTGGTCAAAGAAAAGGAAATCAGCGAAGACGAAGAACGTCGTGCGGCTGATGATGTTCAGAAGCTGACCGACAAGGCTGTGGCTGAAATCGAAGTTGCCACCAAGCAGAAAGAAGCGGACCTGATGGCCGTATAAGGGTCAGGGCGTTTTATGGAAAAGACCAAGCAGGCTGAGCCAACATCGGTACCGCGCCACGTCGCGATCATCATGGACGGTAATAATCGCTGGGCGAAAAAACGCTTTATGCCAGGTGTTGCAGGGCATAAGGCGGGTGTGGATGCGGTTCGTGCCGTGATTGAAGTGTGCGCCAAGGCCAAGGTCGAGGTGCTCACCTTGTTCGCGTTTTCCAGTGAGAACTGGCAGCGTCCCGAGGCCGAAGTCAGTGCCTTGATGGACTTGTTCTTCGTGGCCTTGCGTCGTGAGACCAAGCGTCTCGATGACAACAACATCAGCCTGCGGATCATTGGTGACCGCTCGCGCTTTCATCCCGACTTGCAAAAGGCGATGCGCGAAGCGGAGGCCATGACGGCCGGGCCTGGCCGTTTCGTGCTGCAGATCGCCGCTAACTACGGCGGCCAGTGGGATATAGCTCAAGCGGCCCAGCGTCTGGCGCGAGAGGTGCAGGCTGGACATTTGCAGCCTGAAGACATCACGCCTGATCTGCTGCAAACCTGTCTGGTGACGGGGGACCTGCCTTTACCTGATCTGTGTATTCGCACAGGTGGCGAGCATCGCATCAGCAATTTCTTGCTGTGGCAGCTGGCCTACTCCGAATTGTACTTCTCCGACCTGTTCTGGCCGGACTTCAAACACGAAGCCATGCGTAATGCATTGGCTGATTTCGCTTCTCGCCAGCGCCGTTTCGGTAAAACGAGCGAGCAGGTTGAGGCTGGAGCCCGGGTTTAATGCTTAAACAAAGAATCATCACGGCACTTATATTGCTGCCAATTGCCTTATGCGGTTTTTTCCTGCTTGAGGGTGGAGGCTTTGCGCTGTTTATCGGCCTGGTCGTCACCCTTGGTGCCTGGGAGTGGGCGCGTCTGGCGGGTTTTGATGCTCAGCCGGCCCGTGTGCTTTTTGCGGCGCTGGTGGCCTTGGCGCTGTTTGTCATGTATCTGGTGCCTGGTCTGGCGCCTTGGGTGTTGGGCGCTGCCGTAGTCTGGTGGGCGGTCGCTACTTTTCTGGTGCTGACCTTTCCGCGGTCGGCCGTACACTGGTCAAATGCTGCAGCCAGGCTGGTGATAGGCCTGTTGATCCTGCTGCCGGCCTGGCAAGGACTGGTATTGATCAAGTCCATGCCTTTGGGCAACTGGCTGATCATGGCCGTGATGGTTCTGGTGTGGGGCGCAGATATCGGTGCTTATTTTTCAGGACGCAAATTTGGCAAGCGCAAGCTCGCGCCCAAGGTCAGCCCCGGCAAGAGCTGGGAAGGTGTGTTTGGCGGGTTGCTGCTAAGCCTGCTGATCACCGCTGTCGTTGGCGTGGTGCGTGGCTGGAGTGCTTCTGAAATGTTCGCAGCGCTGGTGGGCGCTGCCGTTGTCGTTTTGATTTCGGTGGTGGGTGACCTCACAGAAAGCATGTTCAAGCGCCAGTCCGGTATCAAAGACAGCAGTAACCTGCTGCCCGGGCATGGTGGTGTGCTGGATCGCATCGACAGTTTGACTGCAGCGATTCCGGTATTTGCCGTGTTGCTGTGGATGGCAGCATCATGAGCCGACCACAGCAGATTACCGTTCTGGGGGCTACGGGCTCGATAGGCCTGAGCACCCTGGATGTTATAGCGCGTCACCCTGACCGCTATCAGGTGTTTGGTTTGAGTGGTTACAGCCGCATCGCTGAGTTGCTGGCACTGTGCGTGCTGCACAGGCCGCGGGTCGCGGTAGTGCCGGATGAGCGTGCTGCGCGCCAGTTGCAGGCGGGCTTGCGCGCTGCCGGGCTCAGCACCGAAGTGCTGGTGGGCGAGGAGGGCTTGTGCCAGATCTCGTCGTCCTCTGAAGTCGACGCGGTCATGGCGGCCATCGTCGGTGCGGCAGGCTTGCGGCCAACGCTGGCCGCGGTGAGTGCTGGCAAGAAAATCCTGCTGGCCAATAAAGAAGCGCTGGTGATGACGGGGGCACTGTTTATGCAGGCCGTTCGTCGCAGCGGTTCGGTCCTGCTGCCCATCGACAGTGAGCACAACGCGATCTTCCAGTGCTTGCCGCAGGATTTCGCTCGCGGCCTGGCGCCGGTGGGTGTTCGTCGTATTTTGCTGACGGCTTCGGGCGGACCCTTTCGCGAAACCCCGCTGGCAGAGCTTGAAAACGTTACGCCGGACCAGGCGTGCGCTCATCCCAACTGGTCGATGGGGCGCAAGATATCCGTAGACTCGGCCAGCATGATGAACAAAGGGCTGGAGATGATTGAAGCCTGCTGGCTGTTCGATGCTCGGCCGGATCAGGTTGAAGTGGTCATTCATCCGCAAAGCGTGATTCACTCTCTGGTCGATTATATCGATGGCTCGGTGCTGGCCCAGCTCGGAAATCCGGATATGCGGACGCCGATCTCAAATGCCCTGGCCTGGCCTGAGCGTATTGACTCGGGTGTCGCGCCACTGGATCTGTTTGCTGTTGCCCGTCTGGACTTTCAGCGCCCTGATGAGCAGCGCTTCCCGTGCCTGCGCTTGGCTCGTGAGGCCGCCATGGCAGGTAACAGCGCCCCGGCGATGCTGAATGCGGCCAATGAAGTGGCGGTGGCCGCTTTTCTCGAGGGTCGTATCCGTTATCCGCAGATCGCTTGTGTGATTGAAGATGTCCTCAATACCGAGCCTGTGACTGCGGTCGATGAACTGGAGGCGGTGTTTGCCGCTGATGCCCGGGCAAGAGTCCTGGCTGAACAGTGGTTGAGTCGTAACGGCTGATAAGTGATGCTTGCCGAAACCGGACAGGACCGCGGAGAAAGTAGATGAGTGCGCTCTATATGATTGTTGGCACCCTGGTCGCATTGGGTGTGCTGGTCACTTTTCATGAATTCGGCCACTTTTGGGTGGCGCGCCGTTGCGGCGTCAAGGTTCTGCGCTTCTCCGTGGGCTTTGGCACACCTTTGCTGCGCTGGCATGATCGTAAGGGCACCGAGTTTGTAATCGCTGCCATTCCGTTGGGCGGCTACGTAAAAATGCTGGATGAGCGCGAAGGTGAGGTGCCGGCCCACCAGCTCGATCAATCGTTCAACCGCAAAACGGTTGGTCAGCGCATTGCTATTGTCGCGGCGGGACCTATTGCCAACTTCATGCTGGCGATGGTGTTTTTCTGGGTGCTGGCAATGATGGGCAGCCAGCAGGTGCGGCCTGTCATCGGTGCAGTCGAAAGCGGTAGCCTGGCAGCGCAAGCGGGGCTGGTTGCAGGGCAGGAAATCGTTGCCATTGATGGTGAGGCAACGACGGGCTGGTCAGGCGTCAACCTGCAACTGGTTCGCCGTCTGGGTGAAACGGGTTCTATCCAGGTGTTGGTGCGTGAGCCGGGCTCTAGCTCCGAGGCCTCGCATCAGTTGGTATTGAAAGACTGGCTGAAAGGCGCCGATGAGCCGGACCCGATCACTTCCCTGGGGATTCGTCCGTGGCGGCCGGAGCTGCCTGCCGTTCTGGCAGAGTTCGATTCAAAGGGGCCGGCTCAGGCAGCAGGGCTCAAGTCGGGTGACAAGCTGTTGGCAATGAACGATCAACCGATCGGAGACTGGCAGCAGGTTGTGGACTGGGTTCGTGTGCGCCCGGGCGCGCGTGTTGTACTGCGCGTCGAGCGCGAGGGTGCGGTTGTCGATATTCCTGTCACGCTGGCTGTTCGGGGTGAGGGCAAGGCGGCAACAGGCTATTTGGGTGCCGGCGTCAAAGGTGTCGACTGGCCACCAGCGATGGTTCGCGAAGTGAGTTTTGGCCCGATTGCGGCAATCGGCGAAGGGGCCAGACGCACTTGGACGATGAGTGTACTGACCCTCGACTCACTCAAGAAAATGTTGTTCGGCGAGCTCTCGGTAAAAAACTTGAGTGGACCGATAACCATTGCTAAAGTGGCGGGCGCTTCTGCCCAGTCGGGTGTTGCGGATTTCCTGAATTTTCTGGCTTATCTGAGCATAAGCCTGGGGGTTCTGAACTTGTTGCCCATACCAGTACTGGATGGGGGGCATTTGTTGTTTTATCTGATTGAGTGGGTGCGTGGTCGCCCCTTGTCGGACCGGGTACAGGGTTGGGGAATGCAGATTGGTATCAGTTTGGTGGTCGGGGTGATGTTACTTGCCCTGGTCAACGATCTGGGTCGTCTGTAGACGCTTCGCTGAATTGCGAATCTGCCGCATTTTGCGGCAGTTTGTTTATTGCCAGTTGGAATAAGAAAGGACTTCATGAAACGTCTGCTGCTAACTGCGGTTCTCGCCGTACTGATGATCGCCGAAGTTCACGCCGAGTCCTTCACTATCTCTGATATCCGTGTCAACGGGCTCCAGCGGGTTTCCGCCGGCAGCGTGTTTGGTGCGTTACCGCTGAACGTGGGTGAGGTAGCGGATGACCGCCGTTTGGTGGAGTCCACTCGAGCGTTGTTCAAAACCGGGTTCTTTCAGGATATCCAACTGGGTCGTGATGGCGATGTGCTCGTCATTACGGTTGTCGAGCGTCCTTCCGTCTCCAGCATCACCATTGACGGTAACAAGGCAATCTCCACTGATGACCTGATGAAAGGTCTGAAACAGTCGGGCCTGGCTGAAGGTGAAATCTTCCAGCGCGCGACTTTGGAGGGTGTGCGCAACGAACTGCAACGCCAGTATGTTGCCCAGGGCCGCTACTCGGCGACGGTCGATACCGAAGTGGTATCCGAGCCCCGCAACCGCGTTGCGTTGAAGGTGAATATCAATGAAGGCACCGTGGCCGCCATCCAGCACATCAATGTGGTGGGCAACACGGTCTTTCCTGAAGACGACCTGGTCGACCTGTTCGAGCTGAAAACCACCAACTGGTTGTCGTTCTTCAAGAACGACGACAAGTATGCGCGTGAAAAACTGTCGGGTGACCTTGAGCGTCTGCGCTCCTATTACCTCGATCGCGGCTATATCAACATGGATATAGCCTCGACCCAGGTATCGATCACCCCTGACAAGAAAAACGTCTACATCACGGTGAACGTGAACGAAGGCGAAAAATTCAATGTCGGCGAAGTGAAACTGAGCGGTGACCTCAAGGTTCCGGAAGACCAGATCAAATCGCTATTGCTGGTTCAGCCAGGTCAAGTGTTCTCGCGCAAGCTGATGACCACCACCTCTGAATTGATTACCCGCCGCCTGGGCAACGAAGGCTATACCTTCGCCAACGTCAACGGTGTACCTCAGCCAAACCCTGAAGATCACACCGTGGCCATCACGTTTGTGGTCGATCCGGGCAAGCGTGCTTACGTGAACCGCATCAACTATCGCGGCAACACCAAGTCGGAAGACGAAGTGCTGCGTCGCGAAATGCGCCAGATGGAAGGTGGCTGGGCGTCGACTTACCTGATTGACCAGTCCAAGGTGCGCCTTGAACGTCTGGGCTTCTTCAAGGAAGTCAACGTAGAGACGCCAGCGGTGCCGGGTACTGATGATCAGGTTGACGTTAACTACGCTGTTGAAGAGCAAGCGTCGGGTTCGATCACCGCAAGCGTCGGTTTTGCCCAGAGCGCCGGTCTTATTCTGGGTGGTTCGATTACTCAGAACAACTTCCTGGGTACCGGTAACAAGGTCAGCATCGGCTTGACCCGCAGTGAATACCAGAGCCGCTACAACTTCAGCTATGTTGACCCGTACTGGACCGCCGATGGCGTGAGCCTGGGTTACAACGCGTTCTACCGTACCACTGACTACGATGACCTTGATGTCGACGTGGCAAGCTATGCGGTTGACAGTCTGGGTGCCGGCATCAGCATGGGCTACCCGATCAGTGATACCTCGCGCCTGACCTACGGCCTGACCGTGCAGCAGGACGAAATCAAGACCGGGACCTACACCGTTGACGAGATCTTTGATTTCGTTAACCAGGAAGGCGACAAGTACCTGAACTTCAAGGCGTCGGTCGGCTGGTCCGAGTCAACGCTGAACAAAGGCGTGTTGCCGACCCGTGGCAGCTCGCAAAGTCTGGTGCTTGAGACGACGATCCCGGGCAGTGACCTGCAGTTCTACAAACTGGATTATCGTGCACAGCTGTTCCAGCCGTTGACCGACACCTACACCATGCGTCTACACACAGAACTGGGCTATGGTGATGGTTACGGTTCGACTTCGGGCCTGCCGTTCTACGAGAACTATTATGCCGGTGGTTTCAACTCGGTACGTGGCTTCAAGGACAGCTCCCTGGGTCCGCGCAGCACGCCAAGTTCGGGCAAATACCCGGGTACCGTTGCTGACCCTGATCAAGATCCGCTGCCATTTGGTGGTAACGTTCAGATCCAGGGTGGTGTTGAAGTCCTGTTCCCGATGCCGTTCGTAAAAGACCAGCGTTCCCTGCGTACTTCCGTGTTCTGGGATGTGGGTAACGTGTTCGACACCAACTGCAAAGGTGAAACCAAAGATTGCGATATCAGTTTCAGCAACATGGCCAGCTCTGTCGGTGTTGGCGTGACATGGGTGACTGCGCTTGGCCCGTTGAGTTTCAGCCTGGCCATGCCGGTCAAGAAACCGGACGATGCTGATACCCAAGTGTTCCAATTCTCCCTCGGCCAGACTTTCTAAAAGCCTGACTTAAGATACAGACAACGGATTTTTTAGGAGTGCATCGTGCGTAAGTTGACTCAATTGGTTCTCCTGGCTACGGTTTTGGTAGCGACTCCGGCTTTCGCCGAGATGAAAATTGCAGTGCTGAACTATCAAATGGCGCTGCTTGAATCTGATGCAGCCAAGCGCTACGCAGTGGATGCCGAGAAGAAATTCGGTCCTCAACTGACCAAGCTGAAAAGCCTGGAAAGCAGTGCAAAAGGCATTCAGGACCGTCTGGTCAAGGGTGGCGATAAAATGCAGCAGGGCGAGCGCGAGCGTCTGGAGCTTGAATTCAAGCAAAAGGCCCGCGACTTCCAGTTCCAGTCCAAGGAACTGAACGAAGCCAAAGCCGTTGCTGACCGTGAAATGCTGAAACAGCTGAAGCCGAAACTGGACAGCGCTGTTGAAGCAGTCATCAAGAAAGGCGCCTTTGACCTGGTGTTCGAGCGTGGTGCTGTGATTGATGTCAAGCCTCAGTACGACATCACTCGCCAGGTTATCGAGCGCATGAATCAGCTGAAGTAATTATGACTGCGACTATTAAACTCGGCCAATTGGCCGAGTTCCTTGGGGCCACATTGCGTGGCTCTGCGGAGAGAGAAATCACTGGGCTAGCCACTTTACAAGAGGCTGGCCCAGCTCAGTTGAGCTTTCTGGCGAACCCTCAATACCGAAAATTCCTCGTCGACTGCCATGCAGGGGCTGTATTGCTCAAGCCGGCTGATGCTGAGGACTATGTCGGTGATGCGCTGGTGGTGCCTGATCCCTATCTGGCTTATGCGCGCATTTCCCATTTGTTCGATCCCAAGCCCAAAGCTGCAGCTGGCGTGCATCCAACAGCGGTGATTGCTGCTGACGCCCTGGTTGACCCCATGGCGAGCATCGGTGCGTTTGCGGTGATCGAAAGCGGTGCTCGAGTCGCAGCCGGCGTTACAGTTGGTCCCCACTGCTTTATCGGGGCGCGTTGCGAGATCGGTGAGGGTGGCTGGTTGGCGCCGCGTGTGACGCTTTATCACGATGTTCGCATCGGCAAGCGGGTGGTGATTCAGTCGGGCGCAGTGCTCGGCGGTGAAGGCTTTGGCTTTGCCAACGAAAAAGGTATCTGGCAAAAGATCGCGCAGATCGGTGGCGTGACCATCGGTGATGATGTCGAAATTGGCGTCAATACCGCCATCGACCGCGGTGCTTTGGCCGATACGATGATCGGCAATGGCGTCAAACTGGATAATCAGATCCAGATTGCCCATAACGTGCAGGTAGGTGACCATACAGCGATGGCGGCCTGTGTCGGGATTTCCGGCAGTACCAAAATCGGCAAGCACTGCATGTTGGCCGGGGGGGTGGGATTGGTGGGTCACATCGAAATTTGTGACAACGTTTTCCTGACCGGTATGACCATGGTCACTCACTCGATAACCGAGCCGGGTGCTTATTCTTCCGGTACTGCGATGCAGCCGGCAGCCGAGTGGCGCAAAAGTGCAGCGCGTATTCGCCAGCTGGACGATATCGCAAGGCGGTTGAAACATTTGGAAAAGCACGTTGGGAAGTGACCCCTGACGTTAAAGCTTCTTCAAAAGGCTAATGCAATTTCCATATCAAGAGTGCACAGCCACTGGTTTGCTTCCTTGATTTGCTAGAGGAGCGCGCCTTAGTCGCGCGCGCCCAATCTTTATTACAGGCTTCCCCACGAAATGATGGACATCAACGAGATTCGCGAATATCTGCCCCACCGTTACCCGTTCCTGCTGGTGGACCGAGTGGTGGATCTGGATGTCGAGAACAAGCGCATTCGTGCCTACAAGAATGTCAGCATCAACGAACCTTTCTTCAATGGTCACTTCCCGGCGCATCCGATCATGCCTGGCGTACTGATCATTGAGGCAATGGCTCAGGCAGCTGGCATTCTCGGTTTCAAGATGCTGGACGTAAAACCGGCTGACGGCACCCTCTATTATTTCGTCGGTTCCGACAAATTGCGTTTCCGTCAGCCTGTGTTGCCGGGTGATCAGTTGATCCTTGAAGCCAAGTTCCTGAGCTGCAAGCGTTCTATCTGGAAATTCGAGTGCCAGGCTTCGGTTGATGGCAAACCTGTATGCTCGGCAGAAATTATCTGTGCGGAACGCAAGCTATGAGTTTGATTGACCCTCGCGCAATCATCGATCCGACGGCCATTTTGGCCGACGACGTCGAGGTCGGCCCTTGGTCGATCATCGGCGCTGGTGTGGAAATCGGCGAGGGGACAGTGATTGGGCCGCATGTGATTCTCAAGGGCCCGACCAGGATCGGTAAGCACAATCGCATCTACCAGTTTTCCTCGGTAGGCGAGGACACGCCTGATCTCAAGTACAAAGGCGAAGAAACTCGCCTGGTGATCGGTGATCACAACGTTATTCGCGAAGGCGTCACCATCCATCGCGGGACGATCCAGGATCGTGCCGAAACGACACTGGGTGATCACAATCTGGTCATGGCCTATGCCCATATCGGGCATGACAGTGTCATTGGCAACCATTGCATTCTGGTTAACAACGCTGCGTTGGCGGGCCATGTGCATATGGGGGACTGGGCGATCCTGTCCGGTTTCACGCTGGTTCATCAGTTTTGCCATATTGGTGCCCACAGCTTTTCGGGCATGGGGACGGCCATCGGCAAGGACGTTCCGGCGTTTGTGACCGTGTTCGGCAGTCCTGCCCAGGCCCGCAGCATGAACTTCGAAGGCATGCGCCGACGTGGATTCAGTGAAGATGCGATTCATGCACTGCGTCGGGCCTATAAAGTGGTTTACCGCCAGGGGCTGACAGTCGAACAGGCACTTGCCGAGCTGGCCGAGCCCGCAGCGCAATTTCCGGAAGTCGCAACGTTCGTTGAGTCTATTAAGTCTTCCACCCGCGGCATTACGCGCTAGTCATGGCTAGATTGCGTATTGCGCTGGTGGCTGGAGAAGCTTCAGGCGACATTCTGGGTTCGGGGTTGATGCGTGCGCTCAAGGCTCGACATTCGGATATCGAGTTTATCGGTGTAGGCGGTCCGTTGATGGAAGCTGAGGGCATGCGCTCCAGCTTCCCGATGGAGCGTTTGTCGGTCATGGGACTGGTCGAGGTGCTCGGTCGTTTGCGTGAGCTGCTCAAGCGTCGCAAGCAGTTGGTGAAAAGCCTGATCGAGCAGAAACCCGATGTGTTTATCGGGATCGATGCCCCTGACTTCACCCTCAATATTGAACTTCAATTGCGTCGTGCAGGGATCAAGACCGTGCACTACGTCAGCCCGTCCGTGTGGGCGTGGCGTCAGAAGCGTGTGCTGAAAATTCGCGAAGGCTGCGATTTGATGCTGACGTTGTTCCCCTTCGAGGCCAGGTTTTACGAAGAGAAGGGCGTGCCTGTACGTTTCGTGGGTCACTCGCTGGCCGATGCGATTCCACTTGAGGCTGACAGGGACGCGGCACGTTCCGAACTGGGGCTGCCTGCAGGGCCATTGGTCGCCCTGATGCCTGGCAGTCGTGGCGGAGAAGTTGGCAAGCTCGGTGGGCTGTTTCTCGATGCGGCGCAAAAAATACGTGATGCACGGCCAGATGTCCGCTTTGTATTGCCGTGTGCCAGTGCGGCGCGTCGTGCACAGATCGAGCAACTGCTCGCAGGTCGTGATTTGCCGCTGACCTTGCTTGATGGTCGCTCGCATCTGGCTTTGGCTGCCTGTAATGCGGTGTTGATTGCGTCCGGAACTGCGACCCTCGAGGCGCTGTTGTACAAGCGCCCGATGGTGGTGGCTTATCGCTTGGCGCCACTCACGTACTGGATTCTCAAGCGTCTGGTCAAAAGCCCTTACGTGTCGTTGCCCAACTTGCTTGCCCAGCGGCTGTTGGTGCCTGAACTCTTGCAGGATGCCGCTACGCCCGAGGCGCTGGCTCAAACGCTGCTGCCTTTGCTGGACGGTGGCGAGGAGCAGACCCGGGGCTTTGATGAGATCCATCGCACATTGCGTCTCGACGCCTCGAATCAGGCGGCCGATGCAGTGCTGGGCCTGATCGCAAAATCCTGATGAGTAAAGTGACTATGCAAATCGGTTTGGACTTCAACCTGGTCGAAGACCTGGTTGCCGGCGTGGATGAAGTCGGGCGGGGCCCTTTGTGCGGCGCTGTGGTGACGGCTGCAGTCATTCTTGATCCCAATCGACCGATTGCCGGCCTGAATGACTCGAAAAAACTCACCGAGGCTCGTCGTGAACGGCTGTATGACGAGATTTGCGAAAAAGCCTTGAGTTGGTGCATTGCCCGGGCGGAAGTCGAAGAGATCGATGAGCTGAATATCCTGCATGCCACCATGCTGGCCATGCAGCGCGCTGTCGAAGGGTTGAGCATCACTCCGAAACTGGCCATGATCGATGGTAATCGTTGCCCCAAACTGTCAATGCCAGCTGAAGCTGTTGTCAAAGGTGACAGTAAGGTGCCAGCGATTGCTGCAGCATCGATTCTGGCCAAAGTCAGTCGTGACCGTGAAATGGCCGCGTTCGAGGAGCAATACCCAGGCTACGGGATTGGCGGCCACAAGGGCTACCCGACTCCCGTACACCTCGAAGCGCTTGATCGCCTGGGGCCAACACCGATTCACCGGCGTTCATTTGGTCCGGTTCGTCGCGCGTACGAAGCGCGCGAAGCACTCGTCGAGGTTTAGCCGCGAGGCTGATGTTTTTGCCAAGGCCCGGTACAATCCGGGCCTTGTTGTTTCTCAAAGCTTATAGACAGGATCACCATGCCGGCTTCATTCGTTCATCTGCGCCTGCACACTGAATACTCCCTGGTCGATGGCCTGGTGCGGATCAAACCGCTGATCAAAACCCTGGCAGGCATGAACATGCCTGCCGTCGCGGTGACCGATCAGAACAACATGTGTTCTCTGGTCAAATTCTACAAAGCAGCCATGGGCGGCGGGATCAAGCCGATTTGTGGTGCTGATCTGTGGTTGTCGAACAAGGATCCGGAAAACGCGGTCAGTCGCATCAGTCTGCTGGCGATGAACGGTGCGGGTTACCGTAACCTGACCGAGCTGATTTCCCGTGGTTTTATCGACGGGCAGCGCAATGGGCAGGTGATCATTGAGCGCGAATGGGTGGCTGAGGCTGCTGAAGGTTTGATCATGCTCTCGGCAGCCAAGGAGGGTGAAATCGGTGTTGCGCTGATAAGCGGTAACACCGAAGAGGCTGAAACCCTGGCTCGCGAGTGGATGACGGTATTCCCGGATCGCTTTTATCTGGAGGTTCAGCGTACCAAGCGTCCCAATGATGAAGAGCATTTGCACGCTGCGGTCGCACTGGCTGAAAAAGTCGGTGCGCCTCTGGTGGCGACCAATGATGTGCGCTTCCTTCGCCAGCAGGATTTCGAAGCTCACGAGACCCGTGTTTGCATTGGTGAGGGCCGTGCGCTTGATGACCCGCGTCGCTCCAAGAACTACAGTGACCAGCAGTACCTGAAAAGCGCCGAAGAAATGGCCGAACTGTTCAGTGACTTGCCTGAGGCGCTGGAAAACTCGGTTGAAATTGCCAAGCGCTGCAATATTGACGTCAAGCTGGGCACTCACTTTTTGCCCAACTTCCCGATTCCCGATGGCATGACCATCGATGAGTATTTCCGCAAGGTGTCCTTTGACGGTCTGGAAGAGCGCCTGAGCGTTCTCCTGCCCAGAGACACCACCGAGGACTACGACTCCAAGCGTCAGGTGTATGTAGACCGGCTGAATTTCGAGCTGGATATCATTATCCAGATGGGCTTCCCCGGTTACTTCCTGATCGTGATGGACTTTATCCAGTGGGCCAAGAGTAACGGCGTGCCAGTTGGCCCGGGTCGAGGGTCGGGTGCCGGGTCGCTGGTGGCGTATGTTCAGAAGATTACTGACCTTGATCCACTGGAATACGATCTCCTTTTCGAACGTTTCCTTAACCCTGAACGGGTATCGATGCCCGACTTCGACGTCGACTTCTGCATGGATGGTCGTGACCGGGTTATTGAGTACGTGGCCGAAAAGTATGGCCGCAATGCGGTCAGCCAGATCATCACCTTCGGTTCGATGGCCGCCAAAGCGGTAATCCGCGACGTAGCGCGGGTGCAGGGCAAGTCCTATGGCCTGGCTGATCGTCTGTCGAAGATGATTCCTTTTGAAGTCGGCATGACCCTGGAAAAAGCCTACGAGCAGGAAGAAATCCTGCGCGACTTCATTAAGGTCGATGAAGAAGCGGCCGAAATCTGGGAAATGGCGCGCAAGCTTGAAGGCGTGGTGCGTAACGTCGGCAAGCACGCCGGTGGTGTGGTTATCGCTCCCACCAAGCTGACAGACTTTTCACCGATCTACTGCGATGAAGAGGGCGGTGGCCTTGTCACCCAGTTCGACAAGGATGATGTTGAGTCGGCGGGGCTGGTGAAGTTCGACTTCCTCGGCTTGCGTACGCTGACCATTATCGATTGGGCGCTCAAGACCATCAATCGCGAACGGGCCAAGGTGGATGAGCCGCCGCTGGACATCGCGTTCATTCCTCTCGACGACAAGCCGACTTATCAGCTGCTGCAAAAAGCCGAAACCACGGCGGTGTTCCAGCTTGAATCCCGGGGTATGAAAGAGCTGATCAAAAAGCTCAAGCCCGACTGTCTGGAAGACTTGATTGCACTGGTGGCCCTGTTCCGTCCGGGCCCACTGCAGTCAGGCATGGTTGATGACTTTATCAACCGCAAGCACGGGCGTGCCGAATTGGCATACCCGCACTCCGACTACCAGTACGAAGGTCTCAAGCCTGTTCTGGCACCGACATACGGCATCATCCTGTACCAGGAACAGGTGATGCAGATCGCGCAGGTGATGGCCGGTTACACCCTCGGCGGCGCTGACATGCTGCGACGTGCCATGGGCAAGAAAAAACCCGAGGAGATGGCCAAGCAGCGCGGTGGTTTCATTGAGGGGTGTGCGAACAACAACATTGATGCCGACCTGGCGGGTAACATTTTTGACCTGGTGGAAAAATTCGCCGGTTATGGTTTTAACAAATCTCACTCCGCTGCTTACGGCCTGGTGTCGTACCAGACCGCGTGGCTGAAGACGCATTACCCTGCGCCGTTCATGGCCGCGGTACTCTCGGCAGATATGCACAACACCGACAAGGTCGTGACCTTGATCGAAGAAGTGCGCACGATGAAGTTGCGCCTTGATGCGCCCGACGTGAACGCCTCGGAGTACAAGTTCACGGTAAACGATGAAGGCCGGATCATTTATGGTCTGGGTGCCATCAAGGGTGTGGGGGAGGGTCCGGTCGAGGCAATCACCGAAGCGCGCCAGGACGGTCCTTTCAAGGATCTGTTCGACTTCTGTGCCCGGGTAGACCTCAAGCGAATCAACAAGCGCACGCTCGACGGTTTGATTCGCAGTGGCGCACTGGACCGTCTGGGCCCTTGTTTTCATGATGAGCCCAAAGCCTACCAGGCCAGTATCGATCAGAACCGTGCGATCCTGCTGGCCGCGATGGAAGAGGCGATCAAGGCCGCAGAGCAGACAGCCCGTACCCATGACAGCGGTCATGCCGACCTCTTTGGTGGCCTGTTCGTCGAAGAAGACTCCGACGTTTATGGCAACCATCGCAAAGCCAAGGAACTGACACTCAAGGAACGCCTGAAAGGCGAAAAAGACACCTTGGGCCTATACTTGACCGGTCATCCGATCGACGAATACGAAGGTGAAATTCGCCGTTTCGCCCGTCAGCGCATCATCGACCTGAAGCCGGCCCGGGACACCCAGACCGTTGCCGGCATGATCATCGCCCTGCGCGTGATGAAGAACAAGAAAGGCGACAAGATGGGTTTCATCACCCTTGACGATCGTTCGGGGCGGATTGAAGCTTCGTTGTTTGCTGAAGCCTTCCATTCGGCGCAATCCTTGTTACAGACAGATGCAATGGTGGTGGTCGAGGGCGAGGTCAGTAATGACGACTTTTCCGGCGGCCTGCGCCTGCGGGTCAAACGCGTGATGAGCATGGAAGAAGCGCGTACGAGCCTGGCCGAGAGTTTGCGTTTGAAAGTGGTTCATTCCGCGCTTAAAGGTGATCAATTGCGCGTATTGGGCGACTTGTTCAAGCAGCATCGCGGAGCCTGCCCGATCACGATGGAGTACACCGGAGAAGGAGCAAGGGCTACGTTGCAGTTTGGCGAGACCTGGCGAGTTGATCCGGCAGACAGCTTGATTCAAGCCTTGCGTGACCAGTTTGGGCGAGACAACGTCTTCCTCCAATACCGTTGACGGTCAGGGGCGAAAGACGCGTCCTGACCTCGACCTGAATTTTTAATCTCGACCTGAGCGCGCCTGTCCCTTAAGGTAGGCGCGATACAGATCAACCGGCTGCCCCAGTTTGGTTAGAAATGCCAGTAAATGCTGGATTTTAAACCTTCTGGCATGCTTTGCCGCCGACCCAAGACGGATGCTTATGAACCCGAATTTTCTTGATTTCGAACAGCCGATTGCTGACCTGCAAGCCAAAATCGAAGAGTTGCGCTTGGTTGGTAATGACAATTCGCTGAACATCAGCGATGAAATCTCTCGTCTGCAAGACAAAAGCAAAACGCTGACTGAAGATATTTTCGGCAAGTTGACCAGCTGGCAGATTGCCCGTCTGGCCCGTCACCCACGCCGTCCATATACCCTCGACTACATCGATCACATCTTTACCGAGTTCGATGAGCTGCATGGCGACCGCCACTTCTCTGATGATGCCGCGATTGTTGGCGGTATTGCACGTCTGGACGATCAGCCAGTGATGGTGATTGGTCATCAGAAGGGGCGTGAAGTCCGCGAGAAGGTACGCCGTAACTTCGGCATGCCACGTCCTGAAGGCTACCGTAAGGCTTGCCGTCTGATGGAAATGGCTGAGCGCTTCAAAATGCCGATCCTGACCTTTATCGACACTCCGGGCGCTTACCCGGGTATCGATGCCGAAGAACGCAACCAGAGCGAAGCCATTGCCTGGAACCTGCGTGTCATGTCGCGTTTGAAAACACCGATTATCGCCACTGTTATCGGTGAAGGCGGCTCCGGCGGTGCACTGGCCATCGGCGTGTGTGATCAGCTGAACATGCTGCAGTACTCGACTTACGCGGTCATTTCGCCCGAAGGTTGTGCTTCCATTCTGTGGAAGACTGCCGACAAGGCGCCGGACGCTGCTGAAGCGATGGGTATTACCGCTGAGCGCCTGAAAGGCCTGGGTATTGTCGATAAAGTGATCGGCGAACCGTTGGGTGGCGCGCACCGTGACCCGGCAGCAGCCTCCGCGACCATCCGCGGCGACCTGATTGCACAGCTGGACATGCTGAAGAAACTTGATCACGAAGCGTTGCTCAAGCGTCGTTATGACCGCCTGATGAGTTACGGTCTCTGATTAAGACAAGTCCTTGCCCCAGCCCTCTCCTCGACGGAGAGGCGACCGGTTTGCGGAGATGTTGAGTCCGCGTGCGGTCGGGCTCCTCTCTGCGAGGGGGGCCGGGGAGGGGCTTTTGATGCTGCCGGGATTTTTCCGCAGGGCGGTGTGATGTCCAGTCTATCGACAGTACTTCTAGAAGCCTTGATGCCCTGGCGCAACGCCAAGGCCTGGCTCGTTGCGTTCTCCGGCGGCCTCGATTCGACGGTCTTGCTGCACCTTCTCGCTCAATTGCGTCAAACCCACTCATTGCCCCCCTTGACCGCTGTCCATGTTCATCATGGTCTCCAGGCGGAAGCTGATGCGTGGCCGAGTCATTGCCAGGTGTTGTGTGACGCGCTGAACGTGCCTTTGCAGGTGGTGCGCGTGCAGGTGCAGGTTGGCGCAAGCCTTGAGCGTGCTGCGCGGGATGCGCGCTATCAGGCCTTTACAGCGGCAACAGGCGCGCAGGCCGTACTGCTTACCGGACAACATCGCGATGATCAGGCTGAAACCCTGCTTTTTCGTTTGTTGCGTGGCGCCGGGGTGAGCGGGCTGGCTGCCATGCCGCGTCAGCGTCCTCTGGGCGGAGGGCACTTGTTCAGGCCTTTGCTGGATGTGTCCCGGGCGCAGCTGGAGGCCTACGCTCACGAGCACAATTTAAGCTGGATTGAAGATCCATCGAATACCCATACACGCTTCTCGCGCAATTACTTGCGCCACGAGGTCGTTCCGCTCCTGACCCGACGCTGGCCGCAGGCTGCTGCCAGCATTGCTCGCAGCGCAGCCCATTGTGCCGAGGCTCAAGGGTTGCTCGAGGAGTTGGCCCGGCAGGATCTGCGCCACGCAGGCGGCGCCAGCGAGTTTAGCTGGCTGGAACTGCCCTCTCTGGCGTTCGCGCCCCTCGTAAGTCTCTCGCCGGCACGTCAACGCAATGCCTTGCGTCACTGGCTGACGGCGTTCGGCCAATTGCCTGATACCGATCATTGGGCTGGGTGGGACGCCTTACGCGATGCCCGCGATGATGCTCAGCCCGTATGGGGGCTCGCCGACGGAGAGTTGCATCGGGCCGGCGGGCGGATCTGGTGGTTGTCGGGCAACTGGTTGCGTGCGCCGGATGCGCCCTTGTGCTGGAATCAGCCCGATCTGCCGCTGACGCTGCCGGATAACGGGCAGTTGCGTCTTGTGGGAGATATTCCGCATGGCCCTTTGCAGGTGGGCTATCGTCAGGGAGGAGAGGTCATGGAATTGGCGGGGCGCGGTCATCGCGACCTGAAACGCTTGCTGAACGAGCGGGGCGTGCCGTTGTTTGCCCGTGGCAGATTGCCGCTTCTTTATCGTAATGAGCAGTTATTGGCGGTGGCAAACCTCGAAAGACTGGACTCCGGCCCCTGTGGGCGCTGGCAATTACAATGGATGCCAACTTCGAGCGATCAAGGTTTGAGCTGAAAGGGGCTTTCCGGTAGACTACGCTCCCTTCTTGATACAACTTCTGTAGATTCACCAGAATTGCAGCAGTTGCCGATTACCAAGCAGTCTTTGCTGGGCGATTTTAAAAAAATGTGTAGCTTGCATCGTACCGATGGTTTCCATCGGTCTGTTTCAACGCAGCAGTTTTTCGAAAGGTGCACTGTGACTAATGCTGGTGATTGGGGGCTTCGGCCTTCCTTCGCTTTCCCCGGCGGCTCTGACCGCTTTAACGCAGACTTCTAGGGTTTTTCATGACGCGCTACATCTTCGTCACGGGCGGTGTTGTTTCTTCATTGGGGAAAGGCATTGCCTCGGCTTCATTGGCAGCCATCCTGGAGGCGCGGGGACTTAAGGTCACCATGCTGAAGCTGGACCCCTACATCAACGTTGATCCGGGCACCATGAGCCCGTTCCAGCACGGTGAAGTGTTCGTCACTCATGACGGCGCCGAGACCGACCTGGACTTGGGTCACTACGAGCGGTTTATCCGCACGACCATGACCCAGAACAACAACTTCACCACGGGCCGTGTCTACGAACACGTCCTGCGCAAGGAGCGCCGTGGTGATTACCTGGGTGCAACCATCCAGGTGATTCCGCACATCACCGACGAAATCAAACGTCGAATCATCAAGGGCGCCGGCGATGCCGACGTAGCGATGGTTGAGATTGGCGGTACTGTGGGTGACATTGAGTCCCAACCGTTCCTCGAGGCTATCCGTCAGTTGCGCATCGAAGTGGGCGCCAAGCGCGCCATGCTGATGCACCTGACGCTGGTTCCGTACATCGCCACTGCTGGCGAAACGAAAACCAAACCAACGCAACACTCGGTTAAAGAATTGCGCTCCATCGGCTTGCAGCCAGACGTCCTGATCTGCCGCTCCGACCATCACGTCGATGTGTCTTCGCGTCGCAAGATCGCGTTGTTCACCAACGTTGAAGAGCGTGCGGTGATTTCGCTGGAAGACGCCGACACCATCTACAAGATTCCGGGCATGCTGCACGCTCAGGGCCTGGATGATTTCGTCGTCGAGCGTTTCGGCCTGCAGTGCAACAGCGCTGACCTGTCCGAGTGGGACAAGGTGGTTGATGCCAAGCTCAATCCAGAGCATGAAGTCACCATCGCCATGGTCGGCAAGTACATGGAACTGCTGGACGCGTACAAGTCGCTGATCGAAGCGATGAGCCACGCCGGTATTTCCAACCGTACCAAGGTCAACCTGCGTTATATCGATTCCGAAGACATCGAAAACAAAGGCACTGAACTGCTTGAAGGCGTTGATGCCATTCTGGTGCCGGGCGGCTTCGGTCTGCGTGGCGTTGAAGGCAAGATCACTGCCGTTCAATATGCTCGCGAGAACAAGGTGCCTTACCTGGGCATCTGCCTGGGCATGCAGGTGGCGGTCATCGAGTTCGCACGTAACGTGCTGGGCTGGAAAGATGCCAACTCCACTGAGTTCGATCGCAGCAGCGGTCACCCGGTTGTGGGTCTGATCACCGAGTGGGAAGACGCGACCGGTGCAGTTGAAACCCGTACCGAAACGTCGGATCTGGGTGGCACCATGCGTCTGGGTGCTCAGGATTGCCAGCTCGAAGCCGGTTCCCTGGTTCATGATTGCTATGCCAAGGACGTGATTGTTGAACGTCACCGTCATCGCTATGAAGTGAACAACAACCTGCTGCCGCAGTTGACTGAAGCTGGCCTGAAAGTGACCGGTCGTTCCGGTGACGGCGCGCTGGTAGAAGTGGTTGAGGCTCCGGATCATCCTTGGTTTGTTGCTTGCCAGTTCCACCCGGAGTTCACCTCCACGCCACGTGATGGTCATCCTTTGTTCACAGGTTTCGTCAAGGCTGCCCTGGCGCAACACGAGAAGAAGGCATAAGCAGAAGCCAACCGCTCATCTGTCAGCGCTTGCCGTGGCTCCGGCCTCGTAGAGGGCATGTAGATGTGCAAGGCATCTGGCAGGCTTCTGTAATGACGTCCACGACCTGCCCTGGCAGTCGTGGACGTCGAAGTCTGCGACATTTTCCAGTTGCCGGCTTTTCTGGCCTGGACGAGTTGGTTAAGAGTTTTCCTGCAATAGAAACCGCGTAACCCTCGTTTCTCCGGTAAAGTACCGCACGATTTCTCGGGCCTTAGGGTCCGGGCCTTATCGTTCGCAAGGCTGCCCGCTGTTTGCGCCTTGCTCTCGATAACAAAATTTCCCTCAGCTGCGTCGTTTTCGTCAACTTTGGAGTGTTTACAACAATGGCAAAAATCGTCGACATCAAAGGTCGTGAAGTCCTCGACTCCCGTGGCAATCCCACTGTGGAAGCGGATGTGCTTCTCGACAACGGCATCATCGGCAGTGCTTGCGCGCCTTCCGGTGCTTCCACGGGTTCCCGCGAAGCACTGGAGCTGCGTGATGGCGACAAGAGCCGTTACCTGGGCAAGGGCGTTTTGAAAGCCGTTGCCAATATCAACGGCCCGATTCGCGATTTGTTGCTGGGTAAAGACCCGGTTGACCAGAAGGCGCTGGACCTCGCGATGATCGCGCTGGACGGTACCGAGAATAAAGGTTCCCTGGGTGCCAACGCGATTCTCGCGGTGTCCCTGGCTGCTGCCAAGGCTGCTGCACAGGATCAGGACCTGCCGCTGTATGCGCACATTGCCAACCTGAACGGCACGCCGGGTGTCTACTCGATGCCGGTTCCGATGATGAACATCATCAACGGTGGCGAGCACGCAGATAACAACGTCGACATTCAGGAGTTCATGGTTCAGCCGGTAGGCGCCAAGACTTTCTCCGACGCACTGCGCATGGGCACTGAAATCTTCCATCACCTCAAGGCTGTGCTCAAGGCTCGTGGCCTGAACACTGCAGTGGGTGACGAAGGCGGTTTTGCACCGAACCTGGCGTCCAACGAAGATGCACTCAAGGTGATCTCCGAAGCAATCGCCAACGCCGGTTACACCCTGGGCACCGACGTGACCCTGGCGCTTGACTGTGCGGCCAGCGAATTCTACGAAGACGGCAAGTACAACCTGTCGGGCGAAGGCCAGATCTTCGACTCCGAAGGCTTTGCCGAGTACCTGAAAGGTTTGTCCCAGCGCTACCCGATCATTTCCATTGAAGATGGCCTGGATGAGTCTGATTGGGATGGCTGGAAAATCCTGACCGACAAGATCGGTGAGAAGGTTCAGTTGGTCGGTGACGATTTGTTCGTGACCAACACCAAGATCCTGAAAGAAGGCATCGATAAAAAGATCGCCAACTCGATCCTGATCAAGTTCAACCAGATTGGTACCCTGACCGAAACACTGGAAGCGATCCAGATGGCCAAGGCTGCGGGTTACACGGCTGTAATCTCTCACCGTTCCGGTGAAACCGAAGACTCCACGATTGCCGATCTGGCAGTGGGTACCTCGGCCGGCCAGATCAAGACCGGCTCGCTGTGCCGTTCTGACCGTGTGTCCAAGTACAACCAATTGCTGCGTATCGAAGAGCAACTGGGTTCCAAAGCCAAGTACAACGGCCGTAGCGAGTTCCGCGGCTAAGTACTGCTTGGTTAAAAGACAGCAGGTCATGTCAGAATGATTCGCCGCCGCGAGTCTTTTGGCATTAATCTGATGCCTCGGTACAAGCATGGACCTCATGGGCTGTTGATGTTTTAGTGTGGCTGCGACGATAGCCCGCAACGAAACATCAACAGGCCCTTGGTTTTGTCCCGCAGGTTGTTTACGTTTGTCGGCATGGCTGTCTTTTCACTGGATACCTGATATTCGATGCGCAGTCCCAATTGGTTGTTCCTTATCTTGCTCTTGCTGCTGGCTGGCCTACAGTATCGCCTGTGGGTGGGGAATGGCAGTTTGGCGCAGATTACCGATCTGACTCAGCAAATCGCCGATCAGCGAGCTGAAAACAAGGTTTTGCTTGAGCGTAACCGGGTGATGGATGCGGAAGTGCTTGAGTTGAAAAAAGGCATGGAGACCGTTGAAGAACGTGCTCGCCATGAGTTGGGTATGGTCAAGGAGGGTGAAACCCTCTACCAGTTGGCCCAATGAGTCATTTCTCTACGGCCTTTTGGGCCGTGATTCCTGCCGCGGGTGTGGGTGCCCGTATGGCCGCAGACCGTCCCAAACAGTATTTGCAATTGGGCGGGCGCAGTATTCTCGAACACAGTCTTGGCTGTTTTCTCGATCACCCAGGCCTCAAGGGGCTAGTGGTCAGTATCGCTTCCGATGATCCCTTCTGGCCATCCTTGCAGTGTGCAACTGATCCGCGCATCGCCCGGGTTGACGGTGGGCGTGAGCGTGCAGATTCGGTGCTCAATGCCTTGTTGCACCTGCATGCCCAAGGCGCCAGCGATGAAGACTGGGTGCTGGTGCACGATGCGGCCCGGCCTAATTTGTCGCGTGAGGATCTGGATAAACTGCTCAGTGAGTTGGCTGACGACCCGGTAGGGGGATTGTTGGCGGTACCGGCGCGAGACACCCTGAAACGCATGGGTAAAAATGGCCGTGTTGCGGAGACCATTGATCGCAGTCTCATCTGGCAGGCCTATACACCGCAGATGTTCCGTCTGGGGGCATTGCATCGTGCCCTGGCGGATAGCCTGGTGGCGGATGCAGTCATTACGGACGAGTCGTCGGCGATGGAGTGGTCTGGTCAGGCACCGCGTCTGATTGAAGGCCGTTCAGACAATATCAAGGTCACCCGTCCTGAAGACCTTGAGTGGCTGCGTATGCGCTGGGCTAATCGCTGAGCAAGCGACGCCATACACACCTGTAGCCGCTGCCGAAGGCGGCGAGCCCTCCGGCCCTTATCGCAGTCTGCGGCAGGGGCTATGAAGAGGCATACTCCTCCCGCTTGGCCAATCCTTCCTTCAGATAATCCACCAGCTTTCTGACTTTTGGTGACAGGTGCCGTTGTTGTGGATACAGGGCCCAGACTGCGGTGTTCGGCGGCTGGTGGGCATCGAGCAACGACACCAGCGCTCCGCTCTTCAGATGTTCCAGTACGTAATAGTCCGGGAGCTGACACAAGCCAACCCCCAGCAGGGCCGCATCCAGTACGGCCTGCCCGCTGTTGCAGCGCCAATTGCCTTGTACCCGTTGTGAAAACTCTCGCCCATCCAGCTGTAATTGCCACAGATCCGAACTACCAATCAGGCAGTTATGACGGCTCAACTCCGACAAGCTATGGGGGCGGCCATACCGCTCCAGATAAGACGGTGATGCGCACAAGTACATGCGCCGGGGTGCCAGGCGAGTAGCCACCAGTCTCGAGTCTTGCAGTCGGCCCAGACGAATCGCCAGGTCAAGGCTCTCGTGCACCAGATCCAGTGGACGGTTGCTCAGTTCTATGTCGACCCGCAATTGCGGGTAAAGCCCCATAAAGCGCGTGACCAGCGGCACGATAAAACGCTCGCCGTAAGCCACTGCACAGGTCATGCGCAACATGCCTTTCGGCTCGCTGGCCAGGTCTCCGACCGCGCGCAGGGCTTCTTCACGTCCGTCTTGCAGGCGCTGGCAATGCTGGAGAAAGGTTTGTCCGGCTTCGGTCAGTGTCACCCGGCGCGTGCTGCGATAGAACAAGCGGGTTTGCAGGCGTTCTTCGAGTCGGGCGACCTGGCGGCTGATATGCGACGACGAAACACCCAGGCGCTCTGCTGCCGCAGTGAACTGGCTGCATTCGGCCACCGCCACGAACTCATCAATACCTTCCCAGCGGTTTTCATTCACGCTTGATTGTCCCTGTGTAGCAATAATGTTTTGCTTTTGGCTGGATTATTAATCAATCAGCGTTGATTTACACTCGACGCCTTGTTTTTACTTTGCTGGAGACGACCGATGATCAAGTCCCGTGCTGCCGTAGCCTTCGAGGCCAAAAAGCCGCTGGAAATCGTAGAAGTTGACGTTGCCATGCCCAAAGCGGGCGAAGTGCTGTTGCGGGTTGTTGCGTCTGGCGTTTGTCACACCGATGCCTACACCTTGTCGGGCGCTGATCCTGAAGGCATCTTCCCGTCGATCCTGGGGCACGAAGGGGGGGCAGTGGTTGAGGCGATCGGGGAGGGCGTGACCTCGGTTGCTGTCGGTGATCATGTGATTCCGCTGTATACCCCTGAGTGCGGCAAGTGCAAGTTCTGCCTGTCTGGTAAAACCAACCTCTGCCAGGCCATCCGTGCCACACAAGGTAAAGGCCTGATGCCGGACGGCACCACGCGCTTCTCCTATAAAGGGCAGCCGATTTTCCATTACATGGGCACCTCGACCTTTTCTGAGTACACCGTGCTGCCGGAAATTTCAGTGGCCAAAATCCAGAAAGACGCGCCGCTGGAAAAGGTCTGCCTGCTGGGTTGTGGCGTTACCACGGGCATCGGTGCGGTGCTCAATACCGCCAAGGTCAAGCCGGGCGATACCGTGGCCATTTTCGGCCTGGGTGGCATTGGTCTGTCGGCCGTGATTGGTGCTGTGAAGGCCAAGGCGGCGCGGATCATTGCCATCGATATCAACCCGGCCAAATTTGAAATTGCCCGGCAGTTGGGTGCCACCGATTGCGTGAACCCGAAAGACTTTGATCGTCCGATCCAGGAAGTCATCGTTGACATGACTGACGGTGGCGTCGACTTCTCCTTTGAATGCATCGGCAATGTGCAGTTGATGCGTGCGGCGCTGGAGTGCTGCCACAAGGGCTGGGGCGAGTCCGTGATCATCGGCGTGGCCGGAGCTGGCCAGGAAATTTCGACGCGTCCGTTCCAACTGGTCACCGGCCGTGTCTGGCGTGGTTCGGCGTTTGGTGGCGTGCGCGGGCGCAGCGAACTGCCGAGCTATGTCGACATGGCGCAATCCGGTGAGATTCCTCTGGATACCTTCATCACTCATACCATGGGCCTGGAAGATATCAATAAGGCATTCGACCTGATGCACGAAGGCAAAAGCATTCGTACGGTTATTCATTTCTAAACAACAGCGACAAGCCTCGGGTGCATGAACCCTGCATGTGCCTGAGGCCTGTCGCCGGGAGTTTGCCCCATGACATTGGAAAACATCTCCTGCCAGAAAAGTTTTGGCGGCTGGCACAAGCGTTACAAGCACCGTTCTGACGTGCAGGGCTGCGACATGGTGTTTGCGGTGTATTTGCCTCCGCAAGCCGAACTGGGCGGCAAGTTACCGGTTTTGTATTGGCTGTCCGGTTTGACCTGCACCGATGAAAACTTCATGCACAAGGCCGGTGCGATGAAGATGGCTGCGGAACTGGGATTGATTATTGTGGCGCCGGACACCAGCCCCCGGGGTGAAGGCGTGCCGGACGATCCGGATGCGTCGTGGGACTTTGGGTTGGGGGCGGGGTTTTATTTGAACGCGACCCAGCAGCCCTGGGCCCAGCATTATCGGATGCATGATTATGTGGTGCAGGAACTGCCAGCGTTAGTCGAAGCACATTTTCCGGCGTCGCAAAAACGCGGTATCAGCGGCCACTCCATGGGCGGTCACGGCGCGTTGGTCTGTGCATTGCGCAATCCAGGGCGTTATCAGTCGGTATCGGCTTTTGCGCCGATCAGCAATCCCATGGATTGCCCGTGGGGGCAAAAGGCCTTTTCGCATTATTTGGGCGAAGAGCGCTCACGCTGGCGCGAGTGGGATGCCTGCGTATTGATTGGCGAGGCCCATGAAAAGCTGCCGTTATTGGTGGATCAGGGCGACCGGGATGACTTCCTGGCTGTCCAGCTCAAGCCGGAGGCCTTGCAGCAAGCAGCCAGGCTGGCGGATCATCCGCTGACCCTGCGTTTGCAGCCGGGTTATGACCATAGCTACTTTTTTATTGCCAGCTTCATTGACGATCACTTGCGCCATCATGCCAGTGCACTCGCTGACTGAAGGGGCAGCGGCGTGTTCTCGGTTCTCAATGACGCGCTAACAGGCCCTAATGTTGGACAAAGTAGGTAGAATCACGCCCTGACTTAATCGGGGCGTTTTTATATGCGTATTGGCCACGGCTATGATGTGCACTGTTTTGCTGAAGGCGATTTTATAACCTTGGGCGGCGTGCGGATCTCCCACAAATTCGGGCTGTTGGCCCATTCTGATGGCGACGTGCTGTTGCACGCGCTCAGCGATGCCTTGCTGGGGGCTGCGGCCCTTGGCGACATCGGCAAGCATTTTCCGGACACCGATCCGACCTTCAAGGGCGCTGACAGCCGCGTCCTGCTGCGTCATGTCGTGGGTCTGATCCATGCCAAGGGCTGGAAGGTCGGCAATGTCGACAACACCATTATTGCCCAGGCGCCGAAAATGGCGCCGCATATTGAAACGATGCGCGCATTGATTGCGGCGGATCTCGAGGTTGATTTGGATCAGGTAAACGTTAAGGCCACCACCACCGAAAAGCTTGGCTTCGTGGGTCGTGAGGAAGGCATCGCAGTGCATTCGATTGCGTTGTTGGTTCGCGCATGAATGAGTTTGATTTGCTCGGCCCGCGGGCGTATGGCGAAGCATTGGGTAACGCTGTTCTTAAGGCGACGGCCGAAGACTTTCAAGTCGACGAAGTGCTTGATATTCCTTTGTCCGGTGACGGCGAGCATCTGTGGTTATGGGTTGAAAAGCGCGGCCTGAACACTGAAGAGGCCGCACGGCGTCTTGCCAAAGCGGCTGGCGTACCCCTGCGTACTGTCAGTTATGCCGGCCTCAAGGACCGTCAGGCGCTGACGCGCCAATGGTTCAGCATACAGTTGCCCGGCAAGGCCGACCCTGACTTGTCGAGTGCTGAAAACGACACGCTGAAGATCCTCAAGGCTTCGCGACACAAGCGAAAGCTGCAGCGTGGCGCCCATGCCGCCAACGGTTTTACCTTGAGACTCACGCAACTGGCCGCAGACAAGGACGCGCTGCAGCAACGGCTTGAACTGATTGCCGGGCAGGGCGTACCGAACTACTTCGGTACCCAGCGTTTTGGCTGGGAAGGTGGAAACCTGGGCGAGGCCCGCGACTATGCGGCGCGCAAGGCGTTGCCTGAGCAGCGTAATGTCCGCTCACGCTTGTTATCCACGGCGCGCAGTTATCTGTTCAACCAGGTGCTGGCGGCACGGGTCGCCGATGGAAGCTGGCAACGGGCACAGGTAGGCGATTTACTGGCCTTCACCGACAGCCGCAGTTTTTTCCCGGCCGGCGAAGCGGAGTGCAGCGATCCGCGACTGGCCATCCTCGATCTTCACCCGACCGGCCCACTGTGGGGCGAAGGCGAGTCACCCACTGCGGGAGCGACCCGGGTGCTGGAGCAATCCATCGCCGAGCGCGAAGCCGATCTGCGTGACTGGCTGGTTCGCGCAGGCATGAGCCATGAACGACGTATCCTGCGGCTGCCCATTGGGCGGTTGACGTGGCATTATCCTGAACCAGACACCCTACAACTGGAATTTGTACTGCCGGCCGGATGCTTCGCGACTGTCCTGGTGCGAGAGCTTGTTGATCTGGTGCCTTTGGGTCAAACGGACAGCCTATGCGTATTCTGATTTCAAACGATGACGGAGTCACCGCCCCGGGGCTTGCCGCGCTGTATGGCGCGCTGGCCGATTATTGCGAGTGCGTGGTCATTGCACCCGAGCAGGACAAAAGTGGTGCGAGCAGCTCGCTGACGCTGGATCGTCCACTGCATCCGCACACGTTGGGCAATGGGTTTATCAGCATTAACGGTACCCCGACCGATTGTGTGCACTTGGGGCTGAACGGCCTGCTTGAGCAGCAACCGGACATGGTGGTCTCCGGGATTAACCTGGGGGCCAACCTGGGCGACGATGTGCTGTATTCGGGGACGGTGGCTGCGGCGCTGGAAGGCCGTTTCCTTGATCTGCCGTCGTTTGCCTTTTCGCTGGTATCACGCCAGGAAGACAACTTGCCGACCGCTGCGTATTTCGCCCGCAAGCTGATTGAGGCCCACCCTTTGCTGGACTTGCCGCCGCGCACGGTCCTCAACGTGAATATTCCGAACCTGCCACTGGAGCACATCCGGGGTATCCAGCTCACCCGTTTGGGGCATCGGGCACGTGCCGCGGCGCCGGTCAGGGTGGTTGATCCACGAGGCAAGGCCGGTTACTGGATTGCGGCTGCCGGAGATGCCGAAGACGGCGGCCCGGGGACTGACTTTCACGCGGTGATGCAGGGCTATGTCTCCATTACGCCGCTGCAACTGGATCGTACTTTCGGCGATGCTTTCAAGAGTATCGATGGTTGGCTGGAGGGCTTGGGCTAATGGGGCGTGAGCAGGATGGTCTGATGCATCGTGGCATTGGTATGACCTCGGAGCGGACCCGCGAGCGGCTGATTCAGCGCTTGCGTGAAGAGGGCATCGTTAACCAGAGCGTACTTGAAATCGTTCGTCGCACACCGCGTCATTTGTTCGTTGACGAGGCGCTGGCGCACCGTGCCTACGAAGACACGGCGCTGCCGATTGGCAATAACCAGACCATTTCCCAGCCTTATATGGTGGCGCGCATGAGCGAGTTGCTGCTTGAGGATGGGCCGTTGGACAAGGTCATGGAAATCGGTACCGGCTCGGGTTACCAGACGGCCGTGCTTTCGCAGTTGGTTGAACGGGTTTTTTCGGTCGAGCGCATCAAGGTATTGCAGGACCGTGCCAAAGAGCGGTTGCTTGAACTCAACCTGCGCAACGTCGTGTTTCGCTGGGGCGATGGCTGGGAAGGCTGGCCCGCGTTGGCGCCGTACAACGGCATCATCGTGACAGCGGTAGCGACCGATGTGCCGCAGGCATTGCTGGACCAACTGGCTCCCGGTGGGCGACTGGTGATTCCGGTAGGCTCGGGCGAGGTTCAGCAGTTGATGCTGATCGTACGCGAAGAGCACGGTTTTGCTCGACGGGTTATCGGCAATGTACGCTTTGTTCCGCTACTGAACGGGCCGTTGGCCTGAGTCTTTGTCCAGGACAGGTGAATTATAAAGCGGGGGATGGGTCTTACAGCCCATGAGCTTGACCCTGTCCTGTATTTGTTGATTTTTTATGCAGTACGTTTATCAAGCGGCTTTGCCGTCTGCAAAGTCTTGCAGCCAGTTATACTTGCGCCTGTCGGCGGCCGGTACTGGCCTTCTAATATTTAGCCACCATCAAAGGGAGCGGCGGGTGAGTCTCACAGTCATTGCGCAGCGTATGGGTACCAAAAGCTATCAGAGACTGGTGGTCGGTCTAGTCCTCAGTGCCACACTGGCTTTGTTGGCGGCGTGCTCCAGCACTCCCAAGAATGGCGTCAGTGTTGTTGACCGCAACGGGGTCGCCCAGCGTCCGACGGTGACAACCGGACAATATGTGGTGCGCCGCGGCGACACGTTGTTCTCGATTGCCTTTCGTTATGGCTGGGACTGGAAAGCACTCGCGGCGCGTAACAATATTGCGCCCCCATTCACCATTGTTCCCGGGCAAACGATCCGCTTCGACGGTCGCGCAGGTTCCCGGCCGTCAGCGGTCGCGAGCAGCACCGTCGTCTCGCCTTCGGCAGGCAGCAAAACCACGGTCATCAAACGTACGGGGGCGATTGCAACCAGGCCGGCGCCGGTTGCAGCCCTTCCGGCAGGCCCTGCACCCAAGGGTTGGGGATGGCCTTCTAATGGCATTTTGATCGGTAAATTTTCTTCAAACGGTAGTTTGAATAAAGGTATTGATATCGCCGGAGATTTGGGACAGCCTGTTTTAGCTGCGTCTGATGGCTCAGTTGTGTACGCCGGCAGTGGATTGAGGGGCTACGGCGAACTGATCATCATTAAACACAGCGATACCTACGTCAGTGCTTACGGTCATAACCGTAGGCTTTTGGTTCGGGAGGGGCAGCAGGTCAAGGTCGGACAGACAATTGCCGAAATGGGGTCAACTGGTACAGACCGGGTGAAACTTCACTTTGAGATTCGCCGCCAAGGTAAACCTGTAGATCCGCTGCAATTCCTTCCACGCCGTTGATCGGTTACCAGCCTGTTCCTGATGTAGTTAAGGAACAGGCTCCAGCGTTGCCAAGGATAGAGGCGATGCTTGAGCTTGAGGTCGAACTCACCAAAGGACTATAACAATGGCTCTTAGCAAAGAAGCGCCGGGGTTTGACATCGACGATGAGGTGCTCCTTATGAGCTCCGCTATCGACAGCGACTTGATGTCAGAAGACGATGATTCAACCCCTACAGCCCGCACCAAGTCCAAAAAAGCATCTGTTTTAAAACAGCACAAGTACATTGATTACACGCGGGCGCTCGATGCGACGCAGTTGTACCTCAATGAAATTGGCTTTTCCCCGTTGCTCTCCCCCGCAGAAGAAGTTCATTTTGCCCGCTTGTCTCAAAGCGGTGATCCGGCCGGGCGCAAACGCATGATTGAGAGCAATTTGCGACTGGTGGTGAAAATCGCCCGTCGTTATGTCAATCGTGGTCTGTCGTTGCTGGACCTGATCGAAGAGGGCAACCTGGGATTGATTCGGGCAGTTGAAAAGTTCGATCCCGAACGCGGATTTCGCTTCTCGACATACGCCACCTGGTGGATTCGCCAAACGATTGAACGGGCGATCATGAATCAAACCCGTACCATTCGTTTACCGATCCATGTCGTCAAAGAACTCAACGTCTACCTTCGAGCTGCGCGTGAACTCACGCAAAAGCTTGATCACGAACCCTCTCCCGAAGAAATCGCCAATCTGCTCGAAAAACCCGTTGCCGAGGTCAAGCGCATGCTTGGGCTTAACGAGCGGGTGTCGTCGGTAGATGTTTCTTTGGGCCCAGATTCGGACAAGACACTGCTTGATACCCTGACCGATGATCGTCCTACAGACCCTTGTGAGCTGCTTCAGGACGATGATTTGTCGCAAAGTATTGATCAGTGGTTGTCTGAACTTACAGACAAGCAGCGCGAGGTGGTCATTCGCCGCTTCGGGTTGCGCGGTCATGAAAGCAGTACGCTTGAAGATGTTGGGCTGGAGATTGGCCTTACGCGTGAGCGTGTGCGGCAAATTCAAGTTGAGGGGCTCAAGCGCCTGCGCGAGATCCTTGAACGAAACGGTTTGTCGAGTGAGTCGCTGTTCCAGTAATAAGCGATTTTCTGACTAATAAACCCCGAGGTGTTCGGGGTTTTTTTATGGCTGCGGATTCCGAATAAAACCCTCTGTTCTCGGGTTTTCCGAATGTATTTGGATCGGCTTGCGGGTGGTGCTCTCCTTTTGAAATGGGATGTCACGCAAGCTGCAGAACTTTGTCTGCGTGCTGTTGTAAGCCTTTGCTTACCTTTTATGTAAGCCAAGAGCGTAATTAGGCTTGTTAAATGACTTTTTCTTACTTGGTTTCTTTTATAACTTTATGATTTAAAAAGGATTTATGGTTTGTTTTGAAGTTGCCATGTAATAAGAATCTATAACTGATGTGCTTGCGGCAATTTTATAAGACTCTAATATCTTAAGTGTGTCGACGGATCGATGCGGCGCTCAAGGAGGAGCGTGAACAGGACATCGCAGGATGCGATTCATCAGGATGATGAAAAGGAAAAAAGGGACTAGGGAAAAATGTGGGCGGGTCAAACCGCCCCTTTTTTTTGCCTGGCAGAAAGTCGGGCAACAGGCAGTCGATCTTTACAGTGTTATATACGGATTTCTAAAACAAAACGCCCGAGTCATCGACTTCGGGCGTTTTGCGTCGTGCGACCTGTTGGGGGGATTCAGCGGCGTAGAGTATTCAGATGCCTGGTACGGCGCTTCACACGACAGGGTAATCGATGTATCCCACCGGACCTTTTGCATAGAAGGTTTCAGGATGCGCTTCATTGAGAGGCACATTGGCCTTCAGGCGTGCCGGAAGGTCAGGGTTGGCGATGAAGGGCACACCGAACGCTACGGCATCGGCCTTGCCAGCCGCGAGCCAGGCATTGGCGCTGTCTTTGGTGAAGCTTTCATTGACGATGTACGGACCGCCAAAGGCTGCCTTGAGCTCAGGACCGATACTGTCCGGACCTTCTTTTTCGCGGGAGCAGATAAATGCAATACCGCGTTTGCCCAGCTCACGCGCCACGTAGCCAAAGGTTTCTGCCAGGTTCTCATCACCCATGTCATGCAGGTCAGAGCGAGGCGAGAGGTGAACACCGACGCGTCCGGCCCCCCATACCTCGATGGCCGCGTCAGTCACTTCAAGTATCAGGCGAGCGCGGTTTTCCAGGGAGCCGCCGTATTGATCGGTACGTTGGTTGGTGCTGCTTTGCAGGAACTGGTCAAGTAGATAACCATTGGCGCCATGGATTTCTACCCCGTCAAAACCGGCGGCTTTGGCGTTTTCGGCACCTGTACGGTAAGCCTCGACAATGTCTTCGATTTCGGCGGTTTCCAGAGCGCGAGGTGTCGGGAAGTCGACCTTCGGCCGCACCAGGCTTACGTGACCTTTGGCTGCAATGGCGCTGGGGGCAACAGGCGCGTCACCGTTCAGGTACATCGGATGGGAGATCCGTCCTACGTGCCACAACTGCAACACGATACGCCCACCGGCGCCATGCACGGCCTTGGTGATATTGCTCCAGCCGCGCACTTGGTCGTCAGACCAGATGCCGGGAGTGTCAGGGTAGCCCACACCCATCGGTGTTACTGATGTGGCTTCACTGAGGATCAGGCCAGCAGACGCACGCTGCACGTAGTACTCAGCCATCAGAGGGTTGGGCACCCGGCCTTCACCGGCGCGGCAGCGGGTAAGGGGCGCCATGATGATACGGTTTGGCAACTCAAGGTCGCCCAGTTTGATTGGATCGAAAATAGTGGTCATGAATGCAGCCCTCTGATGAGTCAGTGTGTGGCGGTGGCCAGTTCGGGATTGCTGCTCTGGCGAAATGTGATCAAGGTGACGAGCAGCGCCAGCACTGCCAGCGCAGCGGCGGCCAGCGGCACGCTGGTGAGGCCGAAACCGTGAGCAATGACGCTGCCACCGACCCAGGCACCCAACGCGTTACCGATGTTAAAGGCGCCGATATTCAGCGTGGACACCAGATTGGGGGCAGCCTTGCCGAAGGTCACTACGTTGACTTGCAGCGCTGGAACGGCGGCAAAAGAGGCGGTGGCCCAAAGGAACAGGGTGATCTCGGTGGGAATCACGGCAACGCTGGTCCAGGTCAATACGGTGGAAATAACCGCCATCGAAATGAATACGCCGATCAATGTCGCTGCCAGGCGTTTGTCGGCCAGCTTGCCGCCGATGATGTTACCGACGGTCAGACCCAGACCGATCAGGAGCAGCGTCCAGGTCACGCCGCGTGGCGATACGCCGGTGACATCACCGAGCAAGGGCGCAACGTACGTAAACAGGGTGAACATCGAAGCCGAAAACAGTGCTGTCATGCTCAGCGACAGCCAAATGCCGGCGCCCCTGAGGGCTGCCATCTCGGCACGCATGTCGAGTTTTTCCTCATCACGCTTGGCGGGCAGGAAACGAATCAGGCCGATCAATGCCACCACGCCAATTACGGTGACGGCAAAGAACGTTGAGCGCCATCCTGCTGCCTGGCCCAGCGCGGTACCCAGCGGGACGCCCAGCACGTTGGCCAGGGTCAGGCCGGTAAACATCAGCGCAACCGCAGAGGCTCGCTTATTGGCGGGCACCAGGCCAGCGGCTACGACTGAGCCGATGCCGAAGAACGCACCATGACACAGGGCCGTGACGACACGGGCGAACATCAGCACGTTGTAATCGCTGGCCAGAGCGCAGAGCAGGTTACCGATGATGAAAATAACCATCAGCGATACAAGGGCTGCTTTGCGCGGGAGCTTTGCCGTTGCCAGCGCCATGAACGGAGCACCGATGGCCACACCCAGTGCGTAACCGGTCACGAGCCAGCCAGCGCCCGGGATGGAAACACCAAGGTCAGCTGCGACATCGGGCAGCAAGCCCATGATCACGAACTCGGTGGTCCCGATGGCGAAGGCGCTGAGCGCCAGAATGAGTAGCGAGAGGGGCATGGAAGTCCTTGTTAAAGCGTTTGGCTGAATCGTTCGAGGAAGGCCTGGATGGTTTCCTCATTACGTTTGAAAAAGTGCCACTGACCGACCTTCTGGCTGCTGATCAGGCCGGCGCGTTGCAGGGTCGCCAGGTGGGCAGAGACGGTCGACTGCGACAAGCCGCAGCGTTGATCGATCTGTCCGGCACAGACGCCGTGTTCGGTGGAGTGATGCTGATCGGGGAACTCAATCTCCGGGTTTTTCAGCAGGTGAAGGATTTCTCGGCGTACTGGGTGTGCCAGCGCTTTTATTATTTCGTCGAGGTCGATCGGCATAATGGCAGTGCTCAGTGAGGTACAACGTTATATCGCGATGAGGCGAACTTTAAATCGTTAAATCGCGATATACAAATATGATTTTGATCTGAGATCAGTTCAAATCGGTATATCGAGTTATAACGATATTTGAGGGCGGTGATGAATCCTGCAGTGCTAAACTGCAACCCATGAATTATCTCGCACATTTACACCTTGGCGGCCAGCGCCCTGAAGAATTACTCGGAAGCCTTTACGGCGACTTCGTCAAAGGGCGCCTGCAAGGCCAGTACACGCCAGCGATCGAGGCGGGTATTCAGTTGCACCGCAGTATTGATGTGTTCACGGATAACCATGCTGTGGTTGATCAGGCACTGTCACGCTTTCGTCAAACCCGCAGGCGCTATGCGGGGATCGTGCTGGATGTATTTTTTGACCATTGCCTGGCACGTGACTGGTCACAGTACGCCGATGGCTCGCTGGAAGGCTTTACATCAAGTTTTTACCGCGTGCTGGTTTCCGAGCCCCGTCTGCCTGGCCGGCTCGCAGCGATAGCACCGCATATGGCTGCGCATGACTGGTTGGGCTCATACCGCGACTTCGAGGTGCTGGAGCAGGTCTTCAACGGTATTTCACGGCGTCTGTCGCAGCCACAGGAACTGGCTGGCGCCATGCAGGACTTGAAGCGCCTGTATGAGCCATTGAGTGAGGATTTTCGAGTGTTCTATCCGCAATTGCAGGCATATGCAGCGTCCGAGCTACGAACGCGCTTCTAGCGTGCCCGTGCCTCTGGCGTGACCTCAAGACACCGCAGTGATCCCGTTGTGAGCAAGTTCTGCTTCTGCCGGGTGGTTGCCCGGTCTGGTGGCGACCACCTGCCGAATCATTTCCTGCGCTCTGAACGCCAGGACGGCCCGTTCCTGTTGTTCGCAGGCAATCGGTTCAAGCAAGTGAATTTCGACTTCGGCCTGTTCATGGGCAAACAAGCGCAGCAAATGGGACAGCAGGTCATCATTGCCCACAAAGGGCGCTATCCGGTCTGGTTCGCCATTACGCAGATAACGAATGGCCACCGGCTGCAGCGACACCCGACTTTCAATGGCCGCCGAGAATAGCCGCCCATGAAAGGTACGCACTGAACCGCCGTCGGTGGTCGTGCCTTCGGGGAACATCAGCAAGGACAGTGACTGTTGCAGGTGTCGGGTCATTTGCTCACGAATCAATTGGCTGTCACCGGCCCCTCGGCGAATAAACAGGCTGCCGGCCTTGGCCGCCAGCCAGCCGGCTATGGGCCAGCCGCGAACTTCAGATTTGGATAAAAACGACAGCGGCGTCAGTTGCCCGAGCAGCGCAATGTCGGTCCATGACACGTGATTACTGACCCATAGCATTGGTGTTGCAGGACGTTCGCCAATGACCGTGACCCGAAAGGGCAGGGCGTTGCTGAGTCGGGCCATGAAAAACATCGACCAGCGTTGTCGACGTTCCATGGTGCTGTTGCAGTTCAGGCGTTCCAGCAAGCCAAATACACTTGCCATGCTCAAGCCCAGACCCACAACCCCGAGAACACGTACAACCCGGCCGTATCGCCGCAGACGGTTCATCACATGGCCGCCTTGAAGTGACGGGCGTAGCGCGGACACAGTTCATCGCGCTTGAGCAGTATAAACACGTCCGCCACCTGGAAATCTTCATCCCAGCAAGGCTCGCCACAAATCTTGGCGCCCAGACGCATGTAGGCCTTGAGCAGGGGCGGCATTTCAGTAATGACGTTGGCAGGGATTTCCAGTGCCGGCAGCGGTTTTTTGGGTTCGGCCCGCAAGTGTTCGGTGCTCAGGTAGCGTTCACGCAAACGCTGCATGATTGCCTGCGCCTGGATACCGCCGTCCTGCATGGGGATGCTCGCACACCCCATCAAATAACGGTAATCACCCTGGTTGAGGACCTCCGCCAGCTCACCCCACAGCACCGCGATGGTGCCGCCATTACGGTAGGCCGGATCGACGCATGTACGGCCGATCTCCAGGACAGGGCCTTGCAAATGGGCCAGGCCGTGCAGGCTGAATTCTTCTTCGCTGTAAAAGTGACCGATGTTTCGCGCGGCACTGTGATCCAGTAAACGGGTTGTGGCCACGAGTTCGCCGCTATTGAGGTCGCGAACCCCGATATGTTGGCAATAAGCATCGTAAGCATCCTGGTCCAGCCCGTGTTCGGCGCTTTTGAGTGTGGCGTGCAGCTCTCCGCTGAACACTCGAAAACGCAGGGCTTGAGCCTCGCGCAAGGCGCCGGGGCCAATCAGGCGCTCTGCCTGCAGACGTCGTTCTGGTGCGGTGTCGCGGATACGGGCGATCTGAGACATTGCGAATCTCCGTGCAGGCACTGTGCCCGCCTTGGGTTTCTGCCAATAGACTGAGGTGTGCAACTTCAGGCTAGGCAGGTGCAATGTCATCGCCATGACGATTGGATGATGCTTGTATGACAGACAGGCGGGACGCATTTGCAGCGTGCAAGGAACTGGCTCTGGTAATAAGCATCCTAGGCAGTGTGAAATAATCCTGCCGACACCGCTCGCAACTGCCCAGACTCGGGTTAATGTTCGCCCACGTTTATCTGCCGATGAGTTTTTATGTTTAAAGTGTTGTTGTCTTCTGTCTGTGCCCTGTGGCTGACCCTTGGGATGAGCGTAACTGCCCAGGCCAATTGGTACCTTGATGGTGAGTCGTCACGGCTGTCCTTTATCACCACGCAAAATGCCAATGTGGCGAACGTTCATCGTTTTTTGGTCCTGCACGGTAAAGTCGACAGCAAAGGGCTCGCGCAATTGCGGATCGAGATGGACTCGGTCAACAGCGCTGTGCCGTTGCGCGATGAGCGAATGCGTGACCTGTTATTTGATTTCAAGCATTTCCCCGAAGCGCAAATTACTGCGCAAATCGACTTGCAGCCCATTAATGCATTGGCCTCTGGCGCTCAGCTGGAATTGCACTTGCCGGTCACGGTGACTTTGCGCGGCAAGCAACATGTCTATGAAGCGGAGTTGTTAGCCACCCGTCTTGATGAGCGGCGGTTTCAGGTCGTGACCCTTGAGCCGTTGATGCTCCAGGCCGAGGACTTTGGTCTGCAGCCTGAGCTTGAAACCCTGCGTAAAATGGCCGGTTTGTCGGCGATCAGTTTTTCAGTGCCGGTGGGTGCGGTGCTGATCTTTACGGCCCGCTGATCATGGCTGGCGCAATCTTCCCCTGGCGCGGCGCCAACCAGTTCGAGTTGCTGATCGATGGCCCGCAGTTTTTCCCGCGGATGATCGATGCCATCAAACACGCTGAACAGCATGTCGATCTGGAACTGTATCTGGTGGAGGCCGGGGGATGCGCCGAAGCCATTGTGCAAGCATTGGAGCATGCCGCGCAGCGCCAGGTTCGCGTGCGCTGCCTGTTTGACGGCTACGGTAGCCTGGCGTTTACCTCAAGCTTGCGCCGTCGGCTGATCGATGCCGGGGTGGAATTGCGTTTCTACAACCGTATTCGCTGGCGCAACGGGTTGAATAACCTGTACCGCGACCACCGCAAGTTATTGCTGGTCGATCAGCAGATCGCTGTGGTGGGGGGCACAGGGGTGACGGATGAGTTCTGGCAGCCCGGTCTCGATAGCTGCGACTGGCATGAAGTCATGGTCGAAATTCTGGGGCCTCTGGTTCTGGACTGGCAGATGCTGTTTGATCGTCAATGGCGCGCAAACATCAGCCGTAAGGCCTGGAAACCTGCGACTCACTTTGGCCTGCCGCATTTGCCGCGGGTGCCTGATGCGGGTGCAGGCATGGGCCGGGTCGCATACGCGGATGCGCGCCAGCATCGGGATATTCTGCAATCTCTGGTACGGGCGATTAACAGTGCCCAGCACCGGATCTGGCTGGCCACGCCGTATTTCCTGCCCACCTGGAGCGTTCGTCGTTCACTGCGTCGGGCGGCGGGGCGAGGCGTCGATGTGCGGTTGCTGCTGACGGGGCCCCGAACGGATCATCCTTCAGTGCGCTATGCCGGACATCGTTATTACCCGCGACTGCTCAAGGCCGGTGTGCAGATCTTTGAATACCAACCGTGTTTTTTGCATCTGAAAATGGTGCTGATTGATGATTGGGTCAGCATCGGTTCATGCAACTTCGACCATTGGAATCTGCACTTTAACCTTGAGGCCAACCTTGAGGCTCTCGACCCCGGCCTCACCCAGGCGGTGGCGGCCAGTTTTGCCGCAGACTTCGAGCAAAGCCTGCCCATCAGCCTGCAGGCCTGGCAATCGCGGCCACTCTGGCGTCGTGTCAAACAGCGGATCTGGGGCTGGGTTGATCGGTTGGTGGTCAATCTGCTGGGGCGTCGGCATTAATCACGCATAGCGTCCGCCCGCGGCTGCCCTGAGTTTTCCCGCGGGATTTGCAGCGCTAACGGTTACATCGTGTTTTAGAACGTGCAGAATCGGGCTCAGCCACGGATAACTGGAGACCGTGAAGCTGTTTTTCTGGAGCTTTTCGCATGACCCCTTCATTGTTATTGGCCGTACTGGCCTCAGGTTTTATCTATGGCATCACCCCTGGCCCCGGCGTGCTGGCTGTTTTTGGCATTGGTGCGGCACGGGGGCGACGTGCCGGTGCCGGATTTCTCTGCGGGCATTTATTGGGGGATGTGATCTGGTGCAGCACGGCGTTGATTGCCATCGTCGGTGCGCGTGAATTTGGCAGTACGACTTTCAACGTGCTGGGGTTGCTGAGCGGGCTTTACCTGTTTTGGCTCGGTTTGCGTGCGGTGCTCGCCCGGAAAAGCAGCGCGGCCCAACAAGGCCCGGCTCGCCAGCCTTTTGCCCATGGCATTCTTTTTGGCTTGACCAACCCTAAAGCGTATCCCGTTGCCGTCGCCACTTTCACCGCGCTGCTTTCCAGTCGTGCAGAGCTGCTGACCTGGTCAATGTTGCCGTGGTTAATCGCATTGAGCTTCGTTGGAGGAGCGGCCGCGTATGTGATTTTGGTCGGCATTGTAGGTGCGGGTCATGTCCGGGCGTTGTATCAGCGTCATGAGTTGCTGATTACCCGGTTGTGCGGCGTGATGTTTATCGGTTTTGCGATCAGCGCCCTGGTGCATGCTTTGCCGGGGTTGATCCACGCGATGGGATAAAGCGGCTCGCGCTCAAGCAAATGCTCGTTAACTTCATGGTGCGTGCGTTTGTTTGTTGGTTCAGGGGGGAGATGCGAGGAAACGGAAGGGAAGCAAAAGTGGAGCGGGTAGAGGGAATCGAACCCTCAACTAAAGCTTGGGAAGCTTTCGTTTTGCCACTAAACTATACCCGCGTAGAGCGGCTGACTTTGTACCAGAAGTCGGCCTGGATGAGAAGTTTTTATTCGTGTAATGCGAAATTTACAAGGTTGTTCAATCCCTTGGGCGTGTTTTGAGTCGCTTTCAGGGGGGACGCGCACGGACTCGGCTGACGGATCGGCGTTAAAAAATTCAGCAGGGCAATCTTGCTGATATGACGTGCGTTTTTGTGTTCCATATCCAGAAAGTGACCGGTATTTTCCAGACAAATGAACTGGCTGTTCTGAATGGGACGGGCAAAGTGGTGTGCGTCGCTGGCGGCGGTGTATTCATCCAGTGCGCCGTTGATGAATAACACCGGTATGTCGATGCCTTGGGTTGCGTTCAGGTAGCACAGGCGGTCGCTGGTCAGTACCTGGTCTATGTGGAAATGCATTTGCGCGTACTCGTGTTCGGCGAGGGTGCTGACGTGTCGAAAGTTGAAGCGCTTGAACAGTGAGGGCAAGTGCTTGCCCAATGTATCGTTGACCAGTTGCCCGACCTGTGTGCGATTGCAAGCGGCCAGGCAGCGGCTGCCTCGTTCCAGATAGTCGCGCATGGCAGAGTTGATGAGCGGCGAGAACGAGCTGATGACGGCTTTTTTGATCCGTCGGGGTGCGCTTGTCAGCGCGGTCAGTGCTGCGGTGCCACCCCATGAAAATGACAACAGATAATTCGCTTCAAAATGCTCGATCAGCTCCAGGAGCACCTGTGCTTCAAGTTCTTTTGTCAGCATTGTCTGGTGTCGGTTGTGTGCTTTTGATTGGCCTGCATAGGGCTGATCGTAAAGCACGACGTTGAGGTGCGGATGCAGGCTTTTTAGTGTCTGGGAAAATGACGCGGTGGTGGCCAGAGAGCCGTTGACCAGAATAATGGTGTGTTCTGCGGTCTCCGAGCGGTAGAGCTCGGTGTGAATTCGGAATTGCCCTTGAACATCGAGCACAGCCGTTTCAGGTTTGATCATGGCGTCAGACTCCAGCGAATCGAGCGTCGGTCAGACGAATGATGCGCCGGGATTGTGACAGGCAAGTGTGAGCACAGGCTTCAGCTTTTAGCGAATGCTCCTTCTCAAAACAGCTGGATTTCCTGATCGCTGAGCGGGCGCCAGGCACCAGGTGCCAGCAGGCTGTCGAGCGCCAATGGGCCGATGCTTTCGCGGTGCAGGCGTATGACTTTGTTGTCGAAATAACCAAACATGCGTTTGACCTGGTGATAGCGGCCCTCAACGATGCTCAAGCGGGCGCTGCAAGGTCCGAGCAATTCCAGTTCGGCGGGCAGGGTTGTCAGGTTTTCGTAGGCGAAATAGATGCCTTGCCTGAACTGGTCAATGTACTCGGGGCCGATGATGTGTTCCGTCTCGACGTAATACACTTTGGGCAGTTTGGTTTGCGGCTGGGTGAGGCGTCGCGACCATTGCCCGTCATTGGTAATCAGCATCAACCCGCTGGTATTGAAGTCCAGTCGGCCGGCGATATGCAGCTCGTGTTTGTCAGGTTCATCCAGCAGGTCCAGCACCGTGGGGTGCTCCGGATCCCGGGTGGCACTGACGCACCCCTGCGGCTTATGCAGCATGAAATAGCGCGCCGGCTTACCGTCTTGCAGGACGCCATCATCGAGTTCGATGCGACTGAATGTACGGATTTCATGATGGGGATCGCAAATGACCTGACCATCGACCCGGATGCGCTTTTCTATCAGTAACAGCCGAACGTGCTGGCGGCTGAACTGGGGGAGGTTGCTCAGAAAGCGGTCTATGCGCATGGTCAACAATCATGAGGAATACAGGCACGCATCTTACGTGATGGGTTCTGATTTCGCTGTTGGCAATTGCTGTTCGGCGTTGGCGCAACGAGGGCAAAGACAGCTCTGGTCGCGCTGTTCAAGTGGCAGGGCCCGGATGATTTGCGGGTCGATACTGACGCTGTAGCACCAGCAGGGCAGGTGCTCGGTGTCGGTGCTGGCCATTGAGCAATCATTGCGGGCTCCGCATACCGGGCAGAGGTTGGGTGTAGTCATGTCGGTTGTCCGGTGTCAGGTCGGGGTCGCATCTTAAATAGCAAACTGCGCGGTGTGTGGGATTTCTGAATACCGCTCGGCAGCTGGATTTAACAGGCGGCACCAAGTGCTGTTTTCGTGGTCATAACAAGCGTCGGATGGCATTGCCATTTGTCGCCACCCAGCGCCGCTGTGTGTGCTCTCTCGCGGTCCAGGAGGCCGCCATGTATCGTCGCCTACTTTCTATTGTTCTGATTGGTCTGGCATTGTCAGCGTGTGTGCCCTATTACTCGGGGCATGGAGGCTACCGTTCAGAAGTTTACTCTTCGCCAGCGCCTTATCCGTATGGCGGTTACCGCTCCTACCCTGTTTATCAGCGAGGCTACTACACGCCGTCCCCCCGCTATTATCAAGCGTCGCCCCGTTATCGTCCGGCGCCCTATTATCGCAGTGGTTACCGGCAGGGCTACGATCGGGGCCACCGTTATGAACGCAGGCATGAACCAAGGCATGAGCGCAGGCACGAGCGCAGTGATAATCGCGGTGATCGCCGTGGTCATTGGCAAGGCCGGAACAGACAGGGACGTTGACAAGGGGGGCGGGCTTTTCTAGTGTCCGCCCCATTGTTTCTCAGGATGTAGTCATGACGCCGGATGATCGTATAAAACTTGAACCCGTCTGGAAGCAGGCCTTGCGCGAGGAGTTCGATAAACCTTACATGGCCGACCTGCGCGAGTTTCTGCGCCAGGAGCATGTGGCCGGTAAAGAAATCTATCCTCCGGGCCCCCTAATTTTCAACGCGCTGAACCTGACGCCTCTGGACAAGATCAAAGTGGTGATCCTGGGCCAGGACCCTTACCACGGTCCTGGCCAGGCACACGGGCTGTGTTTTTCGGTGCCGCCGGGCATATCGGTACCGCCTTCTCTGGTCAATATTTATAAAGAGCTCAAGCGCGATCTGAATATCGATATTGCCAACCATGGCTGCTTGCTGCATTGGGCCGAACAGGGCGTTTTGCTGCTTAACACGACAATGACCGTGGAGCGCGCGAACGCAGCTTCCCATGCCAAAAAAGGCTGGGAGCATTTCACCGACCGGATCATTCAGGTGGTGAGTGAGCAGCAGCCCAAACTGGTCTTTTTGCTATGGGGCGCCCATGCGCAAAGCAAACAGAAGTTGATTGATGCGACCAAGCATTTGGTGCTGACTTCGGTGCATCCTTCACCGCTCTCTGCCTATCGGGGGTTTATTGGTAATGGTCACTTCAGCAGAACCAATAAGTTTCTTGAGCAAAACGGGCTGGCACCCATCGACTGGAAACTTCCGGCGGTTTAGATAACCCAAGCAGATGCTCAGGTTTTGAAACCTGTTGGCGCGGCGAGTCCGGCTGTTTTGACACACCAGGTAGGGCCGCCTGGTGTGCTGGCTTGCAGAATTGACCGAGCCATCTCAGGCCGGGTGTAATCGATGCTTCCCGGACGCCCCCATCCCCCAGAGTAGAGCCAGTCTTACCAGCACTGTCCGGGGCATTCCCGCCCGTCCACGTCGGTCGGCTCTGCCAGGCAGTAAGTGGGCATCGCCCATACAGGCATGTCGAAGACGCGACAGGAACCCCGGTGCTGCATGTACCTGTGTCAGATCAATACTCATTGTCCCGCCCCGGCAGTCTGTTGGGCCGACTTGTCGCAAGGCAGGGCAGCCTGACGCAGTTCCTGATTGACGCCGGGCAGGTGGACATCAGGGTTGGGCATGCCGCTGGGAGATAGTTCGTGGGTCATTTCAAACTCTGCCCTGACAGACCATCCGCAGGCTTCAGTGGTGCATTGCAAGTAAGCTACCCGCAAGAAAATATGCCGACCTTCGCTGGTACGGATGCGCATCCTGCTCAAGCAATGCGGACAAACCATTTTGTAGGTGCTCATGATTGACTCCAGTTGAACTAGCGTTGAGTGCCGGATTTAAAAAGCACGTTAATTTCAAATAAAGACCCATCCTTTGATCCTGCATGACGGTATGTTGTTGGCGGTGGTAGTAAAGGTCGTAATCTATAAATTGTTTTATTACATTTTCTTGTAAGATTTATGGCGTTTGATATGTGATATTTCTGATAGCTTTTGTTAAGTGTTGCGCTTTTTCTTGGGGCTCTTTATTAATGGAAAGTGCTTTTGACTTATCAGGTTGCATATCTTGGCTCTAAAAAGTACTCAATAAGAGTAAATTTTGCCAAAAAACACAACAAAGTCAAATTGAGGGTTATTCAAAGTGAGTAACAAAAAATCAATTGAAATACTCGAGCGATTGAAGCATGTCACTCAGGTTAAAACAGATTCCGGTCTTTCCGAAGTACTGGGTGTCAGTCCGCAGACACTGAGTAGCTGGAAAGGGCGAGACAGTATTCCGTACTCAATATGCATAGACATAGCCAGGGAACAAGGTATTTCCCTTGACTGGTTGTTTGGTGGCCACGGCTCCATGCGCTTATCCACCTGCTCGTGTTTGTGTGAGGCGGTAGACAGGCTGAACACTCAAGAACAAAAGATGCTGCAGGTATTTCGGGAGCTGGATGAGACGGATCAGAAAATAATTTACAAGTGGGTGGAGGAAAAGAACCGTCTGCAGGTCTTGAATAACCGTATTGAAACGCTGGCTACCCGGCTTGAAACAATAATAAATCGCTTGTGAATCATTTGGGCCACCTTAACCGACGCAGGATATCGGCAATGTCTGCTGTGTTTACCCATGTCATGACTTTAATGCTGATGGGAAGGGCGACCAGCGCACAAATGAATGCCGTAACACTTACGGGCAAACCGGGTAAATGAGGGGCGGCGGCAGGTGTAAATAAATACCCGACACAAGCACTCAGTGCGAAAGATGCCATGTGTTGCCAGCGTTTTAATATCCGGCGCGAGCGCGTCACGACCCAACCACCCAGCACTGCGCCAAGGGCGGCCTCCGGATCAATCATGGCGAGCAGGACAAACAGGCCGGAATCAGGAAAGCTGTTCTGAACGAAATGCATGAGTTGATTGTTCATGTCATGAGTTAAGGCAGTCATCGCAGTGAATAGAGGCATGGTTTTATCTCTGTGCAATACCGCTCAGGGCAATGTTGTCATACCCAGTTTTATGGCTTTGAGTACAGCTGCGTGGCGTGAAGTGACATTGAATTTTGCGCGCAAGTTGGCCATGTGAAAGTTGATGGTTGTTTCTGATTTGTTCAGGATGATTGCAATTTCTGCGGACGTTTTTCCCCGCGAGCACCAATCCAGTATTTCATGCTCCTTGGGGGTCAGATGTGGAATGTCATGCAGGGTGGCAGGTGTGTGTGATTGGTAGCGGAAGTGGGTCATGGTGAACTCTTGCTGGGTGTGTTGAAGAGGAAGGGTGCGATTGTTTTGACGTGTTAAAAATAATCGCACTCGTATTGCATCAACAACGCAGCCAGTTTGTAGGAGCGCCTCTTACATTGAGCGAATAGTCCTACGCGCAAGGGTATGATTTACATTAGTTGCCGTGGTGTCTGTTCCAGTATCGAAACAAGGGCTCTGCCAGGAATAACACGAACAGCAAGCGCATCACTTGCATGGCCGTCACCAGCGGCACTGAGAGTTGCAGGGTTTGTGCGGTGAGGCTCATTTCGGCTATGCCGCCCGGCATCATTCCCAGCGTCATGGAACGCAGGTCGAGATGAGTCAATACGCTCAAGCCCAGCGCACAGACACCGGCAATCAACATGGTAAGGGCTGTGCCCAGTAGAGTGCGGCCGATGAACGATGGTGCCCGACGGAAGAACTCGCGATTGAAGTGACAGCCCAACCCGCTGCCAATCAGCCACTGGCCGATTTGGCTGCTGCCTTCGGGCAGGCCAATGTGCAGGTCCCACAAGAGACTGATACTGGCGCTGATCAGCAGCGGCCCGAACAACCAGGGATTTGGCTGGCGCAAGCGTTGCCAGATCCAGCCCGCAAGAGCGCCGGCGGGTAACAGCAACACCATCCAATAAATATTCACAGTGGCAGGGTGCAGGGTGGGAGTGCCTTCGCCCAGCAGGAACTTGAAGGCCGCCGGGACACAGAGCACGACGGTCAGTACCCTGATGCTCTGGCCTGCGGCGACGCGGCTTAATACGGCACCATTGCGGGCGCCCAGGTTGACCATTTCACCCGAGCCGCCGGGCATGCTGGAAAAAAACGCCGTGGCACGATCCTCGCCACTACGGCGCATCAGCCATACCCCGATCACACTTGACACGCTGGTGAGCAAAGCACCGAAAAAAATCAGCCAAAAATGGGCCAGCACTTGTTCCATTACCACTGGCGTGAAGTGCAAGCCGATGCCGATACCGACCACCCATTGCCCGCATTTGCGGCCGCCGGGGATTTCGGCCAGTTGCCAGGGGGTCAGGCAACGTACCAGGATGATCGCGAGTAGCGAGCCTACCATCCACGGCAATGGCCAGCCGATCTGGCTGGCCAGATAGCCGCCTGCGAGACCGACCAGAGGGGTTCCCCACCAGTGTTTCAGTGCTGTTTTATTCATGGCACGGGTTGGTACAGGCGATCGGTTGTCGGGCGACAACCTTGCAGCGCAACAGCATGGGTTACTCCTGAGGCAAGCTGTCGGCGATCAGCGATGGTTGATCAGGCCGAATTCAACGGCCAGGGTTTTATAGTCGGCCACCTGTTGTTTCACGTAGGTGTCGAGTTCGGAACCGGTCATTGCGAATGGGAAAAACTCACTCTGGGAGCGCATTTCTGCGAATGCCCGGGAGGCCAGTAACCAGTCGAAAGCAGCTTTCCACCAGGCGTAATCTTCGTCGCTGACTTTGGGCCCCATATAGAAGCCGCGAACCACGGGCCAGACGATGTCGTAGCCTTGCTCTTTGGCCGTCGGAATATCTTTCATCTCGGGGTCGCTGAGACGCTCATCGGCGAACACGGCCAGCAGGCGCATCTCGCCACTCTGGATGTGCGGCATTGAATCGGAAATATCGGTGCTGCCCACCTGGATATGACCGCCCAGCAACGCCGTGGCAATTTCACCGCCGCCTTCGAGCGCAACGTATCGCAAGTCGCGGGGGCTGATGCCTGCCGCTTTGGCGATCAGGGCCGCCTGCATCCAGTCCTGGCCGCCGACTGTACCGCTGGAGCCGATCGCCACTTTGCTCGGGTCTTTTTTGAGTGCTTGAACCAGATCATCGAGGTTTTGGTAGGGCGAATCGTTTTTTACTGCGATTGCACCGTAACTGGTGACCACCGCCGCGAGCCAGCGTACGGCGTTTTCATCGAAGCGCCCGAACTTGCCTTGCGCCAGATTAAGCAGCGATCCGCTGGACCAGGTCACCAATGTACCGCCTTCAGCCGGGCGCTGTGCAACCACGGCGTTGTACGCAACGGCCCCTACACCACCGGGCATATACGTAATGCGCATAGGGGTGGTGAGCAGCTTTTCATGGCTCAGTGCCTTTTGCACCAGTGTGCAGGTCAGGTCAAAACTGCCGCCGGGTGACGCCGGAGCAATGCACTCGGGGTGTGTGGGCTCGGCCATTGAATAACCGCTGAACAAGCAGCAGGCGGTGATGGCCAGGATGCGCACGGATGCATTCATATCGTGTTCGCCGGGGCAGCGAAACGTGGGCGTACTTGTCGAGTGGATGCGCGGAGAACAGAAGGGCGGCTTGTGGGCTGAAGAATCAGCATGCGGGGTGTGCTCCGTTATTGTTCTTATTGGCGAAAACGCATCGAGGCGTTTTTCGGACCGTTACAGGGACGTAGCTGCCGTGATTGTAACTGTCTTTTGCGGGATCCTAGACGGCCAACCTTTCACTAACCTTTCAGTTGTCTTTCCCTGTTTTCAGGCTTCACAGCCCGTCTGCCGTCTGTACACTCCGCGCATAGAAGGGCCTGGCCCACACAAAAAAAGATGAGGTGAATCCCATGCGTGTTCTTTTGGTCGAAGACCAGCCGCAGTTGGCCGACAGTATTGCCCAAGCCTTGAAAGGGACCAGCTTGACCGTGGATGTGCTGCACGATGGGGTCGCTGCGGATCTGGCCTTGAGCAGCGAAGAATATGCGCTGGCCATCCTGGATGTGGGGTTGCCGCGCATGGATGGTTTTGAGGTGCTGGCCCGTTTGCGTGCTCGTGGCAAAACCCTGCCGGTGTTGATGCTGACTGCCCGCAGTGACGTCAAGGACAGGGTTCACGGGCTCAATCTCGGTGCCGATGATTACCTGGCCAAGCCGTTTGAACTGACAGAGCTGGAGGCCCGGGTCAAAGCCCTGTTGCGTCGCACTGTACTGGGGGGCGAACGGCAGCAGCGCTGCGGAGCGCTGGTATACGATCTTGGTACTCGACGTTTCTCTCTGGGTGATGATCTATTGACCCTGACTTCGCGAGAGCAGGCCGTGCTGGAGGCATTGATCGCGCGGCCGGGCAGGGTGATGAGCAAGGAGCAACTGGCGGCTCAAGTGTTCGGTCTGGACGAAGAGGCGAGTGCTGATGCCATCGAGATCTATATTCATCGATTACGCAAAAAACTCGATGGTCAGGCCGTTGCGATCGTGACCTTCCGGGGCTTGGGGTATTTGCTGGAAGGCCGCGATGCATAAACTCGACAGTTTGCGTTGGGGGTTGCTCTGGAACCTGACGCTGTTGATGGTGGTATTGATGCTGGCCAGCGGGCTGAGTGCCTATTTCAATGGGCGTGAAGCGGCCGATACGGCCTATGACAGAACGTTGCTGGCGTCCGCACGAACCATCGCCGCCGGTTTGTCGCAACGCGACGGCAGTTTGAGTGCGGACGTCCCCTACGTTGCGCTCGATACCTTTGCCTACGATAGCGCCGGGCGGATTTACTATCAGGTCAATGATATTCACCAGCGACTGATATCGGGCTACGAGAACTTGCCTGCGCCACCACCCGGTACATTGCGCACTGATGACTACCCGGCTCTGGCACGTTTTTATGATGGCCAGTACCAAGGGCAAAACGTGCGCGTCGTGAGTCTGCTCAAGGCCGTTACTGAGCCCGAGATGAATGGCATGGCAGAAATCCGCGTCGCCGAAACCGACGAAGCACGCGTGGCGATGGCGCGCAGTTTAATGGCCGATACCCTGTTGCGCCTGGGTATGCTGGGGTTCGGCGCGCTGTTGGTGGTGTGGTTTGCCGTTAGTGCCGCGTTACGTCCACTGGAGCGTTTGCGCACGGCCGTCGAAGAGCGTGAGCCCGATGACCTGCGTGCCTTGCCTGCGGTATCGGTGCAGCGCGAACTGCGACCGCTGGTGCGGGCGATCAATCACTTTACCGAACGCTTGCGCGGGCAATTTGAGCGCCAGGCGCAGTTTATTGCCGATGCCGCGCATGAACTGCGTACTCCGTTGGCGGTACTCAAGGCCAGGCTCGAACTGGGCTTGCGCGCACATGAACCGCAGACTTGGCGCAACACCCTCGAACAGGCGGTGCAAGACACCGATCGTTTGACTCAGTTGGCGAATCAATTGCTGTCGCTGGCCCGTATAGAGAATGGCGCGCGAGCCATCGCTGAAGGACGAGCGCAGTTACTCGACCTCAGTCAATTGGCCCGTGAGCTGGGCATGGCCATGGCACCGCTGGCCCATGCGCGGGGTGTTGCATTGGCACTCGAGGCCGACCAGCCTGTCTGGCTGCACGGCGAGCCTATCTTGTTGCATGAGTTGCTGAGCAATCTGGTGGACAACGCTCTGGCCCACACGCCGGTCGGGGGCAATGTGATCCTGCGAGTCAGCTTGCCCGCGATCCTGGAAGTCGAAGATGATGGCCCGGGTATTCCTTTTGAAGACCGCGAGCGAGTATTCGAGCGTTTTTACCGGGGGCATCAACAGGTGACTGGCGCGGGGCTGGGGTTGGCGATCGTCGGGGAAATCGGCCGTGCACATCTGGCGCAAATCAGCCTGCACGATGGCGCGAAAGGAGGGCTGAAAGTACGGGTAAGTTTCGTGCCGGCGAATGGGGGACGCCAGCAAGGTTGATTGTGTCGAAGGTTAGATAAACATGCCGCGTGCGGAGTTCAGCTCCTCCAGAAAGCTTTGGCATTCAGCCTCGATGCCCAGTTTTTTGAAGGCAGGCAGGGTGCTGAGCTCGACGCCGGTGCAAGGTACCTGGCGTGTCTGATCAATGAATACCGTCGCGATTTGCACCAGGTCGATGTAGTCAATGGTTTTGGATTGACGGGTAAAGTCCAGGTACCGGCCAGGAATCGTCAGCAGCATTTCCGGGAACTCCCAGACCGCGAGCAGTTTGTCGCCGATCAGTGGGTGAATGCTCTCGATCACGTGATTCAGTGAAACCGGGTCAGAGAGCAGTTCATTGTGCTCTTCGGCGTAGGTCAGGATGGGCAGTACGCCGATTTGATGCACCAGCCCGCCGAGTGCTGCCTGGTCAGGCTTGAGTGAGGTATGGCGGCGGCACAGGGTGTAACAAATGCCGGCGACTTCCAGGCTTTGACGCCACACGTCGCGCATTTTCTTTTCTACTGCTTCCGAGCGGGCATGGAATATTTGCTCCATGACCAGGCCAATCGCCAGATTGCTGCTGTAATCGACGCCCAGGCGGGTGATGGCTGTATGCAGATTGGTGACTTCGTTGATGGCGCGGAGCAGCGGGCTGTTGACCACCTTGATCATGCGCGCTGTCAGGGCAGTATCCCGGCCGATGACTTTGCTCAGGTGGCCGACATTCACTTCAGGGTTTTCTGCAGCCTTGCGAATATTCAACGCCACTTCAGGTAGCGTGGGCAAGACCAGATCGTCGTTGTTGATGGCCTTGATCAAGTCCATCTGGACTTTATGCGCCAGCGTGTTCATTTTTGCTCTCCAGGCTCTGTTGGCGTTTCATCGTGGCCGCAATGCAGCCTGCGATGAAACACCAGGAGACCCTTGGGTGTTGCCTTCAAGGCGTGACAGTCAGCGCTGGATTTCGCGATCGCGGTCCAGTTGATACGGCAGATCAAGCAGCGAAAGCTCAGGGCCTTGCACGTCTCCCACGTGGATGTCGCCCGCTTGTGCGGCATCGGAGGTCAGGACGGCCAGCAACTCGATGCCCTGTTCAGCGTGAGCGGCAATCACCACTTCGCCTATAGGACTGCTGTGAGTGGGTATAAACAGGGGGGTTCCCGGTGCGGGAAGGGGGCTGTCCGAGTTGAGCGACAAACGGTAGAGGTGACGTTTGAGCTTGCCCAGATACTGCATGCGCGCGACGATTTCCTGACCGGTATAACAGCCTTTTTTGAAGCTGACACCGCCCACGGCTTGCAGGTTAAGCATCTGCGGGATGAACAGCTCACGGGTCTGGCCCATGACCTGGCCGATCCCGGCACGCACCTGACCGAGCAGCCATTGATTGAGGTCGGCTTCGGGCAGTTGTGTTTTCAAGTGCTGGAGCAGGCTTTCGGCCTGCTCAATCGGCCCCCACAACTCCGCTCGCCCGGCTGAGGCGCGTACCGCAATCAGGCCATTGGCCCGTGCGACGCTGTCGGTTTCGGCAGGTAGCTGGATACCCAGGCTTACCAGTGTCGCGTCTGCCTGGCTGAGGCCAAAGCGCACCCAGTTGTCGCTGTCGTCCGTCAGTTTGGACTTGGAGAAAACTGCGTACTTCTTGAGGTCAGCCAACTGTGGCTCAACCAGCTCTCGCGCCATCGCCAGCAAGCAGCCATCGGCTTCAAGCACAATGCGAAAGCTGGATTGCATGCGACCTTTTTGCGTACAGCGAGCACCAAGACTGGAGCGTGTTTCGCTCAGGTAGTTGAGATTGCAGGTCAGCTGCCCCTGCAAAAACTTGCTGGCGTCGTTGCCGCGAACAGCAAGAACACCTTCGTGGTTCAGGGTGCAGAAAAAAGCAGAGTCGGCCATGAGTCATCGCAGGTAATAAAGTCTGAGACACATCATAGAGGTGCGCCTAGCAAATGGGTAGTTCACAAAGGATCGACGGGGCCGACCAAAGCCGACTGTTCTAAGACTGATCGGTCTGTATACTTGCGCTCTATTTGAGGAGCGCTCCATGGTCGAAGATGTAGAACTCAATCGTCTCTATTGGCACAGCCGTCGCGGCATGCTTGAGCTGGACGTGTTGCTGGTACCTTTCGTCAAGGAGGTGTATGCCACCTTGAATGACGTGGACCGTGAATGCTATCGCAAACTGCTCGAGTGCGAAGACCAGGACATGTTCGGCTGGTTCATGGAACGCTCCGAGTCCGAGGACCCTGAGCTGCAGCGCATGGTCCGGATGATTCTGGATCGTGTCCAGCCCAAGTAAGTGTTTCGAGTGCCGCTGGCATGCCTCGGGGCAATTGCTGGCGGCCTATCTTGCAGCCCAGACGCTGGCGCTGATCTCCATTTACCTTTTGGCGGTTCCTTTCTGGGCACATGTGCTCGGGGTTTTGTTGTGTCTGCTGCATGGGGTCTGGACCCTTCCTCGGCACATTCGATTGACGCATGAGAATGCCTTTACCGGTTTGCGCCATGATGCGGATGGCTGGCAGCTGTACAGCCGGGGCAATGGTTGGCAGCCGGTACAATTGCGCCGCGACAGTCTGGCGCTGCCCTGGGCCGTGATCGTGCGATTTCGCTTGCGTGGCGAGTGGCGGGTGCGGGCCGTGTGTATTCCCCGCGACGCGCTGGCGCCGGATCAGCACCGGCGCTTGCGCGTGCGACTGAAGTTCAGTCGGCGTAGGTGGCTGGCACCAGAATAGTGTCCAGCGCTTCGGGCAGCATGTGCGGGTAGTCCAGGGTGTAATGCAATCCCCGAGATTCCTTTCTGGCCATTGCGCTGCGAATCATCAACTCGGCAACCTGGGCGAGGTTGCGCAGCTCGATCAGGTCGCGGCTCACTTTATAGTTGCTGTAGAACTCATCAATCTCATCCAGCAGCAAGCGAACGCGGTGTTGCGCACGTTGCAGGCGTTTGTTGGTGCGCACGATGCCCACGTAGTCCCACATGAAACGCCGCAGTTCATCCCAGTTGTGGGCGATGATCACGTCTTCATCCGAGTCCGTGACCTGACTCGCATCCCAGCTAGGCAGGGCAACCGGAATTGAAATCTCCGGTAACTGGCTGAGGATGTCGGCTGCGGCGGAGCGGGCATAAACGAAGCACTCCAGCAGCGAATTGCTGGCCATCCGGTTGGCTCCGTGCAAGCCGGTAAAGCTGGTTTCGCCGATGGCATACAAGCCCGGCACGTCGGTGCGGCCATGGCCGTCGACCATCACTCCGCCGCAGGTGTAATGCGCGGCGGGCACCACCGGAATTGCTTGTTTGGTGATGTCGATGGAGAACGCAAGGCAGCGCTCGTACACCGTGGGGAAGTGGGTCTTGATGAACGTTTCGGACTCATGGCTGATGTCCAGATAAACGCAATCAATGCCCAAGCGCTTCATTTCATGGTCGATGGCCCGTGCCACGATGTCCCGCGGGGCCAGTTCGCCGCGTGGGTCAAAACGGTGCATGAAGCGCTCGCCATTGGGTAGCTTGAGATGGGCGCCTTCACCCCGCAAGGCTTCAGTGATCAGAAAGCTTTTGGCCTGAGGGTGATACAGGCAGGTGGGATGGAACTGATTGAATTCCAGATTCGCTACACGGCAACCCGAGCGCCAGGCCATGGCGATGCCATCACCGCAGGCGCCGTCCGGATTGCTGGTGTACAGATACACTTTGGCGGCCCCCCCCGAGGCCAGGATGGTGAAGCGCGAACCGTAGGTGTCGACTTCGCCAGTGGCGCGGTTGAGGACATAGGCTCCCAGGCAGCGATCACCTTCCAGGCCCAGTCGCCGTTCGGTGATCAGGTCGACCGCGACGCGTTGTTCAAGCAGTTCGATGTTCGGCCGTTGCCGTGCCTGCTCGAGCAGCGTCTTGAAGATGGCTGCACCTGTCGCGTCGGCGGCATGGATGATACGCCGATGGCTGTGGCCGCCCTCGCGGGTCAGATGAAATTCGAAACCGGGCTGTTCGGGGTCGGCAGGTTCATCACGGGTGAAGGGGACGCCCTGGTCGATCAGCCACTGGATGGCTTCGCGGCTGTGTTCGACGGTAAAGCGCACGGCGTCCTCGTGACACAGGCCGCCACCGGCATTCAGGGTGTCTTCAACGTGGGATTGCACCGTGTCGGTGTCGTCCAGCACAGCCGCCACGCCACCTTGTGCCCAGAACGTCGAGCCATTGGCCAGGTCGCCCTTGCTGAGGACTGCAATACGCATATGGCCGGGCAAGGTGAGCGCAAGGCTCAAACCGGCAGCACCGCTGCCAATTACCAGCACATCATGTTGAAAATGTTGGCTCATTCTTCTGACGTCCGCAAAAAAAGCGCCCACTAGTATATAGAGGGGGGGATCGGCACAATAGCCGGGCCTTTGTGGCATTGTGAAACTACAGCGGGCACGAAGTGTGCCTCAGACTTGAAGCGTCTGCATGCCGTTTTCACAATTAATCTGCAAGGTCCTCAGGGCTTGGCGGGGCTCGTGCCCAGCCGCATTCTCATGGCATCCTAGGGTTTGAATTCGTACGTTTTTTTGAACTTTTCGTACGGCTAAGGGCTCCATAGAAGGTTGCCCTGAATGCAGGAGAACAGCGTTGAATGCGATGCGGGGTTTGTACTTCGACTTCGGCGGCGGAATTTGACGACAAGATTACCGACGCAGCCGGCCATGCCCGAGCTGCGTTTTCGTGCGTGCCAAATCCGAGTGCGCAGGAAATTTGCCAGGGGGGAGAGAACTTTTGCGTAAAGCCCGAGTCTATGTTTGCAAGTCTGTTCAATTAGCAAAGCAACCTTCCTCTTGGTCCCATGAGGAGTGTTCATGCTAACCCAGGAAGAGGATCAGCAGCTGGTCGAGCGCGTACAGCGTGGCGACAAGCGCGCATTCGATCTGCTGGTGCTGAAATACCAGCACAAAATTCTCGGGTTGATCGTGCGTTTTGTGCACGACACCCATGAAGCCCAAGACGTGGCTCAAGAAGCCTTCATCAAGGCTTACCGGGCCCTTGGCAATTTTCGCGGCGACAGTGCCTTTTAAACTTGGCTGTATCGCATCGCCATTAATACGGCGAAAAACTATCTGGTATCACGCGGTCGGCGTCCACCAGACAGTGATGTCAGCTCTGAAGACGCTGAATTTTACGATGGTGATCATGGTCTTAAGGATCTCGAATCGCCGGAGCGCGCTCTGCTCCGGGATGAGATCGAGGGTACGGTTCATCGCACGATTCAGTTACTGCCAGAAGACTTACGAACGGCGTTAACTTTACGTGAGTTTGATGGTCTGAGTTACGAGGATATTGCGAGCGTCATGCAATGTCCGGTGGGTACCGTGCGCTCCCGGATTTTCCGCGCTCGGGAAGCCATCGATAAAGCCCTGCAGCCGTTGTTGCAGGAAAACTGAGACAGCGGCGACAGCCAAGAGAGGAACCGCCATGAGTCGTGAAGCCCTGCAGGAATCGCTGTCCGCGGTGATGGATAACGAAGCGGACGAACTGGAACTACGTCGGGTATTGAATGCCTTCGACGATGCACAAACGCGTGACACCTGGTCTCGCTACCAAGTGGCCCGTGCTGTGATGCACAAGGACCTGCTGATTCCGCGTCTGGACATCGCATCTGCCGTGTCGGCTGCATTGGCCGAAGAGCAAACTCCGGCCAAAGTTGCACGTGGCCCGTGGCGCACTATTGGCCGTTTGGCCGTCGCTGCTTCGGTGACAGTTGCAGTATTGGCAGGCGTAAGACTGTACAACCAGGATGAAATCGCTGGCGCCCAGCTGGCACAGCAAGACAGCCAGCAAAGCCTGACTGCTCCAACGGCTAAAGGTCCTGCGGTACTGGCCAATTACAGCGAGAGCTCTGATCAAGGCACAGGGCCGATGGCCAATGGTGTCTTGCAAGGTCAACCCGGCTGGCACGATCAGCGTTTGCCAGGTTACCTGCGCCAGCATGCCCAGCAAGCTGCGTCAAAAGGGACTGAAAGTCCTTTGCCGTATGCTCGTGCAGCTAGCCAGGATGACCGTTAAGGACAAACATGCGCGTCCTACCCTTATTACCTCTTCTGCTCAGCGGCTGGTTTGTCGTACCAGCCCAGGCGGATGAAGCCCAGAACTGGCTTAAACGCTTTGGGCAGGCTGATCAACAGCAAAGTTACAAAGGCACTTTTGTTTACGAACGCAACGGTAGTTTTTCTACCCACAGCATCTGGCACCGCGTGCAGGATGGTGACGTTCGTGAGCGATTGATCCGGCTGGACGGTGCTGCGCAAGAAGTCGTTCGTGCCGGTGGGCGCACCGAGTGTGTCACTGGCAAGGTGATTCCCACCCCCGGAGATCTCTCTGCGCCATCCAGCCGACAGCTGGATACCTCGCGCCTGAACGACTGGTACTCGGTGGAAAAAACCGGTGACTCAAGGGTGGCGGGGCGGCCTGTCGCCGTGATTGCGCTCTCTCCCCGCGACCAGCACCGCTACGGGTTTGAGCTGTATCTGGACCGTGAGACCGGGTTGCCGCTCAAATCATTGCTGCTCAATGACAAAGGGCAGTTGCTCGAGCGCTTCCAGTTTACAAGCCTCGATACCACGCCTCCGGATGACAATGAACTCAAGCCGACAGCTCAATGTCGACCGATTGTCACCGCGCAGACGCCACCTGCCACCACCGATAATACCCATGCTTGGCATTCCGACTGGTTGCCTCCCGGTTTTGAACAGATCAGCAGCGTAGTGCGCCGTGATCCACGTACAAAATCTGAAGTCACCAGCCTTTTGTATGATGATGGCATGACGCGTTTTTCGGTGTTTCTCGAGCCTTTGAAAGGTTCAGCCGTACCTGACGCCCGGGTTCAGTTGGGCCCTACCGTTGCAGTTTCCCGGCATCTCACTACGCCTGAGGGAGACATGATGGCGACGGTGGTCGGCGAAATTCCGATGGGGACTGCTGAACGCATTGCACTCTCGGTGCGCGCTGGTAAGGATGCCCCAGAGGCAAAGCCCAAGTAATGCGCTGAAACAGCTGGTAGGAATTGCGACTTGCCTTACGTTTTTTATTCCTTATATAGAGGTCAGAGCCATCAAGGCTCTGGCCTTGTTTGTATTCAGGGGTCCGAAAAGCGGTCTATGCTAGCGTTGATTTTTGGACCTGCCGTTTAATTTTGCTTGCTATCAACGGGAGCTGTATATCAATGCCTCGATTGAAATCTTACTTACCCATTTTCGCGGCCGTACTGATGCTTGGGCAGGCAGTGCCGGCATTGGCCGAAGCACAGCTACCTGATTTCACGCAGTTGGTCGAGCAGGCTTCGCCAGCGGTCGTGAACATCAGTACCACGCAAAAACTCCCGGACCGCAAAGTCTCCAATATGGGGCCGATGCCCGACCTGGAAGGCTTGCCACCAGGCTTGCGTGACTTCTTTGAGCGCAGTATTCCGCCAAACCAGGGAGGGCGTCAGCGCGAAGCCCAATCCCTGGGCTCGGGTTTTATCATTTCATCGGATGGTTACATCCTCACCAACAATCACGTGGTAGCGGATGCTGATGAGATCATCGTGCGACTGTCTGACCGCAGCGAGATGAAAGCCAAGCTGGTCGGCACCGATCCACGTTCCGATGTTGCATTGCTGAAAATCGAAGGCAAGAACCTGCCTGTCTTGAAACTGGGCAAGTCCCAGGACCTCAAGGCCGGTCAGTGGGTGGTTGCAATCGGTTCGCCGTTCGGCTTTGACCACACCGTGACCCAAGGCATCATCAGCGCCATCGGTCGTAGTTTGCCGAATGAAAGCTACGTACCGTTTATCCAGACCGACGTGCCAATCAATCCAGGCAACTCCGGTGGTCCGCTGTTCAACCTGGCGGGTGAAGTCGTCGGTATCAACTCGCAAATCTATACTCGCTCCGGTGGTTTCATGGGCGTGTCCTTCGCCATTCCTATCGATGTGGCGATGGATGTATCCAATCAACTTAAAAGCGGCGGCAAGGTCAGCCGTGGCTGGTTGGGGGTCGTGATTCAAGAGGTCAATAAGGATCTGGCCGAGTCGTTCGGGCTTGAGAAGCCGGCCGGTGCGCTGGTCGCTCAGGTGCTGGATGATGGCCCGGCCGCCAAAGGCGGCTTGCAAGTAGGTGATGTGATCCTGAGCATGAATGGTCAGCCGATTATCATGTCAGCCGATTTGCCACATCTTGTGGGCGCACTCAAGGCGGGTGGCAAGGCATCCCTTGAGGTGGTTCGCGAAGGCAAACGCAAAACCCTGGATCTGACCGTTGGAGCCATCCCTGATGAAGGGAAAGAGTTTGGTTCGCCTGCGGGTGCCGATCAGAGCAGTAATCGCCTGGGCGTGGCGGTGGCCAACTTGAGCGAAGAGCAGAAGAAGGCCAACGACATCAAAGGCGGCGTGGTCATCAAGAGTGTGCAGGATGGTCCGGCAGCCTTGATTGGCTTGCAGCCTGGCGATGTGATTACGCACTTGAACAACCAAGCGATCAGCGATACCAAGCAGTTTGCTGAAATTGCCAAGGCCTTGCCGAAAAACCGTTCGGTGTCGATGCGGGTTCTGCGTCAAGGCCGTGCGAGTTTCATTACCTTCAAACTGGCCGAGTAAGGCGTACTCGACTCGTCCCTGACGGGGTTGCAAAAAAAAAGCCCGTATCGCGAGATACGGGCTTTTTCGTTTGGGTTATTTCTTTTGTTTGGGAATTCTTACCAACTGGCTGTTGGAGTACATGTCGTGCCAGGTGCGCTTTTGTTTATCGAAGATTGACCAGATAAAGCCCAGTCCGAGACATAGCCACGAGGCAATGGAAACAATGAAGCGCAGTAGGGCCTGCCACAGGGTAATGGCGCTGCCATCAGCATTTTGCACGCGAACGCCCCAGACCTGCATGCCCAGGGTTTGGCCCGAGTGGGTCCAGAACTTCGCAAAGAAGGCAAACAGGACGAAGAATAAAAGAGTTGAAAGCAAAGGGTCGCCATCCAGCGCGCCTGACTCCGATAAAGCCCTGAGTTTGGCTTCGCCGATAAAGCTCATCATGATCAATTTGTAAATGAAGGTGGTGACAATCAGCAAGGCCGTGCACAGCAGGAAGTCGTAGAAGATGGCTGCCAATCGGCGCCCCAGACCAACGGCGGGGAAATCGCCTTGAGGGCTAAGAGGATGTTTCGACATGGCAGGGTCTCTCGGAGGAAAAAAGCCATTTTACGGAATTGCGCTCATAAAAAAGCCTCTGATGGCACCATCAGAGGCTTTTCTGTGCGAGAAGCTTAGGCTTCGGCTTGAACTTCGTCAGCCTGCATGCCTTTTTGACCCTGAACTGCGATGAAGGTCACTTTTTGGCCTTCTTTGAGGCTTTTGAAGCCGTTGCCTTGAATGGCACGAAAGTGCACGAACAAGTCTGCGCCGCTTTCCGGAGTGATGAATCCGAAGCCTTTTTCGTCGTTAAACCACTTAACGGTACCGCTCTGACGTTGGGACATTTCTTAATTCCTTGACGCTAACAATGAATGACAGCCACTTTCACAGGAAAGAGGACTGGTGCTGGGTTGCAGGAAAGTAAGAGACGCCGAACGGGTTGTAGCAAACATAGAGCTACTGCCCAGGTCACGATTCCAGCGACCCATGCAAACACAGTAAACAAACTCTACGAAACCGGAGTTGAAAAAACAAGCCCCGCCAATAACACTCCGATACCAGGTAATAAAGGGGATAGTGTTTCAAAATACGACATAGAGCGGTTCAATTATGTTCAAGATCAGACAGTATTTTCGCTATCGAAAGTTTGCCGTCAGACAAAGGCAGTTGCAGCCTGCGCAAGTAGCGCAAACAGGCAACTGCCAACTTGAAGTTTGAACCTTAACCTCTGTAATAACGTGGCGCGATAAATGGCATCTTCGAGACTTTCATCGGGACCCGTTTACCGCGCACGATGGCCCACACCTCTGAATCAACCGCTGTAAATGCAATATCCAGATAACCCATTGCCAGCGGTGCGCCCAATGTTGGGCCAAATCCGCCACTGCACACGGTGCCAATCACCGTGCCGTTGGCGTCGACGATTTCAGCGCCTTCTCGAACCGGGGTCCGCTCCTGCGGCAGCAAGCCCACGCGTTTGCGGGATATGCCATGTTGCTGTTGGGCGAAGAGGGTTTCGGCACCCGGAAAGCCACCTGCACGTGGACCGTCTGCACGGCGTGCCTTGGAGATGGCCCAGAGCAGGCTGGCCTCAATCGGTGTGGTGCTGGCGTTCATGTCATGGCCATACAGGCACAGACCGGCTTCCAGACGCAGCGAGTCCCGTGCACCGAGACCAATGGCTTGAACTTGCGGTTCGGCGAGCAGATGGCGTGCCAGCCCTTCAGCCTGTTCTGCGGGGACTGAGATTTCGAAGCCGTCTTCGCCGGTGTAGCCCGAGCGGCTGACATAGCAGTCCGCGCCCAGCAGTTTGACCGGGGCAAATTGCATGAAGGTCATGTTCGCCACTTGTGGCGCCAGGCGTTGCAGCACCTCAACGGCTGCCGGGCCTTGCAGGGCGAGCAGGGCGCGGTCTTCAAACAGGGGCTGGATTTCGCAATGTGCACTCAGGTGCTTGCGCAAATGCGCCAGGTCCTGATCCTTGCACGCGGCGTTCACCACCAAAAACAGCTCATCATTACCCAGGTTGGCGACCATCAGGTCGTCGAGGATGCCACCTTGCTCGTTGGTAAACATGGCGTAGCGCTGCATGCCTACCGGCAGATCGATGATGTCGACCGGCACCAGGGTTTCCAGCGCTCTGGCCGCATCTGCGCCAGTCAGGCGAATCTGGCCCATGTGAGATACGTCAAACAGTCCGGCCTGTTCACGGGTGTGCTGGTGTTCTTTCATCACGCCCAGAGGATATTGAACAGGCATGTCATAACCGGCGAACGGTACCATTCGGGCACCGAGTTCAAGGTGCAGGGCGTGCAGCGGGGTTTTAAGCAGTTGCTCGGTGGACATTCGTGACTCCTTAAAAATCAGCACTCAATAATGTTGACGGCCAGACCACCGCGGGCGGTCTCTTTGTATTTGCTTTTCATGTCGGCGCCGGTTTGACGCATGGTGCGGATCACTTTATCGAGGGAGACAAAATGCTGGCCGTCGCCGCGCAGTGCCATGCGTACAGCGTTGATCGCCTTGACCGAGCCCATGGCATTGCGTTCGATGCACGGCACTTGTACCAGCCCCCCGATCGGGTCGCAGGTCAGGCCGAGGTTGTGCTCCATGCCAATTTCAGCGGCGTTTTCCACTTGCTGCACACTGCCACCCAGCACCTCGCACAACGCGCCTGCCGCCATGGAACAGGCGACACCCACCTCGCCCTGACAACCGACTTCTGCCCCTGAGATAGAGGCGTTCTCTTTGTACAAGATGCCGATGGCTGCCGCGGTCAGCAGAAACCGCACCACGCCGTCTTCGTTGGCCCCGCCGATAAAGCGCATGTAGTAATGCAACACGGCGGGGATAATGCCGGCAGCCCCGTTGGTGGGGGCTGTGACCACGCGCCCGCCGTTGGCGTTTTCTTCATTGACCGCCAGCGCATACAGGTTGACCCAGTCGAGCACTGACAGCGCATCGCGCAATGAGGCCTCCGGGTTTGAACACAGTTGGCGATACAGAGCAGGGGCGCGTCGCTTGACCTTCAAGCCGCCAGGCAAAATACCTTCGTTGCGACAGCCAGCGCTGACGCAGTCCTGCATGACTTGCCAGATCTGCAGCAAACCCTGGCGGGTTTCTGATTCGGGGCGCCAGGCGCTCTCATTGGCCAGCATGATCTGGCTGATCGAGAGGTTGTGGGTCACACAATGACGCAGCAAATCTTTGGCGGTTTTGAACGGGTACTTCAGCTCAGTGCTGTCTTCAACGATACGGTCCGCACCTGCGGCGCCTTCGTCCACTACAAAGCCGCCGCCAACCGAGTAATACTCGCGGCTGCGGATCTGAATGCCGGCGGCATCCAGTGCACGAAAAATCATGCCGTTGGGGTGAAAGGGCAGAGGCTTGCGAATCATCGCCAGGTGCAGTTTTTCGTTGAAATCGATGGAGTGCTCGCCCAACAGGTTCAAGCGTCCGCTGGTGCGAATCGCGGCTAAACGTTCGGCCACGGTTTCGGTATTCACGGTATCCGGGTGTTCACCTTCAAGCCCAAGCAGTACAGCTTTGTCGCTGCCGTGACCTTTGCCGGTGGCCCCGAGGGACCCATAGAGTTCCACTTTTATACAGGCACTGGCCTGCAGTAACCCATCGCGGCGCAAGCCTTCAGCGAAGCGCGCAGCGGCACGCATGGGGCCTACGGTATGGGAGCTGGAAGGGCCGATGCCAATCTTGAACAGGTCGAACACGCTTAACGACATAGGGTTCTCCGGTTTCTTATAGATTTATTGGCTGAGAAGGTCGCGATCCTGTAGCCCTGCCGCAGGCTGCGTCCGGCAGCGGTCGTAAAACCTGAGTGTGCGCTTTATCCGTCAAAGCGCATGTTCAGGTATCACGATTGCTTCGCCATCAGACGCAGCCTTCGGCAGTGGCTACGGGCAGGGTTACGCCTCCTGGTAGCTTTCGATGGACGGGCAGGCGCAGACCAGGTTCCGGTCACCGAACACGTTGTCGACGCGGCCTACCGGCGGCCAGTATTTGCCCTCGATCAGGGAGGTAACCGGGTACACGGCTTGTTCGCGGCTGTACGGATGAGTCCATTCACCGGCGATTTCTGCAGCGGTGTGCGGGGCGTTTTTCAGCGGGTTGTCTTCTTTGTCCAGGCTGCCGTTTTCGACTTGGCGAATCTCTTCGCGGATCTGGATCATGGCCTCGCAGAAGCGATCCAGCTCTTCCTTGGATTCACTTTCGGTCGGTTCGATCATCAACGTGCCAGCCACCGGGAACGACATGGTCGGTGCATGGAAGCCGAAGTCGATCAGGCGCTTGGCCACATCATCAACGCTGATGCCGCTGCTCTCCTTGAGCGGGCGCAGGTCAAGGATGCATTCGTGTGCAACCAGGCCGTTGCTGCCCGAGTACAGTACCGGGTAGTGCTCTTCGAGACGGCGGGCAATGTAGTTCGCATTCAGAATTGCCAGCTGTGACGCGCGTGTCAGGCCTTCGCCGCCCATCATGCGGATGTACATCCAGGTGATCGGCAGAATGCTCGCGCTGCCAAAGGGCGCCGCACACACGGCGCCCTCCTTGCGCGCCATCGTGCCATGACCCGGCAGGAACGGAGTGAGGTGCGATTTGACGCCGATCGGGCCAACCCCCGGGCCACCGCCACCGTGGGGAATGCAGAAAGTCTTGTGCAAGTTGAGGTGCGACACGTCGCCCCCGAACTTGCCAGGAGCACACAGGCCGACCATGGCGTTCATGTTGGCCCCGTCGATATACACCTGACCGCCGTTGTCATGAATGATGCCGCAGATTTCGCGGATGCCTTCTTCAAACACACCGTGGGTCGACGGGTAGGTGATCATCAGTGCCGCGAGGTGATCGCGGTGCTCGATGGCTTTGGCGCGCAGGTCTTCGATGTCGACGTTACCGCGGGCATCGCATGCGGTCACCACGACGCGCATCCCGGCCATATTGGCGGTGGCCGGGTTGGTGCCGTGGGCCGAGGACGGGATCAGGCAAATGTCGCGACGCTCTTCGCCACGGCTCTGGTGGTAGGCACGAATGGCCAGCAGGCCGGCGTACTCACCTTGAGAGCCTGCGTTCGGCTGCAGGGAGATGGCGTCATATCCGGTGGCGGCACAGAGCATGGCTTCCAGCTCGGTGGTCAGTTGCTGATAGCCCAGGCTTTGCTCGGCAGGGGCAAACGGGTGCAAGTTGCCGAACTCGGCCCAGGTGATCGGGATCATTTCGCTGGCAGCGTTGAGCTTCATGGTGCACGAGCCCAGGGGGATCATGGTGCGGTCCAGCGCCAGATCCTTGTCCGCCAGACGACGCAGGTAGCGCATCAGTTCGGTTTCGGAGTGGTAACGGTTGAAGACCGGATGGCTGAGAATCGGTGACTGACGCAACAGCGCCGCCGGCAGGGTGCCGGTGACGGTATTTGCCAGATCGTCGAAACCAGGCAGGGCCTGGCCGTCAGCCGCGAACAGGGTCCAGAGTGCGATCACATCGGCGGGGGTGCTGGTTTCGTCCAGCGACAGCCCCAGGCGAGTGTCTTCAACCACGCGCAGATTGATGCGCCGGGCGTGAGCCTTGTCGTGCAGGGCTGGCGTAGCGCTGCCGGTGTTCAGGGTCAGGGTGTCGAAAAAATGATTTTGCTCGACCTTCAGCCCCAGCGTGCTCAGGCCTTTGGCCAGAATCGCGGTGAGTTGATGAACACGACGGGCGATTTGTGTCAGGCCTTGAGGGCCGTGATACACCGCATACATGCTGGCGATGTTGGCCAGCAGCACTTGCGCGGTACAGATGTTGCTCGTGGCCTTCTCGCGGCGAATGTGTTGTTCGCGGGTTTGCATGGCCAGACGCAGTGCAGGTTTTCCGTGACGGTCAACCGAAACCCCAACCAGACGCCCAGGCATGTCGCGCTTGAACGCGTCACGCGTGGCGAAATAGGCCGCGTGCGGACCACCGAAGCCCAATGGCACACCAAAACGCTGGGCACTGCCGATGGCCACGTCAGCGCCAAACTCGCCCGGCGGGGTCAGCAAGGTCAGGGCCAGCAAGTCGGCGGCCACGGCGACCAGTGCGTTGGCGGCGTGGAAGCGCTCAGCCAGTTCACGGTAATCGAACACATCACCGTTGCTCGCCGGGTATTGCAGCAGGGCTCCGAAGAAGGCCGAGACGTCGGTCAGCTCGCGTTCATCAGCCACCACCACTTCGATACCCAGTGGCTCGGCACGGGTGCGCAGCACGTCGAGGGTTTGCGGATGGCAGTGGCTTGAGGCAAAAAAGGTGTGGCTGGTTTTGTTTTTGCTCAAACGTTTGCAAAACGTCATGGCCTCGGCCGCTGCGGTAGCTTCATCGAGCAGGGAGGCATTGGCGATCGGCAGGCCGCTGAGGTCACTGATCAAGGTCTGGAAGTTGAGCAGGGCTTCGAGGCGGCCTTGCGAAATTTCTGGCTGATAGGGCGTGTAAGCCGTGTACCAGGCCGGATTTTCAAGCAGGTTGCGCAAGATTGGCGAAGGCGTGTGGCAGTTGTAATAGCCTTGACCGATCCAGGTTTTGCACAGCTGGTTCTTGGCCGCGATGGCCTTGATCGAAGCCAGTGCGTCTGCTTCGCTTTGGCCGGCCGGCAAGTCGAGGACGCTGGTGCCCTTGATGCTTTCCGGGATCACGCTGGCGCTCAGGCCCTCAAGGGAATCAAAGCCCAGGGTGGCGAGCATGGCCTGTTCGTCGGCCTGACGCGGGCCAATGTGGCGCGCGATAAATTCATTGGCAGTGCTGAGGTTGACGGTCATGGCAAGTTCCTCACACGTCATCTTGGGCTTTGATCAAGCGATCGTACGCGTCTTGATCCAGCAATTGACCGACCGCATCGGCATCGGCGGGCTTGAAGCGGAAGAACCAGCCTTCACCCAGCGGATCTTCGTTGACCAGTTCCGGGGAACTGTCGAGTGCCGGGTTCACTTCGATCACCTCGCCGTCCAATGGCATGTACACACCGCTGGCGGCCTTTACCGATTCAACCGTGGCCGCTTCTGCACCTTTAGCGTAGGACTGCAGCTCAGGCAGTTGAACGAATACCACATCACCCAGAGCGTTTTGCGCAAACGCCGTAATACCCACAGTGACGCTGCCGTCAGATTCGGCGCGCAGCCATTCGTGGTCTTCAGTAAAACGCAATTCGCTCATGGAAAATCCTCAAGCCAGACATGTCTGGTGGTCACAGTTGAATGCTCGTGCAGGGCCGAGCTCTTTGAGGTATTTACTGCAAGATGGCTGCCAGTTTGTAAAAGGCTAATGTTTTCAGGCGCTTAGTGAGTATTTGGGCGCGACAAAACCTTAGCGCTGTAGCGAAATCGCTACAGCTGCGAGGCCGTAAAAAAAACGATGAGGATCAAAGCCTTGCGCAGTGGAGGTATGGCGGCCTTGTATCGAAATCATTCCAGTGGAATGATTTTAGTACACGTCAGCCAAAGACGTCAGGCTTTGCCGGGGATACCGTATTTGCGCAGCCGATGCGCAATTGCAGTGTGGGAGGTTTGCAAACGGCTAGCCAGTTGCCGGGTAGAGGGGTAGTTGACGTAGAGCTTTTCGAGCAGCGCTTTTTCAAAGGACTCGACGGCGTGCTCCAGGGTCTCGACTTCACCGTCGCTTTGCCGTGCCACAGAGGTCCCGGCAATGTCCAGGTCGCCAATATCGACCAGCGAGCTTTCGCAAATTGCCGCCGCACGGAAGATCACGTTCTGTAATTGGCGTACGTTACCCGGCCACCGGTTGCCCAGCAGGGCCGGGTAGGTTCCGGGGGCCAGACGGCACACGGGGCGCTGGATCTGTGTGCAAGCCTGCTGCATGAAGGTGCGCGCCAGCAGCAAAATGTCCTGGCCCCGTTCACGCAGGGGGGCACTTCGATGTTGAGCACGTTCAGGCGATAGAACAGGTCTTCGCGAAAAGTGCCTTCATTGACCATTTTTTCGAGGTTGCGGTGGGTCGCACTGAGGATCCGGACATTGACCTTGACCTCACGTTCGCCCCCGACTCTGCGGAAGCTACCATCGTTTAAAAAACGCAGCAGCTTGGCTTGCAGATAAGGCGACATTTCAGCGATTTCGTCGAGGAAAACCGTCCCGTTGTTGGCCAGCTCCATCAACCCCGGTTTGCCGCCGCGTTGAGCGCCGGTAAATGCACCGGGGGCGTATCCGAACAGCTCGCTTTCAGCCAGGTTTTCGGGCAGTGCCGCGCAGTTCAGGGCCAGAAAAGGCGCACCGAAACGCTCACTGATGGCATGGCAGGCGCGGGCCACAAGTTCTTTACCGGTACCGGTTTCGCCCTGGATCAGCAGCGGTGCGTCGAGGGTTGCGACGCGCTGTGCCCGGGCCTTGAGCGTGCGAATGGCAGGCGAGTCGCCCAGCAGGGCATCAAAGCCTTCAGCGTGATCGTGGTGCAGCGCCGCCAGTCGTTCGCCGATGCGGCTCGGTTGATACAGGGTGAGCAGGGCGCCCGCGTCGGTGATAGGCGTCGCGTCGAGCATTAACGGATGCCCGTTGAGTGTGACTTCGCGCAATGGCAGGCGAAAACCGTTCTCGAGCAACACATCGAGCAATCCGGGATCGGCAAACAGTTCGCCGATGCTCTTGCCTGTCGGTTCGCGGCCATATAACGCCACCAGTGCCGGGTTGGCCAGCAGTACATGCCCGTCGCTGTCCAGCGCGAGCACGGGATCTGTCATGGCAGCGAGCAGAGCATCAAGTTGCAGGTGACGACGCTGACCGGGAAGGATGTCGACCACCATGACCGACTGCACACCCTTGACCCTGAACAGGGCTTCGCGCAGTTCGTCGAGCACTTGCGGGCTCAGGGTCGGGGCATCGATGTAAACGTTGGGTGGGACCATTTCCACCGCATCCAGGTTGAGATTACGTCCGCCAAGCAATGCCAGGACTTCCTGGGTGATGCCGACTCGGTCGATAAAGCTGACATGGATACGCATGGTAAAAACGAACACTTCGGGACTGGAGGTGGCCAGTATGCCTTGGCCTTGGGGAATGGTGAAATGCGCAAGTCCCCGTGGCCTCCCTGAGAGGGGGCGGACGTCGCCTCGTTCCACTCGTTAACTGCGATGGACATCCTGAAGCTGCGGCCCAAAAAAATTGAAGGCCCTTCGGTCCTTTGCGCAGCCTGTGGCAGTGGCTACATGCTCTGGAGCGGCGCGCAGCGATTCTATTCGAGATGTTCGGGCTTTATCGGGTCGCCGGGCTTGTGGTTGAGCTGGGCCAGAACGTCGCTGAACATTTTGTCGTAATAGCCATGCATAGCGCGGATGTCAGCGGTTTTGGGGATGCCGTACTTCACGGCAATCTGGAATGCATCATGGGCAAAGTTGTAGGCCATGTCCTTGGGCAAGGTAAAGGACTCATTGAAGTCCGTGTTGTTGATCTTGCCATGCATGTCGAACTGCATCGACTTGCCTTCCTTGGGATCTTGAACGACCTGGTAATCGATTTTGATGTCATACCCAAAGTCACCCGGCTGCAGGGGTTCTCGGTGGATATGCAAGTGCCCGGGTTCGAACGAGGCCATAGGAGTACTCCTTGAGCTGGGGATAAAGGGCAGACCGCCAAGTCTGCCCCAGGGTTCAATAGTAGGTGATTCCGGATTGTTCAGTGCTGACGCGTGTTCCTGCGGTGCCCTGAACAATCGCTTCAATATCCGACAGTGCGCCGATCACGGCGGTCTTGCCGGTCTTGCGGGCAAACTCGCAGGCCGCCTCGACCTTTGGGCCCATCGAACCTGAGGCGAACCCGAGTTTTTCCAGTGCATCCGGGTGGGCCTGGGCGATGCCTTTTTGCGTTGGCTTGCCCCAGTCGATAAACGCGGCGTTGACGTCTGTGGCGATGACCAGCAGGTCGCTTCCCAGCTGCTGAGCCAACAGGGAGGAGGCCAGATCCTTGTCGATGACCGCTTCGATGCCCTGCAGCTTGCCATCCTCACCGTACATGGTCGGAATGCCGCCGCCGCCCGCGCAGATCACGATGGTGCCTTTTTCCAGCAGCCATTTGATCGGTCGAATCTCAAAGATGCGCTTCGGTTTCGGGCTGGCGACCACGCGGCGGAACTTGTCGCCATCGGGTGCAATGCTCCAGCCTTTTTCCGCCGCCAGGCGTTTGGCTTCGACTTCACTGTAGACCGGACCAATCGGCTTGGTCGGGTTCTGGAAGGCCGGGTCTTTCGGATCGACCTCAACCTGGGTCAGCAAGGTGGCGAAAGGCGCTTCCTGAGGCAGCAGGTTGCCCAGTTCTTGCTCGATCATGTAGCCGATCATGCCTTCGGTTTCGGCGCCGAGCACATCCAGCGGGTAGGGGCTGACATCGGTGTAGGCTGCGGCTTGCAAGGAGAGCAGGCCAACCTGAGGCCCATTGCCGTGGGCAACTACCAGCTCATTGCCCGGGGCAATTCGAGCAATTTGTGCGGTGGCGGTGCGGATGTTTTCGCGCTGATTCTCTGCGGTCATGGGTTGACCGCGACGCAAGAGGGCGTTACCGCCCAGTGCAACGACGATACGCATAGAAAATGTCCTTATAGAGGGGTGCGAGCAACTCAAGTCCTGTAAGAGGTGAGCCTGCCTGCGATGCCGGCAACGCGCTTTGAGCAACAAGCCGCATCGCTTGCATCACAAACAAGCTCGCCCTTCAAAGGGCTTTAGATATCAGCCAGTGCCGACACCAGGATTGCCTTGATGGTGTGCATGCGGTTTTCAGCCTGCTCGAAGGCGATGTTGGCAGGAGACTCGAACACCTCTTCAGTCACTTCAATACCGTTTTTCAGGTTGGGGTGGTGCTCCGCCACATCTTTGCCGACTTTGGTTTCACAGTTGTGGAACGCGGGCAGGCAGTGCATGAATTTCACACGAGGGTTTTCGGCCGCTTTCATCATGTCGGTGTTGACCTGATAAGGCAGCAGCAGTTTGATGCGCTCGTTCCAGGCTTCTACCGGTTCACCCATCGAAACCCAGACGTCGGTGTGGATGAAGTCCACGCCTTTGACCGCCGCTTTCGGGTCTTCGGTCAGGGTGATTTTGGCGCCGCTTTCCTTGGCGAATTCCTGGCACTGTTTAACAAACGCCTCTTCAGGCCAGAGACTTTTCGGTGCCCCGATACGCACATCCATACCCAGTTTGGCGCCGATCATCAGCAACGAGTTGCCCATGTTGTTGCGGGCATCGCCCAGGTACGCGTAGCTGATGTTATGCAGGGGCTTGTCGCTGTGTTCGCGCATGGTCAGCACGTCAGCGATCATTTGCGTCGGGTGGAACTCGGCGGTGAGGCCGTTAAAGACGGGCACCCCGGCGTACTTGGCCAGCTCTTCCACGATTTCCTGGGCAAAGCCACGGTATTCGATGGCATCGAACATGCGCCCCAGAACCCGGGCGGTGTCCTTCATGCTTTCCTTGTGGCCGATTTGCGAAGAGACCGGATCAATGTACGTCACATGTGCGCCCTGGTCGTGGGCCGCCACTTCGAATGCGCAACGGGTGCGAGTCGAGGTTTTTTCGAAGATCAGCGCAATGTTTTTACCTTGCAGGTGTGGACGCTCGGTGCCGGTGTACTTGGCGCGTTTGAGGTCGCGAGACAAATCCAGAAGGTAGTGCAGCTCACGTGGAGTGTGGTGCATCAGGCTGAGCAAGTGACGGTTGTGCAGATTAAACGCCATGGTGATCTCCTTGGTTTCTGTTAACCGGCCTGCGTGGGCCCTTCGTGGGGGCCAGCGCAAGCAATCAAATGTAAGAATTAATAGTCGATCGGGTCGCGGATGATCGGGCAGGTCATGCAGTGACCGCCGCCACGGCCGCGCCCCAGCTCAGAGGCGCTGATGGTGATAACTTCAACGCCTGCCTTGCGTAGCAGGGTATTGGTGTAAGTGTTGCGGTCGTAACCGATGACGACGCCTGGTTCCAGTGCTACCACGTTGTTGCCGTCGTCCCATTGCTCGCGCTCGGCGGCGAAGGCGTTACCGCCGGTTTCGACGACGCGCAGGGCTTTGAGGCCCAGAGCCCCGGCCACTACTTCGAGGAAGCTGCCTTCTTCACGGCGCACGTCAATGCCGCCGGCCTTGCTTTCGTCCGGGTACAACGAAAACGCGACGATCTGCTGCACAACCTCAGGGAAAATTGTTACCAGATCGCGGTCGCAGAAGCTGAATACAGTGTCCAGGTGCATAGCGGCACGGGACTTGGGCATACCGGCGACGATGACGCGTTCAACCGCTTTGTTCTTGAACAGGTTCTGTGCCAGTTGGCCAATGGCTTGGCGTGAAGTGCGCTCGCCCATACCGATCAGAACGACGCCTTTGCCGATGGGCATGACGTCGCCGCCTTCAAGGCTGGCGTTGCCGTGTTCGAGGGTCGGGTCGCCGTACCAGATCTGGAAGTCCGCGTTGGTGAACTGTGGGTGGAACTTGTAGATCGCGGTGGTCAGCAAGGTTTCCTGGCGACGCGCTGGCCAGTACATAGGGTTCAGCGTCACGCCACCGTAGATCCAGCACGTGGTGTCACGGGTGAACTGAGTGTTGGGCAGCGGTGGCAGGATAAAGCTGGTGTGGCCGAGGAAATCACGGAACATCTGGATGGTCTTGCCACCGAAGCTGTCGGGCAGGTCATCTGCGGACACACCGCCGATCAGGTACTCGGCCGCCTGACGTGGCTCCAGGCTTTTGATCCAGGACTTGACTTCATTCACCAGCCCCACACCCACCTGGTTCGGGGTGACTTTGTGCTCCAGAATCCAGTCCAGGGCTTCGGGTATCGCCACGATGTCGGTCAGCAGATTGTGCATTTCCAGGACATCGATGCCGCGATCGCGCATCTTGGTGACGAAATCGAAATGGTCGCGCTTGGCCTGGTTGACCCACAACACGTCATCAAACAACAACTCATCACAGTTGTTCGGGGTCAGGCGCTGATGCGCCAGACCTGGAGAGCACACCATAACCTTATGCAGCTTGCCGGCTTCGGAATGCACGCCGAACTTCACTTTTTCCGTGGTCATTACAGTCATCCTCCAAAGTACATAAACAGGTTGTTACAGGGTCAGGAAGCCGTCGTAGAGCCCGTAGGCCGCTACCAGGGCACCGATCACTACGGCGGCAAAGATCACTTTCTCAATGCTTGTGAACACTTGCTGGCCGCTTTCGCGCTTGGCCTTGGCGAACAGAATGGCGCCAGGGGCATACAACAGTGCTGAAAGCAGCAGGTACTTCAGGCCACCGGCATAGAGCAGCCAGATGGCGTAGATCAGTGCAATGGAGCCGATGATCAGGTCTTTCTTGCGTTCTGCCAGGGCGTTTTCGTAAGTCTCTCCGCGTACCGCCAACAGGAAGCCATAGGCCGCTGACCAGAGGTAAGGCACCAGGATCATCGAGGTTGCCAAGTAGATCAGCGACAGGTACGTGCTGGCCGAGAACAGGGTGATGATCAGGAACAACTGGACCATGGCATTGGTCAGCCACAGGGCGTTGACCGGTACATGGTTGGCGTTTTCCTTTTTCAGGAAGGCCGGCATGGTGTGGTCTTTAGCGGCCGAGAACATGATTTCGGCGCATAGCAGCACCCACGACAACAGGGCTCCCAGCAGAGAGATGATCAAGCCGACGCTGATCAACACCGCTCCCCAGTGACCCACCACATGTTCAAGCACGGCGGCCATCGAAGGGTTCTGCAGTTTGGCCAGTTCAGGCTGAGTCATGATGCCCAGCGACAGTACGTTCACCAGCACCAGCAACAGCAGCACGGTGATAAAGCCTATGACGGTGGCCTTGCCGACGTCAGAGCGTTTTTCGGCACGTGAGGAGAAGATGCTCGCGCCTTCGATACCGATAAACACCCAGACGGTCACCAGCATCATGTTGCGTACCTGGTCCATCACACTGCCCAGGTCAGGGTTTTTCAGGCCCCAGATGTCGCTGGTAAAGATGTCCAGCCTGAAGGCGAAGAAGGCAATCAGAATGAACAGAATCAGCGGTACCACTTTGGCAATGGTGGTCACCAGGTTGATAAAGGCAGCTTCCTTGATCCCGCGCAGTACCAGGAAATGCACGGCCCAAAGCAATATCGAAGCACCAATGATCGCGGCCGGTGTGTTGCCTTCGCCGAAGATCGGGAAGAAATAGCCCAGGGTGCTGAACAGCAGCACAAAATAGCCGACGTTCCCCAGCCAGGCGCTGATCCAGTAGCCCCAGGCGGATGAGAAGCCCATGTAGTCGCCAAAGCCGGCCTTGGCATAGGCGTATACACCGCCATCCAGATCTGGCTTGCGATTGGCCAGGGTCTGGAACACAAAGGCCAGGGTCAGCATACCGACCGCGGTTATTGCCCAGCCAATCAGGACAGCGCCGACATCCGCGCTGGCGGCCATGTTTTGAGGCAGTGAGAAAATCCCGCCGCCAATCATTGAGCCGACTACCAGAGCAACCAATGCACCCAGTCGCAGTTTTCCAGGAGTATCAGACATTTGTAGTGACTCCAACCCAGGAGAAGTAAGGTCTAAAGATTAGTCCGTTAGTGTTTTAGCCAGTTGACTTAGATCAGGGCATTACTACATTCCATTGTCAGTAGAGCGGAGGGTCGCGATCGCGCATTATTTTGACGCGTCTTGAAAAGCTTGCTCCATAAGCACCTTCAAGTAATACCGCGGTGTGAACTGCAATGTCGTGAGGGTTGACGCTAGTCACTATTCGCAGATATGCAAATATCATTTTCATGTTTCATCGGTCTGTCGAACAATAAAACTGACATCTATATGTGTATTGCTTTTTAGGCTTCAATAGAAAATATGGCTATTAAAAGGGCATGCCTTATTGTGGTGAGGGTATATACGAATGATCAGTTTATATATTTAGTCTTTGAGCGCCGGTAATCTGATAATTATGAGTAATTAATAAACCAAGAGGTGGCGATGGCCCTGCAGGCACAGAAACTTCGGATTAACGCCTTGATCGCCCTGGTGGTCGGCTCAATGATTGGCGGCGGGATTTTTTCGTTGCCGCAAAATATTGCTGAGCGCGCTGCAGGTGGCGCCGTATTGATTGGTTGGGCGATCACGGCCGTGGGGATGCTGGCACTGGCCTTTGTGTTCCAGACCCTGGCCAATCGCAAACCTGAGCTGGATTCAGGCGTCTATGCCTATGCGAAAGCCGGCTTTGGCGATTACATGGGCTTCTCATCCGCCTGGGGCTACTGGATCAGCGCCTGGCTGGGGAACGTCGGCTACTTTGTGCTGCTGTTCAGCACCTTGGGCTATTTCATTCCGGTGTTTGGGCAGGGCAATACACCGATCGCCATCGGTTGCGCCTCGTTATTGCTGTGGGCGGTGCACTTCCTGGTACTGCGCGGGATCAAGGAAGCCGCCTTTATCAACCTGGTGACCACCGTCGCCAAAATCATCCCCATCGTGATGTTTATCGTGCTGGCTGCTGTGGCATTCAAGGCCGATATTTTCACCCGTGATCTATGGGGTGCGGCAACCCCTGATCTGGGCAGCGTGATGGATCAGGTACGCAACATGATGCTGGTTACGGTGTTCGTATTTATCGGCATTGAAGGTGCCAGCGTGTATTCGGGGAGAGCTGAAAAGCGCTCAGATGTGGGCAAGGCCACGGTTATCGGTTTTCTGGGGGTGCTGGCCTTGTTGGTGCTGGTCAACGTGCTGTCCTTGGGGATCATGAGTCAGCCGGAACTTGCGAAATTGCAGAACCCGTCCATGGCCGGGGTGCTCAAGCACGTGGTGGGAGAGTGGGGGGCGATCCTGATCAGTATCGGTCTGGCGATTTCATTGTTGGGCGCGTTGCTGTCATGGGCTTTGTTATGCGCCGAAATTCTGTTTGCCACGGCCAGGGACAAAACCATGCCGGCGTTCCTGAAAAAGGAAAATGCCAATCATGTACCGGTCAACGCCCTGTGGCTGACCAACTCCATGATCCAGATTTTCCTGATGATCACCCTGTTTTCTGCAGGCACTTACACCAGCCTGATCTACCTGGCCTCATCGATGATTCTTGTGCCTTACCTGTGGTCCGCGGCCTACGCGCTGCTGTTGTGCCTGAGGGGCGAGACTTACACGCACGCCAGTCGTCAACGACTCAAGGATCTGCTGATTGCAGCCATCGCGCTGATCTACGCAATGTGGTTGCTGTATGCCGCAGGGCCCAAGTACTTGCTGTTGTCGGCACTGCTCTATGCACCGGGTGTTTTCCTTTTTGCCAAAGCCAAACGCGAGGAGCATCAACCGCTGTTCAAACCGTTGGAGAAAGTGATATTCGCTGCGGTGGTGATCGCGGCGATTTCAGCGGCCTATGGGCTTTATAGCGGCACGCTGACCTTGTAAGAACAATGCGGGATCAATCGTTGGTGACAGCCAGCGGCAAGCGTTCTGGCCGCGACCAGATCCACAGATTGCCCAGGCACATGCCCGCAATGGCGAGGAACACTGGCCATTCGTGATCCAGGGCATACAGCATCAATCCTGCACAGAAAAGCATGCTGACAGTGGCGCTGATTTTGGCCCTGCGAACGATGATTTTACCGTTGCGCCAGTTGATGAGGATCGGGCCAAACAGGTGGTGATTTTCGAGCCAGGCACTCAGGCGCGGAGAGCTTTTGGTCGCAGCCCAGGCGGCAAGCAAAATGAATTCGGTGGTCGGCAGCCCGGGAATCACGATAGCGATAAGTCCAATACCCAGGCTTACGTAAGCCAGCAGGCCGAACAGGGCGCGAGCGATTTTTGACGACGATCGGGTTTGGCGGGTCATAAGCTCAGGACACATAAAAGGACGCCCGACCAGCAGTCGCCGGTCAGGCAGGTCAAGCTTAAGCCAGTTCCGGCTGCTTCACGTATGTCTGTTCAAGCAGGAAGGTGAAGCGGCTGAAGGCGTCATTGGCCGCTTGCTCCAGTTCGATGTCTTCCTCAGGAGTGAGTTCGACGGCGTCGAGCATTTCGATAAAGCTTTTCCAGTTCCGCCCGCGCCCTTCAGCGGGTTCACCCATGTGACGGGCTCCGTGGGTTTCGCTCAAACCGAGCAGGCGAGCCTGCTTGATCAATACACCTGCTCCCAGCTTGGAGCCTTCGGAAACAAATACCCAACCCAACGCCTGGGCCTTGCTCGGGTTTTTGACGGCGCCGGGTACGGGAGCCGGTAACTCAACGCCCAGATCGATCAGGTCGGCCTTGATCATGTCTGCTCGGCAACGCTCGGGTAAGTTGGGGATGTGTCGGGTCAGGCGTTCATCGGTGTGCAGCGCTGCCAGCTCAGTCAGAAACAGGTACTGAGCCATGGCGAAATGGGTGTAGTTGACCAGGGAACCGAATGGATCGCGGCCCATTACTTTTACGCCCAGCGTGTCGTGAGTCTCGCGGGTGGCCAAGGTCAGGCGCTTGGAACGTTCGGAGGGGCGCGGTGCGGTATCTGGAGTGTTCATGCCAATGTCCTTGAGAATGAGATGCGCTTTGTAACTAGACGAATCAGAAGACGGGTCACAGTAAAAAATCCTCACTGCACCGCTTCAAATAGCTGTGCAGTGGAACCGTCGGGTCAGATATCCCAAACCAGATTGACCGAGAAGTTACGCCCCGGTGCGGTCAGACGCTCCATGTTGGCCGGGTTAATCACACCGGCCTCGCCGACGCTGTCGTAGCCGCGTACGTCATCCCAGTTCCAGTATTTCTTGTCGGTCAGGTTGTACAGGCCGGCGTTGACGGTGACGTCCTTGGTGACTTTGTAGAACCCGGTCAGGTCGAGGACGCCGTAGCCCGGGGACTTGAATTGGGTGCTGGTGCCATCAGGCGAGAAGAAATTGCTGTCGTCGACCTGCGTTTTGCGTTTCACCAGCGTCCAGCTGACCAGGCCACCGTAGGTGTCCTGCTCGTAACCCAGGCCCAGCACGGCAGTCAGCGGATTGACGCTGTTGATCGGTTCGCCGGTGTCGTTGTTTTCACCATGGGCGTAAGCGACAGATCCCCGGGTGTAGAGCCCCTGTGGAGCACCGAAAACGTCGAGATTCAGGCGGCCTTTGACTTCTGCCCCTTTGATGGTGGCGTGCTTGATGTTGTTGGTCTGGAAGGAGAGCTTGTCGTAGCCGGGCGTGATGGCGTCTTCATTGATGAAATCGCGGTATTTGTTGTAGAACACCGCGACATCGAATGAGCCCGCATCGAAGTTACCGCGCAGGCCGGTTTCGAAGCTTTTGCTTTTTTCCGGCTCAAGATCAGGGTTCGGCTCAACGGAATAACCTTCGGACAGATTTTCAAAACGGCCATACAGGGCTTTGGCGCTTGGCGTGCGGAAACCTTCAGCGTATTGACCGTACCAGGTGTATTGATCACTCAGGGCGTAGGTCAAACCAAATTTTGGCGACAGGCGATGCCACACCTTTTCTTTATCGCTGACCGTTTTTTTATCGGCCGTCGACACGGTATTCATGAAATCTTGAGTAATGTGCGGTGTGAGCTTGGTGTAGTCGTAACGCAGACCCGGCATGAAGGTCCAGTTGTTCCAGCTGATTTGATCCTGAGCAAAGAGACTGTAGGTGTTGATGGTCGGGTCCGGGAAGTCGCTGGACTTGACCAGGTAGTCTTTCGGGCTGTCGGCGCCTGCCGCCGTGCAGCCCGAACCTGCCGCCAGGCAGGTGCCCGAGCCGCTGCGTGAACCGGTTACCTTCTGGTGCTTGAGGGTGGCGCCATAGGTCAGCAGGTGATCGGTGTCGGCAATGTGGAAGGCCTTGTCCGCCTGGACGTCCAGTTTCCATTGTTTCTCTTCGTACGTGGTGCTGCGTGTGCGCATCACGTGCCGGGAGAAGGGGAAATAGTCTTCAAGGGTGCTTTGATCGGTCTTGGCGGTCTGGTAATTGAGGCTCCACTTGACGTGATCGGCCAGCAGGCTGTCGAGGACAATGCTGTTTTCGAGGCCAAAACGTTCACGGCTGATGGTGTCTGTACCCGTTCGTGAGCGGTACATGCCCATTGGCTGGCCTGCATTGAACGGACCGCCGACGGCGCTTTTCTCATTGACATCAAGGCGGCCTTTGTACTTATCGTAGGTGAAAGCCAGACGATCGTCGTCATTGTAGTTCCAGCCTGCCTTGGCCAGCACGTTGGTGATTCTTGCCTCTTCGGGGTTGGCCGCGGTGCGGCTCAGTCCCGTACCACCATGATCACCGTAGGACTCGGTTTCATGGCCATCGCGACGGCTCACGTGCAGCAAGCCGTCGAAATCGCCAGTGCGCCCGGCGACGGTGCCGGATTTCAGCCAGCTGCGATCGGCAGAGCTGTAGCCGGCTTTAAGCCTGGCGCCGACATCCTTGCCGGGTTTGATGATGTCATCCGGGTCGAGGGTGAAATAGCTGACGGCACCGCCAATGGCGTTGCTGCCATAGAGCACGGAAGCCGGGCCGCGGAGAATCTCGACGCGCTTGACGATTTCGGGGTCGACATAGTTGCGCTGGGTCTTGGCATAAGGACCGTTGAAGAACGATTCCGGGATTTCAACCCCGTCAACCTGGGTCAGGATCCGGTCACCATCGATGCCGCGAATGTTATAGCCGCTGATGCCGCCGCGCTGACCCGCGCCACCGACCGAAACGCCAGGCTCATAGCGCACCAGATCCTTGAGGGTGTTGACGTTCTGCCGATCGAGTTCCTCACGGTCATGCACAGTGACGGTGCTGGGCACCGAGTTCACGTCCTGCTCCTGGCGCGTGGCACTGATGGTCACTTGCTGCAGGGCGAGGGCGCCGCTGGCGCTGCTGCGCTTTTCGAGCACGATATTGTTGTTGCTGAGTTTTCGATAGCCCAGGTTGGTACCGATGAGCAGGCGATCCAGAGCTTTTTCCGGGGACAGTGAACCCCTGACACCAGGAGATGATACATGCTGGCCAAGCTCTGCCGGCAAGCCGACCTGCCAGCCTGTCACCGCACTAAAGTCGTTCAACGCAGACACAAGTGGCTGCTGGGAGATTGAAAACGTGTAATTGCCCACTGTGCGACTGGCTGGCTCAGCCCTGGTCGCGGCCAGGACCGGCATGGCCTGTACGCCGGCAGCCAGCATGGCGACGGTCAACAACGACAACGTGCACTGATGCAAACCGCGTGTGCGGACGCTGGAAGAGGACCGGCTGTTGAAACGAGTGGGCATTGATAGCGCTCCGTGGTGAACGAATCTTATAGTTGCGAAGCTGATTCAAAATAAGAATCAGTTGCATTGACTACAACGAGACGAACGACATCGGGCTATCGAGTAAAAATACTTTCAATTAATTGAGGATGACCAGCGCCGGGTATTCGGAGAGGCTCGAGGACGTGATATGGGCGAGGGAGCGAACGATGTCCAGCGGCTGATCCAGCCGGTAGTTGCCGGTTACCGACACGTTGACCAGTTTGTCGTTGTTGTTGACGATCCAGCCCGGGTAATAGCGACGCACTTCATCCAGCACCTTGCCCATCGGACAGTTTTCAAACACCAGGCGCCCCTGCACCCAGGCCAGGTCGGTCTGAGGGTTCAGCTTGACGGGCTTGCCGAATCCATTGGGGCCGATACTCACGCTGTTACCGGCGGACAAGCGCATTTGCGTACCTGCACGGTTGACCCGCAAATTCACATCACCGCGTTGTACCCGCACGTGGGCCTCACCATTGAAGTAGCTCACGGCAAAAGCGGTATCGCGCACACTGACGCTGACCGGTCCTGCATCGACCACCAACGGCAGTGCCAGGTTGGCCGGGATCTCAAAAAACGCCTCACCCTGCAGCAGCCGGGCGCTGCTCCGGACACGGGTCATGTCGCTGGAAAAGGCCGAGTTGGTGTTGAGCAGTACTTTGGAGCCGTCTTCAAGTTCGAGGCGCTGGCGCTCACCGACCACGGTCAGGTGATCGGCTTGCAGGCGCAAAGGCACATTGCTGTAACCGCCGACAGTCAGCAGTAACACGGCCGCCGCGGCCATGTGTTTCCAGTGGCGACTCATGCGGTGCAACAGGCCGGGTTGGCGGCGGGCCTGCAGTGACTTCGCAGCAGCCAGAACCGATTGCCCGTTCCATACGGCGCTGGCTTTGGCAAAGGCTTGAGCATGGGCCGGGTCGGCATTGAGCCAGTCATCAAAGGCTGCTTTTTGATCGTCGCTCGCGCACTCAAGCGTGATCAGCCAGCCCAGCGCCTGGTTCATGGCACTGTCTTGCAGCACATCTTGAGCAGAGTGATGAGGGTCCGTCACGTATGTTCCTTGGCTGTCTCGGGCGCGGTCTTGTTCAAAATCACATGATTCTTGGCGTTAGTTCTACCAAGTAATTCAGAGCATTCTTACAGGAATTAACGGTCAAGATTAAGGCCGATTAATCCTGTCGGCTACCCCGATGCAGATTGCCATGATCAATTTGAGTTCCTTTTGCACCGTGCTCAATGAGACATTCAGCTCATCCGCGATTTCTTGATAACTGCAGCCATGAAGACGGCTGAGGATGAAAATGCGCTGCTGACGTGCGCTTAACTGACTCAGGCTCACACTCAAACGCTCCAGTAATTGTGCGGCTTGATGGGCTTCGTCCGGGGTGCTGATCGAGGAGGGCACGCCTTCGATGACCTCCATGGGCACATCTTCGAGTACCGTGCGTGACTGGATGCGCCGGGAGCGTAAGTGGTCCAGTGCCAGATTGCGTGCGGTCTGAAAAACAAAGGGCTCGAGGTGTTCGACGGTACGTTCGCTCAAGGCCCGGGTTACGCGCAGGTAAGTCTCCTGCAGCAGATCTTCTGCAGTGCTGTGGTTATTGACCATCCGTTCGAGCGTGCGCAGTAACGTAACCCGCTGGGCAAGGAAGACCTGATTGAAGTGGGACTGACTCACCGTGCTACCCGACCGTTTTCGAGCTAATGATAATGCTTATCATCCACGCTGTTGGTCAAGCGCTGTTTTATAAACGCAGGATTATCACGCCAGGCGAGTGATTCGGTATGAACCGTTGCCGCAGGCTGCGACAAGTGTGCTCAGCGACCCTGTCTTTGAAGGGTTACGGCCCTTGTTGCAACCTGCGGCAGCGGCTACAGGGCTTTGTATATTCGGCAGAGCCGGGTCAGACCCGTCCCTTCAGATAGGCGCTGTAGTCCGGGATACGGTGTTCATGGGGCTGGGTCATCAGCGGACTGGTGAGCATGTAATCCGCACTGCACTCGTTGCACGCGACCGGGATATTCCACACGGCAGCGACCCGCAGCAATGCCTTGATATCAGGGTCATGCGGCTGCGGCTCGAACGGATCCCAGAAAAACACCAGCATATCGATCCGTTGTTCGGCAATTTGGGCGCCGACCTGCTGGTCTCCCCCAAGAGGGCCACTGATCATGCTTTCGATCGGTAAACCGAGGCGCTGGCTCAACAGTAAGCCGGTGGTGCCGGTGGCACAAAGATCATGCTGACTGAGCGTTGCCTTGTGGCGCTCGGCCCAATCCAGCAAAAACGCCTTGCAGTGATCGTGGGCCACCAAGGCGATGCGCTTGCGCGCTGCCAGGGTGGCGGTGGTGAAACTGATACCGATCATCGCGTCACTCCGCGTTGCACAGCGCCAGGCAGTTATCGAGCATGCGGTTGGAGAAACCCCACTCGTTGTCATACCAGGCCAGTACTTTCAGCAGTTTGCCACTGACTTTAGTGTGGTTGGCGTCGAAAATGGACGACAGCGGGTTGTGGTTGAAGTCGCTCGATACCAGCGGCAGGGTGTTGTAACCCAGTACCTTGGAGTGCTGGCTGGCTTCTTTGAACAGCGCGTTGACTTCAGCTGCGGTGGTTTCACGCTTGAGTTCGATGGTCAGGTCGACCAGAGAAACGTTGATCACCGGAACCCGTACGGCCATGCCGGTCAGCTTTCCGGCCAGCTCAGGTAATACCAGACCCACGGCTTCGGCCGCGCCGGTTTTGCTTGGGATCATGTTCTGGGTAGCGGAGCGTGCACGGTACGGATCCGAGTGGTAAACATCGGTCAGATTCTGGTCGTTGGTGTAGGCGTGGATGGTCGTCATCAAGCCGTTTTCAATGCCGAATTCGCGGTTCAGGATTTGGGCGACCGGAGCCAGACAGTTAGTGGTGCACGACGCATTGGAAATAATCTGGTGAGATTGGCGCAGAATGTCGTGGTTAACACCGTAGACCACTGTTGCGTCTGCATTTTTACCCGGAGCAGAGATAATGACCTTGCGCGCACCGGCAGCAATGTGGGCCTCGGCCTTGCTGCGATCGGTGAACAAACCGGTGCATTCGAATACCACGTCAACCTTCAATGCGGCCCAAGGCAGTTCGGCCGGATTGCGAATGGCGGTCACGCTGATGTGGTCGCCGTTCACGGTAAGGCTCTCCTGGTCATGTTCGACCGTGGCTTCGAACGTACCGTGAACCGTGTCGTACTTGAGCAGGTGCGCGTTGATCGCGCTGTCGCCCAGATCGTTAATGGCGACGATCTGCAAGTCCTGACGATAGCCTTGGGTATACAGTGCTCGCAGGACGTTACGGCCTATCCGGCCAAAACCATTGATTGCGATTCGTAGAGTCATGGAAAGCGCCTGCCATCGATTTGTTGTTGGAATTACAAGATTATTCTCATAAAAATAGAAAACAAGCCATTTAAGTGGCAATATTTTGTTTTATCTACAACGAGTGACCTGAATCAACGGGTCCGAATGATCGAAGTCGTGGTTTCTGGCCCTTCGATCAGCATAGGACACGCACAGGTCGCCATTTCCGTTAGCCTGGAGTTCAACACATGCATCCCCGCGTTCTTGAAGTCACCGAGCGTCTTATTGCCCGCAGCCGAGCTACACGTGAGGCCTATCTGGCGCTTATTCGCGGCGCGGCCAGTGATGGCCCGCAACGCGGCAAGCTGCAATGTGCCAACTTCGCCCATGGCGTGGCGGGATGCGGGACTGACGACAAAAACAGTCTGCGGATGATGAACGCGGCGAACGTTGCAATTGTTTCGTCATATAACGACATGCTATCGGCGCATCAGCCCTACGAGCACTTCCCTGAGCAAATCAAGCAGGCTCTGCGTGAAATGGGCTCGGTTGGTCAATTCGCAGGCGGCACTCCAGCCATGTGTGATGGTGTGACCCAAGGCGAAGCGGGGATGGAGCTCAGCTTGCTGAGCCGTGAAGTGATTGCGTTGTCGACGGCCGTGGCGTTGTCGCACAACATGTTTGATGCAGCCCTGATGCTGGGTATTTGCGACAAAATCGTGCCGGGCCTGCTGATGGGTGCGCTGCGCTTCGGGCATCTGCCGACGATCTTTGTTCCGGGCGGGCCGATGCCTTCAGGCATCTCCAACAAGGAAAAGGCCGACGTGCGTCAGCGCTACGCGGAAGGCAAGGCCAGCCGCGAAGAGTTGCTGGAATCGGAGATGAAGTCCTACCACAGCCCTGGCACCTGCACATTTTATGGCACCGCCAACACCAACCAGTTGGTAATGGAGGTCATGGGCCTGCACTTGCCGGGCGCCTCCTTTGTCAATCCATACACCCCCTTGCGTGATGCGCTGACTCGCGAAGCGGCCCATCAGGTCACTCGTCTGACCAAGCAAAGTGGTGAGTTCATGCCGTTGGGCGAGATCGTTGATGAACGCTCGCTGGTTAACTCTATCGTGGCCCTGCATGCCACCGGCGGTTCGACCAACCACACTCTGCACATGCCGGCCATCGCCATGGCGGCCGGGATTCAGCTGACCTGGCAAGACATGGCGGACCTGTCCGAGGTGGTGCCGACCCTGTCCCACGTGTATCCAAACGGCAAGGCCGATATCAACCACTTCCAGGCTGCGGGCGGTATGGCGTTCCTGATTCGTGAACTGCTGGAAGCCGGGCTGTTGCATGAAAACGTCAACACCGTGGCCGGCTTTGGCCTGAGCCGTTACACCCGTGAGCCGTTCCTCGTCGATGGCAATCTGGTATGGCGCGATGGCCCGGTTGAAAGCCTGGATGAGTCCATCCTGCGTCCGGTTGCCCGTGCGTTCTCCGCTGAGGGCGGACTGCGGGTGATGGAGGGCAATCTGGGGCGTGGCGTGATGAAAGTCTCGGCGGTCGCGCCCGAGCATCAAATTGTCGAAGCCCCGGCCCGCGTGTTCCAGGATCAGCAGGAGCTGGCGGATGCGTTCAAGGCCGGTGAGCTGGAGCACGATTTTGTCGCCGTGATGCGTTTTCAGGGGCCGCGTTCCAATGGCATGCCTGAGCTGCACAAAATGACGCCGTTCCTGGGTGTGCTGCAGGATCGAGGTTTCAAGGTGGCGCTGATTACTGACGGCCGGATGTCCGGGGCGTCGGGCAAAATTCCGGCGGCGATTCATGTCAGCCCGGAAGCTTCGGTCGGAGGCGCACTGGCGCGTGTCCAGGACGGCGACATGATCCGGGTGGACGGGGTCAAAGGCACCTTGCAACTGTTGGTGGATGAGGCAGAATTCGCAGCGCGCACCCCGGCAGTCGGCACTCTGGACAATGCCGTCGGTACCGGGCGTGAGTTGTTTGCGTTCATGCGTCAGGCCTTCAGTTCGGCCGAGCAGGGTGCGAGCACCTTCACCTCATCTCTGGAAAACCTTAAATGAAGCTCGCTCTGGTCGGTGATATTGGCGGCACCAATGCACGCTTTGCGTTGTGGGAAAACGACCAGTTGCACTCGGTCCGCGTGCTGGCCACGGCGGACTTCGCTTGCCCCCAGGAGGCCATCCGGCTGTACCTCAACGATCTTGATCTGGCCTTGGGGGCGGTAGGCTCTGTGTGTTTGTCGGTGGCCGGGCCGGTGAGTGGCGATGAATTTCGTTTCACCAACAACCATTGGCGTTTGAGCCGGTCGGGCTTTTGTCATGCGCTGCAGCTCGACAATCTGCTGCTGATCAATGACTTCAGCGCCATGGCTCTGGGCATGACCCGCTTGCAACCTGAAGATGTGCGTCAGGTCTGCCCGGGCACTGCCGATCCGGCGCGGCCGGCGGTGGTGATCGGGCCAGGCACCGGGCTTGGTGTCGGTACGTTGCTCAATCTCGGAGACGCGCAATGGATGGCGTTGCCGGGGGAGGGAGGGCATGTCGATCTGCCCATGAGCAATCCCCGCGAAGTTCAGCTATGGCAGCATATCTATAACGAAATCGGGCATGTCAGTGCCGAAACCGTCTTGAGCGGGAGTGGCTTGCCACGTGTGTACAGGGCCATTTGCGCAGTGGATGGCCACATGCCGGTGCTGGACAGCGACCGTGCAATTACCGCGGCAGCATTGGCGGGTGATCCTCTGGCGCTGCAAGTGCTTGAGCAGTTCAGTTGCTGGCTGGGGCGTGTAGCAGGCAACAACGTGCTGACCCTCGGCGGTCGGGGCGGGGTGTATATCGTGGGCGGGGTGATACCGCGCTTTGCCGATATCTTCATGGCCAGCGGATTTGCCCGCAGTTTCGCCGATAAAGGCTGCATGAGTGATTACTTCAAGGGTGTTCCGGTATGGCTGGTAACGGCGCCGTACCCGGGCTTGATGGGGGCGGGAGTCGCCCTGCAGCAAGCATTTGGCTGAATGAACCTGCAGGCACGTATCGATGCTGGCGCAGGCAAGCTCGCTCCTCGGGGATGAGGAGCCGGTGTGCTTCATAACAACAATAAGGAACACGACTGTGAGCGCACTCAGCAAATCCATATTGCTGGTCGACGATGACCTGGAGATCCGCGAGCTGCTTGATCAATACCTGACCCGTGCCGGTTTCCACGTCAGGACGGTGGGTGATGGTGCCGGTTTTCGTCAGGCCCTCGAAAACACATGCGCCGATTTATTGATTCTTGATGTGATGCTGCCTGACGAAGATGGCTTCAGCCTGTGTCGTTGGGTGCGACAACACCCGCGCTTTGCCCAGACCCCGATCATCATGCTCACGGCCAGTTCCGACGAGACTGACCGTGTGATTGGACTGGAGCTGGGCGCAGACGATTACCTGGGCAAACCTTTTAGCCCGCGAGAGCTGCAGGCACGGATCAAGGCCTTGTTGCGCCGGGTGCACTTTGCCAACGGGAGTGCGGGCAACGAAATCATGGCATTCGAGGACTGGCGGCTGAACACCGTGACCCACCGCCTGTTTCATACCGACGGTGAGGAAGTGATCCTGTCTGGGGCCGATTTTGCCTTGCTCAAGTTGTTTCTGGACAACCCGCAACAGATCCTTGATCGCGACACCATCGGCAATGCCACCCGGGGTCGAGAGTTGATGCCGCTGGATCGAATTGTCGATATGGCGGTCAGCCGCTTGCGACAACGCCTGCGTGATACGGATAAACCCCCGCGTCTTATTCGTACCGTCCGGGGCAGCGGCTATCAGTTGGCGGCTCAGGTCACAGTCGGTCATGGCCTTTAATATTCTGCGCAAATGGCATATGCCCCGTTCATTGCTCGGGCGGATGTTGTTACTGACGCTGCTCGCCATTTTGCTGGCACAGGCGCTGTCGAGCGCGATCTGGTTGTCGCAGCTGCGCACCACGCAACTTGAAGGGCTGGTAACCAGTGCTCGCAGCCTGGCGTATTCAATGAATGCGACGGTCACCTACATGCGCTCATTGCCCTTGGCTTATCGTCCGCTGGTGCTTGATCAACTGCGCAGCATGGGCGGCACCCGTTTTGTTGTGAGCCTCAATGACCGGCCGCTGGACATGCCGGTATTGGCGCCGACTCAACGCAAGCAGGCGGCCCTGGAAGCCGTGGATCAGGTGTTGCGCCAGTCATTGGGCCCTGATGTCGATATGTCGGTGAAATTCGTCAGCCCGCAGGACCTGCGTATTTTTAATGCCGGCTTGAAACTCGACGAGCTGCCGCGCTCATGGGCGCATTTTGCATTGACCCTCGAGCCCGTCAACCCGCCGGTGCTGGTGACCCAAATCCAGATGGCGCCGGGCGAGTGGTTGTACATCGCCTCGCTGTTGCCGGAGCCTTACACCAGCCTGGAAGAGGAAGGTTTGCCGGCACTGCAGTTGTGGTTTATTGCCCTCAGCAGCGGCTTCCTGTTGCTTTCCATCGGCTTGCTGGTGCACTGGCAAAGTCGCCCGCTCAAGCGTTTGGCACGGGCTGCCCGTGATATGTCGCTGGGGGAGGAAGAGGTCAAGCCGGTCGAAATCGGTGGCGGCAGCGAAGTGGTTGAAGTGGGGCGGGCATTTAACACCATGCGTGCACGTATCAGCCGTTATCTGACCGAGCGCAGCCAGTTGTTCAGTGCGATTTCCCATGACTTGCGTACGCCGATTACCCGTTTGCGACTGCGGGTTGAACTGCTGGAAGACGAGCAGCTGCAACTCAAGTTCGGGCGAGACCTGGATGAGCTGGAAATGTTGGTCAAAGGCGCGCTGCAATGCGTGAAAGACACGGACATCCACGAAAACATCGACCCGGTGGACTTGAATCACCTGCTTGACTGTTTGATCGAGCCCTATTTGCACCCGCAAGGTAATGGTCGTGTGACGTTGCAGGGGCGAGCGTGCAAACCTTATCCGGGCAAGCCCCTGGCGTTGCGTCGCTGTATGGGGAACCTGATCGACAATGCACTCAAGTACGGGAAAAACGCTCACCTGCGTATCGAAGACCATGGGCAGGCTTTTGTCTTGACCGTTGATGATGAGGGGCCGGGTGTCCCTGAACAGCGGCTGGAACAAGTGTTTGAGCCGCACTTTCGTCTGGCAGGACAGCAGCAGGGCTATGGGCTGGGACTGGGCATTGCCCGCAGCATTGCCCATAGCCATGGCGGGGAAGTCAGTTTGCAAAACCTGCGGGCCGGAGGTCTGCGGGTTACTTTGTATTTGCCGCGAAATGCCGATTGATTGACTGGCTTGCCTGCTCGGCACTGATGGGCAGTACCGGTTCCAAGTGGGTATTCGAGATATCTTCGGTAGCGGGTTTGAGCTGTCTGCTACTGTTCATCGCGGCCTTGATCCGGTTTTCCCTGACACGTCTGCTGGTCTGACTGAAGTGCTGCTGCAGTTTTTCCATGGCCACTTCATAAGGCTCATCGCATAGCTTCAGTTGTCGCTCGCGCTCCTGCAGGGCCAACTGCTTGGCTTCTGCATCGCCATAACGATCAATGCGGAAGCTTTTGCTCAGGTTGTAGCCATGGATGCGGGTGGTCGCACGCCAGTAATCGACATGATTGGATTGAACACGGTAGACCCCCGGGTGGCCACTGGTGTTGTGAGGCATCAGGCGTTGACGATGCTCGTAGGTGAAGGCCAGTGGCATTCTGAGCACCAGTTGATTACGCATGATTTCGGCTGCGTGTAATGCCGGCCCTTCACCGCCGTACTCGGAAAAATCGAAAATGTGTATATGCACTTTGCCTGCACGCTGAATATCGACTTTCCAGGCGTAGGGCTTGCCGTCCTGGTGCTTCAAGGCATAGATGAAGCAATGATTGCGGGGCGTTGAGCGAGGTTTCGGCATGGTGCACATCTCCTGATAGGTGTCGGCATCCGTTCTTTAATCGCGACGATGGCTAGCAGACTCGCTGAAGTTTTTGGCTTGTACAACGTGGGAAAACGACTTCGGGATGCGTCCTACAGGTAAAGCGGAAAAAGCTTGATGTGATGGGTAGCTGAATATGGATAGCTAACAGGAACCTTGAGTTTGTCCTGGTTGAACAATCTGCATCGCGGACGGCACTTCGGTTCAAATGTCACAAGGTGGTGACATTTTGGCGTCTCTTCGTTACGTGGGGCTCGATCGTGATGGATACACTCAAAGCAAGCGCAAGCAAAAGACTTGCTCAGTTATAACAACAAGAAAGGTCCCTTCATGAACTCATTCAATCGCCTCGCCGCTATTATTTCCCTCGCCTCGATATTCCCTCTGAATGTTTACGCTGCCGACTCAAAAGGTACGGTTGAAGTCGTGCATTGGTGGACGTCAGGTGGTGAGGCCAAAGCGGTAGATGTGCTTAAAAAGCTGATCGAAAAAGACGGTTACACCTGGCAGGACAGCGCAGTTGCGGGCGGTGGCGGAGCGGCTGCCATGACCGTGCTCAAAACCCGTGCCGTCTCGGGCAACCCGCCATCCGCTGCACAAATCAAAGGCCCGGACTTGCAGGAGTGGGGCGCGCTGGGGTTATTGAGCAACCTGGACAAGGTTTCCACGGAAAACAAGTGGGACACCTTATTGTCCAAAACAGTGTCCGACACAATGAAATACGACGGTCACTACGTGGCAGTTCCGGTGAATATCCACCGTGTGAACTGGTTGTGGATCAACCCCGAAGTGTTCAAGAAAGCCGGCATCGATAAAGCCCCGACCACCCTCGACGAGCTGTATGCCGCTGGCGACAAGCTCAAGGCCGCGGGTTTTATTCCTCTTGCCCATGGCGGACAACCTTGGCAGGACAGCACGGTTTTTGAAAACCTGGTGCTGAGCGTCATGGGGCCGCAGGGCTATAAAAAAGCGTTGATCGATCTGGATGAAAGCGCCCTGACGGGTCCGCAGATGGCTGATGTGTTCACCCAGCTGAAAAAACTCCAGGGCTATATGGATCCGGATGGCACGGGTCAGGACTGGAATCTGGAAGCCGCCAAAGTGATCAACGGCAAGGCCGGCATGCAGATCATGGGGGATTGGGCCAAAAGTGAATGGTCCGCTGCAGGCAAGAAGGCCGGTACCGATTATGAGTGCGTACCGTTCCCGGGCACCAAAGGCAGCTTTACCTACAACATCGACTCGTTGGCCATGTTCAAACTGGCCAAAAAGAACGACACCCCGGGTAATATCGCTGCGCAAAATGACGTGGCCAAAGTCGCCCTTGAGCCCGAATTCCAGTACGTGTTCAACCAGAACAAAGGTTCGATCCCGGTGCGCAATGACCTGGATATGAGCAAGTTCGACAGTTGTGGCCAGGCTTCCGCCAAAGACTTCGACGAGGCCGGTAAAACCGGTGGCCAGCTGCCAAGCATGGCGCACAACATGGCGACTTCCCTGGCCGTACAAGGTGCCATCTTTGACACGGTGAGCAACTTCATGAGCGACAAGAGTGCCGACCCGGCCAGCGCCGGCAAGAAACTGTACTCCGCGATCAAGTCTGCGCAGTAAGCCCCGGCATAGCTGCAATGCTGTTCTCACTGCAGGAGCACGCCCGCTCCTGCAGTCGGCCTTGAATGAACAGCATCTGCTGCGGCTTCACGTCTTCAAACCTGGATTATTCCGATGAGTACAGTCGCTGTGTTCAGCAAAGCCTCGCCGTTTGATGCGCTCCAGCGCTGGCTGCCCAAGTTGGTCCTGGCACCCAGCATGCTGATCGTATTGGTCGGTTTTTATGGCTACATTTTTTGGACGTTTATCCTTTCGTTCACCAACTCCAGTTTTATGCCCAGTTACAAATGGGTCGGCCTGCAGCAATACGTGCGCCTGATGGAGAACGATCGCTGGTGGGTGGCAAGCAAAAACCTGGCCGTATTTGGCGGTATGTTTATTGCCATCAGCCTGGTGATTGGCGTGTTTCTGGCGGTATTGCTCGACCAGCGGATTCGCAAGGAAGGCTTTATCCGCACGATCTATCTGTACCCAATGGCGTTGTCGATGATCGTCACCGGTACGGCCTGGAAATGGCTGCTAAACCCGGGGCTGGGCCTGGACAAAATGCTTCGCGACTGGGGTTGGGAAGGCTTTCGCTTTGACTGGCTGCTGGATCAGGAACGGGTGGTTTACTGCCTGGTGATTGCCGCCGTGTGGCAAGCCTCGGGCTTTGTGATGGCGATGTTCCTGGCGGGCTTGCGCGGTGTCGATCAATCGATCATTCGTGCTGCCCAGGTGGATGGCGCGAGCCTGCCAACGATCTACCTGCGCATTGTGTTACCGAGTCTGCGTCCGGTGTTTTTCAGTGCCTTCATGATCCTGGCGCATATAGCGATCAAGAGTTTCGACCTGGTGTCCGCGATGACTGCAGGCGGGCCGGGTTACTCCTCGGATCTGCCCGCGATGTTCATGTATTCCTTTACCTTCAGCCGTGGGCAAATGGGTATCGGTTCTGCGAGTGCCATCATGATGCTGGGCGCGATTCTGGCCATTCTTGTGCCTTACCTGTACTCCGAGCTGAGGAACAAGCGCCATGATTAATGCACAGCGTTTTACCTTCAGCCGTCTGGCCATTTACGCCACGCTGATTTTCGCGGCAGCGATCTATCTGGTGCCGCTGGTCGTGATGTTGCTCACCAGTTTCAAAAGCCCGGAAGACATTCGGACCGGCAACTTGCTGAGCTGGCCACAAGTGATCGAGGGGATTGGCTGGATCAAGGCCTGGGACTCGGTCGGCGGGTATTTCTGGAACTCAGTCAAAATCACTGTGCCGGCGGTGTTGATCTCGACCTTTATCGGCGCCATGAACGGTTACGTCTTGTCGATGTGGCGTTTTCGCGGCTCGCAGTTATTTTTTGGCTTGCTGCTGTTTGGTTGCTTCCTGCCGTTTCAAACCGTGTTGCTGCCAGCCTCGTTCACCATCGGCAAACTCGGACTGGCCAATACCACCACAGGCCTGGTGCTGGTGCATGTGGTCTACGGCCTGGCCTTCACCACACTGTTTTTCCGTAACTACTACGTGAGTATCCCGGATGCGTTGGTCAAGGCAGCACGACTGGACGGTGCCGGCTTCTTCACGATTTTCGGCCGCATCCTGCTGCCAATGTCGATCCCGATAGTGATGGTGTGTCTGATCTGGCAGTTCACTCAAATATGGAATGACTTTCTGTTTGGCGTGGTGTTCGCCAGTGGCGATGCGCAGCCCATTACCGTGGCCTTGAACAATCTGGTCAACACCAGTACCGGCGCCAAGGAATACAACGTCGACATGGCCGCAGCCATGATCGCCGGGCTGCCGACACTGTTGGTCTACATCTTTGCGGGCAAGTATTTCCTGCGCGGGCTCACCTCCGGCGCGGTCAAGGGGTAACGCATGGCAACTCTCGAATTACGCAACGTCAACAAAACCTACGGCAAAGGGCTGCCGGACACACTCAAAGACATCGAGTTGAAAATCGATGATGGCGAATTTCTGATCCTGGTGGGGCCTTCGGGCTGCGGCAAGTCGACCCTGATGAACTGTATCGCCGGACTTGAAAGCATCAGCGGCGGATCGATTCTGGTAGACGACGCCGACATCAGCGGCATGAGCCCGAAAGATCGCGACATCGCCATGGTGTTTCAGTCGTACGCGCTGTACCCGACCATGAACGTGCGCGACAACATCGCGTTCGGTCTGAAGATCCGCAAAATGAGTGCTGCGGCGATCGATGAAGAAGTGGCACGGGTCGCCAAGCTGTTGCAGATCGAACACTTGCTGACCCGCAAGCCCGGCCAGCTGTCGGGCGGCCAGCAGCAGCGCGTGGCCATGGGCAGGGCGTTGGCGCGACGGCCGAAGATTTATCTGTTCGACGAACCGCTGTCCAACCTCGACGCCAAGCTGCGGGTCGAGATGCGCACTGAAATGAAACTGATGCATCAGCGCCTTAAAACTACCACGGTCTACGTGACCCACGACCAGATTGAAGCCATGACCTTGGGCGACAAAGTGGCGGTGATGAAGGACGGGATCATTCAACAGTTCGGCACTCCCAAACAGATCTACAACGATCCGGCCAACCTGTTTGTCGCCAGCTTTATCGGTTCGCCGCCGATGAACTTCATTCCTTTGCGCCTGCAACGTCAGGAAGGTCGTTTGCTGGCGCTGCTCGACAGCGGGCAGGCCCGGTGCGAGTTGCCGCTGGGTGCGCGTGACCCGGGTCTTGAGGATCGCGATGTGATTGTCGGCATTCGCGCCGAGCAAATTGTGCTGGCGTCGGGTGAACCCAATGGTCTGCCAACGATTCGCGCCGAGGTGCAAGTGGTTGAGCCTACCGGTCCGGATACTCTGGTATTTGTGACCCTCAATGGCAGCAAGGTCTGCTGCCGGATGGCCCCCGATGATGCGCCTGAGGTGGGTCAAAATCTCAATTTGCAGTTCGATCCAGCTAAAGTGCTACTGTTTGATGCAAACACGGGTGAACGTTTGGGAGTGATGCATTCACTTCAGGACCAAGTCCGGGCTGATAACGTGGCGCGATTCAAGGGTCGTTAAATCTGAACAAGGAGCTGTTTTTTGAGCTGCTTGAGCTGTGCCGCGTTAAACAAAGCCAATAAAAAACAACGAGGATAAAGGGATGACTAAAAGAATGACCCGTACCCGCCTGGCTTGCCAGCTGTCGGCAATCGCTGCACTGAGCCTGGGGGCTGGCAGTGGTTATGCCGCCGAAGCGTTCAGCGCTGATTCACCCTGGATGACCGGCGACTGGGGGGGCGAGCGGACCCGGCTGATCGAGCAGGGTATCGACATCAAAATGGATTATGTCGGTGAAATGGGCGCCAACCTGCACGGCGGCTACAACGACAACAAAACGGCACGTTACAGTGACCAGTTCGGTCTGGGTGCTGCATTCGATCTGCAAAAACTGCTCGGCTGGGACAACACCCAGGCCAAGATCCAGATCACCAACCGTAACGGTCAGAATATCTCCAATGACCGTATCGGCGACCCGCGTGCGGGTACCTTGAGTTCTTCCCAGGAAGTCTACGGCCGTGGTCACATGGTTCGCCTGACCCAGTTGTATATCCAGCATCAATTCCTCGACGGCAAACTGGACGTTAAAGCCGGCTACTTTGGCGAAGGTGAAGACTTCAACACCTTCCCGTGCGACTTCCAGAACCTGGCGTTTTGCGGTTCCCAGGTGGGCAACTGGGCCACCAACATCTGGTACAACTGGCCGGTCAGCCAGGCTGCTCTGCGCGTGAAGTACAACATCACGCCTGAGCTGTATGCGCAGATCGGCGCGTACAACCAGAACCCGTCACAGCTGGAGCACGGCAACGGCTTCAAACTCAGCGGCAGCGGTACCAAAGGCACCGTCCTGCCCGTCGAACTGGTCTGGTCGCCCAAGGTCAACAACCTGCCGGGCGAATACCGTGTCGGTTACTACAAGAGCACGGCCTCTGCCGATGACGTGATCGAAGACGTAAACGGCGGGGACGCGGCCACCACCGGTGACGATTATCGTGTTCGCGACAGCAAGCACGGCTACTGGTTTGTGGCGCAACAACAGCTCACCACCCACAACGGCGACGCTAGTCGTGGCTTGAACGTGGCAGCCAATGCCACCTTCCACGACAAGGAAACCAACATCGTCGACAACTACCAGTCCCTGATGTTTGTGTACAAGGGGCCGTTCGATGCGCGTCCAAAAGATGACATCGGTATCGGTTTCGCCCGTATCCATGTCAACGATGACGTGAAGAAAAACGCCGAGCTGGCCAACGCCGCCATTGGTGTCAGCAATTATGACAACCCGTTGTACACGCCTCTGCGTAACACCGAGTACAACTACGAGCTCAACTACGGCTTCCACGTGACTAACTGGCTGACGGTGCGTCCAAACCTGCAATACATCACTCATCCGGGTGGCGTGAATCAAGTCGACGACGCTCTGGTGGCCGGTCTGAAAATTCAGTCGGTGTTCTAGTCAGTCTCGTTTACTCTTGTGTGTATCTGGCGGACAGCTTTTGCTGTCCGCTTTTTTTCGGGTCTGCACACCCCTGCGGGCTGACCTGCATGATTTTCAGGACTGCGGCACATGCATGAGCATCCGCTTCACCGTTTTTTCAAATCCAAACGCGAACAACCTGTCTTCCAGTGGGAACGCTTCCAGCTGCGCGATGTACTGGTGATTGACCACCCGCATTGTCAGGCGGTGTTCAGTCGTCAGGGCGCTCAGTTGCTGCACTTCCAGCCAACCGGGCAAAAGCCGTGGCTGTGGTGTGCGGCCAAGTGGCCACAGGTGGGTGCCATTCGGGGCGGGGTTCCGATCTTCTGGCCATGGTACGGCCGTCATCCCAGTGAGAACGCATGGCCATCCCATGGTTGGGCGCGGTTGATCGACTGGAAGCTGTTGGACAGCAGCTTTGACGAGGAGGGCGTGAGCCTGCATTGGCGTTTACAGCTGTGCGACTGGCAGGTCGACCTCCACGCGCGTCTGGGCGAAGACATGGAGTTGCGCCTGAGCACCGAACATCAGGACGACGAACCGTGCCAGCTGAGCCAGGCTTTGCGTGCTTACTGGCGTATTGGCGATGTCGCAGAGGTAGCGCTGTCTGGTCTGGACGGGGCGCACGGCTATGACCAGCTCAATCGCGAGGTTTGCCAGCAAAAAGGCGAATTGCGCGTCGATGGCGGCTGTCAGCGGGTATTTCAACATGATGGTGAAATGCAGCTCAATGACCATGCCTGGCGACGGGCGTTGAGCATTGATACCGGTGATCGGGCCAATACCGTGGTCTGGCATCCGGGCAAGCGCCCGCTGCTGGGTGTGAGCTGGAATGAAGTGATGGGTTTTGTCTGCGTCGAATCCACCAGTGGTGGAGCCCGGAGCCAGAGCCTGGCCCCCGGCGAGCAAGCCCACTTGAGCTTGCAGGCGCGGGCAGGGCTGGTAGAGGCTTAAAAGCGCTGCAGGCACGCACTCGGCCACGCTCTGCCCGGTCGTAGACTTAGCTTTCAGCAGCGCCAGTCAGTTGAACTCATCCCCTACCGGGTAGCGGCTGGCGTTGAGGCTTTCCTTGATTTTGCGCAAGTGCGGCTGGAAGTCCACGCCCCGGCGCAAGGTCATGCCGGTTGCCAGCACATCGAGCACGGTGAGCTGGATGATGCGCGAAGTCATCGGCATATAGATGTCCGTGTCTTCAGGCAGCGGAATGTTCAGGCTCAAGGTGCTGGCTTTGGCCAGCGGCGAGTTCTCTGCGGTCAGACCCAGGACCGAGGCACCGTTGGCCCGTGCTATACGGGCGACTTCGACCAGCTCCCGGGTACGCCCCGTGTAGGAAATAATCACAAACAACTCGCCGGTGTGGGCCACCGACGCAATCATGCGCTGCATCAGCACGTCAGCATGGGCGGTGACGGCGAGGTTGAAGCGGAAGAACTTGTGCTGCGCATCCAGCGCCACCGGCGCTGAAGCGCCCAGCCCAAAAAAGTGGATCTGGCGTGCCTGGATCAGCAAATCGACTGCGCGGCTGATAAGGTTCGGGTCCAGGGCCTGGCAGGCACTGTCCAGCGAAGCTATGGCACTGCCGAAGATTTTCTGGGTGTAGGCTTGTGGATCATCGTCGGCTTCGACCGCGCGGCTGACATAGGCCGCGCCACTGGCAAGGCTTTGCGCCAATTGCAGCTTTAATTCAGGGTAGCCGCTGACACCAAAGGAGCGACAGAAACGGTTAACCGTAGGCTCACTGACGGAGGCTGCCTGAGCGAGTGCTGCGATGCTGAAACGGGTCGCCTGCTGCGGATTCTGCAGGATGACTTCGGCGACTTTACGCTCGGCCTTGTTCAGTTCTTCAAGGCGACCCTTGATCTGTTCGAGTAAATTGCGCACGCGGTCCATTTATGTTCCTTGGTTCGGCGATGCTAAGAGCGCATTAATGCAGCTCTGGAAGGAGGCCTATCCTACTGATGGCCTGATACGACCACTAGCAAGAATCTGTATTTTGAGAAAATGTTGTGTTTATTACTACATTTTTCCTTGAGTGATGCCTTGAAAAAAGGTATTTGTAGCTTAACTTGATAAAAGAACATACATCATGTCTTCGATTACGGTTGAACCTTGCACCTTCGCCCTGTTCGGCGCCTTGGGCGATCTGGCCTTGCGCAAGCTGTTTCCTGCCTTGTACCAACTGGATCGCGCCGGCCTGCTGCATGCCGACACGCGCATCATCGCGCTGGCTCGGGAGCCCGGTGAGGCCTCTGTGCACCTGGCCCATATCGACAGCCAGCTGCGCAAGTTTGTCGGCGCCCGGGAAATCGAAGATGACGTGCTGAACCGCTTCCTGGCGCGTTTGAGCTACCTGCATGTGGACTTTCTCAAGACCGAAGATTATCTGGCCCTGGCTGAAGAGGCCGGTACCGAACAGCGTCTGATCGCTTACTTCGCCACCCCCGCAGCGGTTTACGGGGCGATTTGCGAGAACCTGTCGAAAGTCGGTCTGGCCGAAAACACCCGAGTGGTGCTGGAAAAGCCCATCGGCTCGGACCTCGACTCGTCACGCAAGGTCAACGATGCCGTGGCGCAGTTCTTCCCGGAGAACCGCACTTACCGTATCGACCACTATCTGGGCAAAGAAACCGTACAAAACCTGATTGCCCTGCGATTTGCCAACAGCCTGTTCGAAACCCAGTGGAACCAGCGCTATATCTCGCACGTTGAAATCACCGTGGCCGAGAAGGTCGGTATCGAAGGCCGTTGGGGGTATTTCGACAAGGCAGGTCAGCTGCGGGACATGATTCAAAACCACTTGTTGCAGCTGCTGTGCCTGATTGCGATGGACCCGCCTGCGGATCTCTCGGCAGACAGCATTCGCGACGAGAAAGTCAAAGTCCTCAAGGCGCTGGCCCCGATCAGTGCCGAAGGTCTGACCACCCAGGTGGTGCGCGGTCAATACATTGCCGGATACAGCGAAGGCCAGTCGGTGCCGGGTTACCTGGAGGAAGAAAACTCCAACACCCAGAGCGATACCGAAACTTTCGTCGCCCTGCGGGCCGATATCCGCAACTGGCGTTGGGCAGGTGTGCCTTTTTACCTGCGCACCGGCAAACGCATGCCGCAGAAGCTGTCGCAGATCGTGATCCATTTTAAAGAGCCATCGCATTACATCTTCGCGCCCGAGCAGCGTCTGCAAATCGGCAACAAGCTGATTATTCGCCTGCAACCGGACGAAGGTATTTCCTTGCGTGTGATGACCAAGGAACAGGGCCTGGACAAAGGCATGCAGCTGCGTAGCGGCCCGTTGCAACTGAATTTTTCCGACACGTATCGCAGTGCGCGGATCCCGGATGCCTATGAGCGACTGTTGCTCGAAGTCATGCGCGGCAACCAGAACCTGTTTGTACGCAAAGACGAAATTGAAGCGGCATGGAAATGGTGTGACCAGTTGATCGCTGGCTGGAAGAAGTCTGGCGATGCGCCCAAACCGTACGCGGCGGGCTCCTGGGGGCCGATGAGTTCCATTGCATTGATTACGCGAGACGGGAGGTCATGGTATGGCGATATCTGATTTGAAACTGCCTGAAGGTGTCACTGCGCACACGTTCGAGCATTCGGCGGCTTTGGCCCGTGAACTGGCCAAAAAAGTCGCTGCGCAATTGAGTGCAGCCATTGCCGGGACTGGCCAGGCAACGCTGGTGGTCTCAGGCGGTCGTAGCCCCGTGGCTTTTTTTGAGCACCTGCGTGAACAACCGCTCGAGTGGTCGAAAGTGGTGGTGAGCCTTGCTGATGAGCGCTGGGTTCCGGTGGAACACGTCGACAGCAATGCCGGGTTGCTTAAAAAGCATCTACTGCAAGGCGCTGCCGCCAAGGCGCGCTTTGTCGGCTTGTACAACGTGGCGGCCAATCTTGAGGATGCGGCAGAACAGGCTGATCGGTTGTTGGCCGAGTTACCACCGATTGACGTGCTGATTCTGGGCATGGGTGATGACGGTCATACCGCGTCGCTGTTCCCGGACAGCCCGAACCTGAATCAGGCCTTGCAACTGGACAACCCGCGCCGTTGCTGGCCGATGCTGGCACCGACCGTGCCGCATCAGCGCTTGAGCATGAGCCGTAGTTTATTGGCGAGTGCCAAAACCACGGTGCTGTCGATTCAAGGGCAGTCCAAATTGAATACCCTAAATGACGCACTGGCTGGCAATGATGTTGCTGCCTTGCCGATTCGTGCCTTTCTGCAACCTACGTTAGAGATTTACTGGTGCCCATGAGCCAAGGATCAGCTGCCATGACAATAAAAACTGCGAACGTTTCGATGGCGGACAAAATTGCCCGGATCGACGAATTGTGCGCCACCGCGCGAATTCTGCCGGTGATTACCATCGCCCGCGAACAAGACATTCTGCCGCTGGCCGATGCGCTGGCCGCGGGAGGGCTGACCGCGCTGGAAGTGACCCTGCGTTCACAGTTTGGCCTCAAGGCGATTCGTGTGTTGCGTGAGCAACGGCCTGAGCTGGTGACAGGCGCCGGTACGGTGCTTGATCGGCATATGCTGGCAGCCGCTGAAGAAGCTGGCTCGCAATTCATTGTGACCCCAGGTATTACCCGTGACTTGCTTGAAGCCAGTGTCGACAGCGATATTCCGTTGTTGCCGGGTATCAGCAATGCCTCAGGGATCATGGAAGGCTACGGCTTGGGTTACCGTCGATTCAAGCTGTTCCCGGCTGAAGTCAGTGGCGGCGTGGCAGCGATCAAGGCGCTTGGCGGACCGTTCGGTGAAGTTAAATTCTGCCCGACCGGTGGTGTTAGCCCAGCGAACATTCGCAACTACATGGCGTTGAAAAACGTCATGTGTGTGGGCGGCAGCTGGATGCTCGACAGCGAGTGGATCAAGAACGGTGACTGGGCCCGAATCCAGGAATGCACCGCCGAAGCACTGGCGCTGCTGGACTGATGCATTTGTAACGAATTTGTTGTGTGTTCTACGGTTTTCGGTGCGCTTGGTCGGCGCACCTTTTTTTTGCCTTTTTTTTGCTCGCACCCTGTTCATCTACAAGGTGCGAGTTTGCTCGCGATGGCCTCAGGTCACGCGCTGGCGTTGCAGGAAAGCTCACGCAACGCCTTGATTAGCTGATTGATGTCTTCCAGCGTAGTGGCAAAGCCCACGGTGATCCGGATACAGCTGCCGCAAGCCGAGCCACTGCGGGCAACCGTGAACAGGTTGTAGTCGTTGAGCAGGCGCTCGACCATCGGCTGCTGATCGTCCAGATGCGTAAAACGGAATGACGTGATGGCGCAGTGCAGTCGTGGGTCGTCCGGCGTCAGTACTTCGATACCCGGCAGCTGACGTGCTTCGCTAACCCATAAATTGCGCAGGTAGTTGAGGCGTGCGCCCTTGACTGCAGAGCCACCCAGCTCAATATGCTCCTGGAGTACCTTGGGCAGCGTCAGCCAGGCCGGGATATTGACCGTGCCATAGGGCGCACGGTTGCGGACATCCGGCTCGGGAAGTCGCTGGTTGCCCATGTCCGGGTCAATACTGCTCAGGCGCTTGGGGTCGATGTACATAAAGCCCAGTGTCAGCGGTGCGCCGATCCACTTGTGCAGGTTGTAGCCGGCGAAGGCCACGCCCATTGCTTGCAGGTCAAAATCGATTTGGCCCAAGGCGTGAGCACCGTCAAGCACCACATCTACCCCATGTTCTTTTGCCAGTTGCACAATTGCTTGAACCGGCAGCACCAGCCCGGTGCGGTGTGTGACATGGGTCAGGGTCATCAGTTTGATCCGCGGATGACGTTCGAATGCCTCGCGATAACCGGCGATCAGGCTTTCATGGGTGGCCGGGTGTGAGTGGGTGATCTCGATGATCTCAAGCCCGCGTTGCCGGGCGACCCAACGCATGGCGTACTCGACGCTGGGGTATTCCAGATCGCAGATCAGTAACTGATCGCCGGGCTGCAGGCCGTTGTAATTGCCAATCAAGGATTGCAAAGCATCGGAGGCGCAACGGGTGAGGGCGATACTGGCGTGATCGACCTCCAGCAGGTCCGCCAGCCGGTTGCGGATTTCAGTGCTTTGGGTGTCATCGAATTGCTGGCGGACATGCACCGAGTTGATGCGGTTTATAAAGTCGATCTGGTGTTGATAGTCCTGGGCCACGCTGCGGGTCATTCGCCCGAAATAGCCGTTTTCCAGATTGATCGGCCCGTGCTCCAGGTCATAGCGCTGAGCAATGGTGTGCCAGAAGTTTTCGTCGCGTGCGTTCTCTTCAATCCTTGGCATGGGGCAACTCTATCAGTGTCGAGGTTTGGGTTTTCCGTGTTTGGCGCGCAACGGGTCGAGCAAATCCGACAACCCGTTGTGGTCAATCTCTTGCATCAGTGCCAGCAAGCCACCCAGCTCTCCGTTGGGAAAGCCTTCTCGGGCAAACCAGTTCAAGTACTGGCCAGGCAGGTCGGCGATGATCCGACCCTTGTATTTGCCAAAGGGCATTTCGCGTGTCACCAGCAGTTCGAGTTTTTCGGGGTTCATGGTGAAGCCTTCGAGAGCGTGAAGCATCGGAATGAAAAATACAGGCATTCTGCATGCAGGCCAATTGACAGATCATGCAAAAAAACCGGATACAGATTTTTAGTAAATTATTAAGATGTTGATTTATAAGTATTTTTAATTGTTCGTGAAGCTGGCATGAGGTGTGCACTCTCTATAGCACGATCCCCAACTGTGCAAGGAATTGAACAATGACTGACCTTAATAAAGAAGCCATTTCTGTCCTGAACGATTTGATCGAAACCAGTAAAGATGGTCAGGAAGGTTTTAAAACCTGCGCTGAAGACATCAAGCATCCAGAGCTCAAAACGTTTTTTGCCAAACGCTCTGCCGATTGCGCCACTGCGGCCTCCGAATTGCAGGCCAGGGTCCGGGAGTTGGGCGGTGATCCAGAGACCGGTACCAGCGTGGCTGGCGATCTGCACCGCCGCTGGGTTGACCTGAAGTCACTGGTTACCGGCAAGAGCGATGAGGCGATTCTCAACGAAGCCGAGCGTGGGGAAGACCATGCGCTGAAGGCTTATAAAGAAGCCATCGAAAGTATCAACAAGCACGGCCTGGTGAATATTCGTGATCTGGTCGAGCGCCAGTACCATGGCGTGCAACGCAATCACGATCAGGTCAAAGCCCTGCGCAACCAGGCGCGCGCTCAATCCTGAGAAGTTTGTCACTGAACAAAAAAACGCCGGCTAGCCGGCGTTTTTTTATGCCTGGAGGTTAGCCAATGCTGATCGCTGGCAATACTGTCAGGTTTACGGTCTGTTGCTTGCGTGGGGCAATGATCTCGGCCTCACCGTCGACAACCAGCTCATCGCGCTGATTGAACACACGGGTTGCAATACGGACGCGGAATTTCGGCAGTTTTTCCAGGATTTCCAGGCGTACGGTCAGGGTATCGCCAATTTTCACCGGCTTTTGAAAGCTCATCTGCTGGCCGACATAAATCGTTCCCGGGCCAGGCAGTTCGCAGGCCACAGCGGCACTGATCAGCGCGCCGCTGAACATTCCGTGAGCGATACGCTCTTTGAACATGGTTGCAGCCGCAAACTCGGGATCGAGGTGCACCGGGTTGTGGTCACCGGACATGGCCGCAAAAAGCTGGATATCGCGCTCTTCGACGGTTTTGCTGTAGCTGGCGGTCTGGCCGACTTCGAGGGCTTCATACGGGGTGTTGGTAACCTGGGTCATCTAGCGCATGTCCTGTGACGAGTGTTTGAATTTAAGGCGATGATTTTAAAAGCTTTTTAGAGCCATTTGGGGCGATTCATTCATTGTGCGGCGCACGAGGGTGTTGCAACGTCTTGTTGAGCCAGTCAATGAGATCGGCCACCACGGTATCGCGGTTGGTTTCATTGAAGAGTTCATGCCGCGCTTGCGGATAGAGGTTCAATTGCAATTGACGATTCCCGGCGTCGCGTAATGCCTTTGCCAGATCATTGAGACGTTTACCCTCACTGACCGGATCACATGTGCCGCCCATCACCAACAGGGGCAGGCCAGGATCGATCTGAGCGAGATTGGACGCTTTGCTGATTTGCTGCAACCCGCCGAGCAGATCTATCCACAGTTGATTGGTGCATCGAAACCCGCACAAAGGGTCACTGGCGTAAGCATCGACCTCGGCCGGATCGCGGCTGAGCCAGTCATAGCGCGTGCGAGCGGGCTTGAAGGCTTTGTTGAAGGAGCCGAAGGACAGCCACTCGATGAGCGCACTGCACCCTTTGGGGCCCTGACGCCAGCGTTCAAAGCGTGCGATCAGGCTGGCGCTGCGGTAAAGCAACGCAGGCTGGAAATTGGAGGCGCTGAGAATGGCGCCCTGCAGGCTGGCGCTGTGATGCAGTAAATACGCCTGGGCGATATAGCTGCCCATGCTATGGCCGAGCAAAAAGATCGGCACGCCCGGATGTGCCTGGCCGATATGCTGGTTCAGGCTGGCGACGTCACTGACCACCGCAGACCAGCCGTCGTTGTCGGAAAAATACCCCAGCGTCCCGCGTTCGGCCGTTTTACCGTGACCTCGTTGATCGTGGGCATAAAGCCCGAACCCGGCGTTGCACAAGGCGTTCGCCAGGTGGGCATAGCGCCCGCTGTGTTCGGCCATGCCGTGAGCCAGCAACACAATGGCTTTGGGCATGCCTTCAGGCAGCCACTGGTTAACGAAAAGACCACTGCGGTCATTTGCTTCCAGCCAAAAAGTCTCGTGGATCATGGCGATTCCTTTGTGCAGGGTCGTAGCAGTGTATAGCGCATTTGCCAGTGAGCCATCGGCCAGATGATGTCCGGGTAATAAGATTCAAGATGTTAATGGCGAAGTTCGCTGTATTTGCCTACAACTTGATAACTGTTAACGTCCATACGTTCCGCTGTTCATCCTATGAAATTCGCGGCCAGACACGTTCAGGTATGAGGATAAAAATAATGCAACCTGATTTCTGGAATGACAAACGCCCCGCCGGTGTCCCGCTGGACATCGATATGACGGCCTTCACCTCGGTCGTCGATGTGTTTGAACGCTCCTGCAAGAAGTTCGCTGACCGTCCTGCCTTCAGTAACCTTGGCGTGACCCTGACCTACGCCGAGCTTGAGCGTCACAGCGCCGCGTTTGCCGGATACCTGCAACAGCACACTGATCTCAAGCCCGGTGATCGCATTGCCGTGCAAATGCCCAATATCCTTCAATACCCCATCGCCGTATTTGGCGCGCTGCGGGCAGGCCTGGTGGTGGTCAATACCAATCCGCTGTATACCTCGCGTGAAATGCGCCATCAGTTCCAAAGCGCTGATATCCGTGCGCTGGTGTATTTGAATATGTTCGGCAAGCGCGTGGAGGAGGTGCTGCAGGACACCGAAATCGAGTATTTGATCGAAGCCCGTATGGGTGACCTGATGCCTGCCGCCAAAGGCTGGATCACCAACCTGGTGGTCGATAAGGTTAAAAAGCTGGTGCCTGCTTATCGAGTGCCCCGGGCAATACCGTTTAAAAGTGCCTTGCATCGAGGTTCGGGTCAGGTCATCCGTCCGCTGACGGTGACACTCGATGACATCGCCGTTCTGCAATATACCGGGGGTACCACCGGGTTGCCGAAAGGCGCGATGCTGACCCATGGCAACCTGGTTGCCAACATGCTGCAGGTGCGTGCGTGTCTGTCCCAGCATGATGACGATGGCCTGCCGATCCTTAAAGATGGTCGCGAAATCATGGTGGCCCCGTTGCCGCTTTATCACATCTATGCCTTTACGGCGAATTGCATGTGCATGATGGTGACAGGCAATCACAACGTATTGATCACTAACCCGCGTGACATCAAAGGCTTTATCAAAGAGCTGAGAAACTGGCGTTTTACCGCGTTGCTGGGGCTTAACACGCTATTTGTGGCGCTGATGGATCACCCCGACTTCAAGACCCTGGATTTTTCCGGGCTTAAAGTCACCAACTCGGGAGGCACGGCTCTGGTCAAGGCCACCGCCGAACGTTGGGAAAAACTCACCGGTTGCCGCATTGTCGAAGGTTACGGCCTGACCGAAACCTCACCGGTTGCCAGCGCCAACCCCTGCGGCTCTCTGGCCAGACTGGGCACGGTCGGCATGCCGGTTCCAGGCACGGCGATGAAAGTCATCAGTGATGACGGCATCGATCTGGGCCTGGGCGAGCGTGGCGAGCTATGCGTAAAAGGACCGCAGGTCATGAAAGGCTACTGGCGCAATCCGCAGGCCACGGCTGAAGTTCTGGACGCTGAAGGCTGGTTCAAGACCGGTGATATTGCGGTGATTGATCCCGATGGGTTTGTGCGCATCGTTGATCGCAAAAAAGACCTGATCATTGTCTCGGGTTTCAATGTGTACCCCAACGAAATTGAAGACATTGTCATGGCGCATCCCAAAGTGGCGAACTGCGCAGTTATCGGCGTTCCTGACGAGCGCACGGGGGAGGCGGTCAAGTTGTTTGTGGTCGCACGCGAGGGCGGTGTGAGCATTGAAGAGCTGACGGCTTATTGCAAAGACAACTTCACGGGGTACAAGGTACCGAAACAGATTGAGTTGCGTAGTTCATTGCCCATGACGCCTGTGGGCAAAATCTTGCGCCGCGAGTTGCGTGACATCACCTCGTAGCTATGATGGCGAACGCAACGCCCGTTCACGTTTAGTGAGCGGGCTTTTTTGTTGGATAAATACGCCCTGGGCCCAAAAAAAAAGGTCTGCGGTACGCTATAACTCCCTGTTTAGAGGGGTTTTATCGATTTTAGAGTTTTTAATCTAATTATGACTTCAGATTGTCCTACAGTCAGGTTCGTAACTATTGCACCTTCTTTTGGCTCTAGGCGGCCTTTGGCAAAGCTGCTACTCTCGGCGCGCTTTGATACTTCTCGGTAGGTAAAGCCAGAACTATCCATTATAAAAATCAAACAAATAATAACCGCATCAAATGCGGTGAAGAATTCGCGACGCTGAGGAGTGGGCTTCCATGATTGAAGGCTTTTGGAAGGATAAGTACCCAGCTGGGATTGCTGCTGAAATCAATCCGGATGAATATCAAAACATTCAGACGGTACTGCGGGAATCTTGCCAGCGTTTCGCCGATAAACCGGCGTTCAGTAACCTCGGCAAAACCCTCACCTACGGTGAGCTTTACGAGTTGTCAGGTGCCTTTGCAGCCTACCTGCAGCAGCACACCGACCTGCAACCCGGTGATCGCATCGCTGTTCAGTTGCCCAACGTGCTGCAATACCCGATCGCTGTGTTCGGAGCCATCCGCGCCGGCTTGATCGTGGTCAACACCAACCCGCTGTACACCGCACGGGAAATGGAACATCAGTTCAATGACTCGGGTGCCAAGGCATTGGTGTGCCTGGCGAACATGGCGCATCTGGCCGAAAAGGTTGTGCCTCAGACGTCAGTCAAGCATGTGATCGTCACCGAAGTGGCGGACATGCTGTCTCCGTTCAAGCGTGTACTGATCAACAGTGTCATCAAGTACGTGAAGAAGATGGTGCCGGCCTATTACTTGCCCAAAGCCATCAAGTTCAATGATGTGCTGAGCAAGGGGCGAGGGCAGGCTGTCAACGAAGCCAGCCCGCTAGGCAGCGACGTCGCTGTGCTGCAATACACCGGTGGTACCACCGGCGTGGCCAAGGGCGCGATGCTTACCCACCGCAACCTGATTGCCAACATGTTGCAATGCAAGGCACTGATGGGCTCCAACCTTAATGAAGGTTGTGAAATCCTTATCACGCCATTGCCGCTGTATCACATTTACGCGTTTACCTTTCATTGCATGGCGATGATGCTGATCGGTAATCACAACGTGTTGATCAGCAACCCGCGTGATCTGTCTGCCATGGTCAAGGAGCTGTCGAAATGGAAGTTCAGCGGCTTTGTCGGTCTTAATACCCTGTTTGTGGCGCTGTGCAATAACGAAGCCTTCCGCAAGCTGGATTTCTCGTCTCTGAAGGTGACGCTGTCAGGCGGTATGGCGCTGCAGCTGTCGGTGGCCGAACGCTGGAAAACCGTGACCGGTTGCCCGATCTGTGAAGGTTATGGCATGACCGAAACCAGCCCCGTGGCAACAGTCAACCCGATCCAGAATATCCAGATTGGCACGATCGGCATTCCGGTTCCGTCGACCTTGTGCAAAGTGATCAATGACGCTGGCGAAGAGTTGCCGCTCGGGGAAATTGGAGAGCTGTGCATCAAAGGCCCGCAGGTCATGAAAGGCTATTGGGAACGTCCGGAGGCGACGGCTGAAATCCTGGACAGTGAGGGCTGGTTGAAGTCAGGCGATATCGCAATCATCCAGCCCGATGGTTTCATGCGCATTGTTGACCGTAAAAAGGACATGATTCTGGTGTCCGGATTCAACGTGTATCCAAACGAGCTGGAGGACGTACTGGCTTCGTTGCCCGGGGTACTGCAATCAGCGGCGATTGGTATTCCGGATGAGAAAACCGGTGAGTTGATCAAAGTCTTTATTGTGGCCAAACCGGGCGTGAACCTGACCAAGGAAGAAGTCATGGCACATATTCGCGCGAATGTGACCGCATACAAGGTGCCGAAGATTGTGGAGTTCCGCGACAGTCTGCCGACCACCAACGTGGGCAAGATCCTGCGTCGTGAGTTGCGTGACGAGGAACTGAAAAAGCTGGGCCTCAAGAAGTAACCCGCCCGGAAATGACAAAGCCCTGCATATGCAGGGCTTTGTCGTTTCCGGGGCCAGCGATTGGAACGGTCGCTTACTTTTGCAGGAAAGACACAAAATTAACGCCGGTACCTGTCGGACGAACGTCCTGCAGGAAGGAGTCTTTGTCTGCGCTCAGCTCAAGACTCATGGTTGGCGTGCGTTTGTGGGTGGCACGCACGACCATACCTTCACGCTTTTCACGCAGGAATGCTGTGGTCACTTTCACATGCAGCAGCTCATCAGTGCTTGGGGTGTGCAACAACAGATGCACCCATTCGTACTGACCAATGGCCAGACGGGCCAATGGAATATCGAACCACCAGATGTTCTTGTTGGTGTTCAGTGCTGCGAAATGGCAGTTGTTGACGCCGAGTACTGCACCACCGAGTTCCTGGTTTCTGCGGGCAATGGCCAGCTTTTTATCGAGTTTCATAACCTTCCTACAATTCTGGATCTTCAGCGCCATAGCCTGAATACGTCGCGCATTCTCGGGGGTTCGCGGGCAAACATAAAGCCCAACCTGCGTTGATCGACGAAATGAATCACAGTAAATAAATGAAACTCTGCGTGGGAAGGGCGAGTCAACACGTTTGTCGATGTTATGACTTCCGAAATTTCATCAGGAGAAATCCCATGAGCAGCACTGGCGATAAGATCAAAGGAATGGCGAACGAAGCAGTAGGTAACGTCAAACAGGCCGTCGGTAAAGCGACAGATAACGATAAGTTGCGAGCAGAGGGCAAAGCCCAGGAATTGAAAGGCGAAGGCCAGCAGGCTGTCGGCAAAGTCAAAGATGCAGTGAAAAAGACCGTAGACAAAGCCTGATAGCATCCGCTGCGACAGATCAAAACGGTCATCCTTGGGATGGCCGTTTTTACAGGTTCAGGTGTTAAGTGTTTCCAGAGTTCGCCAGCACGGCTACTTTTGAGGTAAAACCCCACCCTTGAATGTATTGAACCGATTTTCAGGCGGCGAAAGGAGACGCTATGTTTTTTCCGGTCTTGAATGGCCTGCCCTTGGGCAAAGTCTTGATCCGCACGGTCAAAGAGTTTATCGACGATGAAATGTCGACCTACGCCTCGGCATTGGCTTATCAAATGTTGTTCTCGCTCTTTCCGTTCATTCTGTTTCTGATTGCATTGATCGGTTTCCTGCACCTTCCGGACTTCTTCACCTGGCTGCGCCTGCAGTCAGAGCTGGTGTTACCACCGCAAGCGCTGGAGCAGGTCAACCCGGTCATCGATCAATTGCAGCAGTCCAAGGGTGGATTGCTGTCGGTGGGTATCGTGATTGCGCTGTGGACGGCTTCGGCCGGCGTACGGTTGATGATGAGCGCGATGAATGCGGCCTACGATGTGGTTGAGGGGCGGCCCATCTGGAAGCGCTTCCCGCTGTCGATCTTCTACACCGTCGGGATTGCCGGCATGCTGCTGGCCGCGGCGGCGCTTATGGTGCTTGGCCCGCAGGTGATGAGCTGGCTTGCCGGGCAGGTAGGGCTTGAGGAGTTCGTCGTTACCCTGTGGACCATTCTGCGTTGGCCGGTCATCGTTCTGTTGTTGATGGTGGCTGTGGCCGTGATTTATTACGTGATGCCCGATGTAGAGCAAAAATTCCGCTTTATCACACCCGGGTCGGTACTGGCCGTGGTGGTGTGGATTGTGGCGTCGTTGGGTTTTGCCTTCTATGTCAAAACCTTCGCGGACTACAACGCCATGTATGGCAGCATCGGTGCAATTATTGTGTTGTTGCTGTACTTCTACATTTCGGCCGCCGTATTGCTGCTGGGTGCTGAAATGAACGCCGTGATCGAACACATGTCAGTTGAAGGCAAGGACCCGGGGCAGAAAACGTTTGATGAGTCCGAAGACTCTGACCCCAAGCAGCATGTTTCCGGTCTTGGCCGTGACCATTCCCTTAAACCCACTTCTGATGAAGCCTGACTATGATTCGTGAAATCTTGAAAATGGGCGATGAGCGCCTGTTGCAGGTGGCCCGTCCGGTGCCGGCCGAAATGTTCGACACACCGGAGCTCTGGCAACTGCTCGATGACATGTTGCAGACCATGGAGCACGTGGGTGGCGTGGGCCTGGCAGCACCGCAAATTGGCGTTGACCTGCAGATGGTGATCTTCGGTTTCGAACACAGTGAGCGTTATCCGGACGCCGAAGCGGTGCCGCAAACCATTTTGATCAACCCGCTGATCACACCTTTGAGCCCTACGCTTGAAGAGGGGTGGGAAGGTTGCCTGTCTGTGCCGGGATTACGTGGGGCGGTCGAGCGCTATCAGAAGATTCGCTATGAAGGCTTTACCCCGAAAGGTGAGCCGATCGTACGGGTGGCAGAAGGCTTTCACGCACGGGTGGTGCAGCACGAATGCGATCACCTGATCGGTCGCCTGTACCCTTCGCGGATAAAGGATTTCAACAAGTTCGGCTTTATCGAGGTGCTGTTCCCTGATCTGGAGCCCGGTATCAAGGAGTAGGCGTTAACTGCATCGCTATCATCGCCTTGTTGCGCTGATAGCGAACCAGCCGTTCGTGCAAGGCGTACGGCAAATCGACGTCCAGGCTAAACCCGAGGCCCTCATAGAACTTTTGCAGTTCAGGGTCGCAGAACAACCACACAGGCCCTTCACAGGCCGACACTGCGCAATCGACCAGTTTGGCGGCAATGCCTTGTCCGCGGAATGCCGGTGCGACGAACAGGCCGGTCAACCAGTGACCGTAGGCGGCCGGCCGCAAACACAACCCTGCAATGATTTGGTCCTGGCGAGCGACCCACAATTGTGCATCTTTACTCGCTTTCATCGATGACTGATGAGACCGATAAAACTTGTTCATCAAAGGCCATAAGGGTGTTTCGAGCAGGGCGTAAGCAATGGCAGTCATAAGTCCACGGGCTTTGGTCTTGGGCGCGCAGTATATACAAACAGGGCGTGTTGATCGTGACGCCGGGTGAGGATCAGTCAGTACGAGAGGTTAATTGGCGGCTTTATCGCGCTTATATGAAATAAAGGCGTTTAAATAAAAGTTCCTGTGCAATCAGTGTTATACCTGAGTCTACATCCCTGAACAGTGGAGCGTATAACATGGCAAAAGGCATGGATTCAAAAAAAGCCGCGAAGAAAAAACCGGCTAAAACCGCCGATGAAAAGCGCGCCGACAAAAAGAGCAAAAAAGCCGAGACCGGATTGTTTGGGCATTGAGTGATTGTCCGGGGATTCAGTCCAGGATCCCCTCCTTTTGTACAAAAAAGACATCCCCCATTTGTTAACTTTTCTGAACATGAGCGTTTCGTCACACACTGGTGGCAAATGGCTTGCATGTGTTATTTGACTGTCTATGCTCCCTCTTGAAGGGGCGAATACTTTAATCCCCAGAGTGCTCATCGTGCTTTCGCTAGCTCGAATGATTAACCGTGCAGTAACTCCAGGGATTGAGCCATGTTTAATCGGCATCGCAAAACTGACCTGCTTGAGAATCAGCGGCTAAACACTTCATTAAATGACATGGCTGCCAAAGTACGGGCTATCAGTCAATCCATGGCCATGATTGAGTTTTCGCCAGATGGCACCATTCTGGAGGCCAACGATAGTTTTTGCCGAGTGATGGGGTTCACCGATGAAGAGGTTCGCGGCAAGCATCATCGGATTTTTTGCGAAGAGGCTTATACCAGAGGGGATGAATACGCCCGTTTCTGGCGTGCCCTGGCAAACGGCGAAGCTTTGAGTGGGACCTTTTTACGGCTCGGCAAAAACGGCCGTGAGGTCTGGCTGGAAGCCAGTTACATGCCGATTATCGATGCTGATCGGCAGGTCACTCGCGTGATAAAAGTGGCCTCGGACATTACCCAACGCATCATCAAAGAGCATGAAAACCAGAGCATTGTGAACGCCTTGGGTCGCTCCATGGCGGTGATCGAATTTTCCCCGGACGGTCGTGTGCTCAATGCCAATCAGAACTTTCTCGACACCATGCATTATGAGCTGAGCGAAATTGCAGGGCAGCATCACAGCCTGTTCTGCCGCCGCAGCGAGAGCGAATCCTCCGGATATAAAACCTTCTGGGCGTCTCTGAATCGCGGGGAATATCATTCCCGCCGGTTTGAACGGGTCGACAAGTACGGGCAAACGGTTTACCTCGAAGCCTCATATAACCCGATTTTTGATACCAATGGTCGATTGTATAAAGTGGTGAAATTCGCCAGCAATATCACAGCTCAAGTGGCCAGTTTGCAGACTGCCGCAGAATCGGCACACACCACCTCGGTGCAAAACGATGCCTGTGCGCAGAAAGGTTCGCAGGTGGTTCAGCAGACCGTACAAATCATTGAGGCCATCTCCAGGGATCTCAACGAAGCGGCGCAAAGTATCGATGCCGTGAACAAGCAGTCGGAAATTATTGGCAAAATTGTTCAGACCATTCGCGGGATTGCCGATCAGACCAACCTGCTGGCGCTCAATGCCGCGATTGAGGCGGCCAGGGCTGGCGAGCATGGGCGCGGGTTTGCCGTTGTGGCGGATGAGGTCAGGAGCCTGGCGGCTCGAACCAGTGCTGCCACCGTCGAGATTGTCGAAGTGGTGCGCAAAAACCATGATTTATCGATAAGTGCTGTCACCAGCATGCAGTCGAGCCTGAGCCGAACCGGGTTGGGCGTCGAGCTGGCCAATGAGGCGGGCGAGGCGATCCTGGAGATCCAGCAAGGTTCCAGGCACGTGGTCGATGCTATCAGTCAGTTCAACTCGACGTTACAGCTGCACTGATCGCCCCCCGCACATAGCCCTTCTGGCAGACCTCAAGCGTGCTTCGCTTGCCAGGGCTATAGCGGGTGGAGTTCAGGACGGGACTAGCTGCTTTCACGAACCATCAGTTCAAAGCCCATGTCCTGTATGGGGTTTGCCACGCTGTTACCGGCCATGAGTGTGAGCATCTGTTCGGCAGCTCGGCGACCAATAGCTTCTCGTGGCGTACGAATACTGCTGAGGCGGGGCACCATGAACTCGGAGGAAGGCAGGTCGTTAAAGCCCAGTATGGCGATTCGCTCAGGAATCTTGATGCCGATACGTGCGGCTTCCAGAAGTGCTCCGTGGGCAAGGTCATCGTTGCCGAAAAAGATCGCATCGACCTGCGGATGGGTGGCCAGTAGCTGCAAGAACATTTCGCCGCCGAGACCTACCGAGGAGGGGCGAGGGGTCAGTACTTCCAACTCCGGGTTGTAAAGCCCGGCTCCCTGCAGGGCGCGACGGTAGCCCTCGCCACGCAAGAGCGTACGTTGATCGAGTTGCGCGCCAATGTAGGCCAGGTGTCGGCGCCCGCGCGAGATCAAGTGATGAGCTGCGGTCTCGCCCGCCTTCAACTGCGAAAAACCGACACAGTTCAGCCCGGCGCCACTGTCTAGCTCCATCATGTACACACAGGGCACATTGCTGGCTTCAATCATGAGCCGAGAGCTTTCGGAGCGGTCAAAGCCGGTCAGCAGCAGGCCTCGAGGCTGATAGGCCATGTAATTGCGCAGCAGGTTTTCTTCTTCGTCGCGCGAATAGTGAAAGTTGCCGATCAGCACTTCAAAGCCCTTGGGTCGCAATACGGCATGGATGGCTTCAAGGGTGTCGATAAACAACAGGTTGGACAGTGACGGAACCAGAACCACAACAGAGTGGCTTTGCGCCGAAGCAAGTGCCCGGGCGGCAGGATTGACTACATAGTTCAGCTCGTCGGCGGCCTTGCGGACCTTTTCTGCCAGCTCGGTGGCCACGCTGCTGATGCCGCGCAAGGCCCGGGATGCAGTAATCGGACTGACCCCGGCAAGTCGTGCGACTTCATTAAGGGTAGGGCGGCCCGTGGTTCGGGTATTTTTGTCGTTTTTAGAGGAGGTCATCGGGGCGGCTTGCCAAACAAAAAACAAGTCACTAAGGTAGCGCTGTCCAAGCGTACCCGCAATTGCCTGATTGTATGTATGTTTGCTCCCCCAGCTTTGTATGTCGAGAACGTCACCGCGTCTCCCCACAAAAATGAGAAATAGACGTCGGTAGCTCCGACTTTGTGCTTTGCTTTCAAGTATTGAACGCATGGACAAAGACAGCGCTGTCTACGGACTGAGGTGTTTCATGAGTCAACCTATCACTGCTCTGGTCATCATGGGTGTTGCCGGCTGTGGCAAATCCAGCGTGAGCCAGGCGCTGTGCCAGCTAAATGGCGCAACCCCGATTGAAGGCGATGCGTTTCATCCTGCGGCCAACATTGCAAAAATGAGTGCGGGTATCCCTCTGACCGACGAAGACCGTGCCGGCTGGCTTGACAGCCTGTGCGATGAGTTGCGTCGAGTAGTTGCCAGTGGCCAGCGTCCGGTCCTGACCTGTTCGGCACTTAAACTGCGTTATCGCGAGCGCCTGCGCGGTGCCGTGGGCGGGTTGGGCTTTGTGTTTCTGGAGCTCACCCCTGAAGTAGCGGCTGAGCGAGTGGCTGACCGTCCGGGGCATTTCATGCCCAAGACCCTGATCGACAGCCAGTTCGCTACTCTTGAATCGCCGACTGGCGAACCTCTCGTACTGACACTCAATGCAGCCGTCCAGGACATCGATCAACTGGCCAGTGCCGCCCGTGATTGGTGGCATGAGCATACCTTGCTGGCAACCATATGATTTTGCTTCAAAAAGACAGCGCTATCCGCGCCAGCTACGGCTGCACATTAGAACTTCATAACAAAAACAAGGCAGGAGACGCCCCATGCTAGGCATGTCCCAAAACACCTTTCTACTGCTTGATGCAGTGGTGACCATTATCGGGCTGATCGTACTGATCACTCGTTTCAAGTTTCATCCGTTCATCGCCCTGATTATTGCTTCCGCCTTTTTGGGTCTGACAGCCGGCATGCCTGCTGACAAGATCATCAAATCGTTTCAGGACGGCTTCGGTGGGGTTTTGGGCTTTGTCGGGATCATCCTGGCGCTGGGCACCATGCTTGGCAAAATGATGGCTGACTCCGGTGGGGCTGACCAGATCGCCCGCACGCTGATTCGTGCCTTCGGCAAGGAACGGGTGCAATGGGCGATGATGTTCGCCGCTTTCCTGGTGGGCATTCCGCTGTTTTTCGAGATCGGCTTTGTACTGTTGATCCCGTTGGTCTTTATCGTCGCGCGTCGTACTGGCGTGTCCCTGATCAAGATCGGCATCCCGTTGCTTGCCGGCCTGTCGGCGGTACACGGCCTGGTGCCGCCGCACCCGGGCCCGCTGCTGGCCATTGGCGTGTTTGGTGCCGATATCGGCAAAACCATTTTGTATGGCCTGATCGTGGCGTTGCCGACAGCGATTATTGCGGGTCCGATCTACGGGACCTTTATTGCCAAGTACATTCCAGGCAACCCTTCCCAGGAACTGGTGGATCAACTGGCGAGCGAGCCTGAGTCCAGCAGCCTGCCGAGTTTTGGCATCACCCTGGTAACCGTGCTGTTGCCGGTGTTCCTGATGCTACTCAAGACGTTTGCCGACGTTGCGCTGCCGGAAGGCAATTTCTTTCGCGTCTGGATGGACATGATCGGTCACCCGATCAGTGCCTTGTTGCTGGCGCTGTTGCTATCGCTGTACACCTTTGGCGCCAAGCAAGGGATCGACTCCAAGCGCATCCTCAAGTTGCTCGATGCCAGTTTGGCACCGACCGCGGCTATCATTTTGATCATTGGTGCCGGTGGCGGTTTCAAGCAAATGCTGGTGGCCAGTGGTGTGGGTGATGTGATCGGTCATATGGCAGTGAACGCGCAAATCTCGCCAATCTTGCTGGCCTGGCTGGTGGCTGCGGTCATTCGTATCGCAACCGGTTCTGCAACCGTGGCGACCATTACCGGGGCGGGGATTGTATTGCCGGTAGTGGATTTGATCCCGGGTGTCAATCGCGAGTTGCTGGTACTGGCGACCGGTGCGGGTTCGTTGATCCTGTCCCACGTGAACGATGCGGGTTTCTGGCTGGTGAAGCAGTACTTCAACATGACCGTGGCTGAAACCTTCAAAACCTGGACAGCGATGGAAACCATCCTGTCGATCGTTGGTTTGATCTTTATTCTGCTGCTGTCGCTGGTGGTTTAACGGATCGTTGTAATCGACTGCCGCTGAATGCGTCGCCAGACGTGGTCAGCGGTAGTCTCTACCGGTCACCGCTACCTTGCGGCAGGGGTGACCAGCGTTTGTCAGCTGGCGCTCACGCCGTCCGCACGGAACATGCTGCGGATGCCACGCACGGCCTGACGGATGCGGTCCTGGTTCTCGATCAGGGCAAACCGCACATGATCGTCCCCGTATTCGCCAAATCCCACTCCCGGTGAAACGCACACCTTGGCGTCCGCCAGCAGCTTCTTGGCAAACTCCAGCGAGCCAAGATGGGCATAGGTTTCTGGAATCTTCGCCCAGACGTACATCGACGCTTTCGGGTTTTCGACCATCCACCCCAGTTCGTGCAAACCTTTGACCAGAACGTTACGGCGTTGACGGTATTGCTCGGCAATGTCCTTCACGCACTGCTGGTCGCCTTCCAGCGCGGCAATCGCCGCCACCTGCAGCGGGGTGAACGTCCCGTAGTCGTGGTAACTCTTGATCCGCGCCAAGGCATTGACCAGTTCAGCGTTCCCCACCATAAAGCCAATACGCCAGCCGGCCATGTTGTAGCTTTTGGACAGTGTGAAGAACTCCACTGCAATATCCTTGGCGCCGGGCACTTGCATGATCGAAGGTGCTTTCCAGCCGTCGTAGACGATATCGGCGTAAGCCAGGTCATGCACTACAAGCACATCGTATTGTTTGGCCAGAGCCACCACACGCTCGAAAAAATCCAGTTCAACACATTGTGCCGTCGGGTTGGACGGGAAACCCAGAATCATCATTTTTGGCTTGGGGATTGAGCCGCGAATGGCTTTTTCCAGCTCGGCGAAAAAATCCACACCTGGAATCAGCGGGACCGATCGCACCTGGGCGCCGGCAATCACGGCCCCATAAATGTGAATCGGGTAGCTGGGGTTGGGCACCAGCACAGTATCCCCCTGATCCAGGGTGGCCAGCATCAAGTGCGCAAGACCTTCCTTGGAACCGATGGTCACGATGGCTTCATGCTCGGGGTCAATCTCAACGTCATACCGATCGGCGTACCAGCGAGAAATGGCCCTGCGTAGACGCGGGATGCCGCGGGATGTCGAGTAGCCGTGAGTATCTTCACGCTGTGCGACCGTGCAGAGTTTTTCGACAATATGCGGGGGTGTCGGGCCGTCGGGGTTGCCCATGCTGAAGTCGATGATGTCTTCGCCACGACGTCGCGCGGCCATCTTCAATTCGGCGGTGATGTTGAATACGTAGGGGGGGAGTCGATCTATGCGCGCAAAGCGTCGCGGCGAACCTTGGTCTGCCATGTGTGCCTCTGTTACGTAAGCGCCCGGAACCGTCCGAGCGACGTTGACCACTGCGGTGGTCTGGGGCAGACAATAAGGCCGGCGATGGCCTTTTGTATAGGTACAGTTAGGCAAAAAGTCTGAATAAAGCGTGACGTTTGTTTTTCCCTATACTCCATAGCCAAACTGCCTACTTACTCAAAGAGTATCCCCGTATGGACGATATGACGAAGTTCGCGCTGCCGGAACCACGGTTTACCCACGGGCCGTTTCAGCTGATTGCGGGATTGGGTGAGCGTTTCACTCAGGACACGCTGGGCGGCATTCCTGAATTATGGAAGAAGCTGCTTCCCCATATTGGCACTATCCCCGGACAAACAGGCTGCGAAACCTACGGAGTTTGCTGTCATCCGGATGGACAGGGCGGCTTTGAGTACATTGCAGGGGTGGCCATCAGTAAGCTCGATGACTTGCCTGAACAGTACCGTTGGGTAGAGCTGCCTGCGCAGGAGTATGCGGTGTTCGAGCATCAAGGGTCGCTGGCCGACCTTGGGAAAACCATGCAGGCGATCTGGAAAGACTGGTTGCCTCAATCGGGTTTCGAAGCGGCGGATGCACCGGAGTTTGAACGTTACAGTGCCGAGTTTGACCCTCAGGCGGGTGCGGGTGTGTTCGAGATATGGATACCGGTCAAAAAGCGTCACTGAGTCGACTTAGCCGACTTGTCTGGGATCGGCAATGGCGTCTGCCAGTGGCAGCACCAAGCGTCGCTCGCCGCTGTAGGCTTCACCGTGATCAATCCAGCCCATGCCTTGGTAAAAGGCCAGGGCTGTAACGTTGAATGGGCTGACCGATAGCATCAATTGGCGAATCTCGGGCCAGAGCTTATTGACTGCCGCAGGAAGTTCGCGCAAACAGGCTTTGCCGAACCCTTGGCCTTGAACGCGCCTGTCGACCTGCAAGGCATGCAACGTGGCACTGTCAGGTTCGGCCCAATGGGCCAGAAGACCGCGTCGCTTGAGGAGAAAAAAAGCCACGGGCAGCTCATCGTTCAGCAACACAAAACCTTTGATGGCGGGGTCAGCCTGAGCGGGCAATGAATACAGGGCGCAGACAATATCCCCTGAGAAGACGATCTGTTCGGGGTGAACCTCAAGCATGCGCAGTTGTTCGCGCTGGAGGGGCGTCAGGTCTTCATAGAGGCAAAGGCGAGTGTTCATGCTGAGGTTCTGTCGGTGCGTGATGGGGCTTGAATGGCACGGCTTGGTGATGACCGTTAATCAATATGCCAGTGTCTACCCATCCCGGGCCCAAATACAGATTTATCAGTGCATTGAGGGAATTGCCATCTATCATCGCTGCGACCTGGAAAGGGCAGCAATATGGGGGGATGCCTGGTCGCTCTGGTGCTTGCCCTTCCGGGGACTGAGTAGTCAGTTGTCCGCCAGGATTATTGATTCAATATTGATACATAAGGCATAAAAAAACCGCGCCCCTTCATATAAAAGTGGCGCGGTTTTTAAAAAGTTCAGGTGAACTTAAGTATCTTGTTTGTCTTGCAGGACTTCAGCTGTTTTTGCGTCAAGATCGACATCCCACTTAACACCCTTGGTGTCACGCAGTTCAACTTCATAAACCAGTTTCCCGTAGGAGTGATCAAGCTCGGTATCGAGGATAGTTGCACCTGGATGCTTGGCAATGGCCGCTTGATTAAGCTTCTCGAACGAGGTGATTTCACCGGACTTGAGCAGCTCCGGGATCTGGTCTGGACGCACATCGGCCTGGGCCAGGCCGGCGGTCAGTGTCAGGGCTACAGTGGCGAACATTACGTTAAGTGCTTTCATGTTTAGTCCCTTTGGGGTGAACTGTTTAAGTGGGTTCAGATTACCCGGCGCAACTTAATTTATCCTTAATTTCAGCGGTGAGCCCTGAAACTAAGAATCAGACGAGTTAATAGCCATTCTGCTCCAGAAGTTGGTTCACGCTCCGGGGCAGCGGACGCTGGTAGAACGAGAGCAGTTCGCTGGCACGGTTGGTAAAGATGCCGTCCACACCTGCATTCATGGCAGCCTTGAAGTCTACGGCCTGGTCAAGGGTGTAGACGTGTACCAGCAGGCCTCTGTCATGGGTGGCTTTGTTCATCCAGGGTTTTATCAGATCGAAATAACTCTGATCGCCGCCGTGGGCCAGCGCCGCGGATGGGCCGGTGCCTATGGCGCCGTTGCTCTTGGCAATATCGAGCCAGCGAATGAACTCCGCCTTGTCCTTGGGTTGCTGCCTGGCGTAGTACGCCGCTTTGTCTTTCTCGCCGGAGTTGGCGAAGCTGACGGTGTTGTCAGGCGCCATGCCCCCTTCGCCGACCCACAGCAGAAGAATTTTGGGTGTGTCCGGCATTTCTTGTTGCAGCAACGCGAGGCTGTTCTTGTCAAAGGTTTGCAGCATGACCCGACCTTTGCCTTCGCCGGTTTGCGGTTGGGCATTGCCGGATGTTGAGGCCGCAGGCTTGAGCCAGCCGCGTGCGCTCAGCTGGTTTTTCAAGTCGTGCTCAAGACCTGGAAACTGCTGGGGTTCCTTGGTTTCAATGTACAGGCCCGGTTTCAGCTGCGGGTTGCCCTGGGCAATATCGATGATTTCATCAAGGGTCAGGATTTGCAGCCCGACATACGACGGTCGAGCGCGCTCTGGGTAGGCCTGGTTGAACCAGCTGCCAGCATCCAGGGTTTTCAGTTCGGCCAGGGTGAACGCGCTGGCCGGGCTGTTCTTACGTTCCGGGAATTTTTTGGCGACATCGGTGGTGCGCAGCAGGCTGTTGTCGTGCAGTGCGAAGAGCACGCCGTCTTTACTGCGCTGCAAGTCCATTTCCAGGTAATCGGCGCCCAGGTCGCGGGCAAGCATGTAGGCTGGCGCTGTGGATTCAGGTGCATCGAAAGACGCTCCGCGGTGAGCAATAACGGCAGGTAGCGGGATGCCTTGGGCATAGGCCGGCGTGGCTTCAGGGGAAGCTGGCGTGCTGGCTGCGTGCGGGCCGGACATGACCAGCAGCAGACTTAGCAGAAGAGCGCTCTTGGCAAAAGGGACAGGCATCGTTGAGGTCCTTGGTATTGGAAAAGACAGAGGGCGGGACTGGCGGTCAACTGTATTCAGGGGCTGAGTGTTCATAGGCAGGCTGCACTGTATTTTATTATTCAGCGCTATTGCGCCTGCTTGTGCAGTATTCTTGAACTCATCAGCATCCCCGGCAGAGGGATGCGTACGAAGCCTTGCGTGTAAACCATCGTCATTTGAGCCTTCCAGGCTCGTCAGTGAGGTTTACCATGCGCATCACTTCGCAGTTGATCTGTCAGGCCGCTGATCTACTTAACGGTTTTGTTGGTTTCAATCGGAAGACAGGCCGTCACATTGTTCGTTTTAGCGAGGACTCCTTCGGGATGGACGTTGCAGATGACTCCATTACGCCCGCGCGCGAGTTTGTCTGGCAGCCCGGCATTGCCCACACCATGACCCTCAAACGAGAGTTGATTCAGTTGTTGCTGGATCAGAATATCGACGACCGCCTGAACCTTACCGAGCCCTTGCGGGTGTACATGCAACGTGAGGACGTCCCCGAAATATCGGCCGAGCGTCGTTGCATCAGCTGAATGTCGACATGGCATTGCATGCACTCGGTAAATGCCTGTACTCATTGTCGCGATATTGCAGAGAGAGGCCCCTGTTGCAGCTATACAGGGGCTATGCAGGGAGGACTACTCGATCAGGGCAAAGTCTTCACGGCCCATTGGGTCTGGCGTGGTGCCACGAATATTGCCGCCGCGCCCTGGAGCAAATCCCGGGAAGAACACCAGACCTTCGGCTTCCAGGCTATAAGCCAGCGCCAGCCGGGTGACGTCGCGCACCGGCTCTCCGGCTTCGAAGCGTTGAATCGCCTGCACTGAGACTTTTGATTGCTCGCTCAGGTGCTCGAAGTTCCAGCCAAGCATTTCGCGGGCTTGTGTGCAGTGCAGTGGCGTGAATTGATTAATGATGATGCGTTCGAACGTGCTGCGCATGGCTGAATGAGGCATGGGGATTCTCCGGGGCTGAGTCGCTTTGAAAAAATACTGTGTTTTTATACAGTTGTTTTCAGGGGGGATCAAACTCAATTTGTTGATCGGTGCTGGCCGGTGAAATCTGCGTTCATTCTGCTTTTTCGGGTGTTTCAGGAGGCACCCGACGTCGAAGATTTCGATAATGGCTGATAAAAGCCAGCCGAAAAAAAGGGCTGCCCGCAGGCAGCCCTCTTGTTCAGCGTATAGCCTGGCCGGAGATTAATCCCAGCTCAAAGCGCCGCCAGTCTGGTACTCGATGACCCGCGTCTCGAAGAAGTTTTTCTCTTTCTTCAAGTCCATGATTTCGCTCATCCATGGGAACGGGTTAGTGGTGCCCGGGTATTCTTCTTTCAGGCCGATTTGCGACAGGCGACGGTTGGCGATGAACTTGAGGTAGTCCTCCATCATGGCCGCGTTCATGCCCAGCACACCGCGTGGCATGGTGTCGCGCGCGTATTCGATTTCGAGCTGGGTGCCCTGCAGGATCATCTGCGAAGCTTCTTCCTTCATTTCGGCGTCCCACAGATGCGGGTTTTCGATTTTGATCTGGTTGATCACGTCGATGCCGAAGTTCAGGTGCATGGATTCGTCGCGCAGGATGTACTGGAACTGCTCGGCGACGCCGGTCATCTTGTTGCGGCGACCCATCGACAGGATTTGGGTGAAGCCACAGTAGAAGAAGATGCCTTCCAGAACGCAGTAGTAGGCGATCAGGTTGCGCAGTAGCTCTTTGTCGGTTTCGACGGTGCCGGTTTCGAACTTCGGATCAGAGATCGAACGGGTGTATTTCAGGCCCCAGGTGGCTTTTTTGGCGACCGACGGGATCTCGTGGTACATGTTGAAGATCTCGCCTTCATCCATGGCCAGCGATTCGATGCAGTACTGATAGGCGTGGGTGTGGATCGCCTCTTCGAACGCCTGGCGCAGGATGTACTGGCGGCACTCGGGGTTGGTGATCAGGCGGTACACGGCCAGCACCAGGTTGTTGGCAACCAGGGAGTCGGCTGTGGAGAAGAAGCCCAGGTTGCGCATCACGATGCGGCGCTCGTCGTCGGTCAGGCCTTCCGGGTTTTTCCAGAGGGCGATGTCGGCGGTCATGTTGACTTCTTGCGGCATCCAGTGGTTTGCGCAACCGTCCAGATACTTCTGCCAGGCCCAGTCGTACTTGAACGGTACGAGCTGGTTAAGGTCGGCGCGGCAGTTGATCATCATTTTTTCGTCAACGGCAACCCGGGCGCTGGCGCCTTCGAGTTCGGCCAGGCCTTCTGCCACGTCGAGGTTGTCCAGTGCAGCCTTGGCGCGAATGATCGCTGCCGAGTCGGCGGCCGTTACGGCACGGGCTTCCTGGGCTGCTACGCCGCCAGCGGCGTCGAGGCGGTCCATGTTGGCTTCAGTTGCGTGGCCTGCGTTGGCGCCTTTAACGGCGACTTCGCCTTCGTCTTCTTTGTCGAATTCGTCCCAGCTCAGCATGACGTGTCGTCTCCTGCGTGAGGGCCTGTGCCCGTGTGGTAACACTGATGATTGGTTGTCACACGGCCATAAGGCCACTTGGATCTAAGAAATGTTGCTTGCAGTAGCGGTGTGCTCACGCAAAAACATGAATGTGTTGATTGGCTTGCCCATTAGCGCTGCTGAGGGGATGCATCGGTCTGTGCATCTCAACCTTGCCCTGGAGGGCTGGACAGCGTGGGGTTATAGCCCTTTAAAGGGATAAAACAAGCTCGTTTGAAGGCGCCAGTATACGGCTTTTGCACAGGGTATTTCAGCCAGTTTTTTTTCGTGGCGTGCGACGAAATGCCCTAAATCTTGCGAGGGGTGTGTATGGCTTAGGCTGGGCGCGGCTTTGGGCGAAAGCAAGTCTTTTCGCAGCCGATCAGGAATGTCGAATGACGCGGCTTGATTGTGGTCGGTGCTGGGCGTTGAAGGGGGAGATAGGCGCTGCCCGGTCGAAACCGGGCATCAGGCTCACGGGGTTTATCAGCTCAGACGAGCACCGTTGGTACGGTCATAGCCATCTTCAGCAAAGCCGGCCGAGCGGGTGCTGTCGTAGCCGTCTTCGGCAAAAGAGGCCGAGCGGGTATTGTCGTAGCCGTCTTCGGCAAAAGAGGCCGAGCGGGTATTGTCGTAGCCGTCTTCGGCAAAAGAGGCCGAGCGGGTATTGTCGTAGCCGTCTTCGGCAAAAGAAGCCGAGTGGGTACGATCATAACCGTCAGCGGCAAAGGCGGCGCTGGCGAGAACGGACAAACTTAAAGCCAAAAGATAAGAGCGTTTCATTTAATAGTTCCTGGCGATAAAGGCGCAGGCAGGCAACGGTTCAACGGCCATCAAGTTGCATTGAAAGTTGCAGTTAAGCGCCATGAGGGATCGCTTGATTACGTGAGTTGATTGACGGGTTCAGATAATCAATCAACCGTTGGAGCAGCCGTTGCCCATCACGCGATATTCCAAGGTGTGCTGCTTGCCTTGCGAGTCTTCGTAGACCATCTGGGCCGGTACGACCTCGCAAACACTCGGGATTTCGCTCATGGAAATCACTTTGGCGATATCCAGTTCCGAAGAGTAGGAATACTGTTCAACGGCAGGTTGCTGGCTGGAAACTTGAGTGTTCACTTCATCAGCCATGGCGGTAAAGCACACACTGCTGAGGGCCAGAACTAACAACGCTTTCATTTCTTGATTACCTGTTTTGGGGCGAGTGGGGTCACGCAGCCCTTGTGAGGCTACGTGTGAAACTGAAGTAGTTAAGAGCGACTAAACATGCCTTCGTGGGGGCTGTAACTTGCGTTAATCGCAGTGCCTTGGTTGGCGAGATGAATTTTAGGCCTGTGCCGGGCAAGCATATAGAGGGGGTTTTGATAAAGACTGTTGACAGATTCCGTAACAATCGTTGAAAACGGGAGGGCGTAGTGAGTGTGTGTCGGCACCGTGCTGAACGCTGAAACGCTGCAAGTACTGTTCTTGAGCCTTCGCAAGAAAAACCACGGTTTTTCTACGTATTTCTTACTACCAACGTCGAATGGTTCTCAGGCCTTGGCCCGGCTACAACAGGGTCATAAAACAACAACTACAAACATTGAGGTATGAAACATGAGTGCCGCTTCCCTGTATCCCGTACGCCCTGAAGTCGCAGCCAATACGCTGACTGATGAGGCGACCTACAAGGCGATGTACCAGCAATCCGTCGTCAACCCCGATGGTTTCTGGCGCGAGCAAGCCAAGCGTCTCGACTGGATCAAGCCTTTCACTACCGTCAAGCAAACCTCTTTCGATGACCATCATGTCGACATCAAATGGTTTGCCGACGGGACTCTCAACGTTTCCTACAACTGCCTGGACCGCCACCTTGCCGAGCGCGGTGACCAGATCGCGATCATCTGGGAAGGCGACGACCCTTCCGAGCAGCGCAACATTACCTACCGCGAGCTGCATGAAGAAGTCTGCAAGCTTGCCAACGCCTTGCGCGGCCAGGACGTTCACCGCGGTGACGTAGTGACTATCTATATGCCGATGGTTCCCGAAGCCGTGGTCGCCATGCTGGCGTGTACCCGCATCGGTGCCATCCATTCGGTGGTTTTCGGCGGCTTTTCTCCCGAAGCTCTGGCAGGCCGGATCATCGACTGCAAATCCAAAGTGGTGATTACAGCTGACGAAGGCCTGCGTGGTGGCAAGCGCACGGCACTCAAAGCCAATGTCGACGTGGCACTGACCAACCCCGACACTTCCAGCGTGCAGAAGATCATTGTGTTCCAGCGCACAGGTGGCGACATCGCCTGGTACAAGCACCGTGACATCTGGTACCACGATCTGATGGCCGTGGCTTCGACCCATTGCGCCCCGAAAGAGATGGGCGCTGAAGAGGCTCTGTTCATCCTTTATACCTCTGGCTCCACAGGCAAGCCCAAGGGCGTGCAGCACACGACGGGCGGTTACCTCCTGTATGCAGCGCTGACCCATGAGCGCGTGTTCGATTACCGTCCGGGTGAAGTTTACTGGTGCACCGCCGACGTGGGCTGGGTCACGGGCCACACCTATATCGTGTACGGGCCGCTGGCCAATGGTGCGACCACTGTATTGTTCGAAGGTGTGCCGAACTATCCGGATATCACCCGTGTCTCGAAGATTGTCGACAAGCATAAGGTCAACATCCTCTACACCGCGCCTACCGCTATTCGCGCCATGATGGCTGAAGGCCAGGCGGCGGTGAAGGGTGCTGACGGCTCCAGCTTGCGTCTGCTGGGGTCGGTAGGCGAGCCGATCAATCCGGAGGCCTGGAACTGGTACTACACCACCGTGGGCAAGGAGCGTTGCCCGATTGTGGATACCTGGTGGCAGACCGAAACTGGCGCCTGCATGATGAGCCCGCTGCCGGGGGCGCACGCACTCAAGCCGGGTTCTGCGGCACGTCCGTTTTTCGGTGTGGTGCCGGCGCTGGTGGATAACCTGGGCAACCTTATAGAGGGTGCGGCCGAGGGTAATCTGGTCATCCTGGATTCATGGCCGGGTCAGGCGCGAACGCTCTATGGCGATCACGACCGTTTCGTCGATACCTATTTCAAGACTTTCCGTGGGATGTACTTCACCGGTGACGGCGCGCGTCGTGACGAAGACGGTTATTACTGGATTACCGGGCGCGTGGATGACGTGCTCAACGTTTCGGGTCACCGCATGGGGACCGCCGAAATCGAAAGCGCGATGGTGGCTCATCCCAAAGTCGCTGAAGCCGCGGTTGTCGGTGTGCCTCACGATATCAAGGGGCAGGGGATTTATGTCTATGTCACCCTCAATGGCGGAGAAGCTCCGAGCGAAGAGTTGCGTCTTGAGCTGAAAAACTGGGTGCGCAAGGAGATCGGTCCGATTGCTTCGCCGGATGTCATTCAGTGGGCGCCGGGGTTGCCGAAAACGCGCTCAGGCAAAATCATGCGTCGCATCCTGCGCAAGATTGCCACCGGTGAATATGAGGGCCTGGGCGATATTTCGACCTTGGCTGATCCGAGTGTGGTGCAGCATTTGATCGAGACGCACAAGTCGATGAGCGCCGCGTAACACCAGCTGTGCTTTCTGGAGCCCCGTCCGGTCTTGCCGGGCGGGGCTTTTTGCTGGGCGGGCGATGTGCTGCGTCTTCCTTCTGCGGGCGCGAGGTAGAGGGCGGTGTTACCGACGATGTAACCGTGCGCACGAAAACGGGGCCTTGCTACACCCAAAGCACTGTTTTAGAGCCGTTTTAAGTGCGTATATGAATAAGATGAAACGCTACACTTGCCGGAATAGAAGGCTTTGCGAATAATAGGCCCGCTATTTGCAACTCACATAGGTTCTATGTCTTTTGCTCTTGCATAAATTTGAAGAGCTGTCAACGCTTGGGGTCGCCTTTCTCGGTGCATCTGTAATTTGTTGTCGCATTGAAGAAATAACGGCTTGAAGCCTGTCGTTAGAATGCCGATCACTCGCTCGTCGATGTTGTGCTGTTCACAGTGCAACGCCAGTAGGACGTGGCGCCGCATTCCCGGTTTAACCTCCGCACATTGGGCTTTTGCTCACTCTGCATTTATTGCCCTTTACCGATGGAGTCCTAAGATGAAGAAACTCGTGCTTCTTGGCGCCCTGGCACTGTCCGTGCTGTCCCTGCAGGCTTTCGCTGATCAAAAACCTCTGAAAATTGGTATTGAAGCCGCTTACCCTCCGTTCGCTTCCAAAGCACCGGATGGCAGTATCGTGGGCTTTGACTACGACATCGGTAACGCGCTGTGCGAGCAGATGCAGGTCAAGTGCGTTTGGGTCGAGCAAGAATTCGATGGTCTGATCCCTGCACTGAAAGTGCGCAAGATCGACGCGATCCTGTCCTCGATGTCCATTACCGAAGACCGTAAAAAGTCTGTCGACTTCACCAACAAGTACTACCTCACACCGGCGCGTCTGGTGATGAAGGAAGGTGTAGTGGTCGGTGACAGTCTTGATGAACTCAAGGGCAAAAAAATCGGCGTTCAGCGTGGTTCGATCCATGACCGTTTCGCCAAGGAAGTGCTGGCGCCTAAAGGTGCCACCGTTGTTCCTTACGGTTCGCAGAACGAAATCTACCTTGACGTGCAGGCCGGTCGCCTTGATGGCACCGTGGCCGATGCCACCTTGCTGGAAGACGGTTTCCTGAAAACCGACGCCGGCAAAGGTTTTGCGTTCACAGGTCCAGCGTTCACCGACGTCAAATACTTTGGTGATGGCGTGGGTATCGCTGTGCGCAAGGGCGACGCCCTGAAAGACAAGATCAACGCCGCTATTGATGCCATTCGTGCGAACGGCAAATACAAGCAAGTCCAGGACAAATACTTCAACTTCGATATTTACGGTCAGTAATACATCGCAGCGGTACGTCCGAAATGGCGCAAGCAGCAGAGTTTCTGAAGTTTGCGCCATTTTTTCATCTTAATTTTCGAGGACCTGAATCATGTTGAAAGGCTACGGGGCTGTCATCCTCGATGGCGCTTGGCTGACGCTTCAGCTCGCCTTGTCGTCCATGGCCCTGGCCATAGTTCTAGGTCTGATTGGTGTTTCATTGCGCCTGTCGCCAGTGCGCTGGCTGGCCTGGCTGGGCGATTTGTACTCAACGGTAATCCGCGGGATTCCCGATCTGGTGCTTATCCTGCTGATTTTCTACGGAGGCCAGGACTTGCTGAACCGCGTCGGGCCAATGCTGGGCTACGACGACTACATTGATTTGAACCCGTTGGCAGCCGGTATCGGCACCCTCGGCTTTATCTTCGGTGCCTACCTGTCCGAGACCTTTCGTGGGGCCTTCATGGCGATACCCAAGGGGCAGGCTGAAGCCGGGATGGCGTATGGCATGAGTCGTTTTCAAGTGTTCTTCCGGGTGTTGGTGCCGCAGATGATTCGCCTGGCGATTCCTGGGTTTACCAATAACTGGCTGGTGTTGACCAAGGCCACGGCCCTTATTTCGGTGGTCGGCCTGCAAGACATGATGTTCAAGGCCAAGCAGGCGGCAGATGCCACCCGCGAGCCGTTCACCTTCTTCCTGGCCGTTGCAGCGATGTACCTGGTACTGACCAGTGTTTCGCTGCTGGCATTGCGACAACTTGAGAAGCGCTACTCGGTAGGCGTAAGGGCGGCTGATCTATGATCTTCGACTACAACGTCATTTGGGACAGCATGCCGCTGTACCTGAACGGAATGCTGGAGACCCTGAAGCTGTTGGGTATCTCGCTGTTTTTCGGTTTGCTGGCAGCGCTCCCGCTGGGGCTGATGCGGGTATCCAAAAATGCCTGGGTCAACCTGCCGGCCTGGTTGTTCACTTACGTGATCCGCGGCACGCCGATGCTGGTGCAGTTGTTCTTGATCTACTACGGGCTGGCTCAGTTCGAAGCGGTACGCGAGAGCGTCCTGTGGCCGTTGTTGTCCAGTGCAACCTTTTGCGCGTGTCTGGCATTTTCCATCAATACCAGCGCCTACACCGCTGAAATCATTGCCGGCAGCCTCAAGGCCACGCCCAATGGCGAGATCGAAGCCGCCAAGGCGATGGGCATGTCACGCGCCAAAATGTATCGCCGTATCCTGCTGCCATCGGCCATGCGCCGGGCGTTGCCGCAATACAGCAACGAAGTGATCATGATGCTGCAGACCACCAGTCTGGCGTCCATCGTGACCCTGATCGACATTACCGGGGCTGCTCGTACCGTGAATGCGCAGTATTACTTGCCGTTCGAGGCCTACATCACCGCGGGTGTTTTCTACCTGTGCCTGACCTTCATTCTGGTGCGCCTGTTTAAACTGGCCGAGCGCCGCTGGCTGGGCTATATGGCCCCGCGCAAGGCCTGACCCATGGAACGGATCGAGCATCTGTTGCCGTGGAGCAGCCTGGGCAGCGAGCGCCGGTTGTCGGTGTTTCGTTTCGGTGTCGGCGAGCGCAAGGCTTACATTCAGGCAAGTCTGCACGCGGACGAGCTGCCGGGGATGCGCTGCGCTTGGGAACTGAAAAAGCGCCTGGCCGAGCTTGAAGCTCTGGGTGCCTTGAACGGTGTGATCGAATTGGTGCCCGTGGCCAATCCGCTGGGCCTTGGCCAGTTATTGCAGGGCAGTCATCAGGGGCGCTTCGAGTACGGCAGTGGCAAGAACTTCAACCGCGATTTCGTGGAGTTGAGTGAGCCAGTGGCGGAAAGGCTGCAAGGGCGATTGGGCGATGACCCGCATGCCAATATCCGTTTGATTCGTCAGACGATGCTGGAGGTGCTGGCTGAGTTGCCGCCAGCTGCCAGCCAGCTTCAGGGTATGCAGCGCGTTTTGCTGAGTCATGCCTGTAACGCCGATATCGTGCTCGATCTGCATTGCGACGCTGAAGCCGCATTGCACATGTACGCTTTGCCTCAGCATTGGCCACAATGGCGTTCGCTGGCAGCACATTTGAATATGCGGGTTGGCTTGCTCGCCGAGGATTCAGGCGGGAGTTCGTTCGATGAGGCTTGTTCTTTGCCGTGGCTGCGGTTGCAGCGCGAGTTCGGCGAGGCGCAGATTCCTTTGGCCTGCATGGCCACCACTCTGGAGCTGGGTGGGCAGGCAGACACCGGGCGAGCAGAGGCCGAAGCCTATGCTGAAGGTATTCTGGCGTTTCTGGCCGAGCAGGGCTTGATCGCCGGGAGCTGGCCTGAGCCACAGTACGAAGCCTGTGAAGGCGTGCCTTTTGAAGGGACTGAGTTGTTGTTTGCACCGCACCCCGGTGTGGTGAGTTTTTTACGCCCGGCGGGCGCCTGGGTTGAAGCCGGCGAGCCGCTGTTTGAAGTGATTGATCCTTTATCTGACCGGGTCAGTACGGTATGCGCAGGCACGGCCGGCGTATTATTTGCCGTTGAGCGACTGCGTTATGCCCAACCCGGTTTCTGGCTGGCCAAAGTGGCGGGGCGCAAGCCTTTGCGTCACGGGCGCTTGCTCAACGACTGACTGTTTTTGTGAGAACCGACAGCATGTACAAACTTGAAGTCCAAGACCTGCATAAACGCTATGGCAGTCACGAAGTGCTCAAAGGTGTGTCTCTGGCCGCCAAAGCTGGCGATGTCATCAGCATCATCGGTTCCAGTGGCTCAGGCAAAAGCACCTTTTTGCGTTGCATAAACCTGCTCGAGCAGCCGCATGCCGGCAAAATCCTGCTCAATGGTGAAGAGCTCAGGCTGGTTGCCAACAAGGACGGCGCGCTCAAGGCTGCTGATCCCAAGCAGTTGCAGCGCATGCGTTCGCGGCTGTCGATGGTGTTTCAGCATTTCAATCTGTGGTCACACATGACGGCGCTGGAAAACATCATGGAAGCGCCGGTGCATGTACTGGGCATGTCCAGGTCCGAGGCGCGAGACAAGGCTGAGCACTACCTGAACAAGGTCGGTGTCGCTCACCGCAAGGACGCTTACCCGGGGCATATGTCCGGTGGCGAACAGCAGCGCGTGGCCATTGCCCGTGCGCTGGCGATGGAGCCCGAAGTCATGTTGTTTGACGAGCCGACCTCAGCCCTCGACCCGGAGCTGGTCGGTGATGTACTGAAGGTGATGCAAGACCTGGCTCAGGAAGGCCGGACCATGGTGGTGGTGACTCACGAAATGGGCTTTGCCCGCGAAGTGTCGAACCAGTTGGTATTTCTGCATAAGGGTATCGTTGAAGAAAGTGGCAACCCGCGTGAGGTGCTGGTCAACCCGCAATGCGAGCGCCTGCAGCAGTTCCTGTCTGGCAGTCTGAAATAACCGCACTCTTTAGACTGCCGTTGTGCACCAAAATAGGTCATGCTCCGCATCCTGCGCAGCTGGCCTAGGCTGAGTGTTTGGCGCATTTGGTTTTTATCCCCCCCGTTTTCGTTCCGGATAGCACGCTATGACCGCCCATCGAATTGGTTTCCTCATTTGGCCCAGCACCAAAGCCTTGACTCTGGCGCTGGCAGAGGAAGCGTTGCGTGTTGCTCAGCGCGTGCATCCTGAAGTCGTATACGAACTGCTTTTCTTGCAGGCCGAGCCTCCCGCTGAAGGTGCCTGGCAATTACCCGGTGAGCCGTGGGTCGGCAAGCTTGAAGGCTGTCAGAAGCTGTTTTTGCTGGCGGACGAACCGCCCGCAGGCATAGCGCCGGCCTTGAGCAGTGCGCTCAAGCAACTGGTGCGTGCCGGCTGTGTAATAGGCGGGCTTTCGGCCGGGGTTTACCCATTGGCGCAACTGGGCCTGCTCGATGGTTATCGGGCTGCGGTGCATTGGCGCTGGCAGGATGACTTTGCCGAGCGCTTCCCCAAGGTGATCGCCACCAGCCATTTGTTTGACTGGGATCGTGATCGCTTGAGTGCCTGCGGCGGGTTGTCGGTGCTGGATCTGCTGCTCGCGGTCCTGGCCCGTGATCATGGGGCCGAGCTGGCGGGGGCGGTGTCTGAAGAGTTGGTGGTGGAGCGTATTCGTGAAGGGGGAGAGCGTCAGCGCATTCCGTTGCAGAATCGTCTTGGCTCCAGTCATCCCAAGTTGACTCAGGCCGTATTGTTGATGGAGGCCAATATTGAAGAGCCGCTGACCACCGATGAAATTGCCCAGCACGTCTGTGTCTCCCGTCGGCAACTGGAACGGATCTTCAAGCAGTACCTCAATCGCGTACCAAGCCAGTATTACCTTGAACTGCGTCTGAACAAGGCGCGACAAATGCTGATGCAAACCAGCAAGTCGATCATTCAGATCGGCTTGTCGTGCGGTTTCTCTTCCGGGCCGCATTTCTCCAGCGCCTATCGCAACTTCTTTGGCGCTACGCCTCGCGAAGACCGCAACCAGCGCCGCAGCAGCAGCCCGTTCGAGTTGTCTTCGGCCCCGGCCGAACGCGGCTAGGTCCGCAAGGTTTGCACGTGGCTTGAGTCGCAGGCGGTTCGCTCCTCAGGATCGGCCCCGGTTCAAGGTGTGAGCAGCGTGCGACGCGGGCTTTGCCTTGGAACATTCTCGAGACAAAAGTCTTTTCTCCGTTCTCTCAGCGTTTAAACTGCGCCTTTGCGACGAAATATGTCGCATTGCCGTAAACCCGGTGAAACCGTGGTTTGGCGCTATAAGAAGTTGTCGCTTGGCGACAAGGCCGCAACACCATCTGTCCTTACAATCCCCCATCGCTCGCCATTTTAGGCTGGCGTTCCTCTTCAGGAGACTCCGATGTCCGTTGAGCAAGCCCCGGTGCAACGCGCCGATTTCGACCAAGTCATGGTTCCTAACTACGCACCTGCGGCCTTTATTCCTGTGCGCGGTGCCGGTTCCCGAGTGTGGGACCAGGCGGGCCGAGAGCTGATCGATTTCGCGGGTGGTATTGCCGTTAACGTCTTGGGTCATGCGCATCCTGCCCTGGTCGGAGCGCTGACCGAGCAGGCCAATAACCTGTGGCACGTGTCCAACGTCTTCACCAACGAGCCGGCACTGCGCCTGGCCAAGAAGCTGGTCGAGTCGACGTTCGCCGAGCGTGTGTTCTTCTGCAATTCCGGTGCCGAAGCCAACGAAGCCGCCTTCAAGCTGGCCCGTCGTGTTGCCCACGATCGTTTTGGTGCCGAGAAATACGAAATCATTGCCGCACTCAACAGCTTCCACGGTCGTACGCTGTTCACCGTGAACGTGGGCGGGCAGTCGAAGTATTCCGACGGTTTCGGTCCAAAAATTACCGGCATTACCCATGTACCGTTCAATGATCTCGCAGCGCTGAAAGCGGCGATCTCGGACAAGACCTGCGCTGTAGTGCTGGAGCCGATTCAGGGTGAGGGCGGCGTGCTACCGGCCGAGCTGGCTTACCTGCAAGGTGCCCGCGATCTGTGTGATCAGCACGATGCGTTGCTGGTGTTCGACGAAGTGCAAACCGGCATGGGCCGTACCGGCGAGTTGTTTGCCTACATGCATTACGGCGTCACCCCGGACATCCTGACCAGCGCCAAGAGCCTGGGCGGTGGTTTTCCGATTGCGGCCATGCTGACCACAGAAGCGCTGGCCAAGCACCTGGTGGTCGGTACTCACGGCACCACCTACGGCGGCAACCCGTTGGCGTGTGCCGTGGGGAACGCGGTCATTGACGTGGTGAACACCCCTGAAGTGTTGGGCGGCGTGAGAGCCAAGCACCAGCAGTTCAAAACCCGCCTGGAACAGATTGGTCAGCAATACGGCCTGTTCACTGAAGTCCGCGGTTTGGGCCTGTTGATCGGTTGTGTATTGAGCGATGCCTGGAAAGGCCGCGCCAAAGACATTTTCAATGCCTGTGAAAAAGCAGACCTGATGATTTTGCAGGCCGGTCCCGACGTGGTGCGTTTCGCACCAAGCCTGGTGGTCGATGATGCGGATATCGAAGAAGGTCTGTCGCGTTTTGAGCGCGCTGCGAAAGCGCTGACTCAAGCCTGAGTGTGATCTCGACGCCCGGACTTCCGGGCGTCGAACCGAATTTTATGTGCCGAGCCTGATTCTCATTTCATTCAAATACCCCTGTAGGAGCGAGCTTGCTCGCGATAGCGTCTCTGGTCGTTATCCCCATCGCGAGCAAGCTCGCGCCTACAGGTTTGGTTGAAATCCTGCTCGGTATTTTCCTATGTAGTGAAAGGATTAAGGAGTGACACCATGCTGGTGATGCGCCCCGCGCAAATGGCTGACCTGGACGAGGTACAGCGTCTGGCTGCGGACAGCCCGATTGGTGTCACTTCATTGCCGGACGATATCGAGCGCCTGCGTGACAAGATCGCTGCGTCCGAAACATCCTTTGCGGCCGAAGTCAGCTTCAATGGCGAAGAGAGCTATTTCTTTGTGCTTGAAGATACCGCCAGCGGCAAACTGGTGGGCTGTTCGGCCATCGTGGCGTCGGCCGGTTATTCGGAGCCGTTCTACAGCTTCCGTAACGAGACCTTTGTCCACGCTTCACGTGAACTGAAAATCCACAACAAGATTCACGTTCTGTCGCAGTGCCATGACCTCACCGGAAATAGCCTGCTGACCAGTTTCTATGTGGTTCCGGAGTTGGTGGGCTCGGCCTGGTCCGAACTCAACTCCCGTGGTCGCCTGCTGTTCGTGGCCAATCACCCGGAGCGGTTTGCCGACTCGGTGGTGACTGAAATCGTCGGTTACAGCGATGAGAACGGTGATTCGCCATTCTGGGATGCCATTGGCCGCAACTTCTTCGACTTGAACTATGCTGCCGCCGAACGCTTGTGCGGGCTGAAAAGCCGCACCTTCCTCGCTGAGCTGATGCCGCATTACCCGATTTACGTGCCGTTGCTGCCTGATACCGCCCAAGAGGCGATGGGGCAAGTCCATCCGCGTGCGCAAATCACCTTCGACATCCTGATGCGCGAAGGCTTCGAGACCGATCACTACATTGATATTTTTGATGGCGGCCCGACGCTGCATGCCCGGGTTTCGGGCATTCGCTCGATCGCCCAAAGCCGTGTGGTGCCGGTCCGGATCGGTGAGCTGATCAAAGGCGGTGGGCGACAGTACCTGGTGGCCAATGCCCAGTTGCAGGACTACCGCGCCGTGTTGCTGGAGCTGGACTGGGCGCCAGGCAAGCCGGTCACGCTGGATCTGGAAGCGGCCGAAGCGCTCGGTGTTGGCGAAGGTGCCAGTGTACGAGTGGTTGCGGTTTAACGCCTTTGAGCGAGTTTCGCGGGGTTCGTCAGCGAGCCCTGTTTGAGGAGATAGCATGATCGTTCGTCCTGTACGCAATAGCGATTTATCGGCTCTGATCGAGCTGGCCCGCAGCACGGGCACCGGCCTGACCACGTTACCGGCCAATGAAGAGCGTCTGTCGCACCGTGTTGGCTGGGCTGAAAAAACCTTCCGTGGCGAAGCCGAACGCGGCGATGCGGATTACCTGTTCGTGCTCGAGGACGACGACGGCAAGGTGGTCGGTATTTCGGCAATCGCCGGCGCTGTCGGCCTGCGTGAGCCCTGGTACAACTTCCGTGTCGGGCTGACCGTCAGCGCCTCTCAGGAGCTGAGTATTTATCGTGAAATTCCGACGCTGTTCCTGGCCAATGACCTGACCGGCAACTCCGAGCTGTGCTCGCTGTTCCTCAGTGCCGATTACCGCACCGGCCTGAACGGCCGCATGCTGGCCAAGGCGCGGATGTTGTTTATTGCCGAGTTCCCCGAGCTGTTCGGCAACAAGATCATTGCCGAAATGCGCGGGATGTCCGACGAGTCCGGCCGTTCACCGTTCTGGGAAAGCCTGGGCCGGCACTTCTTCAAAATGGAATTCAGCCAGGCTGACTACCTGACCGGCGTGGGCAACAAGGCGTTCATTGCCGAGTTGATGCCCAAATTTCCGGTGTACACCTGCTTCCTGTCGCCGGATGCCCGCGCAGTGATCGGCAAAGTGCATACCGACACTGAGCCTGCCTTGAACATGCTCAAGAGCGAAGGTTTCAGTTACCAGGGTTATGTCGATATTTTCGACGCCGGCCCGGCCGTGGAGTGCGAGACCAGCAAGATCCGCGCCGTTCGCGACAGTGAAGCGCTGGTGTTGTCCATCGGCACGCCGGGTGATGATGCACCGGCCTACCTGATCCACAACCGCAAGCGCGAAGAGTGCCGCATCACCGCAGCCCCTGCGCGGTTGGCGGCAGGCACGCTGGTGGTCGACAAACTGACCGCCAAGCGTTTGCAACTGAGCGCCGGCGATCAAGTGCGGGCAGTTGCGTTGTCTGCTCAACCAGTTGCCTCACGGGAGTCGAAATAATGAGCATGTTGTATATCGCAGGTACCTGGCAGGACGGGCAGGGCGAAGCCTTTGAATCGTTGAACCCGGTGACGCAGCAGGTGCTGTGGGCCGGTCGCGGCGCAGATGCTGACCAGGTGGATGCTGCCGTCAAGGCAGCCCGCGAGGCATTTCCGGCCTGGGCCCGGCGCTCTTTCGAAGAGCGTCTGAGCGTGCTCGAAGCTTTCGCTGCCAGCCTGAAAAGTCATGCTGACGAGTTGGCCCGCTGCATTGGTGCCGAAACCGGCAAACCGTTGTGGGAGTCGGCCACCGAAGTCACCAGCATGATCAACAAGGTCGCGATTTCGGTACAAAGCTACCGTGAACGCACCGGTGAAAAAAGTGGCCCGCTGGGGGATGCAACGGCAGTGTTGCGGCACAAGCCCCACGGTGTTGTGGCGGTGTTTGGTCCGTATAACTTCCCGGGGCACTTGCCCAACGGGCATATCGTTCCGGCGTTGCTCGCGGGTAACAGCGTGGTGTTCAAGCCCAGCGAACTGACCCCGGCGGTGGCAGAACTGACGGTCAAATGCTGGATCGAGGCGGGCTTGCCGGCCGGCGTCTTGAACCTGCTGCAAGGCGCACGCGAAACCGGCATCGCGCTGGCGGCTCATGGGGGCATCGATGGCTTGTTTTTCACCGGTTCCAGCCGTACCGGCAATGCATTGCATCAGCAGTTTGCCGGTCGCCCGGACAAAATCCTGGCGCTGGAAATGGGCGGCAATAACCCGCTGGTGGTCGATCAGGTGGCTGATCTGGACGCCGCGGTCTACACCATCATTCAATCAGCGTTTATTTCGGCCGGGCAGCGTTGCACCTGTGCCCGTCGTTTGCTGGTGCCGCAAGGCGCGTGGGGCGACAGCCTGCTGACGCGCCTGGTTGAGGTCAGCCAGAGCATCGAAGTCGGTGCATTTGACCAGCAACCTGCGCCTTTCATGGGGTCGGTGATTTCCATCGGTGCAGCGCGCACCTTGATGGAGGCCCAGGAAGTCTTGCTGGCGAATGGCGCGGTGTCCTTGCTGGAAATGACCCAGCCAGACGCTAACGCCGCGTTGCTGACCCCGGGTCTTATCGATGTGACCGAGGTGAGCGAGCGCTCGGACGAAGAACTGTTCGGGCCGTTGCTGCAAGTGATTCGCTACGCTGACTTTGATGCGGCAATTGCTGAGGCGAACAACACGGCCTTTGGTTTGGCGGCGGGTTTGCTGTCGGACTCCGAAGCGCGTTATCAGCAGTTCTGGTTCGAAAGCCGCGCCGGGATCGTCAACTGGAACAAGCAACTCACCGGTGCCGCCAGCAGCGCACCGTTTGGCGGCGTGGGAGCCTCGGGCAATCATCGCGCCAGCGCCTATTACGCGGCGGATTATTGCGCGTACCCGGTGGCGTCCCTGGAAACCCCAACCCTGACCTTGCCTGCGGCCCTGACCCCGGGCGTGCGCTTGTAAGCAGACCGGGTCGCCGCGGGAGCCAAGCCCCGCACGACCCCGGGCCCTGAGGGCCGGGGTCACGCCCCGATGCATCGCCGCCTGCGCCAGTCGCTACACAATTTAACCGTTTGCTGGAGCCTCACCGATGAAATCATTTGAAGTCAATTTTGACGGTTTAGTGGGGCCGACCCATAACTATGGCGGTTTGTCGTTTGGCAACGTCGCCTCCCAGAGCAACAGCCAGCAGGCTTCCAACCCGAAGGAAGCTGCGCTGCAAGGTCTGGAAAAAATGAAAGCGCTGATGGACATGGGATTTGTCCAGGGCGTGCTGGCCCCGCAAGAGCGCCCGGATGTCGGAGCCTTGCGTAGCCTGGGGTTCAGCGGCAGCGATGCACAGGTCATTGCCCAGGCGGCCAAACAGGCGATGCCGCTGCTGGTTGCCAGTTGCTCGGCCTCGAGTATGTGGGTGGCCAACGCCGCCACGGTCAGCCCGAGCGCAGATACGGCTGACGGTCGGGTGCACTTCACCGCAGCCAACCTCAATTGCAAATTCCACCGCAGCATCGAGCACCCGACCACCAGCCGGGTGCTGGGTGCCATGTTTGCCGATCAACAGCATTTTGCGCACCACGCGGCGTTGCCGGCAGTGGCTCAATTTGGTGATGAGGGTGCAGCCAACCACACGCGTTTTTGCCGGGATTACGGCGAAGCGGGCGTTGAGTTCTTTGTGTTCGGGCGCAGTGCGTTCGACAGCCGTTACCCGGCCCCGCAAAAATACCCGGCGCGCCAGACCCTCGAAGCCTCTCAGGCGGTGGCCCGACTGCACGGCCTGAGCGAGGAGGGCGTGGTATTCGCCCAGCAAAATCCGGACGTGATCGATCAGGGCGTGTTCCATAACGATGTGATCGCGGTTGGCAATGGCGAGCTGCTGTTCCATCACCAGGATGCATTCCTCAACACCGATCAGATGCTGGCCGAATTGCACGGCAAGCTGGCTGCCCGGGGCGGCAACTTCCAGTCCATTTGTGTGCCGCGCGATCAGGTGGCGGTGGAGGACGCAGTGCGTTCCTACCTGTTCAACAGCCAGTTGCTGAGTCGCCCTGACGGTTCAATGCTGCTCATCGTTCCCGAGGAGTGTCGCGCCAATCCGCGGGTCTGGCAGTATCTGCAAGGCTTGACGGCCGCGGGTGGTCCGATTCGCGAGGTCAAGGTGTTTGATCTCAAGCAGAGCATGCAGAACGGCGGTGGCCCGGCTTGCCTGCGGTTGCGCGTCGCACTCAATGAAACCGAGCTCGCGGCGGTTAACCCGGGGGTTATCATGACCCCTGCGCTGTACGACACGTTGACCGGGTGGGTGAACAGGCACTACCGCGATGCCCTGCGTGAAAGCGACCTGGCGGACCCGCAATTGTTGATTGAATGCCGTACGGCACTGGATGAACTGACGCAAATCCTTAAACTGGGCGCGGTTTACCCCTTCCAGATCAATTGAGCCTGTGCGTGCCTGTGCGTTTGGCGCACCTGGGCACGCCTTTTCACCGAGCGAGAACGAAATCATGAGCGATACCCTGAAGCTGATCCTTGAAGACACCGATGGCACCCAGCTGGAAACTTCCTGCACCCGTGTCGCCGTCATGTGGCAGGGCAAAGAGTTGTGGATCCAGCAAGACGGCCGTGGGCAGCTGCTGATCGGCGTAGACGTTGAGGAAGGTGATGCTGAATACGCCAACCTGCTGCTGCGTCCATTAGCGACTAACCTTGTCAGCCTGCAACTGGAGATGGAGCCGGCAGACCTGAGTGATGACGAAGACGGTCACGTGCACGGTCCAGACTGCAATCACTGATTAAGGAAGCACTATGCTCGCTCTCGGCAAACTGCTTGAACTGACCCTGGCCGGACGTGAACCGGCCGAGAAGACTCAACTGACTGTCGACGGCGTGCGGATGCGCTGGCTGGCCGAGGGGGCACTTGAAGTGCGCCCTCCCGAGGCCCGCGACAACGGCATGGATGTGCTGTTGTCGGCCGGCATCCACGGTAATGAAACAGCACCGATCGAGTTGCTCGACCGCCTGTTGCATGACATTGCGCGGGGCGATGTAAAACCCCGTGCCCGAATTCTGTTTTTGTTCGGCAACCCTGCGGCCATGCGCACTGGCGCAAGGTTTGTCGAAGAAGACCTCAATCGGCTGTTCAACGGTCGCCATGAGAACAGCAGTGGTCCGGAGGCCTTGCGTGCGTGCGAGCTTGAGCATTTGGCCGAAACGTTTTTCAGCCAACCGGACCGCACCCGACTTCACTACGACCTGCACACGGCGATTCGGGGTTCGAAAATCGAACAGTTTGCGCTCTACCCTTATAAAGAGGGGCGTGCGCACTCTCGCGAAGAACTGGCCCGCTTGCGCGCTGCCGGCATGGAAGCGGTGTTGTTGCAGAACAAGCCTTCGATTGTATTCAGTGCCTACACCTACGATCGGCTCGGCGTCGAGGCGTTCACCCTTGAGCTGGGCAAGGCACGACCGTTCGGGCAGAACGCGGGGGTCAACGTTACGCGACTCGAGCGACGTCTGGAGCAGATCATCGAAGGGACGGAGCCGCCTTTGGCGGATGAATCCCTGGAGGGCTTGCAGCTGTTCAGCGTGGCCCGTGAAGTGATCAAGCACAGTGATGCGTTTATTCTGCATTTGCCGGCGGATGTCGAGAATTTCAGTGAGCTGCCCAAAGGCTATCTCTTGGCGCAGGACACGCCTCAGACCCGCTGGGTCATTGAGGAAGAGGGCGCCCGGATTATCTTCCCCAACCCCAAGGTGAAGAATGGCCTGCGTGCCGGCATGATCATCGAACCCGTGAGCTCGATGGCTTTTGCCTAGTTTTTCCGGCCAATACCCGCCCGTGTCCACAAACAAAAACAGGCCCTGAAAGGGCCTGTTTTTGTTGGCAGGGCAATTACACTGCGCGTTTTTGCTGGGTATCCATGCGCTTGATGTTGCGGATTTTCTGCAGGGTATCGACGCAGGTTTTTGCGGCTTCCTGGCCTTTGTGCACGAAGTGCTCAAAGTAGAAATTCTGGTGTTCTTCGCCGGCATGGAAGTGATGCGGTGTCAGGCTTACCGAGAATACCGGGACTTCGGTTTCCAGTTGAACCTGCATCAGAGCGCTGACGACAGACTGTGCAACGAAGTCATGACGGTAGATGCCGCCATCGACCACCAGTGCGGCCCCGACGATACCGGCATAGCGGCCGGTCTTGGCCAGCAGCTTGGCGTGCAGCGGGATTTCAAACGCGCCACCCACTTCATAGAAATCGATATCGCTTTCCTGATAACCCTGCACCAGCATTTCGGCCAGGAAGCCTTTGCGGCTCTGGTCGACAATCTCTTTGTGCCAGCAGGCCTGGATAAACGCTACACGCTCGTTGTGGTGGTTTTTGCTTTTGCTGTCGATTGCGGTGGGTTGCATGTTCTGACTCCTGTTTGTGTGAAAAACAGGGCATATGAATCGAATGGGATTTAAGGGTGCGTTCAGGCGGGTCATACAGAGCGATTCTGCATCGGTACATCCCCGCCTGATTGACGGCCCTTTGGCGCCAATCCCGTTCTCTCTTCATCCGGACTATGACCGTCGGCCCCGGGATCACACCGGGTCTGCTGACCTTGCCATGCCTCAGCCAAAGCTGTCGGCGCTGTCAAGCGCTCGCGGGCTAGACGCATTGCGCGCCATTACCGCCGGTGGGGAGTTACACCCCGCCCTGAGAACGTTGCCACCAGCCTTTCTGGCGGCGGACATTTTGTATCACATATATTTCACGGATGCATCGATGCTTTTTGCTAATAGCCATCAAGATTTCAGATCGGTTTGTCCGCGCATGACCCGCAATGCCCGAAATGTGACGGTTATGGGCTGTAGTCCCCTTGTTAGACAGGGATTCGTGCGATTAGCATCAAGGCTCCTTTGACATGGCCGAGGCTTCCAAATGACTGACATCGATCTTCGCAGTGACACAGTGACCCAGCCTAGCGTCGGCATGCGCGAGGCTATGGTGCAGGCCCCGCTTGGGGATGATGTGTATGGCGAGGATCCGGCGGTGAACAGGCTGGAAAGCGAGCTGGCATTGCGCCTGGGGTTTGCCGAGGGGCTGTTCGTGCCGTCGGGAACCATGAGCAATTTGCTGGCCCTGATGGCCCATTGCGGACGTGGCGATGAGTACATCGTCGGTCAGCAGGCCCATACCTACAAATATGAAGGCGGCGGTGCGGCCGTTCTGGGTTCTATTCAGCCGCAGCCGCTGGAAGTCCTGGCGGATGGTTCGCTGGACCTGGGACAGGTGGCCGCGGCCATCAAACCCGACGATTTTCACTTCGCCCGCACCCGTTTGCTGGCGCTGGAAAACACCATGCAAGGCAAAGTGCTGCCCGCCGAGTACCTGGCCGCCGCCAGTCGCCTGACCCGCGAACATGGCCTGGCGCTGCACCTTGATGGCGCGCGGCTGTACAACGCGGCGGTAGAAATGGGCGTGGACGCGAAAGAAATTACCCGGTATTTCGACTCGGTGTCGGTGTGCCTGTCCAAGGGCCTGGGCGCGCCAGTGGGGTCGGTGCTGTGCGGCACGGCTGACTTGATCGCACGAGCCCGGCGTTTGCGCAAAATGGTCGGGGGAGGCATGCGCCAGGCCGGTCAGTTGGCGGCTGCCGGGCTGTATGCGCTGGATCATCAGGTTGAGCGTCTGGCCGATGACCATGCCCATGCCCGGTTGCTGGCGGACGGCTTGCGCGCCTCGGGTTATGCGGTCGAGCCGGTACAGACCAATATGGTGTACGTTCAGGTGGGTGAGCGGTGTGACGCGCTCAAAGCCTTTGCGGCCGCACGCGGCATTCGCTTGAGTGCGGCTGCGCGACTGCGCATGGTGACGCACATGGATGTCAGTCGTGCGCAGATTGAGCAAGTGGTCGACGTTTTTGCTGATTTTTCCCGCCAATGAGCTTGCAATCCGTCCAATTGCTTGTCGCTATCGTATAAACACGCTGTACCCGGGGCGAAGGGCCGATATAATGCGGCCCTTTGCGAGTCGCACTGTCGATTGACGTGATTTACTTGCCTCTGGCCGCAGCCTCCGTGGAAGAACCTATGAAAAGCGCAGAAATCCGTGAAGCCTTCCTTCGCTTCTTCGAGGAGCAAGGTCACACCCGTGTCCCTTCCAGCTCCTTGGTCCCGAATAACGACCCGACCCTGCTGTTCACTAACGCGGGGATGAACCAGTTCAAGGACTGTTTCCTGGGTCAAGAAAAACGTGCCTACACCCGAGCGACCAGCAGCCAGAAGTGCGTGCGCGCCGGCGGCAAGAACAGCGACCTGGAAAACGTCGGTTACACCGCGCGTCACCACACCTTTTTTGAAATGCTCGGCAACTTCAGCTTTGGCGATTACTTCAAGAAAGACGCGATCAATTTCGCCTGGACCTTTCTGACCGGCGTATTGCAGCTGCCGAAAGACAAGCTCTGGGTGACTGTCTACGCCAGCGATGACGAAGCCTACGATATCTGGACCCAAGACGTCGGCGTGCCTGCCGAGCGCATGATCCGTATCGGCGACAACAAGGGCGCACCGTACGCGTCGGACAACTTCTGGACCATGGGCGACACTGGTCCGTGTGGCCCGTGCACCGAGATTTTCTACGACCACGGCCCTGAAATCTGGGGTGGTCCACCGGGCTCGCCAGACGAAGACGGTGATCGTTACATTGAAATCTGGAACAACGTGTTCATGCAGTTCAACCGCACCGCCGATGGCGTGTTGCATCCGTTGCCAGCTCCGTCGGTCGACACCGGCATGGGCCTGGAGCGGATCAGTGCGGTCATGCAGCACGTTAACTCCAACTACGACATTGACCTGTTCCAGAGTCTGCTGAAGGCATCGGCTGAAGCGATCGGTTGTGCCAATGAGGGCCAGGCGTCGCTGAAGGTTGTGGCTGACCACATCCGTTCGTGCAGCTTCCTGATCGCTGATGGTGTACTGCCTTCCAACGAAGGTCGTGGCTACGTGCTGCGTCGCATCATTCGCCGCGCATGCCGTCACGGCAACAAGCTGGGTGCGACCGGTAACTTCTTCTACAAGATCGTCGCGGCCCTGGTGGCCGAGATGGGTGGCAGCTTCCCGGAGCTGGTACGCGAGCAGTCCAACATCGAACGCGTACTCAAAGCTGAAGAAGAGCAGTTCTCCAAGACCCTGGAGCAGGGTCTGAAAATCCTCGAGCTGGATCTGGCTGAGCTCAAGGGCACCGTGGTGCCGGGCGATGTCGTGTTCAAGCTCTACGACACCTATGGCTTCCCGATGGACCTGACGGCCGACATCGCCCGTGAGCGTAACCTGACCGTGGACGAAGAAGGCTTCGAGCGCGAGATGGAAGCCCAGCGTGTTCGCGCACGTTCGGCCAGCTCGTTCGGGCTGGACTACAACACACTGGTCAAGGTCGACGTGCCAACCGAGTTCATCGGTTACAGTGCGACCCAGGGCTCGGCCAAGGTTGTAGCGCTCTATAAAGACGGCCAATCGGTTGCCAGCCTGAATGAAGGCGACGAGGGTGTGGTTGTTCTCGATCAAACCCCGTTCTACGCCGAGTCTGGTGGCCAGGTCGGTGACTGCGGTTACCTGCAAGCGGGTGCTGCCCGTTTTGACGTGCGCGACACGACAAAAGCCGGTGGCGCTTTCCTGCACCACGGTATGGTGGCTGCAGGCGGCCTGAAGGTTGGCGAAGTCGTAGAAACCCGTGTGGATGCCGATGTGCGTCACGCCACGGCGTTGAACCATTCGGCGACCCACTTGCTGCATGCCGCCTTGCGCCAGGTGCTGGGCGAGCACGTTCAGCAAAAGGGCTCGCTGGTCGACAGTCAGCGCATGCGTTTTGACTTCAGCCACTTTGAAGCCATCAAGCCAGAGCAGATCAAGGCCCTGGAAGATATCGTCAACGCCGAGATTCGCAAGAACACCCCGGTCGAGACCGAAGAGACCGACATCGAGACTGCCAAGCAAAAAGGCGCCATGGCGCTGTTTGGCGAGAAATACGGCGACAGCGTACGCGTGCTGAGCATGGGCGGCGCTTTCTCGGTTGAACTGTGCGGCGGTATCCACGCCAAGCGCACCGGTGACATCGGCCTGATGAAGATCATCAGCGAAAGCGGTGTAGCCTCGGGTATTCGCCGGATTGAGGCCGTTACCGGTGCGGCAGCACTGGCCTACCTCAATGCAGCCGAAGAGCAGCTCAAGGAAGCGGCAACCCTGATCAAGGGTTCCCGTGAAACCCTGCTCGACAAGTTGTCGTCCGTGCTGGAGCGCAATCGCCAGCTGGAGAAGCAACTTGAACAATTGCAGGCCAAGGCCGCAAGCGCTGCCGGTGACGATCTGTCATCGTCGGCAGTGGACGTAAAAGGCGTGAAAGTGCTGACCGCTCGCCTGGACGGTCAGGATGGCAAGGCGCTGCTGGCGCTGGTAGACCAGCTGAAGAACAAGCTCGGTCGTGCAGTGATCCTGCTCGGCAGTGTTCATGAGGACAAGGTTGTATTGGTTGCAGGCGTAACCAAGGACCTGACTGGCCAACTCAAAGCCGGTGATTTGATGAAGCAGGCTGCTGCGGCAGTGGGCGGGAAGGGCGGTGGTCGTCCGGATATGGCGCAGGGTGGCGGTGTTGATGCTGCGGCCCTGGACGCTGCGTTGGCCCTGACTGTGCCATTTGTCGAACAGGGTATCTGAGGTCCAGCACGCGTCGTCTGGTGGCGGCGCGTTGTTTGAATGATAAATGGGCGCCCTTTATGGGCTGAGGCTGCTTTGAAATGGCTTTGATCGTACAGAAATTTGGAGGCACCTCGGTTGGCTCTGTCGAGAGAATCGAGCAGGTCGCCGATAAGGTTAAGAAGTTTCGCGAAGCCGGCAATGACCTGGTTATTGTCCTGTCGGCGATGAGTGGCGAGACCAATCGCCTGATTGCGCTGGCCAAACAGATCAGCGATCAGCCGTTGCCGCGTGAACTGGATGTGATCGTATCCACCGGTGAGCAGGTGACGATCGGCTTGCTGGCCATGGCGCTGAACAAGCGTGGCGTACCTGCGGTGTCCTACACCGGTAGCCAGGTGCGCATTCTCACTGACAGCTCGCACACCAAGGCCCGGATCCTGCAAATTGATGATCAGAAGATTCGCGCTGATCTCAAGGCCGGTCGTGTGGTGGTGGTGGCAGGTTTCCAGGGTGTTGATGAGCAGGGCAATATCACGACCCTCGGTCGCGGTGGCTCCGATACGACCGGTGTTGCACTGGCGGCAGCCTTGAAGGCTGATGAATGCCAGATCTACACCGATGTCGACGGCGTCTACACCACTGACCCGCGGGTTGTGGCGCAGGCGCAGCGTCTGGAAAAGATCACCTTTGAAGAAATGCTGGAAATGGCCAGCCTGGGTTCCAAGGTGTTGCAGATCCGTGCTGTCGAGTTTGCAGGCAAGTACAACGTTCCGCTGCGCGTATTGCACAGCTTCAAAGAGGGTCCGGGTACCCTCATTACTATCGATGAAGAGGAATCCATGGAACAGCCGATCATTTCTGGCATCGCTTTCAATCGCGACGAAGCCAAGCTGACCATCCGTGGCGTGCCAGACACACCGGGCGTGGCGTTCAAGATCCTGGGCCCGATCAGTGCGGCCAATATCGAAGTCGACATGATTGTGCAGAACGTTGCACACGACAACACCACCGACTTCACCTTCACGGTTCACCGCAATGACTACCAGGCAGCCATGCTGATCCTGGAAAACACCTCCCGTGAGATCGGTGCGCGCGAAGTGGTGGGTGATACCAACATTGCCAAGGTGTCGATTGTCGGTGTGGGCATGCGCTCTCACGCGGGCGTTGCCAGCCGCATGTTCGAGTCCCTGGCCAAAGAGGGCATCAACATCCTGATGATCTCGACCTCCGAGATCAAAGTCTCCGTGGTCATCGAAGAGAAGTACCTGGAGCTGGCCGTGCGTTCCCTGCACACTGCTTTTGAGCTGGATGCACCTGCCCGACAGGGTGAGTAACGCGTTGCCCAAAGGGCGCGGTTGATCCGCGCCCTTTGTTTTTTGATGAGCGTGTTCGAATACCTTTCGTTTCGTCACGCTGATCAATACGAAGGAGCGGAGGGCTTTAGCTGTTTAGCTAGTAGTCCGCCGCCCTTTTTTTTTGCAGACTGTTGTTCCTGAAATGAATTGCGTGAGGAGAAACGTATGCTGATTTTGACTCGCCGGTGCGCAGAAAGCCTGATCATAGGCGACGGCGAAATTACTGTGACCGTGCTGGGCGTCAAAGGAAACCAAGTGCGAATTGGAGTGAATGCTCCCAAGGAAGTGGCCGTACACCGTGAGGAAATCTACCTCCGGATCAAGAAAGAAAAGGATGAAGAACCAAGTCTCTAATTTTATTTAAGTTTTTGGTTGCATACGGGGAAAAGGCTGGTTATTATACGCCCCGTGTTGCGGAGAGGTGGCCGAGTGGCCGAAGGCGCTCCCCTGCTAAGGGAGTACATCTCAAAAGGGTGTCGGGGGTTCGAATCCCCCCTTCTCCGCCATTATTCATGTAGCACGTTCGAATCTAGCCATTTCAGTAAGTTGTTGAGTTTATTGAAAAAAGTACTTGGCAGAGAGATTCAACGGTCTATAATACGCAGCTTCAAATGCACTCGTAGCTCAGCTGGATAGAGTACTCGGCTACGAACCGAGCGGTCACAGGTTCGAATCCTGTCGAGTGCACCATTTAAGAGTTAGTTGCCCAGGCAGTTAACTTTGCTTCAACCAGCGGTGGTCTGGTCTAACAAACACAACTTGCACTCGTAGCTCAGCTGGATAGAGTACTCGGCTACGAACCGAGCGGTCACAGGTTCGAATCCTGTCGAGTGCACCATTTAAGAGTTAGTTGCTCAGGCAGTTAACTTTGCTTCAACCAGCGGTGGCCTGGTCTAACAAACACAACTTGCACTCGTAGCTCAGCTGGATAGAGTACTCGGCTACGAACCGAGCGGTCACAGGTTCGAATCCTGTCGAGTGCACCAAACACCAAAAAGCCCGCATTCTATGCGGGCTTTTTGCTATCTGCGATTTGAGTGGATCGCACATGCCTCTGCAGATCAGCGCGAACTTGTAACGTCACAGACTTGTCTGATGATTACTGTAGCGGCTGGCGAGGTATGAAGGCTGCGATAAAAGGCCTGAAGGGGCTTCGCTTTTAAAGCAGCAGGGTTGCCATGCAGCTCATCGCGGTCTGCCGCAGCGGCTACGCATGTGGCTTGAGGTGCAGCTTTTGTGCTCCGCTGCGATGACTCGGCGTCGCATACCCTGTCAGGCAGACAAAATCCCGTAACGTCCCTCCAAGCATTTGTTATCCCGAGATTTTTGCCTCATTAATTTTGAAGCCGTGTATGATTGCGCCCGTCAGCCCCGCCGGGGCTTGTGGAATACCTCCATGGACTTACCCAGTAGTAACTCAGTATCCCGTTTTTCCAATCACGAATTGACTGATTGATCCTTCCGGCGTGCCCTGCTGCTGGGAGTGGAGTTCGCCTATGACCGAAGTTGAAGTAAAGAAAACGCAAGACAGCCTGCAAAGCCGCCTCGCTCAAGTTATTGAGCTGCTTAATCGCCAGCGTGTGGTCGAAGACCTGACTCATCGTCAGGAAGGCCAGCACCATGATCGGGTTGAAAACCTGGTCCATCGGCAAAACCTTGTTGAGCTCCAGCGCAAACTGGAAGACCTGCACTCCGCGGACGTTGCCTACATCCTTGAAGCATTGCCACTGGACGACCGTCTGACGGTTTGGCAATTGGTCAAGGCTGATCGCGATGGCGACATTCTGCTTGAAGTATCGGACTCTGTGCGTGAAACCCTGATCGCCGATATGGACGATCATGAGCTCCTGGCCGCTGCCAAGGAGATGGACGCCGACGAACTTGCGGATCTGGCCCCTGAGCTGCCACGGGACGTCGTCCATGAGCTGATGGAAACCCTCGATGGCCAGCAGCGTGAGCGCGTTCGCTCCGCATTGTCCTATAACGAGGATCAGGTCGGCGCCCTGATGGACTTCGAGATGGTGACGATCCGTGAGGACGTCAGCCTTGAAGTGGTATTGCGTTACCTGCGTCGTCTCAAGGAGTTGCCGGGCCATACCGACAAGCTGTTTGTGGTTGATTACGACGGTGCGCTGAAGGGTGTGCTGCCGATCAAGCGTCTGCTGGTCAACGACCCTGAAAAGCAAGTGTCTGAAGTCATGGCCAATGATCCGGTGAGCTTTCATCCGGATGAAGATGCCTACGACGCAGCGCTGGCATTTGAACGTTACGACTTGATCTCGGCTCCGGTGGTCGACAAGAACGGCAAGCTGATTGGTCGTTTGACCATCGATGAGATGGTTGACCTGATCCGTGAGGAGAGCGAAAGCGAAGTCCTCAACATGGCCGGTCTGCGCGAAGAAGAAGACATCTTCGCTTCGGTCTGGAAATCACTGCGTAACCGTTGGGCCTGGCTGGCAATCAACCTGGTCACTGCATTTATCGCTTCGCGGGTGATCGGCCTGTTCGAAGGCTCGATCGAAAAGCTGGTGGCGCTGGCTGCTCTGATGCCTATTGTGGCCGGGATTGGCGGCAACTCGGGCAACCAGACCATTACCATGATCGTGCGGGCGATGGCGCTGGATCAGGTCAACACCGGCAGTACCTCGCGCTTGATGCGCAAGGAGCTGGCCGTGGGCTTGATCAACGGCCTGGTGTGGGGCGGGGTGATCGGTGTCGTTGCGTATCTGCTTTACGGCAGCTGGTCACTGGGTGTGGTCATGACCGCGGCCATGACCCTCAACCTGCTGCTGGCCGCTCTGATGGGCGTGTTGATCCCCATGACCCTTGCCCGGTTGGGGCGTGACCCGGCCATGGGGGCGAGCGTGATGATCACGGCCATGACTGACAGTGGCGGCTTCTTTATCTTTCTGGGGCTGGCGACAATCTTCCTGCTCTGATGAACAACGGCCTGAACAGATCAATATCGGTTCAGGCCGTTCAGGTTGCGGGGCACTATCGTATTCGTTGTGGAGTGGGCGCTGAATCGCGACCATAAAAAAAGCCAGCGCAGTGCTGGCTTTTTAGTGTCTGGTTTATATCAGGATGCGCTGGATGTGGCTTCGGCATCATGAGCAATCAGCGAAACCAGAGCGTTTTGCTGACGATGGGACAACTGGCGGAAGCGTTGCAGCAATTCGCGTTCATTCAGTGAGAGCTCGGGGCTGTCCATGCGCATGCTGAGTTCTTCACCCAGTGCGCCTTCCTGAATGAGGCTTTGCTCCAGGCGGGCAATGATTTCAGAGTTCATGCTGCGGTGGTGATTGCGGGCCACTTCAGCAATGCGCTCGCGCATTCCGTCTGGCAGGCGTACGACGAACTTGTCAGCCGTACGGCTAGAATAAATTGCCTGTTTCAATGGGCGCATATAGTTAACCGGTTAGTTCAGGGGAGCGGTTCTGGGGAATTGGCCGCACGATGTGTTTTAGGACCACCTTTACGGCCAAATGTTCAACCTGAATTGCTAGGAGGCGAGCATCATGCCTCAAGCTCGACACTTCCTTGGCGTCAATTCTGTGACAAATATTGAACTGGACCAAGGCGTTATGCCAGTAGTGATTGGCACTAGAGAACGATTTTTTGAGTCGTTTGCGGGCTTTTTGCTGATCTAAACACTGTGGGAGATGCAAAAAGTGCCAGGTAAGTTGATCTATTTGATGGGGCCTTCGGGTTCGGGCAAAGACAGCTTGATCGATGCAGCGCGCCCTCAACTGGCAGCGCGCGGATGTGAAGTGGTGCAGCGGGTGATTACGCGCTCGGCAGAGGCCGTCGGCGAGGATGCACAGGGCGTCTCGCGTGAGGCCTTCGGTGCGCTCAAGGCGCAAGGGGCCTTTGCCCTGGACTGGCAAGCCAACGGCCTTGAGTATGGCATTCCCGTGCAGATTGACGACTGGCTGCAGGCTGGGCGCCACGTGTTGATCAACGGATCGAGGGCGCATCTTGAACACGCTCGTGCCCGTTACCCGGATCTGCTGGCAATCAGGGTAACTGTGGATGCCGGGGTGCTGCAAAGGCGTTTGCAGGCGCGTGGTCGCGAGACACCGGACGAAATCAACACCCGGCTCAAGCGCAATGAATTGTTTATTGACGGTGAGGGCGCTCCGAGTGGCAGCTCCGTGCAGCGACTGGATAACTCGTCAACGCTGGAAGCAGGGGTTCAAGCCTTGTTGGGGTTGATCGATGCCGCGTTAACGCCCTCGACGTAACAGCGCCTCACCCTTGATCCGGCGTCCGCTCAGTCAGGGGCGAGCCGGGCTCGGATCAAAAAAACCAATGTTCGCCCTGGGGGCTCTGGCTGACCACAGGTTGTGAGCTGACCAAATGGGCCGCGGAGCCATTGACGCCCGTCATCACAGCCCATTCTGGCTGCGGTTTCAGTGGTTTGGTGTAAGTACCTGCAACCTCGACCTCCGGGACCGCCGTGGATGGGGCGGGTTGAAAGTGGGGCACCAGCAGCACGGTCAGAGCGAGGGCATTCAAGACTAAAAGGGCGCTGTTCATGATGGTCATCCCTGAAGGGGTGGGCAGAGTAAAGAGTTGCACTGATTAGAGCAGGCTTCGTGCCAACTATTTTCTGGAAAATAATCCTTATAAAACAATAGGTTATATGCTGGTGTGAGTGCTGTCGGGTTGCATTTTGCAATGATGGCTTTTTGGGGGGAGTGCAATTTGCACGATACCCGGGAGTCCGGGTGCAGGAGGGACGGTCGAAGGGTTCAACCCCTCCGACCTTTGTCAGTCAGGCTGCAGTCGTCGCTAGCGGGCAAACCGTTCAGCCCAGCCGATAATAACCTTGGGCCTGGGTGTGGCGTAGGTGCGTACTTTGGAGGTCGAAAGCCCTAGCCGGACAAGGGATTCTGCAATGGCCACCGCGGCCGTCACACCATCCACCACCGGTACACCGGTACGTCGACGAATCTGCTCATCGAGCCCGGCCATCCCCCCGCATCCCAGACAAATGACTTCAGCCTTGTCTTCACTGACGGCCAGTTCTGCCTGGCGGACAATGGCTTCGAGTGCTCTTTGCGGCGAAGACTCAAGCTCCAATACCGCCAAACCACTGGCCCGGACCGACGCGCAGCGGTCCGACAGGCCGGACAACCTGAGACGGTCTTCGATCAAGGGCACGGTGCGATCCAGTGTGGTCACCACCGAATAGCTGCGCCCCAGAAACATGGCAGTACTGGCCGCCGCGTCGGTGATATCCACCACAGGCACATTGAGCAATTCTTGCAGCCCCTCGCGGCCATGCTCACCGTACCCGGCCTGAATTACCGCATCGAACGGTTGGTCGTAAGACATGACGCAGTCCATGACCGCGATGGCCGCTAGATAACTCTCAAAGTTGCCTTCTACAGATTCAGCACCAAAGTGAGGTGTCAGCCCGATGATCTCGGTACCCGGTGCCGCAATTGATTGCGCCTGACGGGCAATGGCCTGGGTGATGCTGTCGGTGGTGTTGACGTTGACCACGAGGATTCGCATGGATTCTCCTTGGAGCAGAAAGGGCGGCCCGTGCAGTGCGGGCCGCCGTTAAATCAATGGCTGGCGTTTTCGACCGCAATGGACTCGCCGCTGACTTCGACGTAGTGGGGCTGGCGCTTGGCGATGATCAGGTAGAGCATCGCCGCGATACCTGCACCGATCAGCCAGGAAAACGGAGACACGGTGTGAAAGCCCGGCACCAGGGCCAGGACGATTGCGATCAGCGCCGCCGGCACGAACGCCGCCACAGCGCGCAAGTTGACGCCGTGCGAGTAGTAATAACTGCCGGACGGGTCTTCGCTGTACAGCGCCGGCACGTCGATCCGGCCTTTTCGTATCAGCCAGTAATCCACCATGATCACGCCATACAACGGGCCGAGCAGGGCGCCCAGGCCAGAGAGGAAGTACACAATCACCAGCGGACTGTTGTAGAGATTCCACGGCAGGATCAGCACGGCAATGGTCGCGCTGATCAGCCCGGCACGGCGGAACGTCAGGTACTTGGGCGCCAGGTTGCTCAGGACGAAGGCCGGAGCGACAAAATTGGCCATGATGTTCACCGCGACGGTCACGATCAAAAACGCCAGGCAACCCAATACCAGGAAAAAGGTGTTGGGGATCGAGGCAATGATTTGTGTCGGGCTTTCGATGATCTGGCCATTGATTTGAAACTGCGCGCCGCACAGCAGGACGGTGATCCCGGCAAACACCAGGATATTGACGGGCAGCCCCCAGAAGTTACCGACCCTGATGGTTTTGCAGCAGGGCGAGGAGCGTGAGAAGTCACTGAAATTCAGGATCATCGTGCCGTAGATCGCCAGCCACAGTGCGCCCCCGGCAAATACATTGCGCCACATCTCACCGGTGCTCAGCGCGGTGCGATTCGACCAGGCAATGGTTCCGTTGGCCTGAAAGTACATCCACGCGGCGAGGCAGATCACCGTAAACAAAATCACCGGCCCAGCGAACGCTTCATACCGTCGAACCATTTCCATGCCGTAGGCCAGGATTGCCAGTTGCACGAGCCAGATCACCACGAAGCACACCCAGCCCAGGCTTGACAGTCCAAGCAGGGAATCATGGTCATAGGCGGCGAAACCGGGGTGTATGGCGACCAGCAAAACCCGCAGAACCACAGAGGCCAGGTATGTCTGAATCCCGAACCAGGCGATGGCGATAACAGCGCGTATCAATGCTGGAATTTGTGCCCCATGAATGCCGAAACTTATCCGGCTGATGACTGGAAAGGGCACCCCCAAGCGCTGCCCCATATAGCCGGACAGGTTCATGAAATTGAATACCAGCACCGCTCCGATCGCCAGCGAGAGCAGGATTTCCCAGCCGTTCAATCCAAGCGCATACAACCCAATGGCGAATGAGTAGTTGGCGATGTTGTGCACATCGTTGGTCCACAGCGCAAAAATACTGTAGCAGCCCCAGCGCCGGCCTTCCGTTTTGGTAGGCGCCAGGTCGTGGTTATGCAGGCGCGAACTGAGCGCCATCGTGGCTGCGGGCGTGTCTGCGCAGTGTTGGGGAGTTGAAACCGGGGAAGGTAAATCCAGAGCGATAGCGGGGGAGAGTCTTGTACGCATTCTGGCAAGCTCCTGATCCTTGCTGGCGTGATGACTGTTCATGAGCGCTGGCCCGACAAATCTTCGTCACGTTTAGCAAGCATCACTGGTTATGAAAGTCCGCGACAGGCCTGTTGTTTGGCTCAGGTTTAGAAGCGGCATGTACCTAGTTTTTGTGTGTTTTGTATACAAGTGCCGTGCGGATGTAAGCGATATTCATGCCAGCCAGAAGATTCTCAGCATTGGAGATTTCTGCTGGACGAGGAGCACGAAGTTAACAATATGAAAAATAGGAGGATTTTTTTTGAAGGGCTGAAGGCGTTAAAGGCAAGGGGGCAAAACAGTTACGGCTGGGTAATGTGTGGGCTGAGCCAATGCGTTGTTACTTTTTGATGCATAAACTGTGGAAGGCGATCTGGAGTGCACCGTTCTGTGACATTTTGTATACGGTTTTCTGCCGCAGCGGTGGGGCGTGATCTGTTGTGCTGCCAACAGGCGAGACTGACACCCGCGAAGCCAGCCTGGCGGGAGCCGACAGCTAAAAAGCCCACGGACGACATGACAAACCAAGGGTAGGCCGTTACCATGCACGCCGTTGATTGCAGCGCACGCCCTGTGCGATGCAAAAAGTGTGTCTCAGTAGCTCAATTGGATAGAGCATCCCCCTCCTAAGGGGAAGGTTGCAGGTTCGAACCCCGCCTGGGACACCATATTTTTCAAGGCTTCACGACCATTGCCTATGGTCATTCATCTCATACCCGCATGAGCGTGATGTGAAGCTGAGCTTGAAAGTATTCGGATGTGTTTTTGACCATCCTGCCCCTCCAGACAGTTTCTCCCTTTCCCTTTGTTCGATCGCCAGTATTGCGCCCGCCGCCATCACGCATCTGTGTCGGGTACGCGGATGCCACAAAATGTTTCGCGTCTATTTTTAGTGTTGTACGATAACGTACCTGTGCTTACGGCAGACCCACAAATCCTATAAAAATGGGGAAGACCGACCTGTGAATATCAGCAGTATCGAAATTATCCGCATCAGTGTCCCGTTCAGTGCGGGGACCGGCCAGCGGCAGAATCGTGGCCAAGCCAAGGACGATGACGCCTTTAATGCGGCCTCGCCGAGCCACCGGCGCATGGAAAGCCTGATGCTTAAAGTCATGACGGACACCGGCCTGGTGGGTTGGGGTGAAGCGTTCGGGCATGGCTCCAATCCGGTTACGTTCAAGGCGTTGGCTACGGTTGTCGCTCCGATGTTTATCGGGACGTCGCTTGAGGACCGCGAGCAAACCCTGGAGAAGGTACGTCGCGCCGTGCATGGCTTTGGGTCTACCGGGGCGATGGTCTACGCGCTTTCGGGGATTGATATTGCCCTGTGGGATCTTGCCGCTCAGGTTGCAGGGGTTCCGTTGCATCAATTGCTAGGGGGAACCCCTCGAACGCTGGAGCTGTACGCCAGCCTGGTCAGTTATGGCAACGATCCTGATGAGGTCTATCGGCAGGTCAGTCGTGCTCGTGACCTGGGCTTTCGCAAGATCAAACTGCATGAAACCCACATCGATGCGATTGCTGCTGCCCGTCAGGCGCTGCCCGTGGAAGCGGGCGAGTTGATGGTGGATGTCAATTGCCCATGGTCTGTGGCCGAGGCCAGCGCAGTCGCTGAGCAATTGAGGGCGCTTGAACTGACCTGGCTGGAAGAACCTGTATGGCCACCCGACGACTCCATTGGGCTGGCTCAGGTACGTCAGCAGGGCGTGCCCCTGGCCGCCGGTGAAAATGCTGCCGGGGTGCAAGGCATCAAGACGCTGCTCATGCAGCAAGCGATCGATGTCGTACAGCCTAGCGTGGCGAAAGTGGGAGGCATTGGCGCCATGCTCGAGGTGTTTGCGCTGGCGAAACAGCAGGGCGTGAAAGTTGTGCCGCACTGTTTCTATTTTGGTCCTGGCCTGCTGGCCGTAGCTCACCTGTGTACGTTGCTTCCCCGTGAGGTGGCAGTCGAGGTGCCGTTCATTGAGTTCGAGCGCCTGTTGTACCCGGCTTTGGCATTCAAACCGACCATGGAACTCCCATCTGCCGCAGGTCTGGGGTTCACGCCGGATTTCCAGGTCATCGAAGATTATTGCGTCGAGCGTGCCCTGATCGATTAGTCCCCCCCTCGATTGTTTCCATTAATAAAAAAGGCCATAAAAAAATGAAAGGCAATTACCGTTGGAGCATTGCCGGCTTGTTGTTCTTTGCCGGCATGCTCAACTATCTGGACCGTGCGGCGCTCTCGGTGGTCGCGCCGCTGCTCAAAAGCGAATTGCATATCGACGATGCGCAAATGGGCTTCATCTTCAGCTCTTTTTTCATTGGCTATTGCGCCCTGTGCTTTATCGGCGGCTGGGCGGCGGACAAATACGGACCGAAAAAGGTTTTCGCCTGGGCGGCAGGGAGCTGGTCTCTGTTCTGCGGTTTGACAGCCGTCATCACCGGTTACTTTCAGTTGCTGATATTCCGGGTGTTGTTCGGCATGGGCGAGGGGCCGATGGGCACCACCACCAATAAGGCGATTACCAACTGGTTCCCCCGCGAAGAAGCAGGGCGGGCATTAGGCTTCACTAACTGCGGGCAACCATTGGGTGCGGCCCTGGCAGGGCCTGTGGTGGGGCTGGTGGCTTACAACTTCGGCTGGCGCGTGTCATTTGTAGTCATCGCCGTGCTGGGGGCATTGTGGTTGTTGGCCTGGCTGATGATGTTCAAGGACACGCCCGAACAGCACCCAAAAGTCTCCGAGGCCGAGCGCGAATTGATTCGAGCCAGCCGTGAAGAAGTGCTGGTGGAGAGTGTTGAAGAAGGTCGCAGCCTGTTCAGCTATATTTTTTCTGCGCCCGTGCTGGCTGTGGCGACGGCCTTCTTTTGCTTCAACTATGTGTTGTACTTTTTTCTTACCTGGCTACCCAGCTATTTGATGGACTACCAGCATCTCGACATCAAAAGCATGAGTATCATCGGGGTGATCCCCTGGCTGGGCGCGGCAGTGGGCTTTTTGGGCGGTGGTTTCATGACAGACGCACTCGCCAAAAAACTCGGCAATGTGATCCTGGCCCGTAAAATCATGCTCACTGTAGGCTTGGGAGTAGCAGCGGCTTGCGTATTGATTACCACGCAAGTGGTGTCGTTGGGCATGGCCGTTGCCTGTATCACCGTATCCAGTGTTTTCCTGTTTGTGACCCCGCAGATTTGCTGGGCGTTGATTCAGGACATCGTGCCCAAGAATCGCGTGGGTGGCACCGGTGGTTTCGTTCACCTGCTGGCGAATCTTGCGGGGATCATCGCACCTACGTTGACCGGGCTGGTCGTGCAGTATGGCGGTGGTTACAACGTGGCCTTTGTTATCTCGGCCGCTGTATGTGGCTTGGGTATGTTAGTGGTGGTGCTGGCTATCAAGGGGCAAAGCCATCAAGTGCCGGTTGCCGCGGTAATGCGATAACGGCGTTTTTTGGCTGCGCAGCAGTGTGCTGGCGTTCCTGCCGGGTTGTAACCTGACCACGAGTCTGTGGGGCCTGTGCCTTGCAGGCTCGCTTTTTTCAAAAGGCCTTGGTGGGTAGGTGACGCACTCACCGGCTGATTCAAGCCTCCCCAAACCCATGAATAAGCCGCGCCAGTTCAGTCTATTTGCCTGTTGGTATCGGCTGTGCGAGATTTCCGTGCATTCAGGCGTGTTCCGCGCTGTGTTCTCAGTGTCCAGTTCAAGCATGAGGCGTTTGCATGGTCAGTTCGGGTGTCAATCAGCGCAGTAGTGCGTGGGCTGTGTTTCTGGTTTTTTTGCGCCTTGGGCTGACGTCTTTCGGTGGGCCAATTGCTCATCTGGGGTATTTTCGTGAGGAGTTTGTGGCGCGGCGGCAGTGGCTGACGGATCGCAGTTATGCGGACCTGGTGGCGCTCTGCCAATTCTTGCCGGGACCGGCCAGCAGTCAGGTCGGTATCGCATTGGGGTTGTCGCGGGCAGGATACGCGGGTGCGCTGGCGGCGTGGGCGGGTTTTACCTTGCCGTCGGCAATTGTCCTGATCCTGTTTGCGCTGGGTATTTCCCATTACGGCACTGCCATTTCATCCGGCGCCTTGCACGGGCTTAAAGTGGTAGCCGTTGCGGTGGTGGCTCAAGCGGTCTGGGGGATGGCGCGCACCTTGTGCACGGACGTGCGGCGAATCACCCTGATGACGCTGGCCGCCTGCGTGGCGTTGGTCGAGCCCTCTGCGTGGGGGCAGGTCGGGGTTATTGTTGCGGCGGGGGTTGCCGGGCTGATGCTGTTCAAACCTGAACAGCGCGCCGCGCACGATCCGCTGCCGATGCCGGTCAGTCAACGGGCAGGAATCATCTGCCTGGCGCTGTTTGTGCTGTTGCTGGTCGGCCTGCCGCTTCTGGCAGAACGCTTGCCGAATCAGACCGTGGCCCTGGTGGATGCATTCTACCGGGCGGGGTCGCTGGTATTCGGTGGCGGCCATGTGGTGTTGCCCTTGTTGCAAGCTGAGGTGGTGCCTGCGGGCTGGGTCAGCAATGACGTGTTCCTGGCCGGTTATGGGGCTGCGCAAGCGGTGCCGGGACCGCTGTTTACCTTTGCCGCTTTTCTCGGGGCATCCATGAACCTCGCGCCTTCAGGCTGGGCAGGAGGCATGGTGTGTTTGCTGGCAATCTTCGCGCCCTCCTTTCTGCTGATAGTCGGCGCCTTGCCTTTTTGGGAGCAGTTGCGCCGCAGCTTGCGTACACAGGCGGCACTGGCCGGGGTAAATGCGGGGGTCGTCGGCCTGTTGCTGGCCGCGCTGTATCAACCGGTCTGGACCAGTGCGATTTTGCGGACTGAAGATTTTGCGTTGGCGCTCCTTGCCCTGGTCGCGCTGATGTTCTGGAAACTCCCGCCATGGCTGGTGGTGCTCGGTAGCGGGGTCGCAGGTTGGGGGCTGAGCGTTATGTGATGAACATGCCAGGTACCCGGTCAGAATAAAAAACGCCCCACTGGAGGATGTCTCCGGCGGGGCGTTTTCGCATCAGTGCTCAGGGGCGAGCTACATCGGTCATGCCTGGCCGAGCACGCCGCGTTGCGCCAGGTTCTTCATCAGGGCACCGACCCCGAATGCCCAGGGCGCCGCCTGGTCGCTGCCGGTGACACGGTTATGCAGCGCGCCGAGGGCAGGGGATGAGATGCTCACCACATCCCCTTCCTTATGGGTAAAGCCCTGACCTGGTTGATCGCGGTCATCGGTGGGGGCGAACAGGGTGCCGAGGAACAGCACGAAGCCGTCCGGATATTGGTGGTTGGCGTTGAGTGTCTGCTGCGCCAGGTCCGCCGGGTCGCGGCTGATCTGGCTCATTGAACTGTTGCCGTTGAGCACGTAGCCGTCCTGGCCTTCGACCCGCAAGGTCACTTCGCAGCGACGTACGTCATCCAGGCTGAAATGCTCATCGAACAGCCGAATGAAGGGCCCCAATGCACAAGAAGCGTTGTTATCCTTAGCCTTGCTCAGCAGCAGCGCACTGCGCCCTTCGAAGTCGCGCAGGTTGACGTCGTTGCCCAGGGTTGCGCCGTGGATCCGGCCTTGGCTGTCCACCGCCAGCACCACTTCCGGCTCAGGATTGTTCCAGCTGGAACCGGGATGGACGCCGATCGTGTTGCCACTGCCCACCGCCGCCAGAATCGGGGCTTTGGTGAAGATTTCGGCGTCGGGGCCGATGCCGACTTCCAGGTATTGCGACCACATGTTCTGTTCGATCAACACCTGCTTCAGGCGCATGGCCTCCGGTGATCCAGGGCGCAGGTCGCGCAGGTTGTCGCCGATCACTTCCTGCACCAGGGCACGGATGTGTTCGGCACGCAGGGCATCGCCGCCGGCTTTTTCCTCAATCACCCGCTCGATCATGCTGGCGGCGAAGGTCACGCCGGCGGCCTTGATCACTTGCAGGTCGGCAGGGGCCAGCAGGTAAGGTTGTGCCGGATCACGCTGTTCGCCGCTGTTGGCCAGCAGGGCCTGAAGTGTCCCCAGCGAAGTACCGCGGGTTTCGCGCACGGTTTGCAGCGGTGACGGCGTTTCCAGCAACAGGCTCAGGGTGGAGAAGTGTGCGGTGCAGTCGATCACTTCACCGTCACGCACCACGACCACAGCGGGGCCGCCGGACGTGCCCGGCAGCCACACCCGACCGACCAGAGTTGCGCGTTGCCAGTCGTGGGGCAGAGAGTTTTCTACGGTTAATTGCAGGGATTTCATAAGGCTCGTCCTTGGGCTTAGTGAGAATGGCGAGGTGGGCCGTTTTCCGGGATGACGCGCCAGTACAGGGTTGCCGGTTCCAGGCAGCCGCCGGTGGACAGTTGGCCGACCAGTTGGCGGTAGAGTTCTTGCCACGGCGTTTGCGACGGGGCGAGGGGAGGCAGCGGTTCCTGACGGCGGGCGTCCAGTTCGGCCTCATCCACCAGCAGATTGACGCTGCGGGCATTCAGGTCGACGCGCAGGCGATCACCGGTGCGCAGCAGCGACAGGCCTCCGCCCACGGCCGATTCCGGCGACATATTGAGGATCGACGGGCTCGCCGAGGTCCCGCTTTGGCGACCGTCGCCCATGCACGGCAACGAATCGATGCCGGCCTTGATCAGCGCCGACGGCGGGGTCATGTTCACCACCTCGCCGCTGCCCGGGAAACCAACGGTGCCACAGCCGCGAATCACCAGAATGCAGCGCTCGTCGATGTCCAGCGCCGGGTCGTTGATACGCGCCTGATAGTCTTCCGGCCCTTCGAACACGATGGCCCGGGCTTCAAAACTGTTGGGCTGTAACGGGTCGCTGAGGTAAGTGCTGCGGAAGGCTTCGCCCACCACCGACATCTTCATGATGGCGCTATCGAAGAAGTTGCCGCTGAGGACGATAAAGCCGGCGCGGTGCATCAGCGGATCCTCGTACGAACGGATCACGTCGCGGTCGCCGGTCATGGCGTCGGCCACGATCTCGCCCATGTTCCGGCCACTCACCGAACGGCAGTCACGGTGCAGGCGTCCAACCTTGTCCAGTTCATGCATCACGGCCGGTACGCCGCCAGCACGGTGGAAGCCTTCGCCCAGGTACTCGCCGGCCGGCATGCAGTTGACCAGCAACGGCACGTCTTCGCCGACGCGCTGCCAGTCTTCCAGTGACAGGTCGATGCCGCTGTGGCGGGCAATCGCAATCAGGTGCGGTGGGCAGTTGGTGGAAGCGCCCAGCGCCGAGGCGACGGCGATCGCGTTTTCAAAGGCGGCGTGGGTCATGATCTGCGACGGGCGCACGTCTTCGCGCACCAGGTCGACGATACGCATGCCGGTTGCATAGGCCATCTGCCCGCGCTCGCGGTAAGGTGCCGGGATGCTGGCGCAGCCGGGCAGTGACATGCCCAGTGCTTCGGCCAGTGCGTTCATCGACAGCGCCGTGCCCATGGTGTTGCAGTGACCAATTGAAGGGGATGAGGCAGTGGTCAGGGTCATGAACCCTTCGTAATCGATCTCGCCGGCGCTGAGCAAATTGCGCGCATGCCACAGCACGGTGCCGGAGCCGATGCGCTGGCCTTTGTGCCAGCCATCGAGCATCGGCCCGCCGGAGAGCACGATGGAAGGCAAGTCGGTGGTCGCTGCGGCCATCAGGCAAGCCGGGGTGGTTTTATCGCAGCCGGTGGTCAGCACCACACCATCCAGCGGATAGCCGTGCAGCACTTCCACCAGGCCCAGATAGGCGAGGTTGCGGTCCAGGGCCGCTGTCGGGCGGCGCGATTGTTCGGCGATCGGGTGCACCGGAAATTCCATCGGGATGCCACCCGCGTCACGGATGCCGTCCTTGACCCGCTTGGCCAGCTCGATGTGATGGCGGTTGCAGGGCGTCAGGTCACTGCCGGTCTGGGCAATGCCGATGATCGGGCGACCCGATTGCAGCTCGGCGCGGGTCAGGCCCTGGTTCATGTAGCGTTCCACGTACAGCGCGGTGAGGTCGGCGTGGCTGGGGTCATCAAACCATTGCTGGCTGCGCAGGCGGCGTGGGGTTGAATCGGTCATGACAGGCTCCATCAAATTATTCGGGCAATGAGTTGTTGCGGCGCAGCTGGCGGATCAGCCCGGCATGGTCGAGTTCGCCGTCGCCAGCCTCGACCATGGCCTGGAACAGCCCGTCGACCAGGCTGCCTACTGGCAGGCTCAGGCCCAGCTTTTGCGCCTGGGCGAGGGCGGTCCGGGTGTCCTTGAGTTGCCACTTGGCCGGACCGCCGGGTGTGAAGTCGTTGTTGATCATGCGTTGGCCATGCTGGCGCCAGATTGGAGAGTCGACGAACCCGCCCAGCAGCGCGTCATGCACTTTGGCCGGGTCCGCACCGCCGCGTTCGGCCAGCAGCAGGCCTTCGGCGACCGTGGCGATGGTGCTGGCAACGATCAACTGGTTGACCAGTTTGGACAGCTCGCCGGTACCGGCCGGGCCGACATGCACCGGCCGGCCCATGGCGGCCAGCACCTCGCGGCCGAGGTCGAAGGCGGGGGGTTCGCCGCCGACCATGATTGCCAGATTGCCTTCGCGGGCCCCACGCTCACCTCCGGACACCGGGGCGTCGAGGTAATGCAGGCCCCGTTCGGCACAACGTCGAGCGTGCTCGACGGCGGTGTCGACCGGAATCGAGCTCATGACAATCACCAGCGCACCTGGCGCCAGAACCAGCGCCGCGCCTCCTTCGCCAAACAGCACCTGGTCACAGGTCGGGCCATCGCTGAGCATGCAGATCAACACCTGCGCGCCGTTTGCCGCTTGGGTCGGGGTCTGGTAAATCTCGGCGCCGTGGGCGGCCAGTGCGTCGGCCTTGGCGATCGAGCGGTTCCAGGCCCGCACCGGGTAGCCGGCTTGCAGCAGGTTGCGGGCCATGGGTTGGCCCATGATCCCGGTACCGATAAAGGCTACGGTTGGCAAACTCATGCTTTACCTCCTGCGGCCGGGGCCAGTTCTGCGCCAATCTGCGACACCTTGTTGCGCGGCATCATCACCATGCCCAGACCACCAAGGCCGACCAGCGCAGCAATCACCAGGAAGCCTGGGGTGTAGCTGCCGGTCACGGTGAACAGATAGCCGGTCAGGTAAGGGCCGATGAAGCCGCTGAGGTTACCGATGGAGTTGATCAGGCCAATGCCCACGGCAGCGCCCACGCCGGTCAGCACTTGCCCCGGTACGGCCCAGAACACGTTGATCGCGCTGTAGACACCCATCGCCAGCAGGATGAAACCGATGACGATGATCCACGGCTGGTTGAGCCATAGCGCTACGGCAATGGACAGCGCCGCAAGCATGGCGGCACCGCCCGCATGCCAGTGGCGTTCTTGCAGACGGTCGGAGCGACGGCTCCACCAGATCATGGCGACTGCGGCGACGGCGTACGGGATTGCGGTGATCAGGCCGTTCTGCATCAGGCCGATCTCCAGGCCGAAGGTGCCGCGGAACGATGCCAGCACCGTTGGCATAAAGAAGTTCATCGCGTTGGAGCCCGAGGTGATACCGAAATACACCAACGCCAGCATCCATACCTGACGGTTGCACAGGGCCTTGCGGATCATCTGGCCCTTGGTCGGCTGAACGCCCACCACCAGCGGTTTGTTGCGCTCTTCCTGGGCCAGGGTGTTGATCAGCCAGGTGCGCTGTTTTTCAGTCAGCCAGTGAGCATCGGCCGGGTGATCAGTGAGGTAGAAGAAGCACACCACACCAAGGATCACCGCCGGTATGGCTTCGACGATGTACATCAGGCGCCAGCCGACGAAGCCCCAGGCATCACCCATTTCCATCAGGCCCACCGACAGCGGGGCGCCGATGATTTGTGCGATGGGTACGCCCAGGTAGAAAGAAGCGATCATGCGGGCGCGGTAACGGCTCGGGAACCACAGCGACAGCAGATAGATCACGCCCGGGAAGAACCCGGCTTCGGCAATGCCCAGCAGCACGCGCAGGGAGATGAAGTGAACCGGCGTCTGCAAAAAGCCCATGGCACCAGCGATGATGCCCCAGGTCACCATGATCCGTGCGATCCAGACCCGAGCGCCGTAGCGGTGCAGCAAAATGTTGCTCGGCACTTCGAACATAAAGTAACCGAGGAAGAAAATACCCGCACCCAGGCCATAAATGGTCTGGCTGATGCCGATATCTTCGTTCATGCGCAGCGCGGCGAAACCAACGTTGTTGCGGTCCAGAAAGGCAACTACAAACAGCAGGACCAGAAAGGGGATCATGCGTCTGGTAACGCGTTTGATCGTCTGTTGTTCGATGTCCGAGACATCGGGGAGCGATGGGGTGGTCATGTCGCATGGCCTCGATTTTTTATTGTTGTGGGTAACGCGAACGGGTTTTGCTTTCTGCCGGAGCGAGCTTGCTCGCTCCGGCAGGTGGGTACTTCTGTCAGACAGCGGTGTCCTCGATGTGGGCCTGGACGATGGCGTCGAAATCAGGATCGGCGGTAAAGCCCAGGGCGCGGGCGCGCGGTGCTTCAACCCGGCTCGGCCAGCTTTCGACAATGCGCTGGATGGTGGCGTCCGGTTCCCAGCGGATCAGCTTGGCCACGTCTTCGCCGGCCACGCGTTGCAGGGCAGATACCATGTCGGCGACCGTGGTGGTCACGCCCGGCAGGGGAATGATCCGTTGATTGCCCAGGGTCTGCGGCGACAGGGTCATGCCGAGCAGCATGGATTCAATGATGCGTCGTGGCGATGTCAGATACACCTGCGTATCCGGACGCACCGGGCAGACGGCAGGCAGGCCTACCAGCGGTTCGCGAATGATCGAGCTGAAGAAAGTCGAGGCGGCCTTGTTCGGTTTACCCGGGCGCACGGCCACGGTTGGCAGGCGCAGCACGCGGCCATCGACAAAACCTTTGCGCGCATAGTCGGCCACCAGCAGCTCGCCGACGGCTTTTTGCATGCCGTAGGACGATTGCGGGGTGAGGACGGTGTCGTCATTGACCACTTCCGGCAATGTACCGCCAAACACTGCAAAGCCGCTGGCGTAAACCAGGCGGGTGGCGTTGCCCTGTTTGCGCAGGGTTTCCAGCAGCAGCATCAGGCCGTGCAGGTTGACCTGCATGCCCAGGTCGAAATCGGCCTCGGCTGCCGAACTGACCACCGCTGCCAGGTGCCATACCAGATCTACGCCATCGGTGACCCGGGCAATCACCGCAGGGTCGGCGACATCACCGGTGACCAGCTCGATGCGCGGGTCATTGGGCACGTCTTCACCGGCAAAGGCGTCGAACAGCACGATGCGTTCGATGGTGCGCGGTGCCTGGCCTTCGAGGCTCAGGCTGTTGAGGTCGAGCAGGCGCTGAGCCAGTTGTTTGCCGATAAAGCCGGTGCCGCCAGTGATGAGAATTCGCATGTGTTACTCCTGTTTCTTATCGTTCTTATGTCGGTGGAGAGTGTTCGACGCGTGAGTCAGTCAGCCTGAACCGTGCGCTGGGATTGCTCTCCGAGGCCGGCGATGCCCAGACGCATTTGCTGGCCGGCACGCAGGAACACCGGCTCAGGCTGGATGCCCAGGCCTACACCCGGTGGTGTGCCGGTAGAAATGATGTCGCCTGGCTGCAAGGACATGCAGCGGCTCAAATAGGCAATCAGCGCCGGAATCTGGAACACCATGGTGCGCGTGTTGCCGTTCTGGTAGCGGTGGCCATCGACCTCCAGCCACAGGTCGAGCTGGTGCGGGTCGGTGATTTCATCACGGGTCACCAGCCACGGGCCGATGGGGCCGAAGGTGTCAAAACCCTTGCCCTTGTCCCAGGTGCCACCGCGTTCCAGCTGCCATTCACGTTCGGATACATCGTTGATCACGCAATAGCCGGCCACGTGTTCCATGGCGTTACTTTCGTCGATGTAGCGACCGCCCTTGCCAATCACCACGCCGAGTTCGACTTCCCAGTCGGTCTTGGTCGACCCGCGAGGGATTTCGACATCATCGTTCGGCCCGCAAATGGCGCTGGTCCACTTGTTGAACAGCACTGGCTCGCTGGGCACGGCCATGCCCGACTCGGCTGCGTGGTCGGCATAGTTAAGGCCGATGCAGATGAACTTGCCCACCTGTCCGACGCAGGCGCCAATGCGCGGCGAACCTGGAACCAGGGGTAATGTTGAAGGGTCGATGTTGCTCAGCGCCTGGAGGCTGACCGGGTCCAGCGCCTTGCCGGCCACATCGGCGATATGTGCCGACACATCGCGAATGTTGCCTTGAGCGTCCAGTAGCCCGGGTTTTTCCTGACCTTTTTCGCCGTAGCGCAGCAGTTTCATAAAAGCTCCTTTATCCAAAACGTAGAAATCAATGCTCTTTGTGGGAGAGCGCTTGCTCGCGATTGCATCACCGCGGTGCTTCAGACAAACCGCGTCGTCTGCATCGCGAACAAGCTCGCTCCTACGGGATGCATCTGCGTTTAATTACTCATCCCGCCATCGATGACATGCACGCCACCGGTGGTGTAGGCGCTGGCGTCGCTGGCCAGGTAGAGCGCGAGCCGGGCGATTTCTTCGGCGGTGCCGATGCGGCCCATGGGCTGGCGGTCGACAAATGCCTGGTACACCTCAGCCTCCGAGCGTCCCTGTTCGCGGGCCTGTTCGGCGATACGCTGGCGCAGGGAAGGGGAGTCCACCGTGCCCGGGCAAATGGCATTGCAACGAATTCCCTGGCGCACGTAGTCACTGGCGACCGACTTGGTCAGGCCGACGACGGCTGCCTTGCTGGCGGTGTAGGCGAAACGGTTGGGCACGCCTTTGACGCTGGAGGCCACCGAGGCCATGTTGACGATACTGCCGCCGCCGGCGGCCAGCATGCCGGGCAGGTATGCGCGGATCATCCGGTACATGGCGGTGACATTGAGGTCGAAGGAGAACTGCCAGGCCTGCTCGTCGCATTCGAGCAACGCACCGCTGTGCACGTAACCGGCACAGTTGAACAGAGCGTCCAGCGTGCCGACCTGCTGGCAGGTCGCAGAGATGGCTGTCGGGCTGGTTACGTCCAGTCGCAAGGCCTGGATGCCGGGGATGTCTTGCAAGGTTTCAATGTTCAGATCAGTGGCGATGACCTCGGCGCCCGCGTCACGAAAGGCCAGCACCGATGCCAGACCAATACCCTGTGCCGCAGCGGTGATCAGAACGCGTTTGTTGGCGAGGTTCATGGGGGAGTTCCATTGTTATTATTTAGCGCAACGGCACCACCCTAATGTTGCTTTCCGATAATCGCCAATGAGATATTCTCAAGCCTTAATAACCGGAGGTTATCGGATGGCGGACGTAGGTTTTAATCAACTGTGCAACTGGCTGCGCGTTCGTCATCTGGTGCTGATCGACACCCTCGCGCGCACGCAAAATATGCACGCCACAGCCCAGGAGATGAACATCAGCCAGCCGGCGGTGAGCAAGATGCTGCGCGAGATCGAGCATCAACTGGGCTTCGATGTGTTCCAGCGTTTGCCGCGCAGCATGTCGCTCACCGACCTCGGTCGGCACGTGGCCCGGTTTGCCCAGATCGCGCTGAACGACACACAGCAGTTCGTTGGCCAGATCAACCACCTGCGCCAGGGCGGGCATGGTCTGCTCAAGGTAGGCACCATTTATGCGGCCACGGCGGTGGCGGTGCCGGCGGCGATTGTCGACGTCAAACACAGCTGGCCATTGCTGACCCTGGAAATACTCGAAGGCACCAGCGCCAACTTGCTGACCATGCTTGAGCACAAGGAACTGGATGTAGTGGTTGCCCGGTTTACGCTCGACCGGCACCGCGAACTGTTTGATTTCCAGCCATTGGCGCCGGAACCGCTGTGCCTGGTCACCGGCAGCCAGCATCCGTTGGCCGGAGCCAGCGAGGTACCGCTGGCCGAACTCGGCAGTTGGCCGTGGGTGGTCTATCCAACCGGCACCCCGATGCGTGCACGGCTGGAGCGGGCGTTTGTCGAGGCGGGCATGCAGACGCCGGAAAACACCGTAGAAACGGTCTCTCTGCAAACCACCATGCAATTGCTGCAGACGGCCCCCGTGGTCTCGATGCTGGCTGAGTCGATGGTCGAGCCGGAGATTCTGGCCGGTCGCTTGGCCCGCCTGGCGCTGCCGTTTCCGCTGGTGCTGGCGGACTACGGCATTATCACCCGCCGCAACGAGCCACCACGGTGGTCTGCGCAGGCCTTTATCGACGCCTTGCTCAGCGGCCCCGACGCGCTGCGTGGTGCTCGTCAGAGCGTTTGATAACTCATGGTTATCGTCTGATGGGAACTTGTAATTAGGCAGCCATTGAGCGGCCCTCTAGAGTGAGCCTCGCCCCACCTGACAGGTAGAGGCGCAATCGCTCACTAGAGGCGCTTATGAAAACAATAAAAAGCTACAAGACGCTGACGATTTTTTTCCTGTTCCTGATCGGCGTGGTCAACTACCTCGACCGCAGCGCACTGTCCATCGCTAACACCACCATCCAAAAAGACCTGGCCATCAGCCCGATGCAAATGGGTGTGATGCTCTCGGCCTTTTCAATTGCCTACGCATTCTCGCAACTTCCCCTGGGCGCCTTGATCGACAAGCTGGGCAGCAAGCTGGCGCTGGGCGGATCGCTGGTGGTGTGGTCGGTGGCGCAGGCGGCCTTCGGTCTGTTCAGCAGCTACGGCCATCTGGTCGGCCTGCGGGTGTTGCTGGGGATTGGCGAAGCACCGGTGTTTCCCTCGGCGGCCAAGGCATTATCAGAGTGGTTTGATACTCAGGAGCGTGGCACGGCCACCGGCTGGGTGTGGTCCTCGACCTGCATTGGCCCGTGCCTGGCACCGCCTTTGCTGACCGTGTTCATGGTACATCTGGGCTGGCGCGGCATGTTCATCCTCACCGGTGTCATGGGCTTGCTGCTGGCGGTGTGCTGGTTCAAATTCTATAAAAGCAAAGCGCAGTACATGGCTGAAACCGGCCGTGCCGAACCTGTGCCGGTGCAGCACAAGGCAGCGCCGAAAGTGCGCTGGACCTCGTTGTTCAAGGATCGCAATACCTGGGGTGCTTTCCTCGGGTTCATGGGCGTGATCTACATGATCTGGCTCAACCTCACCTGGTTGCCCGGCTATTTCGAGCGTGAGCATGGCCTGGATTTGTACCGCACCGCCTGGGTGGTGTCGCTGGCCTACCTGTTTGGCGCGCTGGGTACCATCGTCGCCGGCAAGTGCTGCGACCGGTTGGTTGCACGCGGCATGAAAGTACTGGCGAGCCGCAAACTGATGGTGATTATGGGGTTGCTTGGCGGGGCGCTGTTTACCCTGATCGTGGCGTTCACCACCAACGTGGTGGCCTGCACGGTGTTGCTGTGCCTGACGATGTTTTTCATCAACATCTCCAGTGCCACGGCATGGATGATCGTCAACACCATCGTGCCCTCGGAACGGGTGGCGTCATTCGGTTCGATCCAGAACTTCGGTGGCTATCTGGCAGGCTCCATCGCCCCGATTCTCACGGGCTTTAGCGTGCAGCAGAGCGGCTCGTTCTCTTCCGCGTTCGTGATCAGTGCAGTGGTTGCGGTGTGTTCAGCGTTTGCTTATTTTGCGCTGCTCAAGGAGCCGCAGGCGGGTCTTCCGTCAGCGTCGACACTGGAAGGCGAGGCCGCAACGGCCTGAGTCAGAGCCCTAAAAAAACCGGTTCAATGAACCGGTTTTTTTAGGGGGTGGTGATGCATCGCAGCCTTTGTCAGAGGCTAGGAAGACGCTTTGACGCTCAAGGCAGCATCAACCGATTGGCCGGGTTTACGCCCGGCCCTGGCTGAGCGGACCAGCATCAGGGCCCCCAGCAACGCTGTCCCGGCCAAAAAGTACATGCCCGCATGGGCGTTATTGAAGTAGCCCTCGGCCCAGGTCTTGACCGTAGGTGCGAGGAAGCCCCCCAGGTTGCCCAGCGCACCGATCACGGCAATTCCACTGGCTGCTGCGGCGCCACCCAAAAAGCGCGTAGGCAAGGTCCAGAACAACGGTTGCACGGTGATAAACCCGGCGGCTGCGACGCAGAACGCCAGAATCACCAGTGGCAAGCTGCCGCTCAGGGTCGAGCCGACCATGCCCACAGCAGCCAGTGCCAGCATGATGGCGGCGAAGCGGGTTTGCTGGCCTTTGCGGTCGGCGTAGCGGGTGACGGCATACAGCATGATCACGGTGGCAATCCACGGAATTGATGTCAGCAAGCCAACTTTCAAGCCAATGCCGGTGCCCAGCAGTTCGGCGATCCGCGTCGGCAGGTAGAACAGTACGCCATACACGCTGACCTGAATGGTGAAGTAGATCAGGGTGAAGTACAGCACCACGGGGTTGATCATTGCCGCACGCCACGAAGACGGTCCCTTGTTGGCTTTTTGCAGGTGCTCTTTTTCAAGTTCGTGCTCGATCGCGACCTTTTCTTCGTTGTTCAGCCACTTGGCATCGCGGGGTTTGTCGGTCAGGTAAAAGAACGCAAACACGCCGATGATCGAAGCCGCGAGGCCTTCAGTCACAAACATCCATTGCCAGCCGGTGAGGCCGAATTGGGCGGTTTCCAGCAACCAGCCCGACACGGGCCCGCCGACCATCAGCGATACGGGCACGCCGAAGTAATAGATGCCGTAGGCCGAGCCGCGCTGGTTCTGCGGGAACCAGTAGGTCAGGTACAACACCACGCCCGGCGACAGGCCGGCTTCGGCTACGCCCAGCAAAAAGCGCAGGATGTAGAAGCTGGTTTCGTCGTGGGCAAACATCATCGCCGCCGACACCAGGCCCCAGGTGACCATGATCCGGCTTAGCCAGATGCGGGCACCAATCTTGTGCAGCATCAGGTTGCTCGGGACTTCAAACACCGCATAGCCGATGAAGAAAATCCCCGCGCCCAAGGCAAATGCCGCGTTGCTGAGGCCGGTGTCCGCCTGGAAGGCATGCTTGGCAAAACCGATATTGGAGCGGTCGATGATCGCCATGGCGAACATCAGTGCGACAAAGGGCAGGATGCGCCAGCGAATCTTGCTTAGCGCTTGTTGGAGTACGGGATTTGACATGAGGTGCTCCGATTGTTTTTTTTGTGGAGTACAGCAATCAGTTTTTCTTCAGGGCGCCACGGGCATAAACCGCAACGATCACAAAACAGCCCATCGGTAGCAGGTACGCCACGGCGGTGGAAGAGTGGTCAGCCACCAGGCCCATGACGTAGGGCAGCAGCGCACCGCCGACAATGGCCATGATCATGAACGAGCTGCCGCGCTTGGTGTGCGGGCCGAGGTTTTTCACGCCCATCGCAAACAGGGTCGGGAACATGATCGACATGAAAAAGAACATCGCCACCAGCGCAACCACTGACACACCTTCCAGGCCGAGCGCCACCAGAGCACAGAGCCCGACGTTGATCAGGGCATAAACCAGCAGCAGGCGTTGGGCATTGATGCGGCCCATCAGCCAGGTGCTGAAGAAGCGTCCAAACATGAAACTGAGCATCGCAATCGACAGCAGATACGCCGCTTGCTGGCTGCTCATTTGCGCCCAGTGTTCAGTCACGTAGTTGATGAAAAACGCCCCCACGCCGACCTGCGCGCCGACATAGAAAAACTGGGTAATCACCCCGGCGACGAACTCGCGGTGTTGCCACAGGGTCTTGTGGTCGTGTTGTTGGACCTGAACTTCCTGCTCACGCAGATCAGGCAACGGTGTACGGGCGATCAGAATGGCCACCAGCAACACCAGTGCGGCAATCACCAGATAGGTCATTTGCAGTGATTGCGTGGTGTCGGTGCTGTTGGCGCCACTGAAAAACAGCGCGCCGCCAATCAGCGGTCCGAAAAATTGCCCCAGCCCGTTGAACGACTGCGCCAGGTTGAGGCGTCGCTCGGCCCCGGCCGGTTCACCCAGCACCGTGGCGTAAGGGTTGGCCGCAGTTTCCAGGCAGCCCAGGCCGCAGGCGATCACGAACAGGGCGAACAGAAAGAACTGAAAACTCTGCGCGGCAGCGGCTGGCATGAACAGCACTGCGCCAGTGGCATAGAGGCATAGACCGAGCAAAATTCCCGCCTTGTAGCCGTATTTATCCATCAGGAAACCGGCGGGCAGAGCGATCAGGAAATAGGCCCCGAAATAGGCGCTTTGCAGCAGGCCGGATTGCGCTTTGGTGACATGCAGGGTGTCCTGGAAATGCTTGTTCAGCACATCCAGCAGCCCATAGGACAGCCCCCAGAGAAAGAACAGACAGGTCACTAGAATCAGGGCCCAGCGATAGGAAGTAACCTCCCGCGCGAAGGGCGGTGCTGCGACGTTCGGGTGCTTGGTTGACATGACGCCTCTCCTTTTTATTGTTGTGAGTGCTCAACCGCTCGCAGCCGCCGAAGGCTGCATCCGGCGGTAGAACCGTCGTAAAGTCAGGGTTTTCGGTGTTACCGGTAAACGTGTGTTCAGGTTTAATGATGGCTGGGCCATCGGACGCAGCCTCCGGCAGCGGCTACGGACCCGTCTGGTGCGACAGGCTGAAAATCTGGCTCATCGGCGCCCATTTTTCATCGGGCAAGGTCCAGGGCGTGCGCTGCTGAAAGCGCCACATCAGCGCTTCCCATTCCTGTACCTGCGGGTCGCTGGCGCTGATCCGGGCAAAGGCCTTGGCGTTGAAGTCGGAGGCGGTGTCCATGACCATGAACAACCGCGTGCCCAGGCGCCATATCTGCATGTCGAGCACGCCGTGCTGGCGCAGATGGGCGCTGATCTGCGGCCAGATGTGCTGGTGCAGACGCTCGTACTCGGCGATCAGTGCCGGGTCGTCCTTCAAGTCCAGGGCCATGCATTGGCGGTTCATGTCAGCGCCCGGTCCAGATGGGTGTAGCCGCCATCCACCACCAGCCACTGCCCGGTGGTGTGGGATGCACGTGACGACAACAGGAACAGCACGCTGTCGGCAATTTCTTCAGCCGTGGTCATGCGTTGGCCGAAAGGGATTTTTTCGACGATGCTCGCCAGTTTGGCCTTGGGGTCGGCAAAGGTGTCGATCCAGCGCTCGTACAACGGGGTCATGACTTCCGCCGGGATCACGGCGTTGACCCGGATTCCGTCGCCCAGCAGTGAAGTGGCCCACTCCCGAGTCAGCGATAGCTGTGCGCCTTTGGCGGCGGTGTAGCCGCTGGTGCCGCCTTGGCCGGTGAGCGCGGTTTTGGAGCTGATATTGACGATGGCGCCGCGGGTGACCTTGAGTGCGTCCACGCACAAATGGGTCATGAGGTAGTAATGGATCAGGTTTTTTTCCAGAGATTCCACAAAAGCGGAGCACCCGGCCTCCAGCCCGACACCATCATTTGCGCCGGCGTTATTGACCAGTCCATCGATCCGTCCGAAACGTTGCAGCACGGTGGCGACCGCGGCACGACAAGCGTCTTCGTCGCGCAACTCGACCTGCACAAACAGGCTTTGGCCACCGCGCTGATCCAGCTCCCGGGCCAGTTCTTCGGACAGCGGGCTATGGCCGAAAATCACCGGGATCGCGCCTTCGTCGGCCAGTCCCAAGGAGATGGCGGCGCCAATCCCCGAGCCGCCGCCAGTCACGATAAAAACCTTGTTTTGCAGATACAGATTCATCGAGTCGTTCCTTCTATGTTGTAGACGCGGCACGCCGTCTCCCCCCAAATGGCCGCGTGCTGTGACACGCTACCGACCAGGCTGCAGGTGGCCTGGTAGTCGCTGGCCAACAGGCACACCGGCCAGTCCGATCCAAACATCAGGCGTTCAGGACCGAACAGTTCCAGCGCGGTTTCCAGGTAGGGGGTCAATTGCGCGTTATGCCAATGCTGCCAATGGGCCTCGGTGATCAGCCCCGACAGTTTGCAACTGACATGGGACAGGGCGGCCAGCGGCGCGAGCTGCTTGGCCCAGGCGTTCAAATCGTTGCCTTGCACATCGGGCTTGCCCAGATGATCGAGCACCAGGTGGTGCCGGTCATGCTGGTGGCACAGCGCGGTGACCGCGCCCAGATCCTTTGCCTTGACCAGCACTTCATAGACCAGCCCCTGACGTTGCAGCGTGGCGAGGCCACGCTGGAATTCGGCCTTTTGCATAAACCCGGCGGGCGAGGTCTCGTCCTGCAACTGATGGCGAAAGCCCCGCAATGCCGGGGCTTGTGCCCAGCGTTCCAGCGACTGCTCAAGGTCGCTGGCACACAGGTCGACCCAACCCACCACGGCGCGAATCCACGGGTAACGTTCAGCCAGTAGCAGCAACTGATCGGTTTCGCTTTCGCAGGCCCGGGCTTGCACCGCAATACAGCCGTCAAACCCGGCTGCATCCAGCAGCGGCCGCAGATCGTCCGGCTGGAAATCCTGGCGCAAGCAGGGCATGTCCTGGCCAATCCATGGATAGCTGGCGGTGTCATAGCGCCAGAAATGCTGGTGAGCATCCAGCCGAAGTGAGTGTCGGGACGACATTATTGTTGTACTCCGTCCGCTGAAACGTCTGGTTTAACCCCGGTAACGGTACTGTTCGCGGGACGCGGCTTTCATCTGGATCGAAAACCCCGGTGCTTGCGGTGGCATGTACGCGGCATTGCGAATCACGCAAGGGTCTTCGAAGTGCTCGTGCAGATGGTCGACAAACTCCACCACGCGGCCTTCGTGAGTACCGGCGATGCACAGGTAGTCGATCATCGACAGATGCTGTACGTATTCGCACAAACCAACGCCACCGGCATGCGGGCACACCGGCAAGTTGTATTTGGCGGCCATCAGCATCACCGCGAGCACTTCATTGACCCCGCCCAGACGGCAGGCATCGATCTGCACCACATCGATGGCTTCACGCATGATCAGTTGCTTGAACACGATACGGTTCTGGCACATCTCGCCTGTGGCGACCTTGACCGGAGCCACACCGAGGCGGATTTTGCGATGACCCTCCACGTCGTCGGGGCTGGTGGGTTCTTCGATGAACCACGGGTTGGCGAATGACAGTTCGCGCACCCAATCGATGGCGGCGTCCACCTCCCACACCTGGTTGGCGTCGATCATCAACTGGCGATCCGGCCCCAGCACTTCGCGGGCGATCCGGACGCGGCGGATGTCATCCTGCAGGTCATGGCCAACCTTCAATTTGACGTGGGAGAAGCCCGCATCCACGGCTTCCTGGCATAGCCGGCGGAGTTTTTCATCGGCATAACCCAGCCATCCGGCGGAAGTGGTGTAGCACGGGTAACCTTCGGCTTCGAGCAAGGCCAGGCGCTCGGCTTTGCCCTTCGAACGCTCACGCAGCAAGTGCAGGGCTTCATCCGGGGTGATGCAGTCGGTGATGTAGCGGAAATCAATGCAGCGCACCAGTTGCTCGGGGCTCATGTCAGCCACCAGGCGCCACACAGGCTTGCCTTCGGCCTTGGCCCACAGATCCCATGCCGCATTGACTACAGCGCCGGTCGCCAAATGGATCGCCCCTTTGTCCGGGCCGATCCAGCGCAATTGGCTGTCGCTGGTTACATGGCGCCAGAATCGCCCCATGTCCTCGGCAATCCATTCCAGTTTCAACCCGACCAGCAGGCCGGCCAGTGCGTTGATCGATGCGCAGCAGATCTCGTTGCCGCGGCCGATGGTGAACGTCAGGCCATGGCCTTGCAGGCCGGGGGTATCGGTTTCGAGGATGACATAGGCCGCAGAATAATCCGGGTCCGGGTTCATCGCGTCAGAACCGTCCAGGGATTGCGAGGTAGGGAAGCGAATGTCTTCAACCCGAACAGCAGTAATAGTGGTCATGGTGGCTCTCCCTGTCAGTCGGCATCTACGGTACGTTGCTGTTGCTCGCCCAGCCCGCTGATGCCCAGGCGGATGTGCTGGCCGGCGCGCAGGTAAACCGGCTCGGGCTTGATACCCAGGCCAACCCCGGGCGGTGTGCCGGTGGAGATCACGTCACCGGGTTGCAGGCTCATGAACTGGCTGAGGTAGCTGACGATTTTCGGGATCTGGAAAATCATGGTTCGGGTGTTGCCGTTCTGATAACGCTTGCCATCCACTTCCAGCCACAGGTCGAGCTGGTGCGGGTCGGCGATTTCATCTCGGGTCACCAGCCATGGGCCGAGCGGGCCAAAGGTATCGCAGCCTTTGCCCTTGTCCCAGGTGCCACCCAGCTCCAGCTGGAACTCGCGTTCGGACACGTCGTTGATCACGCAATAACCGGCCACGTGCTCAAGCGCATCGCTTTCACTGATGTAGCGGCCGCCTTTGCCGATCACCACGCCCAGCTCGACTTCCCAGTCGGTTTTGCGGGAATTGCGCGGGATTTCAATGTCGTCATTCGGGCCGACGATCGCGCTGGTCCATTTGTTGAACACCACCGGTTCGGCAGGAATGGCGGCTCCGGTTTCGGCGGCGTGATCGGCATAGTTGAGGCCGATGCAAATGAACTTTCCAACCTGACCGACGCAGGCGCCGATACGTGGCGAGCCTTCAACCCGTGGCAGGGTGGAGGGGTCGATAGCTTGCAGGCGGGCAATGCTTTGCGGGCTTAGCGTGTCGCCTGCGATATCAGTGACCACTGCGGACAAATCACGCAGTTGGCCGTTGTTATCGAGCAGGGCGGGACGTTCCTGGCCTTTTTCACCGTAGCGCAGCAGTTTCATATGAGTTCCTTGGTCAAATAATGAGAGTGCAATAAAACCTGTAGCCGCTGGATCAGTTGCTCCAGCCGCCATCGATGATTTGTGCCGTGCCGGTGGTGAAACCGCTGGCACTCGACCCCAGGTACAGCGCCAATTGCGCGATCTCTTCGGCGGTACCAATGCGGCCCATGGGCTGGCGTGCGGCAAAGGCGGCATATACCTCATCGACATGGCGACCTTCGCGCAATGCTTGCTCGCTGATGCGTTGACGCAGAGAGGGGGAGTCCACCGTACCGGGGCAAATGGCGTTGCAGCGGATGTTCTGGCTGACAAAATCAGCGGCCACCGAGCGAGTCAGGCCGATCACCGCACCTTTGCTGGCGCAGTAGGCAAAACGGTTGGGCACGCCTTTGACGCTGGAGGCGACCGAGGCCATGTTGATGATCGAGCCGCCGCCGTTGCTCAGCATCCCCGGCAGAAATGCGCGGATCATGCGGTACATGGCCGTGACGTTAAGGTCCAGGGCAAAGGACCAGTCTGTTTCGCTGCATTCGAGAATGTTGCCGCTGTGCACGACGCCCGCGCAGTTGAACAGCACATCCAGTGGGCCCAGTTGTGCGGCCAGGCGCTCGATGGCGGCTGCGTCGGTAACGTCCAGCTGATGTTTGTGCGCCCCTTCAAGGGCTTCGAGTGCGCTTGCATTGATGTCGGCGGCGAAGACTTCGGCGCCTGCGGCGAGATAGGCCTGTACAGTGGCTTGACCTATGCCTTGAGCGGCTGCGGTGATCAGCACGCGTTTGCCGGAAAGATTCATGGGGGCTCCCTGACGATGTTCATTATTGTTATTTGGCCCAATGGTCAGGCCATTGGTGACGCAGTGAATGGCAAAACCAGGCAATGAACGGGATAAGGTTTGCTATGATCGCATTACGTTAGTCGTTCAATGGTCAGGCCATTGAGCCTTTTGTAGCATGCACCTCACGTCTCAACAAGCGTCTTTTTTCTCGAGAACGGCTCGTAGACCGCTGTCAACACCAGGGCTAATTCCACAATGCCATTTCAAGTTATTGATAACCAAAGACTTTACCGGCAGATCGCTGATCAGCTGCGAGCACTGATCGACAGCGGCGAGTTCCCACCGGGCAGCCGCTTGCCCGCAGAACGCGAGTTGGCCAAATTACTGGGTGTGAGTCGAGCCTCGGTACGAGAAGCCATGATCGCTCTGGAAGTAATCGGGCTGGTGGATGTACGCGTCGGGAATGGGGTGCTGGTGTGTGAACCGCCCATGAGGGCAGTCTCCGACGAGCCCGTAATGGCCCAAGCCACCCGTGATCAGTGGAAAGAGCTGGACCCGGAGCTGGGCATTGAAGTCGACTTCAGTGCCGAGATCCCGCCCTTTGCGTTACTTCAAGCTCGTCGCCTGATCGAGCCGGAAGCCGCGGCATTGGCGGCGGTGAATGCCAGCGACGAAGAACTGGCGGGCATTCGCGAGGCGTTCGAGCGTAATACCCGCGACAACCGCGAAGGCTCCCACACGCATCCCGGTGATCGGCTGTTCCATATCCGCATTGCGCAGGCATCGGACAACCCGGCGTACGCCCTGATGATTCAGCACCTGTTGGGGCATCGTTACGGCAGCATGTTCCAGCGTTTGCAAAGTCACTACACCTCGGGCGATATGCCTCATCGCTCCGAAGATGAGCACCGGCGTGTGCTGCAGGCCCTCGAGCAGCACGACCCCGAAGCGGCGCGACAGGCAATGGCCGAGCATCTGGATGAAGTGATCCGGATCTTCAGCCGTAACGCTCAATAAACCCCGCAGTGAGTCAGGCCGTTCACCGGAGCGGGCGCAGGCGTCACAGCCAGGACTCGGTCACACGGCGGTCCAGCTCTTCCCAGTCGGCCATACCCAGCACCCGGGTGGTGTTCAGGCCGCGCAAGTAGCCTCTGAGTTGATGGGCGATGGCATGCACGTGTTCAGGCTGTGCCGGTTCATCGTGCAGCGCGTCTTCGTAGAGGCTCAGGTAGTCATTAACGCGGTCGCGATACTCAGGCAGTACGGCTTCGCGAATCAGGTCGAACGTTCTCAGTTTTTGATTGGTATTCAAGAGGCACCCTTTGTGAGATGACGGGCTGTTGTTTTGATGACAAGCCGTTTCAATGTATCTCACGTCACTGCAGGGTATCTACTGGTGTAAACGCCTGCCGGGTGCGGGCAGGGCGTTTATGGGGCACAGGCTTACTGAAAGGTGTAAGGCGTCAGCGCTGTCGGGTCGATATTTTTATCAACGGTTGAGATCGCGTCTTTGAGGGGGCAGAGCAGGCCGAGGCTCGTCGTGCGGCAGTCCTTGCTGCTTGCGAAGTCCGTGCGGTAGGGTTTTGCGGTTTCGCTCAGCGTGATCAGGTTGCGAATCTGATCCATCGACTGGGCCTCAAAGCCGATGCGCAAAAAGTATTCACCGGTTTTGACTTCCTTGTAACGTTCAAACTGCAGCGTCCCCACGGGCGGGATGTTGTTGTCGATGTAATCCCCTTGCTTCCAGTTGAACCCGAGCATGGTACGCAGGTACGAGATGTTGGTGTCGTGGGCGACCAGCAGCATCAGCGGTACATCGGGCGGGGTGCTTTCAGTGCGCGTGCTGGCCAGCGGGGTGCCTTGCTTGAGTTCCAGCGAGATCTGGTTCATCAACTCGGACGCGCCGCGGCTGGCGATGTAGGGGATGTCGTTGACGAAATCATATTTGGCTTTGGTCAGCACCATCAGGCTAGAGACTTCGGCTGCGCTACGGGCATGGCCGAACGCGACTTTATCCAGCGGCAGGCCCTGGCTGTATTCCAGGCGGAACACTTCGCCCATGTTGGCACCGGCGCTCAGGCCCTTGATCGAAAAACGGCCCTTGGCGTTTTCTTCCAGCGTCCAGGCTTGCTTACCGTACGGACAATCGGCGTCGGGCAGGCAGGCCACGGCCCTGAGCTTGTCTTCGTAGGGCTTATAGCGGGCCTGGGCGGCTTCGACACTGCCACCCAGTGCTTTGAGGATGCCCGCCTTGGCTTTTTCCGGATCAAGGGCGGCAAACTTCATTTCATTGGCCTGAAACAAGGCGTCCTGGGAACCCCTGACATAGGTTGGCTGGAAGCCGCAGCCCGGGAACATTCCATCGAGCAAGGCCTGTGCAGTGGCTTTGGTGCGCTGCATGGGGCTGGAGTGCGCCAGTAGCTGTCCGGCGTCCGGGCAGCCTTGAGGGATGAGACCGGCGTTGCGCAGCACGTCGCCACGGTAGCGGCCCATTTCAACCGCACCGGTGTAGCCATGACCCGTGAGGTTGCCAAAAGGCACCAGCCACGTTGGCCATTGCCGTTGTGTCACGGCCGTCAGCAGTTTTTCATTGGACTCAGTCGGCGGTCGCACCCCGTGGCGGCTGACCTGGACCACTTTATCCAGCACGTAAGCCTCGCTGCTGGTGGTTTGGGCAAGCGTCATCGGGGTGAACATACCGGCCAGGATCAGGCTGGCGCAAAGACGGGGCATTGTGAACACAGATCGATTCATGGTTTTCCCTTTTGGCAACATGGCGCAGGTTTGGCCTGCCGGGTCTTCCTGGACACACGCGTCGTTGAGTCTAGACGGCAAATTGTGCCGCTCGAAGATTTCATCTGTTCGCTCAATGGACGGCAGTGGAGTCGGTGATCAAGTGAGTGTCGTATGTAGACATGTTGGGTCTGGAGAGAGGAAATAACATGACCCATGAGGTCATCGACAGCCGGCGATCGACACCGGCTGATCAGGGGAAGAGCGGATTTTGTGCGGGACTCGCTTGAAATCTCGAACAGGTGGTGCGTATTTTGTACGGGTCGCCGTTCGCGGCCTGTACAACAACAAGGAAAGTGTCATGACGACCGATGGCCAGGGCTCTCTCGCGCAGCGACTGACCGGCATTGATGAGATTGAATGTGTAACCCCCGATTTGAATGGCGTCCCGCGGGGCAAAGTGATGACCGCCGAGGGATTCCTCGAGGGACGACGCCTGCAGATGGCCCGTGGCGTATTGCTGCAATGCATCATGGGCGGTTATCCCGAATCACGTTTTTACGGCAGCGATGATGGCGACCTGGCTCTGGTGCCAGACCCGGCGCACATTCATGTTTTGCCCTGGAGCGAGCCGCCACGGGCGTTGGCGATCTGTGATGCGGATGAGCTGACTGGCGAGGGCTCGAGCCTGTCGACCCGCGCTCAATTGAAGGCCGTGATCGCGCGTTATGCTGCACGCGGGCTGGCGCCGGTCGTGGCGACCGAGCTTGAGTTCTTTGTCTTTGCGCCCAACACCGACCCGACCCAGCCGTTCCGTCCGCCTCTGGGGCTCGATGGTCGTCGTGAGGACGGTTTCTCGGCCTTCAGCATCAGCTCCAATAACGGCCTGCGCCCATTTTTCAACGAAGTGTATGCCGGCATGGCGGCATTGGGCTTGCCGCGTGACACCTTCATGCACGAGATGGGCGTCAGCCAGTTCGAGATCAACCTGCTGCACGGCGATCCGCTGCTGATTGCCGACCAGACCTTTTTGTTCAAGCACCTGCTCAAGGAAGTTGCCCTCAAGCACGGCCTGACCGTGGTCTGCATGGCCAAGCCGCTGGCACACACGGCTGGCAGTTCGATGCACATTCACCAAAGCGTGGTAGAACTGGGCAGCGGACGCAATGTCTTCAGCGACGAGGCGGGGCAGCCGACTGCGACATTCCGGCACTTTATCGGCGGGCAGCAGGCCGGCATGGCAGACTTCACCGCGTTGTTTGCACCGAACGTCAATTCGTATCAGCGCCTGTGTCACCCGTATGCATCTCCGAACAATGCGTGCTGGTCCCACGATAATCGCGCGGCCGGTCTGCGCATACCTGCCAGCTCGCCTGTGGCGCGGCGGGTCGAAAACCGCTTGCCGGGCGCTGACGCTAACCCGTACCTGGCGATTGCGGCCAGTCTGGCGGCGGGTTTGCATGGTATCGAGCATGAGTTGGAATCGACCGCGGCCATTCAGGGTCAGTTCGAAGTGCCCGAGGCGTTGTCCTTGCCATGTACGTTGCATGCCGCCCTCGAGCGTCTCAAACGCAGTGACTTGGCAAAAGCGTTGTTCGGCAAAGACTTCATTGAAGGCTACGTCGCGACCAAAACCCTTGAACTCACAAGCTTCTATGATGAAATCACGCCCTGGGAGCGTCGCGTACTGGCGGCTCAGGCTTAATCGTTCAGACGGATAACGGCTCAGGCTTTACTGTTTGAACCCGTGGCAGTCAGCTATCGTTTACTGGCTGACTGCTCGCACAAGGAGCCGCACGTAAAGCCATGCGCCAAATCTGGAAGTCTTTTCGAGCGTTATATTTTGCCTCGCTGATGATGTTGATCGGCTCGGGGCTTTTGAGTACCTATCTGGCACTGCGGCTGGCGGCAGACAATGTCGACGGCCTGTGGGTCGGTGCCTTGATGGCGGCCAACTATTTTGGTCTGGTGCTGGGCGGCAAGATTGGCCATCGGCTGATCGCCCGGGTCGGACATATCCGCGCCTACGCCACGTGCGCCGGCATCGTCGGTGCCGCAGTGCTGTGTCACGGACTGACCGACTGGTTGCCTCTATGGCTGCTGCTGCGGGTGATCGTGGGGCTGGGGATGATGTGCCAGTACATGGTCATCGAAAGCTGGCTCAATGAGCAGGCTGATGCCAAGCAGCGTGGCGTGGTCTTCAGCCTGTACATGATTGCGTCCTACCTGGGCCTGGTGCTGGGGCAACTGATTCTGGTGGTTCACCCGGCGCTGGGGCTTGAGCTGCTGATGCTGGTGGCGCTGTGTTTTGCCCTGTGCCTGGTGCCTGTGGCGATGACCCGGCGCATTCACCCGGCGCCCTTGCACCCGGCGCCGATGGACCCGAAGTTCTTCATGAAGCGCGTACCGCAATCGTTGATTGCGGTGCTGGGCGCCGGCTTGCTGGTCGGTGCGTTCTACGGCCTGGCACCGCTGTATGCCGCTCAGCAAGGGCTCTCTACCGAGCTGGTCGGTTTGTACATGGGCTGCTGCATTTTCGCCGGGCTGGTGGCTCAATGGCCACTGGGCTGGTTGTCGGACCGCTATGACCGGCCGCTGCTGATTCGTATCTTCGCCTTCCTGCTGGCAATAGCCTCGTTGCCGCTGGCGATCTTGCCGGCGGTACCGCTTGAAGTGCTGTTCGTGGCCGGTGGCCTGAGCGCACTGGTGCAGTTTTGCATCTATCCGCTGGCGGTGGCTTTCGCCAATGACCACATTGAGCCGGAGCGCCGCGTGTCGTTGACCGCGATGTTGCTGGTGACCTACGGCATCGGCGCAAGCATCGGGCCATTGGTCGCGGGCGTATTGATGAAGGTATGGGGGAGCCAGATGCTGTACGCGTTTTTCAGCGTGGCCAGTCTGACTCTGGTATGGCGCATTCGCCCGAATGCAGTCACTAACCTGCACCAGGTCGACGACGCTCCGCTGCATCACGTGGCCATGCCCGACAGCATGTCCAGTTCGCCGCTGGTTGCCGCGCTCGACCCGCGTGTGGATGAGCAAGTGGTGCAAGACCAGATGGTGGATAACATCGAGCCGGAACCAGAGCCGGAACCAGACAGTGAAACGGTCGGGCCAGAGCCCGATCCGGACGCGTCAGAGCGCGTGTAGGCCGGGCTTCAAACCTGGCTATAGGCGCGAGGTTTGCTGAGCATCGACGTCGAGCCTCGTGCGTCATACAGCGTCGGGGCTTCGCCGCCATGCAGGATGCGCAACTGATTGGCAGTGATTGCCTGCTGGGTCTGGATCGATTGCCCGTTCAGCACGTTGGCGGCTTGGCATTGAGCCAGCAGGTGATTCAGGGCATCGCTCTGGCTGAGCAACTGCTGACCCACGCTTGAGTGGCTGGCAAGGCTTTCGAGGCCGCTGCGGTTGGTGGTCAGGCCGAGGCCCGCCAGAATCTCGCTGCGTCTGCGGCCATGTTGCTCAAGCAAAATGATCAACGATTGTTTACGCGCCAGAATCTTTTCCAGCACCTGCATGTCGCGGCCCTTGAGGGCGATGTGCTCGTCCTGCAGCAGGCCAAGCAGTTGCTCGGCCGGTGCCAGGTCGTCGTTGATCAATTGCAGTAATTGGGTGTCGTGCATGCTGGGCTCTGGGAGTTAAGCGTCCAAAAGCCTGCACTGGCCGTGGGGCTAGCGCTGGGCTTCCATTTCAAGCAGTTTGCCGGCGACCCGTTGGCTGTCGACTTTATAGCTGCCATCGGCGATGGCTTGTTTCAGTTCGGCCACACGACTGCTGTCGACTGCCGGTTGTTCACGCAACGCGTCGCCGATTTTCTGCAACTGTTGAGCTTCGGGGCTCAGTCGAACCGATTCCCCGCTCGGAGCGCTGGCTTGCTCAGGGCTGGGTGCAGGGGCCGCTTGCGTGGCGCTGCCTGCTTCCTGATGGTTGCTGCTGCGCGTACTGCCGGTTAAAGGCGGTGCGCTGTTAAGACGACTGAAGTCGATGACCATGATGCAAAACCTCTGGGTATTTGGACGCTTGCCATGTTTTCGGCCATACCCGGGAAAACTTTAGGCTCGATTAATCATAGGTCGGCGCCGACGGGTACTGATCTGCGTCAAGTCACAGTGTAGGAAAGCAGCGAGACTGACGCCAACTTTCCTACAAGGCTACCTCAACTTGCCCCGGTGCGATGATTCGCGCCCGGATCACGCGTTTGGAGTTCAGGTTACGAACCCGGATCTGCTCGCTGAGGCCGCCATCGGACAGGGCTTCGCCGGGCATTTTGACACTTAACGTGCCGCTGCGGGCATTGATCACGACCTGATCGCCCTTGCGTACGGCCGCTGCCTGTTCCAGGTGGGTGAGGGTCAAGACCTGATCGGTCACCATGGGCCGCAACAGTTTTTGCCCCACCGCCAGCTCGACGGCAGTCAAATACCCCTGATTGATCTGGCTGATATCCCGCTCGCGCAGGGTGACATCGGCGTAGTCGATCAACATGCCGCGCTTGAGCGGGTGGGCCACCGTGACCACCTCGCGGAACAGTTTGACCTGGGCCGGCACGAAGATGGTCCAGGGCGAGAGGCCGTCACAGCGGATGCGTACGGTCACGCGACCCATGGGTTGCGCCGGACTTTCGAGGCTGGCTGTCAATTCCTTGTCGCAGTGGGCCAGGCGCAGGCGCGGGTCCAGAGTGTTGACCTGTATCTCGTAGCGGCCTTCTGTCTGACGAGTGGCGAGATAGTCTTCGACGGCAAATTCAAGAAAGCCCTGGGTCACGCCGATAAGCTGATCAGGCGATGTAAAAGCGTCGGCGTGGGCCTGAGTGCCAGCGCCCAACAGGCCCGCAGCCGTCACGATGCCCAGGCCACGGTACACAGAGTGCATGAGTGGCCAGTGGCAGGATTTTGTCGTTTTTGCGTTCATGCCGGATAAATAGCAAAGCCCGTGCCGTTTCGCGGGCTTTGCGCCGCAACTTAAAGTTTTAAGAGGATCTGAGTATGGCTGGGGTGATGGATGCGGTTAACCAGCGCACTCAACTGGTGGGTCAAAACCGCCTGGAGCTGTTGTTGTTTCGTCTGGATGGGCCGCAGCTTTACGGGATCAACGTATTCAAGGTGCGGGAGGTGCTGCAGTGCCCGACATTGACGGTCATGCCCAAGTCCAATCCGGTGGTGTGTGGCGTGGCGAGTATTCGCGGAACGACCATTCCGATTCTTGATCTGGCCATGGCCACCGGGTTCGGTGCGTTGAAAGACCAGAGCAACCCGTTCGTTATCATCACGGAGTACAACACCCGGACCCAGGGGTTTCTGGTTCGATCGGTCGAACGGATCGTCAATATGAACTGGGAGGATATTCATCCGCCACCCAAGGGCACCGGGCGCGACCATTACCTGACGGCGGTGACCCGGATGGACGATCAACTGGTCGAGATCATCGATGTTGAAAAGGTTCTGGCTGAGGTTTCACCCTCGTCTGAAACCATTTCCCAAGGAGTGGTGGATGTCGATATCCAGAGCAAGGCGATCGCATTGCGGGTGCTGACGGTCGACGATTCGTCGGTGGCGCGCAAACAGGTGAGCCGTTGCCTGCAAACGGTGGGTGTTGAGGTGGTGTCGCTCAACGACGGACGCCAGGCCTTGAACTACTTGCGCAAGCTGGTAGAAGAGGGCAAGGATCCGTCTGAGGAATTCTTGATGATGATCTCGGACATCGAAATGCCGGAAATGGACGGCTATACCTTGACTGCCGAGATCCGGAACGATCCACGCATGCACAACCTGCACATCATTCTGCATACTTCGTTGTCCGGGGTCTTCAATCAGGCAATGGTCAAAAAAGTCGGTGCCGATGACTTTTTGGCCAAGTTTCGACCTGATGACCTGGCATCCCGGGTAGTTGACCGGATCAAAGCATCAGACCTTAGCTAGGGGCGCAGCCCCTGGCGGTCAACACGATTTAAGAGGCGGGATCATTTGTCGACGGCTAATTTGGATTTTGAACAGTTCCGGGTTTTCCTGGAAAAAGCCTGTGGCATTTTGCTGGGTGAAAACAAACAGTACCTGGTCTCCAGCCGTCTCAACAAGATGATGGAGCAGCAAGGTATCAAGTCGCTGGGCGAGCTGATTCAGCGGATTCAGAGCCAGCCGCGCAGCGGGCTGCGCGAGCAGGTGGTCGATGCCATGACCACCAACGAAACCCTGTGGTTTCGGGATACCTATCCCTTCGAAGTGCTAAAGAACAAAGTCCTGCCCGAGCTGATCAAGGCTAGCCCGGGTCAACGCTTGCGCATCTGGTCGGCGGCGTGTTCGTCTGGCCAGGAACCGTTTTCACTGTCGATGACCATCGACGAGTTCGAGCGCAGCAATCTGGGGCAGTTGCGGGCGGGGGTGCAAATCATGGCCACCGACCTGTCGGCCTCGATGCTCTCGACGTGCAAAACCGGTGAGTACGACAACCTGGCGATTGGCCGCGGTTTGTCCCAGGAGCGTTTGCAGCGTTATTTCGACCCCAAGGGTCCTGGGCGCTGGGTGCTCAAGGCGCCGATCAAAAACCGTGTCGAGTTTCGCTCTTTCAACTTGCTGGACAGCTACGCCGGCTTTGGCAAATTTGACGTGGTGTTCTGCCGCAACGTCCTGATCTACTTCTCGGCCGAGGTCAAAAAAGACATCCTGCTGCGTATTCACAGCACCCTGAAACCGGGGGGATATCTGTTTTTGGGTGCCTCAGAAGCGCTCAACGGCTTGCCCGATCATTACCAGATGATCCAGTGCAGCCCGGGGATTATTTACCAGGCCAAGTAATCAACGCCATCCTTTGCAGGCGCGAGCAAGCTCGCTCCTGCACAGAGAACGCTGATTAAAAGCGGCAGAAAAGCGGCAGTCAGCGGACATCCATTGCCGCTTTTCTGGCATTGCCGCCTTCAATTCCCCCGGCCAGGCCTTGAAATACGGCGATGTGAAAACTGGCACGGCACTTGCTCTGATCAACCTATGTAAAACCTGAACCTATCTCTCAGGTCAGCCCACAAAGGTTTTTCGACATGAGCATCAGCTTCGATAAAGCGCTCGGTATCCATGAGCAAGCCCTGGGTTTTCGCGCCCAGCGCGCCGAAGTACTGGCGAACAATATCGCCAACGCCGACACCCCGAACTACAAAGCCCGGGATCTGGATTTTGCTTCTGTGCTTGCCGCGCAGAACGATAAAAACCAGAACGGCAGTTTTGCCCTGAACAAGACCAATACCCGCCATATCGAAGCCCAAGGCCTGAGCGGCAGCGATGAGTCGTTGCTGTATCGCACGCCGATGCAACCCTCGATTGACCAAAACACCGTGGACGCCCAGCTGGAACAGTCCAGTTACGCAGAGAATGCGGTCAACTTCCAGGCCAGCTTCACCCTGCTCAACAGCAAATTCAAAGGGCTTATGTCAGCCCTGCGCGGGGAGTAATTCATGTCTCTAGCCAGTGTGTTCAATATTGCCGGTAGCGCCATGAGTGCTCAGACCACGCGTCTGAATACCGTTGCCAGCAACATCGCCAACGCCGAAACCGTGTCTTCGAGCATTGACCAGACGTACCGTGCGCGTCACCCGGTGTTTGCCACGATGTTCCAGGGGGCGCAAAGCGCAACCGGAGAGTCGCTGTTCCAGAACCAGGACGCTGCCGGCCAAGGCGTGCAGGTTCTGGGGGTGGTCGAAGACCAGAGCACCCTTGAAGCCCGTTACGAGCCTAACCATCCTTCTGCCGACGCCAAGGGCTATGTGTATTACCCCAACGTCAATGTGGTGGAAGAAATGGCCGACATGATTTCCGCCAGTCGTTCGTTCCAGACCAACGCTGAAATGATGAACACCGCCAAAACCATGATGCAGAAGGTCCTGACCCTCGGTCAGTGATAAGGGGCGACGTAAATGAGTGTGACCGATTCCACCAGCGGCCCGACCTTGAATCAGGTGCTCGCCAACTCTGCCCAGGCCAAGACCACAGACACCAGTCTGGCCGCTGCTTCCAAAGCGGTTTCCGGCAGCGGTTCGGCGCTGGGCAAGGACGCGTTCCTGCAATTGCTGGTCACCCAGCTGAAAAACCAGAACCCGCTGGATCCGCAGGACAACACCGCATTCGTGGCACAGCTGGCACAGTTCAGCAGCCTGGAAGGGATCACGACGCTGAACGATTCGGTCAACGCCATTTCCGGCAACTTCCAGTCTTCGCAGGCCTTGCAGGCCTCGTCGCTGGTGGGCCGCTCGGTGATCGTGCAAACCGGCGAAGCCTACGTCGACCCCACGAGCGACAAACCTTTCAATGGCACGGTCGTGGTGGCAGACGCGGACTCCAGGCCGGTCATCAGCATTACCAACGCTGACGGCGAAGTGGTCAGGACCCTTGAGCTGGGCACGCAAAAAGCCGGCAGTGTGGACTTCACCTGGGATGGCATGGACGACGATGGCCTGTTGCTGGACAAGGGCAACTACACCTTTACCGCCTCGAGCAAAACCGACACCGGCACCACGGCGCTGACGACTTACCTGCCAGCCACGGTAAACAGCGTGACCCTGAGCAAGACCGGTGGCGAGATCATGCTCAACCTCGCGGGTCTGGGCAGCATTGGTATTTCCAAAGTCCAGACCATTGGCCTCTAAGCCGACTCATACGCCTCAAGGAGAGAAACATGTCATTCAATATCGGCCTTAGCGGCCTCTATGCGGCGAACAAACAACTCGACGTTACCGGCAACAACATCGCCAACGTCGCGACCACCGGCTTCAAGGCATCCCGCGCAGAGTTCGCCGATGTCTACTCGGCCAGCAAGCTGGGCGTGGGCAGCAAGACCATTGGCAGTGGCGTCAACCTGGCCAACGTGTCGCAAAATTTTGGCCAGGGTGCGATCAACAACACCGGCAACCTGCTGGACATGGGCATTCAAGGCAGCGGGTTCTTCGTCCTGAGCGACAACGGCTCCCTCAGCTACACCCGCGCCGGTACATTCAAGTCTGACAAAGATGGCTACGTGACCAGTACCGACGGCACTTCGCGCTTGCAAGGCTACGGCGTGGATGCGAACGGCAAGATCGTCAACGGCGAACTGACGGACTTGCGTATCGACACCTCTAACCTTGCGCCCAAGGCGAGCAGTTCAGTTGACTCGACGATCAACCTCAATTCCAATTCTGAAGTGATCGATCAGACGCTTAACCCTTTTAATCCTGCCGAGCTCTCCAGCTACAGTAAAAAATTCAACACCATCGTCTACGACACCCAGGGCAACCCGCACCCGATGGATCAGTACATGGTGAAAACCGATTCCAATACCTGGAAAACCTACACCTTGATCGACGGACGCAATCCGGATGGCTCTCCGGTGACCGGTGAAAATGCCAAGACTCCGATCGCTTCGATCCTGGAGTTTGATTCGGCCGGTGCGCTGTCGAGCGTCTCGACGCCAAGTCCGGTTGCCGGCGAGGACCCCATTGTCAGCAGCACCCTGACTGTGGCGGACTGGATGCCGGGCGCTACGGTCAACGGCCAGTGGGTCTCCAACGGAGCAGCGGCCAACGGGACCGGGATTGGCATCGACATGACCAAAACCACCCAGTACAACACCGACACCTCGCGTAACCCGCCGACTCAGGACGGCTACGCCACTGGCCAGATCAACAATCTGACCATCGACGGTTCAGGGGTGATGTTCGCCAACTTCAGCAACAACCAAAGCCGCGCCATTGGCCAGATATCCCTGGCCAGTTTCACCAATGAGCAAGGTTTGCAGCCGGCGGGCGGCACCGCCTGGAAAGAAACCTACGCCTCGGGCCAGGCCGGTTATGACGTGCCCAAGATCGGCTCGCTGGGCGCCATTGCCTCGAACTCGCTGGAAGACTCCAACGTCAACCTGACCAATGAGCTGGTTGACCTGATCAAGGCGCAGAGCAACTACCAGGCCAACGCCAAAACCATTTCGACCCAAAGCACCATCATGCAGACCATCATTCAGATGACCTGATAGCGGTGATGCAACACAAAGCCCCGGCGCTCACACGTCGGGGCTTTGTGGTTTTTGAGGCAGTACCGAGGGCGATCATGTGCCCGCTCTCCGGGTGAGCCGGGGCCCCTCACAGGGCCGTGCGTTGCGCCAGCAATGCCTTGAACTCGGGTTGGCGGGCAGTCGGGACACAGACATTGATCACCTGCTCGATGGCCAGTGGTGTGGCGTTTTTTTGCTGCATCAATTCGATCGCTCTGTTCCACAGGGCATGGCGGCAATGCGCTTCGAGGTAATCGGGGGGCGAGATGGCCTGACCATAGATGATCATCTTGGCTGCCGGACGCAGGGGTTTGGCGACTGACAAAAGGCGGACTTTGGCCAGTGTTCGTGCCACCAGCCCCGGTCCGGGGAAGAATACCGGCACTGTTGCCGACAGTTGTGGCAGGTCGCTGCGGTACTGCTCGCCATACGTCTCAAAAAAGCCTTTGTTCATCGCATGGTGATAGCGTTTTTTGGCGTAGTAGTGATTTACGCAGTCACGGGCGGTGACCACCTTCGAGTCTCCCATCATGAACGAGACCGCGATCTGTTCGATGGTATGCAGGGTACTGCCATGGTCCGCCCATTCATCGATCAAGGCGATCACGGCGTCCATCAGTCCGGTGTTGGCGCGGGTGATCCCGCAGATACCGCTGTTGTAGAGTTTCAGGGTGTCTGCGGGGGCTTTGCCCCGGGCCACGAGATCGGCTGCAAAACGCTGATAAACAGGACGTTTGGCAGCCTCACGCCAGGTCCACTCAAATTGATCCATCAAATACTGATGATCGTTGATGCGCTCAAAGAGAGTGGCTGGGTCTTTGAAAAAGACCGTATCGGTGTCGACGAAAATGGTTTTGTCCGCGAGCTTGACCCCGGCAGCGATGGCGCAGGCCTTGCGTCTGTGGGTGTAGCCGTTGGCGCCTTTCCAGTCGGCCAGCATGGCGGTGGTCAGGGGGATGACATTGACGGGCCAGCCATCAAACGCCTGAGGTTCGTCAGTCATTACGCTGATCGTGAAGCTACCCGGTATGCGCTGCTCTCGAAGCGCAGTCAGTATGCTGAACCTGGCTTCCTGACGGTACACTTCATTACCGCCGTAGAGCAGATACAACAATTGATGGCTATCCATACGTGCATGCTTATCCATAGAGTGCGAGGGGCGCCCCGAGTCGGGTTTTTGGCAGGTGGGCATTATGCCGTATCACTTGACCATCAACCACAATGGCCTTCCCGGTGACCGTCATGAACCGGTGAGGGAGGCGGGGCGTCGTCTCGCGGCAGCTCAATCAGCCATTGAATTCAACCTGTTCCGGTATGCGCGTCATCAACACCTTGCCCCCGCGGATCGACACCCGTGCCTTGGCCTGGCGGCGTACCGCTTCGTAGTCGCTCTCTGCGTCCAGCACCAGCAGATTCGCCGGGCGACCCACGGCAATGCCGTAGCGCTCTCCGAGGTTGAGGGTTCGCGCGCTGTTGTCCGTGACCAGGTCCAGGCTACGTGCCAGGTCGTCAAACCCCATCATGTGGCAGATGTGCAATCCGGCATCCAGCACCCGCAGAATGTTGCCGTTGCCCAGTGGATACCACGGGTCCTTGATCGAGTCCTGGCCAAAGCAGACGTTCATTCCGGCACGATCCAGTTCGGCGACACGAGTGACGCCCCGGCGTTTGGGGTAGCTGTCGAAACGGCCTTGCAAGTGAATGCTTTCGGTCGGGCACGACACGAAGTTGATCCCCGATGCCTTGAGCAGGCGGAACAGTTTGAAACAGTAGGCATTGTCGTAAGAGCCCATGGCCGTGGTGTGGCTGGCAGTTACCCGGCTGCCCATGCCGCGCCCCCGTGCTTCTTCGGCCAGTACTTCAAGAAAGCGGGAATTAGGGTCGTCGGTTTCGTCGCAGTGCACGTCTACCAGGCAGCCGGTACGCTCGGCGAGGTCCATCAGGAACTTGATGGAGCTGACTCCCTGTTCGCGGGTGTTTTCAAAGTGAGGAATACCGCCAACCACATCGGCCCCCAGTTCGACCGCACGGGTCATCAACTCGCGCCCACCGGCATACGACTCAATACCTTCCTGGGGGAAGGCGACAATTTGCAGATCGATCAGGTGGCGTGTTTCTTCGCGGACTTCAAGCAAAGCCTTGAGCGCCCCCAGCGTAGGATCGGTCACGTCGACATGGGTGCGTACGTGCTGGATGCCGTGTTCGGCCAGCATCCGGAGAGTGGTGTGGGCACGTTGCTTGGTGTCTTCGTGGGTGATGGTTTCCTTGCGCTGGGCCCAGCGCTCGATACCTTCGAACAACGTGCCGCTCAAATTCCACTCGGGCTGACCTGCGGTCAGGGCCGCATCCAGGTGGATATGAGGCTCAACCAGAGGGGCGATCAGCAGTTGCCCGCGGGCATCGATATCACCCGCCCGGGCGAGCACCGTACCCGATTGCAAGGTGATGGCACTGATGCGCTCACCTTCGCAGGTGACGGTGTGCAGGCCTGGGGTTTTACGCAAGGTGGCATTGATGATGTTCATGTTCGGTCCTGTCGTTGGGCTTCAGTCATGCGCCACACGAGGAGGGCAACCGAAGCGTTCATGCGAAAAAGGGGATCGTCGAGCGATTGCCCGCTGTGGTGCTCGATGCGTTGTATCCGTTGGTTGATGGTATTGCGATGTACGTTCAGACGCTGGGCGGTCTTGAGGGCATTGCCGTTTTCCTGAAGCAGCGCGTCAAGGGTTTCGATCAGGCTGTTGGGGTGCTTGCGCCGGGATTCGATCATCCGGCCAAGGGTCTGCCTGACGAACCTATCGATCACGGAGCGGTCGCCAATGGCCTGTAACAGGCGCAGGACCCCCAACTCGCTGAAATCGCACAACCCGGTGTCCGGGCGTAGACTTTCCGCGACCTCCAGCGCCTGACGAGCCTCGTTCAATGCCTGGCGGTAATTCGCGCAGTCCTCGACCTTGGTTGCTAGCCCCATAAACAGCGGCATGTCTCCGGTGACGGCTTGCAGCCCTTGATAAAGAATCGACAGTTCTGCGCGAATGGCTTGGCGTTCTGCCAGCAACAGGATGAACAGGTCGCCTTGCACGATGACTGGTAGCGCATCGTGCAGACCACGGTTCCAGATGTCGAGATGGTCCTGCACGGCTTGACGAGTGTGTTGCAACACGCGCTCAGCTTCTTCTGGTGCATGGTTGACGAACAGCGTGCCGACCGCTGACAGGCGCAGCGCTACCAGGTGCCGCGGGCCGTCGAGGGGCAACTGCAAATGAGCTGCCCGCTGCCGGGCGGTGGCCAGGCTCGGGTAATCGCCGCTGAGCAACTGAGCCAGGATGTCATGGCGTGAACGTTTGACCTGGGCCATTTGCACCAGCGCGGTGCCGATCAGGTGGGTGACGATAACCATCTTCAGCAGGTACGGTTGTTCGATCAACGGCAAGCCGCACTGCTCGGCCAGGGCCACCACCGTGTCGGGGATGCGCTGGATGAATGTGCCCCCGGTCAGGATCACCAGCCCGGCGATTCCGCTGGCATTGCCATCGGCCACCAGGCGCATCAGGTTAGCCTCATCCCGGGGGTGATTGATCCCGGTGACGAATACCAGTTCGCCGCCCATGACCCATTCGGCGATACCTTCGTTCTCTGCAACGTACGACCAGCGCACATTACGCTGCAGGTTACGGGCGCCGGCGCGCAGGGACATGCCCTGCAAGCCGGGCAGGGCGAGAATTTCTTCGATAGTCAGGCTCAAAGCTCCTCCTGAGCTCGGGGTAACTGAAAGCGGCGGCTGATTTCCAGGAGCACGATGTAGCTCACGGCGGAAGCGACGATCCCGACCAGCGGCGCGACCCATGCCGAGCAATACGCCAGCAGCGCACCCAGCGCATAAGCGGTCAAGCCCAGCAAGTTGTAGCGCGGCAGCGTAACACTGGCCAGCGCCGGGTATTGACCGCGATGGCGATACCAGAAGTCAGCCATGATGACACCGCCAATCGGTGGAATGATGGAGCCGAGCAATACCAGGAACGGGATCAGCAGTTCGTACATGCCGCCCATGGCCAGTACCACTCCGATGGCGGCGGCGATCAAGGTCATCGTGCGACGGCGTTCGCTGCGCACCAGGTGGCAAGCCGATGCCGCGACGTTGTAGATCGTCGGGCCCTGGATCGTCCACAGGTTGAGGCACAGCATGACCACGGCGGCGAAGGACAAGCCTTGCAGCATCATCACTTCAACGATGTCGGCTTGTTGATACACCATGGCGCACCAGGCACCGGCAACGATCATCAAACCATTTCCGAGCAAGAAACTGACCACGCTGGCGATGACCGCAATGCGCCCGGTGCGCGACAGTCGCGTCCAGTTGGTGGCCTGGGTCGCACCGCTGGCGAAGGTGCCGAAGACCATGGTGATAGCGGCAGAGACACTCATGGTTTCATTCGGGATCACCGCCGCGAGCCCTTTGAAGCCGCCGACATGTTGAGTGGCGATGTACATGGAGATGACCAGCAGAGCACACATCAACGGCACTGACACCCGCGACAAAACATCCAGCCCCTTGTAGCCGATGATCGCAGTGATACTGAAGCCCAGGCCGAACAGGACCATCAGCGGCAAGGTGAAGCCCTCGGCCAGTCCCAGTATTTTCACCAGTACGATCGCAACCGTCGCAGTGCCCCAGGCGTACCAGCCCAGTTCGGCGAAACCGAGCAAAAAGTCCGAAAGCCGACTTCCGGCCTCGCCAAAGCAGAAGCGGCCCATCAGTACCGTATTCAGGCCGCTGCGGGCGGCGATCAACGCCAGAGCAGCGGCATAGAGCGCCAACAGGCTATTACCGATGGCGGCGATCCACAGCATGTCGATGAAATTGAACGCCATGCCCAGCTTGCCGCCGGCGAACATGGTTCCGGTAAAGAAGGTGAAGCTGAACAACACCATCGAAATTGACAGCAGCCCTTTGCGTGCTGAACGCGGGGCTTCGCTCAAAGGAAAGTCGCCGGGTGAACTCATGGTGTATTTCTCCGCCTCGAATGGATGACGCCGTAATCAATGGCACCCATGGGCTAGAGCAATAAGCGGGCCTGTTCAGCGTAGTGCGTAAAAACAGGAAAAGCGGGCACAGGCCATAGAGGGGCCTGTGCAGAGTGAACATATTCAGCGTGATTGCATGATTCAGGGTAGGCAGAGTGATTCATTTTGAGGCGTGGCCGCACTGTTTACGCACGCTATGTCGCAGCAGTCGCGGAGTCCGGTGCACATCCCATGGGCGTATTCCTCCCCCTAAAACAAAACCCCCGCCAGACCCGATTGTTGCCCGGGTCGTGCGGGGGTTTTGGTCAGGCGGTTAAACCGCCCGGGGAGCTCAGCTTATTGGCAAGCTTCGCAATCCGGCTCGTCAATCGCACAAGCCTTCGGCACCGGAGCCGGGCCAGCAGGTGCGGCGGCGACGTCTTCACTCTTGTTGCCGCTCGATACGGCGTTGAGCTTGCCAGTGTTGACGGTGGACTTCTCGGTGCTGGTCGCAGCCAGGGCACGGAGGTAGTAAGTGGTTTTCAGACCACGGTACCAGGCCATGCGGTAGGTCACGTCCAGTTTCTTGCCCGAAGCGCCAGCGATGTACAGGTTCAGCGACTGAGCCTGGTCGATCCACTTCTGACGACGGCTTGCAGCGTCAACGATCCACTTGGTGTCGACTTCGAACGCGGTGGCGTAAAGCTCTTTGAGCTCTTGCGGGATGCGTTCGATCTGCTGCACGGAACCGTCGTAGTACTTCAGGTCGTTGATCATGACCGAGTCCCACAGGTCGCGCGCCTTGAGGTCGCGAACCAGGTACGGGTTGATCACGGTGAACTCGCCCGAGAGGTTCGATTTCACGTACAGGTTCTGGTACGTCGGTTCGATCGACTGCGATACGCCGGTGATGTTGGCGATGGTCGCGGTCGGTGCGATGGCCATGATGTTGGAGTTACGAATGCCTTTTTGTACACGGGCGCGAACCGGTGCCCAGTCCAGGGATTCGTTCAGGTCAACATCGATGTATTTCTGGCCGCGCTGTTCGATCAGGATCTGTTGCGAATCCAGCGGCAGGATGCCTTTGGACCACAGCGAACCCTGGAACGTCTCGTAAGCGCCGCGCTCGTCGGCCAGGTCGCAGGAGGCCTGGATCGCGTAGTAGCTGACGGCTTCCATCGACTTGTCGGCAAATTCCACGGCTGCTTGCGAAGCGTATGGAATGTGCTGCAGGTACAGCGCGTCCTGGAAGCCCATGATCCCCAAGCCCACTGGACGGTGCTTGAAGTTCGAGTTGCGGGCTTGTGGCACCGAGTAGTAGTTGATGTCGATCACGTTGTCGAGCATGCGCACGGCAACGTCGATGGTGCGCTTGAGCTTGTCGGTGTCCAACTTGCCGTTGACGATGTGGTTCGGCAGGTTGATCGAGCCCAGGTTGCAGACCGCGATTTCATCCTTGTTGGTGTTCAGGGTGATCTCGGTGCACAGGTTCGAGCTGTGGACCACGCCCACGTGCTGCTGCGGGCTGCGCAGGTTGCACGGGTCTTTGAAGGTCAGCCATGGGTGGCCGGTTTCAAACAGCATGGACAGCATTTTGCGCCACAGGTCTTTGGCCTGGATGGTCTTGAACAGCTTGATCTTGCCCGGGTACTGGGACAGGGCTTCGTAGTACTCGTAGCGCTCTTCGAAAGCCTTGCCGGTCAGGTCGTGCAGGTCCGGTACTTCGGATGGCGAGAACAGGGTCCACGGGCCGTCATCGAAGACACGCTTCATGAACAGGTCAGGGATCCAGTTGGCGGTGTTCATGTCGTGGGTACGACGACGATCATCACCGGTGTTCTTGCGCAGCTCGATGAACTCTTCGATGTCCATGTGCCAGGTTTCCAGGTAGGCACAGACAGCGCCCTTGCGCTTGCCACCCTGGTTAACGGCCACGGCGGTGTCGTTCACGACTTTAAGGAACGGAACCACGCCCTGGGATTTGCCATTGGTGCCCTTGATCCACGAACCCAGTGCACGCACCGGCGTCCAGTCGTTGCCCAGGCCTCCGGCGAATTTGGACAACATGGCGTTGTCGTGGATCGCGTGGTAGATGCCCGAGAGGTCGTCCGGCACGGTAGTCAGGTAGCAGCTGGACAGCTGCGGACGCTGAGTACCGGCGTTGAACAGGGTAGGGGTAGACGACATGTAGTCGAAAGACGACAACAGGTTGTAGAACTCGATGGCACGGTCTTCTTTTTGCTTCTCTTCGATCGCCAGGCCCATGGCCACGCGCATAAAGAAGATCTGCGGCAGTTCGAAACGCACACCATCCTTGTGGATGAAGTAACGGTCGTACAGGGTTTGCAGGCCCAGGTAGGTGAACTGCTGGTCACGCTCGTGGTTGATCGCCTTGCCGAGTTTTTCCAGGTCAAACGTGGCCAGAACCGGGTTCAGCAGGTCGAACTCGATACCCTTGGCGATGTAGGCAGGCAGGGCCTTGGCGTACAGGCTGGCCATCTCGTGGTGAGTGGCGCTGTCGGCCACTTCGAGGAAGCTCAGACCTTCTGCACGCAGGGTGTCCATCAGCAGGCGAGCGGTCACGAACGAGTAGTTCGGCTCACGCTCTACCAGGGTACGAGCGGTCATCACCAGAGCGGTGTTGACGTCGGTCAGGGCTACGCCGTCGTAGAGGTTCTTCAGGGTTTCGCGCTGGATCAGGTCGCCGTCGACTTCAGCCAGACCTTCGCAGGCCTCGGTGACGATAGTGTTCAGGCGGCCCATGTCGAGCGGCGCGAAAGTGCCGTCGGCAAGAGTGATGCGGATCGACGGGTGAGCCTGGACAGCTTCTTCGGCCGGCGCGCGGATGGCGCGTTCCTTGGCACGCGAATCGCGGTAGATCACGTAGTCGCGAGCCACTTTCTGTTCGCCGGCGCGCATCAGGGCCAATTCAACCTGGTCCTGGATTTCTTCGATGTGGATCGTGCCGCCCGAGGGCATGCGACGCTTGAAGGTCGCGGTCACTTGTTCGGTCAGGCGCGCTACGGTGTCATGGATACGCGACGAGGCAGCAGCGTTGCCGCCTTCAACTGCGAGAAACGCTTTGGTGATGGCGACGGTGATCTTGTCATCAGTGTAAGGAACAACCGTTCCGTTACGCTTGATCACGCGCAATTGGCCTGGTGCAGTTGCAGACAGATCCAGATTGGAATCATCGGCCTGCGACGCAGTGCCCTGCGAGTTCTCGCGAGTTGTGTCGGTTTGCATGGGGGTGTCTCCACATTCTCTATGTTTGTTTGGGCGCCTTATGGGTGCCCACCGTTCCGTCCGAAGCGCTACAACCGGGTTGAGTCGGTATAAAGACCTCGAAGGTACAGAAAGGAGTTTGGGCCGCTTCCTTGCGAAGTCCTGAGTTTCAATGTACTGCCAGAAACTTTAATCCAGCTGGATGACAGTCTGCCTTCGGCTCTGCAACATCCAGGCCGCTTTCCGGCTTTTTGACTGGAAAGCGGAATCCATCCGCATGGGCGGTTGGAGTGTTTCAAAATGGTTTTGTCAACCAAACTGGCGCGAGAAAAGGACTTGAAATTCTCAGCTGAGCTGTGTTTGGTTTTTTTGCTGAAACCCTATATGTGGTGTGTTTCAGCAAGATTTATACAAGATATGCGTTTTTCAACGCATGTGCAACGTAGTATCCGGGCTTGAAACGTAGTGCGCTTTGTGTATGAAAGCCACAAAAACAGCGCAGACCGCGTACCTGCTAGGTCGAACCGTTTGTCACCCATTTTTACCGGATTAAACTGCCCGGACTGAATTTTGAGGGCGCGAACCCTACCACAAAAAACAGCGCTGTCCGAACGCATTTTGGGGCAGCGGCAAAGATAGAAAAGGTCAAGCGGAGATTGGAGGGAAAAGTGCCCGGGAGACCTCTCGGGGCCTTCCGGGCAATTGCGCGAAGTTAGAGCAACTGGAAGCTGTTTTGCTGGACGTTTTGCGAATCCAGGCCAATTTGTACCTTGAATTCACCGGGTTCGGCGGCGTACTTCAGTTGCGCGTTGTAAAACTTCAGGACGTCTTCATCGATCTTGAACTGCACGACTTTCTCTTCGCCGGGCTGCAGCATCAGCTTCTGGAAGTTTTTCAACTCCTTGACCGGACGGCTTAGCGATGCGGTGACGTCCTGGATGTACAGCTGGACGACCGTTTCACCGGCGCGCTTGCCGGTGTTTTTTAGCGTCACGCTGGCAGTCAGTGTTGCACCCGGTTTCAACGTACGGGCTGAGAGGCTGACATCCGACAGGCTGAAATCGGTGTAGCTCAAGCCATAGCCAAACGGGTACAGCGGGGTGTTCGGCTCATCAAAGTATTGCGAGGTGTAATTGCCCGGTTTACCCGGTGTGAAAGGACGACCAATGCTCAAATGATTGTAGTAGGTAGGAATCTGACCTACAGAGCGTGGGAAGGTGATTGGTAGCTTGCCTGACGGATTGTAATCACCGAACAGGACATCAGCAATGGCATTGCCACCCTCGGTTCCACTGAACCAGGTTTCCAGCACGGCATCAGCCTGTTGCTGTTGCACGTCAATCGACAGCGGACGCCCGTTCATCAACACCAGCACCAATGGTTTTCCAGTGGCTTTGAGGGCGGTGATCAGCGCGCGTTGGCTGGCAGGAATGTCGAGGTTGGTGCGGCTCGACGATTCGTGGGACATGCCCCGTGATTCGCCCACCACCGCCACCACCACATCGGCTTGCCGGGCAGCCTTGACCGCTTCATCGATCATCACCTGTGCCGGGCGCGGGTCGTTGGTCACTTCCGGGGCATCGAAGTTGAGGAAGTTGAGGTAGTCGACAATGGCCGTGTCGTCGGTGATGTTGGCGCCGCGGGCATAGATCAAGGAACCGTGCTCACCGAGTACATTGCGCATGCCGTCATACACGGTCACTGACTGCGCGGGCTGACCATTGGCCGCCCAGCTGCCCATCATGTCGATCGGTGCTTTGGCCAGGGGGCCAACCAGCGCGATCCTGGCCTGCTTGTTCAGGGGCAGGGTTTGTGCACGGTTCTTCAACAGTACCAGGCTCTTGCGCGCTACTTCGCGGGCTTCGGCACGGTGCAGGCGGCTTTCGGCGTTGGTTTCGGCCGGGTCATCTTCGGCCTTGCCGATCCGCAGGTACGGGTCGGCAAACAGGCCCATGTCGTATTTGGCGCCAAGGACTTCACGCACCGCGTTGTCCAGATCGCTTTGCGGGACCTCGCCGGACTTGAGCAGACCAGGCAGCTCCTCACCGTAAAGCGAGTCGTTCATGCTCATGTCGATACCGGCCTTGATCGCCAGCTTGGCCGCTTCGCGGCCATCTTTGGCGACGCCGTGCTTGATCAGTTCGAAAATCGCACCATGGTCGCTGATTGCCACGCCTTTGAAGCCCCAGTCCTTGCGCAGCAAGTCCTGCATCAGCCACATATTGGAGGTCGCCGGGACGCCGTTGATGGAGTTCAACGCCACCATCACCCCGCCTGAGCCTGCATCAATGGCGGCACGGTAAGGTGGCAGGTAATCCTGGTACATGCGGAGCGGACTCATATCGACGGTGTTGTAGTCGCGTCCGCCCTCTACCGCACCATACAGGGCGAAGTGTTTGACGCTGGCCATGATGTTGCCCGGCAGTGCGGGGGAGGCCCCTTGATACGCCTGCACCATCACTTTGGCGATTCGCGACACTAAATAGGTGTCTTCGCCAAAGCCTTCGGAGGTACGACCCCAGCGCGGGTCACGGGCGATATCAACCATGGGCGCGAAGGTCATGTCGATGCTGTCGGCGCTGGCTTCTCTGGCGGCGATGCGGCCGCTGAGGCCGATGGCATCCATGTCCCAGCTGGAAGCCAGCGCCAGGCTGATCGGGAAAATGGTGCGGTGACCGTGGATCACGTCATAGGCAAAGAACATCGGGATTTTAAGCCGGCTGCGTTGAGCTGCATCTTGCATCGGACGGTTTTCGGCGCGACTGATGGAGTTGAAGGTGCCACCGATACGGCCTGCGGCGATTTCCTTGCGGATCAGCTCACGGGGCATTTCCGGGCCGATACTGATCAAGCGTAGCTGGCCGATTTTCTCATCGACAGTCATTTGCTTCAGCAGGTCGGCGACAAACACCTCTTTGGCTGGAAGCGGCGCCGACAGGGCCTGACCCCATGCAGCGTGACTGGCAAGGCTGATGGCAATGCCCAGCAAACACATGTTTTTCATTAGGACTCTTCTGCGCGTCGCTTGCTTAAAGCGTGGGACAAACCCGTGCTTTCGAAACGATATTGTTCTGTGTGGAATGTATGTGCGGCTTAACTCGGAAAATTACCCTATCGTTAAAGCCAGTATTCATACATGGAAGGCAAGTCTTTTAGCTGATTCACCACGAGCAATCCAGTGCCACCTTGCGATATTGCGGGCGGCACGCGGCGATGAACTTAATCGGGTTATGCGGAGTACAAAGCGTATGTACAGCAAGAATGCAGGCATCATGGGCTGGAAAGCCATCGTACTGTTAGCCCTCGGCAGTATGCTGGCCGGGTGCGGGATCAACACCATTCCCACCCTCGACGAACAGGTCAAGGCCGCCTGGTCGCAAGTACAGAACCAGTACCAGCGTCGCGCCGACCTGATTCCCAATCTGGTCGAGACAGTCAAGGGGGCGGCCAAGCAGGAACAGGCGACTTTGACCGCGGTGATTGAGGCGCGGGCCAAGGCGACTTCGATTCAGGTCGATGCCAGTACCTTGGACAACCCGGAAAAACTCAAGCAGTTCCAGGACGCGCAAAACCAGCTGACGGGGGCCTTGAGTCGCTTGATGGTGGTGTCTGAGCGTTATCCGGAACTCAAGTCGAACCAGAACTTCCTTTCGCTGCAGTCTCAGCTCGAAGGCACGGAAAACCGCATCAGTGTCGCCCGTCGCGATTTCATTCTCGCCGTGGAGCGCTACAACACCGAGATCCGCACCTTTCCGGGCCGTCTGTGGCACACCGTGATGTACAGCGATTTGCCGGTACGCCCTACCTTCGAAGCCACCACGCCGGATGCCGACAAAGCACCTGAAGTGAAGTTTTAAACCGCAACGCACGACTCTGTAGCCGCGGGTGCAGCCTGCGGCAGCGACTACAGACTCCCTCACGCTGATTGACCGAGGTGCTGATGCGCGTATCAAAACTGGGGGTTGGCTTGCTGCTCTGGCTATTTATAGCCACCGCGCAAGCGCTGACCTTTCCCGCCTTGAGTGGGCGGGTGGTGGACGAGGGACAGATGCTTGACCCGGCCACGCGCCAGCAACTGGCGCAAAATCTGGAGGCCCATGAAAAGGCCACCGGTGAGCAAGTGGTGGTGGTCACCGTGCCGGATTTACAGGGCACTCCGATTGATGAGTTCGGCTACCAACTGGGACGAGCCTGGGGTATCGGGCAAAAGGACAAAAACAACGGCGCCTTGCTGATCGTTGCCCGAGATGACCGCAAGCTGCGGATCGAGGTCGGCTACGGTCTGGAAGGCCGTCTTACAGATGCGCAGTCCTCAGTCATTATCAACCAGGTCATTACCCCGGCCTTCAAGGCCGGCAATTTCAGTCAAGGCATCAGTGACGGCGTTGCCGCGATACTGCAAGTGCTGGGCGGTGATCCCTTGGCCGAACCGCTCCATGCCAGCGGGCAGGGCGATGGCAGCGATTTTATCGCTGAACACCCGGGCCTCGTCTTGCTGCTGTTTGTGCTGTTCATACTGGTGGTCGGCGCTTGCCAGTTCTATGGCATTTGCAACTCGGGCGGCGGCGGTGGTTCGCGCTCCGGCGGATTTGGCGGAATGGGGGGCGGTTTCGGCGGGGGAGGCGGTGGCGGTTTTGGCGGAGGTGGCGGCAGCTTTGGCGGCGGCGGAGCCTCTGGCGGTTGGTAATTCAACTCACATAGCGAGTATCGAGACCCATGTTATTGACACAGCAACAACAGCAGCAGGTCGCAGACGCCGTCACCCGGGCGGAACAGCGCACCGATGCCGAAATTGTCACCGTGCTGGCTCCGCGTGCCGACGATTACACTTATATCCCCTTGCTGTGGGCCAGCTTGATTGCCTTGCTGGTGCCCGGCCTGGTGCATTTCTTTATCGGCGGCCTGGAGATCTACCCGCTGCTGATGGTGCAGTGGGCCAGTTTCATCTTCCTCAGCCTGATCTTCCGCCTGCCGGCCATTACCACGCGATTGATACCGGCCCGCATTCGACACTGGCGCGCCGGCAACCTTGCCCGACGCCAGTTTCTCGAACAAAACCTGCACCACACCCAAGGCGGTACCGGTGTGCTGATCTTTGTCAGCGAAGCCGAGCGCTACGTGGAAATCCTGGTAGATGAAGGCATTTCGCGTCACCTGGACAACGGGGCCTGGGACACCATCGTCGGTGACTTCATCCGCCGCATCAGCCTGGGCCAGACTGCCGAAGGCTTTATTGCCTGCATCGAAGCCTGTGCTGAACTGCTGGCACACCCCGTGCCCAAAACCCTGCCGCGCAATCAATTGCCCAATCGGTTGGTGATGTTGTAATTACGTGCTGTTTGGTTTGGATGTTTCCGACACTTTGCTAAGAAGTGTCGGGTTATAAGGTGTGTTGTTAGTGCTCTTTTGTTTGTAAGTAAGTTCTTGTTCGAATGTAATATGTATTCTTGCTTGTTGTGACTTTTCGGTTTATGAAAATTATTGTTGTCATTTATTTAAATGATGGCTAGGTTAGATTGTGTCTTGGTGTTTTAGTTTGCGTAGGAAATATGTTGGTTGGTTGTTGCCTGGATGGAATTAGGTGGTTTTGAATGGATGGATTGAAGCTGACTCGCAGGGAAATGGATGTGCTTGATTGGCTCATGCAAGGCTACGCGAACAAGGAAATAGCGCAGCGTCTGAATATCAGTTGTTTCACGGTGCGTGATCATGTTTCATCCTTGTTGTTTAAGCATGGAGTAAAAAGCAGGCTGGCACTCATGGTGATGTGTGGTCGACTGGACAATGGTCGTTAGGGGGTACAACGGTAGGGTTGCGAGTATGAAGGCGGAGGTTTAGTTTGAAGTCGTCAGGTCGAACGGGTGAAGTGAGAAAACGATCGATATATATTCCGCCGCGAGGCTATGTGGCTGGGGTCGGTGAGTTGATCGTTTTGTTTGCTTGTATTTTAGTCATGGCGGGGCTTGGTTCTATGATGTGGGACTCCTTGGTCGAGATTCCGTCAGTTCCGAAAAGATTGGTGTTGAGGAGTGCCTATGTCACTCATGCCCTTGGCGTGTCTAAATCAACGTCACAGATGTATATCAAAGTGGCACGACAGGGTGGGGAATACGATCACTCATTTGATATACCCAATAGAGAGGCCCGCCTATTGGGTATTCATAAATTCAAGAGGTTGTGGGTGGCAATAGATGCGGACAGCGATAATCAATTTGTGTGGGCTGTCTATGATGAACGATTTCAATTGATGATGAGTCGTCGGCAAATAGTTGGCTGGGCGGAGCAGGGTAATGATGTGGCTCTTCTTATGGTTTTTTGCTCGTGCTTAATTGTCGTGTATGGCGTTTTTAATATGGGTGTGTGCGGGGTCTGGAACAGGTATTACTATAAAAAGGACAGCGAATGAAAATAGAGATGATTGATGAGTCAATTTATGTGATTGATGATTTTTTGACGGAAGCGGAAGAGCGTGAAATTAATGTGCTACTTAAAGGTTCTGTCTGGCGATATAACTGGCCAAACTACGAGGCTTTGCCGTTTATCAGGCCCTGTTGGCACGTGTTCATTGCGGGTAAAGGACGTCCTTTAGGCCAGTCAAGCTTGGAGGAACTGAATGAAAATAAATCGTGGCAATTTTTGAGTGGGGTATGGGCACGTTTTTTAGAATTGCATAGCTTTAAAATCACCTTATTGGGTGTGTATGCAAACGGGCAGACATTCGGTCAGGACACGATTATTCATCGGGAGAATAAAGTGCATCCTGGTTTAACCATCATTGTGTTTTGTAATGAATATTGGCCAACCTCCTGGGGAGGGGAACTGGTTTTTTACGATGACTCAAAAGAAAATATTATAAAGGCGGTGCTCCCTAAATCAAGGCGTGTAGTGGTATTCGATGGGCGAATACCACATGCGGCGCGATCACCGTCAGTCAAATGTGATCAGGTTCGAATGACCCTGGCGTTTAAAACAATCATTGAGGCGTAAGAGATGGCAGGGAAGACGGAATTAATAGTAGGTATCATAAATGAGGGTGCGACCGTAGCTTCGGGGGCGGTGGCAATATCAGACCAATTTATAACTAATAATCAAGGGATGGTATTGTTGAGTCAGACGGCCCAGACGGGAGCTGTTATAGCCAGTATTACGTCGATCACAAAGTTGGCAGGTCCGTACGTGCCAATAATAAGCATGCCGGGCAATACAGTGGCGGGGACCATTACTTTTCTAAAAGTAGGCATGGACCTTAAGGAGGGGCGTGAGATAAAATCTGGCGATATTTATAGTCTTGTAGGTAATGTGGCTGGAATTATTGCTACATTCGCTGTTCTGACGGGGGGAGGGACTTTAGTCGTTGGCTTTTTAGCAGGTGCTAGCGTGGCTGCGAGTTTGTTGTCAATTAGAGAGACGGAAACCTTTAAAAAAATCATGGTGGCCGCCAAGGACTTCTTCAGCACTACCCCCGCCGACAATTACCTCGACTATATGTGTGCGCCTGATATGAGGATTGTTGATCGAAATACCATCAGGCAGGCGTATGCCAACATGATGTTGTCCTGTAACTGGATATCGGAGACAGGTGAGTTGCAGTCATCCTCAGTGGTTGTGCCTAATGAGACTGACAGCATGGGTGCTGGTAGCGCTGGCGGTTCAGTGTCCGGTGGTACTTACAATCTGCCTGGCCCGACAATTCCCTCGCCAACGCCAACGCCTCATAATGTCGGCAATGTGGGTCTCAGTATTATCGTTGGAGGTCATACATATGATGCCGGTGATCAATATGGATGCTGCACAGGCACCAGTGACGGTTACATGTAGTTGTTTCACCTGGGCGAGCAATCAGCTCAATTACTGACCTTTCATCGTTAAGTTTTCGTCCCGCGAGTGGGGCAGTCTGGATTGTTGCCGGCCGGCATATCGTTCGTTTTTGCTTTTTCGGGAAGGCATACATTGAGCCTGTACCGAGCGCTCCGATAGCGTGTCCCCAAAATAACCCCGTGCCCTCAACGGCGAACACGCCTAAAATAGTCGCCATTCCTTTCTGATTTTCCCTCCTGCACCCCCGAGGCGCCTTTTTCAATGTCAGTGACTGCTATCACCGCCCCGTCTGTGCCGGATCACCGTGCGCAATTTTTGAGCCTGCTGGAAACCGGTCTGGCCCAGAGCTCCTTTATCAAACTGGTGCTGGCCAAGTACGTTGGCGCTGAAGCCGAATTGCAACGGGTCATCATCAAGCAGGTCACGGTCAAGGATCAGCCTTGCCTGTCATTTGTGTATCGCTACAAAACCCGCGACATCACCAAGAACTTCCCGCTGGACGAAGGTGTGGCGATCATTGCAAGCCTGCTGCCGGAAGCATTCAAGAATGCACATTTGCTGACGCTGACCGACGAAGTGCAGTTGGAGTACAGTAAAAAGGGCAAAAGCTCGCTGTTCAAAGGTAAGAGCCAGCAGGAACGGGAGGTGCCGTCGGCTGAGCACAACCGTGAGAAGAACCGCTTTCTGGACCTGTCACGGCCGTTTCTGGCCGATCTGGGCGTGACCAACAAGCAGCAAGAGCTGATTCCGGCGATGTCGCGCAAGTGGAAGCAGATCAACAAATTTATCGAGGTGTTTTCCCACGCCCTGAGCAACTCACCGCTCAAGCTCGACCAGCCCGTCAAGGTGGCGGATTTTGGTTCCGGCAAGGGCTACCTGACGTTCGCCATTCACGACTATCTGCGTCACAGCCTGCAAGCCGAAGGCGTGGTGACCGGCGTCGAGTTGCGCGAAGACATGGTCACCCTGTGCAACAACGCAGCCCAGCGCCTGGAGCATCCGGGGCTGAGTTTCCAGCATGGCGATGTCCGCAGTTTTGCCCCGACGCCGATCGACGTCATGATCGCGCTGCATGCCTGTGACATCGCGACCGATTATGCGATTCATATGGGGATTCGTTCGGGGGCGGCGATCATCATGTGCTCACCGTGCTGCCACAAGCAGATTCGCCTGCAAATCCAGAGCCCGGCGTTGCTCAAGCCGATGCTGCAATACGGTCTGCACTTGGGGCAGCAGGCAGAAATGGTCACTGACAGCCTGCGCGCGCTGTTTCTTGAAGCCTGCGGTTATGAAACCAAGGTGTTTGAGTTCATTTCACTGGAACACACCAACAAAAACAAAATGATCCTTGCGGTCAAACGCGCTGAACCAGTAGATCCGGCGCAATTACTGGAGAAGATTGAGGCCCTCAAGGCGTTCTATCACATTCAGGAACACTGCCTCGAAACGCTGCTGCGAGCCGATGGTTTGTTGAAGTAAGCATGTAAGACGCCCGTGCTGGGTACGTAGTATTTGGCTATTACCCATGCGGGCGCTCAGCAGTTACCTTGGCTACTCTTATTGGCCCAAGGTCTTACCTGAGGAGCATTTACCATGGCAGCGAAAAAAATTCTGATGCTGGTTGGCGATTACGTCGAAGACTACGAAGTGATGGTGCCGTTTCAGGCGCTGTTGATGGTGGGGCATCAGGTTCACGCGGTATGCCCTGGCAAAACTTCGGGTCAGACGGTGCGCACGGCAATTCATGACTTCGAAGGCGATCAGACCTACAGCGAAAAGCCAGGCCATCTGTTTGCCTTGAACTTCGATTTCGACAAGGTCAAGGCCAGCGATTATGACGCGCTGCTGGTGCCAGGCGGTCGTGCGCCGGAATACCTGCGATTGAACGAAAAGGTGTTGGAGCTGGTGCGTGACTTCGACAAAGCAGGCAAGCCGATTGCTGCCGTGTGCCACGGTGCGCAATTGCTGGCCGCGGCCGGTACGCTCGAAGGTCGTGAATGCAGTGCTTATCCGGCGTGCGCCCCGGAAGTTCGTCTGGCGGGCGGCACGTATATCGATATTGACGTGACCAAGGCCCATGTCCAGGGCAATCTGGCCACGGCACCGGCCTGGCCTGCGCACCCTGCGTGGCTGGCGGCGTTTCTGGGTCTGTTGGGTACGACCATCACGCTGTAAGAGAGGGGAGCGACCATGTGTGAGCTGTATGTCAAAGCCGATCCGATTCTCTACGAGTCGCGCTCGCGTTCATTGCGTATTTGCGGCGTGGTCACCACCTTGCGCCTGGAAAACCAGTTTTGGGACATCCTCAGCGACATTGCTGAAACCGATGGCATGACCACCAATCAGTTGGTGGCCAAGCTTTACGAGGAAGTAATGGATTATCGCGGCGAAGTGGTCAACTTTGCTTCGTTTTTACGGGTGAGTTGCACCCGCTACTTAAGCCAGCGCCGGGTGCAACCGGCGCCGTTGAAGGACGCTGCCACCCTGACCAGCCTGCAAGCCCGACGCTGACTCCAGAGCCACCCCGGGCCGTCTCCTCGACCCCCGGGCACGGGCTGGATACCCCGCTTAAAAGAACCGTGTCACGCTGATCTTGGCGTTACGGCCCTGGCTGTAGGCGTTCAGGCCACTGAGCGGAGGGCGATAGCTTTTGTTGAACAGGTTGTCCACCGTCAGGTTGACCTCAGTACCCTTGAGGTAAGCCTGTCGCGGTTTCCAGTTGGCGAACAGGCCCTGCACGTTGTACCCGTCATTGTCGTAATGGTTATAGAACGTGTCACCGAAGTTGCTGTTGTAGCCTTGCGCGTATTTGTCGCTCGGCAAGCGATCGGTTTTACGGACGAACTCACCTTGCCATCCCAGGCGAGCATCCCAGTCGGGAATTTTCACACCCAGTACGGCAATCCATTTTGGGGGCGGGATGTCCCGTGCCCACACGTCAGGCCCCCAAGGATTGGTATAGGCCCCTTGGTGTTTTCCGGTCATCCATGAATAAGACAACGACCCGAAGGTATACGTCGAGTCGTAGAAGCTCTCGACCTCAAAGCCTTTGATGGTGAGGCTGCCGATATTGCGATACACCGACATCGGCATCATGTCGCCACAGTCTTCAGTCATGCTGGAGGCGTCTTGCTGGGCTGCGCAACCTACGCCGGTAGCTTTGAAAATCTCATTGTCGATCTTGTTGCGAAACAGCGTTGTACGGATCAGCGCGGTGTCGTTTTCGCCGAACAGGCCATTGAAGGTGGTGATGTTCCCGGCGCGCCAGCCGGTGATGCGTTCCGGATCAAGATTAAGGCTGGTCGCGCTGCGGCTGCCCAGACCTTGCACCTCGTATTGTTCGTCAATCACCGGGGCACGCCAGGTTTTGCTGTAGTCGGCAAACAGGGCGGTGTGCGGCGTTATCTTCCAGAATGCCGACAAGCGCGGGGACCAGCCGGTGTAGGTTTTATTGCTGTAGTCGTGGCCCATTTCCGGATGGTTGTAAAGCGATGCATCGTTGGCCTGGCCCCGGTTGCGCACGTGGTCGTAACGCATGGACGGCGTCAGGGTGAAGTTGCCCAGGGTCATGGCATCCTGAACATAGAAACTGTGGGTATCGACCTTGCCCTGGGGCATGAAACCCGGCTGGTAGTGGCCGTAGTTGTATTTCTCAACCTCGTAGGTTTTGCCCGGCATCCACATTTGCACATCACGTTCATGCTTGCGAACTTGCAGGCCGGTGGTCACCACATGATCCAGCGGGCCGGTGGCAAACAGGCTGATGTTGGTGAGCTGCAACATGTTATCGGTGTAGCCGGTTTCCATCTTGCGCCCGCCGCTGGTGGGCTGCACAAAGGCTTTTTCACCACGTTCGTCGGTCTGCTCGGTGTTGGAGTAAGAATACTTCACCTCCAGATCGATCCATGGATTGTCGATGGGCTGGTACTGGTACCGGGTGACCCACGTGGTATCGCGGGTCACGCGGTCAGAGAGATACAGCTGGGTGGCAGCGTCATAGCCGACCTTGTCGATGTTGTGCTGGCTGGGCGGCGCGGGGTAGCTGGTGGCCGAGAAGGGCACCCACAACTGGTTGTTGGAGCGCGAATACGAGAAACCGACACGGTGCTCGTCATTGAGTTGCAGGTTCAGTTTGAACAGCTGTGCGTCGAGGTCCTGAGCGGTGTTGGGCAGGCGTCTGGGGTTGATCGGGTAGCTGTTGTCGGGGTCAGGCATGTTATCGGCCAGCTTCATGTCATCGCCGTCGCGCTTGGTCAAAAACAGCAGGGCATCTGCGCGCCCGTCGTCGGTGCGACCATACACGGCGCCGCTGTACACCTGTTGGTGGTCATTGCTGCTGTAGCCGTACTTGAGCATGCCCCCGGTATTCTTGCCGTCTTCGAGCAGGTCCGGTGCGTCTTTGGTTTCCATGTGTACCACCCCGGCAAAACCACCATTGCCGGTGCGTACATCGTGCGGGCCTTTCTCGACTTCAAGGCTTTTGATCAATTCCGGCTCGATGAAAATCGTGCCCTGCTTGTAGCGTTCAAAGCCGCTTTTGGTTGCGCCGTCCATGGTGATCTGAACGTCTTCGGCCTCGCCCAAGCCCCAGATATTGATGGTCTGGCCGCCCGGTTTCAGCGAGCCGCCGAGGTTTATGCCCGGTAACCTGGACAGCAGGGAAGGAATGTTATTGGCCTGATAGCGGTTGATTTCGGCCTGGTCCATGGTCGACTTTCCGACATTGCTTGAGTCGACCTCGTTACCGTTGCCGACCACGCTGACGGCCCCGAGCTCCAGGCGGGAGCTGGTGGTGGTGCCGTGTTCCGTGGGGCGAACCACATAGGTGCGATCGACCTGAATCAGGCTGAAAGCGGTATCCCGGAGCAGGTGGCTGATCGCCTCCTGCGGCGTATAAGTGCCTGTGAGGGCGGGAGCTTTTACGTTGCGCAACACGTCTTCGTCGAACAACAGCTGGATTTTTCCCTGCTGCGCCACCTCGCTCAACGAACTGGCCAGCGGTTGCGCCGGCAGTTGCAGCTGGATCGATTCGGCGTGGGCGTTAACGCTGATTGCCATGCACGCAGCGAGCAGCGTCGGGCGCATGCAGGCGTGCGAGAAGTGATGTGGTGCGCGAAACATGAAATCCCCCAGTGCGGCAACAAAGGCCAAAAAGACATGCGTTAGCAACGCAGACCGAAGGAAGACGCAGGGCGCTGAAAAAACCACATATGCGAATGAAAAATATTCGCATATGTTTTTTAGCGGGGTTCAATCCGGATTTTTCCGCTGCTCAACAGCACGGTTTTTACCGGAATAAGCGCGGGCAAAGCGTTGACCAGCGCCATCGGATCACTGACGTCCAGATTGCCAGAGACCTTGTAGTGGCTGAGCGGGCCACCAGCCAGTTGAATGATGCCGGGGCGGTACAAGTCCAGTTCGTCTACCAGGCTGGCCAGTTCGCGATTGCGAAACGCCAGGCGGCCGCTGCGCCAATCGGCGACTTCGCCTTTGCCAAGGGTTTGCGACTGCAGTGAAGCGTTGGCATAGCTGTAGGTAGCGCGCTGTCGGGCCGTCAGCAATGTGGACGTTTTGGGGTCGGGCATGAATGCAACCTGGCCGTGGTCGACACTGACAACCAGTTGCCGCTGGCTGCGGCGCACATCAAACCCGGTGCCGACAACGCGGATGCGTGCTGCACCGGCCTGCACCACCAATGGCTGTTCTTTATTGGGTGCCACCTCGATATAGAGTTGGCCCTGATCCAGATAAAGCGTGCGCTGATGGGCGCTGAAGTCGACACGAACCCGGGTATTGGCATTAACGGTCAAGCGGCTGCCGTCGGCCAATACCACGGTGCGTGCGCCTTGCTCCCGGGTGACGATCTGCTGTTGCTGCAGCGTGACGGGCGCGCCGATATTCATGGCAAACACGGCGCAAAGTACGGCGGCTGCAGTGGCGAGTGCCAAGCCTGTGCGCCGACGCTTGCGCACGGGCAGGGCAAGCGGTGCATTGGGCGCTTCAAGCTCGCCGAGTTCTGTCCACAAAGCTTCGAATTCGGCGTACGCCTGTGCATGGGCAGGGTCGGCCAGCCACGTATTGAACAGGTCGCGGCTCGCGTGACTGCGATCATTACGGTTGCGCGAAAACCAGTTGGCCGCTTGTGTGTCGATGCTGTCGTTATCGGTCGCTCGAAAAGGGCTCATTGCTGCGATTCCTTGCCCGTGTCCCGTTGGAGGTGCTGCTTGCAGTGCAACAAGGCAAAGGCAATGTGCTTTTCCACCATGCTTACGGAGATTCCCATTCGTTCAGCGATCTGTGCTTGGCTCAGGCCTTCAAAGCGATGCAGCATAAGGGCTTCGCGTCGGCGAGGGGAGAGTTCGGCGAGCACGGTCTTGAGCTGCGCAAGGCGCTGCAAGCGCTGAACGGCGGCCATCGGATCATCCTTCTCATCGCTTAAGGGCTCGGGTGCATGTTCGGCATTGTGCGGGTGCACGGCCTGTCGTACCTGCTGACGGCGCCAGTGATCACGCAACAGATTGCGCGCCACCTGGAACAAAAAGGCTCGGGGTTGTTCGACCTTGGCCCGGTTCTGATAACCCAGCCATTGCGTGAAGACATCCTGGGTCATGTCTGCGGCATCGCTGGCGTTATCCGTGCGTTTACGCAGGAACTGCAAAATCTGCGCATAGCACTCACGGAAAGATTCGGCCGCCAGCGGGTCGGATTTAAAGCGAGACATGAAGATCCTTGTGGATACAGCAATGCAATTTATTCTTGAATGGTATCGAGAATTATTGCTATTTGTCTGCCTTTAAAAATTATCTTCCGTTATTTCCTACAGATAAATGGCTAAAAGTCTGATGAGCGCTTTACTGGAGAAGACATATGCGTGTTCAACATCCAGGAGAAGACTATGTCGGGTTGGTACGAACTGAGCAAAACCAGCAGCGGGCAATTTCGGTTTGTGTTGAAAGCGGCGAATGCTGAAACCATATTGACCAGTGAGCAGTACACCACCCTCGCAGCCGCAAAAAGCGGGATTGCGTCGGTGCAAGTCAACAGCCCGCTGGATGAGCGTTATGACAAGAAAGTAGCCAAAGACGGTAAACCGTACTTCAACCTCAAGGCGGCCAATCACCAGATCATTGGCAGCAGCGAGCAATATTCCAGTGAGGCGGCACGGGACAAAGGCATTGCCAGCGTCAAAAACAACGGGCCAACCACGGTGATCAAAGAAAAGCTCTGATCGCGCACCCTGCAGGTGCGAGGCAATCTTGCTCCTGCAGGGCATCTCGGTGTTACACCTCTACTGGTACCGAGTGCCTGGTGTAGCCCATTGGGTGCGTTTTCGAGTTGAAGAAGCGCAGTGTCAGCTTCTGCTCGGCAAATAGCCGGCTGTAGTGGTTTTTCTGAAAGCGGATAAACGCCTCGTTGCGCGGGTATATCGAGATGCACAGGGTTTTCAGCGGGGCCTGACGCAGCGCATCAATCAGGTGCTGGTCCTGCTCGCCAAGGCTATGGCCAAAAATACACAGGGCGTCTTTGTGCCCCATCAATTGCTCATGGCAAAAGGACAGGTAATCCGAGTGGCGTATGGATTTACGCTTGTCCTCACTGCTGCCTTCGCTGACAAACAGTGGTACATCATCCAGTGCGCTGATGGAGTGGTTGATCGCAAAATTGCTCAATAGCGTGGGTGCGGTATTGATGATTTTGCGCGCCTTGCCTTCCTGATTCTTCACCAGATGCAAGCCTCCGTGCAGGTACAGCACGCGGGTGGCTTTGCTTTTGGCCAGCGCTGCGCCGGGTTCAAAGGTGGCTCCCGGGGTGTTGAACATATCATTGAAGCCTTTGGGCGCCTGCATCACCGCCCAGGGTGTGAGCAGGTCGTAGTTGCTGCAGTACACCGTGGCGTAACGTGCCAGCTCCTGGTTCCAGCAATCCAGCGTTTCGGCCTGCATCAGGCGCCAGGGAATGTGCACGTCCTGGGTGCAGTTGATCAGCGCTTCCTTGATTGCGTAATAGCGTTTGCGGGGCGAGGCCGAGCTGATGGCCAGCGCCTTGTTGACCTTGCTCGCGGTTTTAAGGGCACTTAATACGTGCTCGAAGTTACGCGTGTTCAGGGCCTCGAATACGCTGAGTTCGGTCTGGCTAAGGGGCTTTTCGGCGACGCTTTTGGCTTTTTCAAACAGTGAGTCGTAATAAAAGTCATGCCAGATGGCCATGCTTGCACCGTTGCCCACCAGTAGCCCGCTGCATGGCGCGCTGGTGCTTAGCGCATTCCAGTCTTCTAGTTCGGCATCAAATTCCTGGAAGGGGGTCATCGCAAATATCGTCTCAAGGCGTGGGCGGTGCAGGACTTTATCACGCTCAAGTGTTGAGCCAGATCAACATTGAAAACGTCCGGTTGGGTGAAACTGAGTTTATTGACTTCTCCACCGTCGCGGGGTGTGACCCGCACACCTGAAAGAGGACTTGCCATGACCAGTACCTTCTTTATCCCCGCCGTGAATATCATGGGCAACGGGTGCCTGGACGAAGCCATGACCGCGATTCGCAATTATGGTTTTCGCAAGGCCTTGATCGTGACGGATACAGGCCTGGCCAAAGCCGGTGTGGCGGCTCGAATCGCGGAGAAACTGACGTTGCAGGGTATCGAGTCGGTGATATTCGATGGCGCCAAACCCAACCCGAGCATCGCCAACGTCGAGGCCGGTCTGGAGGTCTTGAAGCAGCATCAATGTGACTTTGTCGTGTCGCTGGGTGGCGGCTCACCCCATGACTGCGCCAAGGGCATTGCGTTGTGCGCCACCAATGGTGGGCACATCCGGGATTACGAAGGGGTCGATCAGTCCAGCAAGCCGCAGCTGCCTCTGGTTGCGATCAATACCACGGCGGGGACGGCCAGTGAAATGACGCGTTTCTGCATCATTACCGATGAAGAGCGCCATGTAAAAATGGCCATCGTTGACCGCAACGTGACACCGTTACTCTCGGTCAACGATCCGGAGTTGATGGTGGCAATGCCTAAAGGACTGACCGCGGCCACCGGCATGGATGCGCTGACCCACGCCATTGAGGCCTATGTGTCGACGGCGGCCAACCCGATTACCGATACCTGTGCCATCAAAGCGATGGAACTGATTAGCCAGAACTTGCGTAAGGCGGTACAGGACGGCAAAGATCTGACGGCACGGGAGAACATGGCCTACGCACAATTCCTCGCTGGTATGGCATTTAACAACGCGTCGCTGGGCTTTGTGCACGCGATGGCCCACCAGTTGGGCGGCTTCTATGACTTGCCCCACGGGGTGTGCAATGCGGTGCTGTTGCCCCATGTACAAACCTTTAACGCCAGCGTCTGTGCGGTCCGCTTGACTGATGTGGCCCGTGCCCTTGGGGTTGATGTGAGTGGCCTGAGCCCGGAAGATGGCGCAAAGGCAGCCGTCGCGGCGATTTGCGCCCTGGCACGGGACGTCGAGATTCCGGCCGGTTTGCGGGATCTGGGGGCTAAGCTGGATGACATCCCGATTCTGGCGACCAATGCGCTGAAGGACGCTTGCGGTCTGACCAACCCGCGGCGGGCGGATCAGGGCCAGATTGAAGAGATCTTCCGCAACGCGTTCTAACGAAACAGCTGGTGCGGATGCAAAAAAAAACGGCCGGGTTAACCCGGCCGTTTTTATGTCTGGCTCAGAAGTGCTTATTGCACTTCAACGGCCAGGCTGTCGCTGATTTTCTTCTGCCAGATCGCCGGGCCGGTGATGTGCACCGACTCGCCTTTGCTGTCGACAGCCACTGTTACAGGCATGTCTTTTACGTCGAACTCGTAGATCGCTTCCATGCCCAGTTCGGCAAAGGCCACGACGCGCGACTTCTTGATTGCCTGGGCAACCAGATAGGCCGCGCCACCCACGGCCATCAGGTACACGGCTTTGTGTTCCTTGATGGCTTCGATGGCGGTAGGGCCGCGCTCGGATTTACCGATCATGCCCAGCAGGCCGGTCTGATCGAGGATCTGACGGGTGAACTTGTCCATCCGCGTGGCGGTGGTCGGGCCTGCAGGGCCAACCACTTCGTCGCGCACCGGATCAACCGGGCCTACGTAGTAGATGAAGCGGCCTTTCAGGTCGACCGGCAAGGTTTCACCCTTGTTCAGCATTTCAACCATGCGCTTGTGTGCAGCATCGCGGCCGGTCAGCATCTTGCCGTTCAGCAGCACGGTTTCGCCTGGTTTCCAGCTTTGCACGTCTTCCGGCGTCAGGGTGTCGAGGTCGACACGGCGGGCAGACGGGCCTGCTTCCCAGACGATTTGCGGGTAGGCGTCCAGCGGTGGCGCTTCGAGTTCTGCAGGGCCGGAGCCATCCAGAACAAAGTGCGCGTGACGGGTGGCTGCGCAGTTCGGGATCATGCACACCGGCAGCGAGGCTGCGTGGGTCGGGTAGTCCATGATTTTAACGTCAAGTACGGTGGTCAGACCGCCCAGGCCCTGGGCACCGATGCCCAGCTGGTTGACCTTCTCGAACAGCTCCAGACGCATCTCTTCGATACGGTTGGACGGGCCACGCTTGATCAGCTCGTGAATGTCGATGGACTCCATCAACACTTCCTTGGCCATCACTGCCGCTTTTTCAGCCGTGCCGCCAATGCCAATGCCGAGCATGCCCGGTGGGCACCAGCCAGCGCCCATGGTCGGAACGGTCTTGAGCACCCAGTCAACGATCGAGTCGGACGGGTTGAGCATGGCCATTTTCGACTTGTTCTCGGAACCGCCACCCTTGGCGGCTACATCCACTTCAACGGTGTTGCCCGGAACGATTGAGTAGTGGATGACTGCCGGGGTGTTGTCCTTGGTGTTGCGACGAGCGCCGGCCGGGTCGGCCAGGATCGAAGCACGCAGGACGTTTTCCGGCAGGTTGTAAGCGCGACGCACGCCTTCGTTGATCATGTCGTCCAGGCTCATGGTGGCGCCTGTCCAGCGCACATCCATGCCCACGCGTACGAATACGGTGACAATGCCGGTGTCCTGGCAAATCGGGCGGTGGCCAGTGGCACACATGCGCGAGTTGATCAGGATTTGTGCCATCGAGTCACGGGCTGCTGGCGATTCTTCGCGCAGGTAAGCTTCGTGCATGGCCTGGATGAAATCCACGGGATGGTAGTAAGAAATGAATTGCAGGGCGTCAGCAACGCTCTGAATCAGGTCGTCTTGCTTGATCACGGTCATGGGTCGCGCTCCTCTATAAGACGGGAACATTCAAAAAGGTGTTTGCGACCTTGGTCTATCGGTCTGTCGTAAACAACTTTGCTAGGCATACCGGACACGCATGACCGGTACAAAAAAGGCGCGGCAGTATAACCCGGAGCACTCTGTGATACACCCGCTGTGGTGCAAACGAAAGTAGGATGTGATTGTTGGCGCCATTAGACTGTCTGCGACCAAGGCCATTTGTAGCAGCGGTCGGGCGGAACGAGGTCGCGTCCGGTGGCGCAGCCGTCGTAAAGCCCGGTGTACCTCTCCCTTGGAGGTGCCGCTCTAGGGCAAGACACTCTCTACGGATTTGACTGCTATCAGGAGGCATGAAGTGCCCGAGTTACATGTTGCTGATCGCCGCTGGTCAGTTGCCCGAGACAGCAACTTGCTCGACAGCCTGAATCAGGCGGGTGTGACCGTACCCTACAGTTGCCGGGCCGGCAGTTGCCACGCTTGCCTGGTGCGTTGTGTGCGGGGCGAACCTGCAGACCTCAAGCCAGAGGCCTTGGCGCCGGCCCAGCGCGAGCAAGGGTGGCGCCTGGCCTGCCAGTGTCAGGTGACCGAGGACTTGCAACTCGAGACGTTCGATCCGGTGCGCGATGGATTGGCAGCCGAGGTGTCGGAGCTCGAGTGGCTCAGTCCGAATGTGCTGCGCTTGCGGCTGTCGACGCAGCGTCCCTTGCGGTATCGCGCCGGGCAGCATGCAGTGCTGTGGACCGTCAACGGGGTCGCTCGCCCGTATTCGCTGGCCAGTCTGCCCGAAGAAGACCGTTTTCTGGAGTTTCACCTGGACTGCGCCCATCCCGGTGAGTTCGTCAACGCGGCGCGACAGTTCAGTGTCGGTGATCCGGTGCGCCTGGGCGAGTTGCGCGGCGGAGCCTTGCATTACGATCCCGACTGGCAAGAGCACCCGCTCTGGCTGCTGGCGTCGGGTACGGGGTTGGGGCCGTTGTACGGGGTACTGCGCGAAGCCCTGCGCCAGGATCATCAGGGCCTGATCCTGCTGGTTCATGTGGCTCGGGATCACACCGAACATTATCTTGAGCATGAAATTAAGGCCTTGGCCGCAGCGCATCCGAATCTTCAGGTCGAATGGCTGGTGCGTGAGCAATTAGCTGATTTTCTAGTCCGGATGCGTCTTGTTTCCCGGCAAACCCGGGCCTTAGTCTGTGGTCACCCCGACAGTGTCGAGGCGTTTTCCAAACGCTTGTATCTGGCAGGGCTGGCGCGCAGTCAACTGTTGGCGGATACCTTTTTAACCCGCAGTTAAGCGCCGTTTCCCGACGTTTCGAGAGTGAGCATGACTCAAGCCATAGTGGTTGAACGCGACGGCGCGGTGCTGACCTTGCGTCTGAATCGCCCGGACAAGAAAAACGCCCTGACCCGCGAGATGTACGGTCAATTGGCGCAGGCCCTGGAGCAGGCCGATGCCGATGCCTGCGTGCATGCACTGCTGATCTGCGGTACGGCTGAATGCTTCACCAGCGGTAACGATATTGCTGACTTCCTGCAGCAACCGCCAGAGGACATGAGCAGCCCGGTGTTTCGTTTTATGCGCAGCCTGCTGGAATGCCGCAAGCCGGTGGTGGCTGCAGTGGCAGGCGCGGCGGTGGGGATTGGTACCACTTTGCTGCTGCATTGCGATCTGGTTTATGTGAGCCGCGACGCGCGATTGCGCATGCCGTTTGTCAATCTGGGGTTAAGCCCGGAGTTTGGCTCCAGCCTGTTATTGCCGCAGTTGCTCGGGCCGGCGAGGGCGGCGCAACTGTTGCTGTTGGGCGAGGGGTTCAGCGGCGAGCAGGCGGCGGCCTGGGGGTTGGCCAATGCCGCGTTGCCCGAAGGCGTGGCCACACTGGAAGCCGCGAGGGACGCCGCACAGCGGTTGGCGGCATTGGCCCCGGCGGCGGTACAGGACAGCAAGCGGCTATTGAAGGCGCCAGGGCGTGAGCAATTGCGCCAGGTGATCGAGGATGAAGGCTGGCTGTTCATTCAGCGCCTGAGCTCCTCGGAAGCGGTGGCCGCGTTATCGGGGTTTATGAATAAGCCCCGTAGCCCGTAGCCGCTGCCGAAGGCTGCGATGGGCCCGGCCAGCAAAACTGTGAAAAAAAGCCCCGCCTGATCACTCAGGCGGGGCTTTTTGGCTGTGGCCTTGTCAGGCTCAGACCATTTTGTCGCCGACATGCAGAATCTTCATGCCGTTGGTGCCACCGATGGTGTGGTAGCTGTCGCCCTTGGTCAGGATGACCCAGTCGCCTTTCTCAACGACGCCACGCTTGAGCAGCTCGTCGATAGCCGCTTGGCTGACCTGCTCGGGCGGCAGCGAAGCCGGGTCGAACGGTACGGTGTACACGCCACGGAACATGGCCGCGCGAGCTTGGGTTTCACGGTGCGGGGAGAACGCGTAGATCGGCACCGAGGAACGGATACGCGACATGATCAACGGCGTGTAACCGCTTTCGGTCAGGGCGATGATCGCTTTGACACCCGGGAAGTGGTTGGCGGTGTACATGGCCGCCAGCGCAATGCTCTGGTCGCAGCTTTCGAAGGTCTTGCCGATACGGTGGCTGGAGGTTTTGCTGGTCGGGTGCTTTTCAGCGCCGACGCAGATACGGGCCATGGCCTGTACCGCTTCCAGTGGATAGGCACCGGCAGCACTTTCAGCCGAAAGCATCACGGCGTCGGTGTAGTCGAGAACGGCGTTGGCAACGTCGGACACTTCGGCACGAGTTGGCATCGGGTTCTGGATCATCGACTCCATCATCTGGGTCGCAACGATCACCGCTTTGTTGTGGCGACGTGCATGCAGAATGATTTTCTTCTGAATGCCTACCAGCTCGGCATCGCCGATTTCAACGCCCAGGTCGCCACGGGCAACCATCACGGCGTCGCTGGCCTTGATCAAACCGTCGAGGGTTTCATCGTCGGCCACGGCTTCGGCGCGTTCAATCTTGGCAACCAGCCAGGCAGTACCGCCCGCTTCGTCACGCAATTGACGTGCGTATTCCATGTCGGCGGCATCGCGGGGGAACGACACGGCCAGGTAGTCGACTTCCATTTCGGCAGCCAGCTTGATATCGGCCTTGTCTTTTTCAGTCAGGGCTGGTGCGGTCAGGCCACCACCACGACGGTTGATGCCTTTATGGTCCGACAGCGGGCCGCCGATCAGGACCGAGCAATGCAGTGCGTCGGCGGTGGCGGTATCGACACGCATGACAACACGGCCGTCATCGAGCAGCAGCTCGTCGCCCACGCCGCAGTCCTTGACCAGATCGGGGTAGTCGATACCGACGATTTCCTGGGTGCCTTCAGTCAGCGGGTGGCTGGTGGAGAAGGTAAAACGATCACCGATTTTCAGTTCGATGCGTTTGTTGGCAAATTTGGCGATGCGAATTTTCGGGCCTTGCAGGTCACCCAGAAGGGCAACGAAGCGACCATGCTTAGCGGCGATTTCGCGCACCAGCTTGGCACGAGCCTTGTGCTCATCCGGAGTACCGTGGGAAAAGTTCAGACGGGCGACGTCCAGGCCAGCGAGGATCAGCTGTTCCAGCATCTCCGGTGAATTACTGGCAGGGCCAAGTGTGGCAACGATTTTAGTTCGACGAACGGACATGCAAAGACTCCTGAGTTCAAGCGCTGCCAAAGGCTACTATGGTCTTTCGCTGTAGTCATTGTTCCTCTGCACTACTTTCGACTTAAGTTGTGGTGCATCGGTGCGATGAGCGTTTAATTGCTGTTAAACCGGGCTTGAAGAATTTGGCGGTGGGGTCGATACACTGTTAAGAACAGGAGAGACCCATGCGATTCATGCTCGTTTTAATAATGGCCTGCACGGTGGCGGGCTGCACACGCTGGTCGATGAACCATCATTTGAATAATGCTTACCGGGCTTATGATCGCGGCAACTGCGAAACGGTCATGCTGGAGTTGTCCAAGGTTGACCGTGACAGCCGCAGCCGGCCCTATATCTGGCCGCAAACGGCCATGTTGCGCGGCTTGTGCCTTGAACGTACCCGGTTTTATCTGGATGCCGCGCAGACTTATCAATACATCATCAACGAATTCCCGAAGAGCGAATATGCCTACCGGGCCAAGGCGCGGATTGAGACGTTGCGCATCCTGAAGTTTATTCCGGGGCCGGGAACGGCTCAGGCACTGCCTGCGAAAATTTGACTGGGAATGACCTCTGACTGGTCGTTTGATCTCTTTTTACTATGGTATGTGTTCATTTGAGTTATTTTTCAGGGTGAAAAGCTCAAAGGTTTCAGTGCTGGGTAGCGGGTGTGTGGCTGTGCTTCCAAGGCTGTTGCCCTGAGTTTCGGGCGAATGCGGCGCGTGATGGCGGGGGTGAAAAGCCCGGTCCGAATGACGCGCAGGGCATTTCTAACGTCGGGCGCAGTTAGGCAGGATGGCTTTTTATCGTGATATTCAACAGGATGTCTGACCGCCGTATCGAGCGCCATCAACTGGTGTGTTTTTTGAAAGTGTTCAATCGGTTCACGGATAAACCCTTGGGTTTTCTGGGTAATGTGACCGAAGACCGAATCATGTTGATCAGCCAGCTGCCGTTGCTGGTGGGAGGCAATTTTGAATTTCGCCTCAAACTGCCCGCCCATGAAGGTGGCCAGCAGTTTATTGATCTGTCGGCGCGCTGCCTGTGGAGCCATGAGGATACCTCGCCACATTATTACGACTCCGGTTTTATCCTGTTCAAACCGCCTGCCGAATACGCCTCGCTGATCAGTGCCTTGCATCGGTACTTCAGTTTTCATCCCTTGCAAGCCTCTGCATAAGGCGAGCTTCTGGCTCGGGCGTCAGGTGCAGGGCTGGCCGTGCCCGGGCCTGAACGCCTAGACTGATGGGGTCTACTGTTCAGGAACACCCCGTGACCTCTATTTTCTGGTACGACTATGAAACCACCGGCATCAACCCGCGCTGCGATCGAGCCGTGCAGGTCGCCGGTATCCGCACCGATGCTGAACTCAATGAGATTGATCAGCCCCTCAACCTTTATTGCCAGCCCAGCGACGACATCCTGCCTCACCCCATGGCTTGCCTGATTACCGGCATCACCCCCGGGCGCCTGGAAGATAAAGGCCTCGGTGAAGCCGAGTTCATGACCCGGACACATGCCCAGCTGGCGCTGCCCGGTACCTGCGGTGCGGGCTACAACACATTGCGTTTCGATGATGAGGTCACGCGATACAGCCTGTATCGAAACTTTTTCGACCCTTACGCACGTGAGTGGCAGGGCGGCAACAGCCGTTGGGATTTGATTGATGTGGTGCGCACGGCATATGCCTTGCGCCCCGAAGGGATTGTCTGGCCTCAGGAAGACGGCCGAGTAACACTCAAGCTGGAGCGATTGACGGCGGCCAATGGCATTGACCATGGTCAGGCTCACGATGCGTTATCCGATGTGCGGGCCACTATCGCGCTGGCGCGGCTGATCAGGTCCAGGCAGCCCAAGTTATATGACTGGTTATTTCAATTAAGGACCAAACAGCGAGTGCTGGATCAGGTTCGCTTGTTACAGCCGATGGTGCATATTTCCGGGCGCTTTTCTGCGGCCAGGCATTATGTGGGCGTGGTATTGCCTCTTGCGTGGCATCCTAAAAATCGTAATGCGCTGATTGTGTGTGACCTGCACTTTGATCCCCAGCCTTTATTGGACATGGATGCCGAATCATTGCGGGCGTTGCTTTATACACGTCGGGAAGACTTGCCCGAAGGGCAACTGCCAATACCGCTCAAGCTGATACACGTTAATCGTTGCCCGGTGGTCGCGCCCTTGAATGTAGTGCGTGCGCAGGATCAACAGCGTTTGCAATGGGACATGGCGCACTATGAGGCCCGTGCACGCCAGCTGACGGAGACGCAGGAAGTTTGGCAGGATAAGTTATCCGCCCTTTATGCCCGTGAAGACTTTACCCCCAGTGAAGACCCCGAGCAGCAGTTGTATGACGGCTTTCTCGGCGACCGTGATCGTCGACTGTGTGAACAGGTCAGGCTGAGCGACCCCGAGCAATTAGCGAATGACGCCTGGCCTTTTGATGACGAGCGTTTGCCCGAGTTATTGTTTCGTTATCGGGCCCGAAACTTTCCTCATACCTTGAGTGCACAAGAACTCGAACGTTGGCATTTATTCTGCCAACAACGTTTGACCGATCCGGCCATGGGAGCACCCCTGACCCTGGAAGCGTTTACGCAGCAGGCTGACGAGCTGTCCCGTGCGGCCACGCCCGCGCAGTTGAAACTGCTGGATGAGTGGAAGCGATACGCCCGGGGCTTGAGTCGTCGTGTCGGCCTGGACACACAAACCGAGCACTCAAGTTAAAATAAGCCCATAAAAAAACGCCAGCTTGCTGGCGTTTTTTTATGGGTGACGCAACAGCGTTGCGCACACGGTGTCACTTAGTCCAGCAAAGTAGCCCAGCCTTCAACCACGTCGCCGCCCCACTTGGATTTCCACTCTTTCAGCGTCTTGTGATTGCCGCCTTTGGTTTCAATCACTTCGCCGTTGTGCGGGTTTTTGTACTGTTTAACCTTGCGGGCACGTTTGGTGCCGGTAGTTTTCACTACGCCACGGGGGGCTTTGCTTACTTTGGACTCTGGATCCAGCAGCGCGATGATATCGCGCAGCGATTTTTGATATTCGCCCATCAGGGTGCGCAGTTTACCTTCAAATTCCAGCTCGGTTTGAAGTTTGTCATCTTCCGACAGGTTCTTCAGGCGCGCTTGCAATTCTTTGATGGCTTCTTCTGTTGCGCGGTATTCGTTGATCAAGGACATGAGGATAACCTTATGTTGAAAAGGGTTTACAGGGAGACAGTGGCGCAATAATAGTCAGGCAGTTACGGCAAGTAAATATCCGAGGGCTGAATAATTTAAAAAAAAGAATCATTAACTTTTCATTCTTCTCATATACACGCTATTAAACAGTGGGCGTTTATCCGGATAATAAGGCGTCATAATAATTGATTCAAAGCTTGGTGAAAAACGCTGCAGGCCTCGACCGCATTGACGTGGGCTCATGTGCTGTGTGACCGCGTGACGCTTGCAATAAGCCTCAAGGAATACTGTCGTTTTGCTGCGCACTCGCTAGAATGGCGGCCTTAGTAAAGTTTTGGAGTTTTTCCCTCATGCGCACTTTTCGATTGGTGATTGCGTGCCCCGACGGCGTCGGCATTGTTGCCAAGGTCAGTAATTTCCTGGCCTCCCACAATGGCTGGATCACTGAAGCGAGCCACCACTCGGACGATCAAAGCGGTTGGTTCTTCATGCGTCACGAGATTCGTGCTGATTCTCTGCCCTTCGGGCTGGAAGCGTTTCGCGAGGCATTTGCCCCGATTGCCGAAGAGTTTTCAATGGTGTGGCGGATCACCGACACGGCGCAAAAAAAGCGTGTGGTATTGATGGCCAGTCGCGAATCCCACTGCCTGGCTGACTTGCTGCACCGCTGGCACAGCGATGAGCTGGACTGCGAGATTTCGTGCGTGATTTCCAACCACGACGACTTGCGCAGCATGGTCGAGTGGCACGGCATCCCTTACTACCATGTGCCGGTTGATCCTAAGAACAAAGAACCCGCCTTCGCTGAAGTCTCGCGCCTGGTCAAACAGCATGACGCCGAGGTTGTGGTGCTGGCGCGCTATATGCAAATCCTGCCGCCAGACCTGTGCCGCGAATATGCGCATCAGGTGATCAACATTCACCACAGCTTCCTGCCGTCATTTGTGGGTGCCAAGCCCTATCACCAGGCCTCGCTGCGTGGCGTGAAGCTGATCGGCGCAACGTGCCACTACGTGACCGAAGAGCTGGATGCCGGCCCGATCATCGAACAGGACGTGGTGCGCGTCAGCCACAGCGACAGCATCGAAGACATGGTGCGTTTCGGACGGGATGTCGAGAAGATGGTGCTGGCCCGTGGCCTGCGTTATCACCTGGAAGACCGCGTTCTGGTGCACGGCAACAAGACCGTGGTGTTCTGAGAACTCACAGCGCTGTTGCGTGACTGATTTTGTCGTCGCGGCCCACAGGGCGCGACGACAGGATATTGATATGACAGACCCTCTCGAACAAGCCGTTTCACGGGCACCGGCAACGTTGGGCGAAGGCTGCTTGAGCCGATACGACCCTGATGCGCTGGGCCCTGAAGACGGTACGGAATTTCCGGATGCAGCCGCCTTGTGGCGTGCGCTGCATCCGCTCCCGCCCCCCGAATCCGCTCCTGATGAAAGCACGCCCTCAGAAACGTGAGGCGGTTTACAGCGGGCGCGTGTCGATGGATGGCGCAGTTGAAGCCAGCCACTGAGCTTTGGTCACCGGCTTGCGGCCCTCGGCAATCAACCTTTGTACGGTCCGGAACCAGTAATCTCGGGAAAAACGGTGGCGCATATCCACCGGGTGCAGCCCCAGTCGGATCAATGGCGCATTGTGCCAGCGCTGTTCGCGCACATCGCTGATCAGTTTCGACACGCCTCGGCGCCAGGCGCTGCCGGCACTCCAGACCAGGCCCGGCGCCTCGATGGCGGTGAATTCAGGCAGGCGATAAAGATGCTGTGGGTCGCTGGTGTAGCGAAAGGGTAACTGGCGCAAGGCCTGGCGCGTTCCCTCACTCATCAGCCAGGCAGGGGCGACGAACCCCTGAACGGGCCATTGATAACGCTCGAACACCTCCAAGCCTTGCTGCAGCCGGTTCAATGCCTGTGCTTCGGACAACGTGTAAAACTCGCCCTCCCAGGTATACACCCTGCGCATGAACCAATCCCGCGGCGTACGTGGCGCTGGCTGGTCATCGGCATGAAAGTAGCCATGCAGCACCAACTCATCGCCCTTCATGACGCGGCTGTCCAGCTGTTGCCTGAACGCACCGGCTTCGGCCAGGGGACTGGCATGATGAAAGTCCGGCACCACCAGCCAGGTGATCGGGATGGCGCCAAGGGCATCGATGCGCTCGACGAATGGCTGGTAGTCCGGCCATGTTTGCGGGGCCACGTCATGCAGCACCAGCGCGACACTGAGATCAGACATGGGCAGCTAGCGCCTGATGGCTACCGAGCACGGCTTGATAATGCGTCAGGAGCGCCTGTACCACCTTGTCCCAGGAGTAATGCAGCTCGGCATGCAGACGCGCTTGGCGGCCGAGGCACTGGGGATCGCCGGCGAACAGCTCGCGCACGGCATCGGCCATGGCCTGTGGCTGATTGGGCTGGCAGAGAATGCCGACCTGATCGTGGACCAGTTCGTTGAATGCCCCGGCAGCCACGGCGACCACTGGAATGCCGCTGGCCATGGCTTCGAGGATGACCAGGCCGAAGGTTTCCTGATCGCCGGCATGGATCAATGCATCGGCACTGGCCATAAGGCGCGCCAATTGAGCGGCGGGACAAAAGTCATCAATCACCGTGACGTTATCCGGGACATGGGAGGGCATCTGCGAACCTACCAGTAGCAGATGATACCGATCCCCCAAGTGGCGCATGCACTCGAGCAGGACCGGCAGGTTTTTTTCTTTGGAGCCGCGACCGGCAAAAATCAACAAGTGAGCATTTTCGTTGATCTGCAATTCGGCGCGCAGTTCGGGATCGCGATGCTGAGGGTTGAACGTTTGCAAGTCGACGCCCAGTGTTTGCACGAACACATTTTCGACCCCCAGGTTTATCAACTTGTCAGCCATGACCTGGCTGGGTGCCAGCACGCGGTCGAAGTGGCTGTACAGGCGGCTGATATAGGCTTCGGCGTTGGGTTTGAGCCAGTTACCCATACGGTTGCGCACCAGCAGTGGGAGGTCCGAGTGATAAAAACCGATCACGGGTATATCCAGCTGGCGTCGAGCGTCGAGTGCGGCCCAGGCGGTGAGGTACGGGTCGCCGACTTCGATCAGGTCAGGTTGCAGCTCGTGCAACATGTTGCACCAGGGCGCGAGCCGGATAGGGAAGCGAAAACCATTGCCGAAGGGCAGGGCAGGCGAGGGGACCTGATAAATACCGTCGTGTTGACTCAGGTTGCTGCCCGGTATCAACAGGCTGTGACGAATGCCCGGCAAGCGGCTCAAACGTCGGTGTTTGGCATCCAGATAGGTGCGCACTCCGCCGCTGGCGGGCGCATAGAACATGGTGATGTCAGCAATATGCACGGCCTTGAGTCCTCTGATTCACTATCATCCATGGGATTGACCTCATTGGATGATAGATGCTCATCAGGATTGAGCGGCTGCAAAGCAGCGCGTAACTGCCGGCCAGCAGTTACGCGGTCCCGGGATCAGATGCGGAAGCTGCCTACCAGTTGTTTCAGGCGAGCTGCTTGTTGCTCCAGATCGGAGCAAGCGCGAAGCGTTGACTGAAGATTTTCGACGCCTTCCTGATTGAGCGTGTTGATCTCGGTGATGTCTATATTGATCGATTCGACCACCGAGGTCTGCTCCTCGGTCGCCGTGGCGACGGATTGATTCATGCCGTCGATTTCGCCAATACGCGCCGTCACGCCGATCAGTCGCTCGCCCGCCTGATTGGCAATCTCCACACTGTCCTGGCTACGGCGCTGACTCTCTTCCATCGTGCTGACAGAGTTGCGGGCACTGACCTGCAACTCTTCGATCATGGTCTGCACTTGCTGCGCCGACTCCTGGGTGCGATGTGCCAGGTTGCGAACCTCGTCGGCCACGACAGCAAAACCGCGCCCGGCCTCACCGGCCCGGGCGGCTTCAATGGCGGCGTTCAGTGCCAGCAGGTTGGTTTGTCGGGAGATGCTGGTAATCACTTCCAGGATCTGCCCGATGTTGACGGTCTTGTCGTTCAGCGCTTCGATATGGCTGCTGGACGTGCTGAGCATGTGTGACAGCTGCTGCATCGAGTTGATGCTGTGTTCAACCACTTGCTGGCCGTCTTCGGCAAGCCCGCGGGCATCGCTGGCCTGGTGGGATGCCTGTGCGGCGTTGTGGGCTATTTCCTGTGCGGCGGCGCCCAGTTCGTTGATGGCCGCCGCGACGCTGTTGGTGCGGCTGGCCTGTTCGTCCGAATTGAGCATTGACGAGTTGGATGCACTGACGACACGCAGGGCAACTTCGTTGACCTGCTCGGTGGCGGAGGCCACTTCGCCGATTGAGGTGTGAATGCGCTCGACAAACTGGTTAAAGGCACTGCCCAGTGTGCCGAACTCGTCCCGGGATTCAACGGCCAGTCGGCGAGTCAGATCACCTTCACCTTCGGCGATGTTCTGCATGGCCCGGGTCATGACATGCAATGGCTGCATAAGCAGGCGGATCAACAGGCCGAGCAGGGCAATGATCAAGACCACGGCAATCGCGGTGGCAATAATCGCAGAGGTGCGGAATGTCGTGAGCATGGCGAAGGCTTGCTCTTTATCAATGGACAGACCGATGTACCAATTGACCGAGCCCAGCCCTTTGATTGGCGCAAAGGTCACAATCCGGATCTGGCCATTGACCTGGATTTCGCTGATATCGGTACTGATGGGCGGCGTGTCCTGAGGGTAAATGTCTTTCAGGTTTTTCATCACCAGAGCGTTATCAGGGTGTACCAGGATTTTGCCGTCTTGCCGAACCAGGAACGCATAGCCCATGCCGTCGAAGTTCAAGGCATTGATGGTGTCGGTAATGGTTTTGAGTGACAGGTCTGCGCCGACGACGCCCAGGGTTTGCCCGGCTTTTTTCACCGCCGTGCCGATGGAGATGATCATCTGGCCGGTAACCGCATCGATGTATGGCTCGGTCAGGCTGGCAGTGTCGTTGTTCAGCGCATCCTTGTACCAGGGACGGGTACGCGGGTCGAAACCTTCAGGCATTTGACTGTCGGGGCGCATGGTAAAGTTGCCCAGGCTGTCACCCAGATAAACCCCCATGAACGTGCTGCTCAATGCTTTTTGTTCCAGCAGGCTTGCCACCTGGGCCGGCTCTGGAGCGATGGCGATCGATTGCGCCAGGTTTTCGACCAGCAGTATCCGGCCGCCGAGCCAGTTCTGGATGTTGTTGGCGGTGACGCCGCCCATCTCGTGCAAGTAGCTCTCCAGATCATCGCGGATGGCGTTACGTTGCAGGTAATCGTTGTACAGCGTAAATAGCGAGAAGGCGGCTATTACGATCAGGGACGCGGCAAGCAGTATTTTGTGGCTGAAACGCAGGTTTTTATTCATGGCTTGAAGGGTCCGCTAAGGTCTAAAAGTTTGAGGCCTACACTCTGAAAAAACGCGCACACTAGAAATCGCTGCCCAAACTGGCGAAATTTCTATATTTAATGGGGCGCCTTCCTACGCTAAATTCGGAATTTCCTGGTCTAGCATTAAGGGTGTATCGACGTCGGACCGTGAAAGATTAATTAAAGGTGGCAAAATGCCTGACTCTTCTGCTCTTGTTCTCGGTGCTGACCTCTCAGGTCAGGCCATCGCTCAGTCATTGCGCCTGGCAAACCGCCACGGCTTGGTGGCAGGGGCCACGGGGACAGGTAAAACCGTCACCCTGCAACGTCTGGCCGAGCAGTTCAGCGATGCCGGCGTGGCGGTGTTCGCCGCCGACATCAAAGGTGACTTGTGTGGCCTGGGGGCGGCAGGCAATCCCCAGGGCAAAGTTGCGGAGCGGATTGCCGGGATGCCGTGGCTTAACTATCAGCCTAAGGCGTATCCGGTAACGCTGTGGGACATACAGGGAAAAACAGGTCATCCATTACGTACGACGTTGAGTGAAATGGGGCCGTTGCTGCTTGGCAGCCTGCTGGAGCTCACAGATAGCCAGCAAGCCGCCTTGTATGCCGCGTTCAAGGTGGCGGATCGTGAAGGTCTGTTGCTGCTCGATCTGAAAGACCTCAAAGCGTTGCTCAATCATTTGCGTGACAACCCTGAAGTGTTGGGGGATGACGCAGCGTTGATGACCACCGGATCGAGCCAGGCGCTGTTGCGACGCTTGTCCACCCTTGAGCAGCAAGGCGCCGAAGCGTTGTTTGGTGAGCCAGCACTGCAGCTGGAAGACATTTTGCAACCTGCCAGCGATGGGCGCGGGCAGATTCACCTGCTTGATGCCAGCCGTCTCGTGCATGAGGCGCCCAAGGTTTATGCGACCTTTCTGCTGTGGCTGCTGGCGGAGCTTTTCGAGCAGTTGCCAGAGCGTGGCGATGCAGACAAACCTTTGCTGGCCTTGTTTTTTGACGAAGCGCACTTGCTGTTTGTCGACACCCCGAAAGCGCTTCAAGACCGTCTGGAGCAAGTGGTTCGGTTGATTCGTTCCAAAGGTGTCGGGGTGTATTTCGTCACTCAGTCACCGGCCGACCTGCCGGATGCGGTGCTGGCGCAACTGGGCTTGCGTATCCAGCACGGGCTGCGGGCGTTTACAGCCAAAGAGCAAAAGTCCTTGAGGGCAGTTGCAGACGGCTTTCGGCCGAATCCGCAGTTCGATGCCCTGGCGGTGCTGACAGAGCTGGGAACAGGGGAGGCGCTGGTCGGCATGCTGGAAGAAAAAGGCACGCCGGCCATGGTTCAGCGTGTGCTGATTGCACCGCCGCAATCACGCATCGGGCCATTGACCGAGGCAGAGCGTTCAGCGTTGATCGCCGGTTCTGCCTTGCAAGGGCGGTATGACAAGCCGGTTGACCGTGAGTCCGCGTACGAAATCCTGCTGGCCCGCAAAGGAGTGCCCTCTGAGGCGCCAGCGCAATCCGTCCCGGGCAAAGCAGATGCCCCGGAACCGGGCTTTCTTGATCAGGCCGGGGATTTTCTGGGGTCGACAGCGGGCAAGGCACTGCAATCCATGGCCCGGCAGGCCGCAGGCCAGCTGGGGCGTCAACTGGTTCGCGGGCTGATGGGATCATTACTGGGGAGCAGCAAGCGCAAGTAAGCAGGTGATGCATGTACACCGCTGACTCGCTCCTGCAGATCAGCGGTGTCTAGTCTTTAGGTCTGGCGTGACTGGCCAGGCGCTCAAGCGCGGCACGCAGCGCCGGATCGGTGATGCCGTCGGCGGTGGCCTGGATGGTCTGTGCGGCATCTACCGAAAGATCAAGCGTGTGCCCGGCCACTTTGGCCAGTACGGTTGGCGGCTGCACTTTAAACAGGATCCGGGTCAGGCTGGCGAATTCGTCGAACGCTTGCAGCTGGCGTTGCAGGCGCTTTTGCTGATAGCGCAGACGGGTGGCCCAGTGTCCGTCAGTGACGATCAACAGCAGGCTGCCTTCGCGCCATGAAGCGACGTGACAATGTTCACGTGCAGCAGGCTGGAGTTGGCTTTCGAGCAGGCGCTGCAAATGCGCCAGCCGTTTGGCATGGCCAAAAATGGCTTTTAGGGGCTTGGCCTCGCGGAGCAGAACGGCAGGGGCCCGTGCTGGGTGTGGGCGAAATGCCATGTTCAAACACCTGAGAAAACAGAGCTGCAATCTTAGCAGAAACCGCCTGTTCCACTCGAAGGCATCCTGATTTCACGGACTTTATTTGTGAAATCAATGAGTAACTTCTACACATCGTGGGTTGAAGTTCAGCAAAAAGGCCTTATTTTAGTGGGGCCCCGTCACAACGCTGCACCAGTATCGTGGAATAACGCCACTTTCCTCACCGCCGTTTCCGGGTAGAATGCTCGTTCGCATGCGGCCATCAGGGCTGCTCGGGCGACTCACGGGGCCGCCCTCCATCCCTATGTGTGGAAGATCCTGCCGATATGTTTGCGCCTTTGTTAAAGAAACTTTTTGGAAGCAAGAACGAGCGCGAAGTTAAACGCATGCTCAAGACGGTACAGGTCGTCAATGCCTTCGAAGAGCAAATGGTTGCTCTGAGTGATGAGCAATTGCGCGCCAAGACCGAAGAGTTCAAGGCCCGCATAGCTAAAGGTGAGACCCTCGATCAACTGCTGCCGGAAGCATTTGCGGTATGCCGCGAAGCCGGTAAGCGTGTCATGGGCATGCGCCACTTTGACGTACAGCTGATCGGCGGCATGACCTTGCATGAAGGCATGATCGCAGAAATGCGTACCGGTGAAGGCAAGACCTTGGTCGCAACCCTTGGGGTTTACCTCAACGCGTTGTCCGGCAAGGGCGTACACGTTGTTACCGTGAACGATTACCTCGCACGCCGGGATGCCAACTGGATGCGTCCGCTCTACGAATTCCTGGGCCTTACAGTGGGTATCGTCACGCCGTTCCAGCCGCCTCAGGAAAAACGTGAGGCCTACGCTGCCGACATCACGTATGGCACCAACAACGAGTTTGGCTTCGATTACCTGCGCGACAACATGGCTTTCAGCATGGAAGAAAAATTCCAGCGCGAGCTTAATTTCGCCGTGATCGACGAAGTCGACTCGATTCTGATCGACGAAGCCCGTACCCCGCTGATCATCTCCGGTCAGGCCGAAGACAGCTCCAAGCTCTATACCGAGATCAACAAACTGATCCCGCGCCTTGAGCAGCACATCGAGGAAGTGGAAGGCGAGGTCACCAAGGCCGGCCATTTCACGATCGATGAGAAGACTCGCCAGGTCGAGCTGAACGAAGCCGGTCACCAGTTTGTTGAAGACATGCTGACCCAGATCGGCTTGCTCGCCGAGGGCGAAAGCCTGTACTCGGCGCATAACCTGGGCCTGCTGACCCATGTGTATGCGGCGCTGCGAGCCCACAAGCTGTTCAACCGCAACGTTGAATACATCGTGGAAGACGGTCAGGTACTGCTGGTCGACGAACACACCGGCCGTACGATGCCCGGTCGTCGTCTGTCCGAAGGCCTGCACCAGGCCATCGAAGCGAAGGAAGGCCTGAACATCCAGGCCGAGAGCCAGACACTGGCCTCCACAACCTTCCAGAACTACTTCCGTCTGTACAACAAGCTGTCCGGCATGACCGGTACGGCTGACACCGAAGCGTTCGAGTTCCACCAGATATACGGTCTGTCGGTGATGGTCATCCCGCCGAACAAACCGCTGGCCCGTAAGGATTTCAACGACCTGGTGTTCCTCACTGCGGACGAAAAGTACGCGGCGATCGTAGCCGACATCAAGGACTGCATGGCCAAGGGCCGTCCGGTACTGGTGGGTACGGCCACCATCGAAACCTCCGAGCACATGTCCAACCTGTTGAACAAGGAAGGCATCGAGCACAAGGTGCTGAACGCCAAGTTCCACGAAAAAGAAGCCGAGATCATTGCCCAGGCCGGTCGTCCGGGTGCACTGACCATCGCCACCAACATGGCAGGTCGTGGTACCGATATCCTGTTGGGCGGTAACTGGGAGGTGGAAGTCGCTTCTCTTGAGAATCCGACCCCGGAACAGATTGCCCAGATCAAGGCCGACTGGCAAAAGCGTCACCAGCAAGTGCTGGAGTCGGGTGGCCTGCACGTGATCGCTTCCGAGCGTCACGAGTCGCGCCGTATCGATAACCAGCTGCGTGGTCGTGCCGGCCGTCAGGGTGACTCGGGTTCCAGCCGTTTCTACCTGTCGCTTGAAGACAGCCTGATGCGTATCTTCGCCTCTGACCGGGTGAAGAATTTCATGAAGGCCCTGGGCATGCAGTCTGGCGAAGCGATCGAGCACCGCATGGTGACCAACGCCATTGAAAAGGCTCAGCGCAAGGTTGAAGGTCGCAACTTCGACATTCGTAAGCAATTGCTGGAGTTTGATGACGTCAACAACGAACAGCGTAAAGTGATTTATCACATGCGTAACACGTTGCTGGCTGCCGACAACATCGGTGAAACCATTGCTGACTTCCGCAAGGACGTGCTCGACAGCACGATCAACGCGCATATCCCGCCTCAATCGTTGCCTGAGCAGTGGGATGTGACAGGGCTCGAAGCCGCGATCGAAAGCGGCTTTGGTGTGAAATTGCCGATCCAGCAATGGCTCGACGAAGATGACCACCTGTACGAAGAAACCCTGCGTGAGAAGCTGCTGGCTGAACTGATCGCGTCTTACAACGAGAAAGAAGAGCAGGCCGGTGCTGATGCGCTGCGCACGTTCGAGAAACAGATCGTCCTGCGTGTACTGGACGACCTGTGGAAGGACCACCTGTCGACCATGGACCACCTGCGTCACGGTATCCACCTGCGTGGTTATGCGCAGAAGAACCCGAAGCAGGAGTACAAGCGCGAGTCGTTCAACCTGTTCTCCGAGCTGCTTGACTCGATCAAGCGCGACTCGATCCGTGTGCTGTCGCATGTACAGGTTCGTCGTGAAGATCCGGTCGAAGAAGAGGCTCGTCTGCGTCAGGAAGCTGAGGAGCTGGCTTCACGCATGCAGTTCCAGCATGCGGACGCACCTGGACTTGATCAGCCCGACGCCATGAGCGAAGTGCTGGAAGGCGCCGATGTCTCTGAGGTTGCAACACCTGCCGAGCCTGTTCGGAGCGAGCCGAAACTGGGTCGCAACGAGCTGTGCTACTGCGGCTCGGGCAAAAAATTCAAGCACTGCCACGGGCAAATCAATTAAAGCCCGCTTCAACTGCTGAAGCACCTGCGCCGCGACCGGCATTAGCCGTCGCGGCGTTTTACCATTGAATTCACCGTCCTCTTTCGACGGCGCACATTTTATTTAGGAGCGCATCATGGCTGTTGGTCTTGGTCCTTTGCCCACTTTGCACCCGGTGGCCGGTTTTGAACTTGGCATTGCATCAGCGGGCATCAAGCGTCCAGGACGCAAGGATGTGGTGGTGATGCGCTGTGCCGAAGGCTCCAGCGTTGCCGGCGTGTTCACACTGAACGCATTTTGCGCAGCACCGGTTAATTTGGCCAAGCAACGGGTTCAGGGGCCAGTCCGCTACCTACTGACCAATACCGGCAATGCCAACGCCGGCACCGGTGAGCCCGGGCTGGTTGCCGCCACGCGTACCTGCGCCAAGCTGGCCGAGTTGACCGGTGTCGATGCCAGCGCCGTGTTGCCATACTCCACAGGTGTTATCGGCGAGCCATTGCCGGTCGAGAAAATCGAAGGCGCGTTGCAAGCAGCGCTGGACGACCTCTCGGAAAACAACTGGGCCCAGGCCGCTACAGGGATCATGACCACCGACACCCTGCCCAAAGGGGCCAGCCGTCAGTTTGAGCACGACGGTATCACCGTCACCGTGACGGGCATCAGCAAAGGTGCCGGGATGATTCGTCCGAACATGGCAACCATGCTGGGCTACATTGCTACTGATGCCCGGGTTTCCCGCGATGTGCTGCAAAACCTGTTGCTCGATGGGGCTAACAAGTCGTTCAACCGCATTACGATCGATGGTGATACGTCGACCAATGACTGCTGCATGTTGATCGCCACCGGCAAGACCAGCCTGCCTGAAATCACCGAGGCCAGCGGCCCGTTGTTCGCTGCCCTGAAAAAGGCCGTGCTTGAAGTCTGCATGGAAGTGGCCCAGGCCATCGTGCGTGACGGCGAGGGCGCGACCAAGTTCGTGACCGTGGAAGTGAACGGCGGCGGTAACCATCAGGAATGCCTGGACGTGGGTTACACCGTGGCCCACTCACCACTGATCAAGACGGCGCTGTTTGCCTCTGATCCCAACTGGGGTCGTATTCTCGCCGCTGTCGGCCGTGCCGGTGTCCCGAACCTGGATGTGAGCAAGATCGATGTATTCCTCGGTGAAGTGTGCATTGCCAGTGGTGGTGCCCGTGCGGCCACCTACACCGAGGAGCAGGGTTCTGCGGTGATGGCCCGTGAGGAAATCACGATCCGGATCGAGCTGGGTCGTGGCGACTGCAGTGAAACTATCTGGACCACGGATTTGTCCCATGAATACGTGAAAATCAACGCCGAATACCGTACCTGAATCGTCTCGACAATCACGGGCCGTTCAGTCGATGCTGTCGCGACCGGCTGGTGATTGTCGTCTCATTCGGCTTTCCCTCGTTGACTGAAGGTGCCTTCCTATGAGCTTCCACCTGATCATTGGCGACAAGTTACACTCATCCTGGTCCTTGCGTGGCGCGCTGGCGCTGGATTTGGCGGGGGTTACGTATACAGAACAGATGATCAGGCTGGGGCAGACCGATACCCGAGCGTTGCTGCTACAGCATTCGGCAACGGGCAAAGTTCCGCTGCTGAAGACTGAGCATGGCACCATTGCCGACTCCCTGGCCATTGCGGAATACCTGAGCGAGCGCTTCCCGGCGGCGCAACTATGGCCGTCCGATATCGCGGCGCGGGCTCAGGCCCGATCAGCCTGTGCGCAAATGCACAGTGGTTTTTTCGGCCTGCGCAGCCATCTACCCTTTGACTTGCAGCGTGACGAAGCGCTGGAGCCCATGCCGGTGGAGGCCCGGACCGACATTGAACGAATGGCTGCCTTGTGGGCGGAATGCCGTGCGGCGGCCACCGAGAGCGGCCCCTGGCTGTTCGGTCGGCGGAGCTTGGTGGATGCCTTTTTTGCACCGGTTGCTGTGCGACTTCGGACTTACAAAGTCGCGCTGTCGGCTGAAGATGAAGCTTATGTCGAGGCCATTTATCAATGGCCTGCGTTTAAAGCCTGGCAACAGGCCGGATTAGAGGAAGTGCAAGGGTGAAACGAGTTCATGTGGCTGCGGCCGTTATCCGGGGCGTCGATGGCAGGATCCTGATTGCCCGTCGCGCCGACACCCAGCACCAGGGCGGCCTGTGGGAGTTTCCCGGTGGCAAGGTGGAGGCAGGAGAGTCGGTCGAGGCAGCATTGGGTCGTGAGCTGAAAGAGGAGCTGGGCATCGTCGTCGAGGCGGCACGGCCCTTGATCAAGGTCCAGCATGATTACCCCGACAAACAGGTGCTTCTGGATGTGTGGGAGGTTTTGGCCTTCACGGGCGAACCCCATGGTGCAGAAGGCCAGCCATTGGCCTGGGTTGCTCAGCGCGAGCTGGCGGATTACGCGTTCCCGGCCGCTAACCAGCCGATAGTGGCGGCTGCCCGTTTGCCTGATCAGTACCTGATTACCCCGGATGGCCTGGAAGCACCGGAGCTTCTGCGCGGGCTGCAAAAGGCCGTTGCAGGCGGGATCAAGCTGGTATCGCTGCGTGCTCCCAATGGTTATGACCCCAAGTACCGTGATTTGGCGGTAGATGCGACGGGCTTGTGTGCCGGCAAGGCGCAACTGATGCTCAAGGGACCACTGGAATGGCTGGGGGATTTCCCGTCCGCCGGCTGGCATTTGACCGCCAAGCAACTGCGCAAATTGGCCCCCAACGGCCGGCCTTTTCCCAAGACGCGCTGGCTGGCAGCATCTTGCCATAACGCAGAAGAGTTGTTGTTGGCCGAACAGATGGACGTGGATTTCGTCACCCTGTCCCCGGTTTTGCCAACCGAGACCCATCCCGATGCAGAGCCTTTGGGTTGGGAGCAGGTGCAACACCTGATCGCTGATTTCAGCAAGCCGGTATTTCTGCTCGGTGGGCTGGGGCCGGATGATCGTCAGCAAGCATGGGCGATGGGTGCGCAGGGTATTGCAGGCATACGGGCGTTCTGGCCACAGGCATGACTCTACGGGGCTCCTGTAGTCGCTGCCGCTCTGCGTGGGTTTGAAGGTTATTCGGCCCTGTGCGCAGCCTGCAGCAGCGGCTGCACACCACTCGTAGCAGCCGTCAGCTTTGAGGCTTTGCTGCTGCTTGCCACAGGATCTCGGCAATTCCCTGGCGTCTGGCGATCAGGCGTGCGGCGACGAATAGCAGGTCAGACAAGCGATTGATATAAGCCAACCCCACACCAGCCAGCGGCTCCTGGGCGTTGAGCTGTTGGCAACGCCGTTCGGCGCTGCGTGCCAGGCAGCGGCAGACATGGGCTTGGGCAATCAGGCTTGAGCCGCCGGGCAGAATGAAGTTCTCCAGCGGCCCCAATTCTTCGTTCCAGCGATCGATCGCAGTTTCCAGGCGTTCGATCTCTGTGGTGTCGAGCGCTTGGTACGCTGGCATGGCCAGTTCGCCGCCCAGGTCAAACAAGCGGTGCTGGCAAGGCTCGAGCACTTCAATCAGTTCGTTGAGCCCGGGGTGCTGCAGGCTGTGCTCGGCAAGTCCGGCCAGCAACACACCAACCTGGCTGTTGAGTGTATCGACTTCACCGATGGCTTCAATCCGCGGATGATCCTTCGGCACGCGTCGACCATCACCCAGTCCGGTTTCGCCTTTGTCGCCCGTACGGGTGTAAATCTTCGATAAACGAAAGCCCATGTTTACAACTCCACCGTGGTTGATTCGTGTAAATGCATCAGATTACCGGCCAATGGAAGGCGCAGGGTAAAACAGGTGCCTTGATCAAGGGTGGACTGTACTTCCATTTGGCCTTTATGGTTGTTGGTAATGATGAAGTACGACACGGACAAGCCGAGCCCTGTGCCCTGGCCAACTTCCTTGGTCGTAAAAAAGGGTTCGAAAATCCGTTTGCGCACGTATTCCGGCATGCCGGCGCCATTGTCCTCGACCTGTATTTCAGCCCAGGGTGGATTGAGTCTTGTGCGCAGGATGATCCGCCCTGGCTCGTGCGGATCGCGGCGCTGGTGAATCGCCTGGGCGGCGTTCTTCAGCAGATTGAGCAGGACTTGTTCCAGCTCGTTGGGAATGCCGGGGACGGGGCCGAGTTGCGGGTCGAACTGGCGGGTAATGGCTTGTCCCTTGAAGTCAAAACCGATGGCCAGGTCAAAATCATTACTGGCGATATCCACGGCTTGATCAATCAGGGCCGATAAGTCGCAGGGGCTCATTTGCCGGTTGCTGCGTCGACTGAAGCTGAGCATGTGGGTGACGATTTTAGCGGCTCTGGCGCCAGCCTGTTGAATGCCGTCGAGCAGCTCCGGCACTTCTCGCGCCTGTAGATACTGGCTGATGGCATTCAGGTCTATTCCGGCCTGTGCCGCCTGCTCGATATTCTTGGGAAGGTCGCTCGACAGGCGTCGGCGAATGTTTTGCACGTTGTGCAGGATGGCGCCCAATGGATTGTTGATTTCATGTGCCATTCCGGCTGCCAGGCCGCCGACAGAAAGCATCTTTTCTGATTGCACCATCATGTCTTCCATCGACAGGCGCTGAGTAATGTCATCGATTCGAATCACTACCCCGCGTCCGCTTCCCCCCATCAGCGGGTAGAACGTCAGGGCGTAGTGCCGTGCTTCGTCGCCGTGGCCCCAGGTCACGCGCTCGATCTTGGTGACCTGGTGGTGGGCGATGGTGTCCTTGAGCTGTGGCACGAAGGGTTGCAACGGCTCAAAGGCGAGGTAAATCAACTGATTCATGGCTTCATTCAACGGCGTTCCTGAGAGCGTGCTGGCCTCCTGATTCCATTGCGTGACATAAAGCTGCTCGTCCAGTGCAATCAAGGCCGAGGGCATGGAGTCGATGATGCAGTTCAGATAGTTCTGGAAACCGGTGAGGGTTTTTTCGATTTTGCTTCGAACCTGAACCTCTTTCTCCAGCTTGCGATTGGTATGGCGGGTTTCTTCGGCCAATGTCTGGGCTTGATCGTAAGCCCCTTGGGCTTCGTCTCTTGCGCGCTTGAGTTCCTGTTCGCGCGCTTCAATGCGCGACAGCATGGTATTGAACGCTTCTGCCAGGTTACCGATTTCATCGTTATTGCCGGGAGCGGCGCGCAAGGCGTAGTTCTCTTCCCGGGTGACCTGGCGAGACAGTTCCTCAAGTCGATGGATAGGCTGGGTAATCAGGCGCTTGATCTGCCGGGCCACGGCAAACCACAGTAAAACGCTGAAGACCAGTATTCCCAGGCTCGCAGCGAATGTGCCGGTATAAAACGCGGTGGGCAGTTCACTGCTGGCTACCAACAACAAGTGTCCGGGGGGCTGGTCGCCGTTGAGCAGGGGGGTGAGGTGATTGCTGCGTAACTCCGTCAGGCGCCAGGCTTCAATCTGGTGATAGTGCTTGGGGAGGTGCAGGTGCTCACCCTGTTGCAACTGCGCCAATCGCTCGCCGTTACTGTCATAAATGGCCGCGGCCCGCAGAGGGGCATAGCTGCCGATTTCTTTGAGCAAGGCGTTGGCGTCTTCGGGGCTGTTCAGCGCTCTGGTGACAAGGGCTGGATTTGAAGTCAGCCTGCCCAGGGTCTGCAAGGCTTGCGGGGCGGTACTTTCATGGGAAATCCAGTAAGCCACGCTGATAAACGTCAAATTGGCCACGAGCAGGACCGTTGTCAGCAGCACAAGGAGGGCGGCCAGCAACTTCTGGCCGACCGGCAGGTTTTCAAGGCGCTGGCGCAAGGGCATGGGATGGCCGCATAAAGAGGAACACGCCTTCAGGGTAGCGCGGGCCTCAGTTAGAGGGCAATCCGCGCCGTTGCAGGTGCACGGTCAGCCGCTGGTACAGTTGCTCCAGGTGGGGCAGGGTGAGCTGTTGACGGTGGGCGGCTTCGCAGGCGTAACCCAGCAGGTAGCTGATTTCGGTGCGCCGACCCTGGGCCACGTCCTGATGCATCGAAGAGTAGTTGTTGGCAGTGGCCGCGATGACCCGGCTCACTTCATCGCTGAGGTCGATGGCTGCTTCGGGTTGTCCGCAACCCTCAAGCAAGGTGGCCAGTTCGGCGCATAAAACTTCGACCTCGGTGTGGTGGGCTTTCAAGCCGCCATTCTGGCAATCATGAAGCACCGTCAGGGGATTGATCGCACAGTTAAGGGCAAGTTTTCGCCACAGCCGGCCGACAATGTTCGTGCTCCACTCATGACGGATACCACTGCGTTGAAGTTCTTCGAGCCACAGCGGTGCGGGCCCCTGATGGGCGTCACCGAGCCAGGTATTGCCGTGCCCGGCAAACACTGCGCGCCAGTCGCCATCACGAAAGGCGCCTTCGGTGCTGGAGGCAAAGATGCAGCGCGCGTGCGGAACGCGCTCGGCAACGGCTTGCTGGCTGCCCAGGCCGTTTTGCAGCAGGATCAGCTCAGCATCCGGGCTAAGCCGTGCGGCGATCTGCGCAACGGCACGTTCGGCGTCATAGGCTTTGCAAGTCACCAGCAAGCGCCGGATCGGATCGTCGTCTTCAGGGAGCTGAGCGTCGATGAGCAGCCGTTGCGCGTGGTCGCCCTCAACCAGCGTCAATCCTTGAGCTGCTTGGTAGGCTTTCAGGCGCGCTGGGTTACGCACGATCAGCCGGACCGGAAGCCCCGCTCGTGCCAGTCGTGTGGCCCACAACGTCCCCATGCTTCCGGCACCCAGAATGTGCCAGAGCCCGGACGCCCGGGGTGAGGAATCGGCAGCAGTTTGTGGGATGAATGCGTTTGGCATGTGTGCTCGCAAGTGATTGAGGTCGAAGAACCGCTATAATGCCCGCGCATTTTAACTGTCAGGCCAGGCGCGCTCCATCTGTGTTGAGCGTGCCCTTTTACTATTGGAGAAAATCACATGCCGTCGTTCGACGTGGTATCCGAACTGGACAAGCACGAAGTCACCAACGCCGTCGAAAACGCCGTCAAGGAACTGGATCGCCGTTATGACCTCAAGGGCAAGGGCTCTTTTGAGTTCAAAGAGAAGGACCTGACGGTGAACCTGACTGCTGAAGCTGACTTCCAGCTGGAAGCAATGATCGAGATCCTCAAGCTGGCATTGGTCAAGCGCAAGATCGACGTTCAGTGCCTTGAGGTCAAGGACGCTTACGCGTCAGGCAAGCTGATGAAGCAGGAAGCCGTGCTTAAAGAAGGCATTGATAAAGAGATGGCGAAGAAGATCGTCGCTCATGTCAAAGATGCCAAGCTCAAGGTCCAGGCTGCCATTCAGGGTGAGCAGGTGCGCATCACCGGCAAGAAACGTGATGACCTGCAAGAGGCAATCGCTGCCTTGCGCGCCAAGACCTTCGACCTGCCGCTGCAATTCAACAACTTCCGCGACTGATCACGGGGGCTTAAGCAGTCCTTTCGCGTCGTAATGACGCGACTAAGGGGGCTGCGGGAACCTATGGCCAGCATCGGCGTCCGTATTTCCCGGGTAATGCAGAAACGATTGAGCGTTATCCGCTCAATCGTCTCGCTGAATAAATGATATGCCGGGTTTCGGTAGAAGGAGAGATAAATGGATTTGAACACTGAAGTCGATCAACTGATCAAGGCCTCAGAGGCCTGGATTCCGATGATCATGGAATACGGCAGCCGTGTTTTGCTGGCGTTGGTCACGCTGGCAATAGGCTGGTGGTTGATCAATCGGGTGACCTCCAAGCTGGCTCATTTGCTGGCGCTGAGAAAGGCTGATCAGGCTCTGCAAGGCTTTATCAGTAACCTGGCCAATATCATCCTCAAGATATTGCTGGTGGTCAGCGTCGCTTCAATGATCGGCATCCAGACGACGTCGTTCGTGGCAGCCATTGGTGCGGCAGGCCTGGCCATTGGCCTGGCGTTGCAGGGTAGCCTGGCAAACTTTGCAGGCGGGGTGCTGATTCTGTTGTTCCGTCCGTTCAAGATCGGTGACTGGATCGAAGCCCAGGGTGTGAGCGGGACCGTTGACAGCATTCAGATTTTTCACACGGTGCTACGCACCGGTGACAATAAAACCGTCATCGTACCGAACGGCAATCTGTCCAACGGCATCATCACTAACTACAACCGTCAGCCGACGCGCAAAGTGGTGTTCGATGTGGGTGTGGATTACGACGCGGACCTGCAAAAGGTACGTGAAGTGCTGCTGACGTTGGCCGATGATCCGCGCGTACTGAAGGATCCTGAGCCTGTCGCAGTCGTGACGGCTTTGGGCGACAGTGCAATCACCGTGTCGCTGCGTGTTTGGGTGAGCACCCCGGATTACTGGGATGTGCTGTTCATGTTCAACGAACGCTCTCGTGATCGCTTGAAGGCGGCAGGTGTTGATATTCCTTTTCCGCAGCGTGTGATTCGCATGGTTCAGGAAGCTGCCGCGCAATAAGCCATGAGGTAGCGCTACGAGCAACCTCTCATTAACAAAGTTAGTGGGTATGCAAATTAAAGGGGCCGCGGCCCCTTTAATTGTTTTTGCTTTCAGTGAAACAAGCCGGTCGCAAAGCAATAATCCATACTGATAATTACTTGCATTAAAGTTAGTTGGTTAGCTTGCTATATATCTGCATCGATCACGCAGGCATAAAAAAGCCACGCACCTTATGCAAGGGCGTGGCTTTTTATTGAACCGGACTTGTGATTATGCTCTAAGGCCGTAATTAAAAGATGTTCAATGGGTACTCAACGATGACGCGAACGTCGTTGGTGTCTGTACCGTAGTTGCTGGTAGTACGATAAATCGCGCTACGCAGGCGGAAAGACAGGTCTTTGGCCGGGCCTTCCTGCATGACGTATTTGCTTTCGAAGTTGAACTCGTGCTCTTTGCCTTCGCCTTCGCTTGTGGAAATGTTGTCACCCTTCACGTAGCGAGCCATGAAGCTCAGGCCTGGAACGCCGTAGCTGGCCATGTTCAGGTCGTAGCGACCTTGCCATGAACGCTCGTCCTTGCCGTTAAAGTCGGAGTACTGCACGGAGTTGGCGAGGAAGATGGTGCCGCCGCCGTCAACGCCATAGTAGTAGCCGCTGTCACCGCTGGAGCGCTGGTGAGCGATGGTGAACTTGTGGGCGCCAAGGCTATACGCAGCTGCCAGACTCCAGATTTTGTTGTCAACGTCGCCTGCCAGTTCCTTGCCTTCGCTCGAAGTCCGGTAGCCGTTGAAGTCGAAGTTCAGGGCTTGGGAGTCGTTGATAGGCAGGGTGTAGTTCAGGTTGGCGTATTGCTTCTTGAAGTAGTCTTCAACATCGGATGCGGCCACGCCACCGACCAGGTTGTCAGTGAACTGGTAGGTCGCACCGGCAATGTTTGCCGACGTCATATGCAGGCTGTCGTGGTACATGCCGGTCTGCGAGCTCATGCCGGTGAAACGGCCTGCGCTCAGTTCCAGGCCTTCGATTTCCTTGCTGGTGAGCAAGGTGCCGGTAGCGACTTCAGGCAGCAGGCGGCTGTCGTCCGTGGAGAGAACCGGGCTGGCAACGAACTGGTTACCGTATTTCAGAACGGTGTCGGACAAGCGCATTTTCACCGCACCGCCAGCCTTGGACTGAGTGTCTTCCGGGGAGCCGTCGCTGTTGGTGGCGAACAGACCGTTACCTGCGCGGCCACCGCCGCCGTCCAGGCGTACTGTGCCCATGGCGAACGCATCAACACCCACGCCAATAGTGCCTTGAGTGAAGCCGGACTCGTAGTTGAGCAGCTCGCTCAGACCCCAGGATTCACGGTAGCCGCTTTTAAAGCCGCCGCCTGGTTTTGCAATATTGCCCGCACCGTTGCGGAAGTCGCGATTCATGTACAGCATGCGGGTTTTGGAAGTCAGCGAGCTGTCTTCAATGAAACCTTTGGATTCGTCCTGAGACGAAGCCATTGCGAACTGAGTTGTGCCGGCTGAAACAGCCAGGGCGATCATGCTCCACTTCATCACGCGCATCGTGATTTGCTCCTTTGGTTTTTAGGAAGAGTACTGCCGTCCCACCTGAATTTATTATCTGGGGCGGCTCTTTCTTTTTGTGTCGGCGCAAACTTATATCACGCCGGCCATGTTGGCGATACTTGCCCTCAAAAGCTTTCGGCTTCTTTACGGCATGTCGCAAATTGCACCCTACATGTCGCAAGCGCGTAGCGTTGTGCAGTGTTCCAGTATGTTTTCAGTGAGGGATACGTGTGAAAAAAAAGCACGTGCACAGTCATTGAAATCGCCTTGTCCTTAAGGTCCGGCTATTGTTGTTTGTCGTCAGGTTTACAGCACTCCGGCCGAGGCCCTGAGGACGATGGCAATACCTCATGCAACAAGCATGCTCAAGTTGCCCTGAGGGTTAAAAAATAATGCATTCCGGCTTTTTTGGGCGAATCTGCTCGGGAGGCGCTCGAATAAAACGTTGAAAATTTAAAACGGGTCACGGGTTTTTTCGTTGCAAGGTCAAATGCCGGTGCTGATCGAATCTGCAAAGCGTTACCGGTTACCTCTTGTTGGGGTGCTTGGTGACATTTAGGTGCACTCATAGCGCCCTGGATGTGCAGTTTTGGTGCATGCCTGTTTCTGTGCCGCAAGGGCTGCACGGGTCTGCATCCGCTGGCGTGCAGGTGCCGGTTGAGGTGATGTGGGCGCCAATCAGGCGTATCCTGCTGCTCTGTCGCTTGGCGGTTGATGCAGATGATCGGGCATCGTGTTGAGCTTAAATTACCGGTCAAACAGGAGAGTCTCCCGTGTTCGTTATGGATACACGCCTTCAAGAGGATACGTGGCTGATAGGGGACTTCCCCTTGTGCCGTTTGCTGCTTTCCAATGATTCGAATTACCCCTGGTTCATTCTGGTGCCGCGACGCGAGGGTATAAGCGAGTTGTTTCAATTGAATGACCACGATCAACAGCTGATGTGGAATGAAACGACGGCTTTGGCGCAGGTGCTGAAAGAAGTGTTTGGTGCGGATAAAATGAACGTCGCCACGCTGGGCAATGTGGTCAGTCAATTGCACATGCATGTGATTGTCCGTTATCAGGCAGACGTGGCATGGCCAGGACCGGTCTGGGGCAAGCATCCCGCGAAGCCGTATACACGTGATCAGGTGTGTGCAATCCGTGACAGGCTAAAGCCGGTTCTTGATGCAGGCTTCACTTTTTCGGAGGGTGAGTCATGACGCTCGAAGCGCGGGTGATGGATCTTGAAAGTCGACTGGCTTTTCAGGATGACACCATTCAGGCCTTGAATGATGTGCTGGTAGCGCAACAGAACGCTGTTGACCGTTTGCAAATGCAGATGGCTGCCTTGCTCAAGCGTCAGGAAGAAATGGGCGGGCAGTTCGAGTCGTTCGAGGAAGAAGCGCCGCCTCCGCATTACTAGAGTATTCAGGCAATAAAAAAACCGCGAAGCAGCCTGGCTGATCGCGGTTTTTTTTCAGGCTGGAATCAACGGCGTGGCAAAGCAGCAATCACATCTTCAGCTTGCAGGCCTTTGTCGCGGTTCATTACCGAGAACTCAACGCGTTGTCCTTCTACCAATACGCGGTGACCTTCGCCTCGAATGGCACGAAAGTGGACAAAAATGTCATCACCGGAATCTCGGGAAATAAAGCCGAAACCCTTGGACGTATTGAACCACTTTACAGTGCCTGTATCGCGGTTGGTCATGTCATAGCTCTGCGAGGCTGCAGAAGGAGACGACTTGTAGAAGCTGACTGCCAGATGAAGCAGAACGGCAATGACTGCGGGTACGAGACCCAGCAGGACTGCAGGTTGCTCGCCGATCGGCAGCAGAAGGCCGAAGAGGGTAAGCGTTTGCAGGACCACGGAAAGAACCATCAGGGCGCTGACCAGGTTTTGCAATTGATGACGCGGGCCTTTGTTCCAGAAGGGAATCACTGGAGCCAGTGTCAGGTTGAGCAGGCCAAGGAAAGCCAGGTACAGCGCATCGGCATGTTGGAGGTAAGGTACAGCGTCAGATTGCAGGCTGGGAATGAAGGACAGCAGCAAGGCAGCTGCGCCCGTTAGCAGGTGGACGATTTTCAACATTTCAATTAACTCACATTAAGACGGATCAGCAAGGAAGAGCTGATGGCGCACGGTTCGCTTCTGAAAAAATGGAGGCGCCGGACACGTACGGGGCATCAGCCTATGCGCCTTCCCCAGAGACTTGGTGAAGGCGACACGCTGCCTATTTAACAGCAAAGCTTGGGCCTTCTCAAATTAAGCGTATGGCAGTGCCTGTGAGAATCATTACGCAAGACGGTCCGAATTATGCGTGCTTATCATGAAAGCATTGTCCTAGACATTCGTAGTCCTTTTCTTGTGTTCAGGCGGATTGAAATGAGAAGAGCCGGAGTGCCCTAACTTCATTGATGGGGCGACCGTTGGTCGATTTTTTTGTTTGACTCCGTCAGGTACTTTAAATCGTCCCCGTAAAGTATGGGCGACAGTCTATGTTGTTTGTCTGGCAATGAAACTAATAAGTTGCGTAATGCTCGTTAAGTTGTCGTGTGCGCTCTATGGCGTCTGAACGTATTGTGCGGGAGGTGAATGCAAGGTGTGGTGTTTCATATATGGATATATGAAGTGGATAGTCAGGGCTCCGGTTAGGGCATTTGTTTTTTCAGCATGATCCGCGGGGCGGCGAGTTCCGGAGACGGTGCGCTGTACGGGAGGGCTGCAGGTGAGTGTGAAAAGGCTCTTGTGGCACCGGTCGGGCTGTGTGATGTCTGGTGTCTGCTGTGGTGCAGGGCAGTCGGGCTGTGGCTGAGGCGGTCGGCAGGATCTTATTCTTCAGTTGCGCCGAGAGCCCTCCTACATATTTGAGAGGAGGGTCCGCTGGAAGGGAATTCTTGCATAATGTTTTCATGAGGTGCGTCTTTCAATAAAAGTTTATGGGTTAACAACAGTTGCAAGGGAGTGCTTTCAATATGGGACGGTTAGTTCGGCAGGAGAGTGTCGGTGGCAGGATGCTGCAAAGAGTTCGGGTCGATCCTGTTGTTCTTGATTTTGGCATGGCATTGGCCCAGCCACTTTCACGGTCGGTCAGGCTGAATGGTTTTGCCACATGTTTACGGCTGGAAGAAGTGTATTGGGAGGTATTGTCTGATATTTCCCGTGTTAACGATTGCTCCATCAATGCACTGCTGTCTTATATCGACAGAGAAGTGCACTTGCGCCATGGCGGCGTAAAAAACTTCAGCGGGCTCATTCGGGTTGTCTGCGTCATGCATCTCCTCAAGGCTGGGCGTGTCGCACGGGGAGGGGGGCATGCACAGGTGTTCGTGAGTTGAAAGAGGGGGTGAGCGCGCGAGGGCGTGTTCGGCGGCTTGTAATCTTTCGGTATTCGTGATGCATTTAGGGCGCAATGGCGCCTCATGCGGCTGCAATGGCTCGATTTACCAGATATAATCACGCGCTTTGCTGCGTGGCCCTCTATAAGGGTTGCCGCTAACGGATTGTCGAGACACGCCAATGCCCATGTACGATTACCAATGCGCTTCCTGTGGTCATCAGCTGGAAGCCATTCAAAAGATCAGTGACTCACCGCTGGTTGATTGTCCTGCCTGCCAGGCCCCTGAATTGAAGAAGATGCTGTCGATGCCTGGCTTCCGCCTCAGCGGTACCGGCTGGTATGAAACAGACTTCAAGACAGGCTCGAAAAAGAATCTGGCAGGCGGCGACAAGTCCGACTGAGGTTGAACGAACGCAGTCAGAACACAAGCGGGCTCTTGCAATGCTCCCGGCACCGACGGTGCGCAAGACCTCCACCGAATTTCGAATTACGAGAAGTGAAACCACTATCATGATGCGCAGCCATTATTGCGGCCAACTGAACGAAAGCCTGGAAGGCCAGGAAATTACCCTTTGCGGATGGGTCCACCGTCGCCGTGACCACGGTGGGGTGATTTTCCTCGATATCCGTGATCGTGACGGTCTGGCTCAAGTGGTATTCGATCCGGATCGCGCTGAAACCTTCGCTGCGGCCGACCGTGTGCGCAGTGAGTACGTCGTCAAGGTCACCGGCAAGGTGCGCCTGCGTCCTGCCGGTGCTGGCAACGCCAACATGGCGTCGGGCATGATCGAAGTTCTGGGTTACGAACTGGAAGTCCTGAACGAAGCTGAGACCCCGCCATTCCCGCTCAACGAATTCTCTGACGTTGGCGAAGAAACCCGCTTGCGTTATCGCTTCATTGACCTGCGTCGTCCGGAAATGCTCGAAAAGCTGCGTCTGCGTTCGCGCATGACCACCAGCATTCGTCGCTATCTGGACGAAAACGGCTTCCTGGACGTCGAAACACCGATCCTGACCCGTGCCACCCCTGAAGGTGCGCGTGACTACCTGGTGCCGAGCCGTACCCACGCCGGCTCCTTCTTTGCCCTGCCGCAATCGCCGCAGCTGTTCAAGCAATTGCTGATGGTGGCCGGTTTTGACCGTTACTACCAGATTGCCAAGTGCTTCCGCGACGAAGACCTGCGTGCCGACCGTCAGCCTGAGTTCACTCAGATCGACATCGAAACCAGCTTCCTCGATGAAAAAGACATCATGGGCCTGACCGAAGGCATGATCCGCAACCTGTTCAAGGAAGTGCTGGATCTGGAGTTCGGTGAATTCCCGCACATGACTTTCGAAGAAGCCATGCGCCGTTATGGCTCCGACAAACCGGACCTGCGTAACCCGCTGGAACTGGTTGACGTTGCCGACCAGCTCAAAGATGTGGATTTCAAGGTGTTCAGCGGCCCGGCCAACGATCCCAAGTGCCGCATCGCCGCCCTGCGAGTACCGGGCGCCGGCAGCATGCCGCGCAAGCAGATCGACGACTACACCAAGTTCGTCAGCATCTACGGTGCCAAAGGCCTGGCGTACATCAAGGTCAACGAGCGCGCCAAAGGTGTTGAAGGTCTGCAGTCGCCGATCGTGAAAAACATCCCTGAAGCCAACCTGAACGTAATCCTCGATCGTGTGGGTGCGGTTGATGGCGACATCGTGTTCTTCGGTGCCGACAAGGCCAAGATCGTTAGCGAAGCCCTGGGCGCCCTGCGCATCAAGGTCGGTAATGACCTGAACCTGCTGACGTGCGAGTGGGCGCCGATGTGGGTTGTCGACTTCCCGATGTTCGAAGAAAACGATGACGGCAGCTTCAGCGCGTTGCACCACCCGTTCACCGCGCCTAAATGTTCGCCTGAAGAGCTTGAGGCCAACCCTGCCACTGCGCTGTCCCGCGCCTATGACATGGTGCTGAACGGTACTGAGCTGGGGGGCGGTTCGATCCGTATCCATCGCAAGGAAATGCAGCAAGCTGTTTTCCGTCTGCTGGGTATCGAAGAGGCAGAACAGGAAGAGAAATTCGGCTTCCTGCTGGATGCCCTGAAGTACGGCGCACCGCCGCACGGCGGTCTGGCCTTTGGTCTGGATCGTCTGGTGATGCTGATGACGGGCGCTCAATCGATTCGTGAAGTGATTGCCTTCCCGAAAACTCAGAGCGCCGCCTGCGTCATGACCCAGGCTCCGGGCCTGGTTGATGCCAAGGCACTGCGCGAGTTGCACATTCGTTTGCGCGAACAGCCTAAGGCAGAGTAAGTCTGACCTTCAAAGGCGCATCTCCGGATGCGCCTTTGTCATTGGGTCGAGAATTTTTATTGCCGGACCCGGTCTCACCCGGGGTTCGACAACGTGGCATAAAAGGATTCGGAGTAGGTTATGGCAGGTCATTCTAAGTGGGCGAATATCAAGCACCGCAAAGAGCGTCAGGATGCCAAAAAAGGCAAGATTTTCACCAAGTGGATTCGCGAACTGACCGTTGCGGCCCGTCAGGGCGGTGCTGATCCAGGTTCCAATCCGCGTTTGCGTCTGGCCCTGGACAAGGCCTTGGGCGCGAACATGAGTCGCGACATCATTGACCGTGCAGTTGCTCGAGGTGCTGGCGCAGCTGACACTGACGACATGGTCGAGCTGAGCTACGAGGGGTATGGCCCGGGTGGTGTAGCGGTAATGGTTGAGTGCATGACTGACAACCGTAATCGTACAGCCGCCGCGGTGCGTCACGCATTCAGCAAGTGTGGTGGCAATCTGGGCACGGACGGCTCTGTAGCGTATCTGTTCGAGCGCAAGGGGCAGATATCCTATGCGGCAGGTGTTGATGAAGACGCTTTGATGGAAGCGGCGATGGAGGCGGATGCCGATGATGTCGTGACCAATGAAGATGGCTCCATTGATGTATTCACGTCGTTCTCGGGTTTCTATGCCGTGCGCAATGCCCTTGAGGCGGCTGGCTTTACGCCTGCTGACGCCGAAATCGTGATGTTGCCGACCACCAGCGCCGAGCTGGATCTGGAGGGCGCGGAAAAGGTACTCAAGCTGATCGACATGCTTGAAGACCTGGACGACGTGCAAAACGTGTACTCCAATGCTGAAATTCCTGATGCAGTCCTAGAACAGCTAGCCTGATACCTTGCTGTAATCCTTGAGGCCGGATGTGCAACGCCGCGAAGATCGTGTGCTGTGCACCTCCGGCTTCTGCCTTTAAGCTGTCCGGGTTTGTGCCCGTGGGCATCACTTCATAAGCTGCAGGCGTTATGACTCTTATTCTTGGTATCGATCCTGGTTCGCGAATCACTGGCTACGGCGTGGTGCGGGACACCGGGCGTGGCTGTGTGTATGTGGCTTCGGGTTGTATTCGTACAGGCAGCGGCGAGCTGCACGAGCGGTTGCAGATCGTCTATCGCGGAGTACGCGAGGTCATCCAGACCTACGGGCCGGTTACGATGGGCATCGAAAAAGTGTTTATGGCCCGCAATGCCGACTCGGCGTTGAAACTGGGGCAGGCGCGGGGTGCTGCCATTGTGGCGGGTGCCGAAGAGAGCCTCGAGATTGCCGAATACTCGGCCACTCAGGTCAAGCAGGCAGTGGCGGGGACGGGGGGCGCCAACAAAGAGCAGGTGATGATGATGGTCATGCACTTGCTCAAGCTCACCACCAAGCCGCAAATCGATGCCTCGGATGCCCTGGCGATTGCTCTATGTCATGCGCACACCCGCTCCAGTCTGTTGCCCCATGGTTTGGGTGCTGCGCGCAGCCGGGGTGGGCGCCTGAGGTTGTGAGACGTTTTTTTTAATGAATTCGAGCTTGCTGGCAGCGTTTCATCTGCAATGATGAAACGCTGCCGCTCTACTTGTCAGCCATTGATCTGGCCAGAGAAAAGGATCTGAAACGTGATTGGACGCTTGCGCGGGACTCTGGCTGAAAAGCAGCCGCCGCACCTGATTCTTGATGTAAACGGCCTGGGGTATGAGCTGGAAGTACCAATGACCACGCTTTATAGGCTGCCTTCACTGGGAGAGCCCCTAACCTTGCATACGCACCTGGTGGTTCGCGAAGACGCTCAATTGCTCTATGGTTTCATTGGCAAGCGTGAGCGTGATTTTTTTCGTGAGCTGATTCGACTTAACGGTGTCGGCCCCAAACTGGCCCTGGCATTGATGTCCAGTCTGGAAGTTGATGAACTGGTCCGGTGCGTGCAGGCTCAGGACACGTCGGCGCTGACCAAGGTGCCGGGTGTCGGCAAGAAGACAGCTGAGCGGTTATTGGTTGAACTCAAGGATCGTTTCAAGGCATGGGAACAAGTGCCAAGCATGTTTGCGCTGGTCCCCAACCAGCCCGACGCACCGGCACCCGTGGCCAGTGCCGAAAGCGATGCGGTCAGCGCCTTGATTTCCCTTGGCTACAAGCCACAGGAGGCGAGCAAGGCCGTCTCGGCGATCAAGGACAAGACATTGAGCAGTGAAGACATGATTCGCCGTGCCCTTAAGGGAATGATTTAAGTGATTGAAGCCGATCGTTTGATAACCGCCTCCAGCGGGCGAGACCGGGAAGAGGTTCAGGATCGGGCAATCCGCCCTTTGAGCCTGGCTGACTACATTGGTCAGCCAACGGTTCGCGAGCAGATGGAGCTGTTTATCCAGGCCGCTCGCGGGCGTTCCGAGTCGTTGGATCACACGCTGATTTTCGGCCCTCCGGGGCTGGGTAAAACCACGCTCGCCAATATCATTGCCCAGGAAATGGGAGTGTCGATCAAAAGCACCTCGGGTCCTGTATTGGAGCGCCCGGGTGATCTGGCGGCATTGCTGACCAATCTTGAGCCTCACGATGTCCTGTTTATCGATGAAATCCATCGGTTATCACCCATCGTCGAGGAAGTTCTTTACCCGGCGATGGAGGACTTTCAGCTCGACATCATGATTGGTGAGGGGCCGGCTGCCCGTTCGATCAAGCTCGATTTGCCGCCGTTTACGCTGGTGGGGGCGACGACGCGTGCGGGTATGCTGACCAACCCGTTGCGCGACCGTTTTGGCATTGTTCAGCGGCTTGAGTTTTACAGCACGGATGACCTGGCGACGATCGTCTCGCGTTCGGCCACTATTTTCGGCTTGCCGCTGGATCCCGAGGGCGCCTACGAGATTGCCCGGCGCGCGCGCGGAACGCCGCGAATTGCCAATCGCCTCTTGCGGCGTGTCCGGGATTTCGCTGAAGTACGCGCCAAGGGGCATATCACCAAGTCGGTGGCTGACCTGGCGCTGAACCTGCTGGACGTTGATGAACATGGTTTTGATCATCAGGATCGGCGCTTGCTGTTGACCATGATTGAAAAATTCGATGGCGGGCCCGTCGGTATCGACAGCCTCGCAGCGGCGATCAGTGAAGAGCGCCATACGATTGAAGATGTACTGGAGCCTTATCTGATTCAACAGGGCTACATTATGCGTACGCCTCGTGGTCGTGTTGTGACCCGTCACGCGTATTTGCACTTCGGCTTGAACATTCCGTCCCGTATGGGCGAGATGCCGACAGCGGATGAGTTTTTGAACGCTTTGGGTGATTAATAAGCCCTTTGGGATCGATTTTTTCAGGGTTTTTGATGTCACAGGGACGGGTGCTGAAAATCCCGGGTCTTAAAGGCCGGGAAAGAGTGAAAAAACAGTCGCTTGGCGGATTGGCAACCTGAGGAGTAAGCACTAGAGTATGCGCGCGCAAAACAGGCTTGAGCCGTTCGCACACCGCTGTCGCGTTTATTACGAAGACACCGATGCGGGTGGCGTCGTGTATTACGTAAATTATCTAAAGTTTATGGAACGGGCTCGAACCGAAAGGCTCCGGGAACTGGGTTTTTCCCAGTCCGCGCTGGTGGGCGAGAACCTGTTATTTGTCGTGCATTCCAGCGAGGCGCGTTACCACGCACCGGCGCGACTGGACGATGAACTGTTGGTAAGTGCGCAAGTGACAGAACTCAACCGTGCCAGCCTGCGCTTCAAACAGCAGGTCTGGCGGGCTGCAGATACAACACTGCTCTGCGAAGGGCAGTTTTTGGTGGCCTGTGTGCGCGCCGATAGTTTCAAACCCCGGGCCATTCCCGAAGCCTTGCGTACGGCCTTTGCCGACGTGAGCGGCGCGGGTAAACATTTAGAGCAGGAGATAAAGCGTGGAAGCTAACGTCGTCGACCATTCCTCCATGTGGAGCTTGGTCAGCAATGCCAGCATCGTTGTTCAGTTGGTAATGTTGATCCTGGTAGCTGCATCGGTTACCTCGTGGGTCATGATTTTTCAGCGCAGCACCATGCTGCGCGCCGGTCGACGTGCCCTTGAAAGCTTTGAAGAGCGCTTCTGGTCGGGCATCGATTTGTCGAAGCTGTACCGTCAGGCAGGCAGCAATCCTGATCCGGACTCAGGCGTTGAACAGATTTTTCGTGCGGGTTTCAAAGAGTTCTCCCGTCTGCGTCAGCAGTCGGGTGTAGACCCTGAAGCGGTCATGGAGGGTGTGGCGCGTGCCATGCGCGTGGCGATTTCCCGTGAAGAAGAGAAGCTTGAGCAAAGCTTGCCGTTCCTCGCCACGGTGGGCTCTGTCAGCCCGTATATCGGCCTGTTTGGTACTGTGTGGGGGATCATGAACTCCTTCCGCGGGTTGGCAACTGCCCAGCAAGCAACCCTTGCCACGGTGGCACCGGGTATTGCCGAAGCCCTGATCGCGACTGCGATCGGTCTTTTCGCTGCGATTCCGGCGGTGATCGCCTACAACCGTTTTGCTGCACGTAGCGAAACGCTGATCAGCCGTTACTACACCTTCGCCGACGAATTCCAGGCGATCCTGCACCGCAAAGTGCACACCAGCGAAGAATAAGCAGGTAATTTCCAATGGCTTTAATCGCCCGAGCTCGACGCAAGCGCAAGCCGGTTGCCGAGATGAACGTAGTGCCTTACATCGACGTGATGCTGGTACTGCTGGTCATCTTCATGGTGACCGCACCGATGCTCAATCAGGGTGTGAAGGTTGATTTGCCCAAGGTCTCCAGCGAGGCCTTGCCGCAAGACAACAACACTCAGGTTTTGACTATTTCGATCAAGGCTGACAAGACCTATTTCTGGAACCTTGGCAGTGAAGTCGACACCGAAAAGCAGATGGACAGGGCCATGACCCTGCCTCAGATGACTGACGCCGTGACTAAAATCATTCGCGCAGGCAACGAAGGTGGCAAGCAGACCCAGGTCTTTATTCGCGGTGACAAAACCGTGGATTACGGCGCTGTAATGGGTGCCATGGGCGGCCTGCAAAAAGCCGGGGTCGGTAACGTTGGCTTGATAACCGAGGCTCCCTGATGCGCGAACAGCGGGAGCCGTCCGCCTCTGAGAATTACTTTTGGCCTACAGTCTGGGCGATAGGGCTGCACATCCTGATTTTTGGCATGCTGTTCGTCAGCTTTGCCATGACGCCGGAGCTGCCGCCCTCCAAGCCTATTGTTCAAGCGACGCTGTACCAGCTCAAGTCCAAAAGTCAGGCGACCACCCAAACCAATCAAAAGATTGCAGGGGAGGCGAAGAAGTCCGCCGCGCGCCAGACCGAAGTCGAACAGATGGAACAAAAAAAGGTTGAGCAGGAAGCTGTAAAGGCCGCTGAACAAAAGAAAGAAGAGTCTGCAGAAAAGGCGGCTGAGGCGAAGAAAGCCGACGAAGCCAAGGCCAGTGAAGCCAAGAAAGCTGATGAGGCCAAAAAAGCCGACGAAGCGAAAAAGGCGGATGCTGCCAAGAAGTCTGCTGACGCCAAAAAGGCTGAAGAGAAAAAGCTGGCTGACATAGCCAAGAAGAAGTCTGAGGCAGAAGCCAAGAAAGCCGCTGAAGAAGAGGCGAAGAAGAAGGCTGCCGAAGACGCCAAGAAAAAGGTTGTCGAAGATGCGAAGAAAAAAGCAGCTGAAGACGCCAAGAAAAAGGCCGTAGCAGACGCAGCGAAGAAAAAGACCGCTGATGATGCGAAGAAAAAAGCGGCTGCCGATGCTGCCAAGAAAAAGGCCGTGGAAGCAGCGCGCAAATCGACCGAAGATAAAAAGGCCCAGGCTCTGGCGGATTTGCTGTCTGATACGCCGCAACGCCAACAAGCCCTGGCAGATGAGCAGGGTGATGAGGTCGCAGGAAGCTTCGACGACTTGATTCGTGCCCGGGCAGCAGAAGGGTGGGCTCGTCCTCCTTCGGCGCGCAAGAATATGACAGTAGTGCTGCAAATCGGCATGTTGCCTGATGGCACGGTAACCTCAGTGACGGTTGCCAAGTCCAGCGGTGACGGCCCGTTCGATAGCTCGGCTGTGGCAGCGGTCAAGAACATTGGCCGTCTAACCGAAATGCAGGGCATGAAGCCCAGCGATTTCAATCCTTATCGATCATTCAAGATGACATTCACCCCTGAGGATCTAGCCTTGTGATTAACTTTTTTCGAGGACTGCTGGTCGTCGTCTGCTGCTTGGCAGGGATGGCTGTAGCAGATGAAAAGAACATTCTGGTCACCAGCGGTAGCGACCGGGCCACGCCAATTGCCGTCGTGCCATTCGGTTGGCAGGGTGGCACCGTGCTACCGGATGACATGGCTGAAATCATCGGCAATGACCTGCGCAACTCGGGTTACTACGCGCCGATTCCAAAGCAGAACATGATTAGCTTGCCGACCCAGGCCAGTGAAGTCATTTTCCGTGACTGGAAAGCCTTGGGTGCCCAATACGTCATGGTGGGTAACATCGTGCCGGCAGGCGGGCGTCTTCAGGTGCAATATGCCTTGTTCAACGTCGCAACCGAGCAGCCGGTATTGACTGGCAGCGTGTCGGGTACGACCGAGCAGCTGCGCGACATGGCGCACTACATCTCCGATCAGTCGTTTGAAAAGCTGACCGGTATTAAAGGTGCTTTCTCCACGCGCCTGCTTTACGTGACGGCTGAACGTGCCAGTGCGACAAACACGCGCTACACGCTGCAGCGTTCCGACTACGATGGTGCTCGTGCCGTCACTCTGTTGCAGTCACGTGAGCCGATCCTGTCGCCTCGTTTTGCACCCGATGGCAAGCGTATCGCTTATGTGTCGTTTGAGCAGAAGCGTCCACGTATCTTCATGCAGAACATCGACACGGGTCGTCGTGAGCAGATTACCAACTTTGAAGGCTTGAACGGCGCCCCGGCGTGGTCTCCGGACGGTTCGAAGCTGGCATTTGTCCTGTCCAAAGATGGCAATGCTGAAATTTACGTGATGAACCTGGCGTCGCGCCAATTGACTCGCGTGACGAATAGCCCGGCTATTGATACCGAACCGTTTTGGGGTAAAGATGGCTCGACTATCTATTTCACCTCCGACCGTGGCGGCAAACCACAGATTTACAAAACCACAGTTGGCAGCGGTAATGCAGAACGCGTAACGTTTATCGGGAACTACAACGCCAGTCCGAAGCTTTCGGCTGACGAAAAGACCCTGGTAATGATCCATCGTCAGGATGGTTTCACCAACTTCCGGGTTGCAGCGCAGGATTTGCAGCGTGGAAGCGTGAAAATCCTCACAGATACTAACCTTGATGAGTCAGCTACTGTTGCACCCAACGGCACCATGGTAATCTACGCCACCCGCCAGCAGGGCCGGGGAGTCTTGATGCTCGTGTCCATAAATGGACGCGTAAGGCTCCCTCTTCCTACCGCTCAAGGCGAAGTCAGAGAACCTTCCTGGTCCCCTTACCTGAACTGACGTGGTGATAGTTGTACGTTGCATATAACACTTGGGGTTCATTAGGAGTTTTACGATGGAAATGCTGAAGTTTGGTAAATTCGCTGCGCTGGCACTGGCCATGGCTGTAGCTGTAGGTTGCTCGTCCAAAGGCGGCGACAATGCCGGTGAAGGCGCTGCTGTTGATCCAAACGCTGGTTACGGCGCAAACACTGGCGCTGTTGACGGTTCCCTGAGCGAAGAGGCTGCTCTGCGTGCCATCACAGTTTTCTACTTCGAATACGACAGTTCGGACCTGAAACCAGAAGCAATGCGCGCTCTGGACGTTCACGCTAAAGACCTGAAAGCAAACGGCGCTCGCGTTGTTCTGGAAGGTAACACTGACGCCCGTGGTACTCGTGAGTACAACATGGCACTGGGCGAGCGTCGTGCGAAAGCCGTTCAACGCTACCTGGTACTGCAAGGTGTTTCTCCAGCACAGCTGGAGCTGGTGTCCTACGGTAAAGAGCGTCCAATCGCTACTGGCAACGACGAACAGTCGTGGGCTCAAAACCGTCGCGTCGAACTGCGTAAGTAATTCGTCATGCGAACGTGCCGCCGTGCTGTAACTATTCTGACTCTCAGCCTCATGCCTCTAGCGGCATGGGCTGCGGTTCCTGTGGTCGAGGATAACTCTGGCTATAACAATAGCGGGGGGAGTTCTCCGTCAACGGGTTACGGTGCGAGCGGCGCCTATGCCGGGGGAGGGGTTTCGACCCCTGTCTCGGCACAGGGCGAACTGTTCAACCAGTTGCAACAAATGCAGGAGCAGATTGCACGCCAACAGGGTGTGATCGAAGTTCTGCAAAATGATGTCTCGCGCATGAAACAAGAAAGCCTGGAGCGATACCAGGAACTTGATCGGCGCATTGGTGCTGGCATGGCTCCTGCCGCCGCGCCTGATAATTCTTCTGCTGGTGGCGCTAATGCCGCCGGTAATACTGCAGCACCTGCTTCTCAGGCGGCTGCCAGTAATGAACCTGCTGATCCTGCGAAAGAAAAGCTCTATTACGATGCGGCTTTCGACTTGATCAAAGCCAAGGATTTCGACAGGGCGAGCCAGGCATTCACCGCCTTTTTGCGCAAATACCCGAATAGCCAATACGCGGGCAATGCCCAGTACTGGCTGGGTGAAGTCAATCTGGCCAAAGGTGATCTACAAGCCGCTGGCCAGGCATTTGCGAAGGTTAGTCAGCTATATCCCAAGCACGGAAAAGTGCCGGATTCACTCTACAAGCTTGCTGATGTAGAGCGTCGCCTGGGTCATGCCGACAAGGTGAAAGGCATTTTGCAACAGGTTGTGGCCCAGTATCCGGGTACTTCGGCTGCTCAGTTGGCCCAGCGTGATTTGCAGCGCATGTAAGTGACAAACGGCTTATATCGAGAAACCCGCGCTTGTCGCGGGTTTTTTCGTTAGAATCCACGCCCTTTTATGAAATACGCTCCTCTGAACCCTGCTCGGCAGGTTTTTTGGAGTGCCTGACGGAGGCGGACAGCCTGTTTAGCTGTTACGCCCGTGGCGGATATGCAAGACACATTGAGAATTACCGAAGTTTTTTACTCGTTACAGGGTGAAACGCGAACGGCTGGCCTGCCCACCGTTTTTGTTCGTCTGACTGGCTGCCCTTTACGTTGCGGTTATTGCGACAGCGCTTACGCCTTCAGCGGTGGCACCATACGTACGCTCGACAGTATTCTGGAGCAGGTTGCCGATTTTCGTCCGCGCTACGTCTGCGTGACGGGCGGTGAGCCATTGGCCCAGCCCAATGCCATTCCTCTGCTCAAACAGCTGTGTGATGCAGGCTACGAAGTCTCGATCGAGACCAGTGGTGCGCTGGATATTTCGGCTGTCGATCAGCGCGTAAGCCGCGTGCTCGACCTCAAGACGCCGGGCTCCAAAGAGTCCCATCGCAACCTCTACGAAAATATCGCTTTGCTGACCCCCAATGACCAGGTCAAGTTTGTGATCTGCTCACGGGAAGACTACGACTGGGCGGTTTCCAAGCTGATTGAGTACGGTCTGGAGCGACGGGCCGGTGAAGTGCTGTTTTCGCCGAGCCACCATGACTTGCCAGCCCGTGATCTGGCTGACTGGATCGTGGCGGATAATCTGCCAGTACGCTTGCAAATGCAGCTGCATAAATACCTGTGGAACGACGAGCCGGGGCGCTGATATGACTGAACAGACTGTTGTTACCGAAAAACGGGCAGTGATCCTGCTCTCTGGCGGGCTCGACTCCGCCACGGTTGTGGCCATGGCGCGTGCTGAAGGCTATAGCTGCTATACCATGAGCTTTGACTATGGTCAGCGCAGCCGTGCCGAACTCGACGCCGCAGCACAGGTTGCACGCGATCTGGGCGCGGTTGAGCATAAGGTCATTGGCCTGAATCTGAACGGTATCGGCGGCTCCGCGCTGACCGACGACTCCATTGATGTGCCGGAGTCTCCGGGGGAAGGTATCCCGGTGACCTACGTACCGGCGCGTAATACGGTGTTCCTGTCCCTGGCGTTGGGATGGGCAGAGGTCCTGCAAGCACGAGATATCTTCATCGGCGTCAATGCTGTGGATTACTCGGGGTACCCGGATTGCCGCCCTGAGTTTGTCGAGGCGTTTGAAGTCATGGCAAATCTGGCGACCAAGGCCGGGGTAGAAGGGCAGGGCTTCCGGATCAAGGCGCCATTGCAAAACATGAGCAAGGCTCAGATCGTGCAGGCGGGCGTGAAACTGGGGGTGGACTACTCACTGACGGTTTCTTGCTATCAGGCGGACGCTCAGGGGCAAGCTTGCGGTAAGTGTGATAGCTGCCGCCTGCGCGCGGAAGGCTTTGCCGCCGCCGGAATTACTGACCCAACCCGCTATTTTTGAATTATTTCGCATTTATTTTTAACAGGGTGTTGAATTCTCGTTAAAAATCAGTATTATACGTACCACAACGAAGCGGGTCGTTAGCTCAGTTGGTAGAGCAGTTGGCTTTTAACCAATTGGTCGTAGGTTCGAATCCCACACGACCCACCATATAGCTACACCAAAACAGCCGGTCAGCCCTCAGGGTTAACCGGCTTTTTTGCGTCTGTGATTTAGTCGGGTGCGAATCTAGGCGGTCGTACACAATGCGGGGGGGGGGGCTTTGGCGAAACTGGCGACTGCCGTATGGCGTCTGCGCTTTAGTCTGCGGAGTTAAAGCCTCGCTGGTTTTGGCTGGCGTTGGTTAGCCCGGCGATACGGCGCGGACTCGGCCATCCCAGGCGAGCAGCAGGCCTCGATATGGCGATAGCCTAGATCGAACGCAAGCGGACAAGGTACTTATGCATCTCACCTTGTGTCTATGCTCTAGGGCTGCCGTGTTCCCGGGCAGCAAGGGTTGCGTCCATTAAGGAGGTTCATGATGAGCAAGAAAATATTGGTGGTACTGACCAGCGTCGAAAAATACCCCGAACTGCCTCGGGCAACCGGCTTGTGGTTGGGCGAGGCTGTGCATTTTGTGGCCAAGGTCCAGGCTGCCGGTTATGCCGTCGATTATGTGAGTCCACAGGGGGGTTACACGCCGATTGATCCCCACAGCCTTGCCGCAGAAATGGCCGCCGAGATTGACTGGCAGTGGTATCACGACAAGGCCTTCATGAATCGGCTGGGGGCGACGCTTAAACCCGCTGAGATTAATCCGGATGACTACATCGCCATTTATTATGCCGGCGGTCATGGGGTGATCTGGGACTTCCCGGATAATACGGAGTTGCAAGCCTTGAGCCGGAGCATCTATGAGCGTGGCGGTGTAGTCGCTTCGGTGTGTCATGGCGCCGTTGGGCTTTTGAATATCAGGCTGTCGGATGGCGAGCTGCTGATTAAAGGAAAGAACCTCACCGGTTTCTCCAATGAAGAAGAACAGCTGGTCGGACTGGCAGACTGCGTGCCGTATCTGACGGAGACCGAGCTGGTGAAGTGCGGTGCCCGGTATGAGAAAGCCGATCAGCCCTGGGCGCCCTATGTCGTTACGGACGGGCGCCTCATCACGGGTCAAAACCCGGCGTCAGGCGGGGCGGTGGCTGAAGCGCTGTTAAGCACCCTTCAATAATCGTTCCCGGCGTGAAAGCCGGTGCCTGATGCAAGACAGGTATCGGCTGTTCATTACGCCAGTGGTCTGAATCCCCTCATCACAGGCTTCCTGTAACATTAAACTTTTGAATTCCAAGGTTATTCTGTAGCCTTGTCGCCCTTGATAGCTGGTCCGTGCCTGATAACACACATTCTCCCAGCGGGACTCGAACAGTCCGGAGCTGGTGGTACACTCGACTTTCGCGCAGCAGCGCTTGCAGGTCTTGCGAACATGACGCAAATTTCTGAACGACTTCTGGTTCAAGCCCACCTCGATGCCAAGCAACCCAAACCGTTGACTGAGGCACAATCCCTTATCCTGCGCGAGCAGATTGCGGCTGAGCTCAAGGCCCGTGATGCGGTGCTGGTGGCACACTTTTATTGTGATCCGGTGATTCAGGCCCTGGCTGAAGAAACCGGCGGCTGTGTATCCGACTCCCTTGAGATGGCCCGCTTTGGCGCGGCCCACCCGGCCAAGACCATTCTGGTCGCGGGTGTGCGCTTTATGGGGGAAACGGCAAAAATCCTCACCCCTGAAAAGCGCGTGCTGATGCCGACGCTGGAGGCGACCTGTTCGCTGGACCTGGGCTGCCCGGTTGAAGAGTTCTCGGCGTTTTGCGACAAGCATCCCGAGCGTACCGTGGTGGTGTATGCCAACACGTCGGCAGCGGTGAAGGCCCGGGCTGACTGGGTGGTGACCTCAAGTTGCGCCTTGGAAATCGTCGAAAGCCTGATGGACAACGGCGAAACTATCATCTGGGGCCCGGACAAACACTTGGGACGCTACATTCAGCGCCAGACCGGTGCCGACATGCTGCTCTGGGACGGCGCTTGCATCGTCCACGAAGAGTTCAAGTCCAAGCAGCTTGAAGGCATGAAGGCGCTGTACCCGGATGCGGCCATTCTGGTTCACCCGGAATCGCCGGAGTCGGTGATCGACCTGGCCGATGCCGTGGGCTCCACCAGTCAACTGATTGCCGCTGCGCAAAACCTGCCCAACAAGACTTTTATCGTGGCCACTGACCGCGGCATTTTTTACAAAATGCAGCAGCTGTGCCCGGACAAGGTCTTTATCGAGGCGCCAACGGCCGGTAATGGCGCCGCCTGCCGCAGTTGCGCCCATTGCCCGTGGATGGCCATGAACACGCTTGAGCGCACGCTGGAGTGTCTGAAAACCGGCAGTAACGAGATTTTCGTTGATCCGGCGTTGGTGCCTCACGCCGTTCGCCCCCTCAAGCGCATGCTGGACTTTACCCAGGCCGCACGTTTGAAGCTGGCGGGCAATGCCTGACGGTCAACCCCGGCGGCGCCAGCCGGGGAGTCGGGGTCAGTTCATCATCTCTTTGATGGATCGCTCCTGGTCCATCAATTCTCGTTGACGGGCATCCAGGCGGGATGAGAGCTGGAAGTTGCTGGTGAGCTTTTTCGCAAAGTCCAGATGCTTGATGGCCTGAGAATAGTCACCCACCAGGGCGAAGTATTCGGCCCGGGCCTGATGCAGGCCGATGATGTTGCCTGACAGGCCGCGAGTTTCGGCAACCATGTACCAGACATCCGGATCATCGGGGCGGCTTTTGAGCAGGGCGTCGAGCGCCTTCTCGGCGTCTTTTGGGCGGTTCTGCTTGAGCAACAGGTCGACCCGGGCCTGATTGAGCGGGTAGTTGCCCGGGTACAGGGTGCGCATTCTGTCGATCCGCTGCTGGGCTTCAGCCAGGCGGTTGTTGGCCATGTCCAGCTCAATCTGCGCCAGGTTATAGGTGATGTCGTTAGGCGCCTTGTCCAGCAAGGTCTTGAGATTTTCGCGGGCTTCCTTGAATTGACTGCCTTTGATTTGGGCAATCGCCAGGCCATAGCGCGCCACATCGTTTTTCGGGTTTTCATCGAGCTGCACGCGGAAGCGCTTGGCGGCCAGCCCCGGGGTATCCTCATAGTTGAGTTGCACCCTGGCACGGATCAATTGATAGCGCAGGCTGTCTTCGGTGCCGCCGGAGCGTGCCTGTTCGGCACGGTTGCGGGTATCGGCGATCCGCGACTCAGTGACCGGGTGAGTCAGCAGAAACTCCGGCGGCCGGCCGTCGAAGCGGTACTGGCGCATCAGGCGCTCGAACATGGTGGGCATGGAGCGTGGGTCGTAGCCGGCTTTTTCCAGATTGAGAATGCCGATCCGGTCAGCCTCTTGCTCATTTTGGCGCGAGAAACGCCGTTGCTCTTGCATGGCTGCTGCCTGTGTCCCGGCAATGGCGGCGATCCCGGCGTCACCTGCGCCCGAGGCTGCCACGATAATGCCTGCGAGCAAGGCCGCCATCATTGGCAACTGCATGCGTTGTTGGGCTTCTACGCCCCGCGCAAAGTGCCGTTGTGACAAGTGAGCCAGTTCGTGAGCCATGACCGAAGCGTATTCACCTTCGGTCTGGGCATTGAGAAACAAACCGCCATTGACCCCGATGATCCCGCCTGGCGCTGCAAACGCGTTGAGTTGCGGGCTGTTGATCAGGATGAATTCCAGGCGCCGATCCTGAACCTGGCTGGTTTCAACCAGCTTGTAAACGCTGGTTTCGACGTAATCCTTGAGCTGCGGGTCGTTGAGTTGCGAAACCTGGCCGCGCAGCATGCTTAGCCAGGCTCGGCCCAGTTGGTACTCTTGTTGGGGCGAGACAATGGACGAGCTGGCGTCACCCAGAGACGGCAAGTTGTCGGCGAAGCTCGGTGATGCGAGCAGGCAGGCGAGCGTCAACAGGGTAGGGCGCAGAAAAGTCATGCACAAAGCTCTTGTCGGTAAAGCGCTCACTGTAGCTGGACACTCGCCCGACGACCAGTAGCGGGTCGGCTTGGGGTATTCTAGCGAGCATAAAAAATGCCAATCCTGGCACGTCTGAGGAGTCAACAATGATCGATGCATTGGCGCACGATGCGCTAGTGGATGCCAGCGGCCTGAGCTGCCCGCTGCCACTGCTCAAGGCCAAGATGGAGCTGAATCGGCTGAGCGCTGGTCAGGTGCTTAAAGTGATTGCCACCGATGCGGGCTCACAGCGTGATTTTCGATCCTTTGCGCGTCTGGCAGGCCATGAACTGCTGCGCGAAGAGTCTGATGCCGGTACCTACCGCTACTGGCTTCGCAAGGCCTGAATCCTCGCCGCACTGTCTTTTAAGGAATATCGATGTTCAAAGTGTTGCGTGATTGGGTACAGCGCTATTTCTCGGATGAAGAAGCTGTGGTCCTGGCGGTATTGCTGGTACTGGCCTTTACGGCGGTGCTGACCTTGGGCGGTATGCTCGCACCGGTGTTGGCGGGCATGGTGCTGGCGTATCTGATGCAGGGGCTGGTGGTGGCGCTGGAGCGGCTACGGGTGCCAGCCGCTGCATCCGTAGGCCTGGTGTTTGCACTCTTCATGGGGCTGTTGCTGGTGTTTATGGTGGTGGTCTTGCCGTTACTCTGGCATCAATTGATTACGTTGTTCAATGAGCTGCCGGGCATGCTTGCCAAGTGGCAATCGCTGCTGTTGCTGTTGCCGGAGCGCTACCCGCATCTGGTATCGGATGAGCAGGTGCTGCAAGCCATTGAAGCGGCGCGCGGAGAAATCGGGAAATTCGGTCAATGGGCGTTGACCTTTTCGCTGTCCAGCTTGCCGTTGCTGATCAATATCATGATCTATCTGGTGCTGGTGCCGATTCTGGTGTTCTTTTTCCTGAAGGACAGGGCGATGATCAGCCGCTGGGTCCGCGGGTATTTGCCCCGTGAGCGCGCCTTGATTACCCGCGTTGCGCAGGAAATGAACCGGCAGATTGCCAATTACATCCGCGGCAAGGTCATCGAGATTCTCATCTGCGGCGGCGTGACCTACATCGCTTTCGCGACCATGGGTCTCAATTACTCGGCGTTGCTCGCCTTGTTGGTCGGCGTGTCGGTGGTGGTGCCGTATGTGGGCGCGGTGGTGGTGACTGTGCCGGTGCTGCTGATTGCACTGTTCCAGTGGGGCTGGAGTGATCAGTTCATTTACCTGATGGCGGTCTATGGGATCATTCAGACGCTGGATGGCAACGTGCTGGTGCCGTTGCTGTTCTCGGAGGCCGTCAACCTGCATCCGGTGGCGATCATTTGTGCGGTGCTGTTGTTTGGCGGGTTGTGGGGTTTCTGGGGCGTGTTCTTTGCTATCCCCCTGGCAACCTTGTTCAAGGCCGTGCTCGATGCCTGGCCGCGAAGCGAGCAAACGGTCGCGCCCTTGCTGTAAATCATCTTCAGGCAGACATGAAAAAGCCCCGCCGCTCGAGAGGATCGAACGGCGGGGCTTTTTTGTTACCGCTTCAGCTTACGCTTGAATAACCGGGATATTGGCATTTGCAGCCGCTTCACGGAATTCGGCGATCTGATCAAAGCTCAGGTAGCGGTACACGTCCGCAGCCATGGTGTTGATCTCGGCCGCGTACGCCATGTATTCCTCAACGGAAGGCAGGCGACCCAGGATCGAGGCAACCGATGCCAGCTCGGCCGAAGCCAGGTAGACATTAGCGCCGTCACCCAGGCGGTTCGGGAAGTTACGGGTCGAAGTCGACACTACGGTGGAGTTAGGCTCAACGCGTGCCTGGTTACCCATGCACAGGGAGCAGCCTGGCATTTCCATGCGTGCGCCAGCTTTGCCGTAGATGCCGTAGTAGCCTTCTTCGGTCAGTTGGTGAGCGTCCATCTTGGTCGGTGGCGACAGCCACAGGCGCGTTGGCAGCTGACCTTTGACCTTGTCCAGCAACTTGCCCGCAGCGCGGAAGTGGCCGATGTTGGTCATGCACGAACCGATGAATACTTCGTCGATCTTCTCGCCGGCAACAGTGGACAGCAGGCGAGCGTCATCCGGGTCGTTTGGCGCGCAGAGCACAGGCTCTTTGATGTCGGCCAGATCGATTTCGATGATTTCAGCGTATTCGGCGTCAGCATCGGCTTCCATCAGTTCCGGGTTGGCTATCCAGGCTTCCATCGCTTGAGCACGACGCTCAAGGGTGCGAGCGTCGCCGTAACCTTCACCGATCATCCAGCGCAGCAGGGTGATGTTGGAGTTCAGGTATTCGGTGATCGACTCTTTGGACAGTTTGATGGTGCAGCCTGCAGCCGAACGCTCTGCCGAGGCGTCGGACAGTTCGAATGCCTGCTCGATGCTCAGGTTGTCCAGACCTTCGATTTCCAGGATGCGACCCGAGAATTCGTTGATCTTGCCTTTCTTCTCTACGGTCAGCAGGCCTTTCTGGATAGCGACGTAAGGAATGGCGTGAACCAGGTCACGCAGGGTGATGCCAGGCTGCATTTCGCCTTTGAAGCGAACCAGAATCGATTCCGGCATGTCCAGTGGCATGACGCCAGTGGCTGCGGCGAACGCTACCAGGCCGGAGCCGGCCGGGAACGAAATGCCCATCGGGAAGCGAGTGTGGGAGTCGCCACCAGTGCCGACGGTATCCGGCAGCAGCATACGGTTCAACCAGCTGTGGATGATGCCGTCGCCCGGACGCAGGGAAACGCCGCCGCGGGTCTTGATGAAGTCTGGCAGGGTGTGGTGCGTGGTCACGTCGATCGGCTTTGGATAGGCCGCGGTGTGGCAGAAAGACTGCATTACCAGGTCAGCGGAGAAGCCCAGGCACGCCAGGTCTTTCAGTTCGTCACGGGTCATTGGACCGGTGGTGTCCTGAGAACCGACGGTGGTCATTTTCGGCTCGCAGTAAGTGCCTGGACGAACGCCAGTCACGCCGCATGCCTTGCCGACCATTTTTTGCGCCAGGGTGAAGCCCTTGGTGCTTTCGACAGGTGCTTCCGGCTTCTTGAACAGGTCGGATGGACCCAGACCCAGTTCGGCACGAGCCTTCTCGGTCAGACCACGGCCAATGATCAGAGGGATACGGCCGCCTGCGCGGACTTCGTCCAACAGCACCGGGGTCTTCATTTCGAAGGTGGTGATGACTTCGTCTGTACCGTGCTTGCAGACTTTGCCTGCATGCGGGTACAGGTCGATCACGTCGCCCATGTGCATGTTGGAAACGTCAAACTCGATCGGCAGTGCGCCCGCATCTTCCATGGTGTTGTAGAAGATCGGAGCGATTTTGTTGCCGAAGCAGAAACCGCCGGCACGCTTGTTCGGTACATAAGGAACGTCGTCGCCGAAGAACCACAGTACGGAGTTGGTGGCCGATTTGCGCGAAGAGCCGGTACCGACAACGTCACCGACATAGGCGATAGGGAAGCCCTGGCCGCGCATTTCTTCGATCTGTTTCATCGGGCCGATGGCGCCTTGAACGTCCGGCACGATACCATCACGTGCCATTTTCAGCATGGCCAGGGCGTGCAGCGGGATGTCAGGACGGGACCAGGCGTCCGGTGCAGGCGACAGGTCGTCGGTGTTGGTTTCGCCGGTTACCTTGAACACGCGCAGGCTGATTTTGTCAGCCAGGGTAGGACGGTTCTTGAACCACTCGCCGTCAGCCCAGGATTGCACCACTGCTTTAGCGTGGGCATTGCCGTTTTTGGCTTTTTCAGCGACGTCGTGGAAGGCGTCAAACATCAGCAGGGTGTGCTTGAGTTGCTCGGCGGCAACCGGTGCCAGCTCTGCGTCGTCCAGCAGGTCAACCAGAGTCACGATGTTGTAGCCGCCTTGCATGGTGCCAAGCAGTTCAACAGCGCGCTTTTTGCTGATCAGAGGGGAAGTGGCTTCACCTTTGGCGACGGCGGCCAGAAAGCCCGCTTTCACGTAGGCAGCTTCGTCCACGCCAGGTGGAATACGGTTGGTGATCAGGTCAACAAGGAAATCTTCTTCGCCTGCTGGTGGGTTTTTCAGCAGCTCAACCAGGCCAGCGGTTTGTTCGGCGTTAAGCGGCTGGGGAACGATACCCAGGGCTGCGCGCTCTTCGATATGTTTGCGGTAGGCTTCAAGCACAGTTATTACCCTCATCATTGGTCCCAAATGGGTGTCCGGGACGCTCATCCAGGAATGCCGGGCACTCATGCGCTGCGGGGCTTTTTGGGCCGCTTAGCCAGAGTTGCAAGGATTCCCAACAGAAGCTGTTTTCAAAGTTTTACGCCTTCCGAACGGGGAGGATGATGAATGTTGGTGCGGGTATTTGCAGAGCAAACACCCCTCACCAACACCGTTCTTCGGGATCAACTGTGCTCGTGACGCTTTGAAAACAGCTTCTAACGGACATTGGCGCCTTAAAAGGCAGGCCGATTCTACGGCAAAAATGCGTGGAAGGTAAGTTAGCCCCTGAAGGTTGAGGGGTGATCTGCGTTAGACAAAGGGCTAACATGGGCGCCTGTTTCGCTCTCCAGTGCTCTATTTCGCTATGTCCAATCAAACCATCAAGACTCCCTGCATAGGCCTTTGCTCAACGGTTTATGGTGACCTCGTGTGCCGCGGCTGCAAGCGTTTCCATCACGAAGTGATCCATTGGAACGGTTACAACGAGGAGCAGAAACGTGCCGTCTGGTGTCGGCTGGAGCAGCTTCTGGTGCAGGTGATGTCGGGCAAGGTAGAGGTTTTCGACCCGGCGGCGCTGCGTGCCCAGTTGGTGGGGCGCAAGATTCGCTTTGTGCCGACGCAGTCTGAATATTGCTGGGCCTACCAACTGATTGCGCGGGGCGCGCGGGTGATCAATCAGCTGGAGCTGTATGGCATGGTGCTGCTTCCGGAGTTTCGCAACTGGGGCCTGCCCGAATTGCGCGATGCCATTGATCGGGAGTTTTTCCTGCTTTCGGAAGCCCACTATGAGCGGTACATCGCTCCAGGCTTCCTGAAAGAGGCCTTCAACGAATAGACCGCTGGCCAGTCAGCGTTTGGCCGCCAGTTCTTCAAGGTGCTCGATCATGTCATCAGGCTTGAGCACCAGAATGTCGCTGTCCAGCTTGTCGATGACGACTTCAGCCGTGTTGCCGATCAGTGCCCCGGAAAGTCCGGTGCGGGCCACAGTGCCCATCACGGTGACAACCGCTCCAAGTGACTTGGCGACCCGTGGAATGACCATGTCCGCCGGGCCTTCCTCGATATGCAGGCGATCGTCTTCCACCTCACAGCGTTGCTGGAACACCTGGCATTCAGCGCGGTAGCTCGCTTGCAATTGGGTGTCCATGGGGTAGACCTCGTCGACCATGGCCAGTGTCGGCGCCGGGTGCGCGCTGATGACATGCAATTGCGCATGGGCCAGGCTGGCGATGCGAAACCCGTGGTCAACAATGCTTGAATGCAGCGCCATGTGCTCGGGATCGTTGTTACCCACGTCGACGGCCGCCAGCACCACACCGTGCTCCCAGTCTCTGTGGGTCTTCACCAGCAGTACCGGGCAGGGGCAGTAGCGCAGCAGTTTCCAGTCTTCGGGCGTCAGCAGAACTTTTTTCAGGGGGTTATCAGGTACGTGCTGTTTGATCACGAGCCCGCAGCCTTTGGCTTGTTGCACCTGGAGGATGGTGGCATGCCGGCTTTCATGCCAGGCCTGTTCGCTGGTCACGTTAAAGGCTTCGTCTGCCAGTTTGGCTTCAAGCACGCTGAGCAGGTCGGCGTGTTCGTGTTTTTTATCGCAAATCAGCAGGTGCAAATGGGCTTTGGTGGTCCTTGCGATGTATTTGGCGCGTTCGAGTGCGAGGCTTTCCATGAGCTCGGGTTCAATGACGACCAGCAGGCTGCGAATGGTTTGCATGACCGAAGACTCCACAAGTAATAAAGGCGACTGTATTCACTATAGTTGCTCGGCAGGAGTGCCTGCGTTGATGCATATCAAGTTGTGCGGTTGGAGCTACGCGTTGCGGCCCGTATAATCAGCCGTTTTGCCCTGGGGCTTGATCAATGCATGGTCCGTTTGGGGGCAATCCATTGAAAACGCCTTCAATCCAGTCTTTGTGAGCCTCATGTCAGCGATTCTTCAAAACACTGCCGGTCTGCTGTGCAATTCCCCTTGGTCGGGAGTGTGCGCGTGATTCTTCCTGAAATTCACGAGTTTCTGGGCTGCCGAACCCCTGATGGCTGGATTGCGGCAGCCCTGGCGGATCAGGAAACGCTGCTGATCGACCACAAGAACTGCGAGTTCAAGGCTGCCAGCACTGCCTTGAGCCTGATCGCGAAGTACCACTCCCATGTTGACCTCATCAATATGATGTCGCGTCTGGCGCGTGAAGAGCTGGTTCATCACGAGCAGGTCATGCGCCTGATGAAAAAGCGCAAGATCGAACTGCGCCAGCTTTCGGCAGGCCGCTACGCTTCCGGACTGCGCAAGGTTGTACGCAATCACGAGCCGGTCAAGCTCGTCGATACGCTGGTGGTGGGTGCATTTATCGAGGCCCGCAGTTGCGAGCGTTTCGAAGCGTTGGTGCCTCATCTGGACGAAGAGCTCGGCAAGTTCTACTTCGGATTGCTCAAGAGTGAGGCGCGGCACTTTCAGGGATACCTGAAGCTGGCATATCAGTATGGCGATGCCAAGGATATTGCTCAGGTGATCGAGCGTGTCAGAGCGGCCGAACAGGAACTGATCGAAACCCCTGATGTTGAGTTCCGCTTCCACAGCGGTGTGCCCGCCCCGGTATAAGCCCGCTTTTACTTGCGATACAGACGCTGCGGTGCACTAGATGATTCGCAGCGATTGCGCTGTGAGCGCGGGTATCTGCAGGAATGTGTCAGGCTCAAATAGATAGCGACCTATCTACCGCCTTGACATTAGCTGCCTAGGCAGTAACATCTGGAAACATTATTGCCTGTATGGCGTTCTGGTGCCCAGATGAAGCATTTCCATCCCGATACGTTTCAAAACTGCACCCTGGGTTTGCTCCTGGGGCGTACTGCGTTGCTCAAGGACCGCATCATTGATAGCCACATGGAGCCGTACGGCATCACGGCGGCTCAGTTCAAGGTGCTGATCATCATGGCGCAATTCGCTGTAGATACGCCGGCAGACCTGTGTCGCCACCTGTCATTGGACAGTGGTTCGATGACTCGCATGCTCGATCGCCTTGAGCAGAAAAACCTGCTGCTTCGCCAGCGCTCCGAGGCCGACAGGCGCCAGGTGCAACTGGTGCTCACCGCTGATGGCCAGGCACTGGCCGACTTGCTGCCGCAGATTGGTGCCGATGCGATGAACGAATTGGCGGCCGCGATCACTCCACAAGAACTGCAAAGCCTTGAGCAGATTCTCAAAAAAATACTGCTGGCGGCGGGTGACCCGATCACCGTTCAGCGCTTGGGTGATAAATGAGCATCAGAACATTGCGAGCTGACCTGAGCCTGATATGCATGGCCATGGCCATGGCGCTGGCCGGTTGCGCCAGCTACAGCGGCTTGAATCCCGAAGGTGTCAATTTGCAGGCCAATGTTCTCAAGGCAGCACACTCGCTGGAGGACGTTGCCGTGACCCCGGCGGCCTGGCCTGAAAAGGACTGGTGGAAGCGGCTGGGGGATGAACAGCTCGATGGCTTGATTAAAGAAGCGTTGCGCGACAGCCCTGATATGCAAATGGCCAATGCTCGTGCGCATCAGGCAACGGCAGCGGTCAGTGCGGCCAATGCGCAGCGCATGCCGACCCTGGATGCCGGCGCGGATGTCACGCGCTCCCGTTTGTCCCGTGCACAAGACCCCACGGGGCAGGGCGGGCGTTACGGTACTGAGCGAGATCTGAATCTGACATTCAATTACACCTTCGACCTGTGGGGTGGCCAGCGTGATGCATGGCAAGCCGCAGTGGGTGAAGCGCGTGCCGCAGAGGTCGACAATCAGGCGGCACGCCTGACCCTCGCCGCCGATGTGGCACGCGCCTACAGCGCGCTCGGGCATGCCTATAGCGTTCGGGACCTGGCCGGGGAAGACCTCGAACGCACCCGCAAAATGCTGAGCCTGAGCCAGCGCCGTCTGGTTTCGGGGATCGACAGTCACTATCAGTATCAACAAACCGAGAGCCTTGAGGCGAGTGCGCAAGCACAGCTGATCGACGCTGAAAAACAGCTAGGCAGCGCACGGATTGCCTTGGCCGTATTGTTGGGCAAAGGGCCGGACCGAGGCGGTGATATCGCTCGTCCCGATACCCTTGCCGCGGGGGCTGTCGCGCTGCCAAGCACGTTGCCGGCCGAGTTGCTTGGTCGACGTCCGGATCTGGTGGCCGCGCGCTGGCGGGTTGAAGCCGCGAGCAAAAACATTGCCGCCGCTAAAACCCGCTTTTACCCCAATCTCAACTTGAGCGCAGCTGCCGGTACCCAGTCGTTGCTGGGGGATGCGCTGTTTGGTTCCGCCAGTCGTTTCTTCAACATCGCTCCGGCTGTCTCGTTGCCGATCTTTGACGGCGGGCGACTGCGTGCCGGGCTGGATGCAGAAGACGCCAATTACGATGTGGCCGTTGCGCAGTACAACAAGATGCTGGTCGGTGCGCTGGGTGATGTCAGCGACACCCTTGGACAGCTAAGCGCGGTGGGCCAGCAAATCAACGCCCAACAGCGCGCCACCGCGATCGCCCAGGATTCGTATGACACGGTCCTGCAGCGGTACGGCTCGGGCGTCGGCAACTATCTGGACGTGCTCAGCATTGAGCAGCAACTGCTTCAGGCCCAGCGCTTGCTGGCGGATCTGAATGCCAACCGGATCGACCTCTCGATTCAATTGATGCAGGCCCTCGGCGGCGGCTTTGAACCTGCCCACACGGCATTGGCTGCTCCCACTCAAGCCTCGCTGGCAAAATAATTTCAGGTACTGATCCATGGCTACTGTGCAAACACCAAATGAAACGCAACACCAAGAGGACGCTGCCAATCAGCGTAACCGCAAGCGCTGGCTTGGCGGGCTGGCCGTACTGGTCATTCTGCTCGGGCTGGGCGTCTGGGCCTGGCACGAACTGTATGGTCGCTGGAATGAGAGCACTGACGATGCCTATGTAAACGGCAACGTGGTTGAAATCACGCCGTTGGCCACGGGGACGGTGGTGAGTATCGGGGCCGATGATGGCGATCTGGTGCATGAGGGCCAGACACTGGTCAGCTTCGACCCGAGCGATGCCCTGGTGGGCTTGCAAAGTGCCGAGGCCAATCTGGCCCGTACGGTGCGTCAGGTTCGTGGCCTGTTCAGCAATGTTGATGGCATGAAGGCACAGGTGGCTGCGCAAAAATCCGAAGTGCAAAAAGCTCAGGACAACTACACCCGGCGTAAAAGTCTGGCGGCAGGCGGAGCAATCTCTCTGGAAGAACTTTCTCATGCCCGGGATGACCTGTCTTCCGCGCGCAGCGCCTTGCGCAATGCCGAGCAGCAACTGGATACCTCGCGGGCGCTGGTCGATAACACCGCGGTGGTCAATCACCCGGATGTGATGGCGGCTGCGGCACAGTTGCGCCAAGCCTACCTGGCGCATGCCCGTACCACGTTGATCGCACCGGTCACGGGCTACGTAGCCAAGCGTACGGTTCAGTTGGGCCAGCGGGTTCAGCCAGGCACAGCGTTGATGGCGGTCATTCCGCTGAGCCAGCTGTGGATCGATGCCAACTTCAAGGAAACCCAATTGCACAACATGCGCATTGGTCAGCCGGTGGACATCGAGGCGGACATCTATGGCAGTAGCGTGAAGTACAGCGGTTCTGTCGACAGCATCGGGGCCGGTACGGGCAGTGCGTTTGCGTTGTTGCCAGCACAAAACGCTACGGGTAACTGGATCAAGATTGTCCAGCGTGTGCCTGTGCGGATTCATATCAACCCTGAGCAACTGACCGAGCACCCGCTGCGAGTCGGGCTGTCGACGATGGTCGAGGTGAACCTGCGCGACCAGAGCGGTCCGGTGCTTGCGCAGCTGCCGCCGCAGAAAGCGGCATTCACCACCAACGTTTACCAGCAGCAACTGGCCGATGCCGAAGCGCTCATTACACGCTTGATTGACAGCAATAGCTCGGTCTCCGGTAACACTGCCGCTCAACGTTGATTCGCCAATCCATAAGCCCCTGCGCACTGGCGGGGCTGTACACCCGGTTTTAAAGGATTTGCGATGAGTACGAACGCATCATTTACGCCCCCCAGTTTGCTGATGGCCACCATCGGGCTGTCGCTGGCGACCTTCATGCAGGTGCTTGACACCACTATTGCCAACGTCGCTCTGCCTACTATCTCCGGCAACCTGGGGGTGAGTTCAGAGCAGGGCACGTGGGTCATCACCTCATTCGCTGTAAGTAACGCGATTGCATTGCCGCTGACCGGCTGGCTGAGCCGCCGTTTTGGCGAGGTAAAGTTGTTCTTGTGGGCGACCATTTTGTTCGTACTGGCCTCCTTTTTGTGCGGTATCTCGACCTCAATGCCTGAGCTGGTGGGGTTCAGGGTGCTGCAGGGGCTGGTCGCGGGGCCGCTGTATCCCATGACCCAAACCTTGTTGATTGCGGTGTATCCCCCAGCGAAACGGGGGATGGCATTGGCATTGCTGGCAATGGTTACGGTGGTTGCGCCCATTGCCGGGCCGATTTTGGGGGGCTGGATCACGGACAGCTACAGTTGGCCGTGGATCTTCTTTATCAACATACCTATTGGCGCTTTCGCAGTGATGGTGGTTCGCCAGCAGCTCAAGGCCCGGCCGGTTGTGATTACCCGTCAACCGATGGATTACGTGGGCTTGATTACCCTGATCATCGGTGTGGGAGCCCTGCAGATCGTGCTCGACAAAGGTAATGATCTGGACTGGTTCGAATCCAGCTTCATTCTGTTGGGTACAGCATTGTCCGTGGTGGCGCTGGCGGCTTTTGTCATTTGGGAAATGACCGACAAGCATCCGATCGTCAACTTGCGCCTGTTTTCACACCGTAACTTCCGCATCGGCACCATCGTTCTGGTGCTGGGCTACGCCGGCTTCTTCGGGATCAATCTGATTTTGCCGCAGTGGCTGCAAACCCAGATGGGCTATACCGCGACCTGGGCAGGGCTGGCGGTGGCACCTATCGGGATTTTGCCCGTGGTGTTGTCACCCTTCGTGGGTAAGTACGCGCATAAATTTGATTTGCGCCTGCTCGCCGGGCTGGCATTCCTGGCCATTGGCCTGAGTTGTTTCATGCGCGCCGACTTCACCCATGAGGTGGATTTCCAGCGTATTGCTATGGTGCAACTGTTTATGGGGATTGGCGTCGCGCTGTTCTTTATGCCGACCTTGAGCATTTTGATGTCGGATTTGCCGCCTCATCAAATTGCTGACGGAGCAGGGCTGGCGACGTTCCTGAGGACGTTGGGCGGTAGTTTTGCGGCGTCACTGACAACCTGGATCTGGATTCGCCGGGCTGATCAGCATCATGCCTACATGAGCGAAAGCATCAGTACCTACGATCCAGTGACGCGAAGCACTCTGGAAAGCCTGGGGGGCGCGAGTCAGCGGGCGTATGCGCAGATGGAGCAGATCCTCAATAGCCAGGCCTATATGTTCTCCACTGTGGACTATTTCACGCTGATGGGCTGGTTGTTCATGGGCTTGATCCTGCTGGTGTGGCTGGCCAAGCCGCCATTCACCGCCAAGCCGGGGCCGGCGGCGAGCGGGCATTGATCAGCGGGCTTATGCGCTTGCCCCACCCTCTGCCGAGGGTCAGGGGCTGTTGGTTCTAGGCTGGCGCGAACTCAAACGGCGCCAGTTGCATGCCTTGCTCGTCCACTTGCAAGACCCAGCCTTGGCGGTCCCAGTCGCCGAGCACAATACGCTTGGCGGCGTGATCGCCGATTTGCAGCTTGTGAATGGCCGGGCGATGGGTATGACCATGAATCAAGGTGTGTACGCCATGGTGCGCCATGATCCGCGGGATTTCCTCGGGGGTCACATCGACAATGTCGTTGGCTTTCATGCGGGTCTGGGCGCGGCTTTCGCTGCGCAACTTGCGCGCCAGTTTGTGGCGTGTGCCCAGGGGTAGGTGGCGTAATACCCACAAGGTCACGGGGTTGCGCAGGTAGCGTCGCAGACGCATGTAGGCTTCATCGCGGGTGCACAGGCTGTCGCCGTGCATCAGCAAGACCGGCTCGCCGTAAAAATCTACAACGCTCGGGTCTTTGAGTAAGGTGCAGCCAGCCGCCTTGCAAAAGGCCTGGCCCAGCAGGAAGTCGCGGTTGCCGTGCATCAGGAAGACCTGGGTGCCGGTATCGCTCAGTGTTCGCAGCGCTTCGCAAATGGAACGCTGATAGGGCGTCATTGCATCGTCGCCAATCCAGGCTTCAAAAAAGTCGCCGAGAATGTACAGCGCCTGTGCCGAACGAGCGCGTCCGGCCAGGAAATCCAGAAACGCCCGGGTTATATCCGGGCGCTCCTCTTCCAGATGCAAATCTGAAATCAGTAATATCACTCAATGATCTCGGCTTTCTCGATGATCACGTCTTCAGCTGGCACGTCCTGGTGGCCGGCTTTGGAAGTGGTCTGAACGCCTTTGATCTTGTCGACCACGTCCTTGCCTTCAATCACTTCGCCAAACACGGCATAACCCCAGCCCTGAACGGTTTTGCCGCTGTGGTTGAGGAAGTCGTTATCAGCCACGTTGATGAAGAACTGGGCGGAGGCCGAATGCGGTTCCATGGTGCGAGCCATGGCAACGGTGTACTTCTTGTTCGGCAGGCCGTTGTCAGCTTCGTTCTGGATGCTTGGGCGCTTGTCTTTCTTTTCTTTCATGCCAGGCTCAAAACCGCCGCCCTGGACCATGAAGTTACCGATTACACGGTGAAAAACAGTGTTTTCGTAGTGGCCGGCGTTTACGTATTCGATGAAGTTGGCAGCGGTAATCGGCGCCTTTTCAGCGTTCAGCTGGATCACGATGTCGCCGTGGTTGGTGCTCAGTTTTACTTTTGACATGGTCTTTATCGCTCTATCAAAGAATTCGTCGGGCTCGGGAGTGGCAGAAATCGCCTCAACCCCTGAGCTGGCTGGGTAGATACAGCCGCGTGGCGGAGTTTAGCGTGCTCGCCGGACATTTCGATGGGGTTTTTGCGATATGGGCATTAAATGCAGCGGTTTTAGCCATTCGGATTGAGACTCTGCTCTGTCAGGGACTTGACAGCATCGGCTATGATAGGCGCTTTGATTTAGTCGGCCGACCCAGGCCGCGCACCTGTTATGTCCAAGGATCCTATGAGCAAGCCCACTGTCGACCCCACTCTGAATCCAAAGGCTGGCCCAGCTGTCCCGGCCAATTTCCTGCGTCCTATCGTTCAGGCGGACCTTGACTCGGGTAAATGCAAGCAGATCGTGACCCGTTTTCCGCCAGAGCCCAACGGCTACCTGCACATCGGTCATGCCAAATCCATTTGCGTGAACTTTGGGCTGGCTCAGGAATTTGGCGGCGTGACGCATTTGCGTTTTGACGACACCAACCCGGCCAAGGAAGACCAGGAATACATCGACGCAATTGAAAGCGACGTGAAATGGCTGGGCTTTGAGTGGTCTGGTGAAGTGCGCTATGCCTCGCAGTATTTCGACCAGTTACACGAATGGGCAAATTACCTGATCAAAGAGGGTAAGGCCTACGTCTGCGACCTGACCCCTGAGCAGGCCAAGGAATACCGCGGCAGCCTGACCGAGCCGGGCAAGAACAGTCCGTTCCGCGATCGCAGCGTCGAAGAGAACCTGGACCTGTTCGCCCGCATGACCGCCGGTGAGTTCGAAGACGGCAAATGCGTGCTGCGGGCCAAGATCGACATGGCTTCGCCGAACATGAACCTGCGTGATCCGATCATGTACCGTATCCGCCATGCCCATCACCACCAGACCGGTGACAAATGGTGCATTTACCCGAACTATGACTTCACTCATGGTCAGTCGGATGCAATCGAGGGCATTACCCATTCGATCTGCACCCTGGAGTTCGAAAGCCATCGCCCCCTGTACGAGTGGTTCCTTGACAGCCTGCCTGTTCCGGCGCAACCGCGTCAGTACGAATTCAGCCGCCTGAACCTGAACTACACCATCACCAGCAAGCGCAAGCTCAAGCAGCTGGTCGATGAAAAGCACGTCAATGGCTGGGATGACCCGCGCATGTCGACCCTGTCGGGTTTCCGTCGTCGCGGTTACACGCCTAAATCGATCCGCAACTTCTGCGACATGGTCGGTACCAACCGTTCCGATGGCGTGGTCGACTTCGGCATGCTGGAATTCAGCATTCGTGACGACCTGGACCACAGCGCCCCGCGTGCCATGTGCGTGCTGCGTCCGTTGAAAGTCGTGATCACCAACTACGACGAAGACAAGGTCGAGAACCTTGAGCTGCCTTGCCATCCGAAAGCAGACATGGGTGTGCGGGTTTTGCCATTCGCCCGTGAAATCTACATCGATCGTGACGACTTCATGGAAGAGCCGCCAAAAGGCTACAAGCGTCTTGAGCCAGGTGGCGAAGTGCGCCTGCGCGGCAGCTATGTGATTCGTGCCGACGAAGCGATCAAGGATGCTGACGGCAATATAGTTGAGCTGCGCTGCTCGTACGACCCTGAGACCCTGGGCAAGAATCCGGAAGGTCGCAAGGTCAAGGGTGTTGTGCACTGGGTGCCGGCGGCGGCCAGTGTCGAGTGCGAAGTGCGTTTGTACGATCGTCTGTTCCGCTCGCCGAACCCTGAAAAGGCCGAGGATGGCGCGGGCTTCCTGGAAAACATCAACCCTGATTCGCTGCAGGTGCTGACCGGTTGTCGTGCTGAGCCTTCGTTGGGCAATGCACAGCCGGAAGACCGTTTCCAGTTCGAGCGCGAAGGTTACTTCTGCGCAGATATCAAGGACTCGAAACCCGGTCACCCGGTATTCAACCGTACCGTGACCCTGCGCGATTCGTGGGGCCAGTGATCAAGTTTTGAAGGAACAAACCGTGCTTACGATCTACAACACGCTCACCAAGAGCAAAGAAGTTTTCAAGCCGCTGGACGGCAACAATGTGCGCATGTATGTGTGCGGCATGACCGTTTACGACTACTGCCACATTGGCCATGGCCGCAGCATGATCGCTTTCGATCTGGTGACCCGCTGGTTGCGTTTCAGCGGTTACAACCTGACTTATGTGCGCAACATCACGGATATTGAAGACAAGATCATCAATCGTGCCCGTGAAAACGGCGAGCCTTTTGAGGTACTGACCGAGCGCATGATCGCGGCGATGCATGAAGATGAAGCGCGGCTCAATATCCTGAAGCCGGATATGGAGCCTCGTGCCACGGATCATATCCCGGGCATGCACGCGATGATCCAGACCTTGATCGACAAGGGTTACGCCTACGCTCCGGGTAATGGTGACGTGTATTACCGCGTTGCCAAGTTCATGGGCTACGGCAAACTGTCACGCAAAAAGATTGAAGACCTGCGTATCGGTGCACGTATCGAGGTCGACGAGGCCAAGGATGATCCGCTGGACTTCGTGCTGTGGAAGGGCGTCAAGCCTGGCGAGCCGAGCTGGGAGTCGCCATGGGGAGCAGGTCGTCCGGGCTGGCACATTGAGTGCTCGGTGATGTCGACGTGCTGCCTGGGTGAGACGTTCGATATTCATGGAGGGGGCAGTGATCTTGAGTTCCCGCACCATGAAAACGAAATCGCCCAAAGCGAGGCGGCGACCGGTAAAACCTACGCCAATGCCTGGATGCACTGCGGGATGATTCGCATCAATGGCGAGAAGATGTCCAAATCCTTGAACAACTTCTTCACCATTCGTGACGTTCTGGCGAAATATCACCCGGAAGTGGTGCGTTATCTGTTGGTATCGAGCCACTACCGTAGCTCGATCAACTACTCAGAAGACAACCTCAAGGATGCGAAAGCAGCCCTTGATCGTTTCTACAACGCACTTAAAGGCTTGCCGAAGGTGGCTGCGGCCGGTGGCGAAGCGTTTGTCGAGCGCTTTACCCAGGTAATGAACGACGACTTCGGTACGCCGGAAGCCTGTGCGGTGCTGTTCGAGATGGTTCGCGAAATCAACCGGTTGCGTGAAACCGATCTGCAGGCTGCGGCCGGTCTGGCTGCGCGCCTCAAGCAGCTGGCGGATGTGCTGGGTGTTCTGCAGTTGGAAGCCGATGACTTCCTGCAGGCGGGCGCCGAAGGCAAAGTCGATGCCGCTAAGGTTCAGGCCTTGATTGATGCGCGTCTGGCCGCCCGTGCCGGTAAGGACTGGGCGGAGTCTGATCGGATTCGCGATCAGCTCACGGCAATGGGTGTTGTGCTGGAGGACGGTAAAGGCGGTACTACCTGGCGTCTAGCTGACTAGGTTGCCCGTTGTGTGAACAAAAGCCCGCCCAGTGCGGGCTTTTGTTTGCCTGACTTTTATCGTCGCTACTAAAAACGGCACCCGAAGGTGCCGTTATCTGCAGCGGCTTGCACAATAATCAGCCGTGCAATGCTTCAGCTGCGTACAAGGTGTTTTCCAGCAGGCAGGCGCGAGTCATCGGGCCTACGCCGCCCGGCACCGGGGTGATCCAGCCGGCGCGGGGCAGGGCGGTCTCGTAAACCACGTCGCCCACCAGCTTGCCGTCAGCCTGACGGTTGATGCCAACGTCGATCACGATGGCGCCTTCCTTGATCCATTCGCCCTTGACCAGGCCCGGTTTGCCGGCAGCTACAACCACCAGGTCGGCTCGGCCGACGTGGCCCGCCAGATCCTTGGTGAAGCGGTGGGTGACGGTCACGGTGCAGCCAGCCAGCAACAGCTCCATGGCCATTGGGCGACCCACGATGTTGGAGGCACCCACAATCACGGCGTCCATTCCGTACAGGTCCTGACCGGTGCTTTCCAGCAGGGTCATGATGCCTTTAGGCGTGCACGGGCGCAGCAGGGGGATGCGCTGTGCCAGGCGGCCGACGTTATAAGGGTGAAAACCGTCAACGTCTTTGTCCGGGCGAATGCGCTCCAGCAGTCTGGACGCATCCAGATGTTCCGGAAGGGGCAGTTGCAGCAGGATACCGTCGATGTTCGCGTCTTCATTAAGGCGGTCGATCAGGTCGGTCAGGGCTTGCTGTGTCGTATCGGAAGGCAGGTCATAGGCTTGAGAAAGGAAGCCTACCTCTTCGCAGTCTTTACGCTTGTGCGAAACATAAACCTGGGAGGCAGGATCGCTGCCGACCAGAATCACTGCCAGGCCAGGGGTGCGCAGGCCTTGCTCGTGGCGCTCGGCGACACGTTTGGCAATCTGCTGGCGCAGGCTGGCGGCGATCGCTTTGCCGTCGATTAGTTGTGCAGTCATTACGCGTGATTAACCATCGTAAAGGGTGGAAAAAGGACGTGCATTCTCGCATGCCGTGGCGTAAGGGCAAAGGCGCTTGGTCTGCTTATTCCCCTAACCCCTTTATATTTCTAAACTTTTTTCAAAAAAGAGTTGACGACTTCCCGACTCACCTATAACATTCGTCGCACTTGTCGGGCACAGCCTAGCACTGGTTAAGAAGGTAGAGCGAAGTTGATGTCTAGCTTGGTGATACTGAAAGCACTTAGTTTGTAGTCGTCACAGAATACAGATTAACAAGGCGCCCGTAGCTCAGCTGGATAGAGCATCCGCCTTCTAAGCGGATGGTCGCAGGTTCGAGTCCTGCCGGGTGCGCCATTAGGCAGCTTTGGCACAAGTAAGGCAACACAGGCAATATGGTGGGCGTAGCTCAGTTGGTAGAGCACGGGATTGTGACTCCCGTTGTCGAGGGTTCGATCCCCTTCGTCCACCCCATATTTAGAAAGACGCCAGATTAATCATCTGGCGTCTTTGCTTCAAAAGTTTGAAATGCGGATGTGGTGGAATTGGTAGACACACTGGATTTAGGTTCCAGCGCCGCAAGGTGTGAGAGTTCGAGTCTCTCCGTCCGCACCAAATTTAGTGGTTCATCCACTGTTTGACAAAAAGGCGCAGCACCTGAAAAGGGCTGCGCCTTTTTCGTTCTGGCGGTTTTTGGTTCTGATAGGGGTGTCGGGCGATTTTCCGGCGTTGAGGTGAGCTGCATTGTGTTGCGGCATGATGCGGTTTTTTGATCTTCATGCGCCGTAGAGAGCTTGTCGGGCGCCTGTCTGATGCTTGCTTCTATATAGAAGGCTCTGAATTAGGGTCTGTGTGTAAAGGTTTGTGTGTTCTGAGGTGGTTAAGCAAATGATTGCTTCCGCTTAATAATGTACCTGCTGTTTCTTTGCTCGATTCCGGTAGGGTGACTTCTTGAGTTTGACCCTCTAGAATGCATGCCCTTGATTATGGGGTCGGAAACGGCCGGCTAACGTCTGTGCAACGAGGAATATCCATGCAAGTTTCTGTTGAAAATACTTCCGCTCTTGAGCGTCGCATGACCATTGGCGTGCCAGCTGAGCGTATTGAGGCTGAAGTCAACAAGCGTCTGCAACAGACTGCCCAAAAGGCCAAGATCCCGGGCTTCCGTCCAGGCAAGGTGCCAATGAGCGTGATTCGTCAGCGTTACGAAGCTGATGCACGTCAAGAAGCTCTGGGCAATGTGATCCAGGCATCCTTCTATGAAGCAGTGGTTGAGCAAAAGCTGAACCCTGCCGGCCAGCCTTCGGTCGAGCCTAAGGTCTTTGAAAAAGGCAAGGATCTGGAATACGTTGCCACGTTCGAAGTTTTCCCTGAATTCGAAGTGACCGGTCTGGACACCATCGCCATCGAGCGCCTGAGCGCCGAAGTGGCTGATGCCGACCTGGATAAAATGCTGGACGTGCTGCGCAAGCAGAACACCCGCTTTGAAGTGACTGAGCGTGCCGCTCAGAACGAAGACCAACTGAACATCGATTTCGTTGGCAAGGTTGATGGCGAAGTATTCGCTGGCGGTTCCGCCAAGGCTACCCAGCTGGTTCTGGGTTCGGGCCGCATGATCCCAGGCTTCGAAGAAGGTCTGGTGGGTGCCAAGGCTGGCGAAGAGCGCGTTCTGAACCTGACTTTCCCGGCTGACTACCAGAACCTGGACCTGGCTGGCAAAGCCGCTGAGTTCACTGTAACAGTCAACACTGTATCCGAGCCCAAGCTGCCGGAACTGAACGAAGAATTCTTCGCCCAGTTCGGTATCAAGGAAACGGGTCTGGAAGGTTTCCGTGCTGAAGTTCGCAAGAACATGGAGCGCGAGCTGCGTCAGGCGATCAAATCCAAGGTCAAGAATCAGGTAATGGACGGTCTGTTGGCTGCCAACCCGATCGAAGTGCCTAAGGCATTGCTGTCCAGCGAAGTTGATCGTCTGCGCGTTCAGGCTGTTCAGCAGTTCGGTGGCAACATCAAGCCGGACCAACTGCCGGTTGAGCTGTTCGAAGAGCAAGCCAAGCGCCGTGTAGTGCTGGGCCTGATCGTGGCTGAAGTGGTCAAGCAGTTCGACCTCAAGCCTGACGAAGATCGCGTTCGCGAAATGATTCAGGAAATGGCTTCCGCTTACCAGGAGCCGGAGCAGGTTGTAGCTTGGTACTACAAAAATGACCAGCAATTGAACGAAGTGCGTTCGGTTGTGCTGGAAGAGCAAGTTGTGGATACTGTTCTGCAGAAGGCTAAGGTGACCGATAAAGCGGTCTCTTACGAAGAAGCTGTTAAGCCGGTGGAAGCTCCACAAGCCGACTGATTTCTGAATCGTTAGAAAACACAACCATAAGCCAGCCTCGAGCTGGCTTATGCGTATTCCAGACATGACTATTTGGGAGTGACTGCCGGACATGTCCCGCAATTCTTATATTCAGCAGAACTCTGACATCCAGGCCGCAGGCGGCCTGGTCCCGATGGTTGTTGAGCAGTCTGCCCGTGGCGAACGTGCCTATGACATCTATTCGCGCCTGTTGAAGGAGCGAATCATCTTCCTGGTAGGCCCTGTAGAAGACTACATGGCCAACCTGGTGGCGGCGCAGCTGTTGTTCCTTGAGGCCGAAAATCCGGACAAGGACATCCATCTTTACATCAACTCACCGGGTGGTTCGGTAACTGCTGGCATGTCGATCTACGACACCATGCAGTTCATCAAACCGGACGTGTCGACCATCTGTATCGGTCAAGCGTGCAGCATGGGTGCATTCCTGTTGGCTGGCGGCGCGCCAGGCAAGCGTCACTGCCTGCCTAACTCGCGCATGATGATTCACCAGCCGTTGGGCGGTTTCCAGGGTCAGGCGTCGGATATCGACATCCATGCCAAGGAAATCCTCAACATTCGTCATCGTTTGAACTCGCTGTTGGCTCACCACACCGGTCAAACGCTCGAAACCATCGAGCGCGATACCGAACGTGACAACTTCATGAGCGCCGAGCGTGCAGCCGAATATGGTCTGATCGACTCTGTGTTCAGCAAGCGTCAAATGCCCGCTTAAGCAGCACAAGTGTGGCCGGTCGGGTTAACTGACCACCTGTGGGCTTGAAAAAGCCCGCAGTTGCCTTCATCTTGTGTTGCAAGCCTATCGGATTTGGATCGATCGAATGACTGACACCCGCAACGGCGAGGACAACGGCAAATTGCTCTATTGCTCCTTCTGTGGCAAAAGCCAGCATGAAGTGCGCAAATTGATTGCCGGCCCCTCGGTCTTTATCTGCGACGAATGCGTCGACCTGTGCAATGACATCATCCGTGAGGAGGTGCAGGAAGCCCAGGCCGAAAGCAGCGCGCATAAATTACCTTCGCCAAAAGAAATCAGCGGCATTCTTGATCAATACGTCATTGGTCAGGAACGTGCCAAAAAGGTTTTGGCTGTAGCGGTGTATAACCACTACAAGCGCCTTAACCAGCGTGACAAAAAGAATGACGACGTCGAACTCGGCAAGAGCAACATCCTGCTGATCGGCCCGACCGGCTCGGGTAAAACCCTGCTGGCAGAAACCCTGGCCCGTCTGCTGAATGTGCCGTTTACCATTGCTGACGCAACCACGCTGACTGAAGCCGGTTACGTGGGCGAGGATGTGGAAAACATCATTCAGAAGCTGCTTCAGAAATGCGATTACGATGTAGAGAAGGCCCAGATGGGTATTGTCTATATCGATGAAATCGACAAGATTTCGCGCAAATCCGACAATCCTTCGATTACCCGCGATGTTTCCGGCGAAGGGGTCCAGCAGGCCTTGCTCAAGCTGATTGAAGGCACCGTGGCTTCCGTGCCGCCTCAAGGTGGCCGCAAGCATCCGCAGCAGGAATTCTTGCAGGTTGATACCCGCAACATCCTGTTTATCTGTGGTGGTGCGTTCTCGGGTCTGGAAAAGGTTGTACAGGCTCGTTCGACGCGTGGGGGCATCGGCTTCAGTGCTGAAGTTCGCAGTAAGGAAGAGGGCAAGAAGGTTGGCGAATCCTTGCGTGAAGTCGAGCCTGACGATCTGGTCAAGTTCGGTCTGATCCCGGAATTCGTGGGTCGTCTGCCTGTTTTGGCGACGCTGGATGAGCTTGATGAAGCTGCATTGATGCAGATCCTCACCGAGCCGAAAAACGCGTTGACCAAGCAGTACGGCAAGCTGTTCGAGATGGAAGGCGTTGATCTTGAGTTCCGTGCCGATGCCTTGAAAGCCGTCGCCAAGCGTGCGCTTGAGCGCAAGACTGGCGCACGTGGCCTTCGTTCTATTCTTGAAGGCGTGCTGCTTGACACCATGTATGAAATCCCCTCGCAGTCCGAGGTGAGTAAAGTGGTGATCGACGAAAGCGTTATTGAAGGCAAGTCCAAGCCGTTGTTGATTTATGAAAACAACGAAGCGACTGCCAAGGCTGCACCTGACGCGTAAGTGTATTGCTTTGTATTACACGCTGCGTGTTAAAGAAGGGGCCTTCGGGCCCCTTTGTTTTTCCTGTCGTTCAATGCTTGTTTTTTTTCGAGACTGCCCCCATCTTGGCTTCAAGCTTACATCCATCTGATTACGGCCTTATGGCCGCCGTAGAGGCGAAATCATGAAGACAACCATCGAATTGCCTCTCCTGCCATTGCGCGATGTTGTGGTGTATCCGCACATGGTGATCCCACTGTTCGTGGGACGCGAGAAATCAATCGAGGCCCTTGAGGCTGCGATGACGGGCGACAAGCAGATTCTGCTGTTGGCTCAAAAAAATCCTGCGGACGATGATCCGGGCGAAGATGCCCTTTATCGCGTAGGTACTATCGCCACGGTCTTGCAGTTGCTCAAGCTCCCGGATGGCACCGTTAAAGTACTGGTCGAAGGCGAGCAGCGTGGTGCTGTCGAGCATTTTGGCCAGGCGGATGGTTACCTGAGTGCAGAAGTCTCTTTGATCGATGAAGAGGCAGCACCGGAACGAGAGTCCGAAGTATTCGTACGCAGCCTGCTCTCGCAGTTCGAGCAGTATGTGCAGCTGGGGAAAAAAGTCCCGGCCGAGGTTCTGTCTTCGCTTAACAGCATTGATGGGCCAAGTCGTCTGGTCGATACGATGGCTGCCCACATGGCGCTCAAGATCGAACAGAAGCAGGAAATTCTTGAAATCATTGACCTGCAAACCCGGGTCGAGCACGTCCTGGCGTTGCTGGATGCCGAGATTGACCTGTTGCAGGTCGAAAAACGTATTCGTGGCCGTGTCAAAAAGCAAATGGAGCGCAGCCAGCGCGAGTACTACCTGAATGAGCAGATGAAGGCCATTCAGAAAGAGCTGGGCGATGGTGACGAAGGTCACAACGAAATCGAAGAGCTGAAAAAGCGTATCGATGCGGCGGGCTTGCCAAAGGATGCAATGGCCAAGGCCCAGGCCGAGTTGAACAAGCTCAAGCAAATGTCTCCGATGTCTGCAGAAGCCACTGTGGTGCGCTCCTACATCGACTGGCTGGTTCAGGTGCCGTGGAAGGCTCAGAGCAAGGTACGCCTTGACCTGAAGCGTGCAGAGGACATCCTTGACGCTGATCACTACGGTCTGGACGAAGTCAAAGAGCGGATTCTCGAATACCTCGCCGTGCAGAAGCGCGTGAAGAAAATTCGTGGCCCGGTTCTGTGTCTGGTAGGACCTCCTGGTGTGGGTAAAACCTCGCTGGCAGAATCCATTGCTCACGCAACGAACCGCAAGTTCGTACGCATGGCTTTGGGTGGCGTTCGTGATGAGGCGGAAATTCGTGGTCATCGCCGCACCTACATCGGTTCGATGCCAGGTCGATTGATTCAAAAAATGACAAAGGTGGGCGTTCGCAACCCGTTGTTCCTGCTCGATGAAATCGACAAAATGGGCAGCGATATGCGTGGCGATCCGGCCTCTGCATTGCTCGAAGTACTGGATCCCGAACAAAACCACAACTTCAATGACCATTACCTGGAGGTCGACTACGACCTGTCCGATGTAATGTTCCTGTGCACCTCCAACTCGATGAACATCCCGCCGGCCTTGCTGGACCGGATGGAAGTCATTCGTCTGCCGGGCTACACCGAAGACGAAAAAATCAATATCGCGGTCAAATACCTCGCACCCAAGCAAATTGAGGCCAATGGCCTGAAGAAGGGTGAGCTGGCATTCGACAACGAAGCGATTCGGGACATCATTCGTTATTACACGCGTGAAGCCGGTGTGCGGGGCCTTGAGCGCCAGATCGCGAAGATTTGCCGCAAGGCGGTCAAAGAGCATGCGATGGAAAAACGCTTCACGGTGACCGTGACTCCGGAGCTCCTGGAGCACTTCCTGGGCGTAAGAAAATTCAGCTACGGCCTCGCCGAGCAGCAGGACCAGATCGGTCAAGTGACCGGGTTGGCCTGGACTCAGGTGGGGGGCGAATTGCTGACGATTGAAGCCGCCGTTGTGCCGGGTAAGGGCCAGTTGATCAAGACCGGCTCGCTCGGTGACGTGATGCTTGAGTCGATTACCGCAGCTTTGACGGTGGTTCGAAGCCGCGCCAAGAGCCTCGGTATCCCATTGGATTTCCACGAGAAACGAGACATTCACATCCACATGCCGGAAGGCGCTACGCCCAAGGATGGCCCAAGTGCGGGTGTCGGCATGTGCACGGCACTGGTCTCTGCATTGACACTTATTCCTGTGCGAGCAGATGTTGCAATGACCGGTGAAATTACTCTGCGTGGCCAGGTATTGGCGATCGGAGGCTTGAAGGAAAAGTTATTGGCTGCTCACCGCGGTGGGATCAAGACGGTAATTATTCCTGAAGAGAATGTTCGCGATCTGAAGGAAATTCCTGACAACATCAAACAGGATCTTCAAATCAAACCGGTTAAATGGATTGACGAGGTCCTGCAAATTGCGCTGCAATACGCGCCGGAGCCCTTGCCGGATGTGGCTCCCGAGATTGTTGCCAAGGACGACAAGCGAGAGTCTGACTCTAAGGAAAGAATTAGCACGCATTAATACGGATTTGCCTGATGTGCTTTCTTGACGCTTTTTAGAGCCCTTGTTATAAAGCGGCTCTATAAGTGTCAATAAGTGCTTCAGCAATCGTTTTGCTTTCACCAAAAAAACTTTAGAAACATACTCAAACAGATATAAGGGGACTTAGAGTGAACAAGTCGGAACTGATTGATGCTATCGCTGCATCTGCTGATATCCCGAAAGCTGCAGCTGGTCGTGCACTGGACGCAGTAATCGAATCCGTCACTGGTGCTCTTAAGGCTGGCGACTCTGTGGTACTGGTTGGCTTTGGTACTTTCTCTGTAACCGATCGTCCTGCTCGTACTGGTCGTAACCCACAGACCGGTAAAACGCTGGAAATTCCTGCTGCTAAAAAGCCTGGTTTCAAAGCCGGCAAAGCACTGAAAGAAGCGGTTAACTAAGTTTCTGTAACACCTTTTACCCAACCGGGTCAGGCGCACGCCAGGCTTGGCAGCGGAGCGGTAGTACCGTCGATGATGACATCGTCGTGTTACGCCGGGGGTCGCGGGTTCGAGCCCGGTCCGCTCCGCCAGTTACGAGAAGGCGCATCCTCGGATGCGCCTTTCTTCTATCCGGACTCTACCCACGCTCCACGGTTGTTCATTACGTAAGACCGTTTCTGGGGGAAGCATGCTGCAAAATATCAGGGACAATTCACAAGGTTGGATTGCCAAGACCATCATCGGAGTCATCGTCGCGTTAATGGCGTTGACAGGTTTCGATGCCATTTTCCAAGCCACCTCTACCAGCCAGGATGCCGCCAAGGTAAACGGTGAAGAAATCACTCAGACCGAACTGAGCCAGGCCGTCGACATGCAACGTCGTCAGTTGATGCAGCAGTTGGGCAAGGATTTCGACGCTTCTCTGCTGGATGAGAAGATGCTGCGCGAAGCGGCCCTCAAGGGGTTGATCGATCGCAAGCTGTTGCTGCAAGGCGCCAATGAAGCGAAGTTCTCCTTCTCCGAGGCGGCACTGGATCAAGTGATTCTGCTGACTCCTGAGTTTCAGGAAGATGGCAAGTTCAGCCCTGAGCGTTTCGATCAGGTGATTCGTCAGCTGGGCTACGGCCGTCTGCAGTTCCGCGACATGCTGGGACAGGAAATGCTGATCGGTCAGCTACGCGCCGGTTTGGCCGGCAGCGGCTTTGTGACCGATGAGCAGGTGAATGCATTTGCCCGTCTTGAAAAGCAAACCCGTGATTTCGCTTCTCTGAACATCAAGGCCGACCCGGCCGCGGTGAAACTCAGCGACGACGAAATCAAGGCCTACTACGACGAGCATGCCAAAGAGTTCATGACGCCGGATCAGGTCGTGATCGACTACATCGAATTGAAGAAGTCGGCATTCTTTGATCAGGTGGCTGTCAAAGATGATGAGCTGCAAGCGCTTTATCAGAAAGAAATTGCCAACCTGGCAGAACAACGTCGTGCTGCGCACATTCTGATCGAAGTCAACGACAAGGTCAGCGACGAGCAGGCCAAAACGAAGATCGCCGAGATTCAGCAGCGATTGGCCAAGGGCGAAAGCTTCGAGGCATTGGCCAAGGAATTCTCCCAGGATCCGGGTTCGGCTGCCAATGGCGGCGATCTGGGCTTCGCGGGTCAGGGTGTCTATGATCCGGTGTTCGAAACAGCGCTCTATGCTCTGAACAAGGATCAGGTTTCCGAACCGGTGCGTACCAGCTTCGGTTATCACCTGATCAAGCTGCTGGGTGTTGAAGCACCTGAGGTGCCGAGCTTCGCCAGTTTGAAAGACAAGCTGACGCGTGATCTGAAAACTCAACAGGTTGAGCGCAGCTTCGTTGACGCGACCAAGCAGCTTGAGGATTCGGCTTTTGAAGCATCGGATCTGGCCCAGCCTGCCCAGGAGTTGAAGCTGACTGTGCATACCTCTGAGCCATTTGGTCGAGAGGGTGGTGATGGCATTACGGCCAATCGTGCTGTGATCCAGGCTGCATTCAGCACTGAAGTGATGGATGAGGGTGCGAACAGCACTGCCATCGAACTCGATCCCGAGACCGTGGTTGTATTGCGCGTCAAGGAGCACCGCAAGCCTGAGCAGTTGCCTCTGGAAGCCGTTGCCTCGAGCATTAGTGCGCAACTGGTCAAGGAGCATGCAAGTGCTGCTGCCAAGACCAGGGCTGAAGACATCATCAAAGGACTGCGCGATGGCAAGCTGCCGTTGAATCAGCCGGTCGATGGTCAGTCGTGGAAGGCGCAAGAAGCGGTTGCCCGGAGCCAGGAAGGTATCGATCCTGCTGTCCTGCAAGCCGTGTTCCGCATGGCCAGACCTGAATCCAAGGACAAGCCGACGTTTGGCAGTGTGACCTTGGCCGATGGCAGTGTTGTCGTGTTGCGTTTGAATGGCGTTAACGATTCCGCGCAACCCACCGAAGAAGAGAAAGCGTCCTATCGCCGCTTCCTCGCTTCGCGTGCTGGCCAGCAAGACTTTGCAGCCTACCGCAAGCAGCTGGAAAACGAGGCCAAGGTCGAGCGCTACTAAGCGTTCTTCGTAGCCTCACTAAAAATGGCCGCTCATTGAGCGGCCATTTTTTATGGGCGGTAAAGTAGCCCCGGCGGGGAGTCCTTGGGCATCAGAACGAAAAACGCCCGATGCAATCAATGCACCGGGCGTTATTGGGTAACGATGACGAAGTGCTTACTCTTCGATGTTGCCCATTGCGGTGGTGTTGAAACCGCCGTCTACGTACATGATTTCGCCGCTGATGCCAGACGCCAGGTCCGAGCACAGGAAGGCGCCGGCATTGCCGACTTCGTCGATGGTGACGTTACGGCGCAGAGGCGTTTGTGCTTCGTTGGCCGCCAGCATTTTGCGGAAGTTCTTGATCCCGGACGCTGCCAGTGTGCGGATCGGACCTGCCGATACGCAGTTAACGCGTGTGCCTTCAGGGCCCAGGCTGCCTGCCAGGTAACGTACACCGGCTTCCAGGCTGGCCTTGGCCATGCCCATCACGTTGTAGTTAGGCATGGTGCGCTCTGCGCCCAGGTAGGACAGGGTCAGCAGGCTACCGTTGCGGCCTTTCATCATCGGGCGGCCAGCTTTGGCCAGGGCCACGAAGCTGTAGGCGCTGATGTCGTGAGCAATGCGGAAACCTTCACGGGTGGTGGCGTCAGTGAAGTCACCGTCCAGTTGGTCGCCCGGAGCGAAGCCTACAGAGTGAACGATGCAGTCCAGGCCATCCCACTTTTTGCTCAGTTCTTCGAAAACCTTGGCGATTTCTTCATCGCTGGCAACGTCGCAAGGGAAGCACAGTTCAGGGCTGGAGCCCCAACCTGCAGCGAACTCTTCAACGCGGCCTTTAAGCTTTTCGTTCTGATAAGTGAAGGCAAGTTCGGCGCCTTCACGGTGCATGGCGGCAGCAATGCCAGAAGCGATGGACAATTTGCTAGCGACACCGACGATCAGGACGCGCTTACCGGCGAGAAAACCCATGTGTTGTTCCTCTATCAGGTTAATCGACAGCCACTGGTGCCAAAAAGGCGGCTTCCAGCAGCTGTTGTGTATATGGATGTTGCGGTGAGGCAAAGATATTTTGCGCTTCACCCTGTTCGACCACTTGGCCATGCTTGACCACCATCAATTGGTGGCTCAGCGCTTTGACTACCGCCAGATCATGGCTGATAAACAAATATGTCAGGTTGTACTTGGCTTGCAGTGAGCGCAACAGCTCGACTACCTGACGTTGTACGGTCCGGTCCAACGCTGACGTTGGCTCGTCCAGCAAAATCAACGCCGGCTTTAACACCAATGCGCGGGCAATGGCGATTCTTTGCCGTTGTCCGCCTGAAAACTCGTGAGGGTAGCGGTGCCGGGTTTCCGGATCCAGGCCTACTTCTCGCAAGGCTTCAATAATAGCGGTTTCTTGCTCCTGGGCGGTGCCCATACGGTGAATACGCAAGCCTTCACCGACAATCTCGCTCACGCTCATGCGTGGGCTGAGGCTGCCGAAAGGGTCCTGGAACACCACCTGCATTTCCCGTCGCAGCGGTCTGACTTCTTGCTGCGACAAACAGTCTAATCGTTTGTCTCCAAAACGGATCGAGCCCTTGCTGGCAATCAAGCGCAAAATTGCCAGGCCCAGGGTCGATTTTCCTGAGCCGCTTTCTCCCACGATACCCAAGGTTTGCCCACGTGGAAGGCTGAAGTTGATGCCGTCGACGGCCTTCACATGGTCGACCGTCTTGCGCAACAGCCCTTTTTTGATCGGGAACCAGACTTTCAAGTCCTCGACGTCCAGCAAGGGTGGCCCGGCAACAGTGCTGGCGGGGCCTCCACTGGGCTCTGCACTGAGCAGTTCCCGCGTGTAGGGATGTTGCGGCGAACGGAACAACTGTTCGCACGATGCTTGTTCGACGATGCAACCGCGCTGCATGACACATACTCGGTGGGCAATTCGTCGAACAAGGTTCAAATCGTGACTGATCAGTAGCAATGACATGCCCAGCCGGGCTTGCAGATCTTTCAATAAATCGAGAATTTTCAGCTGGACCGTTACGTCCAGCGCCGTGGTCGGTTCGTCGGCAATCAACAGCTCAGGTTCGTTGGCCAGGGCCATGGCGATCATGACTCGCTGTCTCTGGCCGCCTGAGAGCTCGTGTGGCAATGCCTTGAGACGTTTTGCAGGTTCCGGTATGCCGACCAGCTCGAGAAGCTCCAGGGTGCGGCGTGTGGCCGCCTTGCCCGTGAGCCCTTTGTGAATCCCGAGAACTTCATTGATTTGCTTCTCAATGCAGTGCAAGGGGTTCAGTGAGGTCATGGGTTCTTGAAAAATCATCGCAATCCGGTTGCCACGAATATGCCGCAGTTTTTTCTCGTTCAGGGTCAGCAGGTCGTGTCCCGAATACAGGATGCTGCCGCTCGGATGGCGGGCGATGGGGTAGGGCAGCAATCTCAGGATAGAGTGTGCGGTGACCGATTTACCCGAGCCGCTTTCGCCAACCAGCGCGAGCGTTTCCCCGCGCTTGATATCAAAACTGATGCCTTGCACCACGCGCTGCGGTTTTCCATCGCCTGCAAACTCAACAGAGAGATCGCGCACTTCGATCAGGTTGTCCTGCGTCATCTCATTTCCTCGGGTCGAAGGCATCGCGAGCGGACTCACCGATAAATACCAGCAGGCTAAGCATTATCGCCAGCACCGCGAAGGCGCTCATCCCCAGCCAGGGCGCTTGCAGGTTGGATTTACCCTGGGCGACCAGCTCACCCAGCGAGGGCGCACCCGGCGGTAGACCGAAACCCAAAAAGTCGAGGGCCGTGAGCGTGCCGATCGCCCCGGTCAAAATAAACGGCATGAAGGTCATGGTTGAAACCATGGCGTTGGGCAAAATGTGGCGGTACATGATCGCCATGTTTTGCATGCCCAGGGCGCGGGCAGCCCGCACATATTCCAGGTTGCGCCCACGCAGGAACTCGGCCCGCACCACGTCTACGAGGCTCATCCACGAGAACAGCAGCATGATCCCCAGCAGCCACCAAAAGTTGGGCTGGACAAAGCTGGCCAGAATGATCAGCAGGTAAAGCACGGGCAAGCCTGACCAGATCTCAAGAAAGCGCTGGCCGACAAGATCGACCCAGCCGCCATAAAAACCCTGGAGCGCGCCAGCAATGACGCCAATGACCGAGCTCAGGAGGGTCAGGGTCAGCGCGAACAGCACCGAGATCCTGAAGCCGTAGATGACCCGGGCCAGAACATCGCGCCCCTGATCATCGGTCCCCAGCCAGTTTTCCGCCGAAGGCGGTGCGGGGGCGGGCACTTTCAGGTCGTAGTTGATGCTCTGGTAGCTGTAGGGGATGGGCGGCCAAATGACCAGGGCATCTTTTTTGGCCAGCAATTCACGGATATACGGACTTTTGTAGTTGGCTTCGAGGGGGAACTCGCCGCCAAAATCTGTCTCGGGGTAGCGCTTGAGGGCGGGAAAATACCAGTCGCCGTCGTAATGGATGACCAGTGGCTTATCGTTGGCGATCAACTCAGCCCCCAGGCTTAGTCCGAACAGCACCAGAAAGATCCACAGTGACCACCAGCCACGCTTGTTTTGCTTGAAGCGCTCGAAGCGTCTTCGATTCAGAGGCGATAGCTTCATCTCAATGCTCCCTGCTTTCAAAGTCGATGCGCGGGTCAACCAGGGTGTATGAGAGATCACCGATCAGTTTCACCAACAACCCGAGCAGCGTGAAGATAAACAGGGTGCCAAAGACCACGGGATAATCACGGTTGATTGCGGCCTCGAAGCTCATCAGCCCTAAACCGTCCAGCGAGAATATGACCTCGACCAGCAATGAGCCGGTAAAGAAAATGCCGATGAAAGCCGACGGGAAGCCGGCGATGACCAGCAGCATGGCGTTGCGGAAAACATGGCCGTAGAGCACGCGGTTGTTACTGAGTCCTTTGGCTTTGGCGGTGACCACATACTGCTTGTTGATCTCGTCCAGGAAGCTGTTTTTGGTGAGCAAGGTCATGGTCGCAAAGTTGCCGATAACCAGCGCGGTCACGGGCAGCACCAGGTGCCAGAAGTAATCGAGGATCTTGCCGCTCCAGCTGAGCTCGTCGAAGTTGTTGGAGGTCAGGCCGCGTAACGGGAACCAGTCGAAATAACTGCCGCCGGCAAACACCACGATCAGCAGGATGGCGAACAGGAACGCTGGAATGGCATACCCCACGATGATCGCCGAGCTGGTCCAGACATCAAAAGGGCTGCCGTGTCGTGTTGCCTTGGCGATGCCCAGAGGAATCGAGACCAGGTACATGATCAGGGTGCTCCACAGTCCCAGGGAGATGGACACCGGCATCTTTTCCTTGATCAGGTCGATGACTTTTGCATCGCGGAAGAAACTCTCGCCGAAGTCCAGTCGGGCGTAGTTCTTGATCATGATCCACAGTCGTTCGGGGGCTGATTTGTCGAAGCCGTACATTTTTTCGATTTCGTGAATCAGCTCCGGGTCGAGCCCTTGCGCTCCCCGATAATTGGAGCCGGCCACCGAGACTTCAGAGCCGCCGCCTGCGATGCGGCTGGTTGCTCCGTCGAAGCCTTCGAGCTTGGCGATCATCTGTTCCACTGGGCCGCCAGGCGCCGCTTGAATGATAATGAAGTTAATCAGGAGGATCCCGAAAAGCGTCGGAATGATCAGCAGCAGTCGCCTGAATATATAGGCCAGCATTTAATGCTCCTGGCTCGGACTTGGGGTGTCAGTCGGCGCGGCAGGTTTCGCATCTGGTTTTATCCACCAGGTGTTGGTGCCGATGTCGTACAGCGGAGTGACCGATGGGTGAGCGATGTGATCCCAATACGCGATACGCCAGGTTTTGATATGCCAGTTGGGTACCACGTAGAAGCCCCACTGCAAGACGCGATCCAGCGCCCGGGCATGATTGATCAGGCTTTGTCGCGATTCGGCGTGGATCAAACCTTCGGTCAGTTGATCAATGGCCGGGTCCTTGAGACCTATGAAATTGCGGCTCCCGGGTTTATCGATACTCAGCGATTCCCAATAGTCGCGCTGTTCGCTGCCAGGTGAGTTGGACTGCGGGAAACTGCCGACGATCATGTCGTAGTCCCGCGAGCGAAGGCGGTTCAGGTATTGGGAGACGTCGACCCGGCGGATCTGCAAGTCGATTCCCAGGTCGCTGAGGTTGCGCTTGTAGGGAAGCAGGATCCGTTCGAACTCGGTTTGTGCCAGCAGAAACTCGATTTGGACCGGCTTGCCCTGGGCATCCACCATTTTGTCGTCGACGATGCGCCAGCCCGCGTCCTGCAGCAGTTTCCAGGCGCGACGCTGATGGTCGCGAATCATGCCGCTGGCATCGGTGACGCTGGGCTCGAAGGTTTCGGTAAAGACCTTGTCGGGGATCTGTCCGCGCAGAGGCTCCAGAATGGCCAGCTCTGCTTCTGTGGGAGGTGCCTTGGCGGCCATCTCCGAGTTTTCAAAATAACTGCCGGTACGCGCGTAGGCGCCGCTGAATAATTGTTTGTTGGTCCATTCAAAGTCGAACAGCAGGCTGAGCGCCTCCCGCACACGTACATCCTGAAACATTGGTTTGCGCAGGTTAAACACGAAACCCTGCATGCCTGTCGGGTTGCCGTTGCGGATTTCTTCTTTCTTCAAGCGGCCCTGATTCACCGCCGGGACGTTGTAAGCGCTGGCCCAGTTTTTGGCGCTGATCTCGAACCAATAATCGAACTGACCGGCTTTGAGTGCTTCCAGTGCAACGGTGTTGTCACGGAAGTAATCGACTGTGATCGCATCAAAGTTGAACAGCCCCTTGTTGATGGGCAGATCCTTGCCCCAGTAGTGGGTGTCGCGCTCATAGCGGATCGAACGCCCGGGGTTGATCTCTGCAACCTTGTAAGGACCGCTCCCTACAGGAATTTCCAGGTTGCTTTTGTCGAATTCACGGGTTTCCCACCAGTGTTTGGGCAGCACCGGAAGCTGGCCGAGGATCAGCGGCAGCTCGCGGTTTTTGTTGTGTTTGAACGTGAACTTCACTTGCAGCGGGCTTTCTGCGATGGCCTGGTCGACGTCGCTGTAATAGCCCTTGAACAGTGGCGAACCATTGGTCATCAGGGTGTTGAAACTGAACACCACGTCTTCGGCACGGATAGGGTGCCCATCGTTGAAGTGGGCTTCAGGGCGCAGGTAAAAACGCACCCAGCTGTTGTCCGGGGCTTTTTCAATCTTCTCGGCGATCAGGCCATACGCGGTGAAGGGCTCATCAAGGCTCTGGCGGGTGAGGGTGTCGAAAGTCAGGTCGATATCCGCCGCCGGAACGCCCTTGTTGATAAAGGGGTTCAGGCTGTCAAAACTGCCGAAATCCGACTTGCGGAACGTGCCGCCTTTGGGGGCGTCCGGATTCACGTAGTCGACATGCTTGAAGTTGGCCGGGTATTTCGGCGGTTCGTCATACAGCGTCAGTGCATGTTGCGGAGCCGCTAGCGCCATGCAGGCCAGGCTGGACAGCAACAGGCCACAGAGCGGTTTTAACAATGTACGCAGAGGCATCATTGGGTTTTCTCCGTAGGCTTTATCCACCACGCACTCAGGCCTAGCGTATAGGGCGGCGTGGTTACGAAGGCGAACCGGTTGCGGTACGCCAGGCGGTGATAATTCAGATACCAGTTGGGGATGCTGTAGTGCTGCCAGAGCAGGACGCGATCCAGCGCCCGCCCTGCCGCCAATTGTTCTTCGCGGGTCCGTGCCGCCAGCAATCGCTCAAGGAGTTGATCGACTATCGGATCAGAGACGCCTGCATAGTTCTTGCTGCCCTTGACGTTGACCTGGCTGGAGTGGAAGTACTGCCATTGCTCAAGGCCCGGGCTCAGGGTCTGGTTGAGCGTCATCAGGATCATGTCGAAATCGAACTGGTCCAGCCGTTGCTTGTATTGAGCGCGGTCCACGGTACGCAGTCGGGTTTCAATCCCGATACTGGCCAGGTTCTCCACATAGGGCTGCAGGATGCGCTCAAGATTGGGGTTTACCAGCAATATTTCGAATTTGAGCGGCTGGCCTTCACGATTGAGCAGACGCTGCCCTGAGAGTTTCCATCCACCTTGTTCCAATAACCCCAGCGCGCGGCGCAAGGTGGCGCGCGGGATGCCTCTGCCGTCGGTTTGCGGCAGGGTAAAGGCCTGACTGAATAGTTCAGGTGGCAGCTGGCTGCGCCAGGGAGAGAGCATCAGCCATTCATGCCCTACGGGAATGCCGTGGGCCGAGAACTCACTGTTGGGGTAATAGCTGAGGGCGCGCTGATAGGCGCTGTTGAACAGCGTGCGATTGGTCCACTCAAAGTCAAACATCAGACCCAGCGCTTCACGCACTCGGGCCTGGTTGAAGGTGGCGCGCCGGCTGTTCATGAACAGCCCCTGGGTTTGCGTCGGGATCTGGTGCGTGATCTCTGCCTTGACCACATCGCCCCGACGCGCAGCCGGGAAATTGTAGCCATTGGCCCAGTTTTTGGCCTGGTGCTCGATGTAGATGTCGAACTCCCCGGCCTTGAATGCTTCAAATGCGACATCGCTGTCGCGGTAGAACTCCACCTGAACCCGGTCAAAGTTGTATTTGCCGCGATTGACCGGCAGGTTGGCCCCCCACCACTGTTTAACGCGCTCAAAGACCAGTTGCCGGCCCGGAGTGACCTTGGTGATGCGATAAGGACCGCTACCCAGCGGCGGCTCAAAGGTCGTGGCTTTAAAGTCGCGTTTGGCCCAGTAATGCTGAGGCAATACCGGCAGTTCGCCCAGGCGCAGGATCAGCAAGGGATTGCCGCCGCGGTTGAACACGAAGCGAATGCGCTTGGGCCCCAGGATATCGACCCGTTGGACTTCCTGAAGATGGGTTCTGTATTGCGGATGGCCTTCTTTGCGCAACAGGTTGTAAGAAAACGCCACATCATAGGCGGTGATGGGGGCACCATCGTGGAAGCGTGCTTCGGGACGCAGGTTGAACACCACCCAGCTACGGCTTTCATTGTACTCGACCGATTGCGCGATCAAGCCATAGCTTGAAGTTGGCTCGTCTCCGGAAGGTGCATATTGGCCTGTACCCGCCATCAGGGTTTCGTTGAGTTCATTGACCCCATATTGCAAGAAGTTTGGGGTTGAGACAGGGCTCGAGCCCTTGAATGTGTAGGGGTTGAGCGTATCGAATGTGCCGAATGCCATGACCTTCAGCGTCCCGCCTTTGGGCGCGGAAGGGTTTACCCAGTCAAAATGGGTGAATGTGGCCGGGTATTTGAGGGTTCCAAATTGCGCGTAACCATGGCTTTCGCTGAGGTTTGCGCTTGCGGGGAAGCTCAAGGCCAGGCTGATGAATAGCGGAAGGAGGGGACGCATCAAGTCAGAGATCCGATCCAGGCATTGGGCTTTTGGTCTTCGTACAGTAACAGCTTGTATCTGTAGGAAAAAGGCCGTGCTGGAAAGCACTACGGGCAAGCTGCTTCCTACATGTATGTAAGATTCAGCTCGCCCGTAGATCCGCGAGTGTTGTGCTTAGCGCGGTTTGGACACAGTCAGCACTTGCCCGGGCTTGAGGGCTTTGGCGCTGTTTGGGTTCCAGCGTTTGAGATGCTGCATTTCGACGTTGAAACGCTTGGCGACGATGTACAGCGAGTCACCTTTTTTCACCTTGTACTTCGTGGCTGTTTTGACGGTTGCCTTGCGCGTGTCTTGCATGACCAGCGTTTGACCGACCTTGAGGTTTTTGCCGGTGAGCTGGTTCCAGCGTTGCAGATCCTTGACATTGACCTTGTTGTTCTTGGCAATGAGCGTCAGGTTATCGCCACTTTTGACACGGTACTTGCGATTGAGCCGGGCCGGTTGCTTGCTTGCCAGGTTGTCGAAGACCGGTTTTTTCGGACGCAGGCTGATCAGCTCTTCGGGTTTCAGGCTGGACAGGTTGGCGGTCAGCAATTGCGCCTTGGAGGTGGGTACCAGCAAGTGCTGCGGGCCATCGATAGTGGCTCGTTGCTTGTACGCAGGGTTCAGCTGGAACATCTCGTCTTCGTCGATCTCAGCCAGCGCTGCCACGCGTGACAGATCCATGGACTGTTTGATCTCGACCATTTCGAAGTAGGGTTCGTTGGCAATCGGGTTGAGATTGATGCCATAGGCTTCAGGGGCCAGAACCACTTGGGACAGGGCCAGCAGTTTGGGGACGTAGTCCTTGGTTTCCTGCGGCAATGGCAGGTTCCAGTAATCGGTGGGCAGACCGAGCTTTTCGTTGCGCTCTATGGCTCGGCTGACCGTGCCTTCACCCGCATTGTAGGCGGCCAGGGCCAGCAACCAGTCACCGTTGAACATGTCGTGCAGACGGTTCAGGTAATTCAAGGCGGCCAGGGTCGAAGCCGTAATGTCACGGCGGCCGTCGTAGGCGCGGGTCTGGCGCAAGTTGAAATAACGGCCGGTAGATGGAATGAACTGCCAGAGCCCTACCGCATTGGCGTGGGAATACGCCATTGGGTTGTAGGCGCTTTCGATGGCTGGCAACAGCGCCAGTTCCAGCGGCATGTTGCGTTCCTCGAGGCGCTCAACAATATAGTGGATGTACAGACTGCCGCGCTCGCCGGCGTTCTCGAGGAACGAGGGATTGCTTGCGAACCACAGGCGCTGCTGTTCAATACGCGGATTGACGTTCTGGCCGTCCTGCAACTTGAAGCCCTGGCGCATCCGTTCCCACACATCCTGTGGGGCCGCGGGGCCAGGTTTCTCGCTGAGCCAGATCGGCTCCTGCGGGATACGCTTGGTCAGTTTGAGGCTGGGCCTTTCGGCTGTTTGTGCCGAATGATCGATGCTTTGGCAGCCCGCGAGCGTCGCGGAAACAGCCAGCGCGATGGCTTTAACCAAGCGCGTCAATGCGTCTGAATTGATGGATTTACGTATGGATGACGACATTGGCTGGAAGTTAGTTCCGGGCAAAAATGTCGGGGGATTCTAGAAAGCACATGGGGCGCGGTCAACCGTTCAGAATTTTTGTGCCAACCGCGACCCTGATTAGAACTTATCTTTCCAGCTGCGCAGGCTGGCAAAGACCGAGCAGGGCGACGTATTGTCGAGCTTGTTCCACTCGTCAGCTTTTTCTTTAACGGATGTTTCACCGACTCTCAGGAAGGGGTTGGTACGCAATTCGAGGGCCATGGTTGATGGCAAACTGATGCGTCCCTCGGCGCGCCATTGCGTCACTTGGGCCATGCGCATGGCAACTTCGGGGTTGTTGGGTTCTACCGCCTGGGCAAAGCGCAAATTGCTCAAGGTGTACTCATGGGTGCAATACACGCCGGTGTTGCCGGGGAGTGCCGCCAGACGGCTCAGCGAGTGGTGCATCTGCTCGGGCGTTCCTTCGAATAGCCGTCCGCAGCCAGCGGCGAACAGCGTGTCACCACAAAACAGCAACGGTGCCGTTGCGTCAGCGTGATAGTAGGCAATGTGCCCGAGGGTGTGACCGGGGACGAGGAATACCTCGAACGCCAGGCCCAGTACTTCAATGCGGTCATTGTCGCCGAGCGCCACTTGTCGGGCCGGGATGTTCTCCTGTGCCGGACCCCAGACCTTCGCGTTAGTGTGTTTATGCAGTTGTTCGACACCGCCGACATGATCGAAGTGATGGTGGGTAACCAGAATGTCGCTCAGTACCCAGTCCGGGTGCAGGTCCAGCCAGGCCAGAACCGGCGCGGCATCACCCGGATCGACCACGGCGCAGCGCTTGTGGAGGGTGTCCTGTAACAACCAGATGTAGTTGTCACTAAAGGCGGGCAGGGCGTCGATCTGTAACATGGTGCAATTCCCAAGTACGAAACAATGGCGCATCTTAGAGCGTGTGATAGGTGGATGGCGAGTTGGAGGGAGCAATGACCGATAAAGCATTGGCTCAGGCTGATCCTGAGTGGCTGGCGCTGATCAGTTCGGCCCGCGAATGGCTGTCGGGTCCCCATGGACAGCTGTTGCTTGCAGAGGAACAGCGCGTACTCGAGGACGAGCTTGGACGCTATTTCGGTGGTTACCTGGTGCATTACGGCCCTGGCGCCGACACTCCGCCAAAGGCCCCTCAGGTGCAGCGCAATGTACGGCTCGGGGCGCCTTTGCCAGGCGTCGAAATCATCTGTGAAGAGCAGGCCTGGCCTTTATGCGAGCATGCTGCCGATGTGGTGGTGTTGCAGCACGGTCTGGATTTCTGCCTGTCACCCCATGGTTTGCTGCGTGAAGCGGCCAGCAGTGTGCGCCCGGGCGGGCACTTGTTGATTGTCGGCATCAACCCGTGGAGCAGTTGGGGGCTTAAGCATGCTTTTGCCAAGGACGCACTGCGCCAGGCACGTTGTATTCCGCCTTCGCGCGTCGCCGACTGGTTGAATCTGCTGGGCTTCGCGCTGGAGAAACGCCGCTTCGGGTGCTATCGTCCGCCGCTGGCCTCAGTTGCCTGGCAGAGCCGTTTGGCCGGCTGGGAACGCAGGGCGAGCAGCTGGCAATTGGCCGGTGGCGGCTTCTATATACTGGTCGCCCGCAAAATGGTGGTGGGCTTGCGGCCTGTCAATCCGTCGCGTCGCGAACCGATGGGCAAGCTGATCCCATTGCCGATGGCCAAGCTCAATCGGCGCCATAGTGATTCTTGAGCCACTCCTGATCAATTCAGGGCCGGATCAGTCCGGCCTCTGGTGCTGCTGATGATTATTGGCAGGCCACAATACCCTTTTTGGATAGTTTGTAATGACCGATAGCGTTGAGATGTTCACCGATGGTGCCTGCAAGGGAAACCCGGGCCCGGGCGGTTGGGGAGCCTTGCTGGTTTGCCAGGGTGTAGAGAAAGAACTCTGGGGCGGCGAACCCGATACGACCAACAACCGCATGGAACTGATGGCAGCGATTCGCGGCCTCGAAGAGCTCAAGCGCCCCTGCGAAGTGCTGCTGGTGACCGATTCACAGTACGTGATGAAGGGCATCACCGAATGGATGGTCAACTGGAAAAAGCGCGGCTGGAAAACCGCTGCCAAAGAACCGGTAAAGAATGCCGATCTGTGGAAGTTACTCGATGAGCAGGTCAACCGCCACACCGTGAAGTGGCAGTGGGTTCGCGGCCACATTGGTCATCACGGTAACGAGCGTGCCGACCAGCTGGCCAATCGCGGCGTGGATGAAATGAGGGGCCTCAAGCATGCGTAGTGTTGTACTCGATACTGAAACCACCGGTATGCCGGTCACCGATGGCCACCGGGTGATCGAGATCGGTTGCGTCGAGTTGATGGGCCGCCGACTGACCGGGCGGCATTTTCACGTCTATCTGCAACCGGACCGTGAAAGTGACGAGGGCGCGATTGGCGTCCACGGCATTACCAACGAGTTTTTGGTGGGCAAACCCCGTTTCGCAGAAGTCGCCGATGAGTTTTTTGACTTCATCAAAGGTGCGCAACTGATCATTCATAACGCTGCGTTTGACGTGGGCTTTCTGAATAACGAGTTTGCCTTGATCGGGCAGACAGACCGGGCCGACCTGACGCAGCATTGCAGCATCCTCGATACCCTGGCCATGGCTCGGGCGCGGCACCCGGGGCAGCGCAACAGCCTCGATGCCTTGTGCAAACGCTACGGTGTGGACAACTCGGGCCGTGAGCTGCACGGCGCTTTGCTCGACTCCGAGATTCTCGCAGACGTTTACCTGACCATGACCGGCGGCCAGACCAGTCTGTCACTGGCAGGCAATGCCTCTGATGGCAATGGTTCTGGTGAAGGTTCGGGCAACCAGGCCACTGAAATACGCCGTCTGTCGGCTGATCGTCAACCAGGCCGGATTATTCGTGCAAGTGAAAGCGACTTGACCGAGCATGCGGCGCGACTTGACGCCATTGCAAAATCAGCGGGTGGTCCATCGCTGTGGACGCAGCTTCTCGACGCCAAAGGACAGACGTTGCAGTAACCGCGATTGTTGTCGCCACTGTTAGTTCCTGTGGCGGTAAACCGACATCGTTCAGGGGGTATCCGTGACCGGAAATAAGGATTTTTCATGCATCTGGTTATGACCCCCAAGGACCCTGAAGTTTCGGTACGTTTGGCCGATGAAGGTTTCGCACCCTATATCTGGGGCAACGACTTCAGCTTTGAAGTGCGTGCCTATGCCCGCGTCGACCGTCACAAAAAGGTCGAGCAGTGGCCATTGGATATGATCACCCCTTATCGCAAGTGCTACGGCATCGATCCTGATGAGTTTGCGAGCTATCGAGGTGCACCCGATAGTGCGATCTTCATGGCTTATCTTGATAATCAGCCTGTCGGTCACGTGGTGGTCAGCACCAACTGGAACGGTTATGCCCATGTTGATGAACTGGCTGTGGCCGCTCCGGCCCGTCGTCATGGTGTAGCCCGATCGTTGCTGGATGTCGTCAGGTTCTGGAGTCACAAAAAAAACCTGCCGGGCATCGTGCTCGAAACCCAAAATAACAACCTGGGCGCCTGCCGTTTGTATGAGCGGTGCGGGTATCAGGTGGGTGGGGTGGATTATCTGCGTTATCGCGGTATTGACCCGCAGACTGCTGAAGTGGCCATTTTCTGGTATTTGTTGTTCGAGAGCCGCGACTGACCTGCAACACCGGCCTTTGCAGCCGGAGGCCAGTGCAGCGTTTTTACAGCGCCACCACTCCCTGGTCAGCGAGCATACTCTCAGCTTTCTGGCGCACGATATCCAGCAAGGCATTCAACGCGAGTCCGGATTCGCAACCCTTGCGCGTCAAGGCATACAGGGTCACAGGGATGGCCGGGGATAACGGGCATACATCCAGCCCGCTGTTTTTGGCCCCCACCGCCGTAAACGGATCGACCAGCGCCAGCCCTTCACCGGCTTCCACCATGCTGCGCATCATCTGATAGTTCTGCACCTGAATCTGTATTACCGGCACCGGATGCAAGGCTTGTACTTTGCTGTCCAGCATGCGGCTCAGGGGGTCGTGCTGTTCCAGGCCAATCATCGCTTGTCCGGCAAGATCCTGCAGCGCTATGTATTTTTGCCGGGGGGAGAGCCAGCCGTGCGGGGCCAGAAACTGTACCTTGCCCTGGGTCAGCTTCAGGCAATCGATACCTGACTGCGTGGAGGGGTGCAGGCTGAGGCCAATGTCGCACTCGTCCATCAACAAACGTCTCGCGATTTCCGTGCAGGGCTGGCTGCTCAGCGTGGTCGGCGTATCGGGGAAGCGGCGTCTGAGTGCAGCGATACAGTGGGGCAGCAAGGGTTGAGCCAGTGTTTCGCTACAGACCACGCGTAATGCCGGCTCCTGATGTTGGCGCAACGAATCGCCAAGCCGTTTCAGCGGCTCGAGCTCCAGGTACAACTGGTCGATGCGGGGTTGCAGCAGAAGGGTTTCACGCGAGGCCTGCAGCCGCCCGCGAACGCTGGCGAACAACATGAAGCCAAGTTGTTGTTCTGCCTCCTGCAGCGTGGCGCTGAGGGTGCTCGCAGGCAGCTGCAGCAACTCGGCCGCATGGCCGAGGTTACCTGTTTGCAAAATAGCCTGAATTACTTCGATATGGCGTAAACGCATGCTTGAAGTCCATGTGCAGCAGATGAGGTTTCAGTGTTGAGAAGCCTGATCCAAGTCTTATCCCATGACTTCAGCGATATGCCGGGCAATTAAGCCTGTACGACAGGAGCGACAGGCGCCTCGGTCACAGGGAATTCCGGTTCACGAATCAGTTCGACGCCCGATTGCACCAACTGGAACTGATTGCCACTGATCCTGGCAACACGGTCGCCGATCGCCAATTTGTAAGTGACGACAGGCTGACCGTCTACTCCTGGGGTGGAATTTTGAAACTCATGCACGGAATAGACGCGGCCTTCCGCATCCCTTGCATGAAATTGCCCAACGAGAACTGCCGACATTTGTAGAGAACCTCTGGAGATAAACACCCAATTTTCGGTTCTGTAGACCGTTGTTCAGTAGGGGAAGTTTAGCAATGTGAAAAAAATAGTCCGGCTACTTTACAGGCTTGCAGGCTGATAGGGTGAACTGGGGTGCAAGAAAGGCTTCCAATCATCTATAACTAATCTTCTTTCAGTCACAGACTTGGGGTTTTCCATGAGCAAGGTCTTCGATGTTGCAGTATTGGTCGGCAGTTTGAGAAAGGATTCCCTCAACCGAAAAGTGGCCCTTGCCTTGGCGGAACTGGCCCCGGCCAGTCTGAAGCTGAAAATTGTCGAAATAGGGGATCTGGCACTTTATAACGAAGACATCGACGTTACGCCGGCACCTGCGTCCTACACCGCTTTTCGCGATCAAATACGCCCGGCGGATGCCGTACTGTTTGTGACACCCGAATACAACCGCTCGGTGCCGGGTGTGTTGAAGAATGCCATCGATGTGGGGTCGCGCCCTTATGGGCAAAGTGTCTTCAACGCCAAGCCGGGCGCAGTAATCAGTGTCTCACCGGGGGCCATCGGCGGATTTGGGGCTAACCATCATTTGCGCCAGTCGCTGGTTTTCCTCAATGTACCCTGCATGCAGCAGCCAGAAGCCTATTTGGGCGGTGCGGGGGATGCATTTGATGCCTCGGGGAAACTGTCTGAAAAAACGCGTCCGTTTCTGCAGAAATTCATCGATGAGTTTGCCCGCTGGGTCGAACAACATCACAAGGCCTGATAGCTCAGAGCCATAAAAAACGCGGCAGGCCTGAGTCAGGGCTGCCGCGTTTTTTGTCAGCGTACTCAGCTGCTTTGCGGCATCTCGCCCTGGGCCAGACGCTTGTTAATGTCAGCAATGACCTCCGGCAGGTCGCTGATGGTGTCGATCAAGTAATGTGGGCGCGAACCTTCGAACAGGGCGTGGATGCGCTTGCGTTCCGTGGCCAGGGTTTCAGGGGCCAGTGCCTTGTATTGCGCATGGGTCAGGCCCAGAGCGTTACCTGAGCACACGAGAGCGACCGTCCACATGCCGGCGCGACGGCCTTCGAGAATGCCAGGAACCGTGTCGTCGATCTTCACGCAGGCGCCTACATCATCAATACCCAGCGCGATCACGTTGGCCAGTGCCTGGGCTGGCCAGGGACGGCCGTTCGGTACTTCGTCGGTGGCCACTACATGGTCGGCGACGTAGCCATTGGTGGCAGCCAGTTCAACCACTTTGGCCATCACTTGTGCCGGGTAGCCCGAGCAGGAACCAATCTTGATGCCTTGAGCGCGCAGGGCGGCGATGGTGTCCAGCGCGCCGGGAATCAGTGCCGAGTGCTCGGCGATTTTTTCGATTTGCAGCGGCATGAAACGCTCATAAATAGCGGTCACGTCGTCGTCGGTCGGTGCGCGGCCAAAGACTTTTTTGTAGCGTTCAGTGATTTGTGGTTGATCGCACAGCGTCCTGATGTGATCCCACTTGCCCATGCCCATCGGGCCTCGGGCTTCTTCGATGGAGACCTGCACGTCGAACTCGCCGAAGGCCTCGACAAAGATCTGGGTCGGGGCGAAAGAGCCGAAATCGACCACGGTGCCAGCCCAGTCGAGAATGGCTGCCTGAAGCTTGCTTGGATTGGTGTAGTTCATGTCATTAAATCCTGTGTGAGCGGGCTGTGCCGCACGGAAAAATCAAAGGTGGAGCGAAGGCGATGAGGTTCAGATTTCCAGCACTTCCATTTCCTGCAGCACTTCGGCCACGGCATTGACCGCCGCCCGCATTTCGGCCTGGTTAACGTGGCCGATACAGCCGACCCGGAAGGTCTCGACCTGAGTCAACTTGCCTGGGTACAGGATGAAACCCTTGGCTTTAACCCGTTCGTAGAAATCCTTGAACTGGTAGCGAGGATCTTTGGGGGCATGGAAGGTAACGATAATGGGGGCTTGAATCGCCTCGGGCAGAAAGCTGCGGATGCCCAGGCTGGCCATACCGTCGAGCAAGGCCTGGCAGTTGTTGGCATAACGCTGATGGCGAGCCGGCAAACCGCCTTCTTCGTTGTATTGCAGCAGTGCCTCATGCAGGGCGGCTACGACGTGGGTGGGCGGGGTGAAGCGCCATTGCCCGGTCTTGACCATATAAGTGTGCTGATCATGCAGGTCCATCGCCAAAGAATGGCAGTTGCCTGCGGCATTGCTCAGTGCCTCTTTACGGGCAAAGACAAAGCCCATGCCCGGCACGCCTTCCAGGCATTTGCCGGAGGCTGCGATCAGTGCATCGAAGGGGACTTGCCGCGCGTCGATGGGCAGGGCGCCGAAAGAACTCATGGCGTCAATGATCAGGCGCTTGCCATGTTGGGCGATGACGTTGGCGATTTCTGGCAGCGGGTTAAGAATCCCGGTGCTGGTTTCGCAGTGAATCAGGGCGACGTGGGTGATGCCAGGATCCGCGCTCAGCAAGCGATCCACGTCGCTGGCTGTAGTGGGTTCGTCTTCGGCCGTTTCGAAGGTGCTGAAGCGACGTCCCAGCACCTCGCAGATTTTGGCCAGACGCTTGCCGTAGGCGCCGTTGATCAGCACCAGAACCTTGCCATCGCGTGGCACCAGGGTGCCAATGGCTGCTTCGACGGCGAAGGTGCCGCTGCCTTGCAGCGGCACGCAGTAATGGCTGTTGCTGCCATTGATAATGGCCAGCAATTGCTCGCACAGGCTGGCGGTCAGTTGGTTGAAGCGGTCATCCCACGAGCCCCAGTCGACCATCATGGCCTGGCGTGTGCGCGCCGAGGTGGTCAGTGGGCCAGGGGTCAACAGGATCGGCGCGGCAGTACTCATTCTGGTTTCCTCACAAGCGTTGGGATGGCTACTGGATACACGGCATAAATTGCAGTTTGAGTTGATATCAATCAAATTGTTTGTTGTTATGCCAGCCATCAGTGAGGGTTATGCATGTGAATTTGTTCCAGCTTCGTGCGTTCGACGCAGTGGCCCGTGAAGGCAGCTTTACCCGTGCTGCGGCCCGATTGTTTATCAGCCAGCCGGCGGTCACCGGGCACATCAAGACCCTTGAGGAGCATTACCAGATCACCTTGCTGCGGCGAACTGCGCGGCGGGTTGAGCTGACAGAAGAGGGCATCAAGCTGGCCGCCATCACCCGTGCCATGTTTGGTCTGGTTGATGAGGCGCAGGTCATGCTTGAGGCCAATCGCCAGTTATTGACCGGGCGACTTGAGGTGGCGGCCGATGGTCCGCATATGGTGATGCCGATGCTGGCGAGCCTGCGGGCACGTTATCCGGGGATTACGGTCAATCTGCGGCTGGGCAACGCACAGGAAACCCTGGCGGCACTGCTGTCGGAGCACGTTGATGTGGCGGTGCTGACGGAGATAGAACCGCGCAAAGGATTGACCCTGCGGCCTCTCGTCGAGTCACGGATCTGCGCTCTGGTCCCGGCGAGCCACCCGTGGCTGGCGTTACCGGAAGGGATCGACATTGCGCAGCTGGATCAAATCATCATGGTGTTGCGTGAACCCACTTCCATTACCCGGCGCACCTTTGATGAGGCGTGCGATAAGGCCGGGGTTAACCCGCGTGTCCTGCTGGAGCTGGACAGCCGTGAAGCAGTCACCGAGGCCGTGGCCGCGCAGCTCGGGGTCGGGATCGTATCGTCTATCGAGGTCAGCCATGATCCGCGCGTAGGGGCGGTACCGATCAAGGGCGAAGGGCTGGCCAACCGGCATATGCTCGGCTGCATGGAACGCCGTGCCGAGCTGCGGTTGATCAAGGCTTTCATGGCGCTGGCGCCGGAGCACACGCCCTGAGGTCCTCACGCACGATATCGAGAAAGGTGGACACCACCCGACGTGAACCCTGCTCCCGCAGACAGACCAGGGTTTCAGTCAGGCGCCTGTTGCAATCGGTGATCGGCAAAGCACAGACACGCGAGTCCGAGCCGAATTCGGCCGCCGACACTACCCCCACGCCGATGCCGACGACCACGGCTTCCCGTGCGGCTTCGCGTCCCTCGACCTGAATCGCCGCACGAATGCGCAGACCTGCACGGTTCATTTCTTCCTCGAGGGTTTGCCGAGTCACCGAGCCGACTTCACGCAAGACCAGCGGCGTGTCATCCAGGTCGGCCAGGCAAATGGAGCTGCGGCCGGCCCAGGGGTGGGTGCGCGCTACAAACGCCAGCATCGGGTCGCTGCGCAACGGCACACTGAGCAGACGCTCATCATTGATATCACGCCCCAACAACGCCAGGTCAGCCTGGTAGTTGAACAGGCGTGCCAATGACTCATCGGTGTTGCCGGTTTCGATTTTGACGGTGATCCCCGGGTAGCGTTCGCAGAAACGGGCAATCTGGGGCAAGACATGAACGGGAGCGTCCACGGCCAGAACCAGACTGCCCGTCAGCAACGCCTGGGAATCCTGCAGCAACTCATGGGCTTCGGCCTGCACCACAAACAGGCGTTGGGTCACACTCAGCAGCCGCTCACCCAGATCGGTCAGACGTACCGAGCGCTTGTTGCGGTGGAAAAGTTGCACGCCAAATCGTTCTTCGAGTTTTCGGACTTGATCGGAGATGGCCGGCTGGCTCAAAAACAACCGCTCGGCAGCGCGAGTGAAACTGCCATGTACCGCAACCGCATGAAACGCTTTTAACTGTGCGTGGGAAACCGACATCGGACCACCTCTCACAAGCTGAGCTTATTAGTGAAATACGATAAATCGATTTTACCTATTAGTCAGTAATTGCTTTTATCGACCTCAGCCCGGCGTTATGTCCTCGATAGCGCCGGGTCGTGACTTGCCCCTGCGCGATCCTGAAACCCAATAAAAAACGGATCGTCGTGGTTTGTCTGATTAATCCCGCCCTTGTCTGAGGGCCGGATTGAAGTGCTCAACACAATAAAAAAACAGGCGTTCTTTTTTTGATTCTGCCGGCACATTCACTTCTGAGGTCATACCCGACATGAATAACTCCATTGCCACTATCAAGCGTTGGCGCGTGCAGATTTTTGCCATCACTTGGCTGGCCTATGCAGCCTTCTACTTCACTCGCAAAGCATTTTCGGTCGCCAAACTCGGCATCGGAGAGGACCCAGCGTTCCATATGGACAAGATGGCGATGGCGAACCTGGATGCCATCTATCTCGCCGCCTACGCCGTCGGACAGTTCACCTGGGGCATCCTCGCGGACCGCTTCGGCCCGAGAGTCGTGGTATTGGGCGGGTTGATCATCTCGGCCCTGGCGGCGCTGGTGATGGGCACCTACGCCACGTTGCCGATTTTCGCTACGTGCATGCTGATTCAAGGCCTGGCGCAATCCACGGGCTGGTCAGGACTGTGCAAGAACATCGGAAGCTTTTTCCCGGCCCAGCAACGCGGGCGGGTATTGGGGTTATGGAGTTCCTGCTACGCCTTTGGCGGACTGGTGGCTTCGCCCTTTGCCGGCTGGTGGGCGTACACCCTCATAGGCTCCTGGCACGCCGCGTTCATTTCCAGCGCCGCGGTGGTTGGGCTGGTTGCCGTGCTGTTTTTTATTTTTCAGCGCAACAGACCCGAAGACGTAGGTTTGCCGGCGGTCGAACCCGAACCTGAAATGAGCGATGAAGAACGTGCTGCCGAAAAGCGCATCAGTGTCTGGGCTCCGCTGCGCGAGATTATGCGCAATCGTACGGTGCTGACCCTGGGGCTGGCGTATTTCATGTTGAAGCCGGCGCGTTACGCCATTTTGCTCTGGGGGCCGGTGATCGTATTTGAGCAGATGCCCCAGGTGGGCAAAGTCGGTGCGGCGATTATTCCGACGGCGTTTGAACTGGCCGGGTTACTGGGGCCGATCATGATCGGCCTGGCCTCCGACAAAATTTTCGGTGCGCGGCGGATGCCCGCCTGCATTTTGAGTCTGTTTGCGCTGACGATCTCGCTGGCCTTCTTTATGGGGGCGCTGCATTCCGGCAGCGTGATGCTGGTGGTGGCGCTGTTGTTCATCATGGGCCTGACGCTTTACGGACCTGACTCGATGATCAGCGGAGCTGCGGCCATTGACTTCGGGACGGCCAAGGCGGGTGCCACGGCTGCCGGTTTTGTGAATGGCTGTGGTTCGGTAGGCGCGATTCTTGGAGGGCTGCTGCCGGGGTATTTCGACACGGTCACGGTGTTTATCGTCTTTGCCGGGTGCGCGCTGTTCGCTTCGCTGGTGCTGATTCCGCACTGGAACAGTCGTCCTGCCGGATACAAGCAGGAATGTCCGTTCGTGCCCAACAACTCGCTGTTGATCAAACCTTTGCGTACCTGACCGGGAGAAGTACCCATGCGACCTTTTTGGCTGGAACAGGCGCTCGCGTTAGACAGTGGCGTCCCATGCGAAGCGTTGACCGGTGACACCCGTGCCCAAGTCTGCATTGTGGGAGGCGGTTACACCGGGTTGTGGACGGCGATCATGCTCAAGGAACAAAACCCGGAGCTGGACGTGCTGCTGATTGAAGCCGACATCTGTGGGGCAGGTGCCAGCGGGCGTAATGGCGGCTGCGCGCTGTCGTGGTCGGCCAAGTACTTCACCCTTGAGCGACTGTTCGGGGTCGAGGAGGCGGTACGGCTGGTTAAAGCGTCGGAGCAGAGCATTTATGCCATCGGCGCGTTCTGCGAGAAGTACGCCATCGATGCCGATTATCGACTGGATGGCACTCTGTATACCGCGACCAATGCGGCGCAGGTGGGCTCAACCGATAGCGTGATCGCTGCGCTGGAGCGTCAGTCGATCAACTCGTTCAGTAAGCTGGCGGTAGAGGACGTGCAGCGTCGGGCCGGCTCGGCCCAGCATCTGGAGGGCTGGTTTTCTCCAGCAGCGGCCAGTGTGCAGCCGGGTAAGCTGGTGCGGGGTTTGCGTCGGGTAGCGTTGCAATTGGGCGTGCGAATTCATGAGAACACTCCGATGACCGGGCTGGAAGAAGGAACGCCTGCGTTGATTCGAACACCTGATGGCAGTATTCGTGCTGATCGCGTGGTGTTGGGGATGAACGCCTGGATGGCGCGGGCGTTCCCGCAGTTCGAGCGCAGTGTGGCGATTGTCTCCAGCGACATGCTGATCACCAGGCCGCGCCCGGACTTGCTGCAGGAAATCGGCCTGACCAGCGGTGTCACGGTGCTGGATTCGCGGATTTTCGTGCACTACTACCACAACACCCCGGACGGCCGGATCATGCTCGGGAAGGGCGGTAATACGTTTGCTTATGGGGGCCGGATGTCGCCAGCATTTGATCGACCTTCCCCCTATGCAGGGTTACTGCAAAAAAGTCTGCAGCAGTTTTTTCCTGCCTTTGCCGGGGTGGAGGTCGAAGCCACCTGGAACGGCCCTTCGGATCGATCGGTTACCGGCTTGCCGTTCTTTGGGCAGATGAGCCCCTACGGCAATGTGTTCTATGGCTTTGGCTATTCGGGGAGTGGCGTCGGGCCATGCCATATGGGCGGACAAATCCTGGCATCGCTGGTGCAAGGCCAAATCAATGACTGGACGCGCTCGCCGTTGGTCGACGGGCCTCTGGGGTATTTCCCGCCTGAGCCCATTCGTTACCTGGGGTCGTTGATGGTGCGTAACGCCATCCGCCGCAAGGAACGGGCGGAGGATCATGGGCGCCGGCCCCGGCATTTGGACGTACGGCTGGCCAAATTTGCAGCCGCGGCGGGCAAGGCTGATAAGGCTTAAGGCAGAGTAGATTGGATTTTTTGGTCGATTGAGCTCTTTTTGCCGTATAAACTTGCGCCCATTCGACGGCTTACCCGCCGCGACACACCCGATTGAGAGAGTGAGTAATGGGCGCACAGTGGAAGGTTAAACACAAAGCGGACGCCGCCAATGCACGCGGCAAAATTTTCGGCAAACTGGCCAAGGAGCTGACGGTTGCTGCCCGTAACGGCGCAGACCCGGACATGAACTCGCACCTGCGTCTGGTTTACGAACAGGCCAAAAAAGCGTCGATGCCAGCGGACACCATCAAGCGCGCCATCAACAAGGGTGCCGGCATCGGTACCGATGCCGTGCAATACCATCGCGTGACCTACGAAGGTTTTGCCCCGCACCAGGTGCCGCTGATCGTTGAGTGTCTGACCGATAACGTCAACCGCACCGTCGCTGAAATTCGTGTGGCATTCCGCAAGGGCCAACTGGGTGCTTCGGGTTCGGTTGCCTGGGATTTCAACCATGTAGGCATGATCGAGGCCAAGCCGGATACCCCCGATGCCGACCCCGAAATGGCCGCCATCGAAGCCGGTGCCCAGGACTTCGAGCCGGGTGAAGAAGAAGGTACGACCTTGTTCATCACCGAAACGACTGACCTCGACGCCGTACAAAAAGCCCTGCCGGAACAAGGCTTCACTGTGCTGTCGGCCAAGTTGGGCTACCAGCCGAAAAATCCGGTGAGTGGCTTGAGCGACGAACAAATGGCCGAAGTCGAAGCTTTCCTCGAAACCCTGGACAACCAGGACGACGTGCAGGAAATGTTTGTGGCACTGGCCTGAGCCGTTGCCCTGCAAGCTTTGAGTTTGTCTCGCGCAGAAGTGACACCTGCGCGAGACGAGCCGGCGCCTACCGGATGGCGCGCAACACTTCGTTGACCTCGGTGAATCCGGGGCGTGCCAGTACCTCTGGCTGCATGCAGCGCCGCTGCAGATCTTCCAGCACCGTGCGCGATTGATCGCTCAGGCCTGAGTCAATTCGCTCCAGCAACTCCCCCAGCAAGATCCCGAACGCCCGAACTTCCAACCGTTGCAACGCGCGCGTTTGCGGGCTGTCGTCTGTGGCGTGGAAACACGCGGCGCCAAAATCTCCCAGCAGGCATTCGCCCTCTGGGTTGAACAACATATTGTGCCCATACACATCGCCATGACTGATGCCTTGCGCGTGGAGGTGGCCGGCAGCGGCGGCTACTCCGCGGGCGATATGCAGGGCGTGGTCAGCGCTGAAGCGCAGGCTGTGCGCATACACATCGCGACTGCAGCTATCGAAGCTGGGTAATTCGGCGAGGTTGGTGAACGACGGGGCGATCAGGGCCATGACCAGGCCCGCGGTGTTCTGCGGATGCCCTGTGACACGTCCCAGCACCGGGATCAGGTTCGGATGCTCCCCGGCGGCGATGCAGGCGTGCATTTCGTTGAGTGGCGAGCCATCGCTGGTGATGCTGCCTTTGTACAGTTTGACCGCCACTGACCGGGGCGGTTGACCGCTGACGCTCCACTGCGCCTGATAAATCACCCCAGAGGCACCTTCGCCCAGTCGCTGACCGAGTTCGAGCTGTGACCAATCGATGTGCTGCGAGTGGTCGGCTGCGCCCGGAGCACGGGTGTCATTGCACAGTGGGTTCGCGGCATAGGCCAGCCAGCTCAGACGTGGCAGGCGCACTAACCATTCGGGCAGTTCGCTGAGCTGATTGGCGGCGAGCCGGATCAGCTCCAGACGTTCGCAGTTGGCCAGGCTGGAGGGCAGTTGTTGCAGACGATTACCGGCCAGCATCAGCTTTTGCAGGCGTGGTCGCTCGCCCAATTCGACAGGTAAATGTTCGATGCAGTTATCGGTCAGGATCAGCCAGCGCAACTGCGGCGGCAGTGCTGCGCCAGGTACGGATTTGATCTGGTTGGCCTTGAAACCAATCATGCTCAGTTCCAGGCACTGGCCCAGACAGGCGGGCAACTCGGTGAATTGGTTGTCCGAGCAAAACAGGATTCGCAACCGGGTCAGGCGATGCAAGTCCTCGGGAAGTTGGCTTAAACGGTTGCCGCTCAGGTTGAGGATTTCCAGCGAGTCGGCCAACTGAAAAATCTCGTCCGGGAACTCGGTCAGGTCACAGCAGAGGTCGAGACGTTTTTGACCTGCCAGTTGGCCGGCACGCAGTTGGGCGAGGGTGTTCATATGCAGGCGCAGCTTCTCGTAAATTCGCTAAAAAAAGCCGCGCGGTAGCGCGGCTCAGGTACAGCAGGATTGCCCGGCGGGTGAGTTAGCGCAACTCGCGAACCATGGCCGACAGCGTCGTCAGCACGTCCTTGGCCAATTGCATCGAGCGTTTGCCCGACCAGCCGGTGAGTGCATCCGGCGCGTCATTGTTGTCCTTGAAAGGCATCTCAAGGGTCAGCGACAGACAGTCAAAACGTTCGCCCACACTGTTGCAGGCCAGGGTCATGTTGGCCTGGCCGGGCTCGTCGCGGGTGTAGCCATGCACGGTCTGGAAGTCCCGGGTCAGGTTGCTGAGGTGAGTGCGAAAACGCTCTTCGAGGCCGGCCAGGCGCGGGGTGTAACCAGGATTGCCTTCACAGCCAGCGGTAAACACGTAAGGGATTTCTTCATCGCCATGGATATCCAGAAACAGATCCACGCCGTAGGTGTTCATGTGCTCCAACGCAAAAAACACTTCAGGACTGATCTCCTGACGGGTGTTTTGCCAGGCGCGGTTCAGGTCCTGGCCATTGGCATTGGTGCGTAAATGCCCGTGAAAGGCACCGTCCGGGTTCATGTTCGGGATCAGGTACAGGTCGGCGAAGTCCAGCAATTTACGGATTTGCGGATCACTGCCCTGTTCCAGACGCTCGATGAGGCCCTCCATGAACCATTCGGCCATGTGCTCCCCGGGATGCTGCTGGGCGATGATCCAGATCTTGTGCTTGTGAGGCGCGCCGGAGCCTTTGCGCAGCAACGGAATGTCGCGTCCCTCGACACTTTTACCAAGGCTCAGCAGTTCGCACCCTGCCCATTTGAGGGCACGCTGGATCAATTGCTCATGGCGTGCGCGGCTGTAAGGTTCGAAGTAGGCAAACCAGACCTGAGGATGCTTGGCCTCCAGACTGATGTTCAATGCTGTGCCGTCAAACGAGGTGGGCACCCGGAACCAGTTTTCGTGATCGTAAGACGCGACGGCCTGGTAACCGTCCCAGGCTTTGTTGTAGGAAGACTGGCTGGCGTTGCACAACTGGAAATGGTGAGTCTGGCCGGGTGTCAGGCCGTCAACCTTGAAGTGGAACCACTGAAAGTGCGGGCTTTTGGTATCAGGTTTGATTGCCAACTGAACCTGCAGCGGATTGCTGGCGTCCAGTACCTTGATATTGCCACTGTCGAAGTCACTGCTGATATGAAGTGAAGAGGGCGCCCCGGTCATCGTCCAAATCCTGGAATCTGATAAATGTGGGCACTACTGTACATCGCAATGGCGACAGGCCAATACGGTTTTGACGGTTTGCAGGAGAGGTGAGATGAGCGCAGGGGGGGCGTCATCCCTGACGCCGCGCCAGAATAGAGTTTTTGCGACTGATTCTCAAGTGCTAAATTGCCATTACCGCCATAGTCCAGGACTTCAGGCTTTCGTTGGTCGATGTTCTTTTGCTATCATCTTGCGCATTGTAGCGGCCACCGAAAAAAACCGGCCGCACACCCGACTTCATTAGCCTGAAGCACGCTGAGCCAGATAACTGGCCACAAAAAAAAGACCCGGCCATGAGCCGGGTCAAATAACCGTGATTAGCCTGATGAGGAGGTAATTCAAAAGACCGACCTAAGGTCCCTTGAATTATCGACTGATCTCGCGACCAGCTGCATGCAATAATAATCATTATCATTTGCAAATCAAGTGTTTTCCCGCGCAATTTGGAAATTTATTTCCCATTCCTCGCTTAAAGGCTCTATTCCGGAGCTTGTATACGCGACCTTTATCAGTCCAGTAGCAGTTCTGTGGTGCGTTTGACCTCGCTCATGGCGATATTCGAGTGCGCTTCCTGGACGTGTGGCTTTTGCAGCAAGTGATCGCGTAAAAAACGTTCATAACTGTCGATGTCATGGGTCACGACCTTCAGCAAGTAATCCATGTCGCCTGCCATCGTGTAGCACTCGATCACTTCGGGGTAATCGGTGATGGCTTCTTCGAATTCAGTCAAATGGCGCCGCCCATGGCCGGACAGGCGTACATTGACGAACACCACCACGTTAAGTCCGAGTTTTTTCGGATTGAGCAGGGCGACCTTGCGCTCGATCAGGCCTTCCTCTTGCAGTCGGTGAATACGTCGCCAGCAGGGCGACTGCGACAACTCCACATGTTCTGCCACTTCGGCCGCTGAGAGATCAGCATTGTGCTGAAGCAAGCGAAGGATCTTGCGGTCTATTGCGCTTAATTTGATCTGCATGAACTGATCTGCTTTCTTATTTTTTTGGGTGGTTTCATGCAGATTATCAGAAGATTTCCTTCAATTTAGAAAGAAAAATCCCACGTTAAACCTTCACTCTTTTGCTACGGGTCGCGTATCCGTGTGTCGGGTCAGAAACTGACTTTTCGGTCTGGCCCACCCGCAGGCTAAAACAAGAGAGAAATGAAATGCCGATTTTTACTCACCCTGAATTCGATCAGCACGAGCAGGTTCAGTTTTGTCACGACCCGGCGACGGGCCTCAAGGCCATTATCGCGGTGCATAACACTCGACTTGGCCCAGCGTTGGGAGGCTGTCGCATGTGGCCCTATGCCGACGAACAGCAGGCCTTGAACGATGTGCTGCGCTTGTCCCGGGGCATGACGTATAAATCGGCGCTGGCCGGGTTGCCGTTGGGTGGGGGCAAGGCGGTGATCATCGCGGATCCGCGCAAGGACAAGAGCGAAGCGCTGTTCCAGGCCATGGGCGGGTTTGTCGAAAGCATGGGCGGACGGTATATCACGGCAGCCGATTCGGGTACCGGAGTGACCGAAATGGCGCAGATGGGGCAGCGTACGCGCCATGTCGTAGGGGCTGGCACGCGTGAACAACTGGGTGGCGGATTGCGCAGTGGCGATCCATCGCCCTCGACGGCGCTGGGGGTTTTTATCGGGCTTCGCGAAGCTGTCCTGCAACGCTTGGGCACTGCTGACCTGACTGGTTTGCGGGTCGCGATTCAGGGGCTGGGCCAGGTGGGATTCGACCTGGCACGCCAACTGAAGGCCGCAGGTGCGCAATTGTGGGTACACGATATCCAGGAGGCTAACGTACGACGTGCGGTCGATGAGCTGGGCGCCCATGCGGTGAGTGCGCAAGATATTTACGGGCTGGATGTGGATGTGTTCGCACCGTGCGCGCTGGGGGCGATCATCAATGATCAGACCCTGCAATTGTTACGGGCGCCGGTCATCGCCGGTGCCGCCAACAACCAACTGGCCAAAGCGTCCCATGCCGATGAGTTGTGGCGCCGGGGGTGTCTGCACGCGCCGGATTACGCGATTAATGCGGGCGGCATTATCGATGTTTCCTACGAGTACAACGGTGGGACGCCGGAACAAGTGCGTGAGCATGTTGAGCGGATCGGAGAAACCCTGCGTCAGATCTTTTTGCGAGCCAAGGCAGAAGATTGCAACACGACCCGCATCGCTGACAGTCTTGCTCTGGAGCGTCTGAACGCCTGAGGGAAGAGCGCTGGTGCCCTGTGCGGGTCCGCCAGCGCCTTTTGTACGTGTCAGCGTGCAGGCAGTTGCTGGGCATCAACGACGCGGTCCACGCAGGTCTTGGCCAGCTCGACGAAGTACACCATGCCCAGCACAAGGTCGCGGTGCGAACCCTGCAGGCTCTCGCTGGAGCCATGGGCCGTGGCGATGACGCAACGCAGCAGTTCCGAAGCATGCACCATCGCTTCTTCCTGACTCACGCCCTCGCGCAACAGGAACACTTTCTGGTCGTTGAGCTGTTGGGAAACAGATGGTTTCAAATAATAGTCGAGTGCGCGCTGCGTGGCAGCGCTGTCCTTCAACGCGTCGAGCTCAGGATCCGGATCGGTTTTAAGCGGCATCTGGGTTATGGAAGTCATGATTTACCTGCATTTCGGAAGTTAATCGAATCAGCAAATCAAGATTAGTACGCTAAGTATTTTTATCTATAGGTCAAATAATACATAATGTGTATTGTTGCGCCGAATTCAATCCGTATTGTTCGGCAGATGGATAAATGGATCGCTTTAGTCAGAACCAAATTGCGCGAGTTGAAACTCACGCAAGAAAAACTAGCCGAACGCGTAGGGGCTTCCCAGGGCGGGGTCGGGCATTGGCTTAACAAGCGTCGTCAGCCTGATCTGCCGACGATGAACGCTGTGCTGCATGCCCTTGGGCTGGAGCACCTTGAAGTGGCCCTGGTCATTCGTGAGCGCAGTGGTGCGAACGAAGAGGCCGGTCCTGATGAATACACCTACGACATCACGTCAGCCTTCCGTTACCCGGTGAGTGACTGGGTGTCGGCAGGTCAAGTCAATGAGAAAGCACAGGCGGGCTATGCACCGGGTACGGTGTTCGAAGTCAGCGATCATTACGCCAAGGGGCCGGCGTTCTGGCTGCAGGTGACGGGCGATGCCATGACGGCTCCGGTCGGCGTCAGTATTCCGCAAGGCATGATGATCCTGGTCGATCCGGACATCGAAGCCAGGCCAGGGAAAATGGTGATTGCCCGTACGCCCGAGTCTGAAGCCGCCACCTTTCGCCAGTTGATCGAAGAAAGCGGTCAGCGTTACCTCAAGCCCCTGAACCCGACCTATCCCAAGACGCTGTTCGATGATCAGTGCCGGATTATCGGGGTGGTGGTACAGGCAACCGCCAAGTTTTAAGCAGCCCCGCCAGCATCAAAAAAGCGGCTACCGGTGACGGTAGCCGCTTTTTTATGGGGCTTATTGCAACTCGGTCAGTTCAACCAGCGCAGTGCCTTCGCTAACCATCTCGCCTTCCTGGCAAAACAGCGCTTTGACCACACCCGCGTGCGGTGCCCGCAAGCTGTGTTCCATTTTCATCGCTTCGAGCACCACCAGCTGGGTACCGGCCTCGACGGTTTGGCCGACCTCGACCAGTATGCGCACGATGCTGCCATTCATCGGAGCCGTCAGGCCGCCTTGCACCGAGTGGCTGGCGTTGGCGGCAGCAATCGGGTCATCGGTGCGTATGCCGTGCAGCTCACCTTCCCAGCGCAGGTAGAGCGTATCTGCCCGGCGAACGGCCAGGTGCTGGCGGCGTATGCCGGCCTGCTCAATGATCAGTTGGTCATCTTGCAGCACGGCCGTTTGGCCACTGAGATGGATGACCCGATGCTCGCCATTGCAATTCAGCGCCAACAGCGTGCGCGCAGGCAAGCCGTTGCGAAACCCGTTACCTGCCGACCAGGGCGAAGCCGGGTCATCGTGGCGAACCTGATGGGGGCGGGTTTGATCGAAGGCTTCAGCGGCCGCTGTCCAAAAGGCTGTGGGCAAAGGCTCAATGGCGGGCAGCAATTGTTCCTGGTAGCGCGGGATGAATCCGGTATCCAGTTCTGCCGCGGCGAAGGCCGGGTGTCCGAGGATGCGTCGTAAAAAGCTCAGGTTGGTTTTCAGGCCGCCAATGGCGAACTCATCAAGCATGGCCAGCAGCCGCAGGCGTGCCTGCTCACGGTCTTCGCCCCAGGCGATCAACTTGCCCAGCATGGGGTCGTAGAACGGTGACACCTCGTCGCCCTCGCAAACCCCGCTGTCCACCCGACGCCCCGGGCCAGCCGCCGACTCGCGGTACACCTCAAGCCGTCCGGTTTGAGGCAGAAAGTCATTGCCCGGGTCTTCGGCATACAGGCGCACTTCAATCGCGTGCCCATGTAACGGTACTTCAGCCTGAGTGAGCGGCAACGCTTCACCGCGGGCCACGCGGATTTGCCAGTCCACCAGGTCCAGCCCGGTGATGGCTTCCGTGACCGGGTGTTCGACCTGGAGCCGGGTGTTCATCTCCATAAAGAAGAACTCACCCCGGGCATCGAGCAAAAACTCAACGGTGCCGGCCCCGACATAGCCTATGGCCTGTGCCGCACGGACGGCGGACTCACCCATGGCCTGGCGCTGCGCGGCACTCAGGCCTGGCGCCGGAGCTTCTTCAATGACTTTTTGATGGCGGCGCTGAATCGAGCAGTCGCGCTCGTTCAGGTACAGGCAGTTACCGTGCTGGTCGGCAAAGACCTGAATCTCGACATGACGGGGTTTGAGTACGTACTTTTCCACCAGCATGCGCGCATCGCCAAAGGATGACAGTGCCTCACGCTGCGCCGAGGCCAGTGCGTCGGCCAGTTGGCTGACGTCCTCGACCACTTTCATGCCTTTGCCACCACCGCCGGCGGTTGCCTTGAGCAACACCGGGTAGCCGATGTGTTCGGCGGCAGCGCGAAAGGTTTCCAGATCCTGGGCTTCGCCGTGGTAACCCGGTACCAAAGGCACCCCGGCGACCTCCATCAAGGCTTTGGCCGCAGACTTGCTGCCCATCGCATCAATGGCCGCGGCCGGGGGGCCGAGGAAGATCAACCCGGCGGCTTCGATGGCGCGGGCAAAGCCGGCATTCTCTGACAGAAAACCATAACCGGGGTGAATCGCCTGAGCGCCGCTGGCTTTGGCAGCGGCGATGATTTTGTCGATTTTCAGGTAGCTGTCAGCGGCCTTGCTGCCGCCCAGGTCGACACAGATATCGGCTTCGCGGCAATGCCGTGCATCCCGGTCGGTCGCACTGTGGACGGCAACCGTGGTCAGGCCCAGGGCTTTGGCCGTGCGCATCACCCGGCAGGCGATCTCGCCCCGGTTGGCCACCAGCAGCGTTGTCAGCATGGGGGACGTCATGGGCGTGGTTCCTGGGTCAATGGGGCAGACTGCCAGTTGGGTGTGCGTTTTTGCAGAAAGGCGCGCAAGCCTTCCTGGCCTTCGGGGCTGACCCTGATCCGGGCGATGGCGTTTTCGCAATAGCGGCGAATGGCCGGGGTCGGTGCGCCGTGGCTGACTTCACGCAGCAGATCCTTGCAGGCACGCATGGCGTGGGGGCTATTGAGCAACAGGTTGTCGACCCAGTGCGCGACCTGTTGTTCAAGCGCGTCAGCCGCATAGCTTTCTGACAGCAATCCCAGTTCGCGGGCGCGTTCGCCACTGAAGCGTTCGGCGGTCAGGGCGTAGCGCCGCGCGGCGCGTTCACCGATGGCCTGCACCACAAACGGACTGATGACGGCAGGCGCCAGTCCGATGCGCACCTCTGACAAGCAAAACTGTGCGTCATGCGTTCCGATGGCCATGTCGCAGGCGCTGATCAGGCCCAGCGCTCCACCGTAAGCCGCGCCTTGAACCACGGCCAGGGTAGGTATTTTCAGCTTGGCCAGGTTGTACATGAGTTCGGCCAGGTGCCGGGCGTCGTCGAGGTTGGTGTGGTAGTCGAGCTCGGCCGATTGCTGCATCCAGGCCAGGTCGGCACCGGCGCTGAAATGCTTGCCGCGTCCGCGCAGGACCAGAAAACGTATGTCGGGATCACCCTGCACCGCATGCAGGGCGAGGATCAACTCGCGAATCATCTCGGCGTTAAAGGCGTTGTTCTTTTGTTCACGGCTCAACCACAGGGTGGCAAAGCCCCGTGGATCGGTTTGCAGTTCGAGGGTGTTGAAATCGATCATGTCCGTCAGTCCTTAATGGCTGCACGCAAAGGGAATGTCTGGGGGTGCGGTTACATGCGGAACACACCGAAGCGCGTCGCCTCGACCGGTGCGTTCAACGCTGCTGACAGGCCCAGCGCCAACAGGTCACGGGTTTGCGCCGGATCGATGACACCGTCATCCCACAAGCGGGCGCTGGAATAGTAGGGGTGGCCCTGCTGTTCGTACTGGTCAAGGATTGGCTGTTTGAGTTCAGCTTCTTCCCGAGCCGAGAACGTCTCGCCATTACGTTCCGCCTGCTCACGCTTGACCTGGACCAGAACGCCGGCGGCCTGTTCTGCCCCCATTACGCCGATGCGTGCGTTGGGCCACATCCATAGAAAGCGTGGGTCATAGGCCCGGCCGCACATGCCATAGTTACCTGCACCAAAGCTGCCGCCGATGATCACCGTGAACTTGGGAACCCGGGCGCAGGCCACGGCAGTCACCAGTTTGGCGCCGTGCTTGGCTATGCCGCCGGCTTCGTACTTTTGCCCGACCATAAAGCCCGTGATGTTCTGCAGAAACACCAGCGCAATACCGCGCTGGCAGGCCAGCTCAATAAAGTGCGCACCTTTTTGCGCGGCCTCGGCAAACAAAATGCCGTTGTTGGCCAGGATCGCGACCGGATACCCGTGCAGATGCGCGAAGCCACACACCAGCGTGGTGCCGAACAGGGCTTTGAACTCATCGAATACCGACCCGTCGACCAGCCGTGCAATCACTTCGCGGACATCAAAGGGCTGTTTGGCATCGGCGGGGACTATCCCGTACAGCTCATCACTGCTGTACAGCGGTGCCAGCGGCGTGCGCTGCTGCAACTGCCCCAGTTTGCGCCAGTTGAGGTTGGCCACGCTGCGTCGGGCCAGAGCCAGCGCGTGCTCGTCACTGTCGGCGTAATGATCGGCGACCCCGGAAATCTTGCAGTGCACATCGGCGCCACCCAACTCCTCAGCGCTGACCACTTCACCGGTGGCGGCTTTGACAAGAGGCGGGCCGGCGAGAAAAATCGTCGCTTGCTGGCGCACCATGATCGCTTCGTCGGCCATGGCCGGCACGTAGGCGCCACCTGCGGTACACGAGCCCATGACCACGGCAATTTGCGGAATGCCCGCTGCACTCAGATTGGCCTGGTTGAAAAAGATCCGGCCAAAGTGCTCGCGATCGGGAAACACTTCATCCTGACGGGGCAGGTTGGCACCGCCCGAGTCCACCAGGTAGATGCATGGCAGACGGTTCTGCTCGGCAATCGTCTGTGCCCGCAGGTGTTTTTTGACTGTCAGCGGGTAGTACGAGCCGCCTTTGACCGTCGCATCGTTAGCGACAATCATGCACTCCACGCCTTCGACCCGACCAATTCCGGCAATGATTCCGGCGGCCGGAACGTCTTCGCCGTAAACGCCATACGCCGCCAACTGGCTCAGCTCCAGAAAAGGCGAGCCACTGTCCAGCAGGCGGTCAATACGCTCGCGAGGCAGCAACTTGCCGCGTGAGGTATGACGTTCCTGGGCTTTGGCGCCTCCGCCCTGTTGCACCTCGGCCAGTAGCCGGTGCAGGGCGTCGACTTGCTTGAGCATCGCGTCACGGTTAGCGGCGAACTCGGCCGAGCGCGGGTTGAGGGTGGTGTGCAGAATGGACATGGACGCGCTCCTTAGCGGGTTTCGTTAAAGAGTTCGCGACCAATCAGCATGCGGCGAATTTCGCTGGTTCCGGCGCCGATTTCATACAGCTTGGCGTCACGCAGCAGGCGCCCGGCCGGGAATTCATTGATGTAGCCGTTGCCGCCCAGGATCTGGATCGCGTCGAGGGCCATTTGTGTGGCGCGTTCGGCGCTGTACAAAATCACCCCGGCCGCGTCCTTGCGTGTGGTTTCACCCCGTTCGCATGCAGCGGCCACGGCATACAGATAGGCGCGGCTGGCGTTGAGCTGGGTGTACATGTCCGCCACCTTGCCTTGGATCAGCTGGAATTCACCGATGCTCTGGCCGAACTGTTTGCGGTCGTGGATATACGGCACCACCAGGTCCATGCAGGCTTGCATGATCCCGGTAGGGCCACCCGACAGCACCACACGTTCATAGTCGAGGCCGCTCATCAAAACCTTGACCCCGGCGTTCAGCGTGCCGAGCAGGTTCTCTTCAGGCACTTCGACATCGTCGAAGAACAGTTCACTGGTGTTGGAACCGCGCATGCCGAGCTTGTCGAAATGGCTGCTGCGGCTGAAGCCTTTCCAGTCACGCTCGACGATAAAGGCGCTGATCCCGTGAGCGCCTTTTTCCAGGTCGGTCTTGGCATAGATGACGTAGGTGCTGGCGTCAGGGCCGTTGGTGATCCAGGTTTTACTGCCGTTGAGCACAAAGTGGTCACCGCGTTTGTCTGCGCGCAGTTTCATCGACACCACGTCAGAGCCGGCATTGGGCTCGCTCATGGCCAGCGCGCCGACATGTTCACCGCTGATCAGCTTGGGCAGGTATTTGAGTTTTTGCGCGTGACTACCGTTGCGGTTGATCTGGTTGACGCACAGGTTGGAGTGCGCGCCGTAGGAGAGGGCGACGGAGGCCGAGCCGCGGCTGATTTCTTCCATCGCCACCACGTGGGCCAAATAGCTCAGGCCGGTGCCGCCGTATTCTTCAGGGACGGTGATGCCCAGCAGCCCCATGTCTCCGAACTTGCGCCACATGTCTGTGGGGAACAGGTTGTCCTTGTCGATTTGCGCCGCTCGCGGCGCCAGTTCAGCGGCGACGAAGGCCTGGACCTGATCGCGCAGCATATCGATGGTTTCGCCCAGGGCGAAGTTCAAAGTCGGGTAGCTCATGGTGCACCTTGATCGTTGTTCTTATTGGGGGCGATGGCGGCATCGCCACGGGTATGCTTTACGTTAACGTAAACTTGGCGGGCAAGGCTGTCAATGACCTTTACGTTAACGTCAACTTAGGCCAGAGTAATGACCGTTCTCCCTCTAGAGACAGCGCCGAGATCCGCGTTGCTCATGCTCCCAAAACAATCACAAGAGGAGTTGCCATGAAGTCGCAATCTGTCCCCAGTTACAGCCAGGGCGCTCAAGACAAGGCCCTGCTGGCGATGACCATCGGTCAGGCTTTCGATCAAACGGTTGCACGTTATTCTGAAGGCGAGGCGTTGGTCGTCTGCCATCAGCGCCAGCGCTATACATGGGCGCAACTGGGGCAGGCGGTTGACCTGCACGCCAGAGCGCTACTGGCATTGGGCCTGGAGGCGGGTGACCGGCTCGGGGTATGGGCGCCCAACTGTGTTGAATGGTTCATCTGCCAGTTCGCCAGTGCCAAAATCGGCGTGATTCTGGTCAATATCAACCCGGCCTATCGTCTTGCTGAGCTGGAGTACGTGCTCAAACAGTCGGCCTGTCAGTGGCTAGTGTGCGCGGGTGCGTTCAAGACATCCGATTATCACGCCATGCTCCAGACGTTGATCCCGGAACTGGCCGCGCAACCGGCAGGGCATTTCAAGAGTGAGCGCTTTGAAGCGTTGCGCGGGGTCATCAGCCTCAGCGAGCAACCGCCGTGCGGTTTCATGCCCTGGTCGCAACTCGCGACGGCAGGCGCCGGGGTGCCGGTCAGCCAGCTCTATGCCCGTCAGGCCAGCGTGCAGTTCCATCAGCCGGTGAACATTCAGTACACCTCAGGCACCACAGGCTTCCCGAAAGGGGCAACCCTCAGTCATCACAATATTCTCAATAATGGCTATATGGTCGGCGAAAGCCTCGGGTTGACATCCAGCGATCGGCTGGTAATCCCGGTGCCGCTGTATCACTGCTTTGGCATGGTCATGGGCAATCTGGGGTGTGTGACTCATGGCACGACCATGATTTATCCCAGTGATGCTTTCGACCCGGGCCTGACCTTGCAAGCGGTTGCCGAAGAGTGCGCGACCGGGTTGTACGGCGTGCCCACCATGTTTATCGCCATGCTCGATCATCCGCAACGGGCCGGGTTTGATCTGTCGAGCCTGCGCACCGGGATCATGGCCGGGGCAACGTGCCCCATCGAAGTGATGCGTCGGGTGATTCGTGAGATGCACATGGGAGAGGTGCAAATTGCCTATGGCATGACCGAGACCAGCCCGGTATCGATCCAGACCGGCCCGGCGGATGACCTGGAGTTGCGGGTGACGACGGTGGGACGTACCCAGCCGCAGCTGGAGAGCAAACTGGTCGATGCTCAAGGCAACATCGTTGAGCGTGGTCAGGTAGGCGAGCTCTGTACCCGGGGGTACAGCGTGATGCTGGGGTACTGGAACAACCCGCAGGCCACCCGGGAAGCCATCGACAGCGAAGGCTGGATGCACACCGGCGATCTGGCCGAGATGAGCGAGCAGGGGTATGTGCGCATTGTCGGGCGCAACAAGGACATGATTATTCGTGGCGGCGAAAACGTTTACCCGCGTGAGCTTGAAGAGTTTTTCTTCACGCATCCGGCGGTGGCCGATGTACAGGTGGTAGGGATTCCGGATGCCAAGTACGGTGAAGAGATCGTCGCCTGGATCAAGCTGCATCCGGGACACGTGGCCAATGAGCTGGAATTGCAGACCTGGTGCAAATCACGAATCGCCCATTTCAAGACACCGCGCTACTTCAAGTTTGTCGAGGCATTCCCGATGACCGTGACCGGCAAGATCCAGAAGTTCAAGATGCGCGAAATCAGCATTCAGGAGTGCCAGCAACTGCGCTGAACGGGCGGTGAAACCTTGCAGGAGCGAACGTCTATCGCGTGGCCATGGTGCCGCTGGCCGCTCGTTCCTGTGCTAGAGGTTTGCGGTTTTCAGGTTCTCCAGACAGCACAAAGGGGAGCCGAGGCTCCCCTTTAATTTGTCGTTGCGTGCTCTTTTTTTATTATTGAGGGGCGGTCTATTGTTGTTTTTGGAACCGTGGCCCTTTGTTGCTGTTTTGGTGATCCCCATCCGGGATCAAGAGCAAACGTATTTTTTTGAGCGCTGATCCACTTTTATCACTGGCTATCAAACCTGTGATCCAACCTGTGCGGGTGCTACCTGAAGGTAGTTTTATTATTCTCTGCCCGGTTGCGAGGTGGCTTGTTAGCTCCCCGGAAAAGTAAACCTTCTCCAAAAAAATCTGTTAGCTGCGTCTCTGCCGTGTTGTTTTTGTTATGTCAGAGTCGTTTCGTATTGTTTTTATTATGTTGCCGCAATTTTTATTCTTGTTATGCCATAGAGATAGCAGGAGCCGTGCCAACTTTTAAAAATCGTTATAAATCAATGGCTTGTATTTTATGGCCATAAAAAACCGGCCATGAGGCCGGTCGGTTTGTTTCCGTGTTACTCGTTTCAGTGACAGTGCGGTAACACCGCGGCACACTTTTAGCCCTGGCGCGCCTTGGCCACCCGTGAACCGGTAACACGACCCAGCACGTTGCAGATGTGTTGCCCGGCCAGCAGCAGCTTGTCCATGTCGACCCCGGTTTCAATGCCCATGCCCTGGAGCATGTACAGCACGTCTTCGGTGGCCACGTTACCGCTGGCACCCTTGGCGTAGGGGCAGCCGCCAAGTCCGGCGATCGAGCTGTCGAACACGGCGATCCCTTCCTGCAGGCTCGCGTAAATATTCACCAGCGCCTGACCGTAGGTGTCGTGGAAATGCCCGGCGAGTTTTTCTCGCGGCACGTGCGCGGTGACAGCCTCGAACATCGCCCGTGTAGCGTTGGGTGTACCGGTGCCGATGGTGTCCCCCAGGGAAACCTCGTAGCAGTCCATCGCGTACAGCTCTTTGGCCACGGCCGCGACCTGTTGCGGAGGCACGTTGCCCTCGTACGGGCAGCCGAGCACGCAGGACACATAGCCGCGCACGCTGATCCCGTGTTGTTGTGCGGCTTCAATGATGGGCACAAAGCGCGCCAGACTTTCGCTGATCGAGCAATTAATATTGCGTTGCGAGAAGGCTTCGGAGGCGGCCGCAAACACGGCGACTTCCTTGACGCCTGCCGCCACGGCGTCTTCAAAACCGCGCAAATTGGGTGCCAGCGCGCCATAGACCACCCCGGGCTTGTGCTGGATCCGGGCGAAGACTTCGGCGGAGCCTGCCATTTGCGGCACCCATTTGGGCGAAACGAAACTGCCGACTTCGATATAGCCAAGCCCGGCGTCGGTCAGGGCGTCTACCAGATGCACCTTGTCTGCCACGCTGATGGGCATGGCTTCATTTTGCAGGCCGTCGCGCGGACCGACTTCGATCAGGCGCACATGGGTGGGAAGTGTCATGGGGGTTCACCTGTTGAATAGCGTTAAGCCTTATAGGCGCGAAGGTGCAATGCGTTGGCGTGTCCTGATGCCATTGCAGCAGGAAAAGCCTATAGCACTGTCGAGGTCCGGGAGGCCGTCTGGCTTTTAATGGTTTGCTCAAGTGCCTGGGTACAGCGCTCCTCGGCGGTATCCAGCTCCAGCTGCATTTGCTGGATATCCAGCAACTGTTGTTCCAGTTGCTCACGGCGTTCGGCAATTTTGCCCAGCATGCTGTTCAGCTGTTTTTGATTGCCGCTGCTCGGGTCATACAACTCGATCAATTCGCGGCATTCAGCCAGCGAAAAGCCGATGCGCTTGCCGCGCAATATCAGTTTCAGGCTGACTTTGTCCCGCGCTGAATACACCCGCTCCTGACCGCGTCGTTCAGGGGCGAGCAGTCCTTGTTCTTCATAAAAGCGAATGGCGCGTGTGGTGATGTCCAGCTCGCGGGCAAGGTCGGAAATACTGTACGTCTGGCTGCTCATGGGCGGGCTCTGGAAAAATCGTATTCCTAAGCTAATGGCTGCTTGACGTATACGTCAAGCAGGTGCGCGGCTTCAGCTTTCTTTTCCTGAGCGATCTGTTGCTGGCACAGCTCGATCAGTTGCTCACGCATCCAGCGGTTGGCAGGGTCTTGCTCTGTGCTTTCGTGCCAGTACAGATGAGTTTCAACCGTAGGCAACTCATTGAGCGGCAACGCTACGAAATGCAAAGCATGACGGCGGGCGAAACGCTCGGGCACGGTCATGACCATGTCGGTTTGCTGCAGCACATTGGACGCCATCAGGTAATGCTGTGAGCGCAGGGTGATTTTGCGTTGCTGGCCCATTTTGCCCAGAGCCAGGTCCACTTCGCCGAGGCCGTTGCGCCGGGTTGAAATATGGATATGGGTCAGTCCCAGATAGTCATCGAGGCTGATCGCCGATTTGTCGGCCAGCGGGTGTTCCTGGCGCATGGCACACACGTAGCGGTCTTCCATCAGCTTGACGTGGCGCACTTGCGGGTCGGTATTGAGCGGCGCATCCACCGCGAAGTCCAGGCGTCCGGCGGCCAGGTCGCTGGTGGTTTCACGACGATGGGAGAGAAAGCTTTCAACCACTACCGCGGGAGCCTGGCGTCGCAGGCGCTGAAACAGCGGCGGCAAAATGACCGCTTCGGACAGGTCAGTCATGCTGATGCGGAATGTCTTGTTCGCCTGCAGCGGGTTGAAGGTGCGGCTTTCCTGCACCGAGACACGCAGCAACGCGAGGGCGCTGCGCACCGGGCTGATGATGTTTTGCGCCATCGGTGTCGGCACCATGCCCTGAGCCGTGCGCACGAACAACGGATCGTTGAAGCTTTCGCGCAGTCGCGCCAGAGCGTTGGACACGGCCGGCTGAGTGATACCAATGATTTGCCCGGCGCGGGTCAGATTGCCTTCGGTGTAAATGGCGTCGAACACGACAAACAGATTGAGATCGACCTTGCTCAGGTTCATGGCACGGCTCTGGTGATTGAAAGGGGACTGCGCCCGAATCATATATTGCTTATGAATGGTAATACACGCGGTAAATAGACAAGGTAAATGAAGGTCGGCTGATCTAGGATCGGAACATCACTTTTGACATGACCGGTATGAAGGTAGCTCTCCATGGATTTCGCTTATTCCCCGAAAGTTCAGGCGCTGCGCGAGCGCGTCACCGCCTTTATGGACACCCATGTGTACTCGGCAGAGGCGGTCTTCGAACAACAGGTGGCGCAGGGTGATCGCTGGCAGCCGACCGCGATCATGGAGGAACTGAAACGCAAGGCCCGGGCGCAAGGTCTGTGGAATCTGTTCTTACCCGAGTCGGAGCGCGGCGCTGGCTTGACCAACCTGGAATATGCGCCGCTCGCTGAAATCATGGGGCGTTCAATGCTTGGCCCCGAGCCATTCAACTGTTCCGCCCCGGACACCGGCAATATGGAAGTGCTGGTGCGTTACGCCAGCGCGGCGCAAAAACAGCAATGGCTCGAACCACTGCTGCGCGGCGAGATTCGTTCGGCGTTTGCCATGACTGAACCCGATGTCGCATCGTCGGATGCCACCAACATGGACGCCCGCGCCGTGCGTGATGGTGATGAATGGGTGATCAATGGTCGTAAATGGTGGACCTCCGGCGCCTGCGACCCACGCTGCAAAATTCTGATTTTCATGGGGTTGAGCAATCCTGAAGGCCCGCGTCATCAGCAACACTCGATGATCCTGGTACCGGTCGATACGCCGGGTGTGCACATCGTGCGCCCATTGCCGGTGTTCGGTTATGACGATGCGCCTCATGGGCACGCCGAAGTGCTGTTTGAACATGTGCGGGTGCCGTACGACAACGTCCTGCTTGGGGAGGGGCGTGGCTTTGAAATTGCTCAGGGCCGCCTTGGGCCCGGGCGTATTCACCATTGCATGCGTTCCATCGGTATGGCTGAGCGGGCATTGGAATTGATGTGCAAGCGCGCGCTCACGCGCAACGCCTTCGGCAAGCCGCTGGCCAGGCTGGGTGGCAACATCGATCTGATCGCCAACTCACGGATGGAGATCGACATGGCGCGGTTGTTGACGCTCAAAGCGGCGTACATGATGGATACGGTGGGTAATAAAGTCGCAAAAAGTGAAATCGCGCAAATCAAGGTCATCGCCCCAAACGTGGCGCTCAAGGTTATCGACCGGGCGATTCAGATCCATGGTGGGGCCGGGGTGTCGGGGGATTTTCCGCTGGCCTACATGTACGCCATGCAGCGCACGTTGCGCCTGGCCGATGGGCCGGATGAAGTGCACCGGGCGGCGGTGGGCAAATACGAGTTAGGCAAATATGCGGGGCAGGGCGTTTAACCTACTTGCGCTGTCAGCATGGTTACAACGCTGGGGGACTCAATACACCCACACCTCAACCCGGCGGTTTTTCAAGCGGCCCTCATCTTCGGTGTTGGCCGCCACCGGCATGTGGGCGCCATAACCGCGAATCTCACGCAGCACCACGCCGCTTTTCACCAGCTCACGGCGCACGGCCATGGCCCGTAGCTTTGACAGCAGTTCTGCCCGTTCGGGGTTGTCCTTGGCATCACCGAACCCCACCAGGGTGACGTGTTTGTTGAGTTTGTCGCTGGCGTTTAAGTAGGCCACGACACGTAGCAGATCCTGGCGTGCCTTGTTGTCCAGCGAGGCGCTGCCTTCGTCAAAGCGAAAATTAACCGACAGGCGCTCGGCCTGCTGTGTCAGCGTCAGGTAATCCTCAGGCATGTGCGGGCCGGGAAGCACGCGACTGGCCAGGACGGTTTGGGCGACAAAGCCGTGTTGCGAAACGATGGCTTGTCCGTGGGCGCCTTGAGTGAAGTTGATGAGCGCTTTGGCCCATGGGTTATTCGACGAAGGAGGCAGGTAAAAGTACAGCCGCCGGGACAAGGGATAATCTTCGCTGGCGATCAGGCTGTTGAGAGGCAGCATCGGTTGCGAGGCCCCGTCGACAAGGGCCAGGGCTTTCGCCTCGCGGATATAAGGCAGGCCGATAAAGCCGATGGCTTGCGGGTCATGGCTGACCGCTTCTGACAGTTGCTTGCTGGACTCGAAACGTTGCGACTGGGGGCTGAGCCGATGCCCGGTGCGGCTCAGGACCAATTGGTTGAAGGTGTCGTAGGTGCCCGACCGGTCGTCGCGGGCATACACGCGAATCGGCCCGCCGACGCCGCCCAGAGCTTCCCAGGTAGAGAGTTGCCCACTGAAAATCTGCGCCACTTGCTCGGTGTTCAGTTGATTCAGCGGGTTGTCGGGATGAACAATAATGGCCAGGCCATCAATGGCGATCACATGCTCGGCGTCGGGGCTTTTCAGATCGCCCAGCGGATCGAGCTGGACCAGCTCGTGATCAGTGATGCTGCGCGACGCCGCGACAAGGTCGGCCTCACCGGCCTTAAGGGCGCTAAACCCGGTGCCTGAACCGTGCGCCGAGACCGCCACCCGGATCTGTTGGCCCTGAGCGTTGGTCCCTATGATGTTGTGTTCGTTGGGCGCAGTGGTCGGGACACTGTGGATATCGTGCAGACCTTGCTCCGCCAGCATCGCCGCGACCAGCGCCGGTCCCAGACTGGCACCTATGGTATTCGAGCCCTGAATTCGCAAATCGGCAACGGGCGCGGCACACGCCAGGTGAGTCATCACGAACAACAAGAACAACGGCATCAGACGCAGCATCAACGGGCACCTTCCTCTGGGCCATAGCAGTGCCAGCAATTTAACCCGGAGGTATTGCAAGCCCATGACATCGCCCCGTTGCATTCGGGGAAGCCTGTAGCCGCTGCCGCAGGCTGCGAAAAGGGCCGAGGCCCAGCGGCTACAAAAGCTGTTTGTAGCAGCAGTCGAGCGGAGCGAGGCCGCGTCCGGCTGCGCAGCAGTCGTTTTAGTTGAGCTCCAGCCAGATAGGGGCGTGGTCGGAGGGTTTTTCCATGCCGCGCAGGTCGTAGTCGACGCCGGCATCCTTGATCCGTGGCACCAGACCGCGGGAGGCCAGGATCACGTCGATGCGCAGGCCGCGCTTGGGTTCGTCTTCAAACCCGCGGCTGCGGTAGTCAAACCAGCTGAAGCGGTCAGCCACGTCCGGGTGCAGGTAGCGGAAGCTGTCGACCAGGCCCCAGCCCTTGAGGCGTTCCATCCATTCGCGTTCTTCAGGCAAAAAGCTGCATTTACCGGTTTTCAGCCAACGCTTGGCGTTGTCCGGGCCAATGCCGATGTCGCAGTCCTGAGGAGAGATATTGATGTCGCCCATCACCACCAGCGGTTGTTCGTTGCTGAACTGGTTTTCCAGCAACAGTTGCAGGTCGCTATAGAAACGTTGCTTGGCCGGAAATTTGGTCGGGTGATCGCGGTTTTCGCCCTGCGGGAAGTAACCATTCATGATGGTCACCGGCTGGCCATTTTCGTCAGCGAAAGTACCCCAGATAAAACGTCGCTGGGCATCTTCCTCGTCAGTGGAGAACCCCTTGTGCAGCTCCAGAGGTGGCTTGCGCGAGAGCAGGGCTACGCCGTAATGGCCTTTTTGCCCGTGGAAGTGCACGTGGTAGCCCAGTGCTTCGATGTCAGCGAAAGGGAACTGTTCATCGCTGACTTTGGTTTCCTGCAGGCCGATCACGTCGGGCTGATGTTTCTCGATCAGCGCTGCCAGCTGATGCGGCCGAGCGCGCAGGCCATTAATGTTGAATGAAACGATTTTCATGAGCGGGCAGTCCTGAGCAAAACTAAGATGCTAGCGGACTGAGGCGTTAGCGGCCAGCATGCAGTAGGGTAAATGCCCTGCTAACGTAGGGTGCACGCGCCAAGATGGAACTGTCGAGGCGCTCCGGGGTTCGTACTCACTAGATACACCGTCATTCAAGCGGTGTCAGGGAGATTAATCGTCATGAGCCAACCACCGAACGCCACAGGTGAGATTTTACTGCTAGACAGCGGTTATTCACGGGAGGCGCGATCACTGCTGTATCAGGCGTATCGGCATGAGCCCACTTTCCGTTTTCTGTTCGATGCCGATCGCAGCGGCTATGAACAGCGCGTTCGGGCGACGGTGCGTGAGCTGGTCAAACAGCATTTTCTGCAAGACTTGCCTGCCTTGGGATTACTGGCCAATGACCGCCTGGTGGGCATTGCACTGATTGCGCCGCCGCAGCGCCGATTGGGCATTACGGAAAGCTGGGCATGGCAATTACGCATGTTGCTCAGTACCGGTTTACGTTGCACGCGTCGCTATCTGGACTACCATCAGGCGGTTCTGGCCTGTGTGCCGGGTGATGCCGTGCATATGTTGCCTCTGTTGGGCATCCATCCGGAATTCCAGGGCCTGCACTATGGTGAGCAATTGCTGGGCGCCGTGCATAACTGGTGTGCCGAGGACGAGCATTCCGAAGGTGTTGTGCTCGACACCGGTAACCCGCGATACCTCGAGTTTTACAAAAAACAGGGCTATGTCGAGATCGGCCAGGTGGCGGTAGGGCCAGTGGTCGAACATGTTTTTTTCCACGCCAATCCACAGGTGTTACAAACAGCAAACGCTTAGGACGAACTTTCTGTCTATTGGCGCGCTCTATGACCACCCTTGCCCGTGATAGCATTGCGCCTATGAAGTTTCCAGGAAGATTTACCAGTGGTGTTGTCCTGTTCCTCAGCAGTTTTGCGGCATCAGCCCAAAGCGAGCTGGTGGTCAAGGTCAAGCCGGCAAATAACGCCCTCAAGGCCAATGTGGAAGGCTATATAGGCAGCCTCGGCGATCGCGACGAGGAAGCCTTGCTGCGTTTCAAGCGTGGTGCGCAAGAGCAGGCCCTCAAAGCATCCCAAGCCTTGGGGTATTACCAGCCCAGCATAGAGGCCGAGGTCAAGCCCGGCGATCCGCCGCGTCTGGAGCTGAGCATCGATCCCGGTGAACCGGTGCGTCTGCGCAACGTCGATGTGCGCGTCGAGGGACCTGCGGCACAACTCAAGGCCTTCCAGATTCCAGACAGTGACGACCTCAAGCCCGGCGCAGTGCTCAATCAGGGCAACTACGAAGATGCCAAGCGAATGATTCAAAACCGGGCCCTGCGCTACGGTTTTTTCAACGGTAAATTTATCAAGCACGAATTACGGGTCGACCCGAAAGGCGGGTTCGCCGATATCAATCTGGTCTACGAAAGCGGGCCGCGCTTCTTGCTCGGGAAAGTCAGCTTTGTCGGCAACACACCGTTCGATGAAGTCCTGCTGCAACGCATGGTGCCCTTCAAGCCGGACACCCCGTACGACTCGGAGCTGGTCGCCGAACTCAATCAAAACCTGCAATCGAGCGGCTACTTTGAAACCGTGCGAGTGGAGGCAACTCCGAGTACTGCCGTGGGGCAAGTGGTCCCGGTGGATGTTGACCTGCATACCCGAAAACCGCGGACCATGACCCTGGGTCTCGGTTATTCGACAGACATTGGTCCGCGGGGCAAGGCCAGCTGGACCCGCCACTGGGACAACCCGCGCGGTGACAGCTATGGCTTCGAATCTGAAATCTCCCAGCCACGTCAAAACGTCGGTGCCTGGTATGACATCCCGCTGGATCCGCCGCTAACAGACAAATTGCGTTTTGCGGCCGGCTATCAATATGAAGAAATCGCCAACACAGACACCCTGAGCAAATTGCTCACGGTGGGCCCTGAGTGGCATAGCAAGCTGGATAACGGCTGGACGCGAATCGTGTCGCTCAAGTGGCAGCATGAAGAGTATCGCCTGGGCGATGACTCGGGACTGAGTACCTTGCTGATGCCGGGTGTGAGTTATTCGGTGTTGCGCAGTGACAACCGGGTCGACCCCAGCCACGGCTACAGCGTGATGGTGGATACCAAGGTGGCCAAGGAAGGGCTCATGTCCGACACCAACCTGCTGCACGGCAATGTGCAATTCAAAGCGCTGACGACGGTCTGGGACAAACACCGCTTTTTGGGGCGCATCCAGTTTGGCGGTAGTGCCACCAATGGTTACAAATCGATTCCGCCGTCTTTGCGCTTCTTCGCCGGTGGCGACCAGAGTGTGCGTGGCTACGACTATCAGAGCCTGTCGCCGAAAAACTCGGACGGTGATCGTATCGGTGGCCGCTACATGGTGGCGGGCAGCGTTGAGTACCAATATCAGTTTGCAGAAAAATGGCGCTGGGCGACCTTTGTCGACCAAGGGAATGCGTTCAATACGCTGGAACTTCCCAGCCTGAAAACCGGGGTCGGGATGGGGATCCGCTGGATTTCTCCAGTCGGTCCCATACGTCTCGATCTGGCGCATGCGCTGGATGACGATGGCGGCGTTCGTTTGCACTTCTCCATGGGGCCTGAACTGTGATTCGTGGTTTGAAAATAGCGGGTCTGGTGTTGTTGGCCGTGGTGATGCTGGTGGTGATTGCGCTGGGCCTGGTGCTTGGCACTCAGGCGGGTAGCCGCTGGGCCCTGAGCCAGGTGCCGGGGCTGCAGATCGATAACTTTGCCGGGCGCCTGTGGGGTCAGTGGAGTGCGGATCATCTGTTGTGGGAGCAGGGAACCAGTCGCGTTGAGGTCAATCGGCCGATCTTTGCCTGGTCGCCAGGTTGCCTGACCCGCATGACCTTGTGCATTGACCAGTTGCAGGCCGACCAGGTCAGTCTGCAATTTCCGCCGAGCGAAGACAGCAGCAGCGGGCCGATCAGCTTGCCCGAGCTGAAACTGCCGCTGTCGCTTGAGGTGGGTGAGATCAAGGTCGGCAATGTACTGTTTAACGGCATCGAGCAGCTCAAAGGGCTGCAGATGGCCGCACAATGGACGCCCAAGGGATTGCAGATCGACTCGGTGCGGGTTGATCGCGATGACCTCAACGTTGAACTGTCCGGCCTGTTGCAGCCCAATGGCGATTGGCCACTGACGCTGCAAGGCAACATCAATCTGCCTGCACCGGGGGATGCACCCTTGGCGCTGGCGCTCAAGGTTGAAGGCAATTTGCGCACAACGCTAAATCTCACGGCTGACAGCAGCGGTTATTTGAATGCACATATCAAGGGTGAGCTGCAGCCACTGGCGGAGCACCTGCCTGCGCAACTGAGCATCACGTCGGAGCAGTTCAAACCCTCTGCGGATCTGCCCGACACCCTGCAACTCAATCAGTTGTTGCTGACCGCCAAAGGCGACCTCAAAGACGGTTACGAATTGAACGGCAGCGCCAGTTTGCCCGCTGAGCAGACCCCGGTGAGCCTGTTGCTCAAAGGACGTGTGGATGCCAAGGGCGCGCAAATCTCAACCCTGGATTTGACTGCCAGCCCACAACAACGCTTGAAACTGACCGGGCAAGTGGATTGGCAGGAGGGTTTGAGTGCCGAGGCCAAGATCGACTGGCTGGCGTTTCCGTGGCACAACCTGTACCCGTTGATCGACAAGCCCGATGTTGATTTGCGCACGTTCAACGGCGAAGTGTCATATCGCGATGGTCACTACCTGGGGAACTTCAAGGCCGACCTTGATGGCCCGGCCGGGGCGTTCAGTCTCAACAGCCCGTTCAGTGGTGACCTGGGGCAAATTTTCCTGCCGCAACTGGAACTGATCGCGGGCCAGGGCAAAGCCAAGGGACACGTCAATGTGCAGTTTGCTGAAGGCGTTGCCTGGGACACGGCGCTGGACTTGAGCGCGATCGATCCCGCGTATTGGGTCGCAGAATTACCGGGTAGCCTCGCGGGCCCCTTGCGCAGCAAAGGCTCATTCAAGAACGAGCATCTGGCGCTGGATGCAGACCTTGATCTTAAAGGTCGTCTGCGGGGGCTGCCGGCCATGCTCCAGGCCAAGGTGCAGGGCGCCGCTGAGGCATGGACCGTCAACGCGCTGGACATTCGTCTGGGCGACAACCGGATTAACGGCACCGCCAGTTTGCAGCAGCAACTCAAGGCCCGCCTTGACCTGAACATGCCGCGCCTGGGGCAGCTCTGGCCTGGGCTTCGCGGCCAGCTCAACGGGCGGGTCGACATGGACGGTACGCTCAAGGCACCGCAAGGAACGGCAAAGCTTAATGGGCAGCAACTGGCCTTTGCCGATAATCGCCTGCAAAACCTGACGCTGGACGCCAGCCTTGATCGCAATCAACGGGGGCGATTCGAACTGAAAGGCAGCGGGATTCAAGCAGGGGATACCCCGCTCGGTGTGCTGACTGCCAGCGGCAGTGGCGACATCAAGCGCCAGCAACTCGACCTGGCCCTGCAAGGGCCAAAGCTGCAGCTCGGCCTGGGGCTGGACGGTGTACTGGATAAAGGCAACTGGCGCGGACGCCTGGCCAAGGGTGACATCAAGGCTGGCGGACAGGACTGGGTGCTGCAAGCCCCGGCGCGCCTGGAGCGTCTGGCCGATGGCCGGATCAACCTGGGTGCGCAGTGCTGGATGTCCGGGCCGGCCAGTTTGTGCAGCGAAGACCAGCGCTTGATGCCGGAGCCGAAACTGCGTTTCCACCTGAAACAGTTCCCTCTCGACAGCCTGGCGCAATGGTTCCCCAAAGACTTCCAATGGCAGGGCCAGCTCAATGCCGACTTGCTGCTGGATCTGCCGGCCAGCGGGCCAAAAGGTCAGGTGGTGGTGGATGCCAGCGGCGGCACGTTGCGGATCAAGGATAAGGGCCGGTGGCTGGACTTCCCGTACCAGACATTCAAGTTGACCAGTAACCTGACCCCGAGCCGTGTGGATAGCCATTTTGACTTCAATGGCGGCAAGCTGGGCCAGTTGATGCTGACGGCAAGGATCAATCCGTTGCCCAAAAACAAGCCGGTCACCGGAGAGTTCCGCCTGACCGGGCTGGACATGTCGGTGATACGGCCGTTCGTGCCTATGGTCGAGAAAGTCAGTGGCCAGTTGAACGGATCGGGCACGATCAGTGGCGGGTTGCTCGCGCCGAAGATCAACGGCAACGTGGCGCTGAGTGGCGGCGAGATTTCAGGTCCGCAATTGCCGACCAATCTGGAGAACTTGCAGCTCACAGCCCGGATCATGGGCGAAACGGCGCAGCTCGATGGCGGTTGGACCAGCGGCAAGCAGGGCCAGGGCAGCATCGCCGGTAACGTGGCCTGGGGCCAGCAACTGGCGGTCAATGTGTTGCTCAAGGGCAACCATCTGCCGGTCACGGTCGAACCCTATGCCAAGCTGGAAGTCGCACCGGACCTGAGAATATCCCTGAGCCCGGACAACACCTTGTTGATCGCGGGCACCGTGAATGTGCCCAAGGGTGAGATTGTGGTTCGGGAGCTGCCGCCCTCGACCGTCAAAGTGTCGGATGACACGGTGATCGTTGGCCAGCAGGTACAGGAATCGGCAGCACCCATGGTGGTCGACATGGACATCAATGTGGTGGTCGGGCAGGAGCTGCTGACGTTCTCGGGCTTTGGCCTGAATGCCGATCTGGCCGGTCAAGTGCACATCGGCAACAACATGGAGACCCGAGGCGAGTTGCGCCTGAATAACGGTCGCTACCGTGCCTACGGCCAGAAGTTGACCATTCGCCGTGCGCGTCTGTTGTTTGCCGGGCCGCTCGACCAGCCGTATCTGGATATCGAAGCGGTGCGCAAGACCGATGACGTCATTGCCGGGATTCGCCTGACGGGCAGCGCCGAGCAGCCAACGACGCAGATTTTCTCGGAGCCGGCGATGAGCCAGGAGCAGGCATTGTCGTACCTGATTCTGGGGCGTCCGCTGACGGGCACGGGTGAAGACGAAAACATGCTGGCGCAAGCGGCCCTGGGACTGGGCTTGATGGGCAGTTCGGGGGTCACCACCAGTCTGGCCAACCACCTGGGGATCAAGGAATTTGAACTCGACACCGAAGGTAGCGGCAACGACACCGCGGTGGTGGCCAGTGGCAAGATCAACGAGCGGTTGAGCGTGCGCTACGGCGTAGGCGTGTTCGAACCGGCCAGCACCATTGCCCTGCGCTACAAGTTGAGCAAGCGGGTGTATGTGGAGGTTGCGAGCGGCATTGCCAGCTCGCTGGATATCTTCTACAAGCGGGACTTCTAGCTCCAGCGACAGACAGCCCCTGCAGGCACTTGCTCCTGCAGGGTCAATGTCAGCGATTGAGCTGCTTCATCGATTCCTCGGTATAGCGCAAACCTGCTGCGGCGCCAGCCGGGAAAATCGCGTCTAGCTGGGCTAATTCCCGGTCGTCCAGTTTGATCTCCAGCGCCGCTACGTTCTCGTCCAGGTACTTGCGTTGTTTGGTGCCTGGAATCGGGATCAGGTAATTCCCCTGAGCCAGTACCCAGGCCAGCGCCAGCTGTCCGGCAGTCACACCTTTATCGGCCGCCAGGGCTTGCACCTGTTCGACCAGGTGCAGGTTTTTGCTGAAGTTGTCACCTTGGAAACGCGGATTGAAGCGCCGGTAGTCATCGGCTGCAAAGTCGTTCGGGCTTTTCAGGGCGCCGGTCAGAAAGCCCCGTCCCAGTGGGCTGTAGGGCACGAAAGCAATCCCCAGGCGCTGGCACATGGCAAGGCAGCCGTTATCTTCCTGATCGCGGCTCCACAGTGAGTATTCACTTTGCAGTGCGCTGATGGGGTGCACCTGGTGCGCCCGTTCGAGGGTGCTCGCCGAAGCTTCGCTCAGGCCCAGATAACGAACCTTGCCGGCCTTGACCAGTTCAGCCATTGCGCCGACGGTGTCTTCGATCGGCACTTCGGGGTCCATGCGGTGCTGGTAATACAGGTCAAGGGTGTCGATCCCCAGACGCTTCAAGCTGCCTTCGATGGATTGCCGAATGTATTCCGGACGACCGTTCAGGCCACGGGCCGCGGGGTTGGCCGGGTCACGCATAATGCCGAACTTGCTGGCCAGGAATACCTGGTCGCGCTTGCCGCGAATGGCCTGGCCAATCAGTTCTTCATTGGTGTGCGGACCATACATGTCTGCGGTATCGAGCAGGTTGATACCCAGTTCCAGCGCATGGTGCAAGGTGGCCACGGCTTCGCGGGTGTCGCTGCCGGTGGTATAGAAATCACTCATGCCCATGCAGCCCAGACCGATTGCGCTGACCTGAGGGCCGTCTTTACCGAGTGTTCGAGTCATCATGCGAGGTGCTCCTGAGTGAGGTAGAGCGAGTATTCACCTCGACACAAAGAAGATAAACCGGGTAAAACCATCATCACTGTTCGCATTTTCTAAACAGTACGTGACAAACAATTCGTGTGGAGGAGGATCAGGCTATGGACCGATTCAATGCGATGCGGGTGTTTACCCGGATCGTCGAACTCGGTGGTTTTGCCAAGGCTGCCGACAGTTTGCACATGCCCCGCGCCTCGGTGACGGTGCTGATCAAGCAGCTGGAAGCGCATTTGGGCGTGCAATTGTTGCACCGCACCACGCGACAGGTCAGTCCCACCCTGGACGGAGCGGCTTACTACCAACGGTGCGTCAGCTTGCTGTCAGACCTTGAAGAAGCCGAAGGGGTGTTCAAAGACAGCCAGCCCCGGGGCATGTTGAGGGTCGAGATGCCTGCCGCCATTGGTCAGCGTGTGGTGTTTCCGGCATTGCCTGAATTCACCCGACGCTACCCATTGATCGAGCTGGAAATTGGCCTAAACGACCGCCCGGTGGACCTGATCCGTGAAGGCGTGGACTGTGTGTTGCGTGGTGGTCTGACGCTGGATGATTCGCTGGTTGCACGGCCTCTGGTGCTGATGGATCAAGTGACCTGCGCCAGCCCCGGCTATTTGCAGGCCCGCGGGGTGCCGCAATTCCTTGAGGCGCTGGACGGGCATCAGATGGTGGAATACTTCTCCAGCGTGACAGGCAAGCGCTACGGCCTGGAGTTTCAAATAGGCGATGAGGTGCGTTTGATCGATCTGCCCAAGCAGGTCTCGGTCGACAGTGCGTTGGGGTATCTGGCAGCCAGTGAGGCGGGCTACGGGCTGGTGCAAGTGCCGTATTATCATGCTGCCCAACGGCTGCGCGAAGGGCGTTTGCAAGAGGTGCTGGGCCATTGCCTGCCTCCGCCTCTGGCCCTCACGGCCTTGTACCCGGCGCACCGGCAATTGTCCCGGCGGGTGCGGGTCTTTGTGGATTGGCTGGTGGATCTGTGTGTACGACCGCAAAGTGGGTTTCGTCGCTAAAACCTGTTTGCAGTTGTAACATGGCCCACCTCTTGAGGGCGGGCCATCCCGCAAACCCGAAACATTTACGACCTTTTGACTTTGATTTTCAGTCTATTTTTCAGGAACCGGTAATGACTCCTTCGCAGCGCTTGAAATACTCGATTCTGATTTCCCTTGTGGTCCTGGGGATCATGTTTGGTCTTTCGTACATGCAAAACGCCGGCATGATCACCGAAAAAATGTTCCAGTACATCGCCATTGGTGTGGCAGTCATCGTGGTGGTCATCAACGGCGTGATGCGCCGCAAGACCAAGCTTTAAGCCTCGATCAGTACGGCTTCAGCCTGTGGATGCAGGCTGTAGCTTTTATCACTGTTGAGCACCACCACCCCCTCGCTGCACAAGCGCTTGAGCACTTCGCGCACACTCAGAAATGACAGCGGTATATCCAGTGCCAGCAAATGGCTGTGCATGCCGCGCACGCCCAGTCGGCGATCATTGCCGGCGGCGGTCAACAACGCGTCGATGACCTTGAGTCGCACCAGACTGGTCCGCAACCCGAAGCATTTGAGCAAGTGGCGGATTCGTTCGTTACCTTGCAAAGGCGTGGTTGCATCCAGCAATCCGGTCTCGGGTTGAAAAGTGGATGCGCACTGTTGTTGGCTACCGTCCGTTGGCATTTGCGGGTTGTGCATGCAAAAAACTCCTTTTCAGAGCCTGATCAGGAAAAATAAAAAACGCTCTTAGTTAACTAGACGAATGAGCGGCCTGAATCATGAACAATTGGATGTAGAAATTTTGTCGTGAGCCTGGAGAAATCACGTGCGGCCTCAGTGTGGCCGGGGTTTGAGGCAATGATTAATTTTTTTACACCCCCTTCGTCTTTAGTGTGCCGGGCAGAGGTTTTCAATGCGTGAAGCTGCCCGGTCTATCTAACGAGACAGCAGGAGTGTGCGTGATTATTTCCCGGCCATTAAGCAAAGCGTGCCTTGCAGGTTTGTGCCTGGGGCTGAGTGTCTCAGCTCTGGCCCGGACACCCGTGACAGACATGAGTGCGGACATTCGCCGCACCAGTTTTGGTGTGCCGCATATCCGCGCCGCTGATGAGCGTAGCCTGGGCTACGGCATCGGCTATGCCTATGCCCAGGACAATCTGTGCCTGCTGGCCAATGAAGTGACGACGGTCAACGGTGAGCGCTCGCAGTTTTTCGGGGCGCAGGCGTTAACCCTGGAACAGCGCGATAATCTGTCCAGCGATATGTTTTTCAAATGGCTCAATACGCCCGAAGCGGTGGATGCTTTCTGGCAGGCGCAGCCCCCTGAAGTGCGGGATCTGATCGACGGTTATGTGGCCGGTTACAACCGCCAGCTCAGCGAGCGGACACGTCTGCCGGCGGACTGCGACAATGCCTCGGTTCGACCGATCACGGCCGGGGATCTGCTCAAGCTGACGCGCCGCTTACTGGTTGAAGGCGGGGTCGGGCAATTTGCCGAGGCCCTGGTGGCGGCCAGTCCGCCCGAGGCCGTGGTACAACGCGGAGCAACCCCTGAAGGCTTTCAAATGGCCGCTGAGCGCATGCAGCGCTTTGCCCTGGATCGCGGCAGTAACGCGGTGGCCATCGGCAGCGAGCGTTCGCAAACCGGCCGCGCCATGCTACTGGCCAACCCGCACTTCCCGTGGGTGGGCGGCATGCGCTTTTATGAAATGCAGCTGACGATCCCCGGCAAGCTGGATGTGATGGGTGCAGCCTTGCCCGGATTGCCGCTGATCAACATCGGTTTCAACCAGCACATGGCCTGGACTCATACCGTCGACACCTCCAAACACTTCACCCTGTACCGACTTGAACTGGATCCAAAGGACCCGACGCGTTATTTGCTCGATGGCCAGTCGCGGGCGCTGGACAAGCAAACGGTGACGGTCCGCGTCAAGCAAGCGGATGGCAGCGTGCGCGAGCAATCACGGGATATCTACAACTCGGTGTTCGGGCCAATTGTGCAATGGCCCGGCAAGCTCGACTGGAATGACCGTGTGGCATATAGCCTGCGTGATGCCAACCTTGAAAATGATCGCGTGCTGCAACAGTGGTACGCGATGAATCAGGCATCCAGCGTCGATGCCTTGCAAACCTCGGTGAACACGATCCAAGGCATCCCGTGGGTCAACACCCTTGCCGTGGATGATCAGGGGCAGGCGCTGTACATGAACCTGTCGGTGGTGCCGTATGTGGATGCCGCCAAGCTGGCGGCCTGCAGCGACCCGCGTGCCGGGCTTGAAATGATTCTGCTCGATGGCAGCCGCAGCGTCTGCGGCTGGACAGTTGACCCCGCGGCCGCGCAAAAAGGCATCTACCCGGCAAGCCAGTTGCCGCAATTGCGGCGCAGTGATTACGTGCAACATTCCAACGATTCGGCGTGGATGGCCAACCCCGAGGCCCCGCTGACCGGATTTTCACCCCTGATCAGCCAGGATAGCCAGCCTCTGGGGCCCCGTGCGCGTTTTGCCCTGCAGCGCCTGAATCAGCCGGGAGCGATCAGTGTGTCGGATCTCCAGGGCATGGTGATGGACAATCGGGTGTACCTGGCCGGGCAAGTGATGCCCGATTTATTGACGGTGTGCGAGGAGGATGACCGACCCGAGCTGAAGGCGTTGTGCATCAGTCTCAAAGCCTGGGATCAGCAGGCTGATCTGGACAGTGGCATCGGTCTGGTGCATTTCCAGAACATCATGGCGAATGTGCTTGAAGTGCCGGATGTGTGGCGTGTGCCGTTTGATCCGGCCGACCCGCAGCACACGCCGCGAGGGTTGAACCTGCAACAGCCGGCAGTGCTGTCTGCGGTGCGAGAGGCATTACTGGCCTCGGCAATCGCGGTGAAAGCATCCGGCCTGAGCCCGGACGTGACCTGGGGCGAGATCCAGAGGGTCGGCAAAGGTGGTCGGCAAATCCCGATTCATGGCGGGCCTGCGGAGCTGGGTGTCTATAACGCCATGCAGAGCGTGCCCGGGGCGGGTGGTACACGCGAAGTGGTGAGCGGCACCAGTTACCTGCAAACGGTGACCTTCGACCGGAGTGGTCCTCAGGCACAGGGACTGTTGGCATTCTCCCTGTCCAGCGACCCGAGCGCTCGCCATTCGCGTGACCAGACGGTTGCGTTCTCGAAAAAACAGTGGCGACCATTGCCCTTCAGTGAAGCGCAGATCGAGGCCGATCCGGCGTATCAAACCGTACGGATCAGCGAGAAGACTCAGTAAACACATGGCCCGTGGCCGCTGCCGGATGTAGCCTTGGGTTACTCGGCAGCGTTACGGCGATGGCTGCGTTTCAACCTTTAGGTCTGGCGTTGATCACCGGCCTGCCATTCGGGTTCAGGCTCAGGTACACCGGCAATACTTTGGGAAGGGAAGTGACCAGTCGGTGGATGTCCTGAGTGTCGAACACGCCACCGATCCGCAGTTTGCCGGTGGCGCTGTCAGCCAGGGCGACCGGCATGTCCAGGTAACGGTTGATCAAGGGCAAGGCGTCAGCCAGGGTCAGGTTATCCAGTATCAGCTTGCCGTTGCGCCAGGCCAGGTCCTGTGTGGTGGCCGGAGTCTGGCTGACTTGCGGTGCATAATCGCCCGCCTTGTAGCGGGCCTGCATCCCGGGCTCCAGGTGCAAACCTTCGCTACTCAGGTTCTTGTTGCTGGTTACCAGCACTGAACCTTCCACCAGCGTAACCCGTACCTGATCCTCGTAGCGCCAGACGTTGAACTGAGTACCAGTGACGCGCACCCGACCTTCAGCGGCCTGGACCACGAATGGATGCGCGGCATCGTGGCTCACCTTAAAAAAAGCTTCGCCTTTGTCCAGGGTGACCTGGCGCTGGTCCTTGTAGTTGCTGAAAGTCAGTTGCGTGCCCAGGTTGAGCTCGACCTGAGTGCCATCCGGCAGCGTCATCTGCTGCCGACTGGTGCTGGCTTCCAGGCGCTCATAGGCGTTGGGTACCCAGCCCAGCTGCCAGCCGCAGTACGCGGCCGCGGGAATACCGAGGAGGGTGATGGCGGCAGCGATGCCGAAACGCTGCCAGGTGCTGCGCCGGGCTGCAGGTGGCCGCTGGTGCTTCGGCGTTGCGGCGGGAACGGGAGGAGGGAGGTGTTCGCTGACGTCCCAGATATCCAGCATGGCGTCGTATTCAGACGCGTGGAGTGGATCAGCATTCAGCCACACGGAAAAAGCTTCACGCTCACGGTCTGTGCAATCAGGCTCATGCAAGCGCATGCACCACTGCGCCGCAGCTTCGGTGATGGCATCGTATTCAGCTTCTGTGAGGCGCGTTTCGCTCATTGGCATTTCCTGATTTTGTGCATTCTAACCCTGTGCCAGATCGAACGAGAACATGAGCTGCGTCAAAAGCCTGTCATTTACCCCGCATAGTCTTTTTTTTCTCTGCTACGGTTACTGCGGCACGAGAAGTGCCTGACACAACATCAATTAATGGAGTTAAGACAATGTTGAAGAAAACGTTTGCCGCCGCTATTACCACTGCTGTTTTGTTGAGCTCTGGCGCTGCAATGGCCCAAGCCCCTGTTGATCCGAACTGGGCGTTCTCCAAAGAGGCTGTCGAGGTCTTCAAAAACAAGGCGGGCTACACCACGATCAAGAGCATCGAGCTGGAAAACCCGGCCACCGGTATCTGGAAAACCGAAGGGGTCAAGAAGATTGACGGCGTTGAAGTCGAGGTTGAAACCACATTTGACGCCACTGGCAAAGTGTTGAGCGAGAAGAAGGACTGATGCTCGACAGCATCACACGAATGGCTTGCTGAGCAAGGGTGTCCCGATCCTGCCTACTGATGGTATCAGCACGGGATCGGGCATTTTTTCAGGCTTTCCCGTGGCGCGAGAGCCATCGCGCGCGGGTAATTTCCCACAGGTCACAGACAAACCGGCCGCTGACAAAGTTTTTCTCCTGGCTGCTGACCCGGCGCATTCCCCCTCGCACCGATATCCGGCGCGAAGCCACGTTGGGTGCGGCTTTTGGCACGCGCATCATTGGGCGCCCCAGTGTCTCGAACCAAAAGCTGTCCACGGCTTCACAGGCTTCACTCATCAAACCTTGACCTTGCCAGGGTGGAGACAGCCAGAACCCCCGATTGTTGTCGACTTCATCCATCAGGCTGATACAACCGATCACGTTGTCAGGGTGTGACAACAACCTGAGGGTCCAATGCCACTCTGTGCCTCTCGCCATTGCCGGGAGTGCCACCTCTCGCAAATAACTTAACGCACCGTCTTGCGGATAAGGCCAGGGGACGAAAGCGTTCAAGTAACGCACCACTTCCCAGTGCGCGAAACGCAACTGGATGGCGTCGGCGTCCGCCAGGGTCAAGGGTTGCAACAGCAATTGCCGGGTGTAGAGGGTGGGGATGATTCGCATCGGGGTGGCTCCTTGCCATTTGTCTGAGCCGAGATTAACCCTGAACGACGATCGTCAAAAGGCCTTTTTAAATGTTGGATTATTGAAACATAGTAAGGCTGTTACGACCCGCGCTCCATTAAAACAGAGTGGACCTTGGGGGAGGCTTTTATTAATGGGCGGGATTTCAGGGGTTATTACGTTTCCGAATGCCTACCTCAAGAGAGGAGGACTAAGTATCGATGACTTGAATGAACTCCCTGCTGCACTCAGAGTTAAGATCGTAATAATGCAGGGTGTCTCATGGGGTTGTTAGGGGGCATGGCGGTATTGGTTTTGATTGAGGAATCAGGCGAATTGGAGCGATAGCAAGTACTTGTGCGGGTTTCTAAAAACGCAATATCCAGATTGTCCTCGATCACCTCAGTCTCATCTTGACTGTTTGAGCCGTCACCCTGTGTTTAATAAAAAAGCCCCCTGGAAAGAGGGGGCCGGGGCCAGCAAGGAGCGTTTAGTGCATGCTGCAGCCGTTGCCCATGACTTGATACTCCACGGTGTGGCGCTGACCCTGATGGTCTTCATAAGTCATGGTGGCCGGCACCACTTCACACACATCGGGGATGCTGGAAAGGCTAATGACTTTGGCAATGTCCAGTTTGGACCCGTAACGGTAATGCTCGATCGACGAATGGTGTGACTGTGTTGTTTCACCGGCCATCGCCAAGCTAGCAAAACCGGCAAGGAACAGTGCAAATAAGGTTTTCATGAGTGTGGCCTCTAAAGTAATCAAACGTTAAAACTGACTGACTTCATTTGCCGGTGTGGCGGGAAGAAGTTACGGTGCGACTTGAGTGATCAATATGCCCGTACGAAGTGCCGTTTACGCCTGTTAAGTCATGCGTGGAACATGCAATAAATGTTACGCCGATTCAAAAAACTTAAAACCCCAGATGGCAAAATGCTCTGTTACCGCAGGGGTAACAATGTGCGGCGAACTTGCGGTTTTTCAAGGCTTTTACGCTCTTCTTGCTGGCATACTGCCGCGTCTGAATCAGGAGCCAGCTATCGGTATGAATGTCGAGTCCCCCCTCAGCGCCTGGCAACGGGCTATTGAAGAACAAGGTTTTGTTCATGATCCCGCTCAGTGGCAGGCGGTGCAGGCGCTGCAGCGCTGTCATGATGCATTGCACCTCGGAGCCGGGCCGGTCAGTGGGGTGTATTTATGGGGGCCGGTGGGTCGGGGCAAGACCTGGTTGATGGATCAGTTCTATCAGAGTCTGCGGGTGCCCGCCCGGCGCCAGCATTTTCATCACTTCATGCAATGGGTTCATCAGCGTCTGTTTCAGTTGATCGGCACTGCCGACCCGCTCAAGGCGTTGGCCCAGGGCCTGGCCAAAGAACTGAAAGTGCTGTGTTTCGACGAGTTGTTCGTCAATGACATTGGTGACGCGATCATTTTGGGGCGTTTGTTTCAGGTGATGTTCGATGAAGGCGTGGTGCTGGTATGTACCTCTAACCAACCGCCTGAACAGCTCTACGGTCATGGCTTCAATCGGGACCGTTTTGCACCTGCAATCACTGCCATTCTTAACCACATGGACGTGGTGTCGGTGGACGGGATCGAGGATCACCGGCTGCACCCTGGTATTGCCCATCAGCGCTATTGGGTGACGAAGCCGGATGAGCCAAGTGTGATGCCCGGCATGTTTGAGACATTGACCCGGGGCCAGACGGTATCGGACCAGCCTGTGCCTGTGGGCCATCGTTCATTGCAGGTGGTGGGTGCCAGCGACAGTGTGCTGTGGTGCAACTTTCATGAGCTCTGTGAGCAGCCGTTGGCCGCGACCGAATTTATGGAGATCTGCGACCAATTCAAGGTGATTCTACTGAGCGAAGTGCCGTGCCTGAGTGCCGAGCAACGGGAAGGCAAGATTGCCCGTGGTACGGAAGATGGCGCGGTCAAGGTCGAAGCCGGAGACCGTGAACTGCCGCAGCTGTCCAGGTTCGACGACAGTGTGAGGCGTTTTATTGCCCTGATCGACGAATGTTACGACCGCAAAGTGCCGGTGTGCGTTGAGGCCCGGGTACCGATGGATGAGCTCTATACCCAGGGATACCTGGCGTTTGCCTTCCGCCGCACCCTGAGCCGCCTGCAGGAAATGCAACTGCAACGGTTTGGCCTTTAACCGCTGCCTAATGCGAAGTCGCAGCCTGCGACAAAGGTCATGTGTAGCAGCGGTCGAGTAGAGCGAGCCCGCGTCCGGCGGCGCAGCCGTCGTCAGCCCCGGGCAGGTGGCTTAAATTTAAGTGTCGAGCAAACGTTCTAGCTTGGATAACGCCTGCATTCAGGCTGAGACAGGTAGGGCAATGACGATTTCTCGACGAGGGTTCATCGCAGGTTTGGCGATCACCGGCGCGGCAGCGCCAGCAGCGTTCTACGCGCACCGAGCGTTAACGCAAGCAGACGAACCGGTCACGCCCGGTGAAGCGACGGTCGAGCTGGCCGACACCGCCGGCCAGCAATTGGCGGATCAGCTACGTGGGCGCTGGCGTATCAAGTTTAATGGCCGCGAGGCCGGACTTGAGGGCTTGCCCGCGGATGATCTGGAGCTATGGCTGGACATCGCTCCCCGCGGACGCGGTGTCCGCGGTTATCTGGATACCGCAGCGGTGTTGCAGGGAGAGACCGCACCGCACTACCGCATCCTCGGCGATCTGGTAGCCCCCGATGCCAAACGAATGCACTGGCGCTTGACTCGCAGCGATACGCTCAACGGCCAGCCAGATTACGAATTCAGTTTTAGCCTCGACGAAGTCTGGGGCACCTACGGCAACGCGGGCAGCGGCACCTTGAGCGGGCGCGTGCAACGCCTGGATCGCCCGCTGGGGCTGCCTGAGCAGGACAACCGCTTCGTCGCCCTCAAGCACACCTTTCCCGAAGCCCGTGAACGTATTGCCCTGGAGGCGCCGCTATTGGCCTGGCTGGTGGCGCCCGAACACCGGCTGTTTCATCAGCTCTGGCATGCTTCCCGCGATACTTGGCACGAACTGTCGGAAGACAAACGCAATGCCTTGCGCGGTATTGGCTGGCAACCCGGTCAACGCGGCAAAGAGCGCGATGCCCGTGGCCCGCGCAAGGATCGTAATGGCTCGGGTGTGGACTTCTTTTTTATGCACCGACACATGTTGCGCACGGCGCGTTCCCTGCAGGACCTGCCTGCGTGGGCATCTTTCCCGTTGCCTCAACCCGAGCTTGAACGCGACCGTGCAGGTTTTGGCCGCTACTTTGACAACCATGATGGCAGCGCCTTGCCGCCGACCTGGCTGGCAGAGGGGGATGAGGCCTATACCCAATGGCTCAGCGATATCAAACAGCCCGAAACCTTCCACGCTAACTTTGAGGTCTGGGAATCGCGTTATCGCGACCCTCGCTACCTGTCGACCCTGACACTCGGCCAGTTTGGTTCAGAGGTGGAACTGGGCCTGCATGACTGGCTGCACATGCGCTGGGCCTCTGTGCCCCGCGATCCCTCCAACGGTGCGCCGGTGCCCATGGCCCGCGACCCGGCTGATTTTGCTGCGCGCTGGTTTGTACCTGAAAACGATTTTTTGGGCGATCCGTTCTCTTCCCATGTCAATCCGGTGTTCTGGAGTTTTCACGGCTGGATTGATGATCGCCTGGAGGACTGGTTCCGTGCCCACGAGCGCTTTCATCCCGGTGAGTTGCAGCGTCAGGAGGTCAATGGCGTACCGTGGTTTGCGCCGGGCCGTTGGGTGGAAGTGGATGATCCGTGGTTGGGGCCCACTACCCATGGCTGCAGCACGGTGCCGGGTCTGGCCGCAGGCAAAACCGTGGAAATGGACCCGGAAACCATGAAGCTGGCATTGCGCATCACGTTTGGCGAGGAGAGCACGCTCACTCACCTGTTGCGTCGGGTGCCGCGTCGGCCCTGGTATGCACGGCACCTGTCGCTCAAGGCCTGAACGGCCTTGGCGTTCAGGCCGGCTCGGGTGAAGCCCGGGGCGAATGAACACCGGGTTTACTGTGAGTGCCAGCCACCCCCCAGCGCCTTGTACAGCGCGATGCTGGCTTGCAGTCGCGCCATGCGCAGTTGCACCTGTTGATCCTGAGCCTGATACAGCGTGCGCTGGGTTTCCAGTACCGTCAGCAGCATTTCCGCACCCGCCTGATAGCGGTTCTCGGCCATGTCGAAAGCTTGCCGGGCCTGTTTGAGTTCCTCGTCCTGCCAGTAACGCTGTTGATCCAGCCCGTGGGCACTGTTGAGCGCTTTTTCGACGTCGGCGAAGGCATTGATGATGCTTCCCCGATAGGTTTGCAGCAGCTCTTGCTGGCGGGCTGTGGCTTTGTCGCGTTCGGCGCTGAGGCGGCCGTTATTGAAAATGGGGGCCGCGAGCCCTGCGGTGAGGGTGTAGAACGGGCTGCGCAAAATATCGCTGAAGGAGTCCGCCCCGGAGCCCAGGCTGGCACTCAAAGTCAGGCCGGGCAGCATGGCGGCACGGGCAACGGTGATGTCGGCATGGGCGCCCGCCAGTTTGGCTTCGGCACTGGCAATGTCGGGCCGACGGCTCAGCAGGTGGCCGGGCTGGCCGCTGGCGATCTTCGGCCAGTGCAACCGGGCAAATGCCCTACCGTCAAGCTCAAGGTTTTGCACGGGCTGGCCGAGCAGTACCGCCAGACTGATGCGTGCTTCTTGCGCCTGTTGTTGCATCAGCGGCCATTGGCGTTGCTGGGCGGCCATCAGGCTCTTTTGCTGAGCCAGCTCCAATGCCGTGGCCGATCCGGCGTCATAGCGGGTTTGCACCACCTGTAACACGCGTTCTGCATTCGTCAGGTTGAGCCGGGCAATGCGCACTTGCTCGTTAAGCGCCAGGGTTTGTACATAAAGGGTGGCCACGCCGCTGAGCAGGGTCAGCTCAACGGTGTCCCGATCGAACTCGCTGGCCCTGAGCACTTGCTCGGCACTGTCCCGGGCCGCGGCTTTGCCCCCCCAGAAGTCCACCTCATAGCTGGCCGTCAGGCTGGCATCAAAATAGTCCACGGCCTTGTCGTCATCGCTGGTATCGAGCTGACTGTAACCCTGACCGCGCAGCAGTTTTTCACGATTGCCACTGCCGCCGAATTTGACCTCCGGCAACAGCGGAGCGCCTGCGATCGTGGCGCTGGCGCGGGCCTGACGGACCCGTGCCATGGCGGCAGCCAGGTCATGGCTGCCAGCTTTTGCCTGGGCGATCAGGCGATCCAGTTCAGGACTGCCAAACGCGCTCCACCAGTGTTGGTCGAGTTGCTGGTTGGCCTGTGAGTGCGTGGACTGCCAGGCGGCGGGCGGCACAATGCCGCTGTCGTCACGTGTAGGGGAATGGCTGCACGCGGCCAGCAACAGGCATGTGGACAGCAGGCTCAAAGACGGCTTCATCAAGAAATCATTCACTGGTAAGGGCCGTGACCGGGTCGAGCCGGGCAGCTTTGCGGGCCGGCATAAAGCCGAAAATGACACCCGTCACCAGCGCGCAAGCAAAGGCGCCGAGGACTGAGATCACAGAAAACGCGACCGCCACATCGCACAGCAGCAGTACGCCGCCGACCATGAATGCCAGGACGATACCCGCCACGCCTCCTACCACCGAGAGCATCAAGGCTTCGGTCAGGAACTGGCGCAGGATGTCGCGCTGACGCGCACCGGTCGCCATGCGGATGCCGATCTCTCGGGTACGCTCGCGTACGGTCATCAGCATGATATTCATCACCCCGATACCGCCCACCAGCAGCGAGATGGCGGCAATTGAACCGAGCATCAGCGACAGGGAGTTACGGGTTTTGGCTTCTGCCTGAATCATCGCAGCGTTGTTGGTGATTTCGAAGTCGCGTTGGCCGTGGTGCAGTTTGAGCATCAGTTGCTCAATGGCCTGCTCGGTTTGATGGACCTTGCTTGCATCGGCTGCGGCGATCACCACATATTCGGGATTATGGCTGCCGAACAGGCGCACGCTGGCGGCGGAGTAAGGCACCACGATGCGGCTGTCGCTGTCCGAATCGCCGGAGCTGGCCCCTTTTTTCGCGAGGATGCCGACGACGCGGAAGGGCACGTTTTCCAGCAGGATGTACTGGCCAATCGGATTGGGCACATCCTTGAGTACTTTGTCGCGGACCTTTTTACCGATCACCGCGACTGCAGCAGCGGCATCTTCGTCGGCCTGGGTGAAGAAGTTGCCCTGCACTACCGGCCAGTTGAAAATCGCCGGAAAATCGATGCCATTGCCGCCGGTGTACATCGTGTGGTCGACGTTGCCGTAGCGCACGCCAATGTCGGCGCCATTGATCGGCATGATCATTCTCACTTGCGGCAGGGTCGACAGGGCGGCCACATCATTGAGCGTCACAATGCCCAGTGGCGCCCGGGGTCTGGGAGACATGCCGCTGAGGTAAATAATATTTGAGCCAAACGCGCCCATTTCCGCCATCACCTGGCGTTTGCTGCCTTCGCCAACCGCCAGCATCACCACCACCGAGGCCACGCCGATCACGATGCCGAGCAAGGTCAGGGCCGTACGGAAACGATTGATCCACATCACCCGCCACGCGGCATGCACTGCATCCAGCAACTCGCCTTTCCAGGCCCCCCGGGCTTCGCTGCCCGCACTGAGTCGCTGGCGCAGGTCGATGGCTTGCAAGGCTTTGGGGTTATCGGTGGGCGCGGGTGGCTCGCCGTTGGCGCTGTCACTGATGACCTCGCCGTCGCGCACCTCGATGATCCGGTTGGCTCGGGCAGCGACTTCACGGTCATGGGTAATCAAGATAACCACATGCCCCTGGCTGGCCAGCTCGTCGAGCAGGGTCATGACCTCGGCGCCGCTGTGGCTATCGAGGGCACCGGTGGGTTCGTCAGCGAGGATGATGTGCCCGCCGTTCATCAGGGCCCGGGCAATCGAAACCCGCTGTTGCTGACCTCCCGACAGTTGATGCGGACGGTTGGCGGTGCGCTCGGCCAGACCCAGGCGGGCGAGGAGAGCAGCGGCGCGGACATGCCGTTCGGCGGCGGGCATGCCGGCATAAATCGCCGGCATTTCGACGTTTTCCTGTGCCGAGGCGGAAGGGATCAGGTGGTAGCCCTGAAACACAAAGCCAAAAGCCTCGCGGCGCAGCCAGGCCAGTTCATCGGTATCGAGATTGGCGACGTCTTCGCCGGCAAACAGATAGCGGCCGCTGGTCGGGCGATCAAGGCAGCCGAGAATGTTCATCAGGGTCGATTTGCCCGAGCCTGAAGCCCCGACGATCGCCACGAATTCGCCGGCATGGATCGACAGGCTGACGCCCTTGAGCACATGCACTTCAGGGGCGTCGACGCCGCCGTAGACCTTGCGAATGTCCTGCAGGTCAATCAAGGGAGTGGGCATTCAGCCTCCATTGCCGATGGCAGGGCCGATGAGCAGGTGATCACCTTCGTTCAGGCCTTCGAGCACTTGCACCCGCAAACGGTCGCTGAGGCCGGTGCGAATATCGCGGGGTTCGACCTTGCCGTTTTTTGCCACCACGTAAGCGGTCTGACGCTCACCCTCGGTACTGCCCTGCAAGGCCACGATCGGTGCGAGCAAGGTATTCCTGGCCTGGCCGGCGACGAAAAACACCTGAGTGGTCATTTCCGGCATCAGTGCCTGATCGGCGTTGTCGACGTCGAGGAGCACGGTGTACAGCACCACACGGGCACTTCCGCTCTTGCCGGAATTGGACGGGCTGCCCCCGCCCTGACTGGCTTCATTCAACGGTTTGGGCGGCACGGGCAGCACTTGGCGCACGGTGCTGGCCCAGCGCCGGTTACCGCCGCTCAAGGTGGTGAAATAAGCCGGCATGCCGGGTTTGACATGACCGATGTCCGCTTCCGATACCTCGGCCCAGACGGTCATGGGAGACAGCTTGGCGATGCGCAGGATCAGCGGTGTTTGTTGCTGGGCATTGAGGGTCTGGCCTTCGCGGGCATCCAGCGCCACGACGGTGCCGGACATGGGCGCATAGATGCGGGTATAGCCCAGCTCAGCCTCGTCACTGCGCAAGCTCGCCTGCGCCTGGCGAATCTGTGCCTTGAACATGTTGACCCGAGCCTGAGTGGTGCGCACTTCGGCCTGTGCGCTCTGGATATCTTCCTGGCGGGTGGCGCCGCCCTGGGCGAGGGTCTGCTGGCGCTGATATTTTTGCCGGGCCAGGTCGTGCAGGGCGCGCTGTTCTTGCAACTGGGCCTTGAGGTTGTCAATGGCGTAGCGGCTGGCGTCAAGCTTGGCGGTTTGAGTCGAGGGGTCGATTTCGACCAGCAACTGGCCTTCCTTGACTTCATCACCGACGTCGACATGGATTTTATGGATTTGCCCGGATGCTTGCGCCCCCACGTCAACATACTGTCTGGGTTGCAAGGTGCCCAGAGCGGTAACGCTACTTTCGATATCACCGCGGGTGACAGGCACGGTGTCAAATGCCTCCCGGCCGGGCTTCAGCCAAAGCCAGACAGCAAGGGCAACGACAAGCAATAAACTCAAGGCAATCAGCAGTGCACGGCGGGTCTGTCGAGGGCGTTTCATGCAGGGTTCCGGGCAATGGAAATCGGCCCGTTGTCATACCGTTGGGCGGCAAGGCCCAAGAGCAAACGCTGTCGATGGCACGACAGACACGGGGAGCTGTTGAGTAAACGAAGGGTTGAAGCGGGAATTTAACGGTGTTTCCACAAGGATATTACTGAACATTTCGGTGTCGTTACGGTGTTGGCGCTTTAAATCTATATGAGAATTACTATAAATTACATCGGCGAAAGTGCCATCATCATGCCGCTATCCCACTCAGTCTGTTCTGCGCTCATGGAAAGTTGCCGCTGCCATTGCGGTCAGGAGTCATGTTGGAAAACTACTATCGCGAGCTGGTGAGCTTCTTGAGTGCCAGGCTAGGCAATGCCCAGGCGGCCGAAGATGTGGTGCATGACGCTTATGTGCGGGTGCTGGAGCGTACCGCTGCCGAACCGATCGAGCAGCCTCGGGCATTTCTGTACCGCACGGCGCTCAACCTGGTGATCGACGGCCATCGGCGCAACACCTTGCGCCAGATCGAACCCCTGGATGTCCTGGACACCGAAGAGCGTTTTTTCAGCCCCTCGCCACAGGTCCTGATGGATCATGGCCAGCGTCTGGAGATGCTTCAGCGAGCCTTGGCAGAGCTGCCTGCGGCGTGCCGCGACAGTTTTTTGCTGCGCAAGCTGGAGGGACTGTCTCACCTTGAGATTGCCGAGCGCCTGGGAGTGTCGCGCAGTGTGGTCGAGAAGAACATTGTCAACGCCATGAAGCATTGTCGCGTTCGAATCCGGATGTGGGACAACGCCTAAATTTCATTTCCAGATGCTCGTTCCTACTCAACAGACGACCTGTTGTTCTGTCATGGATCACTCAGGTCACGGGCTTTTTTCCCTCTGTTGAGGGGTCATCCAGAGGACACTGAAAATGTCACAGGCAATCGCTTCGTCCGTCGTTCATGATCTGATCGGCATCGGCTTCGGGCCTTCCAACCTGGCGCTGGCCATCGCCCTGGAAGAACGAGGACAGGTTCAGGGCCCCTTGGACGTGTTGTTTTTGGACAAGCAGGCCGATTATCGCTGGCATGGCAATACGCTGGTGACCCAGAGTGAATTGCAGATTTCCTTTCTCAAGGATCTGGTCACCTTGCGCAATCCAACCAGCCCGTTCTCCTTCGTCAATTATCTGAAGGCCCATGGTCGGCTGGTGGATTTCATTAACCTTGGGACCTTTTATCCTTGCCGCATGGAGTTCAATGACTACCTGCGCTGGGTGGCGTCGCACTTTGAGGCGCAGAGCCGTTATGGCGAAGAAGTGCTGGCCATTGAGCCGGTGCTGCACCAGCAGCAGGTTGAAGCGCTGCGCGTAATTTCCCGCGATACCCAGGGCCAGCAATGGGTGCGCACCACGCGCTCGGTGGTGGTCAGTGCAGGTGGTACGCCGCGTATTCCGCAGGCGTTCAAGGCACTCAAGGATGACAGCCGGGTATTCCATCATTCGCACTATCTTGAGCGCATGGCCCGGCAGTCCTGCGTGTCAGGTAAACCGATGCGCATCGCGATTATCGGCGGCGGGCAGAGTGCGGCGGAAGCTTTTATCGACCTGAACGACAGCTATCCGTCGGTGCAGGTCGATTTGATCCTGCGTGGCTCGGCACTGAAACCTGCGGATGACAGTCCATTCGTTAACGAAGTGTTCTCGCCTGAATTCACCGATCTGATGTTTGCGCAAAATACCGCCGAGCGTGAGCGTCTGATCACCGAGTACCAGAGCACGAACTATTCGGTGGTGGACATCGACCTGATCGAGCGCATTTACGGGATTTTCTATCGCCAGAAAGTTTCAGGCATCGCGCGTCATGCATTCCGCAGCCTGACGTGCATTGAAAACGCTGTGGCGGGCGAGCAGGGCATCACACTTGCCCTGCGCAATACGGCCAGCGGTGAATTGAGCGAGCAGGTCTACGATGCAGTGATTCTGGCCACCGGTTATGAGCGGCAAATGCACCGTCATTTGCTGGCACCGTTGGCCGAGTACCTGGGTGACTTCGAGGTAGGCCGCGATTATCGCGTGATCACCGACGAGCGTTGCAAGGCCGGGATCTACATGCAGGGTTTCAGCCAGGCCAGTCACGGCCTGAGCGACACGCTGCTGTCAGTGTTGCCGATTCGGGCCGAAGACATTTCGGCCTCGCTGTACGCCCATGACAAGAACCGCCACACGCGCCACGAACTGGCCGAAAGGTTACTGGCCAACGCCAGCTAAAGCGCCCGTACGTGCCCCACGGATGTGCTTAGGGAGGCATTGGCGGGGTCAGGCTGAACCTTTGCTGAAGAACCTTGCGGTTCAGCCGGGTCGAGAGGGATTTTCGGTTTACTCACTAAAACACCGAGCGTAAGCTGCCGGCGTTTTTATCAATAGCGGAGCCCTTCAGTGGTTACCAGTTCGAGTGACAGTCATCTTCCGATGCTATTCATCGGTACTTACTCGGCAAGCTAGCGCGCAGACTTTCCTGCCGCTTCTTGCTGAACAGCGAGAAGCGGCCTCCTGATCAGGTCAGTCCTGACCTGATCATCGACGTCCTCTCATTGATATCGACGTGTGCGATCGCCTGTTTTCGCGGCTCGCTACACACCGTGCACGCTTGTGTTCATGACCTGGCGCGTACGTACGGCCGGCAGTGGTATCGCTGCCCGGGGACAACGACATGCAAGCACTTAACAACATCAACCTGACGTCCTTGATCGACACGCTGGTCAGTCTCAGCGCTGCTTTTATTCTGGGCGGGCTGATCGGTTATGAGCGTCAGTATCGCCAACGTACGGCAGGTTTACGCACCAATGTGCTGGTGGCGGTGGGCGCGGCTATTTTCGTCGACATGGCCAACCGCCTGGGCGGTGCTGAAGGCGCGGTGAGGGTGGTGGCGTATGTCGTGTCCGGCATCGGCTTTCTGGGCGCGGGGGTGATCATGCGCGAGGAGGGCAACGTCCGCGGGCTGAACACAGCGGCCACATTATGGGCATCAGCCGCCATCGGTGCCTGCGCCGGTGCAGACCTGGTTGTGGAAGCCTTGCTTGGCACGCTGTTTGTGCTTGCGGCCAATACGTTGTTGCGCCCGATCGTTAACAACATTAACCGCCAGCCGCTGGACGTGATCTCGTCCGAAGTGACCTACATGGTTTACGTCATTGCCCGACGTCATCAGCAGAAGGCCGCGCTGGCTCTGCTGGAGGCCGAACTGGAGCGCAGCAATTACCCGGCACGTGATCTGGATATGCATCCCTTTGGCCAGGATGACGTCGAGATTGAAGCGACGCTGGTCGCGACCTCGGTGGACGGTGATGAACTGGATGCCCTGATTGCGAGGATCTCGACGTCGACCCTGGTGGTTCAGGCTTTCTGGAGCTCAAGTACGACAGAGTAAAGCGATGCAGCACAGCAGTTCGTATATTTGAGAAAAGTCCTACAAGTTCGGTAGATTAATCCCTTCATGTAAGCGGGATTCAAATGGCGATTATGCGCGGCTTTATTTCAACCGGTTCTCTGTATGCAGTCTTCATTTTTGATCGCGGGTGACGAGAAAGTTTGTAGGAAATATCCTATAATTTTTCTATCATTCATTAGCGCATTTTTCTCCGTTCAAGCGATGTTGTTTCTATTCAAAACGATAGATATACAGCCGATACGAACAGTAGCCCGGGCTAATGGCGGGGGGGTTAAATGTTTAAAGTTCTGATTGCCGATGATCATTCGCTGATCCGCTCAGCGGTTAAAGTCCTACTGCAAAACCAGGGCTATAACGTTGTGGCAGAAGCAACCAATGGCATCGATGCGGTTCAACTGGCACGTCAGCATGTCGTGGACATGGTGATCCTGGACATCACGATGCCGGGTCTGGATGGTCTTGATGTGATCAGCCGGATCAAGGCTTCTGGCCTGAACAGCCGGATACTGGTGCTCACCTCGCAACCGCCGCTGTTTTATTCACAGCGCTGCATGAAGGCCGGTGCCGCCGGTTTCATCTCCAAGACCCAGGACCTCAGTGAGTTGCTGCGGGCAATCAAAGTGGTCATGGATGGTTATATGTTTTTCCCCAACCTGACCATTACGTCCGTGCGCAACAGTGACGGGACGTTGTCCGATCTCGAGCTGATCGAACAGTTGTCTGCCCGGGAGCTGAGCATCTTGCAGCAACTGGCGCGAGGGCTGAGCAACAAGAAAATCGCTGAAGACATGACGTTGAGCAGCAAGACCATCAGCACTTACAAAACGCGCCTGATCGAAAAGCTCAACATCAAGTCGGTGGTTTATCTGGCAGATTTTGCCAAACGCAATGACCTGATTTAAATGAAGGTCCTTGTGTGGCAAGGACTGGCCGGACTGTTACTTCTTATTATCGGGCTGCACAGTGCAATAGCTGACACGTCTGTACAAACGCTAGGGCTGTTGGGTCGTTCAAGCGTGGAAGGGTACAGCGTGGAACTTGCACCCGCTGACAGGCAATGGCTCAAACACAAAGGCACCCTTCGCCTGGGTGTTTCTGCACCCGACTACCCGCCTTTTGATTTGACGTCCAGCGGCGAGGAATTCGAAGGGCTGACCGCTGACTATGCCGCGTTGTTGTCGCAGTTGCTGAATGTGCCCATCGAGGTCAGGTGCTATCCGACGCGGCCGCTGGCGATAGCCGCGCTCAAGCGTGGCGAAATCGACCTGTTGAGCAGTGCCAATGGTTTTGAGGCGGCAGACCCCGGGCTGGTACTGAGTCTTGCCTATGCTGACGACTCGCCCGCCCTGGTGACGCGCATCAGCCCTCGAGAGGAACTGCCCGACGACCTGGCGGGCCTGCGCGTGGCGATGCTGGATCACTACTTGCCGCCCGAAAGTGTTCACGCGTTTTATCCCGAGGCCACGCTGCAACTGTATCCCTCCACCCTGACGGCGATCGGGGCCGTGGCGTTTGGTCAGGCGGACGTCTACCTAGGCGACTTCATCAGTGCGCATTACCTGATCAAAAAAAACTATTTGAACAATGTGCAACTGGCAGACTTTTCACGGCTGGAGGCCAATCCGTTCACGTTTGCCCTGAGGCGCGGTAACAAGCGGTTACTGTCTGCGGTGAACGCGGCGCTGGCCGTGATCCCGGCCAGTGAACGGATGACCATTCTGCGGCGCTGGAGCTCCGAAGGGCCGCAAATGAATAATCGCTGGCGGCTTGATTTCACCCCCGATGAGCAGCGCTGGGTGCGGGAGCATACGCGCCTGAAAGTGGCGATCAATGATCAGTTTCTGCCGTTTTCGTTTTTCGATGAACAAGGCACATTCAAAGGGTTAGTGGCTGATGTCCTCGCCACGATCAGTGCGCGTACGGGCATTCAATTCGAGCCGGTACGGGGGGATTCGGTTGAAGCTATGGAACAGTTGGTCATCAGCGGCAAGGCCGATCTGGTGGGTGCGTTCATCCCTAAAACGGGTCTAAACAGCGCGCTGCAACCCACCCGGCCTTACGTCACAACGCCTTTCGTGCTGGTGACCCGCATCGGCCCTGAAAACCCTGTCACGCTGGATCAGATGGCGGGCAAGCGAGTGACCATGGTGCGCGGAAATGTACTGGGTGAATTTGTGCGCCAGACCTACCCGCAGGTTCAGGTGCTGAATGCCGATAGTGCGGCGACGGCACTGACCATGGTGGCTGAGGGCAAGGCGGATGGGGCGATCAGTCCGCTGCTGAGTTCGCGTTATTTGATTGCCCAACACTTTAGCAAGCAGTTGCACATCACCAGCACGGTGGGTACATATCCTGCACAAGTGGGCTTTGCCACGGCAAGCCATGCGCCTGAGTTGAACTCGGTCATGG